>NZ_KZ084327.1 GCF_002093975.1 Thermoactinospora rubra
GACCTCCCGCGGCGGGCTGGCGGTCAACGTCATCGAATGCTGACGGCGTCACCGATGCGCGTGGCGGTCACCGGTCGCCGTCCAGCGTGGACCGGCGTGAGCGGGTGAGCCTCATGATCGCCCATATGCCGATGAGAGCGATCAAGATGTCGAGCAGCAGGATGGAGACAACCACGATCCGGGGTCCTTCCAAACCGGATAATTCTACCTCAAAGGTTCTTAACAGTATCTTATTCTCAAAGCAACCCATAGGGGGTCGATCGTTGGCTTCCCGGGTGTGGAACTCCGTCCCTCGTCATCCGGTTTAGCCCGGATGGCAGGCGGTAGAGGCCAGGGAGTCCACCCAACGAGGACGGCCACTGATCATCTCATCCCGTGGATGCCCGAGGGCTGTCCTCACCGCCACGGAGGAGAAGATCCATGCTGGTCGTGGCACTGGCCACCCCTGTGGTGGTCTTCCTCTGGCTGATGCTCATGCAGGTCCTGGAGGACAGGCTGCTGCCCGTGCACGCGCCGCTCCAGCGCGAGGGGCCCGCTCCGGAGCCGGCGGGCGCCGCCGACCGGGAGGTCCCGGTCCCCTAGCGAGCGAGGTCACCCCCGCAGCCAGGTCCACACGCCCACCCGGACCCCTACGCCGGGGGAGGCCAGCACGCTCGCCGGCTCGCCGAGGTCGGGCAGGCCGGCCGCCCGTGTCAGGTCCTGGTCCAGGTCGAGCAGCCGCGCGCGGTGCAGCGGCCAGGGCGGATGCTCCACGTCGGCGGCGGCCAGCCGCCCCGCCACGAGGGAGAACAGCCGGTACCTCGCGGTGAGGAAGTGCGTCAGCTCATCCTGCTCCTCGCCCTTGAGGGGCTCCCCGACCTCCACCCGGGCGTCGCAGCGGGCGCCGGGGCTGCCGGGCCAGCGGCGGCGCGACCGGTAGGTCAAGCGGCCGTCGGCGGCCTGGACCGACATCGAGGACCAGTGGTACGGCAGCCAGTACCCGGCCCGGCCGCTCAGCGCGGCGGGCAGCAGACCGGCGTCCAGCGAGAAGAACCAGATGCCGCTGCGTCCCCGCGAATCGCGCGCGTAGGTGCGCAGGTTCGTCTCGGGGAAGGACGACACCCACGGCAGCGCGGGCAGCCCGGGGACGCGCACGTTGCGCATGTGGAACGGCGTCAGGCCGACCCAGGCCGCGCCGTCGAAGGTCTCCACCGTCAGCTCGCCGGGCACGAACGCCTGGACGTCCGGCACCGGCAGCCGCCAGTGGATGAAGGTCATGGCCGACCAGTCGTGGCACATGATCGGCCAGGCGACCCGAGGTGAAGGAGGAGCCTGCATGGAGTGCTCCTACCCTGGCGCGGGCTCCCTACAGGTGGACATTTCCCGCTATATATGCCGTTTTGCGTGTTTTGTTGGCATTTTGTAGGAGTGCTGTAAGCGCCTGCCGATCCAATGCCGGCTCGAAGCCATGCAGCGTGCCGGTAGGGGGCCGGAGAGTCACGCGGCTTCGGGAAGAACGATCTCTCGGGAGAACCATGAAGAAGCCGGCCACAGGCCTGCTCACGGCCGCTGTCACGGGAGCGGCGGCCCTTTCACTGACCGCCACGACCGCCAGCGCCACGACCGCCAGCGCCACGACCGCCAGCGCCACGACCGCCAGCGCCACGACGGGCGGCGCCACGACCGCCCAACCGGCCGCGGCGACGACGAGCGATGTCAGGTATTGGGGGCCGTACTACGCCGCGAACAAGATGGCCATGGCCAGAGGCATGATCCGCGTCATCACGCACGAGGGCGGCGGCACTTACGCCGCCATCCGGGTCACCCTGCGGGACATGGACACCCGCTCCTCGGAGCAAGGCGGACAGTGCGCATACGTGAAAATCCAGTGGAGCGACGCCAACGGGAACAGGCGCGGATACCGCAGCCAGTACCTCTGCGGCGATCACGCCACGAAGAGCTACCAGATCGGGGCGAAGGACGTGGGCACGGTCCGCGTCCAGGTCTGCTCCTACAACGAGGCGACCAAAGGCGTCACGGGATGCGATGGGTCGCATGTGATCTACCGGGCGTCCCCGCAGACGTCCGGGGGGAGCGAGGCCGCCTTCGCCGCCGAGGTCATCAAGCTGACGAACCAGGCCCGCGAAGCGGCGGGGTGCGCACGGCTGGCCCAGGACTCGCGGCTGCGGGCCGCCGCGCAGGGGCACTCCACCGACATGGCGGGCAAGGGATACTTCAGCCACACGTCGGCCGACGGCCGCACCCCGGCCCAGCGGATCGCGGCCGCGGGATACGCTCCGGTCTCCGCCTGGGCCGAGAACATCGCGAGGGGTCAGAGCAGTCCCGCCGAGGTCGTCAAGACCTGGCTGGAAAGTCCCGGCCACGCGGCCAACATCAAGAACTGCGCCCTGACCCACATCGGGGTGGGCTACGACGCGCGAGGCTCCTACTGGACCCAGGTCTTCGGGCGCCACTGACGGTGTGAGATCCGAGCTGTGACATCCGACCTGTGACATCCGACCTGCCCCGGTGTCGTCCGCGAGCGAGCCGGGGCAGGCGCCTGCGCGGGCCCACCCTCGAGACTTCGAGCTCCTCGAGATCGGCGACCCGCCGGGCCGATCGACGTGCGGGGATCCCCCGGAGCGGAACCCGGCTAGGGCGCCCTCGTCGGAGAGGCGGTGGCCGTGGGGGTGGGCGCGGTCGTCGTCGACGTGCCGCCGTCGGAGGCGGCGAGCACCAGCACCCAGGCCCCGACGGCCGTCAGTGTCATGGCCGCGGCCGTGCCGTACAGGACTCTCCGGACCGCGCGCCCGCGCCGCTCGCGCCGCAGGGCTTCCTCGCGCCGCTGAGCGGCACGCCTGAGCTTCACCTTTCGTTCTGACATGGACACTCCCGAAACATCCCGCGGGCGTCACCCTAGGCCGGAGCGCGTAATGCGGAGCTAAGCGCTCACCGGTCCGGCAGCGCGTCGCGGGCCGTACGCTCCTCCAAACCGGGGAAGTTGTGGCACAGTGGAAACCGGAAGCTCGGCAAGTCGCGGGCGGGATGATCACAACGCGGGACGGCTGGGACGGACAACCGCCTTCCGTGCACCGACATCCCGAGGATGTCACGGCAGGCGACAGCAGGAAGGCCCAGCGTGGATCCCACACCTCCGTCACGCCCCGCCCCATCCTCCCTCCGGGTCTGCGTCCAGGCCTGGCCCGAGGCGTCCGCGACGGTGGTGACGTTGTTCGGCGAGCTGGACTGGACGACCATCGACGTGTTCGCCGCCGAGCTGGCGCTGGTGCCCGGCGAGCCCGTCCCTCCCCGGATCGTGCTGGATCTGGCCGGCCTGGACTTCTGCGACTCCGCCGGTCTCAGCGCGCTGATCAAGGTGTGGAACGGCGTCCAGCAGTCCGGAGGCGCCCTGGTGATGGCGGGCGTGCGCGGCCGGTGCGAGCGGCTGTTCCAGGTCACCGGCCTAAGCCGGGTCTTCGCCTTCTACCCGACCGTCGCCGACGCCCGCGGCGCCCTGGGAGCGCCGCCCGTCGAGCCCGTCTGACGGGCGGCCGGCGGGACGGTCGTGCGGGTTTTCGCCGCTTCGGGTCTCCAGCTGGTCGATGATGGCGTGCGCGAGCGCGCTGCGGGCCCGCAGCCACTCCTCCAGGGTCTGCTCGGCGGGTCGGCGGGCCATCACGACTCCATCTTCCGGGTGTCGCGCGGTTCCACGTACGGCTCCCGCTCCGGCGGGTGACCGGCCTCGATGGCCCGGCCTCGGGCGAGCTCGGCGTCGAACTCCACGCCGAGCAGCACGGCGATGTTGGTGATCCACAGCCAGACCAGGAACACGATGACGCCGGCCATGGCGGCGTAGGTCTTGCTGTAGGAGCCGAAGTTGGCCACGTAGAACCCGAACGCCGCCGAGGCCAGCACCCACAGCGCCACCGCCAGCATGCTGCCGGGCGTGACCCAGCGGAAGCCCGGCTGCCTGACGTTGGGCGCGGCCCAGTACAGCAGCGCCAGGATGAGCGTCACGATGACCACCAGGGCGGGCCACTTGGCGATGCCCCAGACGGTCAGCGCGACCTGGCCGATGCCCAGCACGCGGCCGGCCTGGTCGGCCAGCTGCCCGGTGAACACCACGGCCACCGTGCCGGCGGCCATCAGGATCACCAGGACGGTGGTGATGGCGACGCGCAGCGGCAGCGTCTTCCAGATGGGCCGGCCTTCCTCCATCTCGTAGACGATGTTGCCCGCGCGGATGAAGGCGCCCACGTAGCCGGAGGCCGACCAGATGGCGACCGCCAGGCCGATGACGGTGGCGATGCTCGCGGCGCGTGGCTGGCCCTGCAAGCCCTGCAGGACCTGGCTGAGGATGCTGCGGGCCGGTCCGGGGGCCAGCGCGCCGACGTTGTCCAGCAGCGGCTGGGTGGCGACCGGGCCGAAGAAGCCCAGCAGCGAGATCGCGGCCAGTAAGGCGGGGAACAGGGACAGCACGCCGTAGTAGGTGAGCGCGGCGGCCCAGTCGGTCAGCTTGTCGTCTTGGAACTCCTTGACGGTGCGTTTGAGCACCCCGATCCAGGACGGCTTGGCCAGATCGGTGGGACCTTCCGGAGGCCGCCGGCGATCGGCGAGCCTGCCGTCCGGGGATCGCCTGTTGGACGAAGGCATGGTCGTCGGCCCTTCCTGACGAGGATCTCCCACCACGGGATCCCCTGCGGGCTACCCGTCAGGAGCGGCTTCAGGCATGGGCGGCGGCCACGCCGCGGAGACGTTCCCCGCAATCCGGAAGAATGCGGTTACAGCGGATCAGGACTCGAGGCAGGGACGGGCGCGCATGGACAACGTGGTGGGAACGGTCGCGGCACTGTGCCGCTACCCGGTCAAGTCCATGCTCGGCGAACGGCTGGCCGCCGCCGAGGTCACCGAGCGCGGCCTGGCCGGCGACCGGCGTCTTGCCGTCCTGGACCGGGAGACGGGCAAGATCGCCAGTGCCAAGAATCCGCGGCTGTGGCGGGCCCTGCTGACCTGCGCCGCATCGCTCACCGAAGACGCCACGCGAATCACCGGGCCGGACGGCAAGACGCTGTGGAGCACGGACGCCGACGTCGACGAGGCGCTGTCGGCCATCCTGGGACGGGCCGTCACACTGACCGGCACGCCGCCGCCGCGGGCCACCCTGGACCGCGCCCAGCCCGACCGGGTGCTGCGCGAGGGCCTGGACGCCGACGTGCCGGCCGCCGTCGTCCAGGTCGGCTCGGCGTCTCCCGCGGGCACGTTCTTCGACTTCGCGCCGATCCACCTGGTGACCACCTCGACGCTGCGCCGGGTGGCCGCCCTGAGCCCGCGCGGGGCCGCCGAGGCCGAGCGGTACCGCCCGAACCTCGTGGTCGACACGGACGGTGAGGGCTTCGTGGAGCACGAGTGGGTCGGCCGGGAGCTGCGCGTCGGGGACGGGCTCACGCTGCGGGTGGTCGCCTCGACGCCGCGCTGCGCGGTGCCGACGCTCGCGCACGGCGGCCTGCCGCGGGACCCGTCCGCCCTGCGGGTGCTCGCCGCCCACAACCGCGTCCCCGCCATGCCCGGCCGCGACCCCGAACCGTGTGCCGGGGTGTATGCGCAGGTACTGCGGGGCGGACGGGTCGAGGTGGGGGACGTCGTGCGCCGGTGACCGGCGCGGCCGTCAGTCGAGGCGCGGGACCACGATGGCGGTGAGGAGCAGGCCCCGCTCGCCCAGCCAGCGGCCGGAGAAGCCGCGAAGCTCGCGGCCGTTCACCGCCGGCCCGCCGACCAGCAGGCGGGCGGAGAACCGCCCCGCCGGGTCGACGGTGACGTGCGCGTCCTCGAAGCCCAGCCGGCGGCCCGTGAGCGGGAACCACGCCTTGTAGACGGCCTCCTTGGCGCAGAACACCAGCCGGTCCCAGCGCACCTGCGGCCGCTCGGCCAGCAGCCGGGCGATCTGGGCCCGCTCCTCGGGCAGGGAGACGGCCTCCAGGACGCCTCTGGGCAGGGGCTCGTCGGGCTCGGCGTCGATGCCCACGGCGGCGGTCCGCGCGGACTCGCCCAGCACCGCGCCGCGGTACCCCGCGCAGTGCGTGATGCTGCCGACGACGCCGGCGGGCCAGCGCGGCTCGCCGCGCGGCCCGGGAAGCACCGGCGCGGGCGGCCTGCCCAGCAGCTCAAGGGCTCGCCGGGCGCAGGCGCGTCCGGTGACGAACTCCCTGCGCCGCTTGTCGACGGCCTTGCCGATCACGGCCTCCTCCTCGGGGAAGAGGATCCGCTCGCCGGGATCCACGTCGTCGAAGGTGTCGGCGGACACGACGAAGGGGGGCAGGATCGCCTCGATCACGCCCTGATCGTAAAGCGGCCGGGAAGGCGGTGGCGTCTCGGAGCCGGCGTCTCGGAGCCGGCGTCTAGGAGGTGGCCGCGAACGAGTGGTGCTCGTGCGCCACCACCCACCGGTCCCGCTCCTTGCGCAGCCCGAGCGTCAGCCGCAGGCGGCTGTCCGGCCGCTCGGCGAGCTCCTCCGGAGTGCCGCACCGCAGCAGGGCGTAGGCGTAGGCCACCGTGTCCCCGGCGGTCACGTCGAGGGACACGATCTCGAACCGCGCCCCCTGCCGCAGCCACTCGAAGAACGGCGGCCACGTCGCGCGATAGGCCTCGATGCCCCGCACGCCCTCATGCGGCGGCGGCACGTCGAACATGACGATGTCGGCGGCGTGGTGCGCCAGGACCCCCTCGAGGTCGCCCCGGCGCACCGCCGCCGCCCAGTCCTCGATCAGGGTGCGGATCTGCTTGTCGTCCTCGGACATGCCGGCCTCCTGTGAGATGTCCGTCCTACCGGGACGGACTCGCCGGGGCCGGGAAACTCATCGGCGCGCGTCACCCTTGGTAGACGATCACCACGCGCCGGTTCCTGGCCCTGCCCGCCGGGTAGTCCTTGCCGTCGCGGGTGTTGGGCGCGATGGGCCGGGCTTCGCCGTACCCCACGGCGACGATCCTGACGCCGCCGCCGGTCAGCCGGTCCAGCTCCTGCTTGACCCGCAGCGCGCGCAGGCGCGACAGGCGCAGGTTGTAGGCGGGCGTGCCGAGCGCGTCGGTGTGCCCCTCGACCCGGACCGTCCCCCGCAGGGCGGGCGCCAGCGCGGCGATCTCGCGCTTGGCGGCCTCGGTCAGCTCGGCCTTGCCGAAGGCGAACAGCACGTCGGAGGAGATCGTCACCCGGGTCCGCCCGTTCTGCGAGACCTGCGAGCGCAGCGACTGCACCGGCAGCTCCAGGCCGCGGACCGACTCCTCCATCGCCAGCGGCCTGATCGACTCCTGGAGCGCGGAGTCGGGCACGGGGGCGGGGTCCAGCAGCGCCAGCGCGAGCAGGACGTGGCCGATCACGAGCTCACCGGGACATCGCGGAAGGGCGCCCAGTCGGAGACGTGCACGTCCATCGACGTCACGTTCTCCGGCGGGGCCGCGAACGTGTAGGTCATGACGAGCTGCTGGCCGACCAGGATGTTCGTCCACACGTCGTCCGGCTTGAGCTCCTTGCCCGCCGAGTCCTTGACCACCATGTGCCGCTTGAGGTTGACCGTGTCGATCAGCGTCACCTCGAAGCTCTTGTCGCCCACGATGTCGTACGGGCTGACCTTCCTCTCCTTCGGCTCCACGCCGGAGGGCAGCCGTGGCGTGAGGGAGAAGACCAGGTCGACGAGCTTGCCGCGGCGGGTGAGGCTGTGCACGGCGACGTCGACCTTCCCCTGCTCCTGGAACGGCGAGTCGTAGGTGGCCTTCGCCAGCACGGTGGCCGGGTCCGTCGTGACCGCCCTGCCGTCGGAGTCCTGCTGCTCGGCGTCCTTCTTCGGTTCGGTGTCCTTCTTCGGCTCTGCGTCCTGCGGCGACTCGGCGGCGGGCGGCGACGCGCCCTGCCCCGGCAGCAGCCCGCATCCCGACGACGCCGTCACCATGGCCATCACCACGCCGGCGCTCACGAACAGACTTCTCAACTCGACATCCTCCACGATCAGGGACAGGTGATCACTTGGGCCGCCCAGTCCGGCTCGCGGTGGCCCAGCGGAAGACGGTCCGCCCCTCCTGCCGGAACCGCGGCTCCCAGCCGCCCTCGATGCGTGCGGCGTGGCCCGGCGAAGCGTCGCCGCCGCGGATGGCCAGGTCGGCGTTGGTGGGCACTCGCTCGGGCTGGTAGTGGCCCACCGAAACCACTCGCGATCCGGACATATCGCCTCCCTTGCGCCGAGGACTATAGCGTCCGAACGATCGGTCGCTAAACTCGGGACGTGAGTCCACGCCGATCAGCGGCGCAGGCGCGGAACACGCGGGCGGCCATCGTCGCACGCGCGATGGCCGTCGCCTCCGTCGAGGGCCTGGAAGGGCTCACCATCGGCCGCCTGGCCGACGACCTCGGGCTGAGCAAGTCGGGGCTGCTCGGCCACTTCGGCAGCAAGCAAGGGCTCCAGCTGGCGGTCGTCGAGGCGGCGGCGGAGGTGTTCCGGCGCGAGGTCGTCGCGCCCGCGTCCGGGAACGCTCCCGGGCTGCCCCGGCTGCGCGCCCAGTGCGAGGCGTGGATCTCCTACCTGGAGCGTGCGGCGTTCCCCGGCGGCTGCCTGCTCACGGCGGCCGCGGTGGAGTTCGACGACCGGGACGGCCCGGTGCGCGAGGCCGTGCTGGCGCAGCAGGACGCCTGGCTGGCGGAGCTGCGGAGCCAGGGCGAGCGGGCGGCCCGCTCCGGCGACCTGCCGGCGGGCGCGGACCCCGAGCAGCTGGCTTTCGACCTGCTCGGCGTCATGCTGGCGCTCAACCAGCGCCTGCGCCTGCACCGCGACCCGGAGGCGCCGCGCCGCGCCCGCCGGGCCGTCGACCGGCTGCTCGGCGCTCGCGAGCCGGCGTGACCCGGCTCCTCACCGCTCGTGACGGCCCGGCGCAACGTCTTTCGGTGGGGCGAAGGCCGCGCGACCATGGAGGAGTATCCGCCTGGAGGAGGCCCGCGATGAGCCGCTACAGCGGGCCGGCCACCCTGGTGACCGGGGCCGGCGTGGAGATTGCCGTGGAGGTCGACCTGGAGGAGGAGCCGGGGGCGCCGAGCCGCTGGCGCGGCCGGGCCGTGACCGACGACCCAGCCGGCCTCGATCCCTCGGACGACGTCGGGAACGCCGTGCTGCGCCTGCCCGACGGGCGCGCGGGCCGGGTCGTGGTCGCGCACGTGGCGTTCGGGCGTCCCGTCACGATCGAGCTCGCCGGGGGAGGCCCGCCGCCCTTCGGCTGACCGGCCCGGAAAGGCCGGCACAGAAACCGACGCGGAAAAGAACCGACGCGGAAAAGATTCGGCGCGGCCTTCCGAAGGTGATTCCACCTGTGGCGGGGATCCAGCGGAGGGGATTCCCTCAGTCCAAGGTGGACGCAGTGAAGGCCGCGCAGGGGTGTCGTACCCGGCCGGATGGCGCTCTAACGCTCTCCGGCCTCCTGCATCTCCCTCGCGAGGGCGGTCAGCATGGCCAGCGCGTGGTCCCAGTTCTCGGCGCTCCACGGCGGGACGTCGAAACCCGTCTCGACCACCCGCACCCGCGTCCGGCCGCCCTCCCCGGTCAGCGTGAGCGTCACCAGCGTGGTGCGGTCGTCCTGCACCGAGTGCCCGGGCGCCAGGCACCACCGCCACGACAGCAGGCGCGGCGGATCGACGCGCTCGACGACGCCGTTGATGATGTCCTCGGCCCCCAGGTCGAACCGGGCGGGCGCGCCCTCCCTGAGCTCCATGGCCGCGCCGGGGAACCAGCGGGCGAGCGACGCCGGACTGGCGATCAGATCCCAGACCCGCTCCACCGGGGCCGCGATGGCGATCTCGCGCTCGATCCTGTCCACTCGGGCCTCCTCCGGCCGCAATCCCCTCAAGGGGAGCGTAGGCCCGCGGCGGGCGGCCCCTCAACGAAGCGGCGGTCAGCCTTTGGTGAAGGTGAGGCGACGGTGAAGGTGGGGCGATGCCGTACCGGAAAGGCGCCGTGACCGGACGCGCGGGCAGCCGGTGGCCGGGACGCGCCCGGGCCACCGGCTGGACAGGGCCGTCAGGCGGCCAGGGAGGCGACCAGGCTCTCGTTGACCACCTGCTCGTAGACCTTCTCGTACCCCTCGGCCATGCTCGTCGCGTCGAAGCGCAGCTCCACGTGGGTACGGCAGGCGGCCGGGCGCAGCGCCCCGGCGGCCTCGACCGCGGCGGGCAGCTCCTCGGCCCGGGTGCAGACGATGCCCGTCACCCCGTCGTCGACCACCTCGGGCACCGAGCCCCTGCGCAGCGCGACCACCGGCGTGCCGCAGGCCATCGCCTCGATCATGACCATGCCGAAGGGCTCCTCCCACTGGATCGGGAAGAGCAGGCAGCGCGCGCCGGCCAGCAGCTCGCGCTTGAACGTGCTGTCGGCCTCGCCGACGTACTCGGCGTCCGCGCCCAGGCGCGGGCGGATGAACGTGTCGAAGTACTCGTGCTCGGCCGGCTCGTTGATCTTGCCGGCCAGGACGATCCGCCGGCCCGCCGCGCGGGCGGCGTCGATGGCCAGGTGGGCGCCCTTGTCGGGGCTGAACCGGCCCAGGAACAGCGTGTAGTCGTCCTTGTCCTCGCGGAAGGGGAAGGTGGACACGTCGACGGCGTTGTGGACGGTGCCCACCCAGTTGAGGCCGGGGGCGCGCAGCTGCTGGGCGTCGGAGATCGACACCAGGCTGATCGAACGGCCCAGCAGGCGGTAGTACTCGGCCAGCTCGCCCTCGGCCGGGCCGTGCATCGTGACCACCGTCGGCGTGGCGCGGTTCACGGCCAGGAGAGGACCGGCCAGCGAGTGGTCGTGCACCACGTCGGCGTCGAGCTCGTTGAGGATCTTCGCCACGGACGCGGCGTGGACGACCTCGGGCATCGGCTCACCCAGCCGCGAGGAGGGCGGCTCCTCGTAGGTGGCGACGAAGTCGGCGGGCGTGCCCGAACGGCCGGCGCCGATGAGGGTGACCTGGTGGCCTCGCCGTACGAGGGCGCGGACGAGGTCGTTGAGCACAGCCTCGATGCCTCCGTACGCGCGTGGCGGCACCTCGAACCACGGGGGCGCCACCATCGCGACGTGCAGCCGAGACCGTCCGGGCATGATCATCTCCTCTCAAAGCTCCACATGCACCTTGCGTAAAGCTGCATCCAGGATTATAAGTTCTCTCAAACTAAAGAGACAGAGTTGGTTCTCCCATCAACAGGGAGACTCCGACCGAACGGACGGCTGGTCACGATGTCGCTGCTTCGCCTCCTGCCGTGCGCTCTGGCGGCCCTGCTGGGCGTGACCGTCCTCGCCCCCGCGGCGCACGCGCAAACGCTCACGTTGTCCACGCCCTATCCCTCGATCGAGGTGGAGCCGGGCGAGACGGTGTCACTGGACGTCGAGGTCAAGGGATCGCCGCCCGGCCGGGCCGACCTCGACGTGGACGCGCCCAAGGGCTGGAAGCACAGCCTGCGCGGCGGCGGTTTCGTGGTCTCCAGCGTGCACGCGGGCAGCGCCGAGGTGACGCTGGACGTCACCGTCCCGGCCGAGGCCAAGGGCACCCACGAGGTCACCGTCACCGCCCGCGGACGCGGCGGCGAGCGCGCCCGGCTGCCGATCACGATGGCGGTGCGCGGCGGCGAGGAGGCCGGCGTGCGCCTGGAAGCCGAGTTCGGCAAGCTCACCGGCAAGCCGGGCGACACCTTCAGCTACAACGTCACGCTCCGCAACGGCGCCCCCAAGGCCATCACCTTCGCCCTGGCCGTCCGCGGCCCCTCGGGCTGGAACGTCTCGGCCAACCCGGCCAGCCAGGCCCGCGCCACCACCGTCAAGGTCGACGGCGGCAGCACGGCCGCCCTCACCGTCACCGCCGACCCGCCGGACGGCGTCACCGCCGGCGGCTACCCCATCCAGCTCGGCGTCACCGGCGGCGGACGCCAGGCGGCCATCGAGCTGACCGCCGAGGTGACCGGCACGGTCGAGATGGAGCTCGGCACCCCCGACGACCGGCTCAACGCCTCCGGCTCCACCGGGCAGCAGACCCGCGTGTCCCTCGTCCTCACCAACAAGGGCTCGGCGCCCCTGACCGGCGTGACGCTGTCGGCCTCGCCGCCCAGCGGCTGGGAGGTGAAGTTCGAGCCCGAGACCGTCGACGTCGCGCCCCGGCAGACCGCCCGCGTCACCGCGCTCGTCACCCCCTCCGACGACGCCGTGACCGGCGACTACATGGTCACCCTCACCGCCGACAAGGACGGCACGCGCTCCTCGGCCGACATCCGTTTCACCGTCGAGACCTCACGCTGGTGGGGACTGTTCGGGCTGCTGGTCATCCTGGCCGTGGCCGGCGGGCTCTGGTACGTCTTCCGCACCTTCGGACGCCGCTGACATGGAGCCGACATGGTCGACACGGACGCCCCCGTCATCTCCATCCACCGGCTGACCAAGCGGTACGGCCCGGTCACCGCCGTGCGCGAGCTGGACCTGGAGGTACGGCGGGGCGAGGTCTTCGGCCTGCTCGGGCCCAACGGGGCGGGGAAGACCACCACCATCCTCACGCTCCTCGGCCTCGCCGAACCCACCTCGGGCACCGTGCGGGTGCTCGGCCTCGACCCCACCCGCGAGGCCGTCAAGGTCAAGCGGCAGGTCGGCTACGTGCCCGACAGTGTCGGCTTCTACCCCGGCCTCACCGCGCGGCAGAACCTCCGCTACACGGCCCGGCTGAACGGCCTGCGCGACGTCGAGGACCGCATCACCGAGGTGCTGGAGCAGGTCGGCCTCGGCCACGCCGCCGACGCCAGGGCCGGCACCTTCTCCCGCGGCATGCTGCAACGCCTCGGCATCGCCGACGCGCTGGTCAAGAACCCCTCGGTGATGATCCTGGACGAGCCGACCATCGCCATCGACCCCGAGGGCGTCCGGCAGGTCCTCTCGCTCATCCGCACCCTGCGCGAGGAGCACCGGATGACCGTGCTGCTGTCCTCCCACCTCCTCTACCAGGTGCAGGAGGTCTGCGACCGGGTCGGCATCTTCGTCAAGGGCCGCCTGGTGGCCGTCGGCTCGGTCGCCGAGCTGGCCGACCGCCTGTCCGAGGGCCGCGTCGTCGTCGAGGTGGGCGTCGCCGGCGACCCCGACGCCGCCGCCCGCCGCCTGGCCGAGGTGGACGGCGTCCAGGAGGTGTCCAGGGAGGGCGACCTCCTGCTGGCCGTCTGCGGCGGCCAGTCCCGCGCCCGGATCGCCGGCGCCCTCACCGGCGCCGGCCACACGCTGCTGCACCTGCGGCAGCGCAGCAGCCACCTGGACGAGATCTACCACAGGTACTTCCACCATGAACGGACCGAGTAAGGGCTGGTGGGTGGTCGCGCGCAAGGAGATCGCCGACCACCTGCACTCGGCGCGCCTGGCCGTCGTCGCCGCGCTGCTGTCCCTCAGCGGGATCGCCGCCGTCTACGCGGCCGGCGGCCGCATCAGGGACGTCGCCGCCCAGGCCGGCGACGACCCCGCCCTGTTCCTCAAGCTGTTCACCGTGGCGATCGAGAACACCCCGTTCGCCTTCGTCAACTTCGTCGCGCTCATCGGCCCGCTGCTGGGCATCGCCTTCGGCTTCGACGCCGTCAGCTCCGAACGCGCCCAGCGCACCCTGCCGCGGCTGCTGGCCCAGCCCATCCACCGCGACGACGTCGTCAACGGCAAGTTCGTGGCGGGGCTGGCGGTCATCGGCGTCCTGCTGGCGGCGCTGATGGCGCTGGTGGCCGCGATCGGCATCGTCCGGCTCGGCATCGTGCCGCGCGCCGAGGACGTGGGGCGGCTGCTGGTCTACCTCGTCGTCTCGATCGTCTACATCGGCTGCTGGCTGGCGTTCGCGCTCATGCTGTCCATCGTGCTGCAGCGCGCGGCGACCGCGGCGCTGACCGCGATCGGGACGTGGCTGGTGTTCTCGCTGCTGGCCGCGTTGCTGGCGCAGATCCTCGCCGGGGTGTTCGCCGAGCCCGGCACGGTCGAGCACGCGGGGTTGGAGCAGGCGTTCGGGCGGGCCTCACCGGCCATCGTGTACGAGGAGGTCACGGCCGCGCTCCTCACGCCGGAACTGCGCACGCTCGGGGTGATCCTGCCCGAGCAGGCCTTCCGCGCCGTGCCCGGCCGCCTGCCGCTGGACGAGAGCCTGCTGCTGGTCTGGCCGCAGATCACGGGCCTGGTGGCGCTGGCGGCGGTGCTGTTCGGCGTCGCCTACGTGGCGTTCCTCCGCCAGGAGGTGCGCGTCTGACGGGCTCTGGGGTCACCGTACGGCGTAGCCGGGCACCGAGGGCCAGCGGACGGTCAGCACGAGGGAGTCCTCCTCCGAGTGCCAGGAGTGGTCGACGCCCTCGCCCCAGACGACGTAGTCGCCCTGCCGGGCCAGCAGGACGCTGCGTCCCGGCAGCTCGACGCGGAACCGCCCGCTGATCAGCATCAGCATCGCGGTGCGCGTCTCGCCCGTGACCCATCGCGCCCGCCGTTCTCCCGCCGGGTGGCGGCCCCACTTCACCTCGACGTCGCGGCTGTGCCGTACGTCGTCCGGGGGTTTGAAGTGCCCCAGCAGCCACCCGCGGTCACCGGGGGCGTCGGCGTCGGCGTTGCCCACGTAGACGTTGCCCACACGGACGTCGTCAGTCATGAACGCCGACCCTACCGCCCGCCCGTCGGTCCCCGAAAGCGGCACAAGCAGCGAAAAGCTTTGCCATTGGCGGTGCTGGTGTGGCCGATGGTGCGGGGTAGAACGCGGCCATGGGCACACTACGACACGCGCTGGCCGTGGCGGTCGTCCTGCTGGCCGTCACCGCCGCGCCCGCGGCCGCGGACAGCGTGAAGGTCAACCCCTACCGCGCCGAGCCGGGCGACTCGGTGCGGATCGTCGTCTACGGATGCGAGGACGCCGACCAGGTCTTCGCCGTGTCGAGCGTCTTCGAGGAGGACGTGGAGCTGGTGCCGACGGGCGACTTCTGGTCCGGAGCCGCCGAGGTGAACCGGGACGCCCGCACGGGACGCGCCTGGGTCGAGGTGGGCTGCGACGACGAGGCCGAGGTGCTGGAGGGATCGTTCGTGGTCGTCGACGGCTTCGGGCCCGACACCGGGAGCGGCGGGCTGGCCATGGGCGCCGAGGACCACTCCGGGCTGGCGTGGGGGGTCGCCGTCATGGTGGCCGCGGGCGCCGCGGTGGTCGCCGTGTCCGTGCTGGCGGGCCGCCGCCGTGCGGCCAGGATGCGTGGCTGAGGCGCGCCGCCTGGCGGGCGTCCTGCTGCTGCTCGCCGCGGCGGTCGCCTGCAAGGCGGACGGCGCGGCCCGGCTGTCCCTGCCGGTCGTGGTGCAGGCGAGAGCCTGGCCGCGCCCCGCGGCGCAGGCGAGGGCGCAGTGGGCCCGCCCCGTGCGCGTGCTCGTGCCGCGGGCGGGCGTCGACGCCCCCGTGATCGGCCTCGGCGGCGAGGACGGCCACCTGGGCGCCCCACCGGCCGGCGAGGCGAACCTGGTCGGCTGGGACCGGCAGGGCCCGGCGCCCGGCGACCCCGGCGCCGCCGTCCTCGTGGGCCACCTGGACACCCGCGCCGGCCCCGCCGTCTTCGCCCGGCTGCGCCAGGTCAGGCCCGGCGACACGGTCGCGGTGGTCCGCTCCGACGACCGCGTCGCCGTCTACCGCGTGACCGGCTCGCAGGAGGCGGGCAAGGAGGACTTCCCGGTGCGCAGGGTCTTCCGGGCCTCGCCCAGGCCCGCCATCCGGCTCGTCACCTGCGGCGGCCGGTTCGACCGCGTGCGCCACGCCTACGAGGACAACCTCATCGTGTACGGCGAGCACGCCGGAACCTACCGCCTGGCCGATCTCGTCGAGCGTCCCGGCGCGGCCTGACGGTCAGTCCCACCAGAACGACCAGGCGTGCCGGCCGACGATCTCCTCGGCGTACCCGCGCAGGTCGCCGCTGCCCTGCAGGATGTTGTCGGGGCAGAACGCCCAGTGCTCGGCGGCCACGTGGACGGCGTGGTCCAGGTCGGTCGGCGGGGCCGCCACGCTCATCTCGAGCGTGTTGAACCCCAGGCACACGACCCGGGCGCCGAACCTGTCCTCCCAGCTGCGCACCACGGCCGCCATCGGGACGATCCACTCGTTGTGGTGCAGGGGGCCCTGCCAGCCCAGCGTCACCAGGGCGTCCGCGCCCCTCGCCCCGGCGGCCAGGCCGATCGGCATGCCGCGCTGGGCGAGCTCCTTGGCGTACCACTCGGCGACCAGGTCGGGGTCGGCGGCGAGCACGCCGGCCTCGGCCAGCCCCGGGCACAGCGCGCCGAACGGCTCGATCTCGCCCAGCGCCTCCTCCGGCGCCTGCGCCACCCACTCCTGCCAGACCTCGGCCATGAAGCCCTCGGCGGTGAAGTGGTCGATCAGCATCGGGTCGTCGGGCGCGACGCGGGCCACCGACCAGGGCTGGGCCGACTCCTCCAGCAGCAGCGGCCACAGCCCGGAGCGCGGGTGCTCGGCCCGCAGCGCCGCCCACAGCGCGCCGGTGGCGGGCGTGTGGCTCATCCAGAAGGCCGGCCGGCCGTCGTCGGCGCACATCACCTCGCCGGGGGGCAGGTCGGCAGCGAGTGCCCGCCCCTTGCCGCCGTCGGCGAACAGCCGGCGCAGGTCCGGTGGCAGCTGGTGATCGTCCATGTCCAGGCATATCGTAGTGGCCCGGTCCGGCGCGATCCTGGACAATGGGGGGCCGTGATCCCCTATGACGCGATCCTGTGCGACTTCGACGGCGTGCTGCGCCACCACGACCTGTCGGTCCAGGCCGACATCGAGCGCCGGTACGGCATGGCCTCCGGAACCCTGCTGGGAGTCGCCCTGGCGCCCGAGGTCGTGACCCCGGCGATCCTGGGACGGATCACCGAGGAGGAGTGGCGCGCGGCGATCGCCGAGGCGCTCGGCGGCGACGAGCGCGCCCGGCGGATCGCGGCGGAGTTCGCCGAGGTTCCCTCCTGGATCGACGAGGAGGTCAGGAGCCTGCTGGCCAAGGCGCAGGAGCACGTCCCGATCGTGCTGGTCACCAACGCCACGACGAAGCTGGAGGAGGACCTCGAACGGCTGGGCCTGGCCTACTTCGCCGACGCCGTGGTCAGCAGCGCCAGGGTCGGCGTGGCCAAGCCCGACCGCCGGATCTTCGAGATCGCCGCGAAGGAGGCCGGAGCCGCGCCCGAGCGGTGCCTGTTCGTCGACGACTCGCCGGCCAACGTCGAGGCGGCCAGGGCGCTCGGCATGACCGGCGTCCACTTCACCTCTGTCGCCGACCTGGCCACCGCTCTCAGGCTCGGGTGAGCGCCCGCTCCAGCGAGCGGAACACGTGCGAGCGCCAGCCGCGGCCCATGTTCCTGAAGGCGAAGGCGTGCACCGGATCGTCCAGGTCGAAGCCATCGTGGACCAGGAACAGCCGGGTGCCCCGGCCCTCGGGCACGAGCGTCCACGTCACGACCGTGTCGAGCGCGTCGTCGCCCCACCGGATGCTCAGCCGCCGCTCCTGCTCGATCTCCAGCACCTCGCAGTGGATGACGCCGTCGAAGCCCACCGCCGGGATGGGCTCGGCGGTGAAGGTGAAGCGGTGCCCGGCGACCGGCTTGAAGTCGTTGGGCATCAGCCAGCGGGCCAGCAGATCCGGATCGGTGAGCGCCCGCCACACCTTGGCCGGCGGGTGCGGCAGGAACTCGTCGACCTCGATCGCGTGACTCATGACTCGTCCTCCTCCAGGACGGCCCGCAGCCCGGCGAGCTTGTCACGCCAGAACCGCTCGTACGGCCCCAGCCACTGCGACAGCTCGCGGAACGGCTCGGCCTCCAGCCGATAGAGCCGCCGCCTGCCGTACCGCCGCTCGCTGACCAGGCCGGCGTCCCTGAGCACCTTGAGGTGCTCGGAGACGCTGGGCCTGCTCATCGAGAAGTTGGCGGCCAGCTCGCCGGCCGACCGCGGCCGCTCCAGCAGCAGCTGGACGAGCTCGCGGCGGACCGGGCTGGCCAGCGCGCCGAAGACGTCCATCACCACTTCTCGGTCAGGACGATCTCGTTGCCGTCGGGGTCGGCGAAGGTGGCCTGCCGTCCCCAGGGCAGCCGGTCGGGGCCGTCGACGGCCACGCCCGCCTCGCGCAGCGTCGCGCAGTCGGCGTCGAGGTCGGAGCTCTCCAGCATCAGCCCCCGCATGCCGCCGGGGGTCGCGCCGGGGAGGGCGGCCAGGACGATGCTGGTCGCCGCGCCCTCGGGCGCCACCTGGAGCCACCGCATCGGGCCGTCGCTGTTGTCGGCCAGCACCTGGAAGCCGAGGGTGCCGGCGTAGAAGGCCTTGGCGGCGTCCTGGTCGGAGACGGGCACGGTCAGCACTTTCACCTGAGTGATGGTCATAGAGCCGACAATATGTAGGAGAATTCCTACCTGTCAACCGTAGGAGATTTCCTACGCTTCCATGGCCATGTCGAAGAACCGGCGCTCCAGCGCGACGGCCCGGCGGAAGACCGCCAGCACGTCGTCACGGTGCGCCGGTCCGACCCGGTCCAGCTCGCCGCGCAGGAGCCGGCGCAGGCCACGGCGGCCCCCGGCAGGGCGGTGAAGGAGTCGACGGACTGGAAGTCCTGCATCAGGTAGCGCCGCATGCCGGCCTCGCCCTTGAGGATGGCCGGCGAACGGGTGCCCGGCCACCGCCTCCCAGTCCTGCGCGCACTGCTCGCGCAGCCAGCCGGTGAATCTCATGCCGCCATTTCGGCCGCGGCTGTGCTGCGGTGCTGTTGTGTCCTTCCGGTACGGCCCGCGCCCGCCGTACCGAAAGGGGCCGGTCGGGCCGTCCCAGGGAGACGGGCGGGTCAGTAGCCCCCGGGCGGTTCCTGGGACTGCCGCTGGTTGCCGGACTGGGACTGGGACGGCGAGGAGGAGGGAGTCGGCTGGACGGCGGGGCCGGAGCCGGCGGGACGGATCATGCCGACCAGGCCGTGCTTGGCGCCGTCGATGCCGGCGGCGAACCACAGGGCGTTCGTGCCGCCCGTCTCGGCGGTGCCGGGCTCCAGGTCCCACAGGCCGGGCAGGACGATCTTCTGGCCGTTCGCCTGGCGCAGCGGGCCCAGGTGCCGGCCGCGCTTGAACACGTGGACGGTGCCGTCGCCGAAGTTGCCGATCAGCAGCGCGCCGGAGTAGGCGCCGAAGTCACGAGGCGCGAGCGTCACGGCCCACGGCGCGTTGAGCGGGCCGCGCCCGATGCGGCCGGTGAGGCGGCCCTCCTCGGTGAAGCGGCTGACGAACCCCTTGCCCCGGCCGGGCACGGCCTTGCCGGTGTTCGGGTCGCGCAGGGCGTAGGAGACCCAGACCGCGTCGTTGATCACCGAGACGTTGAAGGGGTGGTAGTTGTCCGGGAGGAACGGGTCGCGGAACTGCCAGCGGGCCAGCCGTACCCGGCGGAAGTCGTCGTCGAAGGCGTGGATGCGGCCGCCTGCGAAGTCGGCGGCCAGCAGGAACCTGCCCTCGTCGGTCTCCAGCATGGCCAGGCCCTTGTAGTCGGCGCCGCGGGTGAAGGCCCCGATGACGGCGTTGGCGGGGTCGGCCTCGGCGTTCCACCCGGTGATGGCGCCGCTGGGGCTCGCGAAGATGAACGTGGCGGGCTTGCCCTTGACGGTGAAGCCCTCGCCGGAGGTGTTGGCGACCTGGCCGGTGGGCGCGCCGCCGGGGACGGCCACCTCGGTGGCCTCCTTCCTGCCCTGGCCCGAGTAGACCGTCGCGGTGCCGGTGCCCGTGTTGGCCACCCACAGGGTCTTGCCCATGGCCAGCCCCCAGGGGTTGACGACCTTGGGATCGTGGACCGCGGCTTTGCCCTTGACGTCCGAGACCAGATTGACCACCTCGAACCTGGCCCGCGTCGTGGTCGCCTCGGCGGGGGGTGCGAGGAGAGCCCCGAGGGCGATCGTCGCAGCGCAGAGCGTCATGATGCGGTGCTGCATCCGTGCCTCCTTGGTATGCGCTTGTGACGCGAGATACGCGAGAGGCGTATGGGCGGTTCGGTATCGTCGGAAATCGTGAGCGAACCCATCCAGTACCAGAGCAATCGGGACGAGGCCGCGGCCAAGCGGTCGCAAGCCGCGAAGTTCGACGAATGGGCCGAGAAGGCCGCCGGGCTGGTCGAGGGGATCTCACGCCAGCTGGACGGGCAGGACGTGTGGAGCGGGCCCGCCGCGGACGCCTGGGAGGCGGAGCTCAACGGCCCGAGCGGCATCACCCGCGAAATCCGGAAATATCCGGAGGCGTACCGGACGACGGCCCGCAACATGCGGGAGACCGCCAGGAAGCTGATGGAAACGCCCGGCGCCTAGACGGATACCTTCCGCCAGTCCAGGGCATTCCGCTCCCATGACCGCATCTCCTGTGAACGCGTCTTCCGCGAACACGCCCCCCAGGACCGCGCTCGGCATCGACATCGGCGGCTCGGGCGTCAAGGGCGCGCCCGTCGACGTGACCACCGGTTCGCTCACCCAGGACCGGCTGCGCATCCCCACCCCGCAGCCGGCCACCCCCGACGCCGTCGCCGCGGTCGTCAGGGAGATCGTCAAGCACTTCGCGTGGACCGGGCCGGTGGGCGTCACGTTCCCCGGCGTCGTGGTCGACGGCGTCGTCCGCACCGCCGCGAACGTGGACCGCTCCTGGGTGGGGGTGGACGCCCGCGCGCTCTTCGACGGCGCGGCGGTGCTGAACGACGCGGACGCCGCCGGGATCGCGGAGATGACCTTCGGCCAGGGGCGCGGCCGTACCGGGACGGTGCTGGTGCTCACCTTCGGCACCGGCATCGGCAGCGCGCTGTTCGCCGGCGGCGTGCTGGTGCCCAACACCGAGCTCGGGCACCTGGAGCTGCACGGCAGGGACGCCGAGCACCGAGCCTCCGACCGGGCCAGGGAGGAGCACGACCTGAGCTGGGAGAAGTGGGCCGAGCGGGTGGAGGAGTACCTGCGCCACGTGGAGATGCTCTTCTCCCCCTCGCTCATCGTCATCGGCGGCGGCGTGTCGAAGAAGGCCGACAAGTTCCTGCCCCACATCGGCATCGACACCCCGGTCGTGCCCGCGGCCCTGCAGAACCAGGCGGGCATCGTCGGCGCCGCCATGGCCGCGTCTCGGTGACGCCCGCGGGGATATTGGGATGCGGGCCGTCCCCGCGTGGGGCACGATGGGCGGTTGGCTCCCCTCACGGGGAGGGGGAACCGCCCGCATATCCTTGAAAGCAACATGGGAACATCCGACCTTCACTCCCGCCTGTCCGATCGCCTGTCTGAGCTGATGCCGCGCGACCAGCGGCGGATCCGGCGCAGGCTCGACGGCGTGCGCAGGGTGCGCAGCCGGGAGGCGCGGGAGAAGATCACCGCGGAGATCCTGGCCGACGTGGAGCGGGCCGAGCAGCGGGTGGCCCGGCGCCGCGAGGCCGTACCGGCCGTGACGTATCCGGAGAACCTGCCGGTCTCCCAGCGCAAGGACGACATCCTCGAGGCCATCCGCGACAACCAGGTCGTGATCATCGCGGGCGAGACCGGGTCCGGCAAGACCACCCAGATCCCGAAGATCTGCCTGGAGCTCGGCAGGGGCGTGCGCGGGGTGATCGGCCACACCCAGCCGCGCAGGATCGCCGCCCGCACGGTGGCCGAGCGCGTCGCCGAGGAACTCGGCACGCCGCTCGGCGAGGTCGTCGGCTACAAGGTCCGCTTCACCGACAAGGCGAGCGACCGGACCCTGGTCAAGCTCATGACCGACGGCATCCTGCTGGCCGAGCTGCAGCACGACCGGCTGCTGGAGCAGTACGACACGATCATCGTGGACGAGGCGCACGAGCGCAGCCTCAACATCGACTTCATCCTCGGCTACCTCAAACAGCTCCTCCCCAGGCGCCCCGACCTCAAGGTCATCATCACCAGCGCCACCATCGACCCCGAGCGCTTCTCCAAGCACTTCGACGGCGCGCCGATCATCGAGGTGTCCGGCCGGACCTACCCGGTGGAGGTCCGCTACCGGCCGCTGGGCGAGGACGACGACCAGACCCAGGGCATCCTGGAGGCCTGCCGGGAGCTCATCGCCGAGGGCCCCGGCGACATCCTCGTCTTCCTCAGCGGCGAGCGCGAGATCCGCGACACCGCCGACGCGCTGGTCAAGGCGGACTTCCGCAACACCGAGGTGCTGCCGCTCTACGCCCGCCTGTCGGCCGCCGAGCAGCACCGCGTCTTCCAGCCGCACACCGGCCGCCGCATCGTGCTGGCCACCAACGTCGCCGAGACGTCGCTGACCGTCCCCGGCATCAAGTACGTCGTCGACCCCGGCTTCGCCCGCATCTCCCGCTACAGCAACCGCACCAAGGTCCAGCGCCTGCCGATCGAGCCCATCTCGCAGGCCAGCGCCAACCAGCGCAAGGGCCGCTGCGGACGCACCTCAGACGGCGTCTGCATCCGCCTGTACGAGGAGGAGGACTTCCTCAAGCGGCCGGAGTTCACCGACCCGGAGATCCTGCGCACCAACCTGGCCAGCGTCATCCTTCAGATGACCGCCATCGGCCTGGGCGACATCGAGGCGTTCCCGTTCGTCGAGCCGCCGGACCGCCGCCAGATCAAGGACGGCGTCAACCTGCTCCACGAGCTGGGAGCCTTCGACGCCGACGGGAACATCACCCCGATCGGCCGCCGACTGGCCCAGCTGCCGGTCGACCCCCGCCTGGCGCGCATGGTGCTGGAGGCCGAGAAGAACGGCTGCCTGCGCGAGGTCATGGTCATCGCGGCGGCGCTGTCGATCCAGGACCCGCGCGAGCGCCCGGCCGACAAGCAGCAGCAGGCCGACGAGAAGCACCGCAGGTTCGCCGACCCGGAGTCGGACTTCCTGACCTACCTCAACCTGTGGAACTACCTGCGCGACAAGCAGAAGGAGCTGTCCTCCAGCGCCTTCCGCCGCATGTGCAAGGCCGAGTTCCTCAACTACCTGCGCGTGCGCGAGTGGCAGGACATCTACAGCCAGCTGCGCCAGACTCTCGGCGCCGACCTCGACAGCACCCCGGCCGAGCCGTACCGGATCCACGTGTCCCTGCTGGCGGGACTGCTGTCGCACATCGGCGTCAAGGACGTCGTGGACAGGCAGCAGGGACCACGCCGGCCGCTGACCGAATACATCGGCGCGCGAAACGCCCGCTTCGCCATCTGGCCCGGCTCCGCGCTGGCCAAGAAGCAGCCCGCCTGGGTGATGGCGGCCGAGCTGGTGGAGACCTCGCGGCTGTGGGCGCGGATCAACGCCAGGATCGAGCCCGCCTGGGTCGAGCCGCTGGCCCAGCACCTGGTCAAACGGACCTACTCCGAGCCGCACTGGGACAGGGAGCAGGGCGCGGTCATCGCGCTGGAGAAGGTCACCCTGTACGGCGTGCCGCTCGTGACCGGCCGCAAGGTCAACTACGGCCGCATCGACCCCGAGACCTCCCGCGAGCTGTTCATCCGCCACGCCCTCGTGCAGGGGGAGTGGGACACCCACCACGGGTTCCTCCGCGAGAACCGACGCCTGCTGGAGGAGGTCGAGGAGCTGGAGAACAGGGCGCGCCGCCGTGACATCCTCGTCGACGACGAGACCCTGTTCGACTTCTACGACCAGCGCGTCCCCGCCGAGGTGGTCTCCGCCCGCCACTTCGACGCCTGGTGGAAGAAGGTCCCCGACAAGTCGCTGCTGACCTTCACGCCCGAGATGCTGGTCAACCAGGGCGCCGACGTCAGCAAGCGGGACTACCCCGACACCTGGCGGCACCTCGGCCAGCGGATGCGGCTCACCTACCAGTTCGAGCCCGGCGCCGACGCCGACGGCGTGACCGTCCACGTCCCGCTGCAGATGCTCAACCAGGTCAGCTCCGAGGGCTTCGACTGGCAGATCCCCGGCCTGCGCGAGGAGTTGGTCACCGAGCTGATCCGGTCGCTGCCCAAGAACCTGCGCCGCAACTTCGTGCCGGCGCCCAACTACGCCCGGCAGGTGCTGGCAGGCGTGCGGCCGGGGGAGGAGCCGCTGCTGGACGCGCTGGAGCGGGAGCTGCTGCGGCTCACCGGCGTGCGGGTGCCGCGCGAGGCCTGGCAGCTCGACCGGATCCCCGACCACCTGCGCGTCACCTACCGCGTCGTCGACGAACGCAAGAAGAAGATCGCCGAGGACAAGGACCTGGAGGCGCTGAAGAAGCGGCTGGCGCCCAGGCTGCGGCAGCGCCTGTCGGCCGCCGCCGACGACCTGGAGCGCTCCGGGCTGCGCACGTGGAGCTTCGGGACCCTGCCCAAGGTGTTCGAGCAGGGCCGCATGAAGGGCTACCCGGCGCTGGCCGACGACGGCGACTCGGTCTCCGTCAAGATCTTCGAGACGGAGGCGGAGCAGCGGCGGTCGATGTGGACGGGCACGCGGCGGCTGCTCCTGCTCAACGTGACCAACCCGTCCAAGACGCTCCTCGGCACCCTGTCCAACCAGGCCAAGCTCGCGCTGTCCCGCTCGCCGCACGGCGGCGCGGTCGCGCTGTTCGACGACGTCGTCAACGCCGCCGTCGACCAGCTCATGGCCGACATGAGCGGCCCGGCCTGGGACACGGCCGGCTTCGACCGGCTCCTCCAGCACGTGCGGGCCGAGCTCTACGACACCGCGGCAGGCATCCTGGCCAAGGTCGAGCAGATCCTCGCCACCTGGCACGCGATCGGCACGCGGCTGGAGTCGATGCGGCCCGGCGACTCCACCCAGGACATCCGCCACCAGCTGGACGGCCTGGTGTATCCGGGCTTCGTCGCGGCGACGGGCGCGGCGCGGCTGCCGGACGTCGCACGGTACCTGCGCGCGATCGACCGGCGCCTCACCAAGCTGCCGGAGGAGCCGTGGCGCGACGTGGAGTGGATGGACCGGGTGCACAAGGTCGAGGACGACTACCACGACCTGCTGGAGAAGCTGCCCCCGCAGCGGCGGGGCGACCCGGACGTGGTGGAGATCCGCTGGATGATCGAGGAACTGCGCGTGAGCTTCTTCGCGCAGACGCTGGGCACGCCGATGCCGATCTCCGAGAAGCGGATCGCGAAGGCGATGGAGAAGATCACGTCTTGAAGACGGACGTGTCGAGCTCGAAGTCGACGGGCTTGGGAAGGCGGAGCGGCATGCCCATCTCGACCTTGGTGACCGTCTTGTAGGCGCCGTCGATGAGATCGCTGTAGACCGTGACGCTGGGCGGTGCATCGAGCGGGTCGATCAGCAGATAGATCGGGACTCCTCCGTCGGCGTACATGCCGGGCTTCTCGTTCCGGTCGTAGTCCTTGCTGCCAGGTGAGACAACTTCCGCTACGAGGATCAGACCGGAGGAGATGAATTCTCTCTCGCCCCAAAGCGGGCAGTCACGCGGCGCGAGAACATAGTCCGGCTCGACAGGGTCCCGCGTCCCCTCGATGCAGACGCCGACGTTTCCCGGGTAGCCGCGCCATCCGTGCTGGCGGCGAAGCGGTAGCAGCTCATCGTGCAGATTGTTGGCCGCGTCGCCGTGCGGGGGAGGACCGAGCGGACTCACGATCAAGTTTCCTTTGATGACTTCGGCCCGGAAGCCGGGCATTTCGGGGAGGACGTCGAACAGCTCTCTGGCCGTGTGCGCGGTGACAGGGGACTTACGTCGCAAAGCCTTAACCATCGGGACATATCCCTTCGTGACCGTTCGAGCACCCTCAGTATTCCACAAGGCACCGGGAGTCGTCGCCTACACTGGGCAGGTGATCAAGGCGGTGGTGTTCGACGTCGGCGAGACCCTGATCGACGAGACGAGGATCTGGTCGCGCTGGGCCGACCGGCTGGGCGTGACCCGGCTGACGTTCATGGGCGTCATCGGCGGGATGGCGGCGCTGGACCGCTCCTACGCCGACGCCTTCCAGGTGGTCCGTCCCGGCATCGACATCGACGCCGAGGTTGCCGCCTGGGCACGCGAGGAGCCCGGCAGCCTGCGCAACCGCTTCGACGCGGACGACCTGTACCCCGACGTGCGGGAGGCCCTCCAGGCGTTGCGTGACGCGGGCCACCAGGTGATCATCGCGGGCAACCAGCCGGTCGAGGCGTACGACGCGCTGGCCGCGATGGGCCTGCCCGCCGACTCCATCCACACCTCGGACGGCTGGGGCGTGGCCAAGCCCCAGCCCGAGTTCTTCGCCAAGGTGGCCGCGGTGGCCGGGCGGGAGCCGCGGGAGATCCTGTACGTCGGCGACCGGCTCGACAACGACGTGCTGCCTGCCAAGCAGGCGGGCATGCGGGCCGCGCTGCTGCGCCGGGGCCCGTGGGGCTACCTGCACGCCGAGCGGCCGGAGGCGGCGCGGGCCGACATGGTGGTCGGCGACCTGCACGCGCTGGTGCGGGCGCTGGTCTGACGGCGGCAGCCGTACTGCCAGGCACGGTTCTGACAGACGGCAGCCGTACCGCGAGGCACGGCCCTGACGGCGCCGGCCGCCGTACCGCAAGGCGCTGCTACGAGCGCTGCTTGATCGCCTTCTCCAGCTGCTGCTTGGTCATGGACGAGCGCCCCGGGATGTCGAGCTTCTTGGCCCGCTCGTACAGCTCGTCCCGGGTCGGCGAGGACTGCGCCCCCTTCGCCGCCCCCTTCGCCGTGCCTTTCGCCGCGCCCTTGGCCGAGGGCCTGCCGTCGCCCCGCAGCGCCCGCAGCTCCTCGTCCTCCCGCTGCTTGAACGCCCTGCCCAGCTCCTCCAGCCGCTTCTTGCTCAGGCTCCTGGCCAGCTCCGGGAGGATCTCCTTCTCCTCCTCCTCGACGTGGTGCCGGACGGCCTCGACGAGCTTGGCCAGCGTGTCCTCGAACGCCGGTCCGGCCGGGTCGGCCTTCTTCAGCGCGTCGAGGAGGATCTCGGCCTTCTTGTGCTCCTCCAGGCCGTGGTGCGCCTCCTGGTTCTCGATCGCGCCGTAGACGCGATCCTCCTCGGCGCGCGCGTGCGCGGTCAGCAGCGCGTGCAGCTCCTTCACGAGGGCGGCCCGGTCGCCCTCGTCCTTCTGGAGGCGCTCGAACAGCGTCTCGACCACGCGATGGTCATTGGTGATGAGTGTGACGACGTCGGTTGCCATGCCTGTCGCGACTACCCGGCAGGTCAGCGTCCAATCGCGGCGCCGATGACCGAGCGCGGATCCGCCGCGCCCGCGAGCGTCCCGTCCGGCCGCACGTCGACGAGGTGCGCGTGACCGAAGGTCGAGCCGTACGGCATGGCGGTCACGGTGTGGCCGCGCTCCCGCAGCCCCTCGCCCCAGGGAGCCTCCGCCTCCAGTTCGACGGTGGTCTCGTCGGGTGCGCGCCAGGTGTCGAAGCCGGTGGCGCCAGAAGCGAGCCGCCAGCGCGGGGCGGCGATCGCCGGGCCGGGGGCCTCGCCGTACCGCAGCAGCCGGGTG
Organism: Thermoactinospora rubra; assembly: GCF_002093975.1. GTDB lineage: Bacteria > Actinomycetota > Actinomycetes > Streptosporangiales > Streptosporangiaceae > Nonomuraea > Nonomuraea rubra_A. The sequence goes on from NZ_KZ084327.1 coordinate 27,387, forward strand.
ATCACCTGGAGCAGGATCTGCGGCTGGGCGTCGCCGCCCATGGTGCCGACCACCGAGCGGAGCGAGCCGTCGGGGCGGGTGATCAGCGCGGGGGCGAGGGTGTGCGGGGGACGCCTGCCGGGGCCGTACTCGGCCGGGTGCCCGGGTTCCAGCGAGAAGCCGATGCCGCGGTTGTGGAGGTTGATCCCGGTGCGCGGCTCGAACAGCAGGCTGCCGAAGCCGGAGGCGTTGGACTGGATGAGCGACACGCCCATGCCCTCGCCGTCCACCACGCACAGGTACGTGGTGTCCCCGTCGGCGTTCGGCGGGGACAGCAGCCGTCTGGCCGCGGGGTCCACCATCGCGCGGCGGCGGGCGATCTCCTCCGCGGTCACCAGGCCGGCGGCGTGCTCGTGGAGGACCTTGAGCCGGTCGTGGCCGGCCGCCCTGGACGCCTCGGCCAGCAGGTGGGCGAACAGCGGGTCGTCGGGCGAGTCCGGCAGGTCCAGCCCGTCGGCGATGCCCAGGGCCAGCAGGAGCAGGTAGCCCTGCGAGTTGGGCGGGACCGACCACACCTCGTGGCCGAACGCCCGCACGCCGATCGGCGTGACCCAGTCGGCCAGCGGCCGGGCCAGGTCCGCCTCGGCGTACTCGCCCGCGCCCAGCTCCAGCAGCCCCTGGCCGAACTCGCCCAGGTAGAAGCCCTTGCGGCCCTCGGCGGCGATCGCCTCTAACGCCCTGGCCACGCCGGGGCGCCGCATCGGGTCGCCCGCGGCGCGGACCCCGGCGAAGTCGGAGCCGCCCCGCTGCGCCGCGACGATCTGCGCCCCGGGCGCGAGGAGCGGCGAGGCCGGGAAGCCGTCGCGGGCCAGCCTGATCGCGGGTTCGAGCAGCTCACCGAGGGGGAGCCGGCCGTAACGCTCGTGCAGCGCGATCCAGCCGTCCACGCAGCCGGGCACCGGCACCGAGCGGATGTCGTTGAGGTGCGGCATGCGGTCGTGCCCTTCGGCGCGCAGCCGCTCGGGGTCGGCGCCCGAGCCCGCCCGGCCCGAGGCGTTCAACGCCGTGACGGCGCCTTCGTGGTGGACGAGCGCGAACAGGTCGCCGCCCATGCCGCACATGTGGGGGGCGGTGACGGCGAGCACGGCGTTGGTGGCGATGGCGGCGTCGGCGGCCGACCCGCCCCGGTCGAGGGCGACGATCCCGGCGGCCGAGGCCAGGTGGTCGACGCTGCACACCATTCCATGGCGGGCGTATCGGGTGTTCTGCACGCCTCAGAGCGTACGGCTAGGCGCTCCCGGCCTGGACGCGGGGACGCCAGGCGGTACGGACGCGCAGGCCGGTCCGGGAAGGGAAATGCCGGGTCACCGGACGCCCTGGTTTCGGGCATGAATTCCGGCATGACCGGAATGTGAGGCGGGTCGCGGAGGCCACACCGTTGTCACCTCGTGTCACCTCGCCCCGCGCGTGTGATTCGAGAGCCGTGGGTAGGGAGCCGGTGAGTGGGGGAGGGCTTATGGCAGGATTGTCGCGATTTTCAGGATTGTCAGGGTGGAAGCCGCTCCGGCAGCGGGGCGCGTGGAGCCGGGGCCGCCCGGTGGTGGCGACGTCACCCGAGGACGCCGCGCGGGCGCACACCGGCCCGGAGTTCGCGCGCGTGCCGCCCCGCCGCGCGCACGGCGGCGACCTGCCCGCTCCCGCCGCCGTCCGCAGGGCGATGCGCGAGCTGCTGGAGGAGGTCGGCGAGGGACTGCTGACCAGGAGGCAGCTGGACGCCGCCCTCGCGCGGGCCGGCGTGCGCGAGCCGATGGCAGGCGACGCGGTCGCGCAGACCCTCGCGCTGCTGGCGTGCCACGCCCACGAGTGCGTCCTGGCCGCCAAGGAGATCGCCGCCGGGCGCGGCACGTCGTACCTGCGCGCCTGCCTGATCGAGGGCCTGCGCCTGTGGCCGCCGGTGCGCCACCTCACCCGCGTGGTCGACGTCCCGGTCGACTGGCACGGCGTACGGCTGGAGCCCGGCACGACCGTGCTCGTGCCGGTCGAGCTGCTGGGCGGGGGACGCGAGTTCGCGCCGGAGGAGTGGATCGGCTCCGGGCCCACGCCCCTGGACGGCTGCCCCGGCGCGGAGGACGCGCTGGAGGTGGGGCAGGCCGCACTGGCCGAGCTGCTGCGCGAGCGCGGCTACGAGCTGCTGGACGCCGACCTCGGACCGGGACGGCCGCTGCCGGCCAGGCTCGACTCGCGCCGCCTCCGGTTCGCCGTGCACCGGGTGGGTCGGGCCGTGGTACGGCATGCCGTACCGGCCGGGGCGGTCCCGCGGCAGCGCGTGGACGACTCGGCGCACGCGGCCGCCCGGCCTGCGTCGTAGCCACGGGCGGCCAGCCATCTTCCCCGGCCGGGTTGGGATCCGTGCCGGGTGTGGGTGGCGGGTGCGCCCGGTGCCTGCCTGTGCGGGAAGGCTCCGGGCGCACGGAGGGGCGACCCGGAGGTCAGCCCTGGCCGGGTGGGCGCGCGGCCTGGCCGGTGGTCTGTGCCGCCCCGGCCGCGGTGTCCCGCACCTGCTGGGCGGCCTCCTGGACCGTCGCCCTGGCCTCCTGTCCCAGCGAGCCCACGGACTCCTTCAGCGACTCGGCCACCGGCTCGACGTACTCGCGAGCCTGCCGCGCCGCCGCCCTCTCGGCCCTGGTCTCGGGGATCACCGCGGCGGCCAGCAACCCCACGCCGAAGGCGACGAGCCCGGCGGCCAGCGGGTTGCCCTCGGCCTGCCGCACGATCTCACCGGGTGCCCGGCGGACCGCCTCGCCCGCCTGCGCGACGCCCTGCCGTACCGTGCCGGACATCTCCGAGGCGGTGCCGCGCGCCTGGGCGGTCGTCTCCTCCGCGGTGCCCATGACGCGGTCGCGCAGCTCGCGGAGGCCGGAACGCACGCGCTCGGCCCGCCGCCTGACGATCCGGCGCGGGCTGGTCCGGTCGGCCAGCCGCTCGACGTCGCCGGCCAGCTCGGCCCTGGTCTGGGCGATCTCCTGCCTCATCTGTTCAGATCGCGTGCCCATCGCGCGTCCTCCTTGAGCGTTTCGATGGTCTGCTCCGGCTTGGGCGAGACCTCGCGCATGCGGGTGCGCCCCGTCACGAACAGGACCGCGCCGGCGACGGCCCACACGGCCGCCACGAGGAGCGCGGCCCAGGCCGCGTCCATCACGTTGGCCAGGCCGAACACGGCGGCCAGGCTGACCAGCACAGCCGTCATCAGGCCCGCGAAACCGGCCGCGCCGAGCAGCGTGGACGCCTTGGCGGCCTTGCCCGCCTCCTCGCGGAGCTCGGTCTTGGCCAGCTCCACCTCCTGGCGGAACAGCTTGGCCAGGTCCTGGCCGATCTCGCCGACGAGCTCGCCGATCGAGCGCCCGCCGGGCTCCTCGGCCGTCATGACCGGCCACCGGGGTAGGGCGGGCCGCCCGGGGCAGGCGGCTGTCCCTCTTCGGGCGGGCCGCCGGTTTCCGCCGGACCGCCGGCCGTGGCGGGACGGCCCGGCTCGGACACGTAGCCGGGCCCGGCCGGGTACCCGGGTCCGGCGGCCGGCTGGCCCGGCGTGGCCGTCCCGGTGCCAGCCTCGGCTCCGGTTCCAGCTCCAGCCCTGGTCTCAGCTCCGGCTTCGGTCCCAGCCCCGGTTCCGGTGTACGGCGTGGCGGACCCGGTGTCGGCGAACGGGGAGCGCCCCGGGGGCCCGGTCGCCTCCCGCTCGGCCCGCGTGACGCCCGTCGCCCCCAGGTCGCCGCCCTCGAAGCCGCCCGCGCCCTCCTGCTGCTCCTGCCGTTCCTGCTGCTCCCGGGCCAGCCTCGCGCTCGCCCTGGCCACGCGGCCCACGACGAAGCCCGCCGCCAGCGCGGCCGCCAGGAACAGCCCGGGACGCCGCCTGGCGAAGCGCTGCAGGTCGTCGGTGAGTCCGGACAGGCCGCGCTCGTCGAGGTAGTCGGCGGCGCGGCGGCCCTGCTCGGCCACGCGCCGCACGACGCCCTGGACGGGCGAGTCCGGCTTGCCCATGTCGGTCATGGTGTGCAGGTCCTCCGCCCACTGCCGGATGGCCTGGGCGGCCCGCCTGCCCTGGGAGTCGGCCTCGTCGCGGACGCGCTCGCGCAGCCGGCCGACGGCCTGGCCGGTCTGGTGGCGGAGCTCGCCGGTCACTTCCCGCGCCTGCTCGCGCACGGTCCCGGCCGTCTCCGCCGCCGCCTGCTTGGTGCGCTCCATCGCGCCCGGGCCCTCGGCTCGCGTTGGATCTTCGCTCACCGGTGCCTCCTTGGATTGGGGATGCCCGTGGCTACCCCGCAAGGCGGGCAAGCAATCCTCAAGCGCTCCTGACCTGCCCGCCCGTCACCGTGGCCAGGCACGGCGCCCCTTCCAGGAGCTCGGAGTACGGCACGCGGCCCCGGATCCCGAAGACGGCGAAGTCGGCCCGGCTCCCCGGCCCGAGGCAGCCGATCCGGCCCCGGCCCTCGGCCATGCCCAGGGCCCGCGCGCCCGCCAGCGTGGCCGCCTCGACGAGCCTGCGGTCCAGCTCCGCCGTACCGGACCTGACGTGCCGGGCGAGCGCGAGCGGGTCGCCGCCGCCCAGGGCGAAGCCGTCCCCGCCGTCCAGCAGGTCCTCCAGCAGCGCGCCCGCGGCCCGCGGCGTCACCGCGGCCACGACGGTCCTGCGCAGGCGCAGCAGCTTGCGCTCGCCGGGGTCGAGCTGCCTGGCGCACACGACGTGGCAGTGGGGGCCGAGCACGCCCGTCTCGTCCAGCACGGCGGGGGAGTGGCGTTCCAGGTCGGCCAGCAGGCGCAGGCCGAAGGTGCGCGCCAGCACCGCGACGTCCTCCAGCACCAGCGGGTCGGGGGAGCGGGCGGCGATGCCGACGGGGTGCTCGGCCTCCCGGACGGCGGTGATCAGCGCATCCCGCTCCGACTCCTCCCACGCCCGCTCGCCGGGGCAGTCCACGGGGAGGTACACCAGGCCGGGCACGCCGGAGGCCTCGCCCAGCGAGGCGCGCGCCGTCACCCCGGGGGCGGGCGGTCCCTGCCCGAAGGCGTCGACGAGGCCGGCGACGATCGCGCCGGTCCAGCGGACGTGGTCGCGGACGGGACAGGACGCGAGCAGGTCGCGGACCGGCCCCACCCGCAGCACGCGGCTCCCCCGGACGGCGACGGCCCCGTCACGCACCGGGTCGCCGCGCACGGGCAACACGAGCGCGGCCGAGTGCAGCACGACGGGCTCGGTGGCGCGCGTGCCGAGGACCCTTCCAGCCGCCATGTGATCTCCCGAGGTCATTAAACCGGGCGGTGCTCCCCATGGCCATCGGTCGCGGATTGATCTCCCAAGAAAGCGTCTATAACGTCAAAAATCGTGAAAAAGCCGATGCTGCTGGCCGTGGTCTTCCTCTTACCACTGTCCCTGGCAGCCACCCCCGCCTCCGCAGACCCCGACCCCGACCCCCGGCCTCCCTGGCGCCAGGACCACTGGCCGCAGACCCAGCCCTGGCAGCGAGACGAACCGCCCGCGCAGACCCTGCGCACCCCGTCCCCCGCCCCCATCGACCCGCAGAACTGGGTCAACCCCGACCACATGACGTGGGCGGACTACAAGAAGATCCCCGGCACCAACTGGGCCGACCCGAACGTCAAGGGCTCGGTGCGCACCTTCAAGGGCGCCCTGGTGCTGCTGGACTACCCCAACCAGCCCTTCGTGGTCACCCAGCCCCAGGGCTCGACGATCTACGCCAACCCCAGCGCCGAGGCCCACGACATCCCCCGCGACCAGGTCGCCAAGTTCTACCAGGACTTCCTCAACACCCCCGGCGAGCTCAACCGGGGCCACACCATCCACGAGTACTGGATGGAGGACTCCGGCGGCCGCATCGGCGTGGAGCTGACCGGCTTCGGCCCCTACACCATGCCGGGCAAGGACCACGAGTACGCCATGGAGTACCAGCGCGACTCCTGCCCGGCCGGCGACACCTGCACGCGCAACCTGCGCACCGACGGCCACGCGGCCTGGCTGGCCGCCGTGGGCGAGGAGGTCGTCAAGCAGTACGACTTCGTCTTCTACCTCAGCGCCGGGCAGGACGAGTCCTCCACCTGGCAGGAGTTCGGGATGATGAAGTTCCCGAACAAGGAGGCCGTCCCCGACGAGTGGGGCCCGCCGGACGAGAGCCTGCCCAACTGGTCGCCCACCCGCTACGTGGAGTGGACCTCCTGGCAGGCCGGGTCGAACTTCTGGCCCAACGCCCGCTTCGGCGTCGACTCCGTCCAGGCGGAAAGCTCCGGCATGGCGGTCTACGCCCACGAGCTGAGCCACATCCTCGGCATCGCCGACAACTACAACAACCCCTACGCGGTCCCGCCACGGCGCGCCTACACCGGCATCTGGGAGATGCTCAGCCGCGGCAGCTTCAACGGCCCGGGCGGCCCGCACAGCCGCTGGCTGATCCCGCCCACGGCCGGGGCGTCCATGGGCGCCCAGCACATGCTGCGCAACAAGATCAAGCTGGGCATCGTGGACGAGAAGAACGTGCTGCGCCTGTCCCGGGAGGCGCTCGACGAGTCCGGCGTGGTGATCGCCAGGGTGACGGCGCGAGCCGTACAGCCGGGCGAGAACGGCCTGGCGGGCGTCAACGTCGCCTTCGACACCGGCGACAGGTCCCCGGCCTGCGACTGGCGGACCGACCCGCTGTGCGACGGCGGCGGCTACGAGAACTACACCGTCGAGGTCGTCGACCGGATGGGCACCGACTCCTTCACCCCCGACTCGGGCGTGCTGCTGGCCAAGACCAAGAACGAGGACCGGGCGCCGTTCGAGTGGGTGATCGACGCCAACCCGCAGGACATCGGGATGACCGACTACGTCCTGCCGGACGGCACGCGGGTGCCGATCACGATCGGCGACTACCGGCAGCTGGCCGACGCGCTGTTCCACGCGGGCACCGACTCCGGCAGCGAGTACGAGTACGTCGACCAGGCCAACCGCCTGCACTTCTACGTCGTGGACGTGCACCGCGACCGGCGGGGCATCCTGTCCTACACCGTCGCGATCCGCTCGCTCGACGGCTCCGGCCCGCACCGGCGCGGCCTGCGCCTGCTGCCCGCGGCGGGCGTGCCGGGCCGCGACGGCGTGTCCACCTGCCGCTTCCCGCTGGTCAACACCGGCAGGACCGCGCCTGTCCAGGCCGCGCACCCGGAGGACGTCTCGGCCTACCTCGGCGGGGACGTCTACCGGCTGTCGGCCACCGTGGAGGGCCGCGGCTGGTCGGCGCGGCTGCCCAACGCCCTGGCCGCCGTGGACGCCCGCGGGCACGAGCTCGTCACCGTCCACGCGGTCCGGTCGGACGGCGGCAGCCGCCTGGCCACGGTCAGGCTGACCGCCACGTCGGAAAGCGACCCGACCAAGACCATGACCGCCACTTGTCATGTAGTCGGGATATAGAGTAAAGGTTGGGTACGGCGACCGTAAAGCCGTACCCAACCAGGTGAATTAGCATGAGACGTGACTTCGAGCTGGGCGCGCGAAGGTAACCTGCCGGCGGACCTGACGACCTTCGTCGGCCGCCGCCGGGAGGTCGCCGAGCTCGCCCGCATGGTTCGATCCTCCAGGCTGGTGACCCTCACCGGCGCCGCCGGTGTGGGCAAGACCCGCCTGGCCCTGCACGTGACGCGGATGATCCGCGCTGAGTTCCCCGACGGGGCCTGGATGGTCGAGCTGTCCGCCCTGCAGGATCCCGGGCTGCTCGCCCACACGGTCTGCACGACGCTCAGGACGGCCGGCCAGGCCGCCCGCTCGCCCGCCGGCGCGCTGGCCGGCCACCTGCGCGACAAGCGCCTGCTGCTGGTGCTCGACACCTGCGAGCACCTGGCGGAGGCCTGCGCGGGGCTGGTGAGGCGGCTGCTGGCCGAGGCCCCGGGCGTGACCGTCGTGGCCACCAGCCGCCGGCCCCTCGGCCTGGCGGCCGAGATCGTCTACCCGGTCGGCCCGCTGCCCGACGCCGACGCCCTGGACCTGCTCTTCGACCGCGCCCCGGTGGCCGTCCGCACCTCCGAGGCCACGCTGCTGGTCCGCAGGCTCGACGGCATCCCGCTGGCCATCGAGCTGGCGGCGGTACGGCTGCGCACCATGACGCTCGCCGAGATCGTCGAGCGGCTGGGGGACCGGTTCCAGCTGCTGCACGGCGACCTGGAGGGCCCGCCGCGCCACCAGACCATGCGCACCACGATCGGCTGGAGCCACGAGCTGTGCGAGCCGCTGGAGCGGCTGCTGTGGGCCAGGCTGTCTGTCTTCAGCGGCGACTTCGACCTGGAGGGCGCCCAGACCGTGTGCGGCGACCGGCGGCTGCCGCCCGGCAGGTTCCCGGCGGCGCTGGACGGCCTGGTCGCCAAGTCGATCGTGCAGCCGCTGCCGTGCGGCCGCTACCGCATGCTGGACCTGGTCCGCGAGTACGGCGCGCAGTGGCTGCGCCGGCTGGGCGAGGAGGGCCTGATGCGCTTCGCCCACCGCGACTACTACCTGGGCCTGGCGCGCCAGTTCGACGACGAGTGGTTCGGCCCCGACCAGGTCGCCTGGTGCCGCCGGATGCGGGCCGAGCTGCCGAACCTGCGCGCCGCCCTGGAGTTCTGCCTCACCGACGCCGACGAGCCCGACGTGGGGCTGGAGCTGGTGGCCAGGCTCGCCTTCCTGTGGATCGCGGGCGGCCACCTCGCCGAGGGGCGCCACCACGTCGACCGCGCCCTCGCCCTGGCCGACACCCCGCCCGAGGCCTGCCATCGGGCCCTGTGGGTGGGCGCCTGGCTGGCCACCTTCCAGGGCGACCTGGACCGCGCCGACGACCTGTCCGGCGAGTGCCTGGTCAGGTCCGTCGCCACGGGCGACGCCGACGGGGCCGGATGGGCGACGTGCTGCGCGGCGATCACCGCGGTGTACTCGGGGCGGATCACCGAGGCGCTCGCCCTGTACGACCGGGCCGAGTCCTTCCACCGCCGGGCGGGCGACCGGGGCGCGGGGCTGGCCCACATGCTCATCGGCAAGGCGTTCGTGCTGTGCGAGCTGGGCCGTCCCGGCAACGCCCTGGCCTACCTCGACCGGCTGCGGACGCTGTGCCGTACCAGAGGAGACCTGTGGATGGACTCCTACGGCGAGTGGCTGCGGGCCCTCATCGAGCTCGGGCGGGGCGAGGCGGAGGCGGCCGACCGGCACGCCAGGGCGGCCCTGCGCGTCAAGGCCCGCCTGCACGACACGCTCGGCATGGCCACCGCGCTGGTGGCGCTGGCCGGCAGCGCCCTGGCCCAGGGGCAGGCCGAGCGCACGGCCCGCCTGCTCGGGATCGGCGCGCTCGTCGAGCACACCTACGGCCTGCGCCTGGGCAGCACGCGGCTGGGCGACATCCGGCGGCGCGCCGACCGCGAGGCCCGTGCCCTGCTGGGCGACTGCGACTTCGCCACCGCCTACATGGAAGGCTTCTCCCTCACTCTCGATCAAGCAGTGGCCTACGCGGCAGAATCGAAGACATGACGGGGCCCTTGCCTTCGCCGCCCGAGGAACGCCGCCCGGCACGCCGTCGCCGCGTCTTCCTGGCGGCTCCGGTCGCGGCCGGCGCGGCCGCCGCCGCGGCGAGCATCCTGGCGGCGGCCCTGGAATGGGACATCCCGACCGGTGCGAAGATCGGCGTCACGCTGGGCGCCGCCCTGCTCGTCGGCCTGACCACCTGGGCCACCACCACCTTCTCGCCCAAGGCCGCCCCCCGCGGCGAGCCCGCCACGCTCCCGCCGGACCAGTGGCCACCGGCGCCCGAGCACTTCACCGGCCGCCGGGAGGCCCTGGCCGAGCTGCGCCGCGTCTTCACCGAGCGGCGCCGCTCCAGCGAGCCGGTCCCGCCGCTGGTGGTCTCCGTGTACGGCAGGGCCGGCGTGGGCAAGTCGGCGCTGATGGCCAGGTTCGGCCAGGAGCTGGCGGACTGGTTCCCCGACGGCCGCCTCTACGCCGACCTGCGCGGCGTGGCCGCCTCGCCGGTGCGCCCCGACGAGGTGCTGACCGGCTTCCTGCGCGCGCTCGGCGTCCGCCTGACCACCGACCCCGGCGGCCCGGACGAGCTGCGCAAGCTCTGGCTCACCTGGACCAAGGGCCGCAGGATCCTCATCGGCCTGGACAACGCCCACGACGGCGACCAGGTCAAGCCGCTCATCCCGGCCGAGCCGGGCTGCGCCGTCCTGGTCACCTCGCGCCAGCCGCTGTTCCTCATGAACGCCCACGACACCCAGCTGCCCGTCTTCAGCGAGGCCCAGGGCGTGGAACTGCTGGCCAGGCTGGCCGGCGGGGCGCGGGTGGCCGACGACCTGGCCTCGGCCAAGGAGATCGTCCGGCTGTGCGACCACCTGCCGCTGGCGATCGGCATCTGCGGCGCCCGCCTGGCCACCCGCTCCACCTGGACGCTGCGCGGGCTCGCCGGCCGCCTCGCCGACGAGCGCCGCCGCCTGGACCACCTGCAGCTGGCCGGCTCGATCGACAAGAGCGTGCGCGCCTCCGTCCAGCTCAGCTACGACGACTGCACCGGGCTGCAGCGCCGCCTGCTGCGCCTGATGTCCGCGCTGACCGCGCCCGACGTCCCCGGCTGGGTGGCGGGGGAGCTGCTGGACGTCTCCGAGCTGGACGGCGCCGACCAGCTGGAGGCGCTGATCGACGCCCAGCTCGCCGAGTGCTCCGGCACCGACCCGACCGGCGCCATGCGGTACCGCCTGCACGACCTGGTCCGGGTCTTCGCCCTGGAGCTGGCCGAGGAGGACGAGGAGGAACGCCGCCGCGCCGCCGTCGAGAGGGTCCTGTACGCCTACCGCCGCCGCGCCGAGGAGCACGCCCAGAACCGCTGGCCGCAGGACTGGGGCAGGGCGGGCCGCGGCGTCCAGCCCAGCGGTGTCCAAAGCGGCGGTGTCCATGCCGGCGTCCATGCCGGTGTCCATGCCGGCGACGTCCAGGCCGGCGCCGCCGACTGGCTCAACGCCGAACGGCTGGCCATGGTGGCCATGGTGCAGCTGGCCCGCGACCTGAAGGCGTGGGAGCTGGCCTGGGGCCTGGGACGGGCGTTCTGCTCGCTGTGCCACTCGTTGCGCGCCTACTGGTCGGACTGGCGGACGGTGGCCGAGATCTCCTGCGAGGCGGCCGAGCGCATGGGCGACCGGCGCGCCCTGGCGATCTCCTTACTGGACCGGTCGGCCGCGCTGGCCGGGTTCGGCGCCCACGAGACCGGCAGGATCGGCGCCGAGCAGGCGCTGGAGATCTTCACCGACCTGGGGGAGGCCTGGTGGGCGGCCCGCGCCATGCGGACGGTCGGCATGAGCCTGGTCAGCGACGGCCACCTGGACCGCGCCCAGGGCTACCTCATCGGGGCGATCACCGGCTTCCACGACGAGGGCGACGAGTGGTGGACGGCCCGCACCCGGCGCAACCTGGCCGAGCTGCGCCTGCTGCAGGGGCACTACGACGAGGCGCGTGAGCTGCTGGAGGACGCGCTGGCGGTGTTCAAGCGCGACGGCAACCGCTACTCCGAGGCCCAGACGCTGCGCGCCTACGGCGAGGTGCTGGCCGCGCAGGCGCGCCGCTGGCATCGGGAGGGCCGGACGCGGGCGGCCGAGGAGCTGTTCACCAAGGCCGGCTTCAGCCTGGACCGGGCCGCCGAGATGTTCCGCCGGCGCGGCGAGCTGTGGGAGGAGGCCCGCTGCCTGCGGGCCGCCGGGTCGGTGGGGGACCCGGTCAACGGGCTGGCGGAGCTGGCCTTCGTCCAGCGGGCCGAGGAGATCCTCGCGGCGCTGGGCGACTCGTGGGGCGTGGCACGGACCACCCTGTCCACGGGCCGGGCGCTGGCCCGGCTGCGCCGGTTCGGGGAGGCCGAGCAGACCATGCGCCGGGCGGTCGAGGCCTTCGAGGAGCTTGGCGACCGCTCCTGGACGGCACGCAGCCTGGTCTACCTCGGGGAGATCATGGTGGAGGCGGGCGAGCCCGCCCGCGCCGTCGCGCCGCTCCACCAGGCCAGGGACCTCTACCGCAGCCTGGGCAACGAGGCCGAGATGCGCAGGACGCTCGAAGTGCTCAGGCGGGCCGAAGGCCTCACGTGAGGCTGTCGCGCATGAGGTGACCCGCGGCCAGCTTGGCCTGGTCGATGCTCTCCTCGAACAGCTTCCTGGCGTTGGCCGCCTGCTGGGCCAGCTCCCTGATGTGGGCGCGGGCCAGGTCGTCCTGCACGGTGTCGGCCACCAGCCGCTGGTAGTCGTGCGTGCGCGCGGCCAGCTCCTCCAGCCGGCGGTGGACCTGGAAGACCTCGTCGGCCTTGCGCACCTGGGCGGCGTACCTCTCCAGCTGCTTGACCCGCTTGGACAGGGAGGTCCAGGCGGCGTCCAGCGCGGTGCTGTAGGGCTTGAACGCCTCATCCAGCGCGGGCGGCAGTTCCTTCGGGACGAGCTTGCGGTGCTCCCGGTGCATGGCGCTCAGCCGGGCCAGCCGGGTGGCGATCTGCCACACCTCCTCCGGCAGCGTCACCCTGTTGTCAATCGTGTCGATGTAGCCGGCCCTGTTGACCTCCGAGCCGAGGACGGCGTCGACCGCGTCCTGCGCCCGGCGCAGCAGCTGCTGGCAGGGGTAGTCGAGGTCGGTGGGCAGCACGTAGCGGTCGGCGTGCTCCCAGGCCAGCCGCAGCCGCTTGCTGGTGCCGCCGTTGACGGCCGCCAGGCGCAGCAGCAGGAACACCGACATGCCCAGCCCGCCGAGGACGACGCCGCCCGTGCCGGCGATCATGAAGATCAGCAGCAGGAAGGCGGGCACGGCGAACACCAGCCCCGGATTGCTCCCCGTCCTCGGCTGGCGGCCCTGCCTGGCCTGGAGCAGGACGGACGGACTCTCGCGGAGGACGACTGAGACCTGCGGATGCAGGGAAGGATCTATGACCAGCCGCGGCGGCAACCTTCGCGGATCCACCTGACCTCCCTTCGCCACTCTCCCTTCATACTGCGTTATGGAACGCCCGGTTAGGGTGGGACCGATGAAGAACATCGACAGATGGGTGGATCTGGAAGGCGCCGCCAACGTCCGCGACCTGGGCGGCCTGCCGACTGCCGACGGCGCGGTCACGCGCTTCGGCCGGATCCTGCGTTCCGACAACCTCCAGGGCCTGACGCCGTCCGACGTCGACCGGCTGGTGGGGGAGTTCAAGGTGCGGCACGTGGTGGACCTGCGGTCGGTGGCCGAGGTGGCGCTCGAGGGACCGGGCCCGCTGACGTCGGTCCCCGAGGTGCGCATCCACCACCTGACCCTGTTCGCCGAGGGCGGCCGGCACACCGACGTCGAGGCCGACGTGATCGACGCCGACAAGGTGCTGCCGTGGCAGAAGCGCTCCTCCGGCGACGCGGAGCTGCGCGTGACCGGCTTCTACTACGGCTACCTGCGGGACCGTCCCGACGCGGTCGTCGAGGCGCTGCGGACCATGGCGCTGGACGACGGGGCGGCCATCGTGCACTGCGCCGCGGGCAAGGACCGCACGGGCGTGCTGTGCGCGCTGGCCCTGGAGGTGGCGGGCGTCACCCGCGAGGCGATCGTGGCCGACTACACCGCGACGGGGGAACGGCTCGAGCGCGTGCTGGCCAGGCTGCGGGCGAGCGAGACCTACCGCGCCGACCTGGACTCGCGCCCGGCCGACGACCACATGCCCCGCCCGCAGTACATCACCCACTTCCTGGGCGTGCTGGACGATCGGTTCGGCGGGCCCCTGGCGTGGCTGGAGCGCCACGGCTGGACCGACGCGGACACCGGCGCCCTGCGCTCGCGCCTGCTGGACTGACGGCTGGGCCGACGGCTGGACCGATGGCGTCGAGGGAGGGCCTAGTCGCGGTCCTCCCGCTCGGCCAGGAAGCGCTCGAACTGCGCGGCCAGCTCCTCGCCGGTGGGCATCGGCGTCGAATCGGCCAGCAGGTTCTCCTTGTCCGCCCCGCCGGCGAACGCGTCGTACTGCTGTTCCAGGCCCACGATCGCGGCCGACAGCTCGCTGGAGGCCCGGATCTGCTCCTCGATCTCCGCGTTGGTGCGCTCGGCCATCTCCCGCAGCGGCTCCATCGGGAACACCAGCCCGGTGCTGCGGGTGATCGCCTCCAGCGCGGTCACCGCGGCCTGCGGGTACTCGGCCTGGGACAGGTAGTGCGGCACGTGGACGGCGAAGCCGAGGGCGTCGCGGCCCTGGGCGCCCAGCCGGAACTCCAGCAGCGCGGCGACGCTGCCCGGCACCTGGACCCGCCCGAAGGCGCTGGTCTGCGGGGCGATCAGCTCCGGACGGCTGGCATGCGCGGTCACGCCGAGGGGGCGGGTGTGGGGGACGGCCATGGGGATGCCGTGCGCGGTGACCAGCCTGCTCACGCCGAGCTGGGCGGCGAGCTCGCCCACCGCCGCGGTGAAACGCTCCCACTCGCGGTCCGGCTCCGGGCCGCTCATCACCAGGAAAGGCCTGCCGGTCACGTCCCGCGTGGCGTAGACGGCCAGCTCGGGGCTCTCGCACGCGACCCAGCGGTCGGTGTCGAAGGTCATGATGGGCCGCCGGGACCGGTAGTCGAGCAGCCGGTCGACGTCGAACGTGGCAACCGTGCGGTGCTCGAGCTCGGCGAGCAGGTGGCCGACCGCCAGGCGACCGGCCCCGCCCGCGTCGACGAAGCCGTCGAAGTGGTACACCAACACCGGCTCGTCCAGCTCGGGCGCGTCCGCTGCGAGCGTGTACAGATCCATCTCAGCCTTTCGTCAAGTTCTCCTCTTCCGAAACCTACGACGAGCCAGAACGATTCCATACCTACACCAGTGATCATGACTGGGGCACCTGAGCCGGGAATTCGCGACCTGGACGCTCGCCCTGACACGGTCCGCATGTCCGGCAATAATGAGCATGTTCCGGACATGAGTTATAAATAGCCGAAAAGTGACGAGTGTGGCGACTTGAACGTTCCAACGTCATGCTGGGGAAGTGGCTACTACTCCTGCGCATACATTAAGTAGGCGACCACTCACCATTCCGCCGCTGCCCTGTCCGTTCCCGAGCGAGATCAACCCGCATGCCGTCGAGGTCGACGCCGAGAGCCATGCCTGGCTGGCGGCCTCGGGGATGCTGGCGGGAACAGGGACGATCGACCACTTCCGCCGGTCGAAAATCGGCATCCTGGCGGCACGCACCAACCCCACGGTGCCCCGCGAAAGCCTCCGGCTGATCAACGACTGGTACAACTGGCTGTTCGCGTTCGACGACGCCTTCTGCGAGGGCGACCAGGTCGGGAACCGGGCCTCCGCACTGGCCCGGGCGCTCCCGCCGCTGCTCGAGATCCTCGACGGAGGCGGCGAACCCGAGGACCCCTTCGGCCGATCCCTGAAGGAACTTCTGCATCGCATCTCCGACAGCGCGACCCCCGCCCAGGTCGACCGGTGGCGCACCACCGTCAAGGAGTACCTCTTCGCCCAGGTCTGGGAGGCGGCCAACCGGGAGATCGACCTCATCCCCACACCCGACGACTACATCCTCATGCGGCGCATCACCGGCGCCACCTACACCTGCTTCGCCCTCATCGACGTCGGCGGCGGCTATCGCCTGGAGGCCGAGGAGTGGCATCACCCGGACGTGCGGGCGCTGTCCGACCTCGCCTGCGACCTCATCGGCTGGGACAACGACCTGCTCTCCTGGGCCAAGGAGCGCGGCAGGGACAAGGCCCGGCACAACCTCGTCACCGTGCTGGCCACCCATCGCACCCGCGGCGTCCAGCGGGCTCTGGAAGAGGTGGCGGCCATGCACAACGCGGCGATCGCGGCCTTCATCGCGCGGAGGGCGGCACTGGAACGCTGGGCTTCGATCGTCGTCCGCCGCTACGTCCGCGGGCTGGAGCACTGGGTCCGCGGGCACATCGAGTTCTCCCTCGAAAGCGCGCGCTACATCCAGGCCTGGCCCACAGGCACCCGCTGGCCTCAGGCCGGCTGACCTGACCCGCCGGGTCAGGCCGAGAACGGGGCGTCCAGCTCGCCCAGCGCGAGCGCGGACGCCTCGTCGATGTCCAGCCTCGCGCCTTCCTCGAACGCCTGCTTGTAGGCGTCCTCACCGATGGCTCGCAGGCACTCCTTGACGCACCGCTCGTGATCGGAGGTGAGGAAGGGGGCGCCGAGCATGGGCAGGCCGGAGCTCTTCCAGTTCTGGTGTAGCGCGCCCAGCAGCCTGGCGGCCAGCTCGATGCGGCTCATGGCCGTGTAGATCCGCGCCATCGTCTCCAGCACGAGCAGCGTGCCGAGGGTGTCGTGGAAGTGCCGCTTGATCCTCAGCCCCTCCTGGGCGCTGTTCAGCGACTCCTCGACCCTTCCCGACCCCAGCTGCACGATGCACAGCGCCCACAGCGCGTAGGAGCTCAGCCACAGCTCGCCGCGCTCGTGGCAGACCGTCAGGCAGTCCCTCAGCAGCGACTCGGCCTCCATCAGCTCGCCCTGCGCCGACAGCACCAGGGACAGCTCCACGATGGCCGGCAGCAGGCCCGGGTTGAGCTCCTTGTTGTCGGTGTTGAACTCGATCGCGACGCCCAGCAGGGCGCTGGCCTTCTGCAGGTCGCCCTGCAGGAGCGCGGCGGTGCCCTGCATCTTCGACGCCAGGATCACCGCCCTGGAGTCGCCGACCCTGACCGCCTCGGTGCTGCACAGCTCGGCCGCCTCCTGCGCGCCCGCGCTGTCGCCCTGCGCGCTGCGCACGTAGGACAGCACCCACAGCGCCTTGCACCGTTCCTTGCTGGGCGTGGGATTGGCCTGCAGCGCCCGCTCCAGGTACGCGCGTCCCTCCCGGACGAACCCGCAGCACACCCACATGAACCACAGCGACGACAGCAGCTTCAGGGCCAGCAGGGACTCGCCCGGGCTGTGCAGCGCGTGCTCCAGCGCCACCCGCACGTTGTCGTGCTCCTGGCGCATCCGGACGAACCAGTAGATCTGCCGTGGCCCGGACCAGGCGTCCTCGCTGCGTTCGGCCAGGCTCAGGTAGTACTCCAGGTGCCGGTGGCGGATCGTCTCGGTCTCGCCGAGCTTGTCCAGCCACTCGGCGCCGTACTCGGCGAGGGTGTCGATCAGCTTGTAACGCACCCCGGCGTGGTTGCTGGCGATGAGCAGCACCGACTTCTCCACCAGCCCGCTCACCAGGTCGGTGATGTCCTCTGAGCGCAGCCGCGCGTCGGAGCAGACGAACCGCGCCGCGTCCAGCTCGAAGTCGCCGGCGAACACCGACAGCCGCGCCCACAGCAGCCGCTCCTCCGGCGCGCACAGCTCGTGGCTCCAGCCGATGGCCGCGCGCAGCGTCTGGTGGCGCGGCAGCGCCGTACGGCTGGCGCCGGCCAGCAGGCTGAACCGGTCGGTCAGCAGGGCGAGGATCTGGTCCACCGACAGGGCGCGCAGCCGGACGGCGGCCAGCTCGATCGCCAGCGGGATGCCGTCGAGGCGGCGGCACAGCTCGGCCACCGAGCCGATGTTGTTCTCATCCAGCACGAAGTCGGGCACCACGGCCCCGGCGCGGGAGGCGAACAGCTGCACCGACTCGTTGGTGAACAGGCTCTCCGTCGGGTCGTCGCCCGGCACCTGCAGCGGCGGCACCGGCACCACGTGCTCGTACGGCACGTGCAGCGACTGGCGGCTGGTGGCCAGGATGCGCAGGTTGGGGTTGGCCTCCAGCAGCTCCTCCACCAGCTCGGCGCAACCCTGGATGAGGTGCTCGCAGGTGTCGAGGATGAGCAGCATGTCACGCTCGGCCACCCACTCCGACAGCGACTCGGAGGGGGCGCGGGAGGAGTTGTCGGCGATGCCCAGCGAGGAGGCGATGGTCTGCTTGACCATCCCGGCGTCCTGCAGCCGGGCCAGGTCGGCGAACCACACGCCGTCGGCGTACTGCCCGCGCACCTGGTGCGCCAGCCGCAGCACCGTGCGGGACTTGCCGACCCCGCCGATTCCCGTGACGGTCACCAGCCGTGACTGGCTCAGACTCCGCTTGAGGTTGGCGAGTAAGCGCGTCCGTCCGACGAAGCTCGTCAGCTCCGCGGGGAGATTGCCTTCTCGCCGCCAGCCGGATGCGGTGGCCATGGGCAGCCTCACGAGGGGTAGGCGACTCCTGCCCTCGCATGGTACCCCGCCCCTCCTTGACTGTCCCTTGACACAGGCGGTGGCGGGGGTGGAGTTTTCTACCTCCGGATACCATGTGCCGGTGAGCGATTTTCTCCCGGAGCAGACTTCCGACGACACCGACCTCGGCTGGGGCGAGTGGCGCGAGGACGACTCCGTCGCCTTCCACCTGGACAACAGGCCGCCCCACTGGGGTTAAGACACCGCTAGGAGACGACGTCCTTGCGGCGGAAGCGGCGGAAGGCGACGGCGATGAGGATCGCCGCGTAGGTCACCGAGATCGACGCGCCCTTGGCCATGCCGCCGAAGTCGAGCTCCGGCGCGAGGGCGTCGAGCCAGGCGGTGTTCCAGAAGGTGGGCAAGAACTCGCGCAGCGTCCCCAGCGCCTCCACCGCCTGCAGGATCGTGCTGACGATCCACAGCCCCACCGCGCCGCCGACCGCGCCTAGCGGCGAGTCGGTGACCGTGGACAGCAGGAACGCCAGCGCCGCCACCACCAGCTGGCTGACCAGGGCGTAGCCGATGACGATGCCGAAGCGGGGCAGCACGTCCAGCGCCGGGATGGTCTCGCCCGTGCCCGGCACCTGGATGTCGGACCAGCCGAAGGCCAGCGTCCCGGCCGCCAGCGCCATCAGCGGCAGGCTGATCACCGCGGCCGCCGAGTAGCCGAGCGCGACGATCAGCTTCTGGCGCAGCAGCCGGTCGCGCGGCACCGGTGCGGCCAGCAGGTAGCGCAGCGACGACCAGTTCGCCTCGCTGGCCACGGTGTCGCCGCAGAACAACGCCACCGCCACGACCAGCAGGAAGCTCGCCGACACCGACAGGGCGAAGGCCGCGAAGTTCAGGCCGCCGGCCGTGGCCAGGTCGGAGATGCGCAGGCTGTTGCCCTGCGGGTTGTTCGACTGGGGCCCCACCTTGAAGGCGATCACCAGGATCCAGGGCAGCGCGAGCAGCAGGCCGAACATCACCATCGTGCGGCGCCGCTTGAACTGCCTGACGATCTCCACCCGCAGCGGCAGGGTACGGCCGGCGACGTAGGTCATCGTTGCTCCCCGATGAGGTCCAGGAACACGTCCTCCAGGCGCGGGCCGTGCCCGTTGGAAGAGGGCCCGTCAGACGAGGCCAGCAGGCGGCTCACCGGGCCCTGCGAGACCAGCCGGCCCCGGTGCATGACCACGACGTGGCTGCAGGTCTGCTCCACCTCGGCCAGCAGGTGGCTGGAGACGATCACCGTGCGCCCGTCCCGCGCGTAGCGCTTGAGCACCTCGCGCATCTCCCTGATCTGGGGCGGGTCCAGGCCGTTGGTGGGCTCGTCGAGGACCAGCAGGTCCGGCAGGCCGAGCATCGCCTGGGCGATCGCCAGGCGCTGGCGCATGCCCTGGGAGTAGGTGCGCACGGGGCGCTCGACGGCCGTGCCGAGGGCCGCGATCTCCAGGGCCTCGTCCATGTGCGACTCCTCGGCGGGACGGCCGGTCGCGGCCCAGTACAGCTCCAGGTTGTCCCGCCCGGACAGGTGCGGCAGGAAGCCGGGGCCCTCCACGAAGCAGCCCAGGCGCGACAGGACCGGGGCGCCGGGGGTGACGGGCTCGCCGAAGATGCTGATCTCCCCGGCGTCGGGGTGGATGAGGCCCATCATCATCCGCATCGTCGTGGTCTTGCCCGCGCCGTTGGGTCCCAGCAGGCCGAGGACCTGGCCCTGCTCGACGTGGAAGGACAGGTCGTCGACCGCCTTCTCGCCGTTGCGGTAGGCCTTGGTGAGGCCGGTGATGACGAGCGGGTGCGGGGCCTCGCCGGCGTCCCCTCCCGCCGCCCCCGGAGTCCGCCGGGGCACGGGGACGAGGGGGGAGGCCGGGGTACGGCGGGGCCGGACGCGGCCGGTGGCCAGCAGGAGCGCGGCCACGGCGACGGCGGCCAGCGGCATCGCCCACGTCCACCACGCGATGCCCGCCGGGCCGGCGGTCAGGGCCGCGACCGTGGGCACCGACATCGCAGGGGAGGCCAGCGCCACCCGGTAGGTCGCGGGCTCGTCCGGCGTGGCGTACCCCATGTCCGTGGTCGTCACCGCCAGCCGCAGCCGGTGGCCCACGGCGAACAGGTGGTCGACCGCCGGAAGCGTGACGGCGACCTCGGCGCTGCCCGCGCCCTCGGGGATCCGCACCCGCAGCGGCGCGACGAGCCCCGACGGCAGGTTCGGCGGCTGCATCGAGTCGGCGACGTCGTAGAGCTTGGCGAACAGCGTGACCTCGCCCGAGCCGGACACCCGCAGCCGGACCGCGGGGCTCCCGGTCAGCTGCAGCGGCCGGGACAGCGGCGCCGACTCGAAGACGGCCGTCTGGCCGGGCATGTCGAGCGACAGGCTCACGTTGCCCTGGCTGAGCGCCGCGCCCACGCCCGGCAGGGTCGAGATCGAGGCCGGCGCGCCGCCCGGCGGGTTGACGATGTTCTGCTCCGGCCCGGACAGCGGCACCGCCGTCGTCGCGGTCCCGGCCAGCCCCGGGTAGGCCCGCGCCGAGGGGTGGAGCCGGATCCGCTGCCGGGTGCCGGGGTCGCGTCCGCCGTCCCTGGTGATCGTGAACGCCTCCGCCGCCGCGGGCTCCTCGCGGCGCAGCCACCGGTCGAGCCAGGCCTTGCTCTGCTCGTAGAGCCAGTCGGCCTCGCCGTTGCCGCCGTCGTGCCCGCCGTCGAACCACATCACCCGGACCGGCCCGGCGACCGCCCTGGCGTTGGCGTCGGCCTGGGCGAGGGTGAACAGCGAGTCGCGCTGCCCCTGGATGAGCAGGGTGGGCGCCTTGATCCTGCCCTGCACCGAGACCGGGCTGGAGCGGCGCAGCAGCGCCACCGCCTCCGGGGTGGCCCGGCCGGTGGCGCCGATCGTCTGGTAAACGTCGCAGATCTCGGGCAGGAAGCGGCCGCAGCGCGCCTCCTCGGGCGACAGCGGCCGGCCGGGGCGGGCCGAGAAGGCCTGCAGGCCGTTTTGCACCACGCCGCCGCGGCCGAAGAAGAACCCGGCCCAGCCGCGCTTGAACACCCCGGTTTCCGGCCCCTGCCCTGCGGCGTCGGGGAAGAGGGCGTCGGCCAGGTCGTGCCAGGTGATCTGCGGCACGATCGCGTCGACGCGGGCGTCGTGGGCGGCGGTCATCAGCGCGATGGCCCCGCCGTACGAGCCGCCCACCATGCCGACGCGCGGGTCGCCCTGCGCGTCGAGCAGCACCTCGGGCCGCCGGGCCAGCCAGTCGATGAGCTGCTTGACGTCCTTGACGTCGTAGTCGGGCGAGTTGAGGGTGATCTGCCCGGTCGAACGGCCGAAGCCCCGGGCCGACCAGGTCAGGACGGCGTAGCCGTCACGCGCCAGCCGCAGCGCCTCGGCCCGCACGCTGTCCTTGGACCCGCCGAACCCGTGGGCGAGCAGCACGGCCGGGACCCGGCCGCCGCCCTCGGGCGCGAAGAAGGTGGTGTCGATCTCGACCCGCTGATCGTCCTTCGGGCCGTCGACCACCGTGATGCGCTGCTCGGCACGCCGCACGCCGGGAGCGGACGGCCACAGCAGCCACACCGAGACCCCGAGCACGACGAGCGCGACGACCAGCATGGCCGCTCGTCTCATGCCGCGAGCCTAGGGGACGGAGCTGAGAGGATGCTGAGACGATCTCAGCCGAGCACTCAGCCGAGCAGCGCGTAGACCGTGGAGGCGCGGGCCGCCGGTCCCGGCGCGCCGTCGGCCGTGAGCGTCACGTCGCAGAACGCCAGGGTACGGCCCAGCTTGGTGATCCGCACGTCGACCACGACGTCCTTGCCCGCCACCGGCCGCTCGAACGTGGTCGACTGCTGCACCGTCGTCATGGGCACGAACCCGCCGCGGGCCGCGGAGATCGCGATGACGGTCGCGGTGTCGGCGGCGGCCATCATCGCCTGACCGCACAGCCCGCCGCCCTCCCTGGCCAGCCGATCCGACCAGGGCAGCCGCACGACCGCGCGGTGGTCGCCGACCTGCTCGACGCTCAGGCCGAGGTCCTGGATCCATGGTGCGAAGTGGTCGCGGAGTATCGCCTGCCCCTCTTCTGGCGTCATGTAATGATGATGCACTCTGGGCTCATGGGTGTGGAGAGGGTCTTCCTGCCGTCCACCTACGCCTCCGGCGTGCCGTACGAGCTGTTCGCGCAGTTGCGCGCCACCGAGCCGGTCTGCTGGATACCCGAGCCCGCGGTCGGCCCGTGGAAGGCGGGGCCGGGCTACTGGGGCGTGTTCCGGCACGCCGACGTCAAGCACGTGCTGCGCACGCCCGAGGACTTCTCCTCCCACCTGGGCGCGACCCAGATCCGCGATCCCGACACGCCGCAGGACCTGGCGTTCGTGCAGCGCATGATGCTCAACACCGACCCGCCGGAGCACTCCAGGCTGCGCCGCATCGTCGCGGGGGCGTTCACGCCGCGTGCCGTACGCGCCCTGGAGCGGACCATCGCCGAGCGGGCGGCGACGCTGTTCGAGGCGGGGGAGTGCGACTTCGTCGAGGTGGCCGCCGACCTGCCGGTGTGGACGCTCGCCCACGTCATGGGCGTGCCGCAGGAGGACAGGCGGCTGCTGTACGACTGGGCCTCGCGCGTGATCGGCTACCAGGACCCCGAGTACGCCGGGCTGTCCACCGCCGAGGGGCTCAGCCCGATCGGGCGGCTCGCGCTCGCGCAGCGGGTCAGGCTGGAGCCGGGCATGAACCCGCGCTCGAGGGCGGCGCTGCGCGACATGTTCGCCTACGCCCACGCGCTGGCCCAGGCGCCCCTGGACGAGGAGTCGGTGATGGCGGCGATGCTGCGCGGCGGTCTCACCGAGGCCGAGTTCGAGAACATGTTCTTCCTGTTCGCGGTGGCCGGGAACGAGACCCTGCGCAACGGCATCCCGGGCGGGCTGCTGTGCCTGCTGGAGCACCCGGACCAGTTCGAGCGGCTGCGTGCCCGCCCTGACCTGCTGGACTCGGCGGTGGAGGAGATGCTGCGCTACTGGCCGCCGGTGATGGACTTCCGCCGTACGGCGACGCGGGACCTGGAGCTGGGCGGCAAGCGGATCAAGGCCGGTGACAAGGTCGTCGTCTACCACGCCTCGGCCAACCGGGACCCGGCCGTCTTCCCCGACCCGGACGTCTTCGACATCGCCCGGCAGCCCAACGACCACGTCAGCTTCGGCTTCGGCCCCCACTTCTGCCTGGGCGCGCACCTGGCGCGCGTCCAGATGCGCGCCGTCTTCAGGGAACTGCTGGCCTGGCGGGTCGAGCTGCTCGCCGAGCCGGTGCGGCTGGTCTCGAACTTCCAGAACGGCCTGAAGCACCTTCAGGTCAGGCTGAGCCGGTAGAGCGACTCCTCGACCTCGAGGTCGTGGTGCGTCATGGTGCGCCCGGTGAAGGCGAAGCCGTACCGCTCGTAGAACCGGCGGCCCTGGGCGTTGCCCGACGCCACCCACAGCACGACCTCGGTGAACCCCTGGGCGCGCAGCCGCTGGACCGCCTCGTCCATCAGCGCCCGCCCGGCGCCAGTCCATCGTGCATGCGGACGACCGCCTCCTGATCCACGGCCAGGCGGTCGAAGACGTTGTCCGGTTCCGCGGGCCTCATTGCAATGGAATGGTCTAAGCTCGGGGACGTCCCGCGATAGCCAAGCGGGGCATGCTGGACGGCCGCCGGGCGGGCGGTTGCTGCGCGGGAAGGGCTACGCGATGGCGGGCCGGTGCACCGCGAACCACCAGACCCGACCACGGCGGGAGCTGGAATCCCTCTCGTTCAGGAGGGAGGACGTCAAGGAACGCTAAAGTAGCGCCTCGTGAAAGCTCTGATCAGGTGGTTTTCGCCCTACTGGACGCGGGGCCCGGCCGGGCGCGAGACGCCGCCCGAGCTGTTCCGCGTCCTGTACCTGGGCTGGCTCGTGGCGCTGAGCCTCAAGCTGCTCGGCTCGGCCTGGGACGTCTCGTGGCACTTCAAGTGGCTGCGCGACGACCTGGCCCCGCCCCACCTGCTGAACTCCGCCGGAACGGTCATCGCCCTGGCCCTCACGATCATCCACGGCTACACCGGGTACGGCGTGGACAGGACGGCGCTGCGGCTCATCCAGTGGGGGACCGGGATCTTCCTGGTCGCCGTGCCGCTCGACCTGATCAACCACCGGATCAACGGGCTCGACATCACGTCCTGGAGCCCCTCGCACATCCTGCTCTACGTCGGCACGTTCTTCATGATCGCCGGCGTGATCCGCGGCTGGCTCCTCGGCGGCGGGTCCAAGCTCGTGCTCGGCGCGTTCTTCGCCTTCTTCCTGGAGAACGTCCACTTCCCCGAGCAGCACCAGGAGTACGGCGTGCTGTCCATCGGGGCGTGGGACAACGGCGTGGCCTACGCCGAGCCGATCCTGCAGAACTTCGCGGCCGACCAGATGGGCCGGCCCGTCGACCGTGTCATGATCGTCAACTTCTCGCTGCCGGTGCCCGACTGGCTGTATCCGGTGTACGCGGTCATCGCCGGCATGGCGGTGCTGACGGTCGCGCGCATGGTCATCGGCCGGTTCGGCGCGGCCACGCTGGTCGCGGCCGGGTACGTCGGGTTCCGCACGCTGATCTGGCCGCTGCTCACGGCCGGCGGCTTCCCGCCGTCCGCGGTGCCGTACTTCCTGCTGGCCGGGGGGCTGTGCGTGGACCTGGCCTTCGCGCTGCGCCACCCCGTCGCGCGGGCGGTCGCGGGGTCGCTGCTGGCCACCGCCGGGGTCTACGGCGTGCTGGCCGTGCAGAGCGCGGTCATGGGCCAGGTGTACGGCACGCTGAAGGGCCAGACCGGGCTGCTGGGCGCGCCGCCCCTGGCGCCCGGGTCGGCCGTCTACGCCGGAGCGGGGCTGCTGGCGGTGTGGCTGGCGTGCGAGTGGTTCGTCACGCGCTTCGGGCTGCGCGCCGAGGATCAGCCGATCGAGGCGCGGGTGATCGCCACGGCGACGCCGTAGGCCAGGCCCATCACGGTCACCTCGGCCGCCGCCCACGCCACGACGGGGGTGGCGGCCCCGCGCATCAGGCGGAAGCGGATGTTGGCCGCCAGGGCGGCCAGGGCGACCGTCAGCGCCACCTTGGCGACCACCAGCACGCCGTAGTCGGTGGTCAGCAGCGCGCCGGGCAGCTCGCCGCCGGGCGTGAGCGCCATCGTGCCCAGGCCGCTGACCAGGCCGGACAGGGTCACCAGCGCCAGGCAGAGGGTGGCGAGCCTGGAGAACTTCGGCAGCACGTCGGCCAGCAGCGGGCGGGCGAAGGCCACGACGGCGATCAGGCCGCCGGTCCACAGCGCCGCGCCCATCACGTGCAGCTCCATGGAGATCATGAGGGGGTCGTGCCAGACCGAGTCGACGGCGTGGCCGGTCACGGGGATCGGCAGCAGGCCGAACAGCGCCACCACGACGCGCAGCTCGGCGGGCACCTTCTCGCCGAACCGGACCGCCATGAGGCCGATGCCGGCGGCGGCCAGCGCGCAGGCGGCGCTGAACAGCAGGCCCTGGCCGGCGCCGACGCCGTCCACGTAGGCGGCGATCATGCCGAGGGTCGGGACGCCGCCGGGGTTCAGCTCGGCGGTCTGGAGCACGATCGCCAGCAGGGCGCACAGCGCCCACGCCCACGCGGCCTGCACCGCCAGCGGGCGCACGCGGCGCATCACCGGCTCGGTGCGCCCGGGGTCGTCGAAGCCCAGCAGCTTGGGCAGCACGCTCAGGCCCACCACGCCCACGGCGGCCGCGTCGAGCAGCGCGCGCACGACCGGCAGGCCGTACTCCACCACCGTCCCGGGCATGGGGATGCCGGGCACCGCCTCCTGCCCGTTGAGCGTGCTGGCCACGACGGCGGCCACCACGGCACCGCCCAGGAACCCGCCCACGACCAGCCCGGCCGGCCCGGTGGCCCGCTCCTTCGCCGCCGTCGCCTGCCCGCTCACGCCCGGGCCTTCCCATCCCGCTCGCCGTCCCCCGGCGCCCGGCCCTCGGCCCGTACGGCTGGCACCGCGGCCCCGGATGATCCCTCCCGGTCCTCAGCCCGTGCGGCCGGGGCCTGCGGAGCGCCGCCCGAGCGCCGCAAGGCCACCACCGTGCCCAGCCCCAGCACCACGAGCGCCCCGGCGATCCACACCACGGCCATCCCCGCGCCCCCGTTGGCCGCCGCCTCGGCCGCCTCGGCGGCCGGGTCGGGCGCCTGGTCACGCGCCGGAGCGCTCGCTGGAGCGCTCGCCGAGGGCGCCGGACTCGCCGCCCCGCCCGCGAACGTGAACGTCACCTTGCCCGACACCGGATGCCCGTCCGACGACAGCACCCGATACCCCACCACGTACTTGCCCGGCCGCACCAGCGGCCTGACCCTGACGCTCACCCGCTCCTTGCCGACCGTCGCCTCGCCGTCCGCCCACGCCGACCCGTCGCTCCCGGTCACGGTCACCTTCGCGTACCCCTGCCGCACCGCCGCGCTGAAGACCAGCGTGACGGTCGCGGGCGGCTCCTCCAGCCGCGCCCCGTCCTTGGGATCGCTGTCCACCAGCACGTCGTGCGCCCACGCCGTACCGGGAACCCACGACACCAGCGCCAGCAGGACCACCGCGAGCAACCGCCGCACAGCCGTTGACCTCCCCCTCAACCGTGCACAACCCGTCTATGGTCCCACTTATGACAGACCTCTTCGGCGGGGCTGCGCCCTACTACGCCAAATACCGCCACGCCTACGGCGAGGCCGCCATCGCGCACCTGGCCGCCGCGCTGGGCCGCGACAGCCGGGTCCTGGACCTCGGCTGCGGCCCCGGCACGGTCGCGATTCCGCTGTCCGCGTACGTCAGGGAGGTGCTCGCGGTCGACCCCGACGAGGGGATGCTCGCCGAGGGCAGGCGCCTGGACCCCGGCACCGGCACGATCCACTGGATCCGCGCCGACTCCACCATGCTCCGCGAGCTGCCGCCGTTCGACCACGTGGTGATGGGCCGGTCGTTCCACTGGATGGACCGGCGCGCCGTCCTGGCGGACCTGGACGAGCTGCTGCCGCCCGGCGGCGCGGTGGCGCTGATCGGCCCGGGACGCGAAGGCTGGAAGCCGGCGTGGGAGCCGATCACCCGCCGGGTCCGGGAGGAGTTCGGCCTGACCGAGATCCACTCGCCCGACTCCTACCAGGGCAGCGGCGAGCACCACCACGACGTGCTCGCCCGGTCGGCCTTCAGCCGCCTGGAGGCGGCCTCCTTCGAAGACGTCCTCGAACGCGACGTCGACGACGTGACGGGCCTGCAGCTGTCGCTGTCCTACTCCTCGCCCGCCCGCCTCGGCGACCGCCTGGACGCCTTCGTCCAGGCGGTACGGCGGGCGCTGCTGGAGGCCAACCCCGAGGGGCGCTGGGTCGAGCGGATCAGGACGGAGGTGCTGGTGGCGCGCCGACCGGCCGGGGGATAGCATCCGCTCACCCCCCGATCTTGAGGCGAGGCCCCATGAGCCTGGACGTCCCCGCCGCGCTGGCCGAGCCCACCCGGCGCGTCGGCCCCTGGTGGATCGCCGGCATCGCGCTGGCCAACCTGGCGCTGTACATGGGCTACATGGCCCCGCTCCAGATCCTCCTGCCCGAGCAGGTCGCCGCGGCCGCGCCGGGCTGGAAGGAGGAGGCGCTGGCCTGGGTGACCGGCCTGGGCGCGCTGGTGGCCATGGTCGGCAACCCGGTGGCGGGCGCGCTGTCGGACCGGACCACCTCCCGGTACGGCAGGCGGCACCCGTGGACGCTCGCCGGGGCGCTGCTGGGCGGGGCGGCGCTGGCGTTCCTCGCGGTCCAGGAGTCGGTCGTGTGGATCGCCGCCGGGTGGTGCCTGGCGCAGGGCTCGCTCAACGCCATGCAGGCCGCGCTGACGGCCGGGGTGCCCGACCACGTGCCGGTACGGCAGCGCGGCGAGGTGTCGGGGTGGATCGGCGTGCCGCAGACGCTCGGCGTGGTGCTGGGCGTGGTGCTGGTGACGGCCGTGGCCACGACCACGACGTCCGGGTATCTCCTGGTCGCGGCCCTCATCCCGCTGCTGGTGCTGCCCTTCGTGCTCACCACGCCCGACCCGCGCCTGCCGTACCGGCAGCCCTTCGCCCTCCGCGAGTTCTGGATCAGCCCCCGCGAGCACCCGGACTTCTTCTGGGCCTGGTTCACCCGCTTCCTCATGAACCTGGGCAACGCGCTGGTCATGCTGTACCTGCTGTACTTCCTGACCGACGCCGTCGGCTACGAGCGGCTCTTCCCCGGCGAGCGGGCCGCCGACGGCCTGCTCAAGCTCGTGCTGATCTACACGGCCGCCGTGGTGCTCACCGCCGTGGCCGCGGGCGTCGTGTCCGACCGGCTCGGCCGCCGCAAGGCGCTCGTCACCGTCTCCGGCCTGATCAGCGCCCTGCCCGCGGTCGCGCTCGCCCTCTGGCCCACCTGGCCGCTCGTCATGGCGGGCGCGGGCGTGCTCGGCGTCGGGTTCGGCGTCTACATGGCCGTGGACAACGCGCTGGTCACCCAGGTCCTGCCCGCCGCCGCGGGACGGGCCAAGGACCTGGGGATCATCAACGTCGCCAGCTCCGGGCCCCAGGTGGTCGCCCCGGTGCTCGCCGGGCCCATCGTGGCGGGCCTGGGCGGCTACCCGGCGCTGTTCCTCACCTCGGCCGCGCTGGTGCTGCTGGGCGCGGCGCTGGTGTGGCGCATCCGCCGGGTGCCCTGAGCCGCCCGTGGCCCGGCCTGGAACGCCTGGCGGTAGGCGCCGGGCGTCGTGCCGAGGGCGTTGAGGAAGCGCCTGCGCAGGTTGGTGGCCGAGGAGAGGCCGACGCGGCGGGCGACGGCGTCCACGGGCAGGTCGGAGGACTCCAGGAGGTCCCGGGCCGCGGCGATCCGCTGGGCGAGCAGCCACTGCCCCGGGCTGGTGCCGAGCTGGTCGGCGAACCGCCGGGTGAGGGTGCGCGCCGAGACGCCCGCGCGTGCGGCCATGGCCTCGACGGTCACCGGTTCGCCGAGTCGCTCGGTGACCCACTCCAGCAACGGCGCGAGCGTGCCGTCGACCTGGGCGGGGTGGGGCGGCGCCGAGTACTGCGCCTGCCCGCCCTCGCGGTGGGGCGGCATGACCATGGTCCGGGCGACGTGCGCGGCGTACCGGGCGCCCTGGTCGCCGCGCAGCAGGTGCATGCACAGGTCGAAACCGGCCCCGGCACCGGCGCTGGTGGCGATGTCGCCGTGGTCCACATACAGCGGATTCGGGTCGACCTGGACGCGCGGGAAGCGCGCGGCGAGCTCGTCGGCCAGCGCCCAGTGGGTGGTCGCCCGCCGCCCGTTCAGCAGGCCGGCGTGCGCCAGCGCGAAGGCGCCGGAGCAGATGCTGACCACCCGCGCTCCGCGGGAGTGCGCGCGGCGCAGCGCCCCGACGACCGCGGGTGAGGGCGGCTCCGTGACGGGCAGCCAGCCCGGGACGACCACGGTGTCCGCCCGGTCGAGCGCGTCCAGCCCGCGGGTCACGACCATGTCGTACCCGGCGTACGTCGCGACCGGGCCGGGGCGCTCGGTGCACACGCCGAAGGAGTACCGCGTCGGGAGTCCTCGCCGCTCGACCCCGAACACCTGGGCCGCGCAGGCGAGCTCGAAGGTCGACTGCGGCGGGCGGACGAGCGCCACGACGCGATGCATGGCAGGAAAGTACCGCATGATGTCTTTCCTGACACTCGGCGGGGCGGCGGCCGGTCGCCAAGCTGGTCCCATGACGACAGGACAGAACACCTCCGCCTATGTGTGGTCCACCGTCCAGGACGCCCCGGTCCGCGAGCTGTTCCCGGGCATCCGCGCGCGCCTGCTGTGGACCGGGGACAACGGCGCGAAGGCCGCCGTGCTGGAGATGGACGCGAACACGTGCTGGCAGGGAGTCGACGTCCACGAACCGGGTCCCGAGGAGGTCTTCGTGATCTCCGGTGTCTTCAACGACGGCGAGCGGGACTACCCGGCCGGCTCCTTCATCCACGCGCCCGCGGGTTCCTCGCACGTCCCGCAGACGAGGACGGGCTGCACGCTGTTCCTCTTCTACCCCGAGGGGTAGACCGCCTCAGGATCGGTCGCTCCCGCCCAGCCGCCGGGCGGCCAGGCCCGCGACCCGCACCGCGGCCGACGGCGCCAGCCGTACGGCACGCCAGGCCAGCCGGCTCGAGGCCGGGGCCACGATGAGCGCCTTGTTGCGCGCCACGCCCCGGATGATGTCCAGGGCCAGCGCGTCCACCGAGTACAGGCGGCCCTGGATGGAGAGCGCGTGGTGGCGGGCGTTCCGGGAGGCGTCGGTCTGCGGCAGCCCCGGGTTGGCGTGGTCGAGCAGCGGGGTGTCGGTGAAGCCGGGACAGACCACGCTGACCCTCACCCCGTGCCGGGCCGCCTCGGCACGCAGCGCCAGGGACAGGCCGACCACCGCGTGCTTGGTGGCCGTGTAGGGGATCATCATCGGCGCGGGCACCAGCCCGGCCAGTGAGGCGGTGTTGACGATGTGGCCGAACCCCTGGGCGATCATCACGGGGTAGGCCGCGTGCACGCCGTGGACGACGCCGCGGAGGTTGACGTCGATCGTGCGGTTCCAGTGGTCGAGGGTGAGCTCCTCGGCGCCCCCGCCCACGGCGATGCCCGCGTTGTTGAACATGAAGTCGAGGCGGCCGTGCCGGTCCCTGACCTGGCCGACCAGGTCGGCGACGGCGGTCGCGTCCGTCACGTCGAGCTTGACCGACTCGACCGCGGAGTCGTCGGTGCCGTTGAGGTCGGCGACGGTGACCCTCACGCCGCGGCGCGCCAGCTCCCTGGCGACCGCGCGGCCGATGCCGGAGGCGCCCCCGGTGACGACGGCGGTCCTCATGCGATGCCCATCGCGGCCCACAGGCGGCGGCTGACAGGGTTCATCAGGCCCAGCTCCGCGCACAGCTCCCTGGTCTTGCCCACCGACTCGCGGATCTCCCGCCGGGCCGCCGGGTTCTTGCGGTAGACCTCCTCGACGACGTGGTCGGGGATGCGGAAGTGCCGGATCATGGAGCCTGGCGGGGCCAGCATGATGCGCGCCATGATGCCCAGGATGACGGGGGAGGCCAGGCTGAGCAAGAAGCGGCGGTGGCGCGGCATCCGCGGCACCCGCCGGCGCAGGTAGTGCCGGGCGAAGGAGATGTGCCGGGCCTCCTCGGCGATGTGGATGCGCATGATCGTCTCTTCCAGCGGGTGGTGGCGGTGGCCGTCCTTGAGAACCTTGCGCTGGACGTGGTCGATCGGGTCCTCGCCGCCGAGGACGAAGATGAAGAACAGCTCGGTGGAGATGAGCGGGATCCAGGGCGTCACCTGGGCGATGAGGGACAGCGGTCCGGGCATGCCGCGGATGGGGAGCTTCGTGCGGTTCACGAACTCCTGGAACATCATCCCGTGATGTCCCTCTTCGATGGTCTCGTGGTAGACGTAGCGGAACTCCGGCGAGCCGTTCGGCAGCCGGTAGGCGTAGTTCAGCAGGCCGCGCTTGAGCAGGTTCTCGAACTGCAGGCCGATCTTCATCGCGGTCGCCACGCGCCACAGCCCGATCTTCGCGCGCACCTCGGGCGGCTGGGCGCGATACCAGGGATGCCTGCCGAGCTTGTCGACCTCGGGCAGCTCCCACCGGGGGTCGTCGTGGCGGATCTGGAAGTCGGGGTCGTCCCAGGGGATGTCCCGGTAGGGCTCCCAGTGCTTGTCGACCGAGGCCTTGGAGAGGCGTTCGATGACCGCCTCGTAGGCGCGCCTGTCGGCTACGGACTCGTCGCTTTCCCTGGCTGCTGTCGAGCTTGGTGCAGGTGTCATCGCTGTGCTCCTCTCGCCTGGTATTGTACGAACAATCCAATAGGCGGGGAAGCGTGAGCGGTGTCACACCTCGTTACCTCTCGGCCGGCGGCAGCCGCAGGACGAAGCGGGCGCCGGTGTCGGAGTCCTCGATGGTCAGGGTGCCGTGGTGGGCGTGGGCGATCTCGCGGGCGATGGGCAGGCCGAGGCCCGTGCCGCCGGCGTCGCGGTTGCGCGAGGCGTCCAGCCGGGTGAAGCGGCGGAAGACGACCTCGCGCTGGTCGGGGGCGATGCCCGCGCCGTCGTCCAGCACCTCCAGCACGGCCTTGCCGCCCGAGCGCGCCACCGTGACCGTGATCTGCGACTCGGCGTGCCGCTCGGCGTTGTCCAGCAGGTTCGTCAGCAGCCGCGCCAGCTGGAGCCGGTCGCCCCTGATCAGGACCTCCGGCTGCAGGTCGCGCTTGATCTCCTTGGGCGCCTTGTAGGGCCTGCGGCGGTCCAGCTCCTCGGCGACGAACCGGGCCAGGTCGATGGGCTCGTTCTTGACCGGGGCCCCGGCGTCGAGCCTGGCCAGCGTGAGCAGGTCGGTGACGATGGCCTGGAGCCGGTCCAGGCTCTCCAGCAGCGCGCGGCCCGTGTGCTCCCAGTCGGCGTCCTCCGGGTGCAGCATGGCCTCCTCGACCTGGGCCCGCATCGCCGTGATGGGCGTGCGCAGGTCGTGGGAGGCGTCGGAGGCGAAGCGGCGTTGCTGCTCGACCGCCTGTTCCAGCCGGTCCAGCGTGGCGTTGGCGGTCTCGGCCAGCGCGCGGATCTCGTCGTCGGTATCCGGCACGGGCACGCGCTGGCCGAGGTCGGTGGCGGTGATGTCGGCCAGCTTGGCGCGGATGGCGTCCACGGGGGCCAGCGTCCTGGCGACGGTCCGCGAGGTGCCCCACCAGGTCACCGTCACCAGCGCCCCGGACAGCCCGAGCATGAACACGATCAGGAGCGGGTGGACGTACCAGGGGACCGCGTAGTCCAGCGCGTACACGTACCAGTCGCCCTCGTCCTGGTAGATGCGGAAGACGGCGGCCATCATGCACTCGCCGGGGTAGGCGGCCAGGTCGCACTGGACCATCGTCCGGCTGGCCTGGTCGGCGGACGGCAGGATGGTGGTGATGGGCGGCCTGCCCGCCACGTTGGGCGAGGAGGCGACGACCTTGCCGTAGGCGTTGAGCACCTGGACGGCCTCGACGTCGGTGGGGATGTCGGTGCCGAGGTCGCCCCGCTTGACCAGGTGCACGACACGCAGGGCCTCGCTGAGGGTCTCGTTGGTCCGGTACTCCTCGGCAGCCGAGCGCACGCCGTACAGGACGAGCGAGTCGACGGCCAGGCAGAGCAGAGCCATGGCGATGCTGGCCAGGAGTGCCAGACGTACGCGCACCGACTTCCCGAACCGTGTGATCACCCTTCTCCCCCTGGTAACCAGGTGATCACACTAGGTCAGGCTTTCCCTAATTAAGGGAGATTCGGTCATAAAACCTGACAAAAGACCACAGAATAGAGCTCTATACGGGTCTCTCTTGGCTCATTAGAGTAAGTGAGCACTGATGACCTTGGGAGCCCAGGTGAACCTTGACGAATACCGAGCTCAGGCGCGGCGCTGGCTGGAGGAGAACGCCCCGGACGAGGTGATCGGCGTCGAGGAGGCCAAGGCGTTCATGGCCCGGCTCCACGACGCGGGATACTCGGGAATCGGCTGGCCCGGGCAGTGGGGCGGCCAAGGGCTCACCCAGGCGGAGGAAAGAGCCTTCGCCGAGGTGGCGCGCGACTTCCGGCTGCCCACCGCGTACTTCTCCATCGGCCTGGGCATGTGCGGCCCGGCGATCCTCGACCGCGGCACCGACGAGCAGCGCCGCCGGTGGATCCGGCCGCTGCTGCGCGGCGAGGAGATCTGGTGCCAGCTGTTCTCCGAGCCCGGCGCGGGCAGCGACGTGGCCGCCGTCCAGACGCGGGCCGTACGGGACGGCGACGGCTGGGTCGTGGGCGGGCAGAAGGTGTGGACCACCAACGCCCAGTACGCCACCTGGGGCCTGCTGCTGGCCAGGACCGACGTCGAGGTGCCCAAGCACAAAGGCCTGACCATGTTCGCCGTCGACATGCGGCACCCCGGGGTGACCGTCCGCCCGCTGCGCGACATGACCGGGCGCGCCCACTTCAACGAGATCTTCTTCGACGACGTCCCGATCCCCGACTCCGACCGGATCGGCGGGGTGAACGACGGCTGGAGCGTCGCGGTCACCACGCTCCTGCACGAGCGGCTGTCGATCTCCGCCGGGGTGGGGATGAGCGGCCAGAGCGAGAACCCCGCCTCGTTCGAGGCGCTGCGCAAGGCCGTCGACACCGCCGACCCGCTCGTGCGCGACCAGCTGGTCGAGCTCTACATCCGCTCGCAGGCCCTGCACCTGTTCAACCAGCGCCTGGCCCAGGAGACCAAGGCCGGGATCTTCCCCGGCGCCCGGGGCAGCGCGGCCAAGCTGCTGCTCGCCGAGCTCACCCTGTTCCAGGCCGACCTGGCGACCTCGCTCGTGGGCCCCGAGGCCGTGACCGGCGACCACCCGCTGGGCTTCGCGCTGTCGTTCGCCCCCGGCATGGCGCTGGGCGGCGGCACCAACGAGATCATGCGCGGCATCGTCGGCGACCGCGTGCTGGGCCTGCCGCCCGAGCCTCGCGTGGACAAGACCGTGCCCTTCAAGGACCTGAAGGTGGGGACCCAGGCGTGAACCTTCTCCTCAGCCAGGAGCAGCGGGACCTGCGCGCGGCGGTGCGGTCCTTCCTCGACGGGAACTCCCGGCCGCGCGAGGGCTACGACCCGGCCGTCTACCGCCGCCTGGGCGGCGAGCTGGGCCTGTCCGGGCTGATCGTCCCCGAGGAGTACGGCGGAGCCGGCGCGGGCTACGCCGAGCTGGCCGTCGTGCTGGAGGAGACCGGCGCCGCGCTGCTGCCGGGCCCGTTCCTCGCCACGGTCTTCGCCACGATCGCCCTGACGCGCGTGCCGGACAAGGAACTGCTCACCGCGATCGCCGAGGGCCGCCTGGTCGCGACCGTGGCGCAGCCGCCGCGGGATGAGGACGTGCGGCTCGAGGGCGACCGGATCGCCGGCACGCTGGGGCGGGTCTTGGGCGGCATGGAGGCCGACGTCCTGGTCGTGCCCGCGGCATCCGGCGACGAGATCGTGATGGCGGCGGTCGAGCTGGACGATCCCGGCGTCAGCCGTACGGAACTGGCCACCCTGGACATCACGCGCGGCCAGGCGGGCGTCCGGCTCGACGGCGCCCGCGCCCGGGTGCTCGGGCCGCGGCCGCGCGAGGGCATCCTCGACCGGATGTGCGTGGCGCTGGCCGCCGAGCAGCTGGGCGTGATGCGCGCCGCGCTGGAGGCCATCGTCGCCTACGCCAAGGTCCGCGCCGCCTTCGGCCGCCTCATCGGCTCCTACCAGGGCGTCAAGTTCAAGCTCGCCGACATGCACTGCCAGGTGGAGCAGGCCGAGTCCATCGTGCGCTACGCCGCCTGGGCGGCCGACGAGTCGCCGGGGGAGCTGCCGAAGGCCGCGGCGCTGGCCCAGGCGTACGTGGGCCGGGCCTGCTTCGAGGTGGCCCGCGACCATCTGCTCCTGCACGGCGGCATCGGCTTCACGTGGGAGCACGACGCCCACCTGTACTACAAGCGCGCCAAGGCGGACGAGGTCATGCTCGGCCCGCCCCGCGTCCACCGCACCCGCCTCGCGGACCTTTTGGAGCTGTGATGAGCGCCGACGTCAGCAGTCTGCCCGGGTTCTACGCCATCGCCGCCGCCGACCCCGACCGGCTCGCGGCGATCGACGCCGACGGCACGCGCACCACCTACGGGCGGCTGCTCCACCGCGTCAACCAGGTCTCACGCGGCCTGCGCGCCCGCGGCCTGCGGACCGGCGACGTGGCGGCGGGCATCCTGCGCAACGGCGTCGAGCAGGTCGTCATGCTGCTGGCCACCGGCCAGATCGGCCTGTACTACGTGCCGATCAACTGGCACCTGACGCAGCCGGAGATCGACTACATCGTCGCCGACTGCGACGCCAAGGTGGTCGTCACCGAGGGCGTCACCGCCGAGCTGGCCGAGGGACAGCCCGGCACGGCGCCCGAGGGCAGGACCGCCGGGGCGGTCATGTGGTACACCTCCGGCACCACCGGCTTCCCCAAGGGCGTGCAGCGGCCGCTGCCCGGCGCCGAGCCGGAGGCGATCGTCCCCCTCTACACCTGGTTCCTGGGGGAGGTGTGCGACCTGCGGCCCGGCGACGCGGTCCACCTGGTCACCTCGCCGATGTACCACTCGGCCCCGTGCGCGCACACCATGTTCGCCCTCCACCTCGGGCACACCCTGGTCATCGCGCCGCGCTTCGACCCCGAGCCGATCCTGGAGCTGATCGGCCGCCACAAGGTCACCAACGCGATGATGGTGCCCACGATGTTCCACCGGATGCTCCAGCTGCCGGAGGAGGTCAGGAGCAGGTACGACGTCTCCTCCCTTCAGCAGGTGATCCACACCGGCGCGGCCTGCCCGGTCGCCGTCAAGAAAGCGATCATGGACTGGTGGGGGCCGGTGCTGTACGAGTACTACGGCTCCACCGAGTCCACCATCGCCTTCGCGGTCAAGCCGCGGGAGTGGCTGGAGCGCCCCGGCACGGTCGGCCGGCCCGCCCCCACCTTCGAGGCGAAGATCCTCGACGAGGAGGGCAAGGAACTGCCGCCGGGCGAGCCCGGCCTCATCTACGTCAAGTCCTCCCTCGGCTCCTTCGAGTACCGCAAGGACCCCGCCAAGACCCGGGCAAGCATGCGCGGCGAGTGGTACGCCCCCGGCGACATCGGCTACCTCGACGAGGACGGCTACCTGTTCCTTTGCGACCGGCGCACCGACCTGATCGTCTCGGGCGGGGTCAACATCTATCCGGCCGAGGTCGAGGCCGCCCTGCTGGAGCATCCGGCGGTCGCCGACGTGGCGGTCATCGGCGTGCCGGACGAGGAGTGGGGCCACAAGGTGGTGGCGCTCGTCCAGCCCGCCGCGCCGGTCACCGCCGAGGAGCTGCGCGCGCACCTGGAGCCGAGGCTGGCCCGCTTCAAGCACCCCAGGATCGTCGAGTTCCGCGACTCGCTGCCCCGCACGCCGACCGGCAAGCTGTCCCGCTCCCGGGTCAGGCAGGAATACCTCGCGGCTCGTGGCGGCGCGTCGCCGTGACCGCGCCGAAGGCCAGTACCCCGACCAGGCCGGCCTCGTCCAGCCCGGCGGCGGCCACGTCGGCTTCGCCGATCCGGTAGGGCGCCTTGGCGGCCAGCAGCGCCAGCCGCCGTACCGGCTCGGCCGGCCATGGGCTGCCGAGCGGGGGATGCGTGCCGTCCCAGGCGGCGATCTCCTCGCGGACGGCGGCGGCTTGCGGGACCAGCTCCGCGCCCCGCTCGGCGATCTCCACGAGCGCGGCGTAGGCCGTCCCCACCGGCGAGCGCCCGGCCCACGCGGGCGACGGCGGCGTGACGGGCAGCAGCCGCAGGCTCTCCCCGGGCGGCAGCGGCCGTGCCGCCGCCCGGGACAGCATCCGCCCGGCCAGCCCCCGTACGGCGCGCGAGCGCTGCAGCCCGCCGGGCAGGACGTCGTCGGTGTGGAGAGCCGACACCATGCGGTTGATGAAATGAAAGGCCAGCGCGGTGCCCGCCAGCTCGGGCGGGTCGTCCGGCGACAGCGCCACGTCCAGCAGCCGCGCCTGGCGGGGGTCGGCCGGGCGCTCGCCGCGCAGGACCGCCTCGGCGAGCCGGTGGTCGCCGGTGGCGTGGAGGAACATGGCGTGCGCGTTCACGCAGAACGGGCACCGGTTGGCCAGGGAGACGCCCAGCGCGACCAGTTCCCGGTCGGTGCGGGGCACGGGTCCGGCCATGAGCGCCTCCCGCAGCAGCGACCAGGTGGCCGCCAGCAGCTCGGGCACGGGCGACAGGACCATGAGGGCGGGCATCCGCGGCAGCCCGGTGTCGGCGGCCTGCTGCCGGTAGACCTCGGCGACCAGGCCGGTCGCCGACCTGGGCGGCACCGGGGTGACGTGACGGAAGGACATCATGCTCCGATCAGATGGCTCGGGCGGAAGACGGTGTCGGGGTCCCAGGACTTCTTCAGCTCCACCAGCCGGGCGTGGTTGGCGGCGGTGTAGGCGTCGGCCGTCCTGGCCGGGTCGGTCAGGAAGGTGAGGAAGGAGCCGCCGGTGGCGTGCGGCAGCTCGACGTCGCCGGCGGTGAGGATGGAGAAGGGCACGTCGCGGTGACCGGCCGGGCCGCCGGGCCGGGCGAACGCGCCGCCCCAGTGGCGGATCTCGACGACGTCCGGCGGCGAGTGGGCCAGCAGCGTCACCAGGTCGTCGGGCAGCTCGCGGAACAGCTCGAACCGGTGCCGCACCGGCATGGGCGGGTGCACGGGCGCCAGCGTGGCGCTCGCCTCGGCGAAGGTCTGCTCGCCCCGCCCGCCGGACAGCGGCTCGCCCGCCGCCGCGAGCAGCGGGCCGAGCGCCCGCTCGCCGCCCTCGACGGCGAAGGACCGCACTCCCAGCACGCGCGAGCCGTCCGGCATCCGCATGAGCAGCACGCCCGTGGCCAGCGTGTCCGGCTCCTCCAGCGCCCAGTCCCGGTAGACGGCCAGCGTCTCGGCGGTCCGCTCGATCGGGTGGAGGGTCAGCCCAGCGTGCACCCGCTCGACCGGGTACAGCCGGAAGGTCAGCTCGGTCACCACGCCGAAGTTGCCGCTGCCGCCGCGCAACGCCCACAGCAGGTCGCCGTCCTCGGCGGTGCGAAGCTCGCCGTCGGCCGTCACGACGCGGGCACGCAGCAGGCTGTCGGCGGCCAGGCCGTACCGCCTGGACAGCCAGCCCAGGCCGCCGCCCAGCGTGTAGCCGGTCACCCCGATCCAGGGCGTGCCCGACAGCGGGGCCAGGCCGTACGGCGCGGCGGCGGCGATCACGTCGGTCCACAGCGCGCCCGCGCCCGCGGTGGCCTCGCGCCGCTGAGGGTCGACGCGCACGCCGGTCAGGCGGGAGGTCTTCAGCAGCAGGGCGCCCTCGTTGGCCACGAGCATGCCGTGGCCGGTGGCCTGGACGGCCAGCGGCATCCCGCGCTCGCGGGCGAAGGACACGGCGGCCCGCACGTCGCGCTCGCCGGCGGCCTCGGCCACCAGGGCGGGACGCGGGTCGACCGCGCGGTTCCAGGCGAGCCGGGCCTCGTCGTAGGCGCCGGCGTCCGGCAGGTGGACAGGACCGGTGAAGTCGGGGATAACCATGTCCTCACCATCGCCCCGGAGGCATGGCCGGGTCGTCGTGCCCGCGGAGGCGTCCGCTACTTCCGGCGGAGTACCACGGCCGGACGATGCGCCGCCGGGACCCGTGCCGTAGGTTGCGGCCATGAGGAAGCCCGACCTGATGCTGGCCCCCGTGGTGGGCGCCGTGATGGTGGCCAACGCGGCGCTGAACGGCCGCGCCGGGCCGCTGGGCTACGGGCTGCTGGTGGCCGCCGCCGTCGCCCTGCACTGGCACCGCCGCGCGCCCAGGCTGGTGCTGGCGGTGACGACCGCGCTGGCGCTGGCCTCCATCCTGCTGGTGGAGCCGGACCTGGCGGCCGGGCTGCCCGCCCTGATCACGGTCTCCAGCGCCGTACGGCACGGCCACCGCCCCGCCGCGCTGGCCGCCGCGCTCACGCTCGTGGGCGGCATGGTGGCCGCCTACCTGCTGGCCGGGCAGGACGCGCTCACGGCGGTCAAGGGCGGTTTCCTCGTCATGGGCTGGTTCGTGGCCGCCATGGCCATGGGGGTGGCGCTGCTGCAGGCCGACCAGCGGGCGGCCGAGGCCGAGCGGACCCGCGAGGAGGCCGCGCTGCGCCGGGCGGGGGAGGAGCGGCTGCGCATCGCCCGCGAGCTGCACGACTCGCTCACCCACACCATCTCGATCATCAAGGTCCAGGCGGGCGTGGCCGTCCACCTGGCGCGCAAGCGCGGCGAGGAGGTGCCCGCGGCGCTGTCGGCCATCCAGGAGGCCAGCGGGGAGGCCATGCGGGAGCTGCGCGAGACCCTGGAGGTGCTGCGCGACGACAGCATGGCGCTGGCCAGGCTGCCCGAGCTGGTGGAGCGCACCCGGGCGGCGGGGCAGGAGGTGACGCTGCGGCTCGCCGGCCGCTCCAGGACGCTGCCCGCCGCCGTGGAGCAGACCGCCTACCGGATCGTGCAGGAGGCGCTGACCAACGTGGCCAAGCACGCTCGCGGCTCGCGCGCCGCGGTCCTCATCGAGTACGGCGAGCACGAGGTCGTGGTGGAGGTCAGCGACGACGGGCCCGGCCAGGCGGGCGGGGTGCCCGGCGTCGGCCTGACCGGCATGCGCGAGCGGGTCGACGCCCTCGGCGGGCGCCTGTCGGCCGGGCCCGGCGAGCGGGGCGGGTTCACGGTCCGGGCCGAGCTGCCGGTCGCCGAGCGGGTGCTGTCGGCGTGATCCGCGTGCTGCTCGCCGACGACCAGGCGCTGATCAGGGCCGGGTT
The DNA here is from genome assembly GCF_002093975.1 of Thermoactinospora rubra. Taxonomy (GTDB): domain Bacteria; phylum Actinomycetota; class Actinomycetes; order Streptosporangiales; family Streptosporangiaceae; genus Nonomuraea; species Nonomuraea rubra_A. Next base: position 67,887 of record NZ_KZ084327.1, read on the forward strand.
CCGCGCGCTGCTGGAGGCCGAGGAGTCCGTCGAGGTGGTGGGCGAGGCGGCCGACGGGCGGCAGGCGGTCGCCATGGCCGCCGAGCTGGTGCCGGACGTGCTGCTGCTGGACATCCAGATGCCGGTGATGGACGGCATCGAGGCCACCAGGCGGATCGCGGCCGACCCCCGGCTGTCCGGCGTCCACGTGGTCATCCTCACCAACTTCGGGCTGGACGAGTACGTCCTGGACGCCCTGCGCGCGGGCGCCGCCGGGTTCCTGCTCAAGGACACCGACCCGGCCGACCTGCTGCACGGCGTCCACGTGGCCGCCCGCGGCGACGCGCTGCTGTCGCCGGGGATCACGCGCCGGCTCATCGACCAGTACGTCGCCCGCCCCGCGCCCTCCTCGCCCCCGCCCGGCCGGGGCGCCGCCCTGACCGAGCGGGAGCGCGAGGTCGTGGCGCTGGTGGCGCGCGGGCTGTCCAACGAGGAGATCGCCGCCCACCTGGTCGTCAGCCCCTTCACCGCCAAGACCCACGTCAGCAGGGCGATGACCAAGCTGGGCGCCCGCGACCGCGCCCAGCTGGTGGTCTTCGCCTACGAGTCGGGGCTGGTCACGCCCGGGCGGTGAGCGGCGGCCCGCCGGTAGCGCTCTGACAGCTCGCGGATCACCTCCACCAGCTCCGGGCAGTCCAGCACCTCGAAGTCCACGCCGAGGAAGCCGATCCACACCGCCATGCCGTTGAGGTCGTCGCCGCCGCTGTGCAGCAGGCACGTGGTGTCGGTCTCCGGCTCGACGTCCACGCCGAGCGGCAGCCCCCGGATCCGCTCGGCGGGGGCGTGCAGCCGCACCGTGGCCCGGTAGCGCCACATCGCGGTGTTGACGCCGCGCTCGACGTGCTCGGCCACGTCGAAGGGCAGCTCACGCGGGGTGAACCGCGGGCCGTTCGGAACGCGCGGCCTGATGCGGTCGACGCGGTAGGTCCGCCAGTCCTTGCGGTGCACGTCCCAGCCGACCAGGTACCACCGCCCCCGCCGGTGGACCAGCCGGTACGGCTCCCCCCCCCCCGCGCAGGCCCCCCCCCCCCCGCCGGTGGCCCAGCCGGTACGGCTCGGCCTCCCGGACGCTCTCGGTCCCGTCGTGCCCCACGTAGTCGAAGCGCAGCCGCTCCCGGTCACGGGCGGCGTTGGCGATCGTGGTCAGCACCTCCGGCGCGACCGCCGGGGCCTCGCCGGGGATCTGCACGGTGTAGGTGTTCAGCGCGTTGACGCGGTGGCGCAGCCGGGCGGGCAGGACCTGCTCCAGCTTGGCCAGCGCCCGCACCGAGCTCTCCTCGATGCCCGCCACGCCCCCTCCGGCCGCCCGGCCCAGGCCCACCGCGACCGCCACGGCCTCCTCGTCGTCCAGCAGCAGCGGCGGCAGCGCGGCGCCCGCCCCGAGCCGGTAGCCGCCCGCGACGCCCGGCGTGGCGTGCACCGGGTAGCCGAGCGAGCGCAGCCGCTCGACGTCGTTGCGCACGGTCCGCGTGGACACGCCCAGCCGCGCGGCCAGCTCAGGGCCGGTCCACTCCTTGTGGGCCTGGAGGAGGGACAGCAGTCGCAGCAGCCGCGCCGAGGTTTCGAGCATGCCCCCAGTGTGCCCGCTATCGAGGAAAGCCGCCTTCCTCGATCGCCACGACGATCTTCCCCAGCAGGTGGCCCTCCTCGCTGAGCCGGTGGGCGTCCGCGACGCGCTCCAGCGGGAAGACGGCCGCGATCGGCATGACCACCTCGCCCCGCTCCACCAGCGGCAGCACCTCGGCGAACACCTCGGGCAGCGGGACGCCCTCGGCGGAGCCGGAGGAGAATTGACGTCCTCCCCCTCGTGCATGAGGGAGATTCCAACCCGTCAGCTCTGCGTCGAGAGGAGGGCAGGTTGAGGTTCGCGGTGCACCGGCCCGGCAATCCGTGGCCCTTCCCGCGCAGACACGGCACGCCCTGCCGCCCTTGCGATGTTCCTGGCCGCGTTCACATCGGCGTGATCGGCGTATCCGCAAGACCGGCAGCGAAACAGTGCTTGGCTCTCGCGACTGTTGCGCTCCACGGTCCCGCACGCCGAGCACCGCTGGCTCGTGAACGCGGGGTTGACCTTGACCACCCGGCCGGGTGCCTTGTGTTCCAGCCGCTCGACGAGCTGTCCCCAGCCGGAGGCCAGGATGGCCCGGTTCAGCCCGGCCTTGGCCGCAACGTTCCGGCCGGGCGTCTCGCGGGTGCCGCGCGCCGAGCGGGTCATGGCGCGGACGTTGAGGTCCTCCACGGCGATCACGTCGAACTGCCACGCCAGGCGGGTGCTGGTCTTCTCCACCCAGTCCTTGCGCCGGTCGGCCTCCCGGGCCTTCAGCCGGGCGATCGCCGCGTTGACCTTCGCCCGCCGAAGCGAGCCGCGCCGGGCCCGGGCCAGCTTGCGCTGGAGCCTGCGCAGCCGGGCCTGCTCCGGTTCCCGCAGCGTGGGCGCGCTCAGCAGCTCCCCGGTGGACAAGGCGGCGCTGACGACGACCCCGCGATCCACACCGACCGTCTCACCGGTGCCGGGCGCGGGAATCGGGGCCGGGATCGCGGCGAAGGCCACATGCCAGCGCCCGGCCCGATCCCGGGTGATGCGGAAGGACTTGACCCCCGCCGGGACGGGGCGCGACCAGCGCAACCGCACCCACCCCACCTTGGGGATCCGCACCTCGCCCACCCGCCGCGACAGGCGGCGCACCGCCCAGTGCCGGCCCCGCACCCCGACGATCCGGAACCCCTCGTGCCGCCCGGCCTTACGCCAGCTCGGCCGGCCATGGGTCCCGTCAAAGAAGTTCGCCATGGCCCGGGCGAAGTCCTTGAGCGCCTGCTGCTGCACGATGATCGACCCGGCGGCCAGCCAGGCGAACGCCGCCCGCGCCTCGGTCAGCTGACGGCACTGCTCGGCGAAGCCGGGCGCGCCGGCGCGTCCCGGCCGCCAGTGGCTGTGCTGCTCCACCGCCAGATTCCACACAAACCGCGCATGGGCGCAGTGCTCCAGCAGCGCCCGCTCTTGGGCAGGGGTGGGCTGGAGGCGGTAGCGCGACACGCACCGCAGCCTATCGACCGGCGCCGACATCATCAGGAGATCGCCGTGTGCGGCCGTTCCGCGCTGCTCCCCGCCCTGAAGGGTGGGGCCTCCGCGCTTCAGGAGAACTGGTGAACCCCGTGCGCGGCGGCTCCGGCCGGATCGGCGATCTCGGCGACCTCCAGCACCTCGGGACCCCCGAAGCGCGTCACTCGCACAGCTCTCATGAAGAAGAGCCTGCAACCTCAAGCGAACTCGAGGTCAAGGCCGCCGGGTCAGCCTCCCGACACCAGCTTCTGGACCTGCTGGATGAGCACCATCACGGTCAGCGTGCCGAAGAAGGCCACCGACCACACCAGCGCCCCGAGCCGGTAGGAGCGGACCTTGAGCGGGCCGGGCAGCGCCCTGCGGTTGAGCACGATGAGCAGGATCGAGTAGACGAACATCATCACCGCGGCGAAGCTGGCCGACATGACCAGCAGGATGAGCGGCTGGTCGAAGCCCAGCAGCAGGATCGTCACGCCCACCGCCGTCATCGCCCAGACGATGATCGAGTAGAGCTTGCTCTCGGACGCGCCTCTGGCGTACACGGTCTTGATCACGTCGGCGGCCAGCCGCGAGGTGTAGTCGACGATGCCCATCGCCGAGGCGAACAGCGCCAGCGCGCCGATCACCCAGAACAGCACGCCGAACCAGGGCGCGACGACATCCTGCAGCACCTGGCCCTCGACCTGGAGGAAGCCGATGCTGTTGGCCAGCCCCTCCCGGCCGAAGACCGTGGAGTAGGCCAGCATCGACATCAGCGCGATCGTGATGAACGACACCGCGGCGAACGTCGCGCCCTGCTCGATGTTGGCGAAGCGCCACCACTGCCGCCAGCGGGCCAGGTTCTCCTTGGTGGGCGCGAACTGGAAGCCGGTCGAGGGGGCCGCCTCCTCACGGCCGGTGATCGGGCTGACCAGGCGCGGGACGTACAGGCCCATGCCGAAGCCCTTGTCGCGGATCCAGTTGCTCTGGCACAGGTTCTGCCCGCCGCCCGCGCCCGCGTAGGCGATCGCGCCCATCAGCAGGGCCAGCTCCAGCGGCGGCGCCGGGAAGCTCGCGTCCACCGTGAGCCCGCGGGCCAGGTTCACCCACGCCTCGGAGGTGATGGCGAAGACGATCGCGCCGATGACGAGGATCAGCACCAGGGCGATCTTGACGAAGATCACCCGCTCCAGCGCCGTGTAGATCACCGGGGCGAGCGTCAGGCCCAGCGCGATGACCACCAGCATGCCGATCGCGATGTAGCGCGGGGTGCCGCCGGTCAGGTAGGTGACCATGGTGGCCGAGGTGGTCACCCAGCCGGGCCACAGGTTCGACAGCAGCGTCATCAGCACGAAGACGATGCCCCAGTGCCGCCACAGCCGGCTGAAGCCGGTCAGGGCCGTCTCACCCGTGGCGAGCGTGTAGCGCTCGATCTCCATGTTCAGGAACCACTGGGTGAGGATGCCGATCGCCGCGCCCCAGATGAAGATCAGGCCGACCTGGGAGGCGATGTACGGCCACAGGATGAACTCGCCGGAAGCCAGGCCCACGCCCGCGCCGACGAGGCCGGGGCCGATGATCCGCCATGTCGAGCTCGGCGGCTCGGGCAGATCGCGTAGCGTCACCGGCGGCAGGTGCCTGGCCGGGACGGTGGGGGTGAAGTGCGCACTCATAGAGCGGGACTACCCCTTTATCGCGACATACTGCCCTTCCTTGGTGAATCCAATGACCTTGCCGCCCTCGGCCATGAGCCCGCCCAGCGTCTCCCGCAGCGCCAGCCGCCACCGCCTGGCCTCGGCCGGGTCGCGGGCGCGCAACGCCTCGACGTCCTCCGGCGTCGGCACCAGCACCGTGGGACCGGCCGGCGGCGGCTCCTCCCCGGCCAGCCGCCAGGCCACCAGCAGCCGGTCGGAGACGTCGCCCGCGTTCACCGCGTCGCCCATCGGGCCGTAGAAGTCCTCGAGGTACTCGCGCGGCCTGGCCCCCAGCTTGGCGATGTTGAAGTACGCGTTGCGCCGCACCAGCGGGTCGAAGGTCCACGTGACCGTGGTCAGGCCGCGCTCCAGGCACCAGGCCCTCTGGTGCATCTTGATCGCGTACCCGACGCCGCCGCCCGGCCGCAGGACGCCGGTGATGTGCGAGTGCAGCGCGCCGCCCTCGGCCAGGAAGCCGACCGAGGCGCCCACCAGCTCGCCGCCCTCGTAGGCGCCCGCCACGTAGCCGCCCGCGTGCGCGAGCGCCACCATCAGCTCCACCGGCGCCGGCGCGCTGCCGGGGCCCGGATGCCAGATCGCGTCGAACAGGGCGTGGACCTCGGCGAACTCGCGGACGGTCCGCAGCTCGCGCACTGTGGTGGTCATGCGTTTGTCCACCGCGTCTCCCCGGTGTTGCCTTGCGGCGGTTCCCTACAGTGTTTCCCCGGTCTCCCCGGTCTCCCCGGGGTGTTTCTCCATGGCGCCGGTCAGCACCTCCTCCACCAGGCCTCGCAGCAGCGCCGTACGGCGCGGCAGCTCGGCGACCACCACGTGCTCGTGGTCGGCGTGGGCGCCGCCGCCCACCGCGCCCAGCCCGTCGAGCGTGGGGCAGCCCACCCCGGCGGTGAAGTTGCCGTCCGAGGCGCCGCCCACCGCCGTGCCGGTCAGCGGGCCGATGCCGAGCCGTCCGGCCACGGCCTGGGCCAGCCGGAACAGCCCGGCCGACATCGAGGCCTCCATGGGCGGCCGGTTGGGCCCGCCGGAGACCTCGATGCGCGTGCCCTCCAGCACCGGGGCCAGGCCGCGCATGGCCTGGTCCACCCGCTCCTGCTCGGCCACGGTCGGCACGCGCACGTCGACGGCGACCTGGGCCCTGGCCGGCACCGTGTTGAAGGTCGTGCCGCCGGACAGCACGGTCGGGGTGACCGTCGTACGGCCCAGCACGCCGTCCGCGTCGGTGCCGGATCCCATGGCGGCGATCGCGAGGATCTGGTGGGCCAGCTCCACCCCGGCGTTGGCGCCCTTGTCCGGCTCCAGTCCCGCGTGGGCGGCTTTGCCGTACACCGAGACCACGTAGTCGGAGGTGCCCTTGCGGGCCAGCTTGAGCGCCCCGCCGTCGGCGCTGGCCTCCAGCACGAAGGCGGCGCGCAGGCCGCGGGCGGACTCCTCGATCAGCCGCCGGGAGCTGCGCGAGCCGACCTCCTCGTCGCCGGTGATCAGCACGCTGACGCCATCCAGATCCCTCAAGCCGGAAAGAGCATGAAATATCTGGACGAGTCCGGCTTTCATGTCGAACACGCCCGGCCCGCGGGCGATGCCGTCCACGACCGACCACGGGTGCGTGCGCAGCGAGCCGATGGGCCAGACCGTGTCGTGGTGGCCGAGCAGCAGCACCCTCGGCTCGCCGAACCTCCAGCGCAGGTGCGTCACGCCGTCGGCCACGACGTACTCCGGCTCGGCCCCCAGCAGCCGCCTGCCCAGCGCGCCGACCACCTTGGCGCTGCGCGCGACGGCCTCCAGATCGGAGGAGAACGACTCGCAGACGACGAGCTCTTCCAGGTCCTCGATCACGCCAGCCGCTCCTTGAGGAACCGGTGCATGTTCCCGCCCATGATCTTGAGCGTGTCCTCCTCGCTGAAGCCCCGCTTGAGCAGGCCCTCGGTCACCATCGGCAGCCCAGAGGGCCCCTCCAGGCCGGGGATCGCGGCACGCGCGTCGATGCCGCGCACCATGGGCGGCGTCTCGCAGCACCACTGCGGGGTCAGGTCGTCCATCACCTCGCGGATGAAGTCCGCGCCGATGCCGACGTGGTCGACGCCGACCACGCCCGCGATGTGCTCGAAGTGGTCCAGCAGGTCATCCAGCGTGGCCTCGCCCTCGGTCAGGAACGCCGCCAGGAAGTTCACGCAGATCAGCCCGCCCGTGGCCGCCACGCCGCGCAGCTGCTCGTCGGTCAGGTTGCGGTGGTGGTCGCGCAGGGCCCTCGCCGAGGAGTGCGTGGCCATGACGGGCTTGGCGGCCAGCTCCAGCACGTGGGCCACGCCTGAGGCGCCCAGGTGGGAGACGTCGAAGACGATGCCGAGCCGTTCCATCTCCCGCAGCGCGGCCACGCCGTGCGAGGTCAGCCCGCTGCCGGTGGCGTCCTCGCCGCTGCCGTCGGCCAGCGGCGTGCGGCCCCAGTGCGCGATCGAGGCGATGCGCACCCCGAGGCGGTGCATCGTCGCGATCAGCTCGATGCTGGCGTCGATGCCCGGCATGCTCTCCAGAGCCAGCACCAGCGCGATCTTCCGCTCGGCGAGCGCCTGGTCGATCTCCGCCCCGGTACGGCACAGCCGTACCGCGTCGGGGTTGCCCTCGGCGATGACGTGGGCGCACTCGATCATGCGCAGGGTCTGCCGGAGCGCCCCCTCGGGACGGTACTGGTCGTCGATGAAGACGGGCAGGACCTGGAGCCTGACCCCGCCGGCCCGCAGCTGCGGCAGCCAGCGCTCGCGGAAGAACTCCGGCCACCACTCCCGTGGTCGGGCGGACACGGCCATCAACAGGTCGTTGTGGGCGTCGGCGACGACGGCCTGCTCGTGGAGGGGATGCGTCATGGAGGCGACGTTACCCTGTCCGCTCGGCCGGCCTCTTGTGCGCTCGCACGAACCGGCCTCACCCGAACCGGTAGGCCCGCGCGGGCGGCCTGGCCGTGAGGCGCCGGTAGAGGGTGGTGGGCCCCGGCCAGTTGTTGGTGATGCGGCCGCCGGCGGTCTTGTACCAGCTCTGGCAGCCCGCGCCCCACACCATCCGCTCCATCGCCCGGTTCAGCTGCCGGGTCCAGGCCGCCATCGTCTCCGGCCTGACCTCCATGGGCCCTCTCGCCGCCAGGTACGGCAGGCAGTTCATGATGTGGGCGACCTGGCACTCGATCATGAAGATGATCGAGTTGTGGCCGAGATTGGTGTTCGGGCCGTAGAGCAGGAACAGGTTGGGGAAGTTCGGCACCGAGATGCCCAGGTAGGCCTCGGCGCCGTCGCGCCACTGCTCGTGGAGGTCGGCCCCGCCCCTGCCGGTGATCTTCATGGGGACCAGGAACTCGGTGCTCCTGAAGCCCGTGCCGTACACGATCGTGCCGACCTCGTGCAGGCGGCCGTCGGCGGTCTCGATCCCCTGCGGGGCGATCCGCGTGATCTTCTCGGTGACCACCTCGACGTTGGGGCGGGTGAGCGCCGGGTAGAACCTGCTGTCGATCACCACGCGCTTGCAGCCGGGCGGGTAGTCGGGGGTGAGCTTGGCCCGCAGCTCGGGGTCCTTGACCTGGTCGTGCAGGTGGGCGAGCGCGCGCCTGCGCAGCAGGTCCGTGCTCCAGCCGCGGGCGAGGGCGGGGTAGAGGGTGTTCTCGGCGTACCGGTAGATCCACTCGCGGTAGGCGCGCTGGAGGCCGGGGACGTAGCGGAACGCCTTCCGCGCGAGGGGGCCGAACTCGGCGTCGGGCTTGGGGATCACCCAGTTGGGCGTGCGCTGGAAGACCTTCAGCGCACGCGCCCGCTTGGCGACCTCGGGGATGAACTGGGCGGCGGAGGAGCCGGTGCCGATGACCGCCACGTCGCGGCCGGTGAGGTCGTGGTCGTGGTTCCAGCGGGCGGAGTGGAAGGCGACGCCCTCGAAGGTGGACATTCCCGGAATGTCGGGCAGGTGGGGGCGGTTGAGCTGGCCCACCGCGGCGACCACGACGTCGAAGTCCTCGGCGGCGCCGTCCCTGGTGGTGACGCGCCAGGCGGTGCCGGTGAAGGTGGCGGTGGCGACTTCGGTGTTGAACCTGATTTTTCGCCTGACGTCGTATTTATCGGCGCAATGCTCTAAATAGCCAAGGATTTCCGATTGGGCGGGGTAGCGGCGGGTCCAGCTCGTGTACCGCTCGAAGGAGTAGGAGTACAGGTGCGAGGGGATGTCGCACGCGGCGCCCGGATAGCTGTTGTCGCGCCACGTGCCGCCGACCGTGGCGCCCTTCTCGAAGACGGTGTAGCTCGTGATCCCCTCGCGTTGCAGCCGGATCGCCATGCACAGCCCGCCGAACCCCGCTCCGATGATCGCGACCCTTGGCGCCATCCCCAGCCTCCGCTTGGTCAGGATCTGCTTACATTACGCCGAACCGTGTTCGGTGGACAGCCCTCGATACCCTTCCTGCGTGACACAGCTCGCGGATGTCATCAAGGAGCTCGAACGGGCCTACCCGCCGGAGCGCGCGGAGTCCTGGGACGCGGTCGGCCTGGTCTGCGGGGACCCGGCACAGCCGGTGCGCAGGGTGCTCTTCGCGGTGGACCCCGTCCCCGTGGTGGCCGAGGAGGCCCTGGAGTGGGGCGCCGACCTCATCGTCTGCCACCACCCGCTCTTCCTGCGCGGCACCACCAGCGTCGCCGCGACCACCTACAAGGGACGCCTGGTCCACCGGCTCATCAAGAACGACGTCGCCCTCTACACCGCCCACACCAACGCCGACGTGGCCAACCCGGGCGTCTCCGACGCGCTCGCCCGCGCCGTCGGCCTGACCGGCGACCTGGTGCCGCTGCAGCCGCTGCCCGACGACCCGTGGCGGGGCCTGGGCCGCATCGGGGAGTTGCCGCCGGGCACGACGCTGGCCGACTTCGCGCAAGCCGTACGGCAAGGGCTGCCCGAGACGGCGTGGGGCATCAGGGTCGCGGGCGATCCCGGCCGCCCCGTGCGCCGGGTGGCCGTCAGCGGCGGCGCCGGCGACTCCCTGCTCGGTACGGCTCGCGCCGCCGGCGTCGACGTCTTCCTCACCGCCGACCTGCGGCACCATCCGGCCAGCGAGTTCGTCGAGACCGGCGGCCCCGCCCTGATCGACGCCGCCCACTGGGCCACCGAATGGCCATGGCTGGACAGCGCCGCGTCGATGCTGGCCGCCAGTGGCGTTACGGTTGAGACGCGCGTCTCCGCCACGGTCACGGATGCTTGGACAAGAGGATACTGATCATGAAAGCCGCCCCTGAAGCCCAGCAGCGACTGCTCGACCTCGCCGAGCTCGACGCCGCCGCCGACCGCCTGACGCACCGCCGCCGCACCCTGCCCGAGCTGGCGGAGATCGAGGAGCTCACCAAGACCTACGCCCGCCTGGTCACCCAGGTGATCGAGGCCGAGACCGAGGCCGCCGACCTGGCGCGCGAGCAGGCCAAGGCCGAGGCCGACGTCGACACCGTCCGCCAGCGCGCCGAGCGCGACCAAAAGCGCCTGGACTCCGGCCAGGTCACCTCGCCCAAGGACCTGGCCAACCTCCAGTCGGAGATCGCCTCCCTGCACAGGCGCCAGGGCGACCTCGAGGAGGTCGTGCTGGAGATCATGGAGCGCCGGGAGGCCGCCGACACCAGGGCCACCGACCTGACGGCCAGGCGCGACGAGGTCGCCGCCGCCAGGGCCAGGCTGGAGGAGCGGCGCGACGCGGCCTTCGTGGAGATCGACAAGGAGGCGGCCGAGCTGAAGACCCGCCGCGCCGCCCTCGCCGGGGACATCCCGTCCGACCTGCTGGCGCTGTATGAGAAGCTGCGCGAGCAGTACGGCGTGGGCGCCGCGATGCTGCGCGGCGGCCGTTGCCAGGGATGCAAGGTCGTGCTGTCGATCGCGGACATGAACCGCATCAAGGCCGCCCCCGCCGACGAGGTGGTCCGCTGCGAGGAGTGCCGCCGCATCCTCGTCCGCACCTCCGAGTCCGGCCTGTGACCGCCTACGTCGTGGAGGCCGACGGCGGCTCGCGCGGCAACCCCGGGCCGGCGGGCTACGGCGCCGTGGTGCGCGACGCGGCCACCGGGCAGGTGCTGGCCGAGGTCGCCGAGGCGATCGGGCTGGCCACCAACAACGTGGCGGAGTACAGAGGGCTGATCGCGGGCCTGCGGGCGGTGCTCGACCTCGCGGGGGAGGGGGCCTCGGTCGCGGTCAGGATGGACTCCAAGCTCGTCGTCGAGCAGATGGCGGGACGCTGGAAGATCAAGCACGAGGGGCTGCGCCCGCTGGCGCTGGAGGCGGCGGACCTGGCCCGGCGGCTGCGGGTCACCGAGTGGACGTGGATCCCGCGCGAGCGCAACGCCGACGCCGACCGGCTGGCCAACGAGGCCATGGACGCGGCGGCCAAGGGGCTGGCGTGGCAGGGCGGCGGCTCCGCCGTACCGGAGACAGGGGCTCCGGCGACCGGCTCCGCGCCTGAGGCGGCGGCAGGCGAACGGGACAGGACCGCCACGGGGTGGCGGAGCCCCGCGAGCACGACCGCCACGTCGGTGTTCCTGCTGCGGCACGGCGAGACGCCGCTGTCGGTGGAGCGGCGCTTCTCCGGCCTCGGCGACGCCGAGCTCACCCCGGCGGGGCTCGGCCAGGCGGCCAAGGCGGCCGAACGGCTGGCCGGCGAGCGGCTGGAGGCCGTCGTCAGCTCGCCGCTGAAGCGCGCGCGGCAGACCGCGGAGGCGGTGGCGCGCCTGACCGGCCTGGAGGTCGAGGTCGACGAGGACCTGCGGGAGACCGACTTCGGGGCGTGGGAGGGGCACACGTTCGCCGAGGTCCAGCAGCGCTGGCCGGAGGAACTGGCGGCCTGGCTGGCCGACCCGGACGTCGCGCCGCCGGGCGGGGAGAGCTTCGCGGTGACGGCGCGACGGGTCCAGCGGTTCAGGGACCGGCTGCTCGCGCGCCACGAGGGCAGGCGCCTCGTCGTCGTCTCGCACGTCACGCCGATCAAGATGCTGCTGCGCTTCGCGCTGCTGGCCCCGCCCGCCTCGCTGTACCGCATGCACCTGGATCTGGCGTGCCTGTCCCTGGTGGACTACCACTCCGACGGCCAGGCGGTGGTCAGGTCCTTCAACGACACCTCGCACCTTCGCTGACGTGATCCATTCAGGCCTTCGTGATCTTGCCGGCGGCTTGGAGATCGCTTGTGTTTTGGTAGCCTGGCTGGAGACGAGTCGGCCGGACGGTCGCGTCGGGCCGTACGGCTCGCCGAGGAAGGTCCGGGCTCCACAGGGCAGGGTGGTCGGTAACACCGACCCGGGGCGACCCGCGGGAAAGTGCCACAGAAAGCAGACCGCCTCCCTTCCGCGGAGGTAAGGGTGAAAGGGTGGTGTAAGAGACCACCAGCGCCCACGGTGACGTGGGCGGCTCGGTAAACCCCACCCGGAGCAAGGTCAAGAAGGGATCCTCCGCTCGGAGAATCCCGCGCGCGGCGCCTGAGGGCTGCCCGTCCGAGCCGCGCGGGTAGACCGCTCGAGGCCGCCGGCAACGGCGGTCCTAGATGGATGACCGTCCCTTCACGCTTGCGCGAAGGACAGAACCCGGCCTACAGGCCGACTCGTCTCTCAATCCCTACCTGACGTGCATAAACGTCACCTATATGATCCCCAGCTCCGTGATGGCTCCGTCAGAGTTTGATCATGGAGTCGGACACCACGGCCTGGCTCATCATCGCAATGCCGGGCTCGGCGCTCATCGAGCAGCCGAAAGAAGAGATCAAGAGGCTCTACGGCGGCATGCTGGGCCTCACGTTCGACCTCGGCGGCCCAGCCGAGAGGGCGCGTGCGGCCAAGGCGCTCCCACAGCCACCAGCAGTCGACCGCTCCCCGATGTCATGAACATCGAGCGCGAGGCGATAGCCGATCAAGATGTACATCAGGTAGTGGAGCGAGCCGCCGGGTATCCACATGCCGGGGCGAAGCCGTATCTGATCGAGAAGGTCGTCTAGGTTGCCCCAGTCTTTGGGGTGCCTGGGGATGGGAAGATGACGCCATCGCCGGAGGGCCGGTCCGTGTTGCACCATGCGTGAGTGATCTCCACGAAGGAGGCCGTGTCCCCTCGCCGGGACAGCCCGGTCAGGCGCATGGTCCTCGCGGGCGCGGTCGGGATCATCTTGCCCGCCGCTCTTTTAGGCTGGGTCTTCGTATGGCCGAGGTTCTTCCCCGAGCGCTGCGGCGAATACACCGGCTGCCTCGGCTACCTGTTCGCCGCATGGGATCCGGGGCCCTGGGTGGCGGTCGCGGCCGCATGGCCACTGCTCTACGCGCTGCGCGTCCGGCCCGCGTGGATCGTGGCCGCCATCGCGACGCCGTACCTCATGGCCATCTGGCAGTACGCCACCGCGAAGGACATGTGGTTGTTCTCGCTCGAGTCTCTCATCCTCGTCGTGTTCGGCGGCGTGATCGCCTACCCGAGCGCCGTCCTCACCGCCACGACCAGGATGCCCTGGATATGGCGCGCCCTGCCGGCCGCCTTCTTCGCAGGCTTGTTCGTGCTGGGAATCGTCTCGTCGGAGTAGCGGGGCTACGGCGACCGTTCGCCGCGCCGGTAGGCGATCAGCAGGCCGATCGCGGCGAGGGGCTGGAGCACGTCGACGGGAATGGCCCAGACGTTGCCCGGCGCGGTGTTCCCGTGCCCGAACCACTGCATGAAGTGGCCGATGGCGTCACCCCAGAACAGGACGGCCGCGGCGATGACCGCGGCGGTCAGGAACGAGCCACGGTTCCAGATGCTGAGCACGCCGAGCAGGCCGACCGCGATGTCGGCCCAGCCGACCTCCCACTGGAAGGGGGTGTGCGCGAACCCGATGCCTTCCGCGATTTCAGGTGCGTACGGGCCGATGTGCCCGATCCCCCCGAAGATCGACTGGGCGCCGCCGCCCGCGACCACCCACAGCAGCCAGAGCTCCACCACCCGGCGGCGGGTACGGCGGGCCGGGCTCCGGTCGACCAGGACGTGGACGAGCGGGGCGACGACGAGCACCAGCAGCGGGACGACGATGAAGTAGGCCATGTCGTGCACCATACGAGCGGGGTCGCGTGGCGTTCCGGCGACACGCCTTGAGGCCGCCGCACCCGGGCACCCCCCGGCCAGAGCGCTCGGCCCCGCCACGCCGTTCCCGGGGCATCGCGAATCCGTCCGCGCCCGGGTCGCCTACCCCCTGGTGGCGAGCCACTCCCGCAGGATCGCCTGCTCCTTGTCCGGCGCGATGCCGTGCGTCGTGGTCTTGCCGTACACCCGCTGGTCCTCCGGGATCTCCCGCAGCCACGCCCACGTGTCGCGCACGGTCTCCGCCACCGGGCGGGTCCGCAGGCCCGCCGCCTGCGCCTTGGCCGTCGAGACCGACCAGAAGTTCGCGGTCTCCGGCCCGGCCGGCGCCCACAGCGGCAGCTCGACGAAGACCTTCACGTCATGGTCGAGCAGGAACCGGTCCTCGACCCACACGAACTCCGCGTCCGAGCCCGTGACCTCCCGGCACAGGCCCAGCCACTCGCCGAACGTCGTGTTCCCCGCCGGCCCCGTCACCATGAAGCGGTCCGCGACGCCGTGCTCCGCCTGGTCGAGCGTGAAGATCGCGACGTCGCGGGCGTCGACGAGCTGCAGCGGCGTCCGCGGGTCGCCGGGGGCGAGCACCTGGCCGCCGTGCGAGATGCGGGTCAGCCACCACGGCAGCCGGGCGACGTTCTCGTGCGGGCCGAGGATCAGCCCCGGCTGGATGAACAGCGCGTTGCCCGAGAACCCCTCGCCGACCGCGCGCTCGCATCCCGCCTTGAGCACGCCGTACTCGCCGTCGGACGGCCCGGCGTCCGGCGCGCACGGCCACAGGCCCCTCTCCTCGGTGGCCGGCTTGCCGGGGAAGCCGTCGACGGCCCCGATGGTGGAGATGAAGGCGTAGGTGCCGGCGTGCCCGGACAGCAGGCGGGCCGACTCCAGCACCACGCGCGGCACGTACCCGCAGGTGTCGACCACGAAGTCCCAGCGCCGCCCCTCGACGAGCCGCTCCAGGTCCACGGTGGCCTCCCGGTCGCCGTGCACCGCCGTGACCCCCGGCAGGTCGACGCCCGACTTGCCGCGGTTGAAGGTCGTCACCTCGTGACCGCGCCGCAGCGCCTCCTCCACGATGGCCCGGCCGAGGAACTGGGATCCGCCCAGCACGAGAACTCTCATACCGGCATCCTTGCCGTACGGCGGGCGTGACGATTCACGTCTTCACCGACAGCGTAGGCGCGAGCACCTCCACCCGGGCGGCGGCGATGTCGAAGTACAGCCCCACGAGCTGGAGCTCCCCCGCCCGGACCATCTCGTCGATGCGCCGGTGGGTGCGCAGGTTGTCCAGCTGCTGGACGACGTTGACCCGGCACAGCCGGTCCAGCGGCGTGGAGCCGGGCGGGTCCTCCTCGGTGAGGTAGCGGGCCAGGCTGTGGTGGCCGTGCCGCAGCCAGCGCCGCAGCCCCGGCATGCCGCCCGCCGCCACCCCCGCGCTGAGCAGGCCCGCCATGGCGCCGCAGCCCGAGTGCCCGCACACGGTGATGGTGTGCACCTTCAGCACCTGCGTGGCGTACTCGATCGCCGCCAGCACCGAGTCGTCCGGCGGCTCGGCGCCGCGGCGCGGCACCAGGTTGCCGATGTTGCGCACGGTGAACAGGTCGCCAGGGCCGCTCGCGGTGATGATGCTCGGCACGATCCGCGAGTCGGCGCAGGTGATGAACAGGTGGCTGGGCTTCTGCGCGTGGGCCAGCTCGCTGAAGATGGGCCGCAGCAGCGGCGCCCTGCGCTGGTGGAACTCCCTCGCGCCCGACTCCAGGGCCCCCTGCTGGGGCACCGCCTTGCGGTGCGTCCACGGCAGCCACCACCGGTCGGGCGCCTTGGGCGGCGTCTTGGCCGGGAACATCCGCGCCCCGCTGGCCGCCAGCGCGTACCACTCGTCGTGCAGCTCGTCGATCTCCACCCGTCCGCCGCCCGCCTCGTGGTCCAGCCGCCAGCTGTGCAGCGCCTCGAACGCGGCGTTGTCCATGAAGTCGATGTTGAGGTCCAGGTCGACAGGTACGGCGGGCGGGATGGCCCGCAGCTCGGCGGTGAGCCTCGGCACGCCCAGGAACGTGAGCGAGCCGTTCACGGTCACGTGGCGCCGGCCGCCGGGACCGGTGTCGACCCGGATGTCCACCCAGGTCAGCCTGCGCAGCGCGAGCAGGGCCGCCAGGCCCAGGCCCAGGAACACGCCCTCGGCCAGGCCCACCAGCACCACGCCGAGCAGCGTCACCGCGTAGACCGGCACCTCGCCGTGGCCGTGGACCTTCCTGACGTGCCCCAGGTTGATCGTCTGGATGCCGGTGAACACCAGCAGCGCCGCCAGCGACTCCATCGGGATGAGGTGGACGGTCCACCCCAGGAACAGGCCGAACACCAGCACCCAGCAGCCGTGCAGGATCGTCGACAGGCGGGAGCGGGCCCCGGCGCGGAGGTTCGCCGTGCTGCGGACGATCACCCCCGCCACCGGCAGGCCACCCAGCACGCCGCTGACGATGTTGGCCGTGCCCTGGCCGCACAGCTCGCGGTCGAGGTTGGCGTTCCTGCTGTCGACGGCGCGGGCGCACAGCAGCGACTCCACCGCCGACAGGAACGCGACCAGCAGCGCGGCGCCCACGATGCCGTGCCAGTCGCCCTCGGGCGGGACCGGCGGCTGCCATTGCGACAGCATGCCGGTCAGGTCGACGCGGGTGACCTGCCAGCCCAGGAGCGCGGCGACGACGGCGGAGATCGCCAGCGCGGCCAGCGGGGCGGGGACCACGCGGAGCCGTCGCGGCAGGCGGGTCCAGACGATCAGGACGCCGATCGTCAGCAGGCCGACGGCGACCGCGTGGGAGTGGATGTCGGCGATCTGCGCGGGCAGCTCCAGCAGGTTCTCGACGGCCGAGCGCTGGGGGCTGCCGCCCAGGACGATGTGGAGCTGGCTGAGCGCGATCACCACGCCGACGCCGGCGAGCAGCCCGTGGATCACCGCGGGGGAGACGGCCAGCGCGGCCCGGGCGGCCCTGACCAGGCCGAGCCCGAGCTGGATGACCCCGGCGAGGACGGTGATCATGCAGGTGGCGCGCCAGCCGTAGGTGTGCACGAGGTCGGCGATGACCAGCGAGAGGCCCGCCGTCGGACCGCTCACCTGGACGGAGGAGCCGCCCAGCGCGCCGGCGACGATCCCGCCCACGGCGGCGGCGATCAGCCCGGCGGCCAGCGGAGCGCCCGACGCCACGGCGACGCCGAGCGACAGCGGGACGGCTATGAGGAAGACGACCAGGGAGGCGGGCAGGTTATGACGCAATGTCCCCAGTGCGCTACGCATCGTGTCCGCTGTCATGGCCCAGACTGTAACGTTCCAGGCCGCGGGCCGTAAGAGCGGATCAAGGAAATTTACATGATCATGATGAGGCTCGCATGATCATTCGCCTCGCCGTACACGTGCCGGAAGTCAGGGGAGCGTGACGGCCTGGGATGGGGACGGTCGGTGGGGCGGGGTCACCGGGCCTCCCTCGCGCGACGACCCCGCCGCGAACGTCAGCGGTAGTAGTCGGGGTAGTCCTGCTGCGGGTCGGCGGACCGGCGGCGGGAGGCGCGACCGCCGCGCGCTCCGGCCTCCTGCTGCTGCGAGCCGTACACCTGGCCGTAGGACGGCCACATGTCGGCGGGCGGCTCGGGCCACGCGGCCGGGCTCGAGGGCGCGGCCGGGGTGGAGTAGCCGGCCCGCTCGTAGGCCGGGGAGGACAGCACGTCGTCGTACGGCGAGACCGCCCTGCCGGGCGCGGTCGGCGTGCCGACGGCGGGCGAGGGGCCGGTCAGCGCGTCCCCGTCGGGGGCGGCGTAGCCGGGGCGGACCTCGTAGGACGAGGCCGAATACGACGCCGCGGGAGCCGCGGGACGGGCCGCCTCGAACGCCGGCCAGGAACCCGAGCCGGAAGCGGGGGCCGGGTCGTCGAGGATGTCCGGCGAGGCCGGCCAGGATCCCGACGTGCTGGACGGGGGCGGCGTCTGCCAGGTGCTCTCCAGGGCGTCGGCGGCGTTGGCGTAGGCGGGGAACGGGTCGCTGTTCGGCGCGCCGTGGATGGGCGAGGCCGGGTAGGAGCCCGAGGGCGTGGCGGCGGGGAAGGACCCCGAGGTGGAGGAGGCGCCGACGGCCGGGAACGATCCCGACGGGCTGCCGGTCGCGGCGGGGAACGATCCGGAGGTGGTGCCGTTGGCGGCGGGGAACGATCCGGAGGTGGTGCCGTTGGCGGGGGTGAAGGACCCGGAGGTGGTGCCGTTGGCGGCGGGGAACGATCCGGAAGAGGTGCCGTTGGCGGCGGGGAACGATCCGGAGGTCGAGGCGCTGGCGGGGGTGAAGGCGTTGCCGGACGAGGGCGGCGGCACCGGTTTGCTGCCGGGCCCGAGGATGCTCATCACGTCGGGCGTCGGGGCGGCGAAGGTGACGGTGCGCTGGTCGGCCAGGTCCTTCTGGCTGGGCGTGCGCGGCTCGGCGTGGCTCGCGGCGGCCGGCGCGGGCGCCGGGATGGGCGCTGGCTTGGGGGAGGACGCGGAGACCTGGCGCTGGGGCAACGGCGCCTGCACGGTGGCGGCGTTGGGATCGCCGGGCGCGGGCCGGCGGTCGGCCGAGGAGGCCGCCTTGCGGGCCTTGACCGTACCGCTCGCGCCGAAGCCGCCCTCGGCCGCGTCGCTGCGGATGCTGGCCCAGAACTCCTCGTCCTCGTCGTCGGAGGTCACGTTGCCCCACTCGTCCACGCCGCGCTTGCCACGCTGGCCCGTGCGGACGGGCTTGGGCTTCTCCTCCTCGTCGATGGGGCTGAAGTCGGGGCTGAAATTGGTCATCCGGGGCTCGTGAGCCGCGAACTCGTCAGTCGAACGAGCCTTCTTGAGCTCTTCCTTCTCGGCCAGCTCCTTCATGCGCTCCGGCGGAAGCGAGCTCTCCCGCTTGTTCATGGATCTCATGCCCAGTGCCACGACGACGAGCACGAGGAGCACGACAGCGACCAATATGACGATAACCGCGGTCATTGCACCACCTCTGCCATGGCCTCTCTGTGACGCCGGTGGGACCGCGCGGCCATCGACGCGATCCTCCCCCTTTGATCACCAACGTCTAACAATTGGATCTGATTGTGGCGGACCACTATGAGCGTTGTCACACCCTAAGTGAAGAATTGGTAACTACTACTACCTGCGGTGTTCGCCCTCTCACTCGATGTCGACCGCCGTGAGCCGGCCACGCGCGATCGTCAGGTCCGCGATCTTCTGGAGGATCTCGGAGAGGGGGGCGCCCTCCGAAACCTTCACCTCGTCCCTGAGCGCGTAGACGCTGAACCGGTAGTTGCCGGGCTTGCCGTCGCTCTTGGGGCAGGGCGGGACGTAGCCCGGCTTGCCCTTGCCGCCGGGCAGGACGGCCTGCATGGCGGTCCAGCCGTCCGGGGGATCCTCGGACACCCCGGGGCCCAGCTCTGTCGTGCGGCGGTCGATGTTGTAGATGACCCAGTGCACGGCCGGGTCCGACGACGAGCTGTCGTCGACCACGATCGCGAAGGTCTTCGCGCGAGGCAGGGGCTGGCTCGACCAGCGCAGCGGCGGGCTGCCCTTGGTCCCCTCGCAGGAGTACTCGCGCGGCAGCTTGCCGCCCGCGCGGAACTCGGAGCTGGTGACGGTGATCGACGCGACGTCCTGGGCGGAGGAGATGCCGCCGCGCAGGACCGCGCAGCCGGCCACGCCGAGCACGAAAACCGCCGCCGCCGCCGTGGCGACGGCTCGGCGTGCCCAGAAATAGCGCAGCCCCATGCCGGATGATGCTACGCGGCTCCGGGCGATGCGCAGACCGTTTCCGGTGGGTCGGTGGCCGGAATCTGTTCTGAAATCAGTGGGAGTAGAGGGATTTGAGAGGTGACTTTCGCCACACTCCGGTCGCCGGCCGATCCCCGGAGCGGGGGCGAGCTGGCCGGTCGGCGTGGTCACGCCGCGACCCTGGCGGCATAGGGTGACCTTGCACCCTTCTCCGTCGCGGACAGGAGGTCAGCGTGAGGTTGGCGGTGCACCACACGCAGGGCGTCCCGCCACGGGCCGCCGAGCCGGGACGGATCTCCACGTGAGCCGCCTGCGCGAGCCGGCCCACCGGGTCTCGCCGCGGGCCAGGGGACTGTGGCTGCTGCAGTCGCTGTCCGGCTTCGCCGTGCTGGCCGCCGGCTCCTTCCTGGCCGGCCGGTGGGTCGGCGGGAGCCGGTGGTCGTGGGTTCCCCCATGGTTCCAGGACGCCTGGTGGCTGCTGCCCGCGCTCGTCGTGGCGATCGGGCTGCCGCTGTGCGCGATCGGACCCTTCGTCCGCTACGCCGTCCATCGCTGGGAACTGTCGGGTGACGTCGTCTACGCCCGATCCGGATTCGTCACCCGGGAGTGGGTGTTCGTGCCCGTCAGCCGCATCCAGACCGTCGACAAGACCCAGGGCTGGTTCGAGCGGCTGCTGAACCTGGCCACCCTCCAGATCCGCACCGCCTCGCACGCGGGCTCCTCCACGATCGTCGGGCTGGACTACGAGGTGGCGGCCGCGCTCGCCGAGCAGCTGGCCCGGCGCGCCGAGGAGCTGAGGGACGACGCCACATGACCGGCCCCGGCGCCCCGGCTGCCGCGCCGGTCTCGCGGCTGAGCCCCAGGGTCCTGCTCATCCACCCGATACGGCTGCTGCCGTCCCTGCTGGTCCCGCCGCTCCTGCTGGTGTTCGCCAGCGGTTTCTCGCCCAGCTCGTACATATGGGTCGTCGCGGGCGTCGCCGGCACGATCGTCGTCTCGCTGGTGCGCTGGGCGGCCTTCACCTACGTGGTCGCCCAGGAGCGCCTGGAGATCAGGCGCGGGCTCCTCAGCCGCTCGGTCCGCACGATCCCGCTGGAGCGCGTGCGGGGCGTCGACGTGGTCACGCCGCCGATGCACCGGCTGCTGGGGCTGGCCGTCCTGAAGATCGACACGGGCGCGGGCGGCGAGGAGAAGGAGGAGGCCGAGCTCGACGCCGTCACACTGGCCGAGGCCGAGCGCCTGCGGGCGGCGCTGCTGCGCCGCGCCCCGCAGGCCGCCGTGGCGGCGCGGGGCACGGGAGCCACCGAGAGCGTGATCATCAAGGTGCCGCGCAGGTGGCTGGTGTACGGCCCGCTGTCCGGGGCGTACCTCTACGCGCCCTTCGCGGTGGTGGGCGGCGCGATCGGCCTGGTCTTCCAGTGGGGCGACAACCTGGGATTCGGCCGCGACGCGGCCCTCGGCGTGTGGCGGTGGCTGTGGGACCGGCCGCAGCTCCTGCTGATCGTGGCGGTCGTCCTGGTGATCGCCATGCCGTTCGCGGGCGGGGCGATGTACGCGGTGTTCACCTGGGACTTCACGCTCCGGCGGCGTGACGGGCACCTGGTGGCCGAACGCGGGCTCATCACCCGCAGGAGCGTGTCGCTGGAGTCGGCCCGGGTGCGCGGGTACGAGATCGTGGACGGCCTGGCCGAGCGATGGGCGGGCGTGTGCCGGGCCTGGGCCATCGTGACCGGCCTGGGCGACTCGCGGACGCGCGGGCAGCTCCTGCCCGACGTGCCGAGGAAGGTCGCCGTCGAGCTGCTGGCGGACGCCGTGGGCCCCTACACCGGGCCGCTCGTCGCCCATCCGTCCGCCGCCCGGCAGCGCCGCCTGTTCAGGGCCGTCGCGCCCTGGGTGGCGTTCGCACTGGCCGCCGCCGTGCTGCGCCCGCCGTACTGGGGCGTCGCGGTCGCGCCGGCGCTGGTGCTGGCGGGCGCCGGGATCCCGCTTGGGCTGGACCGGTACCGCTCGCTCGGGCACGGGTACGACGGGGTCCGCCTCACGGTGCGCTCTGGGTCGCTGCGGCGCGCACAGGCCGTCGTGGAGCGCCGCGCGGTCGTCGGGTGGCGGATCAGGCAGACCTGGTTCCAGCGCCGGGCGGGCGTGTACACGGTCGTCGTCGGCGTGGGCGCGGGGGAGGGCGGCTACTCGGCCGTTGACGTGTCGGCCGAGCAGACGATCGGGTTCCCGCGCGCGGTCACGCCCGAGTGGCTCGCGCCGTTCCTTGAGGACGGCTGAGCCGCCTCACTCGGGGCGGCGCGCGCCGAACATGATCTCGTCCCAGCTCGGCACCGACGCGCGCCGGCCCCTGGAGCCCTTCTTCGGCTGACGGGCGGCCGGAGCGGGCGGCGGGGAGGGCACGGGGGCGTGGTCGGGCTCGGGCTTGGACTTGTCCTTCGGCTCGCGCGCGGCCGGCACCTTGGGCTCCGGCGCGGGCTCCGGGGCCGGTGCCGGTACGGCGGGCCGCGCGGGAGCGGGCTTGGCCGCCTCCTCTGCTGTCTCCCCGGCGGGCGGCTTCGCGACGGCCGGCTCCGCAGGGGCAGGCTTCGCGGTGACCGGCTCCGCGGTGGCGGGCTTCGCGGTGGCCGGTGTTCCGGCAACGGCGGACTCCGCGGTGGCGGGCTTCGCGGCGGCGGGCTCCACGGCAGGCTCGGCCTTCACCGCGGTCGCCTCGGAAGCCGCCTGCGCCGGAGGAGCAGCCTGCGCCTGCGGAGCGGGCTCTGCCCGCGTAGTGGTGGCCTCGGCCTGCGTGGTAGGCCCAGCCTGTGCAGTGGCCTCGGCCTGCGGTTCGACCTGTGCGGCGGTCTCTGCTTGTGGGGAGGCCTCAGCCTGCGAGGCGATCCCATCCCGCGAGGCTGCCTCTGCCTGTGGGACGGTCTCTGCCTGTGCGGCCTCGCCCTGCGCGGCGGTCTCGGCCTGTGGAGCGGTCTCGGGCCGGGGGCTGGCTTCGGGCTGGGGAACCGCCTTGGGCTGCGACGCGGTGTCTGCCTGGGCGGCCACCGCGGACTGGGTGGCCTCGGGCTCGGCAACCGCCTCGTCCCCGGCCGGGGTCCCGGCAGCCGCCTCGGGCTCGACGGTGGCCGCACGCTCGACGGCCGCCTGGGCCGTCTCCGGCGCCGCCGACGGCTCGACCGCGGCGGGCTCCTCGGGCGCGGCGGTGGCGGCGTCCCCGGCGGGCGCGGCGGGACCGGCGGCCCTGCCCGCCACATCAGCCCTGCCCGCCCTGTCGGCCTTGCCGTACTCCTGGACCGGCACCTGGCCCACCAGCGTCTCCAGGGGAGTGGACTGCTCGTAGGCGGGCGGCTCGGTCTCCGGAAGGGCCGGGGCCGAAGGACCGGCGACGGGCGGCGGGACGGGCACGGCCGATCCATGGGAGGCGGTGGAGCCGGAATCGCGCGAGGGGTGACGGTCGGCGCGGGACTGCCCGAAGTCGGGCAGCCACGGCGCCGGAGCGTCGCGCCGCGCGGCCTCCACTTCACGCTCCGCCAGACGCGCCGCCTCCCCTTCACGCTCGCCCGAACGCTCCTCGCGGCCCGGCGCCGCCAGACCCGGCGACGCGGACCCCGAGGAGGCAGAACCCGGCGACGGGACGCCCGATGCCGCCGGACCCGGCCGCAGCGCCACCTCCCGGTCCTCGGGCCGCCGCGGCGGGGGCCCGAGCGGGCGGGGCGGCTCGATGGCGAAACCGGCCCCGGCGGCCGCGGGCGGTTCCTGCTGCTCACGCCGTACCGGGGCGGGGAAGGAGACGGTGTCGGAGGTCAGCGGCGGCACGGGCTGGAGCTTGGCCAGGCGGGGGGACAGCGGCGTGACGGTCGAGTCGGGCACCGGGGGATCGGGGTCGAAGTCGGCCTGCGACAGCCGCATGGCCTCCTCGTCGTGCGGGGTGACGTGGCGGCGGCGCGGGTCGAACAGCCACTCGGCGTGGCGCGTGTGACCGTTCCACACATAACCGAGCTTGACCCGCCACAGGCCGTCGTCGCGCTTGGCGGAGTCCCAGTCGATCTCCTCGGCGGGCACGCCGCGGCGGGTCAGCCGCTCGGCGACCAGGTCGCCCAGCGCGGGCCCGGGCGAGGACTCCCCGGGCAGCCGGACGGAGACTCGCTGCGCCTGCTGAGCGACGTACTCCCGTTCCTGGAGCACGGGGCCCTCGAACCAGCGGACCCGCTCGACCGGGATGCCGGCGGTGGCCGCGATCTCCTCGGCGGTCTCCCCGGCACGGATGCGAGCCTGGATCTCCTTGGGGCGCAACGGACTCTCCACTTCGATCTCGTACTGGCCGAGACGGGAGAAGTTTCCGCGGACGGCAGCGCGGAGCCGGTCGTCCACGGGGAGCGTGAAACGGGTACCGCGCCCGGCTGTCGCCAAGACGAGGTAAGTACCGTCCTCGCTCACCGCGACGAGTCGGAGCTCCTGCATGCGAGTCCTTTCGTCAGCGTCGTGCTCAATCTTCCCCCGGACCCTTGAGTCTCTCGCGTGTGCCGGTTGCCTGCCAGCACCGTACCCGGCATGTCCGAACATCGCCTTCCTGGGAGAGCCCGAAGAGGATGTGACGCCGGTCACATTTACGACATCCATCCCTTGTCAGCCCTCCCCGTGGTGCCGGGGCAGGAGACACGTCCTCGTGGGATTGTGACGAATCGCGGCTTCGGCCGCCCGGCGGTTGGGTGAACTGGCTCGCCCGGGCATGGCTGCGGCAGGGGCGGCTGGGTCGGTACGGCGGGGCACGAGCCGAGAATTTGCCTGTCACGCACGTCACAGGAACATCGGGACACGCGGTCGCGTCTATTCACGAGGAAGCTCTTTACCGTTCGCGTGACAGGAGAGGACTGATTCGGGGGATGAGCGGCGAACAGCCGAAGTTCGAGCTGAGCGTGCCGCAGGTCGCGGGAGGGGCGCTGGCGGCCGTGACCGCCGCGGTGGCCGCCTCCTATCTCGGGGTGACGGGAACGGTGATCGGAGCGGCGGTGGCGAGCGTGGCCAGCACGGTCGGCGGCGCCGTCTACACGCACTACCTCCAGCGCACGGGGGAGAAGGTCAGGCGGCACACGCCCATCCCTTGGCGGCGGCGGGAGCAGGAGCCGCCGAGGCACCAGGACGGGGAGGGCGAACTGGCCACGGCGGTGCACGCCACCGTGCGGCGGCCGGAGCAGGAGGCGGCCACGCTCGTGATGGCGCCGGTCGAGACGCGGCGGCCGTTGCCCTGGCTGAAGCTGGCCCTGGCCACCGTGCTGATCTTCACGATCAGCATGGGCGGGATCCTGGGCTACCAGGCCGCCGCGAACAGGACCGTGCACGAGGCGGTGACCGGCAAGGCGCCCACGCGCGAGCAGGGGCCCGCGCCGGCCGACGACGACCGCCGCGACGAGCGCGAGGACCGGCCGGCCGGGACGCCCGCCACCACCCGGAGCGAGCCCACGCCGAGTGCCACGCCGAGCGCCAAGCCGTCCGCCGAGCCCAAGGCGACGACACCGGCGCCCAAGCCGAGCGCGACCGGCCGGCCCACGGACGGCCCCACCGGAGCGCCCACGGCCGTGCCGACTCCCACGCCGAGCCAGGAGGTCCCGGAGGAGCCGGAGAGCAGCGAGCCGCCGCCGGACACCGGCGACGCGCAGCAGGCCGAGCCGGCGCAGTGAACAGCAGTGAACAGCAGGGAACACCGGCCCGTGCACGGTGGGAGCGGCAGGGCTCAGCTGCCCAGCACGGTCTCCAGGTAGGGGTTGGTGAACACCCTCCGGGGATCCAGCTCGTCCCGCAACTTCAGGAAGTCGGCGAAGCGCGGATAGACCCCGCCGAGGTAGGAAGCGTCCCGGGTGTGCAGCTTGCCCCAGTGTGGGCGTCCCGCCAGCCGTACCATGATCTCCTCCACGGCCGCGAAGTACTCGGGGTTGGGGGAGGCGTGGTAGGTGTGGCAGGCGATGTACGCCGTGGGCCGGCCGTACGCCGTCGACAGCCAGGCGTCGCTCGGCGGGGTCACCCGCACCTCCACGGGGAAGGAGATCCGCCAGCCGCTGCGCCCCACCAGGTCGCGCAGCTCGCGCAGGGCCTGGGCGAGGTGTTCGCGCGGGATGGCGTACTCCGTCTCCAGGAAGCGCACCTTCCGCACGGTGGCGAAGACCTTGTAGGAGGCGTCGACCGAGGAGGAGTCGCCCAGCGCCTTGGCGCTGACGCGGTTGAGCGTGGGCACCAGGCCGGGCGCCAGGGCGCCGAGCGCGCACACCGCGCCGAAGAGCTTGTTCTCCAGGAAGTCGTAGACGAGCCACTCCTTGACCGCGCCGGGCGGGGTGGCCGGGCCGGGGTGCCGGTTGTTGGTCTTGACCAGGCAGGCGTCGGTGTGCGGCAGCCAGTAGAAGTCCAGGTGCTCGTTGACCTGGGTGAGCTCGTCGAGCGAGTCGACGATCTGTGCCAGCGGCATCACGGTGCGCCGGTTGTGCAGGAGGAACGCGGGCTCGGCGCGGAAGGTGACGGCGGTCAGGACGCCGAGCGCGCCCAGCCCCACCCGGGCCGCGTCGAACAGCGCGTCGCCGGGACGGGCCGTGGTCACCGAGCCGTCGGCGAGCACCAGCTCCAGCGCGGTCACCTGGTCGGCCAGGCCGCCGGTGTCGCGCCCGGTGCCGTGGGTGCCGGTCTGGATGGCGCCGGCGACGGTCTGCGCGGTGATGTCGCCCATGTTGGCCAGGGCCAGCCCCCGCCGGGCGAGCTCCTCGTTGAGCCGCCAGAGCGGGGTGCCGGCCATGACCGTGACGCCGTCGTCGCCCACGGACCTGACGCCGGTCAGGGCGTCGGGCCGCAGCATGACGCCGTCGGTGAGGGCCACCCCGGTGAAGGAGTGGCCCGTGCCGACCATGCGGACGCGGCGCCCGTCGCGGGCGGCGTCCTTGACGGCGGATGCGACGTCGTCGACCGACGTCGGCGTGCGGACCTCGGCGGGGGTGCCTTTCTGGTTACGAGCCCAGTTCGTGAAGACCATGCACCCTCCTGAGTATCGTCCGGCGTTAAACGTGAACGATACTCAGCTTTGCCAGCCCTCCGGAAGCGGGAAGACGTCGCCGGGCCGCAGGTTGTACTGCTTGACCAGGGTCGAGACGGTCACCAGATGGTAGCCGCGCTTCTTGAGCAGCGTGACGATCTTGGGCATCACGTCCACGGTCTGCTTGACCCAGTCGTGCATGAGGATGATCCCGTTGGGCTTGGCCACGTCGAGGACCTGCTGCTTGATGGCGTCCTCGTTCTTGGTGGCCCAGTCCTTGGACCCGGCGGTCCACAGGATGATCGGCATGCCGTGCTCGGCGGCGATGTCGGAGGTCAGCACGTCGGCCAGGCCGTACGGCGGGCGCAGCAGCTTGGGCTCCACACCGGTGACCTCCTTGACGATGGCCTGCGTCTTGGAGACCTCCGCGCGCACCTGCCACGGCTCCAGCTTGGTGAAGTCCGGGTGGGTGTAGCTGTGGTTGCCCAGCTCGTGGCCCTCGGCGGCCATGCGCTTGGCGAAGGCGGGACGGGACTTCACGTACTGGCCCTCGAGGAAGAAGGTCGCCTTGACGCCCTCCTTCTTCAGGGTGTCCAGCAGCTTGTCGGCGTACTTGCCCGGCCCGTCGTCGAAGGTCAGCGCGAGGCACTTGACCTGGGTGCAGTCGACCTCTTCCTTCGCCTTCGGGGTGGCCTGCGCCGGCGCCGCCGTCAGCGTGACGGTGACACAGGCGAGTGCCAGAAGTGAAGTGATGTGTCGGGACATAAGTGAACTTTCAGTTGTGATGGGTGATGCGAGGGATGTCATGAAGTTAGCGGATCGCATCGTGGCTCGTCAGGCTCGACCCGGAAAGTCCCAGCAAACAGTGACCTCCGGCCCCGTCGGTTGGTGTGCACTACTCTGAGCGAGGTGTCCGCCCCTTCTCCGCTCCGCGCGGTCGTGACGGTTCTGGCGGCCGCGATCGCGTTGACGGCCGCCGGCGCCGCGCTGGGCCTGACCGTCGTGTCCGACCGTCCCGGGGACGCCCACTCCGCCGTCGTTCCCCCTCCGGACCGCCTCGACAGCCTGGTGCCCGTGGCCCGGCCCGCCGGGCAGCAGCCGGTCGAGGACTTCGGCAGGGGCGGGCCCGGCGTCACCCCGACGCCGCCGCGCGTGATGGCCGTCTCGGGCTCGGCCGTCCCCGTGCGCACCCGGCACGCGCTGGCCAGGCTCAAGCACGTGCAGAAGGTGATCACCGTGGACGCGGGCCTGGTGACCGTGTCGGGCGCGGGCATCAACCTGCTCGCGGTCAACCCCGCCGACTTCCGCTCCTGGACGCCCCAGGCCGTGGCGGACGAGCCGGCCGTGTGGAGCGCCCTGGCGCGCGGCGAGCTGATCGCCGACAGCGCGGCGGTGCGGCGGCTGGGCCTCATCCTGGGCGCGGAGTACCAGATCGACCGCGGGCCACGGCTGCGCCTGGCGGGATCGGCGCCGCTGGGGCTGAGGGGCATCGACGGCATCGTCAGCACGGCGACCGGCGCCTCGCTGGGGCTGGCGAAGGGCGTCGTCGTGCTGCTCCACGGCAAGGACGGGAAGATCAGCGAGGCGCGGGTGCGCAAGGTCATGGGCGAGGGCAGCCAGGTGGTGTCGCTGCAGCGCAGGACCCCACCGCCGCAGGCGCGCCCGGTGAACGTGGGACGGCCCGGCAGCTACCTGGAGCTGTACAAGGCGGCCGCCACGCGCTGCCCGGGGCTGTCGTGGACCGTGCTGGCGGCGATCGGGCAGGTGGAGAGCTCCCACGGGCGCAACAACGGGCCTTCCAGCGCGGGGGCGCTGGGGCCGATGCAGTTCATGCCGCGCACGTGGGCCGCCTACGGCGTGGACGGCGACGGGGACGGGGTCAAGGACATCTGGAGCCCGTACGACGCGGTGCCGGGGGCGGCCAACTACCTGTGCGCGAACGGCGCGGGCCAGGGCGGGGAGAAGCTGCGCAAGGCGATCTGGTTCTACAACCACTCCTGGTCGTACGTGGACAAGGTGCTGGGGCTCGCCGAGGCCTACGCCCGCGCCTACGCTTGAGGCGCCCGGGGACGGCGCGGCGGAGGGCAGCAGGTCGCCGGGCAGGGCACCGGCTCCGGCTCCTCCATCAGCTCCCGCACCATGCGCACGAACCGCGGGTGCGTGCCCACCGTGCCGGCGCGCTCCAGCGGCAGGCCCAGCTCGGCGGCCAGCTGCCGCGCCTCCACGTCGAGGTCGTAGACGACCTCCATGTGGTCGGACACGAAGCCGATCGGCACGAGCACGACGGGCTGGGACAGCTTGGCCAGGTGGTCGAGCACGTCGGGCTCCAGCCAGGGCACCTCCGGCGGCCCGCTGCGCGACTGCCACACCAGGTCCCACGGGCCCTCATAGCCCAGCGCCTGGCACACCAGCGCCGCCGAGCGCCGCAGCTGCGCCTCATACAGCCCGCCCGCCGGCCCCGCCGTACGCGCCATGCTGACGGGGATGCTGTGCGCGGTGAAGACCAGCCGCGCGTCGGCGCGCCCGAGCCGGTCCAGCGCCTCCCGCACCCGGTCGGCCATGGCCGCCACGAACCCCGGATGGTCCCCGAAGTGCCGCATCTTGACCAGCTCCGGCCCGCCCTCGAAGCCGATGCGCGCGATGTCCTCGTAGTACTGCCGGCAGCTCGAATACCCCGCGAAGCCGGAGGTGGCGAAGACCGCCGCCTTGCGCACCCCGTCGGCGGCCATCCGGCGGACGGTGTCCTCGCCGAACGGGTGCCAGTTGCGGTTCCCCCAGTAGACCGGCACGTCCACGACCTCGCGAAGCGCCGCCACCAGCTCGCGGTTCTGCCGGTTGATCGGGCTGACGCCGCCGAACCTCTGGTAGTGCTCGGCCACCTCCAGCAGCCGCTCGCGCGGCACGCCCCGGCCGCGCACCACGTTCTCCAGGAACGGCATGACGTCGTCGGGCCCTTCCGGGCCGCCGAAGGACAGGACCAGCAGCGCGTCGTAGCTTCCCACGGCGACAACCTTATGCGCTGGCCGGTAGGTTCGATCAGGTGAGCGCATTCAAGGACATTCGTGAGTATGTAGCCATTCCCCGCCTCACTTCGCTGCGGCTGTCGCCCGACGGCACCCGGCTGGTGGGCGTCGTGCAGTCCCTCAACCCGGACGGCAAGTCCTACGGCACCGCCCTGTGGGCCATTCCCGCCGACGACTCGGCCGGCCGCGCGCCGTACCGGCTGACCAGGTCCGCCAAGGGGGAGGCCAGCGCGGAGTTCACCGGCTCGGGGGACGTGCTGTTCACCTCGCGACGTCCCGACCCGACGGTGAAGGACTCCGACGACGAGGTCCCCGCGCTCTGGCAGCTGCCCCACACCGGCGGCGAGTCCCGCCAGGTGGCCGCCCGCCCGGGCGGCATCGGCGCGGTCCGCGCGGCGGGCGAGACGGTCGTGTTCGCCTCCGAGGTGCTGGACGGCGAGGAGTCCGCCGAGGAGGAGCGCCGCAAGGCCCGCAAGGACGCCGGGATCAGCGCGATCCTCCACGAGGGCTACCCGGTCCGGTTCTGGGACCACGACCTGGGCCCCGGGCGGCCGCGCCTGTTCGCCGGACGGCTGGGCGAGGACCGGCTGGAGGACGTGCGCGACCTGACCCCCGACTCCGGCGAGGCGCTGCGCGAGACCTCCTTCGAGCTGACGCCCGACGGCTCCACCGTGGTGACCGGCTGGCGCGTGTACCTGCCGCTGGGCGAGAACCGCTCCCAGATCGTGGCGATCGACGTGGCCACCGGCGAGCGGCGCACGGTGTTCGCCGACGACGGCTTCGACTTCTACGGGCCGAAGGTCTCGCCGGACGGCACGAAGGTCGCCTGCGTCCGCGAGCGCGTGACCGCCGTGGACGTGTCGGCCCGCATGGAGCTGTGGATCGGCGACCTGGCCACCGGCGAGGGCGCCGCCTACGCCCCCGACCTGTTCCCCTCGGCCATCGAGTGGGCCGCCGACTCCTCGGCCGTCTTCATCGCCGCCGACCACCGGGGCCGCCGCCCGGTCTTCCGCGTGCCGCTGGAGGGCGAGGTGACCCGCGTGACCCGGGACGACGGCGCCTACCTCGAGCTCAACCGCTCGGCCGACGGCCGCTACCTCTACGCGCTGCGCAGCGCGGTCGACTCGCCCGCCGTGCCGGTCCGCGTCGAGCCGGCCACCGGCGAGCTGCTGCGCCTGCCCTCGCCCGCGCCCGAGCCGGCGCTGCCCGGCCGCCTCACCGAGGTCACCGCCACCGCCGACGACGGCCAGGAGATCCGCGGCTGGCTCGTGCTGCCGAAGGACGCCTCGGCCGACGACCCGGCGCCGTTTCTGCTGTGGATCCACGGCGGCCCCATCGCCTCCTGGAACGACTGGTCCTGGCGCTGGAACCCGTGGATCATGGCGGAGCACGGCTACGCCGTCCTCCTCCCCGACCCGTGCCTGTCCACCGGGTACGGCCAGCACATGATCGACCGCGGCTGGGCCAACTGGGGCCCGCGCACCATGGCCGACCTCGACGCGATCGTGGACGCGGCGCTGGCCAGGCCGGAGGTCGACAGCGAGCGCATCGCCGCGATGGGCGGCTCCTACGGCGGCTACATGGCCAACTGGGTCGCCGGGCACACCGACCGCTACAAGGCGATCGTCACCCACGCCTCGCTGTGGGCGCTGGACCAGTTCGGCGGCACGACCGACGGGGCCAACTACTGGCAGCGCGAGCTCGGCGCGCCCGGCTCGGAGCTGCAGCGTCAGCTGTCCCCGCACGTGTCGCTCGACAAGATCACCACGCCGATGCTGGTCATCCACGGCGACAAGGACTACCGGGTGCCGATCGGCGAGGCCCTGCGCCTGTGGTGGGACCTCCAGCGCACCGGCAAGGAGGCCAAGTTCCTGTACTTCCCCGACGAGAACCACTGGATCCTCAAGCCGGGCAACATCGTGGCGTGGTACGAGACGATCCTCGCCTTCCTCGGCCACCACGTGCTCGGCCAGGAGTGGAAGCGTCCGGACTGCGTTGCATGAACTATCTGGCACTCGCTGAGGAGATAGCGCGCGAGGCGGGCGAGATGCTCCTCGCCAAGCGCCCCGCGCGGCCCGACGTCGTGGCCACCAAGTCCAGCCCCACCGACGTGGTCACCGCGCTGGACGAGGAGGCCGAGCGGCTCATCCGCTCGCGCATCCCGGAGGGGCACGCCGTGCTGGGGGAGGAGGGCGGCGGCACCGGCTCGGGCGCCGTCCGCTGGATCGTCGACCCCATCGACGGGACCGTGAACTTCCTGTACGGCCTGCCGGAATGGGCGGTGTCCATCGCCGTGGAGGTCGACGGCCGGATCGTCGCGGGCGTCGTCAACGTCGTGCCGCGCGGGGAGGTCTTCACCGCCACGCTCGGCGGCGGCGCCTGGCTGGCCGGGGAGGGCGCGCCCAGGGAACGGCTGCGCTGCAACACGGGCGTGCCGCTGGAGCGGGCGCTGGTGGCCACGGGGTTCGGCTACGCGGCCGGGCGGCGCGCGGTCCAGGCCGAGGTGGTCGCCCATGTGCTGCCGAGGGTGCGCGACATCCGCCGCGGCGGCTCGTGCGCGGTCGACCTGTGCTCGGTGGCCTCCGGCCGGGTCGACGCCTACTACGAGCGCGGCACCAACCCGTGGGACTACGGCGCGGGCGGGCTGATCGCCGCCGAGGCGGGCGCCCGGTTCGGCGGCCTGCACGGCAGGGCGGCCGGCCCGTCGATGGTGCTGTGCGCGGCTCCGGGGCTGTTCGAGGAGCTGCACAACCTGCTGGCGCCGCTGGACCCCGAGCGCGACGCCTGAGGCGGGCGCACGACGCTCGGGGTGAGCGAGCGCACGAGGAAAGCCGCCCGCGGCGGTCCGCGGGCGGCTTTCCGTGACTTTCCTTGGCTTTCCGTGCCTTCCGGAGGGGTTCGGAAAGGGGGTGTCAGAAGGGCTTCACACGCTGCCCCTCACGAGCAGCGCGACAGGGGGATGCCGTGATCGTCGGCCAGGCGGCGCAGGTCCTCGATCTCGGCGGTGAGGGTCTCGGCGAGGTAGTCGTCACCGGCCGACCTCGCCTCGCGAAGGCCCTTGTATGCCTGGTCGAGGCGGTGTTCGATCGTGGTCGTGAACTCGCCCATCTCACCTTCTCTCAGGGGTTCGCAAACACGGGGGTGGGTGTTCGGCTGGTCTACCCACGGGCGTGCCGTGCTGAAACATCCGAATTCGTGTGCCGTCGGTGCCGTCGGCCGCCTTCGCGGCGCACGTGACCCGCGCCCATGACTTACCGTGCGCTTATCGGCGCTGCGGCGACAATGAGTAACCTGACGTGAGGAGTTGTTGTGCGGGTTTTGGTGGTCGAGGACGAGCGGGTGCTCGCCGACGCGATCGCGACGGGTCTGCGCCGCGAGGCCATGGCCGTCGACGTCGCCTACGACGGCGCGGCCGCGCTGGAGAAGCTCTCTTACATCGACTACGACGTCGTCGTGCTGGACCGCGACCTGCCGGTCGTGCACGGCGACGAGGTGGCGCGCAAGATGGTCGAGCAGCGCTCGGCCACGCGCATCCTCATGCTGACCGCCGCGGGCGACGTCGACGACAAGGTCGAGGGGCTGGGCCTGGGCGCCGACGACTACCTGGCCAAGCCGTTCGTCTTCATCGAGCTGGTCGCGCGGGTGCGGGCGCTGGGCCGCCGCTCGGCGCCGCCGCTGCCGCCCGTGCTGGAGCGCGCGGGCATCCGGCTGGACCCCGGCAAGCGGCTGGTCGAGCGCGACGGCCGGGAGATCGTGCTCACCAAGAAGGAGTTCGCGGTCCTGGAGGAGCTGATGCGCGCCGAGGGCGCCGTCGTCAGCCAGGAGGACCTGCTGGACAAGGCGTGGGACGAGAACATCGACCCGTTCACCAACGTGGTGCGGGTGACCATGATGACGCTGCGGAAGAAGCTGGGTGAGCCCCAGGTGATCGAGACGGTGCCCGGGGTGGGGTACAAGCTGTGAGCGAGCGGCCCACCCACCCGATGATCAGCCCGCACTCGGAGCGGGCGGCGCGCAGGGGCCAGCCCCCGCCGCCCAGCGGGCCGCCCGTGTGGGACGGGCCGCCGCCGCCCGGCGCGGCGCCCCTCGACCGCTCCCCCACGGAGTGGATCAAGGATCTGCCGGGGAAGGTCAGCATCCGCTGGCGCCTCACGCTCACCTACGGCGCGCTGTTCTTCGCGGCGGCCAGCGTGCTGCTGTTCACGATGTACATGATCGTCGGCAACTCCATCTCCACGTCGTGGCCGCCCATCGATTTCCGCAACCTCGGCGTCGACGACCTGGAGAACGCCCGCCTGCAGGTGCAATGGCGCGCCCTGGAGAAGATCACGATCCAGAACGCGCGTGAGGACCTGCTGCACAGCTCGATCATGGCGCTGATCGGGGTCGGCATCTTCGCGCTCATCCTCGGCTACCTCGTCGCCGACCGCGCCCTGCGGCCCGTCGCCAAGATGACCGCCACCGCGCGCAAGCTCTCCGAGAGCACCCTCGCCCACCAGCGCATCGACCTGCAGGGCCCCCAGGACGAGCTCAAGGAGCTGGCCGACACCTTCGACGCCATGCTCACCCGCCTCAACATCGCCTTCGACTCCCAGCGCCGCTTCGTCGACAACGCCTCCCACGAGCTGCGCACCCCGCTGACCATCAACAGGACGGTCCTGGAGATCGCCCTGTCGGACCCCCAGGCGTCGGAGGACCTCAAGGCGCTGGGCCGTACCCTCCTGGAGGTCAACGCCCGCAACGAGAAGCTCATCGAGGGCCTGCTGCTGCTGGCCAGGAGCGAGCGGGAGCTGGCCGTGCGCAAGCCCGTGGACGTCATGGACGTGACACGGACCGCCGTGGAGCAGCTGGCCCCCTTCGCCGAGGAGCACGGGGTGACCGTGACGACCGACCTCGCGCCCGCCCCCGCGCAGGGCGACCCCGTGCTGCTGGAGCGTTCCGTCGCCAACCTGGTGGAGAACGCCATCAAGTACAACCTTCCCGAAGCCGGAAAAGTCTGGGTCAGGACGGGAATGTCGGAGGGGGCGCTGGTTGTTCAGGTGGCCAACACCGGGCCACATGTCCCGGCGTACGAGGTCAACAGCCTGTTCGAGCCGTTCCGGAGGCTCCACGCCGACCGCGTGGACTCCGCCAAGGGCGCGGGTCTCGGGCTGTCGATCGTCCGAGCGGTGGTGCAGGCCCATCACGGCAACGTGACGGCCGTGCCGCGCGAGGGGGGCGGACTCGTCGTCACCATTCGACTGCCTGGTCGCTGATCCGGCGTGTTGATCGGGCGCGGAAGTCTCACCGTCGCCGTACATGTGGTTGGATGTGCCGTCGAACACGGTGGTGCATGACGCCAAAGCTGTGGTTTTCGCCATATTTGGCTAACCAACGCTTCCGGCAGAAGGCCCTGGCGTGTAGGGAGGTTCGGCGACCGTCCCGGCGGGGTACCGATTGCAGAATCTCCCAGACGGAACGGGCACAAGAAAGGCCTCTCGGACGTTACACGACGCGCGAACGGCGCGCAGACATATGAGGGGGATGGAGTAAGCACGATGGCAACCGACTACGACAGCCCGCGCAAGACGGACGACGACCTGGGGGAGGACTCTCTCCAGGAGCTCCAGGCGCGGCGCACCGACAAGTCCTCCGGCAGCATCGACATCGACGAGACCGACCTGGCCGAGTCGCTGGAGCTGCCCGGCGCCGACCTGTCCAACGAGGAGCTCTCGCTGCGGGTCATCCCGCGGCAGGCCGACGAGTTCACCTGCTCGCGGTGCTTCCTGGTGCACCACCGCAGCCAGCTGGCCTCCGACAAGAACGGCCAGCAGGTCTGCCGGGAGTGCGCCGCCTGACCGAGGGGTCCAAGTCTGGCGACCGCCGCACGAACGGAGGTTTCGCGTCGTGTCCACGGAGAAAGACCACCAAGGCTCCACGGAGAAAGACCGCCGAGGCAGGGAGGAGATCGCCGACCCCGGTAACGAGGTCGGCGAACTCGTCGGCAGGCTCACCCGCCCCGACGACCTGAAGCCGGCCGAGCGGCGCAGGCTGCTCGGCCGGCTTGCCGCGAGCCTGTCCGGCGGCGCCAAGCGCGCGCGTGCGAGCGGTGTCGGGCGCGGGCGCTGGCTGGCCGACGTCTTCCTCAGCATCGCGCCGCGCATTCCCATCAGAGATCTCCAGACCCTCTCCGCGCACCATCACGGGCTGACCGGCGAGGCCCTCGCCGACGACCTGGTCCGCACCGCCATGAAGGCGACGATGACCGTCGGCGCCGTCGGCGGCGCCCTGGCCGCCGCCGAGTTCGCCGCCCCGCCGCTGCTGCTGTCCGCCCCCGCCCAGCTGGTCGCCGAGACGATCGTGGTGGCCGCCATCGAGGTCAAGCTGCTGGCCGAGCTGCACGAGGTGTACGGCGTGCGCATCGACGGCTCCGGCGCCCAGCGCGCGGCCGCCTTCACCGCCGCCTGGGCCCGGCAGCGCGGCATCGACCCCCTGGCCCCCGCCGGCGTCACCCTCGCCCTCG
Source organism: Thermoactinospora rubra (assembly GCF_002093975.1). Lineage (GTDB taxonomy): Bacteria > Actinomycetota > Actinomycetes > Streptosporangiales > Streptosporangiaceae > Nonomuraea > Nonomuraea rubra_A. The sequence goes on from NZ_KZ084327.1 coordinate 104,053, forward strand.
GCGCCGCCACCAAGACGGCGCTGCGCAGGCGGCTCATGCGCCTGCTCGGCCGCCACCTGACCACGCTCGGCCCGTTCCTCACCGGCGCGGTCGCGGGCGGGGCGCTCAACCGCATCGCGACCAAGAAGCTGGCCGACGCGATCCGCGCGGACCTGCGCGGCAAGCTCCCGCCCGCGCCGGATCGCCGGCAGGTCGGCGCGTGAACCCCGCGCCGGATCTCCTCGCCTGAACGTCATCGCCGCCGTCCCGGCCGGGTCCGCTCGTTTTCGCCGCGCGGCGGCCCGGCCCGGACGACTCGGGACCTGCTCGTCTAGCGCTCGATGCCGGCTTTGTTCTCCGCGTATGGGTTGCTCCAGATCTTAATGAGGAAGTTGGGGCTGGCAGGTATGCCGGCGTACATATAGATATGGTCGATGACCCTGCCGTCGTTGGAGGAGTTGACCCACGCACGGTGGCAGACCCAGCCGCCGCCGGCGTAGGCCGAATGGGTCCATCTCCGGGTCCGGTGGATGTCCGACGTGCCGTCGGGGTTGTCGTAGAAGTAGATGAAGTAGAAGTATGGATCCTGCCCGTCCGCCTCGTAGTCGTCGATGCCGATGTGCGCGGTATATGTGGTGGCGCCGGTGAATCGGAGATAGCCCTTGTAGCGGGCGAAGGTCGTCCAGTCGTGGCGCGGGCTCTCGTCGACGTTGCTGTTACGCGGAGGGCACGAGCCCGCGGACGCCGACGCGGTCCCGGGTGCCGATCCGGTCAGCAGCGCGGCCCCCATGACGACGGCGAGGACCCCCGTGAGAATCCGCATGTCTCTCCCCCTTCTCGGTGGCGGATCTTGCCCGATCCAGGGTCGCCCAGCGCCGTCATAGCGGTGTCATAGCCCGCGTGGGCGCCGGTCTCCGGCGGGTGTGCCGTCCGTAGTGCCCGCCAGCAGGGCCGCGCCCAAGGGGGTGATGGTGTGCATGACGTGGGCGCCCATCCTGCGGCTGACGATCAGGCCCGCCTCGCGCAGCACCTGGATGTGCTGGCTCACGCCGGAGGCGTGGATCCCCTGGCGCCGGGCCAGTTCGCCGGTCGTGGCCCCCTCGACGGTGGCACGGAGGATGGCGGCGCGGGTGGGTCCGAGCAACCGGGCGACGGGGGCGGGGGAAGCCGGGGCCTGTTTCGGTACGGCCAGCGGGCGATCCCGCCGGATCGGGTAGACCAGCACCTGCGGCAGCTCGGGATCCGCCAGCGGCACGGGCGCCCCCACGCAGAAGTAGGAAGGGATCAGCACCAGCCCCCGCCCGCCGAGATGCACGTCCCGGTCCACCGGATGGTCCATCGACAGCACGGGCGGCTCCCAGCGCATGATCGGCCGGAAGGCGGCCAGCATGCCGTCGGCCCCGCCCTCCAGGAACGCGCGTCCGCGTACCGCCCGGTCGGCGTCCACCATGCCCTGGATGTCGGACCAGTACGGTGCGATGACCGTGCCGAAGTAGGTCAGCAGCCCGTTCCGCAGATCGTGGAAGGCGTCGCGGCGCCCGTCGGCCAGTCCCCAGGCCCATGACGGCGTGCCCGTCCTGGCCGCCAGCTTGTCCAGCTCCCGGCGGAGCAGCCGCCGCGGCGTACTCAGCACGGCCTCCACACCCGCCTCCAGCCCGGCGGTGCCGTCGGGAGGGGTGAGGAAGTCGGGAAAGTAGGAGGAGGCGCTGGGGAAGAGCGGCGCCAGAACCCGCCGCACCGTGGCCGTATTGCCCGTCCTGGCCAGGTCGTGCCGGGTACGGCTGCGCCAGGCGGCGAACGCGCTCCCGCCCCTGCGCCCCGCCAGGCGGTACATGCTCAGCGCGATCTCCCACAGGGGATCCGCCGTCTTGGCGATCCGCGTCCGGGCAAGGTCCTCGCTCGTGAAATGGATGCGCAACATACGACTTCGCTGCTTGCGTTGGGGATTTCAGCCAGGACTGCAGAGTGTGGACACCCCGTCACCCCCGTGGCCACGATTATCGGCAAACGGGGTGAAAGACGTAAAGGGCGACCACATGGCCGTGCGGTTCCACGTTCTCGGACGGATCGAGGTCACGGTGCACGGGAAGGTGGTGGACCTGGGGCTTCGCCAGCGTGAGTCGCTCGCGCTGATGCTGCTTCGCGCCAACCGCACGGTCACCGTGGACCAGCTGGTCGAGGTGTCCTTCGCCGGTCCGGTGCCCGAGTCGGCCCGGCGGCAGGTCCGCAACACCGTGGGACGGCTGCGCAGGACGCTGGCCGCGGCCGGCTGCCCCGGCGTGATCAGGACCAGGCCCGGCGGCTACCTGCTCGAGGCCGGCCCGGACACCCTCGACCTGCTCGAGTACGCCGGCCACGTCGAGGCGGGCCGCCGCGCCGCCGCCGAGGGCAGGCACGCGGAGGCCGTCGTGTCGCTGCGGCTCGGGCTGGCGCTGTGGCGGGGCCCCCTTCTGTCCGACATCGACGCCAGCGTCCTGGACGCGGAGAAGGCCGGCATGGAGGAGGCCCGCCTGGCCGCGCTGGAGGAATGCCTTGAGCTGGAGTTATGGCTCGGCCGGCACCGGGAGCTCCTGCCGGAGCTGGCCACGCTCACCGCGGAGCACCCGCTGCGCGAGCGGATGTGGGAGCTGCGGATGCTGGCCCTCCACCGGTGCGGCGCCAAGGCCGACGCGCTGGCACTCTACCGGACCGCGCGCCAGACCTTCGTGGCGGAGCTCGGGCTGGAGCCGGCGCCGCGACTGGCCAGGCTGGAGCAGGCCATTCTCGCCGGGGATCCCGCACTGGACCTCGATCGGGGGATCGACAGGCGGCCCCGCCCGGGCCAGCTGCCCCCGGACGTGCCGGACTTCACCGGACGGGAACGGGCGACGGCGAAGCTGGAGGCGGCGCTGCGGCCCGAAGCCGGCCGCGCGACGGCCGTGCTGGTCGTCACGGGTAAGGCGGGGGTGGGCAAGACGGCACTCGCCCTGCACGTCGGGCACCGTGTGCGAGCACGGTTCCCGGACGGGCAGCTGTTCGCCCGGCTCCGTGCCGTGCAGGACCGGCGCGTGACGCCCGGCGAAGTGCTCGCCCAGTTCCTGTGCGCGCTGGGTCAGCCGGTGCACGACCTTCCCGCCGGCGTGGCCGAGCGCGCGGCCAGGTTCAGGGATCTCCTGTCGGGGCGGCGCGTCCTGGTCGTGCTGGACGACGCCGTCGACGAGGCGCAGGTGCGTCCCCTGCTCCCGGGCAGCGCGGGCTGCGCCGTACTGATCACCAGCAGGTCGAGACTGTGCGCTCTGCCCAGCACCGTCCGCATGGAGCTGGGAGAGCTGACGCCGGCCCAGTCGCTGCGGTTCCTCGCCAAGGTCGCCGGGGCGCACCGGCTGCGGGCCGAGCCCGAGGCCGCGGACGAGCTCGTACGGCTCTGCGGGAACCTGCCCCTGGCGCTCCGGATCGCCGGCGCCCGGCTCGCCGGCCGGCCGCACTGGCGGGTCGGCCACATGGCCGAGCGGCTCAGGGACGAGCGGCGGCGGCTCGACGAGCTCGCGCACGGCGATCTGGAGGTCCGCAGCAGCATCGCGCTGTCGGCCAAGGGGCTCACCCCGGCCGCGCTCCGGCTGCTGTCGGCCCTCGCGCTGATCGACGCCCCCGAGCTCCCCGGCTGGGCCGCGCTCGCCGCGAACGGGTCCCCCGACCTCGTCGACAGCCTGGTCGACGCCCAGCTCCTCCAGGTCGCCGGGCCCATGCGGTACCGCTTCCACGACCTCGTCCGCCTCTACGCCCGCGAGCTCCCCGGAGCCGGCCGGGAGGAGGTCACCCGCGTGCTGAGCGGCTGGCTGGCGCTGGTCGAGCGGGCGCACCGGGTGGTGTACGGCGGAGACTACGCGGTCCTGCACGGCACGGCCGCCCGCTGGCAGCCGCCGGGCCTGGACATCGTCGACACCGACCCTCTCACCTGGTACGAGACCGAGCGCCCGAACATCGTCGCCGCCGTCCGCCAGGCCGCCGCGCTCGGCCTCGACGAGCTGTGCTGGGACCTGGCCGTCAGCGCGGTGGCGCTGTTCCAGACCCGCGGGCACTACGACGACTGGGAGGAGACGCATCGGGTCGCGCTCGCCGCCACCCGCGCGGCCGCCAACACCCGCGGCTGCGCCGCCCTGCTCACCGGGATCGCGCTGCTGGAGGCCTACCGCCACCGCTACGAGCCGGCCGCCGTGGCCGTCGGCGAGGCCCTGGAGCTCTTCGAACGCTGCGGCGACCGGCACGGCTGGGGGCTGGCGAGCGCGGTGGCCGCGTTCACGGCGGGCATGACAGGCCTGTACGGGGAGGCGGTCGAGCGGTGCGAGCGCGCCCTCCAGGCGGTCCGCCAGGCCGGCGACGCGGGCGCGGAGATCCTCGTGCTGCGCCTGCTCGGCCAGCTCTTGCTGGACGTCGGTCATCTCGACTGCGCCCGCCCGTACCTGACCAAGGCCTTCGCGGCGAGCCAGGCGGTCGACCCGCGCATCCACCCGGAGGTCGTCTACCGGATCGGGGAGCTGCTTCTCGCCTCTGGGCGGCTGGAGGAGGCGGAGAAGGCGTTCACCGACCTGCTGTCCACCGTCACCGGCCTCGGCGACCAGCGGGGCGAGGCCTTCGCGCGCTACGGCCTGGGCTGCCTGCACATCGAGCGGGACCGCCTCGCCGCGGGCGAGGAGTGCCTCCACCAGGCGATCGAGCTCGCCGGCGCCGTGGACGAGCCCCTGGTGGCGGCCAAGGCGTGGCTGGCGCTGGGCGCGGCCAGCAGGCTGCGCCGCGACCACGACACGGCGCTGCGCCGGCTCGGCCAGGCCGAGCGGTTCGCCCGGGCCATCGACTCGCCGATCTGGCAGGCTCGCGTCCTGCACCAGGTGGCCGAGGTGCACAGCGAGCGCGGCTGCGAGCGGGCCGCCGCCGCGGCCCGTGCCCGGGTACGCGACCTCGTCGCCGCCATCGCCGCCGTGGACCCCGACATCGAAGCCGGGATCCCCGCCCGGCGGGCCCATCGGACGCGCCGGGCGGGCTGAGCGGGCCCAGTGCGGGCCCAGTGCGGACTCAGTGCCATTCGATAGGCAGCTGCCATTCGACGGGCGCGTTCCACTCGATCGGCGCGTGCCAGTCCAAGGCTCGCCTGGATTCCATGATCATCCCTCCTTTCCCGCGTGTTCGTGGGGGCGGGTCGCCCGCTGCCAGGCGACCCAGGCCGGAACGGCGGCCAGCACCCCGGCCGCCGCGAAGGCCGCGATGCTCGCCGCGGGCCCTACGGCCTCGGCGAGCAGACCGGAGCCCAAGATCCCGAGACCCTGGGCGGCGAACAGCCCCGACGCCGCGAGACCGACCCCCTGACCGCGGTACTCGACGGCGACCGACATGACGAACGTCGCATTCGCGATCACCTGGTAGGCGACGAAGACCCCGGACAGCACGAGCAGCATCAGCGACGGCCAGGCCGGCGGCGCGAACGCCATCGCCATCAGAGGCACGCCGGTGAGCAGCGTCAACGGGCCCAGCAACCGGTGCTGGAGATCGGCCGGGACCAGGCGGGCGAGCAGCAGCCCACCGGCCACCGAGCCGATCGGCTCGGCCGCCAGGAACAGGCCGGCGGCCACCGTTCCCGCCCCGATCTGGTCCGCGTACGGCACGGCGAGCCCGAGCGGCGCGACGTAGAAGCCGTAGATCCAGGCCAGCGCCACCAGCGCGCGCAGCCTGCGGTCACCCCAGACGAGCCGCACCCCTGCCCGGACCGAGCCGAGCATCGTGCCGCCCCGTCTGCTCGCCGGGCGCCACCGCAGGCCGAAGCGGACCAGCAGCGCGGAGACGACGAACGTGCCCGCGTCCACCAGCAGCGCCACGTGCGGCCCCGCCGCGCTCACCAGCACGCCGCCCAAGGCGAAGCCGGCGAAATAGAAGATCTGCGCGGCCGTGGACATCACCGCGAGCCCCTCGGTGTAGCGATCGCCGCCGAGCATGACCGACATGTTCGCCGACCGCGCGGCGCGGGCCGGCGCGGTAGCCGCCTGCACCAGGAACACGAGCAGCCACAGCACGGGCAACGGCAGGCCGGGGATCGCGGCCGCGGCGATGAGCGAGGCCCGGAGGAGGTCGCAGACGACCATGACCTCCCGCCGCGGGTAGCGGTCGGCCAGCCCGCTCAGCAGCGGGCCGCCGAGCAGTTCGGGCACGTACGTGAGGGCGACGCCGACCGCGGTGAACACCGGCGAGCCGGTGTCGGCGTAGACGAGGATGGCCAGCGCCAGCCGCGCGAGCTGGTCGCCGGCCGTCGAGAGGCTCTGGGCCGCCAGCAGCGCGCGGAACTCTCCCACCGCGAACACCTCGCGGAACCCCGGCGGACGCTGTGCCATGTGTCTGCCCCCAAAACGCTGGCGTGCCATGGCAGCATCGCCCGCCGCTGTCATAGCCGCGTCATAGGCGTGCGGTCATGACGCGGCCTGGACCGGCCAGGGCACAGCCCGGCGAAACAGCCGGGAAATAGCTGACACAGGAGCCTCGAAGAGCGATGAGTTTCGGCGTCCTCCACGGTCTATTCCAGTGACGGACCGATGAAGGAGGACCCCATGACCACCGCCGACCTCGCCCAGGTGCTGTTCGCCTCTCCCCTTCAGCCCTCCCAGGCGCTCACCCCCGAGCAGATCCGCCGCGCCGTCGAGACGTCCCTGTGCGCCTGCGGCGGCGACCCGGCCCGGTGCGCCGCCTATGTGGCCCAGGAGGCGGGCGACCACCCCGAGACCTACGCCGCCCGGATGCGGTGGGCGCTGGAGGCCGTCGAGCGCGCCTACGCCCTGAGCCTGGCAGCGTGATCGCGATGCACCCGTGGTTCGCCGAACTGATCGCCCCCGTGACCGAAGAGGACGAGCGCCCCGCCCGGGGCCGCCGTCGCCAGGCCCGCCTGCTGGTGCGGACCGTCAGACCCGCAGACCGTCGAACGAGATTCTGACGATGGCCTCGGCCACGTCGTCGGCCGTGGCGCCCCTGCCCGGCTGGTACCACTCCGTGATGGAGTTGACCGTCCCGAACAGCAGCCGCGTGACCAGCGCCGGATCGATGTCCGGCCGGATGTCGCCGTCGGCCGCCGCCTCCTTGACCAGCGCGCTGACGAAGCGGTCGAACTCCCTGCGCCGCTCCAGCGCCCGCAGCTCCGTGGGGCTGTTGCCGTGGACGCGCAGCAGCAGCGTCACGTACGGCAGGCGGTCGACCAGGATCGCGACGCTGCGCCGTACCACCCACTCCAGGCGGTCGATCGCCCGGCCCGAGGACGCGCGCTCGTCGGCGATCATCTCGAACAGGCCGTCGAGCGCGCGGTCCAGGGCCCTGGCGAGCAGCTGCTCCTTGCCGGGCACGTGGTAGTAGATCGCCGACTTGGTGACGCCGAGCGCACGGGCCAGGTCCTCCATGCTGGTCCCGTCGTAGCCGCGTTCGTTGAACACGCCCACGGCCGTGCGGAGCACGGACTCCGGGTCGTGCCCGCGACGCCTGGGACTGGTGGTCATGTCATCGATTATCCCGTCTATCCCGTTGTGGCTCGCCGGTCGACGACCCGCTTGAGCTTGCCCACCGAGCGTTCCAGCGTCTCGGGGTCCACGATCTCCACCTCGACGCTGACGCCGACGGTGTCCTTGATCGCCCTGGCCAGCGATCCGGCGGCCTGCTCGCGCGCCTCGAACCCCGGCCGGGCCTCCACCCGCACGGTCATGACGTCCAGCCGCTCCGGCCGGGTCAGCTGCAGCTGGAAGTGCGGCGACAGGCCGGGCGTGCGCAGCACGAGCTCCTCGATCTGCGTGGGGAAGACGTTCACGCCACGCAGGATGATCATGTCGTCGGTGCGGCCGGTGACCTTGCGCATGCGGCGGAAGGCGGGCCGCGCCGTACCGGGCAGCAGCTCGGTCAGGTCGCGGGTGCGGTAGCGGATGACCGGCATGGCCTGCTTGGTGAGCGAGGTGAAGACCAGCTCGCCGGAGGGGGCGGGCTCGCCGGTGAAGGGGTCGACGGTCTCGGGGTAGAAGTGGTCCTCCCAGATGTGCAGGCCGTCCTTGGTCTCCACGCACTCCTGCGCCACACCCGGCCCGATCACCTCCGACAGGCCGTAGATGTCGACGGCGTCGATGCCGAAGCGCTCCTCGATCTCCCGCCGCATCTCCTCGGTCCACGGCTCGGCGCCGAACACCCCCACCCGCAGGGCCGTGCCGCGCGGGTCGAGGCCCTGGCGCTCGAACTCGTCCAGGATCGCCAGCATGTACGACGGGGTCACCATGATGACCGAGGGCTGGAAGTCGACGATGAGCTGCACCTGGCGGGGCGTCATGCCGCCGGAGACCGGCACGACCGTGCAGCCCAGCCGCTCGGCCCCGTAGTGGGCGCCCAGCCCGCCGGTGAACAGGCCGTAGCCGTAGGCGACGTGCACGATGTCGCCGGGACGGCCGCCCGCCGCCCGGATCGAGCGGGCCATCACCTCCGCCCACGTGTCGATGTCGGCCCTGGTGTAGCCGACCACGGTCGGCTTGCCGGTGGTGCCGCTGGAGGCGTGGACGCGCACCACCTGCTCGCGCGGCACCGCGAACATGCCGAAGGGGTACTGCTCGCGCAGGTCGTCCTTGGTGGTGAAGGGGAAGTTCGCCAGGTCCTCCAGCGACTTGCAGTCGTTCGGATGGACGCCGGCCTCGTCGAACTTGCGCCGGTAGAGCGGCACGTTGTCGTAGGCGTGCTGCAGCGTCCACTGCAGCCGTTCCAGCTGGAGGGCCTGGAGTTCGTCACGCGACATGCGCTCGGCCCGGTCCGGCATGGCGTCTTGCATGGCGTTGTGCACCGCGTCACTCCTCTCGAAGCATCCGGCTGCGTCCGCGCATCTCGGCGACCACCCGGCCGCCGGGGCCGCGCACGGTGACGTCGTACAGGCCGCTCCTGCCGTACCTGGTCCGCTCGACGGCCTCGGCGACCAGGACGTCGCCCGCGCGGGCGGGGGAGACGAAGGTGATGTCGGCCCCGGCGGCCACCGTGACCGGGCCGTAGGTGTTGCAGGCACAGGCGAAGGCCGTGTCGGCGAGCAGGAAGACGTACCCGCCGTGGCACAGGTCGTGCCCGTTGATCATGGCGTCGGTCACCGTCATCCGGCACACCGCCCGGCCCTGGTCCAGTTCCAGCAGCTCGATGCCCAGCGCATTGGAGGCCACATCGGCCGCCAGCATCCGACGCGAGCTGTCCAACGGAGGTCTCCCTTGTCAACTGACCGAATGTTCGGTAAACATCTCAACATCCGGCGATTCCTGTCAAGAGAGGGACGGCGCATGTACGAACAGCATCGCGACACCCTGGACAAAGCCCTCTCGGCCATCGCGGAGCGGGCGTATTGGTCGGCCTTCCCCGAGTCCCCGAGCCCCCGCGTGTACGGCGAGGGCGCCGCCGAGCGCGGCAAGGAGGCCTTCGAGGCCTACCTCGGCAAGCCCTTCCCGCTGACGCAGCCCGGCCCGCAGGTCGGCGCCGAGCGCTCGCCGTACGGCATCGACCTGGGCGTCACCTACCCCGCCACGGACGTGGAGACGCTGATCGCCACGGCCAGGGCCGCGATGCCCGCCTGGCGCGACGCCGGGCCGCCGGCCCGCGCGCTGACCTGCGTCGAGATCATCAAGCGGCTCAACGAGCGCAGCTTCGAGATCGCCAACGCCGTCCAGCACACCACCGGCCAGGCGTTCGTCATGGCCTTCCAGGCCGGCGGGCCGCACGCGCAGGACCGGGCGCTGGAGGCCGTCGCGTACGGCTACGCCGCCATGACCTCCTCGGCCGAGCGGACCCGCTGGGAGAAGCCCGGCAAGGGCGACCCGGTGGTCATGGACAAGAAGTTCACCGTCGTGCCGCGCGGCGTGGCCCTGGTGATCGGGTGCAACACGTTCCCGACCTGGAACGCCTACCCGGGCCTGTTCGCCTCGCTCGTCACGGGCAACCCGGTGATCGTCAAGCCGCACCCGCGCGCCGTCCTGCCGCTGGCGATCACCGTGCAGGTCGCGCGGGAGGTGCTGGCGGAGGCGGGCTTCGAGCCGGGGCTCGTGCAGCTGGCCGCCGAGGAGGAGTCGCGGCTGGCCTCGGAGCTGGCCACGCACCCCGACGTGCGCATCGTCGACTTCACCGGCTCCACCGAGTACGGCGACTGGCTGGAGCGCAACGCCCGGCAGGCGCTGGTCCACACCGAGAAGGCCGGGGTCAACACGGTCGTGCTCGACTCCACCGACTCCTGGCGCGGCATGCTCGGCAACATCGCCTTCTCCCTGTCGCTCTACAGCGGGCAGATGTGCACCGCGCCGCAGAACATCCTCGTGCCGGAGTCCGGCATCGACACCGACGAGGGGCACAAGAGCTTCGACGACGTGGCCTCCGGTCTGGCCGGGGCGCTCGGCAAGCTGCTCGGCGACGACGCGCGGGCGGTCGAGCTGACCGGCGCGATCGTCAACGACGCGGTGCTGGAGCGGGTGGAGAACGCTCCCTCGCTGGGCGAGGTGGTGGTGGAGTCGCGGGCGCTGAAGCACCCGGCGTTCCCCGACGCGGTCATCCGCACCCCGGTCGTCGTCAAGGTCGACCGTTCGCGGGAGGACGTCTACGGGCGCGAGCACTTCGGGCCCATCGCGTTCCTCGTCCCCACCTCCTCGACGGAGGAGTCGCTGGAGGTGCTGCGGCGCACCACCGCTGCCCGCGGGGCGCTCACCGCGTCGGTCTACTCCACCTCCCCGCAGGTGCTGGACGCGGCCGAGCGGGCGGCGCTGGAGGCCGGGGTCAACCTGTCGTGCAACCTGACCGGCGGCGTCTTCGTCAACCAGTCGGCCGCCTTCAGCGACTACCACGGCACCGGCGCCAACCCGGCCGCCACCGCCTCGCTCACCGACCCCGGCTACGTGGCGGGCCGCTTCCACCTCGTCCAGTCCCGGAGGCCGGCATGACGGCCGTGTACCTGGTGGGCGGCGTGCGCACGCCCATGGGCCGGTACGGCGGGGCGCTGGCGGGCGTGCGGCCGGACGACCTGGCCGCCCTTGTGGTCGGCGAGGCCGTACGGCGCGGCGGCGTGGACCCCGAGGCGGTCGACGAGGTCGTGCTCGGCGCCGCCAACCAGGCCGGAGAGGACAACCGCAACGTCGCCAGGATGGCCGTGCTGCTGTCGGGCCTGCCGCACACCGTGCCCGCCTACACCGTGAACCGCCTGTGCGCCAGCGGGCTGTCGGCCGTCGTGGCGGCGGCGCAGGCCGTACGGTCCGGCGAGGCGGACGTGGTCGTCGCCGGGGGAGTGGAGTCGATGACCCGGGCCCCGTGGGTGATGGCCAAGCCCGGCACGCCGTGGGCCAGGCCGGGAGAGGTGGCCGACACCTCGCTGGGGTGGCGCTTCACCAACCCCCGCTTCGACTCCCGCACCACCCTGTCGATGGGCGAGACCGCCGAGGAGGTCGCCGCGCTCGACGGCATCACGCGCCAGGAGTCCGACGAGTGGGCGCTGCGCTCGCACGAGCGGGCGGTCGCGGCCGCCAAGGAGGGCCGGTTCGCGGCCGAGATCGTGCCGGTGGGCGAGGCCGCGGCGGACGAGGGGCCGAGGGCGGACACCTCGCTGGAGCGGCTCGCCCGGCTCAAGACCGTCTTCCGCGCCGACGGGATCGTGACCGCCGGGTCGTCCTCGCCGCTGTCGGACGGGGCCGCCGCCGTCGTGGTCGCCAGCGAGGAGGCGGTGCGCCGCCACGGGCTCACGCCGAGGGCGCGCGTGGTCGTGGGCGCGGCGGCCGGCGTCGAGCCGCACCTGATGGGCCTGGGCCCGGTGCCCGCCACGCGGAAGGCCCTGGCCCGCGCCGGATGGAGCGCCGGCGACCTGGACACCGTCGAGATCAACGAGGCGTTCGCCCCCCAGGTGCTGGCCTGCGTGCGGCGTCTCGGCCTGGAGCCGGAGCGCGTCAACGCCGACGGCGGGGCCATCGCGCTGGGCCACCCGCTGGGCTGCTCCGGGGCCAGGCTCACCGTCACCCTGCTCGGCCGCATGGAGCGGGAAGGCGGGCGGCGCGGCCTGGCGACGCTGTGCGTGGGCGTCGGGCAGGGCGTGGCGATGCTGGTGGAGCGCGTATGAGAACAGAGCGGACGAGGACGGCGCGATGAGGACGCTGCGGCTGGAAGGGAGCGAGGACCGCGTGGTCGTCCGGCTGCACCGGCCCGAGGTGCGCAACGCGATCAACGCCGAGATGGTCGACGAGCTGCACCACGTGTGCGACCTGCTGGAGCGGGACCCCAAGCCGCTGCTGCTGACCGGCGGCGACGGGTTCTTCGCGGCCGGGGCGGACATCGCCGAGCTGGCCGAGCGCGGGCGCGAGGAGGCGTTGCAGGGCATCAACAGCACGCTGTTCGAGCGGATCCGGCGGCTGCCGATGCCGACCGTGGCGGCCGTGGACGGCTACGCGCTCGGCGGCGGCGCGGAGCTGGCCTACGCCTGCGACATCCGCCTGGCCAGCACGCGCGCCCGGTTCGGCAACCCCGAGCCGCATCTGGGCATCATCGCCGGGGCCGGGGCGTGCTGGCGGCTGAAGGAGCTGGTGGGCGAGCCGCTGGCCAAGCTCGTGCTGCTGGCCGGGCACACCATCGAGGCCGAGGAGGCGCTGGCCTGCCGCCTGGTCGCGGAGCTGCACGAGCCGCAGGAGCTGGAGGCGGCCGCGCACCGGCTCATCGACCGGATGGGCAGGATGTCGGCGCTGGCCCTGCGGCTGACCAAGCTCGTGCTGGACTCCGAGGGGCATCCGCTGACCGACCAGCTCGCGCAGGCCGTCCTCTTCGAGGATCCGGACAAGCACGCCAGGATGAGGAAATTTCTGGAAAAGTCGCAGGAGCAGCGGTGAAGGTGGCAGTGATCGGCGGCGGGCGCATGGGCTCCGGCATCGCCCAGGTGTTCCTGACGGCCGGGGCCGAGGTGACCGTGCAGGAGCCGGAGGCCGAGGCCGCCCGCGCCCGGATCGCCAAGGGCCTGGCCATCGCGGAATCCAAGGCAGGCGGGACCAGGACGGCCGGCGTGTCCGCCGAGGAGGCGCTCACCCGGCTGACCATGGGCCCCGTGCCCGAGGACGCCGAGCTGGTCGTCGAGGCCGTCCCCGAGGACCCCAAGCTGAAGGCCGAGATTCTGGCCGAGGCCGAGTCGAGGATCGCGGCGGGAGCCGTACTCGCCACGAACACCAGCTCCCTGTCCATCGGCGAGCTGTCGGCGGCGCTGCGGCGCCCGGACCGCTTCCTGGGCATGCACTTCTTCAACCCGGTCCCGGTGCAGCGGCTCGTCGAGCTGATCGTCACCGGCGCCACCGCCGCCGACGTGCTGGAGCGCGCCAAGGGCTACGTCGCCCTGCTCGGCAAGACCAGCGTGGTCGTCCGCGACTCGCCCGGCTTCGCCACCAGCCGCCTGGGCGTGCTGCTCGGCCTGGAGGCGATGCGCATGGTCGAGGAGGGAGTGGCCGCGCCCGAGGACATCGACACCGCGATGGAGCTGGGCTACAACCACCCGATGGGCCCGATCAAGCTGGGCGACCTGGTGGGCCTGGACGTGCGCCTGGCCATCGCGGAGTACCTGCACGCCAAGCTCGGCCCGCGCTTCGAGCCGCCGCGCATCCTGCGCGAGAAGGTGGCCGCGGGCGAGCTGGGACGCAAGACGGGGAAGGGGTTCTACACATGGTGACGACCTTCGAGGAGCTCATCGCGAGGGACGAGCGGATCGAGCCGCGCGACGAGATGCCCGAGGGCTACCGCAAGACTCTCATCCGGCAGATCGCCCAGCACGCCCACTCCGAGATCATCGGCATGCAGCCGGAGGGCAGCTGGATCACCCGCGCGCCCAGCCTGAAGCGCAAGGCGATCCTGCTGGCCAAGGTGCAGGACGAGGCCGGCCACGGGCTCTACCTGTACGGCGCCGCCGAGACGCTGGGCGTCTCCCGCGAGGAGCTGCTGGACGCCCTGCACGAGGGCCGCCAGCGGTACTCCTCGATCTTCAACTACCCGACGCCGACCTGGGCCGACGTGGGCGCGATCGGCTGGCTGGTGGACGGCGCGGCGATCGTCAACCAGGTGCCGCTGTGCCGCTGCTCCTACGGCCCCTACGCGCGGGCGATGGTGCGCATCTGCAAGGAGGAGAGCTTCCACCAGCGCCAGGGCTTCGAGCTGCTCTACACGCTCGCCCACGGCACGCCCGAGCAGCGGCGGATGGCCCAGGAGGCCGTCGACCGGTGGTACTGGCCGTCGCTGATGATGTTCGGCCCGCCCGACGCCGAGTCGACCCACTCGGCCCGGTCGATGGCCTGGAAGATCAAGCGGCACTCCAACGACGAGCTGCGCCAGCGCTTCGTCGACATGATCGTCCCCCAGGCGGAGGTGCTCGGCCTCACCCTGCCCGACCCGGACCTGCGCTGGAACCCCGAGCGCGGCCACTACGACTACGGCCCCATCGACTGGGAGGAGTTCAAGCGGGTGCTGGCCGGCGACGGGCCCTGCAACGCCGAGCGCATGGCGCACCGCCGCAAGGCGCACGAGGACGGCGCCTGGGTGCGCGAGGCCGCGGAAGCCTACGCGAGCAAGGCCGCCGGGAAGGGCGGGAGGGCCGCGGCATGACGCTGTGGGAGGTGTTCGTGCGCCCCAGGCGCGGCCTGTCGCACGTCCACGTCGGTAGCCTGCACGCCGAGGACGCCGAGCTGGCCCTGCGCCACGCGCGCGACCTGTTCACCCGCCGCCAGGAGGGGGTGAGCATCTGGGTGGTCCCGGCCGCCCAGATCACCGCCTCCTCCCCCGACGAGAAGGACGCCTTCTTCGACCCCGCCGCCGACAAGCCCTACCGCCACCCGACCTTCTACGAGCTGCCCGAGGGGGTGAAGCACCTGTGACCGAGCCTGTCGAGGGCACCGGCAAGCACGGCAACCCTCTGAACTCCCTGGCCATCGGCGACGACTGCCTCGTCCTGTCCCACCGCCTGGCCGAGTGGATCACCTGGGCGCCGACGCTGGAGGAGGAGGTCGCCCTCGCCAACCTCTCGCTCGACCTGCTCGGCCAGGCGCGGGCGCTGCTGTCGCGGCACGGCGACGAGGACGAGCTGGCCTACCTGCGCGACCCGGGCGAGTTCCGCAACTGCCTGCTCGTCGAGCAGCCCAACGGCGACTTCGCCCACACCGTCGTGCGCCACCTGCTCTACACGGCCTTCCTCTTCGAGCTGTACGGCGGGCACCCCGAGGACGAGGTGGCCGCCAAGGGCGTCAAGGAGATCGCCTACCACCGCGACTACGCCCGCGTGTGGACGCTGCGCCTGGGCCTGGGCACCGAGGAGTCGCACCGGCGCATGACGGCCGCCCTGGCGGACCTGTGGCCCTACACCGGCGAGCTGTTCGAGGACGATCCCGGCCTGCGCGCCCCCTGGGACGCCTTCGTCGGCGGGACGCTGCGCGAGGCGTCGCTGGCCGTACCGGAGACCGGGCAGCGGACCGGGGGACGCAGGGGCGAGCACACCGAGCACCTGGCCGCGCTCCTGGCGGAGATGCAGTCCCTGCACCGCGAGCACCCGGGGGCGCGATGGTGACGCTGGAGGAGGCGCGGGCCATCGCGGCCGCCGTGCCCGACCCCGAGCTGCCCGTGCTCACGCTGGGCGACCTGGGCATCCTGCGCGACGTCGTGCGCCGCGAGGACGGCGGCATCGAGGTCGTCATCACCCCGACGTACTCCGGCTGCCCGGCGATGGACGCCATCCGCGACGACCTGCGCAGGGCACTGCCGGGCGCGAGCGTCAGGACCGTGCTCTCGCCGCCCTGGACCACGGACTGGATCACCGAGGAGGGCCGCGCCAAGCTGCGCGAGCACGGCATCTCGCCGCCCGGCCGCGCGGTGGCCCTGACGCTGAGCCCCCGCTGCCCGCGCTGCCGCTCGCCCCGCACCCGCCTGGTCAGCCGGTACGGCTCGACCGCCTGCAAGGCCCTGTTCACCTGCACCGACTGCCTGGAACCCTTCGAACACGTCAAGGAGATCTGACCGTGAGCCGCTTCCAGCCGCTGACGGTCGCGGCCGTGGACCGGCTGACCGAGGACGCGGTCGCGATCACCTTCGCCGAGCGCCTGCCGTTCGTCCAGGGCCAGCACCTGACGCTGCGCGTCCACCTGGACGGCGTGGAGGTGCGGCGCAGCTACTCGATCTGCTCGCCGGTGGGCGGGCCGCTCAGGATCGGCGTCAAGCGCCTGCCCGGCGGGGCGTTCTCCGAGTGGGCGACCTCCCGGCTGAAGCCCGGCGACGTGCTGGAGGCCATGCCGCCGCTGGGCCGCTTCCACGTCCCGCTAAAGCCGGATATTTCGCGACATCATGTAGCCATCGCGGCGGGCAGCGGCATCACGCCGATCCTCTCGCTGGCCGCCACCACGCTGGCGGCCGAGCCGCGCAGCCGCTTCTCGCTGATCTACGGCAACCGCACGGCGCGCGAGGTGATGTTCGCCGAGGAGCTGGCCGACCTCAAAGACAGGTACGGCCCGCGCTTCACGCTCCTGCACGTGCTCAGCCGCGAGCCGCAGGAGGCGCCCGTCACCAGCGGCCGCATCGACGAGGCCAAGCTGCGCGCGCTGCTGCCGTTGCTGGGCGAGGGCGACGAGTACTACCTGTGCGGCCCGCTCGGCCTGGTGGAGACCGCCAGGACCGTGCTGGCCGGCAAGAGCGTGCACGCCGAGCTGTTCTACGCGGGCGAGCCGCCCGCCTCCGGCCGCGCTTCCAGCCGTGCTCCCTCTCGTGCTCCCGGTGGCGCCCGGCTGACGTTCACCCTCGACGGGCGCACCACCGAGATCCCGCTGCGCGAGGACGAGAGCCTGCTGTCCGCGGCGCTGCGGGCCCGCCCCGACGCGCCCTACGCCTGCCGCGGCGGCGTCTGCGGCACCTGCCGGGTGCGGGTGCTGCGGGGCGAGGTGGCCATGGACGCCAACTACGCGCTGGAGCAGGAGGAGGTGGCGGGCGGGTACGCGCTGGCCTGCCAGAGCCGCCCGGTCACGCCCGAGGTGGTGGTCGAGTTCGAAGCGTGACACCTGTCACAGAGTGGGGGGAAACGCTTACTTCGTGTTTGTTTGCCGGGGTTACGGGCAATGCTTTTACGGCGCCGCTCGCCGTACGCGAGCTCGCGGAGATCTCTGGCACGGGCACGTTCGGTGGGCGGAAGCCCAGGTGAGGCATGCTGAGCGGGCATGCCGCCCCGCCACGCCGCGAGGACCCCACGGGGCAGCTACGGCGGACGGCCCGCGGGGAGCCGCCGATCACGGCTCCCGGAGAGTCTGGGCGGGGTAGCGAAGACGGAGGCGTAGTGACAGGCCGCAGCTCGTTTCTGATCGTGGCCAACAGGTTGCCGGTGGACCGAACGACCGGGCCGGACGGCTCGGCGGCGTGGCGCAGGAGCCCGGGCGGACTGGTGACGGCGATAGCCCCGGTCATGCAGCGGCGCGACGGCGCCTGGCTGGGCTGGCACGGGGCGGCCGACGAGACGCTGGAGCCCTTCGAGCACGACGGGATGCACCTCATCCCGATCCCGATGTCGGCCGAGGAGATCGAGCTCTACTACGAGGGCTTCTCCAACGCCACGCTGTGGCCGCTCTACCACGACGTCGTCGCGCCCCCGGTGTTCCACCGCACGATGTGGGAGGCCTACCGCACCGTCAACCGGCGTTTCGCCGAGGCGGCGGCGGAGGTGGCCGAGGAGGGCGCGGTCGTGTGGGTGCAGGACTACCAGCTGCAGCTGGTGCCCGCGATGCTGCGCGAGCTGCGGCCGGACCTGCGCATCGGGTTCTTCCTGCACATCCCGTTCCCGCCGGTGGAGCTGTTCTGGCGGCTGCCCTGGCGCAAGGAGGTCGTCGAGGGCCTGCTGGGCGCCGACCTGGTGGGCTTCCAGCTGCCCGGCGGCGCCTCCAACTTCATCCGGCTGTGCCGCCGGCTGCTCGGCCTGGCCTACAAGGGCAACGAGATCTTCTACGAGGACCGCGTCGTCAGGGCGCAGGCCTTCCCCATCTCGGTCGACTTCGCCGAGCTCGACACCCTGGCCCGCGACCCGCAGATCGTCCACCGCGCCAAGGAGATCCGCGTGGAGCTGGGCGATCCCGAGTACCTGCTGCTCGGCGTGGACCGGCTGGACTACACCAAGGGCATCGGCCAGCGCCTGACGGCCTTCGGCGAGCTGCTGGACGAGGGGTCGATCGAGCCGGGCGAGGCGGTGTTCGTGCAGATCGCCACCCCCAGCCGGGAGCGCGTGGAGGAGTACCGGCGGCTGCGCGACGACATCGAGCTGCAGGTGGGGCGCATCAACGGCGAGCACTCGCTGCTGGGCCACCAGCCGGTGCAGTACCTCCACCAGTCCTACGACCGGACCGAGCTGGTCTCGCTCTACCTCGCCGCCGACCTCATGGTGGTGACGCCGCTGCGCGACGGCATGAACCTGGTCGCCAAGGAGTACGTCGCCTGCCACCACGACCTGCGCGGCGCGCTGGTGCTGAGCGAGTTCGCCGGGGCGGCGGGCGAGCTGCACCAGGCCTACCTGGTCAACCCCTACAACGTCGACGGGGTCAAGAAGACGATCCTGGCGGCGATGCGGGCGACCCCGGAGGAGAAGGCGCGCAAGATGCGCGCGCTTCGCCGCCGGGTGTCGACCTATGACGTGAACCGCTGGGCCGGGGAGTTCCTCACGGCTTTGGAGTCTTGAGCGCCCGCCATGCGTCGTAGCGCTTCTTGGCGGTCTTGTTGACCACGATCTGCGCCACGGACATGCCGACGCCCATCACCACCGCGTAGCCGATCGCCTCGGCCATGCTGACCTCGGGCGACTCGGAGTCGACCGGTGGCTCCTTGCCGGTGACCTTGACCCAGGCGTAGCCGAGGGCCTTCCTGGCCGCCCACGCGGTCGCCAGGCCAATGAGGCCGCCAATGGCCCGCCATGCCAGGTCGGGCTTCTCATCTGCCATGTAACGAACCCTATTCCATTCCCACGTCGCCAGACGTGACGCCGTACCATCTACAGCCATGACAAACCAGCTGCCCGCCCATGCTCGCGTGCCGGATCAACCGACTCTGGACGGCCTGGAGCAGGTATGGGTAGCCCGGTGGGAGGCCGAGGGGACCTACCGGTTCGACCGGACCCGCGAGCGCGCCGACATCTACTCCATCGACACGCCCCCGCCGACGGTCTCCGGCTCGCTCCACGTCGGCCACGTCTTCTCCTACACCCACACCGACACCGTCGCCCGTTTCCAGCGCATGCGCGGGCGCGAGGTCTTCTACCCCATGGGGTGGGACGATAACGGCCTGCCCACCGAACGCCGGGTGCAGAACCACTTCGGCGTGCGCTGCGACCCGTCGGTGCCCTACGACCCCGGGTTCGTCCCGCCCGCCAAGCCGGGCAAGAGCCCGATCCCGATCTCGCGGCGCAACTTCATCGAGCTGTGCGAGCGGCTGACGGCCGAGGACGAGAAGGCCTTCGAGGAGCTGTGGCGCCGCCTGGGCCTGTCGGTGGACTGGACGCTGACCTACGCGACCATCGACGGCGCCGCGCGGCGCGCCTCCCAGCTGGCCTTCCTGCGCAACCTCCGGCGCGGCGAGGCCTACCGC
Source organism: Thermoactinospora rubra (assembly GCF_002093975.1). Classification (GTDB taxonomy): domain Bacteria; phylum Actinomycetota; class Actinomycetes; order Streptosporangiales; family Streptosporangiaceae; genus Nonomuraea; species Nonomuraea rubra_A. Next base: position 123,631 of record NZ_KZ084327.1, read on the forward strand.
GCCGAGGCGCCGACGCTGTGGGACGTCACCTTCCGCACCGCCGTCGCCCAGGCCGAGCTGGAGGACCGCGACTGGCCGGGCGCCTTCCACCGGATCTCCTTCTACGGCGACGGCGGGCCGGTGTGGATCGAGACGACGCGGCCCGAGCTCATCCCGGCCTGCGTGGCGCTGGTCGCCCACCCCGACGACGAGCGCTACAAGCCGCTGGTCGGCACCACCGTGCTGTCGCCCCTGTTCGGCGTGGAGGTGCCCGTCCTGGCGCACCCCCTGGCCGAGCCGGACAAGGGCACCGGCATCGCGATGATCTGCACCTTCGGCGACGTCACCGACGTCACCTGGTGGCGGGAGCTCGACCTGCCCACCCGGGCGGTGATCGGCTGGGACGGGCGCATGCTGCACGAGCCGCCCGAGGGCGTGGACCCCGAGCCGTACAAGGAGCTGGCGGGCAAGACCGTCCACAGCGCGCGCGAGCGGATCGTCGAGATGCTGCGCGCCTCCGGCGACCTCGACGGCGAGCCGCGGCCGGTCGTCCGCCCGGTGAAGTTCTACGAGAAGGGCGACAAGCCGCTGGAGATCGTCACCACCCGGCAGTGGTACATCCGCAACGGCGGGCGCGACGCCGAGCTGCGCGAGCGGCTGCTGGAGCGCGGCGCCGAGCTGGCCTGGCACCCGCCGTACATGCGCGTGCGCTACGACAACTGGGTCCAGGGGCTGGCGGGCGACTGGCTCATCTCGCGCCAGCGCTTCTTCGGCGTGCCGATCCCGGTGTGGTACTCCGTCGACGACGGCTCGCCCATCCTGCCGACCGAGGACATGCTGCCGGTCGACCCGTCCTCCGACGCGCCGCCGGGATACACCGAGGACCAGCGCGGCAAGCCCGGCGGCTTCGTCGGCGACCCCGACGTCATGGACACCTGGGCCACCTCCTCGCTCACGCCGCTCATCGCCGGCGGCTGGGAGCGGGACCCCGACCTGTTCTCGCGCGTCTACCCCATGGACCTGCGCCCGCAGGCGCACGAGATCATCCGCACGTGGCTGTTCTCCACGGTGCTGCGCGCCCACCAGGAGTTCGACGCGCTGCCGTGGCGCAACGTCGCGATCTCGGGGTGGATCCTCGACCCCGACCGCAAGAAGATGTCCAAGTCCAAGGGGAACGTCACCACCCCGATGGGGCTGCTGGAGCAGTACGGCTCCGACGCGGTGCGCTACTGGGCGGCCGGCGGGCGGCCGGGCACCGACACGGCCTTCGACATCGGGCAGATGAAGATCGGCAGGCGGCTGGCGATCAAGATCCTGAACGCGGCCAAGTTCGTCCTGTCGTTCCCCGAGGGCGGCGAGGTCACCGAGCCGCTGGACCTGTCCATGCTGGCGGGCCTGGCCGGGGTGGTGCGGGAGGCGACCGAGGCGTTCGAGGGCTACGACTACGCGCGGGCCCTGGAGGTCACCGAGCGGTTCTTCTGGTCGTTCTGCGACGACTACCTGGAGCTGGTCAAGGCCCGGGCGTATGAGCCGGGCCCCGCCGCCTCCTCGGCGCACGCGGCGTTGCGCAGCGCCCTGGACGTGCAGCTGCGGCTGTTCGCCCCGTTCCTGCCCTTCGTCACCGAAGAGGTGTGGTCGTGGTGGCGTCCGGGGTCCGTCCACCGCTCCTCGTGGCCGTCTCCCGACCCGGGCCCGGGCGACCCGGCGGTGCTGGCGGTGGCCTCGGAGGTGCTGAGCCGCATCCGCAAGGCCAAGTCCGAGGCCAAGCGCTCCATGCGGGCCGAGGTGTCGCGCCTGACCGTGTCCGGGCCGGAGTTCGAGCAGGTACGGCTGGCGCAGGACGACCTGTGCGGCGCGGGGAACGTCGAGGAGTTCGTGCTGGAGCCGGGCGAGACGTTCACGGTGACGGTCGAGCTCGACGGCTGAGCGCCCCTACGGCTCCCGCGACACGTCGCGGTGCATCGCCAGGAACACCGAGTACGGCACCGCCCCCGGCGAGGGCGTGCGGGTGCGGAAGTCCTCGAACACCTCGTGCAGCCGCCGCTCCAGCTCCGACAGCTCCTGCCTGGTCAGCCGCAGCCCCAGCCGGGTGAGCAGCGTGTCCTCCGCGTCGGCCACCGGCCGGTACTCCTCCAGGAAGGCCTGCAGCATCGCGTGGTGCCCGCTCACCCCCGACTCCCGGATGTCCATCTCCCACGACTTCCCGGTGGCCCGGTAGGGGATCTCGGTCGACCCGCGCGGTCCCCTGCGCGAGGGTTCTGCGGCGAGGAAGCCGGTCGCGACGAGCTTGCGCACGTGGTGCAGGACGGTCGCCGGGTTGGCGTTGAGCCGCTGCGCGATCTCCTTGTTGGTCAGCGCCGAGTCCAGGCACAGCCGCAGGATGCGCAGCCGGATGGCGGAGGCGAGCGCACGGGCCTCGGCTTCGGTGGCCGGTCGCTTGTTGATCCCCATGCCCTCAGAGCCTATAACTGATTGACATTTATCAATCGGTTGCGCGACCCTGGTCCCCGTGACGCGCTTCGCCCTCCTCCGCAACCACGACTTCCGCGGCCTCTTCCTGGCCAACACCGCCAGCCAGGTGGGGACCCAGGTGCTCATGCTGGCCCTGCCGCTGATCGCGGTCAACACCCTGAACGCCAGCCCGTTCCAGGTCGGCCTGCTGGTCATGTTCGAGACCCTGCCGTTCGCGCTGGTCGGCCTGCCCGCGGGCGCGATCGTCGACCGCATGCGCAAGCGCTCGGTGATGATCGTGGCCGACTGGGCCAGGGCCGCGGCGCTGGCGAGCGTGCCGCTGGCCTGGTGGGCTGACGCGCTGACGGTCTACCAGTTGTACGGCGTGGCGCTGTTCGTGGGCGTCTGCACGGTCTTCTTCGACGTGTCCTACCAGAGCTACCTGCCCCACCTGGTCGAGCGCGACCAGCTGGTGCAGGGCAACTCGGCGCTGGAGGTGGTCCGCACGGTCTCGCAGCTGGGCGGCCCCACCGCGGCCGGGTACCTCATCCAGCTCGTCACCGCCCCCTTCGCGATGGTCGCGACGGTCGTCGGCTTCGCCGGGTCGGCGCTGTTCCTGGGCGGCATCCGCAAGCGCGAGCGCCGGCCCGAGCGGGGTCCCGACGCCCACCTGGGCCGCGAGATCGCCGAGGGCCTGAAGTTCGTGCTCGGCCACCGCCTGCTGCGCCGCATCGCCGGATGCACGGGCACCTTCAACCTGTTCTGGGCGATAGCCCAGCCCATGATCATCCTGCTCCTGGCCAGGGAGCTGGACCTGGCCGAGGGGACGATCGGCCTGATCTTCGCAGCGGGCGGCGTGGGCGGCCTGCTCGGCGCGATGGTCACCAGCAGGATCGTCGCCCGGTTCGGCCAGGGGCCGACGATCTGGCTGTCGTGCGCGCTGTCGGCCCCGTTCGGGTTCGTGCTGCCCTGGGCCGAGGCCGACTGGCGGCTGGCCCTCGTGGTCGTGCAGGAGTTCGTGTTCGGGCTGTCCGTGGTCGTCTACAACGTCACCCAGCTCAGCTTCCGCCAGGCGGCCACTCCCGAGCCGCTGCTGGGCCGCATGAACGCCACCATGCGCTTCCTGGTCTGGGGCACGATGCCGCTCGGCGGCTTCCTGGGCGGCCTGCTGGGCGAGGCGATCGGCGTCCGGGCGACGCTGCTGGTCGCCGCGGTCGGCGTGTCGCTGGCGTTCCTGTGGGTCTACGCCTCGCCCCTGCGCACCATGCGGGAACTGCCCGTCAGTAGTCACACACCCCTGTAGGGAAGATCTGGTCCAGCCGCGCCCGCTCCCGCCCGGACGGGCGCCAGGACCCGTACAGGCCGCGCGCGATCGCCCTGGCGACCGGCTGGAGCTCGCACTTGAACACCCCGCCCTCGATCGGCCCGCCCGCCACGATCCGCGAGGTCGAGTAGAGCGGGAAGGCCCTGGTGCAGGCGCCCGGCTCCCTCCGGTCCAGCACGCCGTTCCACACCTGCGGCCCGGCCGCGATCGAGGAGCCGTCCGCGGCGAAGCAGCGGTCCACCGCCAGGGGCGGCTTGTTGCCCGCCACCCCGCGCCACGGCCGGGCGCGGATATTGGCCATCCACTCGTCGATCACCCGCAGCGCCTCGGGCGTCTGGTCGAACCGGGCGCCGCCGGGCCGCGCGTCGGTGAACCAGATCACCTGGTTGTCCGCCCGCCCGTCGTGGTCGAGCATCCGCCTGCGCGCCGCGAAGGACTGGTGGCTGTTGTGCATGTCCAGTTCCTCCTCCAGGTAGTGGCGCCAGTCGATGACCGGGATATCGATGGCGCCGCGGAAGACCAGGCCGCTGCGCAGCACGTTGCGGATGGCCACCGGGTCTCCGGTACGGCGGGGCGCCGGGTCGCCCTGGTGGGCGTTGCGCGCGCTCCAGGGATCCCACCCGCCCGGGCAGGAGGCCGGCACGAACGGGCAGCCCTCCTGGACCATGTCGCGGGCCTCCTTCCAGGAGCCCGCCCGGGCGTTGAGGTCCAGGAACTCCTCCGGCGTGATCACGCCGTCTGTCAGGGCGCGCAGGCCGTACTGCACGCCCACGTTGTCCCACGGCGAGCGGGCGTAGCCGTCGGGGCCCACGCCGTAGACGTTCTTGACGTCCTCCCAGTGCGTCCAGTGGACGGTGTCCTTCACGCCCGGCGGGTCCATGCGCGCCCATTCCGGGTCGTCGTCGCCGGTCCACCGGGGGTTCATCGCCAGCGGCGTCAGGCCGCGCCAGCCGTTGACGCACTCGGTGGAGCCGGGCCTGCCTGTGTAGGGGTTGGCGACGGTGTCGGAGGCGTTGAACCCGATGAGCGCGGTGCGGTCCTCCCACCTCGCCCAGCGGGGGCCGGCGTCCATGTAGCGTTCGAGCAGCTCGCAGTCGCCCACGTGGATGGTCTGGGTGACCATGTCGGGATAGGAGTACTGCGGGATGGCCGCGTCGATGATCCGGTCGCCGTGGTTCTGGCCGTAGATGTACTGCTGGATGCCGCCGCCCGAGCCGCCCAGGCCCACGGTGTACAGCGGCGGGCCGTACTGCTCGACGAACCGCTCCTTGACCATCAGCGCCGTCTCGCCGCCGAGGATGAGGTCGTAGTGCGTGGCGGTGCGCGTGCCGGAGGAGTACAGGATCGCGTAGCCCTTGCCCAGGCCGTGCGGGTCGAGGTGGCCGCCGCCCAGCGTGCCCTGGTCGTGGCCGATGCCGACGCCGCCGTCGAAGCGGAAGATCGCCCGCCGGTTCCAGCCGTCCTCGACGACGGCGATGGAGTACAGGAAGCGGTTGATCACGCCTCGTTCCCGTCTGATCACGAAGTCGACGGTGCGGCCGTCCAGGAGGGTCGTCCGGCTCATGTCGGCGGGCCGCTGCTCGGGCATGGGCTTGAACCGGCCGTCCGTGGCCCGGTAGAGGCGGTCGATCACCGGCCGCGCGAGGCCGCAGTCGCGGCTCCAGCCGCCCTCGACGCGGTAGCCCTGGCCGTCGTGGTTGTCGACCGTGGGCGGGCCCAGGCCGCTGCGCTCGGTCTTGCACACGAAGGGGTACTGCTTGGGCCCGGCGAAGACGGGTCCGGTGATCGGGTGGTTGCGTAAGGTCAGCGAGTCGCGGTACGGCCAGGCCGTGGCGGTGAGCGTGTTGGCGCCCACGGCGAGGCCGTCGACCAGCCCGGTGAGCGCGCCGTCGGCCGGTTTGAACGAGGCGGTGACGTCCTGGCCGTTGCGCAGCACCCTGACCCGGGAGGGCCGCACGCCGTGGCCCAGCCGTACCCTGACCAGGGCGTCGCCGCCGGTGACCTGGTCGGGGCGGCTGGAGAGGACCTCCAGGGACAGGCCGGACCGGGTGGCGGCCTGCGCGGGCGGCGCGGGCAGGACCGTCGCGACGGTCAGGGCGACCGGAAGGGTGGCCAGAAGAATCGTCCGCACCACCCGACGGTGACACGTCCGGCTTGTCCTGCCCAGGCCCGATCTTGCGCGTGCGGTTGTCCACAGGCGGCGATATAGGCGCGCATCCGGGTCGCGTCCGTGCCAGGCTTGAACACGTGTTCACCGACCGTGCCACCAAACTCGTGCCGCCGCTCGTGGCCAAGACGGCGGCCTGGAGCGCGTGCCTGATCCTCGTCGGCATCGTGGTCAGCTACCTGTTCCAGCTGATCGCGAGGCTCAGCTTCGTGGCGCTGCCGGTCGCGGTCGCGCTGCTGCTGACCGCGCTGCTGTATCCGCTCACGCACAAGCTCAAGTCCGTCGGCCTGCGCCCCATCTGGGCCACCTGGCTCACCATGCTGGTCGCCCTGCTGGTGCTGGTCGGCACGGGCTGGCTGGTGGGGGCGCGGGCGGGCGAGGAGTTCCCCAAGCTCGTCACCCAGGTCCAGGCGACCGCGGCCCAGGTGCAGGAGTGGCTGATCACCGGGCCGCTGCACCTGAAGGAGGCGCAGCTCACCGCCTACGTCAACGAGATCGCCAAGATGGTCTCCGACCAGCAGAGCCAGATCACCGGCACGGTGCTGAGCGCGGGCGCGGTCGCCTTCGAGGTGCTGGCCGGGCTGGTGCTGCTGCTGTTCGTGACGTTCTTCCTGCTCAAGGACGGCGACCGGATCTGGGCGTGGTTCCTGAAGGCGTTCGGCCGCATGGCACCCCGGGTCGACCGGGCCGGGCGGGCCGCCTGGACCACCCTGTCCCACTACGTCCAGGGCACGGTGGCCGTCGCCGCCGTCCACGGGCTCATCATGGGCATCGTGCTGGCGGGCATGGGCGTGCCGCTGTGGGCGCCGCTGGCCGTGCTGATCTTCCTGGCGAGCTTCATCCCGATCGTCGGCATCTTCTTCGCCGGGACGGTCGCGACCCTCGTCACCTTCGGCGCCAAGGGCCCCATCCTCGCGCTCATCTTCGTCGGCGTCCTCATCATCGAGCAGCAACTGGAGAACCACGTCCTGCAGCCGCTCATCGTGGGCAGGGCGCTCAACTTCCACCCGCTGGCGATCATCATCGTCCTGGCGGTGGGCGGCATCCTGGCGGGCATCGCGGGGGCGGCGGTCGCCGTCCCCGTCGCCGCGGTGATCTACCGGGCGCTGCCGGAGCTGAGGCACGAGCCCCCGCCCGAGCTGCCGCCCGCCGAGCCGCGGACGCCTCCGGCCGCCGCGGACGAGCCGGTCCCGCCTCCTGTGGCGCCGCCCGCTGCGGAAAGCGAGCCCGCGGCGGAAGTCAAGCCCGTCGTGCCCGCTCCCGCGAAACCGGCGGGCGAGGGGGAGTAACCTCGTCGCTCGTGACCCGCTCCACCCTCACCACCCCGCCCGGCGGGGCCGAACCGCCCCGCCGGAGCCCCGGTTCCCCGGCTTCCGGCACGGTCCTCGGCTCCCACTACAGCCGCTGCTTCGGCTGCGGCGCCGACCACCCGACCGGGCTGCACCTGAAGGCCCGCACCCCCGACGGCATGGGCGTCGAGGCGGAGTTCACCGTGGGGGAGTCGCACCAGGGAGCGCCCGGCCTGGCCCACGGCGGGGTGCTCGCCGCGGCGATGGACGAGGTCATCGGCATGTCGGTTTGGCTGTTCCAGCGCCCCTATGTCACCGGACGGCTGGAGACCGACTACCTCCTCCCGGTTCCGGTCGGCGCGACACTCCACCTTCGGGCCTGGTGCAACGGAATCTCCGGCCGGAAGGCGTACCTTGAGGCTGAAGGGCGCGTGGGCGGACCCGACGGCCCGGTGGCCGTGCGCGCGGCCGCCCTGTTCATCGAGGTCGCGATGGAGCACTTCGCCAGGCACGGCGACCTGGCCGCCATCGCGGCCGAGCACGACTACGAGGTGAATCCGTGAGCGTCGAAGTGCTCATCAAGCGGCTCGACCCCGAGCTGCCCATCCCCTCCTACGCGCATCCCGGCGACGCGGGCGTCGACCTGCACGCCGCCGAGGAGGTCGTGCTGCGGCCGGGGGAGCGGGCGATCGTGCGCACCGGCGTGGCGATCGCCCTGCCCGACGGCTACGCGGCCTTCGTCCACCCCCGCTCCGGCCTGGCGGCCGAGCACGGCGTCACGGTGGTCAACGCGCCCGGCACGATCGACGCGGGCTACCGGGGGGAGATTATGGTGATCCTCCTCAACACCGACGCCGGCCAGCCGGTCAAGCTCAGCCGCGGCGACCGGATCGCCCAGCTGGTCGTGCAGCGGGTGGAGCGGGTGGCGTTCTGCGAGGTGGAAGAGCTGCCCGGGTCGGCGCGCGGCGCGGGAGGACGCGGGTCCACCGGCCGCTAGCGCCGGATGCGACAAGACCCCCGAGGCGTTGAAAGACATGACAAGACGGTGGCCGGCCGCCCGGAGACGTTGACCAGCGGCACCGGCGGGTACGGTCCACTGGACGTTGGAAGAGGTGAGGGCAAGTGTTCCGACGCCGTCGTCGCGAACAGCCACAGCAGGCCGAACAGGTCGCCGAGGAGCCGATGCGCGAGTCGGGCCCCTGGGACGCCGACGAGCCGCATCCCGACACCGGCCGCATCGACCTGGGCGGCCTGCGCGTCCCGCAGCACCCCGACCTTGAGGTGCGCCTGGCCGCCATGGGCGACCAGCACGTCGGGATCGTGGTGCTCGACCAGGACAGCACGCTGCAGCTGCAGGCGCTCGCCGCGCCCAAGTCCTCGGGCATCTGGGACGAGGTCAGGGTCAAGGTGAGCGGCACGCTCAAGTCGCCCGAGGAGCGGCAGGGCCCCTTCGGCGTGGAGGTGGCCGGCCAGGCCGACACCGACGCCGGGCCGCGGCCCGTCCGCTACATCGGCATCGACGGGCCGCGCTGGATGCTGCTGGCGGTGATCAGCGGCCCGGCGGCCGAGGGCGACGCCTCCCGGTTCGAGGACTACATCAGGGACGTGGTGGTCGTCCGGGGCCAGGAGCCGATGGCGCGCGAGGAGGTGATCCCGCTCCGGCGGCCGAACGAGCGGCCCCACCAAACCGACGAAAACCCAAATCTCAACCCATTCATCCGCGGACCGGAAATCACCGAAATCCGTTGACGGTTCATCGCATAAGCTGAGTCATCATGACGAGTACGGCAGAACCCTCCAAACGCGGGGGCTTGCGAGCGTTCTTCAGCCGGCTGACCACGAGCCAGTCCGAGCTGGAGGCCCAGGAGCTGCGGGAAGACGCCGAAAACACCGGGGCGACTCCCATCGTCGCGTGTAGCAACCGCCGCCGGTTCTGCGTAGCCGGTACGCTACGGACTGTGACTCTGCGTCCACGCGGCGGCGCTCCGGCCCTGGAAGCCGAGCTCTACGACGGGTCCGACGTGATCGACCTGGTGTGGCTGGGCCGCCGCAAGATCGCCGGCATCGAGCCGGGACGCATCGTCAAGGCCGAAGGGCTGGTCAGCATGCAGGACGGCCGTAAGGTGATGTTCAACCCGCGCTACGAGCTGCGCCCAGCTGGAGGGTAGATGAGCGCTGAGACGGACTCCCCGGCGTCCGGGGCCGAGACGGGCACCCACGCCACCGTGGAGGCGGCGGTGCGGGCCCAGCTCGCCAAGGCGCTGGGCGGCGTGCGCGGCATCGCCGAGGCGGCCGTGCCGACGATCGGGTTCACCGTGACCTGGATCGCTACCGCGAACCTGAAGCAGTCCCTGATCGTCAGCGTCTCGCTGGCGGTCGTGCTGCTCCTGGTACGGCTGGCGCAGCGCTCCACGCCCCAGTTCGTGCTCAACAGCCTCGTCGGCATCGCCGTGGGGTGGTTCTTCGCCAGCCGCAGCGGCGACGCCAAGGACTACTTCCTGCCGGGCATCCTGCTCAACGCCGGGTACGCGGCGGGCATGCTGCTGTCGATCGTCGTGCGCTGGCCGATCGTCGGCTTCCTCATCGGCTCCGTCACGGGCGACCCCACCGGCTGGCACAAGGACCCCGGCGTGGTCCGCCTGTGCACGAAGCTGACGTGGCTGCTCATGCTGCCCTGCCTGGTCAGGGCGGCGGTGCAGCTGCCGGTGTGGCTGTTCGCGGGAGGCGACGAGGCGGTGGCCGCGCTGGGCTTCGCCAAGATCGCCATGGGCTGGCCGCTGCAGGTGGCGGCGTTCGCGGCCATGCTGTGGGTGCTCGGCCGGGGCCGTACCCCCGTCAAGCCGCCCGTCGCCCCCGCCTGACGCCGCCCGCCTCGGTCGCGGAAGCGCTCCACGCCCGTGACCAGGTAGCGTTCATGTCGTGTCCGACCCTCCCCCGCGCCTCATTGGCGGCCGCTACCTGCTCCTCGACGAGCTGGGACGCGGCGGCATGGGGGTGGTCTGGCGGGCCCGCGACGAGGTGCTCGGCCGGCCGGTCGCGCTCAAGCAGGTCCTCCTGCCCGACTGGGTGGTGGGCAAGGAGCGGGAGCAGGCGTTCGAGCGCGTGCTCAGGGAGGCCAGGGCCGCCGCCCGCCTCCGGCATCCCGGCGTGGTCACCATCCACGACGTCGTCCACGAGGAGGGCAGCCCGTGGATCGTGATGGAGCTGCTGCCCGCCGAGTCGCTGCACGACGTGGTCGAGCGGTGGGGGCCGCTGACCGAGGAGGTGGCCGTCGAGATCGGCCTCAAGCTGCTCGACGCCCTCCACGCGGCCCACAGCCACGGGATCACCCACCGCGACGTCAAGCCCGGCAACGTGCTGCTGCTGGATGACGGCGGCGTGGTGCTGACCGACTTCGGCGTCGCCCACGTGGCCGACTCGCCGACCATCACCGGCACCGGCATGCTGCTGGGCTCGCCCGCCTTCATGGCGCCCGAGCGGCTGGAGGGCAAGCCGGCCACCGCCGCCTCGGACCTGTGGTCGCTGGGCGCCACGCTGTACACCGCGGTGGAGGGCGCTCCGCCGTACCGCGGGCCGACCCCGGTGGCGGTGCTGGCGTCGATCCTCATGGCCGAGCCGCGGCCGATGCGGAACGTCAAGCGGCTGCGCCGGGTCATCGAGGGCCTGATGACCAGGGATCCCGACGCCCGGATGGGGTACGGCGAGGCCCACGCCGCGCTGGTGGCCGCCGGAGCCCACCCGGAGGTGACGGGGTCGCGTGCGCTGGCCGAGCTGGTACGGTGGGCGGACGAGGCGGATGCCCGGGCGGCGGGTGGGGAGCATGCTCGGCCATCCGAGCCGTCCGCGCCCGGCGGGCGGGGCCTCGGAGCAATGGCGGGCCCGGAGCCGGACGACACGCTCCACGACCGGGAGCTCGGCGCCGTGCGGGAGCACGACGAGTACGGCGAACGCGGCAAGCACGGCGGGCGCGGCGAGTATGGCGATCACGGCGATCACGGCGATCACGGCGGGCGCGGCCAGTACGGCGATCACGGCGAGCGTAGTGACTACGGCGAGCGCGCTGAGTACGGCGTGCGCGACGAATACGACGAATACGGCGAACGTGGCGGGCGCGGCGGCGCGGTCGCGGAGCACGGCGGCGCGGTCGCACCGGCACGGCCGTGGGTGGCACCGCTGCGCCGCACGATCATCCTCCTCGCCGCCGCCATGACGGCCCTGGGCACGATCGTCGGCAGCGGGCTGGGCCGCGACCGCCTCCCGTCCATGCTCTCGTCCGTGCTCCCGTCGGCCCTCCAGTCCGCCGCCGGCGGCCGCCTGGTCATGGCCGCGGGCCTGACGCTGGCGGCCCTGGCGATCCCCGCGACCCTGCTGGCCGCCGGGCCCCTCGCCGCGGCGGTCCTGCGCGTGCTGCCCTTGGCCGTCCTCTACGCGGCGGTCAACCGGAGCACCCCCGAGGCCGGCGCGTACGTCCTGCTGACCGTGTGGACCGGCGCGGTGGCCGCCGCCACGTGGCGGCCCTCCCGGCCCGCTGCGCTGGTGGCGGGCGTGGGCACGGTCGCCTTCGCCCTGGCGGCGCTGGCGGCCGGACGCCTGGGCGCCCTGGGGATCGCCGGCTGGGCCGCGACCGTGGCGTGGATGATCTGGGCGGCCGGCCGTACCCGCTGATAGCCGCTAGTGGTGCGGCGACAGCAGCTGCGCCAGCTCCTCCTCGACCTCCTGGGTGGCCACGAACAGCAGCTCGTCGCCCGCCTCCAGGGGGTCGTCGGCGCTGGGCACCAGCACCCGCCCCTCGCGCAGGATGGCCACCAGCGCCGAGTCGACCGGCCAGGGCACGCTGCCGGCGCGCTGCCCGACCACGGGCGCGTCCTCGGGGAGGGTGAGCTCGACGAGGTTGGCCTGGCCCTGGCGGAAGGTCATCAGCCTGACCAGGTCGCCGACGCTGACCGCCTCCTCCACCAGCGCCGACAGCAGGCGCGGCGTGGAGACGGCGACGTCGACGCCCCACGACTCGTTGAACAGCCACTCGTTGGACGGATGGTTGATCCGCGCCACCACGCGCGGCACGCCGTACTCGGTCTTGGCCAGCAGGGAGACCACGAGGTTGACCTTGTCGTCGCCGGAGGAGGCGACGACGACGTGGCAGTTGCTCAGCCCGGCCTCGTCGAGGGAGGAGATCTCGCAGGCGTCGGCGAGCAGCCACTCGGCCCGCGGTACGGTGTCGATCTTGATGGCCTTGGGGTCGATGTCGATGAGCAGGACCTCGTGGCCGTTCTCCAGGAGTTCGGCGGCGATGGAGCGGCCGACCGCCCCGGCGCCGGCGATCGCGACGCGCATCAGTGTCTCTCCTCCGGTGCGGCGGCGAACACCTTGTTCACCCGGTCCATGTCGTTCTCCGCGGCGATGACGTGCAGGACGTCGCCTTCCTGGATGACGGTGTCGTTCTTGGTGACCAGCGCGTCGCCCAGGCGGTTGAGGAAGGCGACGCGGACGCCCGCGGCCTCTTCCAGGTCGGTGACCTTGGTGCCGATCCAGGCGGGGTTGTAGGCCACCTCGGCGAGCATGACGGCGCCGGTCGGGTCGCGCCACAGCGGCTCGGCGCCCTCCGGCAGGATGCGGCGCAGGATCTGGTCGGCCGTCCACCGGACGGTCGCCACGGTGGGGATGCCCAGGCGCTGGTAGACCTCGGCGCGGCGGGGGTCGTAGATGCGGGCCACCACGTTGTCGACGCCGAAGGTCTCCCGTGACACCCGGGCGGAGATGATGTTGGAGTTGTCGCCGCTGCTGACGGCGATGAAGGCCCCGGCCGACTCGATGCCGGCCTCCTGCAGCACGGCGCGGTCGAAGCCGATCCCCGTCACCCTGCGGCCGCGGAAGCCGACGCGCAGGCGGCGGAAAGCCTGCGGATCCCGGTCGATGATCGCGACCGAGTGGCCGTTGTCCTCGAGGATGTGCGCCAGGGTGGACCCGACCCGGCCGCATCCCATGATCACGATATGCATGTGCTCCCCACCAGAGTGCCTGCCAGTCAGGGTAATAGCATCTGGTTACGTGGCGAAGGTAACCGACCTTGTGAAGCGCGTCCTTGTCGGACGGGCGCTGCGCAGCGGGCAGCTGCACGAGCAACTGCTCCCCAAACGTATCGCGCTGCCGGTGTTCGCGAGCGACGCGTTGTCGTCGGTCGCCTACGCCCCCCAGGAGATCCTGGTCATCCTCTCCCTGGCGGGGGTGTCCTTCTATCACTTCAGCCCGTGGATCGCCGCGGCCGTCGTCGTCGTGATGCTGACGGTGGTGGCCTCCTACCGGCAGAACGTGCACGCCTACCCCAGCGGCGGCGGCGACTACGAGGTCGCCACCGTCAACCTGGGCAGGAACGCCGGGCTGACCGTGGCCAGCGCGCTGCTGGTCGACTACGTGCTGACGGTGGCGGTGTCGGTGGCCAACGGCGTCGACTACGTCGGCGCCACCATCCCGTACGTCGCCGAGCACAAGCCGGCCGTGGCGATCGGGATCGTCGTGCTGCTCACGCTGGTGAACCTGCGCGGCGTCCGCGAGTCCGGCCTGGCCTTCGCCATCCCGACCTACGCCTTCATGGCGTGCGTCATCGGCATGATCCTGTGGGGCGGCTTCCGCCTGCTCTTCCTCGGCGAGCAGCTGACCGCGCCCACGGCCTCCTACGAGATCGTCGCCGAGCAGACGAATCTGACCTCCTTCGCCGCCGCGTTCCTCATCCTGCGGGCCTTCTCCTCCGGCTGCGCCGCCCTCACCGGCGTGGAGGCGATCAGCAACGGCGTGCCCGCCTTCCGCAGGCCCAAGAGCAAGAACGCCGCGACCACCCTGCTCATGATGGGCCTGGTGGCCGTGACCATGTTCTCCGGCATCATCACGCTCGGCCTGGTGTCGGGCGTGAAGCTCTCCGAGCATCCCGCGCACGACATCCTGATCGACGGGCGCCCCGCCGGGGAGGACTACTACCAGCAGCCGATCATCGCGCAGGTGGCCGACGCGGTCTTCGGCACCGGCTCGCTGCTGTTCGTGGTGATCTCCGCGGTCACCGCGCTGATCCTCTTCCTGGCCGCCAACACCGCCTTCAACGGCTTCCCGGTGCTGGGCTCGATCCTGGCGCAGGACCGCTACCTGCCGCGCCAGCTCCACACCCGCGGCGACCGGCTGGCCTTCTCCAACGGCATCGTCATCCTGGCCGCCGCCGCGTGCCTGCTGCTGTGGGGGTTCAAGGCCGACGTCAGCCGCCTGCTGAACCTCTACATCGTGGGCGTGTTCGTCTCCTTCACACTCAGCCAGACCGGCATGGTGCGGCACTGGACCCGGCACCTGCGCACCGAGACCGACCCGCGGGTGCGCTTCCAGATGCAGCGCTCGCGCGTGATCAACGCCTTCGGCGGCGTGATGACCGGGCTGGTGCTGGTCGTGGTGCTGTTCACCAAGTTCCTGGTGGGCGCCTGGATCGTGTGCATCGCGATGCCCGTGCTGTTCCTCATGATGAAGGGCATCCGGCGGCACTACGACAACGTGGCCAAGGAGCTGGCCATCACCGACGACTTCGACCCGGCGATGCTGCCCTCGCGCAACCACGCGATCGTCCTCGTCTCCAAGATCCACAAGCCGACGATGCGGGCGCTGGCCTACGCCCGGGCCACCCGCCCGTCCACGCTGGAGGCGGTGACCGTGGGCGTCGACGCCAACGAGTCCAGGGCGCTGCAGGAGGAGTGGGACCGGCTCGGCATCCCCGTGCCGCTGAAGATCCTGGACTCGCCGTACCGGGAGATCACCCAGCCGGTGATCGACTACGTCAAGACCCTGCGCCGCCGCTCGCCCCGCGACGTGGTGACGGTCTTCATCCCCGAGTACGTCGTCGGCCGCTGGTGGGAGCACCTTCTGCACAACCAGAGCGCCCTGCGGCTGAAGGCCCGCCTGCTGTTCAAGCCGGGCGTCATGGTGACGAGCGTCCCCTGGCAGCTGCACTCGGCCGACCGCATCAGCGCCCGCCCGGAGCCGTACGCGCCCGGGTCGGTGCGCCGCCCCTCCTACGAGGAGGTGTCCGGCGACCGCCAGGTCAAGGCCTAAGCTGGACGGATGGCTCTGGAACTGACGGTCGGCCCCGTCGCGCACGGCGGCTGGTGCGTCGCGCGGCACGAGGGTCGCGTGGTCTTCGTCCGGCACGCGCTCCCCGGCGAGCGGGTGATCGCCGAGGTGACCGAGGAGACCGCCAGGTTCCTCCGCGCCGACGCGGTGGAGATCCTGGAGCCCTCGCCGGACCGGGTGGTCCCGCCCTGCCCCTACGCCGGGCCGGGCAAGTGCGGCGGCTGCGACTGGCAGCACGCCACGCTGGAGGCGCAGCGGTCGCTCAAGGCGCAGGTGGTCGAGGAGCAGCTGCGCCGGCTGGGCGGCATCGAGCAGAAGGTCCTGGTGGAGGAGGTGCCGGGCGCGCCCGACGGGCTGGGTTGGCGCACGCGCGTCCAGTTCGCCGCCCGCCCCGACGGCACGCTGGGGCTGCGCAGGCATCGCTCGCACGAGATCGAGCCGGTCGACGCCTGCCTGATCGCCCATCCCGAGGTCGAGGCCGTGGGCGCCGAGCGGCGTCCCTGGCCCGGCGCGGCGGCCGTGGAGGTGATCGCCTCCTCCGGCGGCGACCGCGCCGTCGTGGTACGGCCCCGGCCGCGCCGCCGCGTCCCGGTGCCCGACCTCGACGCCCCGGCGGCGATCCTGCTCGACCAGGGGCGGGGCCGCACCGAGCCGCGGCGGGGGTCCGGCGTGGTGCGCGAGCGGGTGGGGGACCGGGAGTTCCAGGTCACCGGCAGCGGCTTCTGGCAGGTCCACCCCGGGGCGGCCGAGGTGCTGCTCGACGCCGTGCTGGCCTACGCGGCGCCCGAGCCGGGGGAGTGGGCGCTCGACCTGTACTGCGGGGCCGGGCTGTTCGCGGCCGGGCTCGCCGAGGCCGTGGGGACCGAGGGCGCGGTGCTGGGCCTGGAGTCGGAGGCGGCAGCCGTACGGGATGCCCGGCGGAACCTGCGCGACCTGCCGCAGGCCCGGGTGGAGCGGGGCCGGGTGGAGGAGGCGCTGGACCGCTTCGGCATCGAGCGCGCCGACCTGGTCGTGGCCGACCCGCCGCGCGCCGGCCTCGGACGTGAGGTCGTGGCCCAGGTGGCCGCGCTGGAGGCCTCGCGCATCGTCTACGTCTCGTGCGACCCCGCCACGCTGGCGCGCGACCTGAGCTGGTTCGCCGATCACGGGTACGGCCTGGCGGGCCTGCGGGCCTTCGACTGCTTCCCGATGACGCACCACGTGGAGTGCGTGGCGGTGCTGCGGCCCGATCGCCGTTAGCCGGTCGACGGCGCCGGGTCCGGCCGCCGCAGGGCGGCGGTCACGTCGGGCCGCGGGGTGGCGCCGCGCAGGGACAGCCACGCGACGTCGCGTCGCGAGGCGAAGGCGGCCAGCTTGCGGGCGTCGAGCGGGCTCAGGTCCGCGGGGGAGGAGAGCACGGCGGTGATCGCGAGGCGGCGCCAGGCGTCCATGGGGTCGGCCAGGCCCTGCGCCCGCGCGATCGCGGCGTGGGCGTCGCGCAGGGCGATCGCCAGGCGCCGCATGCGTCCCGCGGGCGCGCTCTGCGGCTCGATCGGCGCCAGGAGGTTCACCGTGTCCACGATCGCGCCCGCCTCGCGCGTGGTCCTCAGCACTGAGGCCATCTGGGCCGGTGGGAGGGCGGTGAGCGGGAAGGTGAAGGTCACCCGGAGCCTGTCGCCGCGGGCGGCGGTCTCCCGCTGCAGGGCGCGGATGGCGCGGGCGCGGCGCGCCGTCGTGCCGGGGTCGGCGGCGGCGATCTCGAAGGCGGCGTGGCCGAGGTCGTAGGCCGTGAGCACCTGCCGGTAGGCCTGCGCCAGCCGTTCGGGGTCGGCGCACCTGGCCGCCAGGTCGCGCCCGGCCGATCCGCCGAAGGCCGCCATCACATCCCCGCCCTGCTCGCGCAGCCGCCGGATGACGCCCGCCGCGGAGCCGGGCGCGCGCCGCCCGGCCCACCCGGGCGTGCAGCCGTCCGGCCCGGCGACGACGTGCCCGACCAGGTACCACTGCCCGCCGTGCCCCGGTCCGCCGGAAGGCCGATCGTCCCGGGCGATGTCCACATAGGCGACGAAAGTCCCCGGAGCCTTCCTCGTGGGCGTCGCCGCCGGCGCCGGGCCCGCCGATGGCGCCGCGGTCTCGGGAGACGCCACCACCGCCGGCTCCTCCACCGCCCTGGTCGGCAGCATCCACACCGCCACGGCTGTGGCCCCGGCCAGCGCGAGCCCGGCCAGGACGGCAAGCGGACGCGGAACCGTCCCCGCCTCGCGACGATGCCCCGGCATGCCACCCCCGGTGCTGCCTTGACTACACAGCGCATTCTCGCGTCGAACGCTAGCAAGCCGCCACGCCGGTTGGCCGGATAATGAGCACATGAGGTTGAGGATCTTCACCGAGCCCCAGCAGGGCGCCACCTATGACGATCTGCTCGCCGTGGCCAAGGCCGCCGAACGGCTGGGTTTCGACGGTTTCTTCCGTTCCGACCACTACCGGCGCATCGGCGAGGGCGACCCCGGTCCCGGCTCGACCGACGCCTGGATCACGCTGGCCGGGCTGGCGCGGGAGACCTCCACGATCAGGCTCGGCACGCTGGTCACGCCCGCGACGTTCCGGCTGCCCGGGCCGCTGGCCATCAGCGTGGCCCAGGTCGACCAGATGAGCGGCGGCCGGGTGGAGCTGGGCTTCGGCGCCGGGTGGTTCGACGCCGAGCACGCCGCCTACGGCATCCCGTTCCCGCCCACGGGCGAGCGGTTCCTGCGGTTCGAGGAGCAGCTCGAGATCATCAAGGGCCTGTGGAGCGCGGACAAGCCGTTCTCCTACGAGGGCGCCTACTACCGCCTCGTCGACTCGCCCGCGCTGCCCAAGCCCGTCCAGCGCCCGGGGCCCCCGATCATCCTGGGCGGTTTCGGCCCCAAGCGGACGCCCCGCCTGGCCGCGCGGTACGCCGACGAGTACAACGCCCCGTTCCGCACCGTGGAGGAGACGGGGACGCTGTTCGACCGGGTACGGCAGGCGGCCGAGGGACGGAGCATCGTCTACTCCGCGGCGCAGACGGTGTGCGTCGGGGCGAACCAGGGCGAGCTGGAGCGGCGCGCGGCGGCGATCGGGCGCAGCCTGGACGACCTGCGGCAGGGCGGCCTGGCCGGGACGCCCGAGGAGGTCGTCGACAAGATCGGCAGGTTCGCCGAGCTCGGGGCCGATCGGATCTACCTGCAGGTGCTCGACCTGTCCGACCTGGAGCACCTGGAGCTGATCGCCGCGGAGGTGCTGCCCCGGGTCTGACCCCCTTCAGCCCTGGATGATCAGCCGGACGGCGGGAGCCGACACCAGCTGCACTCCCGCCCCGCCCGGTACCCTGACGTTCACCGAAACCTCCGGAGGAAGCCCGGTCCTTCAGGGCCGGGAGGAATCCGGACCCCCGCAAGGGGTGGCCCGGCGAAGCCGGGACAGCCCAGGACGCAAAGCACTCATGACCTTCTTCTTTCGCTTACCGATCAGGCAAAGGGACGGCAAAATACGAGCATGCGTACGGCGTACAAGGTGCGGGTCTACCCCACCCCCGAACAGGCGGCGGTGCTGAACCGCACCTTCGGCTGCGTACGCCTGGTCTGGAACAAGGTCCTGGCCTGGCGGCACGCCCGCTACCACACCCAGGGCCTGAAGACCTCCTACGCCGAAACCGACCGGTACCTGACCGAGATGAAACGCGACGGCGAGCATGATTTCCTGTATGAGGTCTCCTCGGTCCCGTTGCAGCAGGCGTTGCGGCACCAGTACACGGCGTTCGTGAACTTCTTCGCCGGGCGCGCCCGCTACCCCCGCTACAAGTCCCGGCACGGCCGCCAGAGCGCGACCTACACCCGCTCGGCGTTCCGCTGGCGGGACGGGCGGCTGCACCTGGCCAAGATGGACGGCCCGCTGGCGTTCGCATGGTCCTGGCCCGACATCGACCCGGCCACGATCAACCCCACCACGGTGACGATCTCCCGCGACAGCGACGGCCGCTGGTACGCCTCCCTGGCCGTGGAAGCGCCGGAGACCGGCACCGCACCGCAGCCGCTGCCGTCCACCGGCGCGGCGGTCGGCGTCGATCTGGGCGTGACCGACTTCGCCGTCCTGTCCACCGGCGAGAAGATCGTCAACCCGCGCCATCTGGAGCGCAAGGCGCGGAACCTGGCCCGCTACCAGCGGCGCATGGCCCGCAAGCAGCGCGGCAGCGCCAACCGGGCCAAGGCCAAGGCGAAGGTCGCCCGCGCCCACACCAAAGTCCGCGACGCCCGCGCCGACTTCCTGCACAAGACCACAACCCGGCTGGTCCGCGACCATGACCTGATCGTGGTCGAAGACCTCAACATCAAGGGCATGGTCCGCAACCGCAAGCTGGCGCGGGCGATCTCCGACTGCGGGTGGGGCGCCTTCCGCCGCCTGCTGGAGTACAAGGCGGCCAGGCACGGCCGCCACCTGGTCGTGATCGACCGCTGGCACCCCTCCAGCAAGACCTGCTCGGCGTGCGGGCACCTGCTCGCCACACTCAGCCTCTCCACCCGGCACTGGACGTGTCCGGGCTGCGGCACCCGGCACGACCGGGACATCAACGCCGCGAAGAACATTCTGGCCGCTGGTCGAGCGGTGTCTGCCTGTGGAGCTGATGTGAGTCATGCCGGGTTCTCCCGGATGCGGTTGGCTGTGAAGCAGGAAATCCAGCCCGTGAGGGCTGGATTCCCCCGCCTTTAGGCGGGGGAGGAAGTCAAGAAACCGCCCTCGACGGCGAACTCGACCTCGCTCGCCGTCCGCACGCGACGGCCGTCCGGGGCGGTCAGGATGTGGCCCCCGGCGAGCTCCGCCGAGCCCTCGGCCACTCCTTGGTCGTGTCCGTGGGCGCCGCTCCACCTCGGGGAAGTCCAGGTCGGTGTCGTCCACGCGGCCAGCTGGGGGCCATGTCCTTCCAGCTCGGTCCGGCGCCGATCCTGGCCGCCGCGCCGGCGGGCCGTACCCCCGCGCCCGCGCCCTGATCGCCCCGGCGTTGCTTCGCGCTGCGCGGGTAGCGGGCAGATCATGTTCGAGGACTTCGCGGAAGACAAGGTCAAGGGTCTTTATGTACGGCACGGCGGGGACGGCCCCGCCGTTCTCCTCCTGCACGGCCATCCGCGCACGCACGCCACCTGGCACCGCGTCGCGCCGCTCCTCGCGGAGGACTTCACGGTCATATGTCCGGATCTGACCGGCTATGGCAGATCCGAGAAGCCGCAGAGCACGCCGGACCACGAGCCCTACTCCAAGCGCGCCATGGCACGTGACTGCGTGGGCATGATGCGGGCTCTGGGCCACGACCGGTTCGCCGTCGCCGGTCACGACCGGGGGTGCTATGTGGCCCAGCGGATGGCCCTCGACCACCCGAGCGCGGTCACCAAGCTGGTCGTCATGGACGGGATTCCCATCGGCGAGGCCCTGGCCCGCGCCGACGCCCGCTTCGCGGCCGCCTGGTGGCACTGGTTCTTCCTCGGCCAGACCGGCAAGCCCGCCGAAGAGATCATCAACCGTGATCCCGACGCCTGGTACGGGGGCACGCCGGAGCGGATGGGCGAGGAGGGGTACGAGGACTACCGGCGCGCCATCCACGACCCCGCGGTGGTGCACGCCATGTGCGAGGACTATCGCGCCGGGCTCGGGCTGGACCGGGAGGCCGACGACGCCGACCGGCGGGCCGGGCGGCGGATCGGGTGCCCCACCCTGTTCCTGTGGTCGGCCGGGGACGACATGGAGGAGCTGTACGGCGACCCGCTCGCCATCTGGGCGGACTGGGCCGACGACGTGCGCGGCCGGCGGATCGACTCGGGGCATCACATGGCGGAGGAGGCGCCGCAGGAGCTCGCCGCCGCGCTGCGGGACTTCCTCGGCGGCTGACTTTCGGCGGTTACCGGCCGCGGCTGCCCGTGGCCCGCGGTTCTCCACAGCCCATGGTTCTCCACAGTCCACGCTTGCCCGGCCGCGGTTGTCCACAGGCGGGAAATGCCGTTGCCCGGGTCGTGGGTCGCTGGGGCAGACTTGGGGCGTGCTTCTGACGATCTCGACCACCGCCGCACCGGCCACCGACCTTGGCTTCCTGCTGCACAAGCATCCCGACAGGGTCCAGGAGTTCGGCCAGTCCTTCGGCACGGCGACGGTGTTCTACCCCGAGGCGGGCGAGCGGCGCTGCACCGCCGCCCTGTTGCTTGAGGTGGATCCGGTCAAGCTCGTCAGATCGCGCGGTCGCTCCTCGCCCGACTTCAGCCTGTCGCAGTACGTCAACGACCGCCCCTACGCGGCCTCCTCCCTGCTGGCCGTGGCCCTGGGCGACGTGTTCCGCACCGCCAGGGCGGGGCGGTGCAACGCCCGTCCGGAGCTGGCCGCCACCCCGCTCCCGCTGGAGATCGCCCTGCCCGCGCTGCCCTGCCGTGGCGGGCCGGAGCTGGCCCACCGGCTGTTCGAGCCGCTCGGCTGGCAGGTGGCGGCGACAGCCGTACCTCTTGATCCGCTGTTCCCCGAGTGGGGTGACTCCCGTTACGTCACGCTGACGCTGACCGGGACCCTGCGGCTCGCCGACGCGCTCAACCATCTGTATGTGCTGCTGCCGGTGCTCGACGACGCCAAGCACTACTGGGTGGCGCCCGACGAGGTCGACAAGCTGGTGCGGGCCGGCGCGGGCTGGCTCGCGGCCCATCCCGAGCGGGGGCTGATCACGCGCCGCTACCTGGGCCGCCGCTGGTCCCTCGCCCGCGCCGCCCTGGCCAGGCTGGCGGAGCTGGGCGACGAGGTGGAGGAGGCGCTGGAGCCCGCCGTCGCCGAGGAACCGGCGGACGCCCAGACGGCGCTCGACGAGGCGGCGATCGCCGAAGCGGCGGAGACGACCGAAACAGTCGAGGGCGCCGTCGCGTCCGAGGCGCCCTCGAAGCCGTTGAACGTCCTGCGGCGCGAGGCCGTGCTCGCCACGCTGCGGGAGCTCGACGTGTCCAGCGTCATCGACCTGGGATGCGGCGGTGGGGAGCTGGTGGGCGCGCTGCTGGCCCAGCCTCGCTTCGTCCGCGTCGCCGGCGCCGACGTGTCCACCCTCGCGCTGGCCATCGCCGCCCGCAAACTCAGGCTCGACCGGATGCCCGAGGCCAGGCGCGCCCGGTTCACCCTCTTCCAGGGGGCGCTCACCTACACCGACAAGCGGTTCTCCGGCTACGACGCGGCCGTGCTCATGGAGGTGATCGAACACCTCGACCCGCCCCGCCTCCCGGCGCTGGAACGGGTCGTGTTCGGCCACGCCAAGCCCCGCCACGTCCTGGTCACCACGCCCAACGTCGAATACAACGCGCGCTACGAGTTCCTGGCCGAGGGCGCGCGCCGCCACAGCGACCACCGTTTCGAATGGACGAGGGCGGAGTTCAGGGCGTGGGCCGAGAAGGTGGCCCGGCAGTACGGCTATCGCGTCGCCCACAAGGGGGTCGGCGAGGAGGACCCCGAGCTGGGCCCGCCCACCCAGATGGCAATCTTCACCCACCAGCAGGCCTCGACCGGCGGCTCGGAGGAGGGCACCCGTGGCTGAGATCCGCATCCCCGAGCTCTGCCTTGTCGTCCTGGTCGGCGTGTCGGGCAGCGGCAAGTCGACCTTCGCCGCCAGGCACTTCGCCCCGACCCAGGTGATCTCGTCCGACTTCTGCCGCGGCCTGGTCGCCGACGACGAGAACGACCAGGCGGCCACGCCGGACGCCTTCGACCTGCTGCACCACATCGTCGGCGTGCGGCTGCGCCGGGGCCTGCTGACCGTGGTCGACGCCACCAACGTCCAGGCTCCCGCCCGCCAGAGCCTCATCGAGCTGGCCAAGCGGCACGACGTGCTGGCCGAGGCGATCGTGCTCGACGTGCCCGAGTCGGTGGCGATCGCACGCAACGAGTCCAGGGCCGACCGCGACTTCGGCGCCGGCGTGGTGATCCGCCAGCGGAAGGACCTGCGCCGCTCCCTGGGCAGGATCAACCGCGAGGGCTTCAGGAAGGTCCACGTCCTGCGCGGGGTGGAGGAGATCGAGCAGGCCACGATCGCCTACGACAAGGCCTGGTCCGACAAGAAGGAGCTGACCGGCCCCTTCGACATCATCGGCGACGTCCACGGCTGCCGCGCCGAGCTGGAGGCGCTGCTCGCCAAGCTGGGCTGGCAGGGCCTGCGGCATCCCGAGGGCCGCACCGCGATCTTCCTCGGCGACCTGGTCGATCGCGGCCCCGACACGCCGGGCGTGCTCCGCCTGGTCATGGACATGGTCGAGGCGGGCACCGCCATCTGCGTGGCCGGCAACCACGAGCAGAAGCTCGTGCGCGCCCTCAACGGGCGGCAGGTCAAGGTCGCGCACGGCCTGCGGGAGTCGCTGGACCAGCTCGCCACGCAGCCGCCGGAGTTCGTCGAGCGGGCCAGGGCGTTCATGGACGGCCTGCTCAGCCACTACCAGCTCGACGGCGGGCGGCTGGTCGTCGCGCACGCCGGGCTCAAGGAGAGCTACCACGGCCGCGCCTCCGGCCGGGTGCGGGCGTTCGCGCTGTACGGCCAGACGACCGGCGAGACCGACGAGTACGGCCTGCCGGTGCGGTACCCATGGGCGGAGGAGTACCGAGGCCGCGCGATGGTGGTCTACGGGCACACCCCCACGACCAATCCCGAATGGATCAACAACACCATCTGCATCGACACGGGAGTGGTCTTCGGGGGACGGCTGACCGCGCTGCGCTATCCCGAGCGCGAGCTGGTCTCGGTGCCCGCCGAGAAGGTCTGGTACGAACCGGTCAGGCCGCTGACCGCTCCCGGGTACCGCGACCCGGGCACGCTGGACATCGGCGACGTCCAGGGCACCCGGCACATCGAGACCAGGTTCGGCGCCCGGGTGAAGATCGTCGAGGAGAACGCCGCGGCGGCGCTGGAGGTCATGAGCCGGTTCGCGGTCGATCCCCGCTGGCTGCTGTACCTCCCGCCGACCATGGCGCCGCCGGAGACGTCGGCCCTGGACGGCTACCTGGAGCACCCGCACGAGGCGTTCGAGGAGTTCGCCGCGGCGGGCGTCACCGAGGTCGTGTGCGAGGAGAAGCACATGGGCTCGCGGGCGATAGCCGTCCTGGCGCGCACGCCGGAGGTGGCCGCGGCGCGCTTCGGCGTGGCCGACGGCTCCAGCGGCGCCGTCTACACGCGCACCGGCCGGCCGTTCTTCGACGACATGGCGCCGCTGGTGGACAGGCTGCGCGAGGCGTGCTCGCCGTTGTGGGACGCGCTGGAGTCCGACTGGGTGATCCTCGACTGCGAGCTGCTGCCGTGGTCCGCCAAGGCCATGGACCTGATCAGGACGCAGTACGCCTCGGTCGGGGCCGCCGCGCGCGCCGCCCTCCCCGCGGCCGTGTCCGCGTTGGAGGCGGCTGCCGGGCGCGGGTTGGATGTGGGCGGACTGTTGGACCGCACCCGGCGTCGCCAGGCGAACGCTGCCCTGTTTCGCGACGCTTATGCGCGCTACTGCTGGCGCGTCGACGGACTGGAGGGCGTACGGCTGGCGCCGTTCCAGATCCTGGCCTGCGAGGGCCGCGCCACCGCGCTCGAACCGCACGCCTGGCACCTGTCCACGCTCGGGCTGCTCGACCACGAGCTGATCACGCCGACCCGGCACGTGTTCGTGTCGCTCGACTCGCCTTCGTCGCGTGCTGCCGCCACGTCGTGGTGGGAGGAGCTGACGGCGGCCGGGGGAGAGGGCATGGTGGTCAAGCCGGCCGCTCACACCCCGGGGCGTGTCCAGCCGGGGGTGAAGGTGCGGGGGAGGGAGTACCTTCGCATCATCTACGGGCCGGACTACACCGAGTCGCTGGAGCTGCTGCGCAGGCGCTTCCTCGGCAAGAAGCGGTCCCTGGCCCTGCGCGAGCACGCGCTGGGCCTGGAGGCGCTGTCCCGCCTGGCGGACGGCGAGGCGCTGTGGCGCATCCACGAGCCGGTGTTCGGCGTGCTGGCATTGGAGTCCGAGCCGGTGGACCCGCGGTTGTAGCCACCGCCGCGTGGGCGTTCGGCAGCGGGGTCGGCTCCGGCGAGGACGTCCACCTGCCCGCGCCCCAGGGCATGGTGGCGCTCGTCGCCGCGAACGTCTTCGTGCTCGTCTTCGCCCTCTCCTGGGGCGTGGTGGTCTGGGTCCTGCTGGGCGAGATGTTCCCCAACCGCATCCGCGCCGCCGCCCTGTCGGTGGCCGCGGCCGCCCAGTGGATCGCCACCTGGCTGGTCACGGTCTCGTTCCCGCGCCTTTCTGAGTGGAACCTGCCGCTCACCTACCTCGGCTATGCGATCTTCGCGGCGCTGTCGTTCGCCTTCGTGACGCGCTTCGTGCGGGAGACCAAGGGACGCCGCCTGAAGGAGATGGGCTAGCCTGCGGATGTGATCGACGACGTCCTGGGACCGTCGCTGCGGGTGCTGTTCTGCGGGATCAACCCGGGGCTGATGTCAGAGGCGACCGGCCACCACTTCGCCCGCCCCGGCAACCGCTTCTGGCCCGCGCTGCACCTGTCCGGCTTCACCCCGCGCCGCCTCGCCCCCGCCGAGCAGGGCCTCCTCCCGTCCTTCGGGCTCGGCATCACCAACATCGTCGCCCGCCCCTCCGCGTCGGCGGCCGAGCTGACGGCCGAGGAATTGCGTGCGGGCGCGGTACGGCTGGCCGCGCTGGTGGAGCGCGTCCGGCCCGAGGTGCTGGCCGTGCTGGGGGTTTCGGCATACCGTACGGCTTTCGCCCGGCCCAAGGCGAAGATCGGGCCGCAGGAGGAGAAGGTGGGCGGCGCCCGGGTCTGGGTGCTGCCCAACCCCAGCGGCCTCAACGCGCACTGGACGCTGGAGCGCATCGCGGGGGAGATGCGGGCCCTGCGGGAGTCGCTGGACGCCGGGTGAGGTGCCTTGACGTGGGGATGCGGCGGGCGCGTGACCCCGCTTGCCGGGCATGCGTTTGAAGTGGTCTGCCTGTAGGGCGTGCGCTTGAGGTGGTCTGCAGGCGAGGCATGCGCTTGAGGTGGCCCGCCATGAGCGCGGCGGACATGTGGCCATGCGAGGGGTGTGCGTCAGGCGCCTTGCCGTGAGCGCGGCAGGCACGCGCCCCTGCCAGCCGGTGCGCTCCACCCGGTGTCGACCGCCGCGCGGAGCCCGCGTCCCCGGGTGGCGCGAGCCGTACGGCGCCGGAGGGGGCGACGACGAGCGCGTCCCCCCGCGTTCCGTGTGACGCAGGCCGTACCGTCTCGGAGCAGGCACGGTCGGATGCCGGAGACAGAGCCGGAGGATCCCCGCCCGCCCGGGCGCCGGTCCGGCGGGTCGGCGGCGGCCGGTGCCGGTGGGGCTCGGCGATCCCGCCTGGGCGGTGCGCGACGCGCGCCAAGGCGTCGAGGCTGCGGGAAAGTCGTCCCCGGCGCCGAGGCGGCCGGGCCGCGGCCTTCGGCGCGTCAGAGCCGGGAACGGATCACCGCGTTCCGGACGAACCCGATGACCAGCGCCGCGACCCAGATCGCCAGCAGCACCTTGAGGATTCCGAACCCGCCGAACACCAGCGCAGCGACCACGGCGACCACGACGATCGGCACGAACGGCGGCGGGCCGTGCCGGTGGCGCCGCCAGGGACGAGCCTGCCGCATGCGGCGCATCTCGCGACGGTGGGCGTGCATCGCCGCGCGCCAGGCCCGGGGGTCGTGGTCGGGCCAGGCGAACCCCCGCCAGCCGGCCGGGTCGCGATGGCCGTGCCCGCCCCGGGAGCCGTCCCCCGGCCAGGCTGGCATCCCACGCGGACCGTCCCCCGGCCAGGCCGCCGTCCCGCGCGGGCCGTCCCCCGGCCAGGCCGTCATCCCGCGCGGACCGTTCCCCTGACCGCCCGGGCCGTACCCCGGCCCGGGAAGGCGGCGCAAGCCGTACTCCCCGGGCAGGTCGGCGGTGACGCGGGCGAGCTCGCCCGCGGTCTTGGCGCTGAGCGCCAGGTCCAGGCGCTCGTCGAGCTCCTCCCGGGTGAGGCGGCCCTGGGCGAAGTGCTCGCGCAGCGCCGCCATCGCCTCGTCGCGCTCGGCGTCGCCGATGCGCAGCTCGTCGGTCATGGTGTCCTCACTCCTGCTCGGAGTCGTCGCCGTCGGCCAGGATCTGGTACAGCTTGCGGCGCGTCTCGGTGAGGGTCTTGCGCGCCTGCCGGATCTGGGCCTCCGACCCGGTCTGCAGGATCTGCATCATCGCGAACGCCGACTGCCGGGCGATGTCCCACAGGTCGGCGGCGTTGTCGTCGATGTCGGGACGCATCTCGTCCCAGGGGGAGCGGACCTCGTCGGGGTGGGCCTCGATGTAGGCGCGGCCCGCGTCGGTGAGCCGGAACGTCTTGCGCCCCTCGGCCTCCTCCGACACCACCAGGCCCTCGTCGGTGAGCTGCTGGAGGGCCGGGTACACCGCGCCGGGGCTGGGCTTCCAGCCGCCCTCGCTGCGTTCGGCGATCTCCTGGATGATCTGGTAGCCGTTGCGCGGCTCCTCGGCGAGCAGCGCCAGGATCGCGGCGCGGACGTCGCCGCGCTTGGCCTTGCGCCCGCGGCCGCCCCAGCCGTGCCGGTGGCCGAACGGGCCGCCCGGCCCGAACGGGGGACGGCCGAAGTCCCACGGGAAGGGGAACGGTCCGGGACCGCGCCGGCCGCGGTGCCGGTGCTCGTGCGGCCCGCCCTCGCGGGGGCCGTGGTGCCGGGGGCCGCCGTGCTCCCACGCCTCGGAAAGGGCGCGGACGGCCTCGCGGGCGGCGCGCCTGAGCTGGCGCGGGTCGGGCCAGGGGCCGCCAAGTGCGTGTGTGGAACTCATGGTGATACTCCTTAGACTGTTCTCGATGGGTCAAAGATATATCTAGAACAGATCGCCGGCAAGCCCCCATCTCTCACATACAGCGCACGGTGGGGTATTTAGGGACGCGGGTGATGCCGCTTACGTCGTGCGCCGCCGTTCGGCGAAGGCGCGGGCCTTGGCGCGGTTGCCGCAGACCCGCATGGAGCACCACCTGCGGGTACGGCTGCGCGTGGCGTCCCAGAACACCCAGCCGCACTCGTGGTTGGGGCACTGCTTGAGCCGCAGCCATTCGCCGGTGGCCGCCGTGATCACCCAGGCGCGGGCGACGGGGGTCAGCGGATCGTCGCCGCGCAGGGGATCCTCGGGGTCCAGCCGCGCGGTCAGGGGGAGGGTCCGCAGGACGGCCTCGGCCTCGGCGATCGGGGTCGGGTCGGGCGTCTCCCCGTTGGCGGCGAGCAGGCGTTCGCGCAGACCGGCGCGCAGGGCGCGGGCGCGCCTGAGGTCGGCGTCGCGCGCCTCGGCGGGCAGGCCGTGCGAGGCGAGCCAGTCGCGCAGGCCGTGGAGGGTGTCCAGGAGATCGGTGCCCTCCTCGATGTCGACGGTGTTCGCGAACGACTCCAGCAGCAGGGTCTCTCTCGTGGGTTCCACGTATTCCATCAAACCACTTAGCCGGTTATGCTCTAACCTGCTAATCCGATAGGTGGTGAAGATGCGGAACGAGACGGTGCTCGTGGGCTTCACGGCCGTGACGAACCTGGCCGACGGCATCGGCAGGATCGCGCTTCCCGTCCTGGCCGTCGGGCTGACGGACTCCCCGGCTCTGGTCGCGGGCGTGGGGATGACGTTGACGCTGCCGTGGCTGCTGGCCTCGCTGCACGTCGGCGTGCTCGTCGACCGGGCCGACCGGCGGCGGCTGGCGGTGCTGGCCAACCTGGTACGGCTGGCCGCGGCGGCCGTGCTGCTCGTCGCGCTGACGACGGGCCTGCTCAGCCTCCCGTTGCTGTATGCGGCCGGGTTCGCCATGGGGCTGGCGGAGGTCGTCGTCAGCTCGGCGATCGTGGCGCTGGTCCCGGCGGCGGTGCCGGGGCGGCGGCTCACGCGGGCGAACGCATGGATCGCGGGAGCGGAGACGGTGGCCAACGAGTTCGCGGGCCCGGCGGTGGGCGGCCTGCTCGCGGGCATCGGGGTGTCGCTGGCGCTGGGCTCGGCCGCCGCGGGCTTCGCACTCGGCGCCCTGCTGCTCGCTCTGCTGGTGGGGCGCTTCCGCGCCGAAAGGGCGGCTCCGCCGGAGCCGCGCGCGGGAGCCGTCGCAGGCGCGCCGACGGCGAGCCTTGCGGGTGCGGCGGGAGCCGTGGAGGCGGGGCGGTCGACGGCGGGGGTGAGGGGTGATGAGCGGGTCGCGTCGGTGTGGGCGGAGATCAAGGAAGGGCTGGCCTTCCTCTGGCGCGACCGGTTGTTGCGCACGCTCAGCCTGACGATCACCGTGCTGGGCGGGTCGTGGGGCGCCTGGCTGGCGCTGATGCCCCTCTACGCCACCGACGTCCTGCGGCTCGGCGCCTCCGGATACGGCATGCTCATCAGCGCGATCGGCGTGGGCGGGCTCGTCGGCGCCGCCACGGTGACGCTGGTGAACAGGGCGCTGGGCGTGCGGTGGGCGCTGTTCGCCGACCTGGTGGGCACCTTCCTCATGGTCTTCGTGCCCGTGGTGGCGCCGCGGGCGTGGGCGGTGGGGGTGGCGGCGTTCCTGGGCGGCATGGGCGGCACGCTGTGGAACGTCAACGCGCGCACGATCGCCCAGCGGCTCGTGCCCGGTCGGCTGCGCGGACGGTACGCCGCGGCGGCCAGGCTGCTCGGCCTGGGCGCGATGCCGCTCGCCGCCCTCATCGCCGGGGTGATCGCGCAGGTCGGCGGGGTTCGCGTGGCGTTCGCGCCGTTCGCCGCGGCGGCAGCCGTCCTCGTCTGGCCCTTCCTGCGGACGGTCACCGACCGGGAGTTGGCGAGAAGTGATCCAGATCACGAAAAAATCGCGGAATCCGGGAACATCCGCGGAAGGGCTGCCGTTAGCTAGTTCAGACGAGGTCGTTCTGCGTCGGCAGGGCTGGGGGGTGCTGTCGCCGCGGTAGCGACCTCGTCTTCGTCTCTCCCGGCCTCCTCTTCGTTTCTCCGCGGTTCCGCCCCAGGCCCAGTCCCAATCCCAGTCCCAGAACCCCGCGCCCCGTCCCGCCTCTCGAGTGGAGTCCCCACGGTGACCGGTCCGCTGCCGTCGCGCTCGGTATATTTCTGATCATGATGGGTCACTCGCACGCCATGACGGGCGCGATCGCCTGGTTGGGGCTCGCGCCGGCGCTGGCGGCGATTCCGCTGCTGAACGAGTCCAGCCGCTACATCGACAGCGGCATCATGGCCGCCGCCCTGTCGCCCGCCGAGCTCATCGCGGGCGCGTTGCTGTGCGCGGGCGCGGCGATGCTGCCCGACCTCGATCACCCGCACGCCACCATCGCGCAGACGTTCGGGCCGGTGACATGGGGACTCAGCAAGGTCGTGTCGTGGCTGGCCGGCGGCCACCGCGGCATGACGCACTCGCTGGCCTTCGCCGTGGCCGCCGGGTTCGGCGCCCACTGGCTGGCCGAGCGGTACCCCATCGGCAGGGACGTCCTCGTCGTCCTGCTCATCGGGCTGGCCCTGCGCGCGATCGGCATCGGCATCCCCCGCAACAAGCTGGGCTCCGCCATGGTCAACATCGGGCTCACGGCCGGGCTGTACGCGGTGTTCATGTCGCTGGGCGTCGGCTACGCCTGGCTCGGGCTCGCGGTGGGGCTCGGCTGCCTCGTCCACGTGGTGGGCGACTGCATGACCGAGAAGGGCTGCCCGGTGCTGTGGCCGATGGCGGCCAGGTTCGTGCTGCCGTGGAAGATCGGGATCAAGACCGGCAGGGCGTTCGAGCAGAAGGTCCTGGCGCCGATCCTGTCCGTCGCCATCGTCGGGCTGCTCTTCCTCAGGCTCGCCCCGATATGAGGCGCCCGCCGAGTTAACTTGATGTCGAGATACTTTGCGAGATATCTTGACGTCGAGACACCCGCTGCAACCTGTCGGTTAGGGTGACCTAACGTCAGACGTGCGCTCCAGGTGCGGCAGGATTTGACTGAGCACTGGCCCATGGAGGAGGCGAATCACCGTGTCCGCGAACAGCTTCGGCAGCCGTGACACGCTACGCATCGGCGATGCGTCGTATGAGATTTTCCGGCTCGACGCCGTCGAGGGCTCGGCGCGCCTGCCGTACAGCTTGAAGATCCTGCTGGAGAACCTCCTGCGCACCGAGGACGGCGCCAACATCACCGCCGACCACATCCGCGCGCTGGGCGGCTGGGATCCCAACGCCAAGCCGAGCGTGGAGATCCAGTTCACCCCGGCCCGCGTGATCATGCAGGACTTCACCGGCGTGCCCTGCGTGGTCGACCTGGCCACCATGCGCGAGGCCGTGCGCGAGCTGGGCGGCGACCCCTCCAGGGTCAACCCGCTGGCGCCCGCCGAGCTCGTCATCGACCACTCGGTGATCGTCGACTACTTCGGCAACCCCGACGCCTTCCAGCGCAACGTCGAGCGGGAGTACGAGCGCAACCGCGAGCGCTACCAGTTCCTGCGCTGGGGCCAGACCGCCTTCGACGAGTTCAGGGTCGTCCCGCCCGGCACCGGCATCGTCCACCAGGTCAACATCGAGCACCTGGCCCGCGTGGTGATGACCCGCGACGGGAAGGCCTACCCCGACACCTGCGTCGGCACCGACTCCCACACCACGATGGAGAACGGCATCGGCGTGCTCGGCTGGGGCGTCGGCGGCATCGAGGCCGAGGCGGCCATGCTCGGCCAGCCGATCTCCATGCTCATCCCGCGCGTGGTCGGCTTCAAGCTCACCGGCGAGCTGCCGCCCGGTGCCACCGCCACCGACCTGGTGCTGACCGTCACCGAGATGCTGCGCAAGCACGGCGTCGTCGGCAAGTTCGTGGAGTTCTACGGCGAGGGCGTGGCCAGCGTCCCGGTCGCCAACCGCGCCACGATCGGCAACATGAGCCCCGAGTTCGGCTCCACCTGCGCCATCTTCCCGATCGACGGCCAGACCATCGACTACCTGCGCCTGACCGGCCGCAGCGACGAGCAGATCGCGCTGGTCGAGGCGTACGCCAAGGCCCAGGGCCTGTGGCTGGACCCGAGCGCGCCGGAGCCGGTGTTCTCGGAGTACATCGAGCTCGACCTGTCCACCGTCGTCCCGTCGATCGCCGGGCCCAAGCGCCCGCAGGACCGCATCGCGCTGTCCGACGCCAAGCGGGCCTGGCGCGCGGCCGTCAAGGACTACGCCAAGCCCGAGGACTTCGGTCCGGCCGACGAGGCCTCCGACGAGTCCTTCCCGGCCTCCGACTCCCCGGCCGTCGGCCACGACGGCCCCGCCGACCAGCCGCACGCCGCCAGGCTCAACGGCAACCGCCCGCACAAGAAGGTCCCGGTCACGCTGGCCGACGGCACCTCCTTCGAGATCGACCACGGCGTGGTCACCATCGCCGCGATCACCTCGTGCACCAACACCTCCAACCCCTACGTCATGCTCGGCGCGGCCCTGCTGGCCAAGAACGCCGTGGAGAAGGGCCTGAACCGCAAGCCGTGGGTCAAGACCTCCCTCGCCCCCGGCTCGCAGGTCGTGACCGGCTACTTCGAGCGGTCGGGGCTCCAGCCGTACCTCGACAAGATCGGCTTCAACCTGGTCGGCTACGGCTGCACCACCTGCATCGGCAACTCCGGCCCGCTGCCGGAGGAGATCTCCGCGGCCGTCCAGGAGCACGACCTCGCGGTCACCGCCGTCCTGTCCGGCAACCGCAACTTCGAGGGCCGCATCAACCCCGACGTGAAGATGAACTACCTGGCCTCGCCGCCGCTGGTGGTCGCCTACGCGCTCGCGGGCACGATGGACATCGACTTCGAGACCGAGCCACTGGGCGTCGGCAACGACGGCCGGCCGGTCTACCTGCGCGACATCTGGCCCGCGCCCGAGGAGGTCGCCGAGATCGTCAACGCCTCGATCGACCGGGAGATGTTCGTCCGCAAGTACGCCGACGTCTTCAAGGGCGACGAGATCTGGCAGACGCTGCCCGTCCCGACCGGCGACACCTTCGAGTGGGACCCGGCCTCCACCTACGTCCGCAAGCCTCCCTACTTCGAGGGCATGCCGGAGAAGCCCGAGCCGGTGCGCGACATCCGCGGCGCGCGGGTGCTGGTCAAGGTCGGCGACTCCGTCACCACCGACCACATCTCGCCCGCCGGGTCCATCAAGGTCGGCACCCCGGCCGCGCAGTACCTGCAGGAGCACGGCGTCGAGGTCAAGGACTTCAACTCCTACGGCTCCCGCCGCGGCAACCACGAGGTGATGATCCGCGGCACCTTCGCCAACATCCGCCTGCGCAACCAGATCGCGCCCGGCACCGAGGGCGGCTACACCCGCGACTTCACCCAGGACGGCGGGCCGGTCACCTTCATCTACGACGCCTCGGTCAACTACCAGGCCGCGGGCGTCCCGCTCGTGGTGCTGGCGGGCAAGGAGTACGGCTCGGGCTCCTCGCGCGACTGGGCGGCCAAGGGCACGGCGCTGCTGGGCGTCCGGGCGGTCATCGCGGAGTCCTACGAGCGCATCCACCGCTCCAACCTGATCGGCATGGGCGTGCTGCCGCTGCAGTTCCCCGAGGGCGCCTCGGCCGAGTCGCTGGGGCTGACCGGGGAGGAGGTCTTCGACATCGTCGGCGTCGAGGAGCTCAACTCCGGGACCATCCCCGCGACGGTGAAGGTCAAGGCCGGGGACGTCGAGTTCGACGCGGTGGTGCGCATCGACACGCCGGGTGAGGCCGACTACTACCGGCACGGCGGCATCATGCAGTACGTCCTGCGCTCGCTGCTGGCGAAGTAACTCCTTCACGACTACCTGCCCGCCCACCACCCACCCCGGTCTGCTGCGGCCAGCCGTCGCAGGCGGTGCGGGTGGTGGGCGCGCCGCTGTTTGATACTGCGGCGGGTGTCGGCGGCCTCCGCCAAGCACGCAGCCGGGACACGACATGGATCTCGAGGCGTCCCGTACGCGCTATGGAAGAAGGCCACCCAGAGCCTCAACCAGGCCGTATCAAGGCTGATCCACCTGGTGAGCCGGAGGCAGGTTCCGATCTCGGTCATAGATCTGCGCGTCTCCCTGCCTACCGATAGATTCGGTGCGCTCACGAGGCGTGGACGCAGGGAGGCGTGGCGCGACGGAGGAGGCCGGAGTCACGTGGATCTTCTATACCACCGCGTCTGGGCGTGAGGTCGTCAAGGAGGAGATCAAAGACACTTTGGGGCAGGGGCCGCCCAGGAAGGAGCTGGGCGCGCTGATGACTCGCATCTCGTACGGCAGAGCGTTTCCGCGGGATGTGAATGCTCTTGGAGACGGCTTGCTGGAAGCGCGTCTCAGCAACGAGGGCAATGAGTATCGCCTTTACTACGCTCATGGTCCCAAGGGACAGGCGGTCTTGCTGGGGCTTGCCTTCCATATGAAGGGCGGCCGAGGGGCTCAGGACCGAGTCATTGCCGTTGCTCGTAAGCGGCTGGCCGACTGGTTGGGGAGAATATAAGGTGAACCCGATACGAGGAGGCTGGCTGTGATGGACCCTCACATCGCAGAACTGCTAGACATCGATCTGGCAGACCCGGAGGTCCAGCGTGAGAACGCGGCGATCGAGCGGGACATGCTGCTGATCGAGACCCTGGTTGAGATCCGCAAGCGCCGTCGTCTGACTCAAGCAGAGGTCGCCGAGCGGATGGGTCGCAGCCAGCCGGCGGTATCGGACTTCGAGCGCCTCGGGGGCGACCCCCACCTCTCAACGATCCGCCGATACGCCCTTGCTGTGGGAGCGGACGTGTATCACTACGTCGTAGCCCACGGTGAGGCGGCACGGACAAGTTCGACCCCAGCGAAGATCAACCTCCGCGATCCCGGGGTGATCAGTCAGCCGACGCCTACGTCAACGTTTGGGACGATCAACTTCGAGCGCAAGCTGGCGGCGCTGTGATCGAAGGGTTCCTCGTCCTGGCCGACTCCGCCAGCACCGATCAGGCGACCTCGAAGGTCAACCTGCTCGGCGCCGGGTGGTCGCTGACGGGACCGGTCATACCGCCGGCCGCCATCGCCGGATTTCTGCGGATCCCGTGGAACGAAGCCGTTGATGAGGCACGTTTCCAGCTTCGACTGGTAGACGAGGATGGCAATGACGTCAAGGTGCCCACAGTCAACGCGGGTCTGCGTCCTGTGGTCATAGAGGGAAGCATGGCCCTGGCCAACGCCTCACCGGAGAACGAGGTGGCCAGGAAGGTTCCCCTCACGCTCAGCTTCGCCATGACGATTCCCTCGCTACCTCTGACGCCGGGTCGGGCGTATCGATGGATCCTCGACGTGGACGATGTTGAGGTCGCGTCAGCGCAGTTCGCAGTGCGGCCTGAGAGCAGGCACGAGGAGCTTGAGAACAAGCGCGACGAGACAGCCCTCACCCCTGAGGATGATTGACCTTGAAGGAAGGGAATGCGCTTTCGCTGGCGTCGGTAGTGCCCTGATCGTGTACCGAGGCCGTACGCGGGCGGTAGGTGGGCGGCTCTTTGCCGCCTTCCTCCCCGTCCCGGGCTCGGACGGGGTGGAGGAGCGGGCCGCCGGCGTGCCACGAAAGCCCGGATCCGTGACCCCCACGGCGAGGGTCCGAGCGGCGTGATCTTCCCGCCTGCCACTCTGGTACGGCACCGCCCCACCCAGGGCGTGCCACCGGGGAGCCGCCGCCATGGCGCGAACAACCTGGGCCTTTCGTGCATCCAACAGAGTGCCGGCGTCACGGTCAGGGCCGCCCCGAGCGCCGGCGCGCAGCACCCATCCTCTTCTCCCAGGGGCCGGCCATGAACCAGCACACTTCTCCGCCCGGCATCCGGCTCGTCGCCCGGATCCTCACCAGCCTGATCGCGCTTCTCGCCGTCGTCGTCGTCGCGGCGGCGCCGCCGTCGGCCGCCGCCCGCGCCCCCGGCATCCCGACGCTGGTCGGCATCCGCGCCGCGCACCACGTCGGCTTCGACCGGCTGGTGTTCGAGTTCCGCGGCGGGCTGCCCGCCCATCGCAGCGCCCGCTACGTGTCCCAGGTGCGCCAGGACGGCTCCGGCGCCCCACTGGCCCTGGCCGGCGACGCCTTCCTCCACGTGCGCTTCTACGACGCCGTCGGCCACGACGACCGGGGACGCGGCACCTTCGGGCCCACCAGGCGCGCCTTCGCCCTTCCCGGGCTGGTCCAGGTGGCCACCGCCGGGGACTTCGAGGCCGTCCTCAGCTTCGGCGTCGGCGTGGCCCGCCGCACGCCGATCAAGCTGTTCACCCTCGCCGAGCCGGATCGCGTCGTCATCGACATCGCGACGCCGTACCGCACGGTGGCGGCGCGGGCCTACTTCCTGGACTCGCGGAGGTTCGCCAAGGGCGAGGAGCCCGCGGTCCGGCCGGTGCTCCGCCCGGTCGTCGCGCCCGCCACCGCCCGCGGGGCGCTGCAGCGGCTGTTCGCCGGGCCCACCGCCGGTGAGTACGCCGCGGGCCTGCGGCTGGTGACCTCCAAGGCCACCGGGTTCGCCGGGTTGACGATCAAGGACGGCATCGCGCGGGTCCGCCTGACCGGCGGGTGCGCCGCCGGCGGGTCGACGGTGTCGATCGCCTCCCTGATCATGCCCACGCTCAAGCAGTTCCCCTCGGTGCGCTGGGTCAAGATCTACGATCCGCAGGGCCGTACGGCCAGCCCGACCGGCCGCGTGGACTCCCTCCCCGCCTGCCTCGAACCCTGAGGCCCGAAAAAGTCCGGGAAAATCGGGGAGCGGGTGTCCATGCGACCGGGTCCCGTTCGTAGTGATGGCAGACGGCGGCTCCGCCGTACGGGAACCGGGAAGACGGGAGTCGGATCGTGAAGTACATGCTGCTGATCCAGAGCGCCACCAGCCAGCCCAGCGAGCCCTGCGCGGTCGAGGAGTGGATCGCCTACGACAAGGCCGTGCGGGACGCCGGGATCTGGGTGTCCGGGCACTCGCTGGCGGACCTGACCACGGCCACGACGGTCCAGGTGGACGAAAGCGGCGACAGGGTGGTCACCGACGGGCCGTTCGCCGAGACGCGTGAGGTCCTGGGCGGCTACTACGTCATCGACGTGCCGGACCTCGACGTGGCGCTGGACTGGGCGGCGCGCTGCCCCGGCGCCCGCGGGGGCGGCGCGGTCACGGTGCGGCCGGTGGCGGAGTTCTGAGCCGCATGGACGAGACAGCCGCCGGGGCGTCGGCGGCGGCGGTGTTCCGGGAGGAGCGGGGGCGGCTGCTGGCCGCCCTCGCCCGCCGGTTCGGCGACCTGGACCTGGCCGAGGAGGTCGCGTCGGAGGCGATCGAGGCGGCGCTGGTGCGCTGGCCGGTCGACGGCGTCCCGCCGAACCCGGGGGCCTGGCTGATGACGACGGCCCGCCGCAAGGCCGTGGACCGGCTGCGGCGGGACCGCGCCTATGCCGCGCGGCTGGCCATCCTGCAGGTCGAGGCCGATCGCGCCGCGCCGGCGGCGGACGGCGGCGGCGAGCTGCCGGACGAGCGGCTGGAGCTGTTCTTCACCTGCGCGCACCCGGCGCTGGCGGCCGAGGACCGCGCCGCGCTGATGCTGCGGTGCCTGGCGGGGCTGAGCACGGCCGAGGTCGCGCGGGCGTTCCTGGTCCCGGCGGCGACGATGGCCAAGCGGATCGTGCGGGCCAAGCAGAAGATCCGCCAGGCGCGGATCCCGTTCCGGGTGCCGGGCGCGGACGAGCTGCCGCAGCGGCTCTCCGTGGTCCTGCAGGCCGTGTATTCGATCTTCACCGAGGGGTACGCGGCCAGCGCGGGCCCGGACCTGCAGCGGCTCGACGTGGCCGAGGAGGCGATACGGCTGGGCCGCATCCTGTGCCGGCTGCTGCCCGGCGAGCGGGAGGCGACGGGGCTGCTGGCGCTGATGCTGCTGGTCCACGCCCGGCGCGAGGCGCGCACCGGACCGGGCGGCGAGCTGGTCCTGCTGGAGGACCAGGACCACACCCGGTGGGACCGCGCGATGATCGAGGAGGGCGAGCGGCTGGCGGTCGCGGCGCTGAGCGGCGGCCCGCCCGGCCCCTACGGGGTGCAGGCCGCGATCGCCGCCCTCCACGACGAGGCCGCGGACGTTGCCTCCACCGACTGGCCGCAGATCGTGGCCCTCTACGACGTGCTCATGGCGCTGGCGCCGTCGCCGGTCGTGGCGCTCAACCGGGCGGCCGCTGTCGCCATGCGCGACGGCCCGCAGGCGGGCCTGGCGCTGCTCGACGAGCTGGCCGGCGAGCCGCGGCTGCGCGGCCACCACCCCTACCAGGCCGCGCGCGGCGACCTGCTGTCCCGGCTCGGCCGGTACGGCGAGGCCGCGGCCGCCTACCGGGAGGCGCTCGCCCTGGCGGGCACCGAACCCGAGCGCGCCCACCTGCGCCGCAGGCTGCACGACGTATCCGGCCCATCGCACTGAGGGGGCTCCGGCCACGGGCCGTGACGCGGTTCCCGCGCGGGCGGAGGCCGCCCGGCCCTGCCTCGCCGGCCGGGGCTCGGGCGCCGTGCGAGCGGAGGCCGCGCCGTACGCCGGAGGCCGCGCTGTGTCACCGGACGCGGCGAACCCCCGCCCCCGCGCTCCGGGCATGAGGCCCACTGTGCAGGTCGGGAATGCCGGCCTCTAGGGTCGCCAACCATGGAGTGGATCGACCTGGTCGCGGCGGGTACGGCGGTGCTGGCCGGGGCGGTCGTCCAAGGCGGCGTCGGCTTCGGGCTGGGCCTGATCGCCGCGCCCGTGATCGCCATGCTGGACCCGGGCCTGATGCCCGGCGCGATCCAGATGGTCAACCTGACGCTGCCGATGTTCACCCTGGCCGTCGAGTGGCGCAGGATCGACTGGCGCGGGCTGGGCTGGGCGCTCCTGGGGCGGGTGCCGGGCAGCGGGCTGGGCGCCCTCGTCGTGGTCCACGTGTCCGCCCAGACCCTCGGTGTGTTCGTCGGGCTCATGGTGCTGGCGGCCGTGGGCCTGACCGCCCGGACGCTGTCGGTGCCGCGCAACGGGGCGACCGTCACCGGCGCCGGCTTCGTGTCGGGGATCACGGGGACCGCCACGGGGATCGGCGGCCCCCCGATCGCGCTGGTCTACCAGAGCGCCAAGGGGCCGCAGATCAGGGCCACGCTGGCGGCCTTCTTCCTGCTGAGCGCGGCCCAGTCGCTGGCGATCCTGTGGGCGGTGGACCGGCTGCCCGCCAGGGCGGTCCTGGCGGGCCTGTCGCTCGTGCCCTTCATGGTCGCCGGGTTCCTGCTGTCCGGGCCGCTGCGCCGCTACCTGGACGGCGGCCGGGTCCGCGGCGCCGTCCTGCTGGTCGCCGCGGCCTCGGCGGTCGCCCTCATCGGGCAGAGCGTCCTGCGGTAGGGGTCAGCGGACGCTGGAGCTGCTCGCCGTCCAGGTGTTGCAGGCCGCCAGCGAGCCGTTCCTGTACCCGCGGTCGTGCCAGCGCGCCAGGTTCGCCGAGGAGCCGTGGAGCTTGTCGGACTTGGCGGACGCGATCGCGCCCACCCACTCGTCCCACCCCAGCTCGCCGTTCAGCGAGTCGAAGGAGGCGGAGAAGAACACCCCGGCGAAGCAGTCGGCCTGCATCTCCAGGCGGCGGCTGAGCGCGTAGTAGGTGGGGGTGTTCTGCCCGGCCCGCCACACCATCCGGTTGTAGGTGTCGAGCATGCCCGACAGCTTCTGCGCGTGGTGGCCCATCTCGTGGGCGACCGTGCGCACGAAGGCCAGCCGGTAGGGGTTGCGCAGCTCCCGCTTGGTGATGTTGATGGCGAAGGTGCGCTGGTCCTGGCAGTAGTGCGCGCCGGTGTAGTAGATCTTCCCGCAGACCGAGTTGCCCGACGTGGTCAGCTGGATCTTGGGCTTGGTGTACTTCAGGCCGGCGGCCTTGAAGCGTGCGGCCCAGAAGCGGTTCACGCAGGAGGTCGCGGCCAGGTAGAAGCGCTTGAGCGACGCGCCGCTGCCGCGCTGGATCTGCGGCAGCGAGCACGCCAGCGAGGGCGTGGTGCCCGAGCGGTAGAGCCGGTTCTTGGCCAGGACGGCGGGCGGCGCCGCGCTGACCGCGCTCGCGGCGGCGGGGCTCGCGGAGACGGCGTCAGCGGNTGAGCGCGCCCACCGCCGTGACGAGGAGACGAAGTCGCATGACGGTTCAGCTCACTTTCGACTTCGGCGCCGACCAGGTGTTGCACGAGCCCGGGGCTTCGCCGTTCCAGCCGCGCTTGAGCCAGTACTCGGCGTTGCTGCCCTTGCCGTGCGAGGCGGAGTCGACGCCGCCCATGAGGATTTCGGAGATGAAGCGGAAGTCGTAGTCGGACCGGCCGAGCGAGCGCCACACGCTGCCGATGAACGCCGCGCCGAGGCAGTCGGCCTGCAGCTCCATCCGGCGCAGGTCGGGCAGGAAGGCCTTGTCGTCCTTGTACTTCCTGGCCGCGATCACGTCCATCATGCCGGTCAGGTTCTGCACATGATGGCCGTACTCGTGCGCGAGCACCGTGAACAGGTACAGCTCGGGCTCCAGGTCGGCCTGGAACATGCCCACCAGCACGCCCTTGTCGAGCAGGACCGTCATGGTCCTGTCGGCGGGGCAGTACACGGCCTGGGCGCCCCTCGGGAACTTGCCGCAGCGGCCGATCGGCGAGCCGACGTTGGCGGTCACCTTGAACTTCGGCTTGGAGAAGGGCAGGCCGGCCTTCTCGAACTGCATCGCCCAGGACTTGTCAAGGCATTCCAGGACGAATTCCAGGTACACCCGGGCGCCCTCGTAGTCGTCGGGCGGGACCGGCTGCTCGGGGCACTCTTTGAGCTCCAGCTTGCCGGTCTTGTAGATCGGGTTGTCCACGAGGGCGGCCTTGCCCTTGGGCACCGGGGTGGCGGACGCGGGACTGGACAGTAAAGCGGTGCAAAGCGCCGCGACACCGCAGATCAGTGCCTTAAGGGGGATTCGCATGGCACGGCACCTTATTAGGTAGGTAAAGCCGCCGCAAAGGCGCCGTGCCGGATGTCGGGCGATCTTCCCGGGCGGGCGTCAGGCGACCTGGCGCGCGCCGGCGGTCCAGGTGTTGCACGCGCCCGGCGCGCCGTAGGCGAAGCCACGCTTCATCCACGCCGCCTGCGAGGCGCCGGTGCCGTGGTCGTTCTGCGGGAAGATCTCGCCGCCGTGCTGGCGGAACCAGTTCACGACCGCGTCCCAGTCGTCCTGGCCGACCGGCAGCGTGTCGGCGTGGACGCTCATGAACACCGATGAGAAGCACTCGGCCTGGAGCTCGGCGCGGCGCGACAGCTGCAGCGCGGCCGACTTGCCCGCCCGGCTGCGGACGGACCAGTAGTACGACCAGATGCCCGCCATCTGCTGGACGTGGTGACCGTACTCGTGGGCCATCAGCCGGGTGATGCCCACGGGGAAAGGCCTGCGCAGGTCCTGCTTGGTGATCAGCATGTACATGGTCTTGTTGGCCGAGCAGTACAGGCCGGAGGCGCCGCTGAGCCAGGGCCCGCAGGGGGTGCGGACCTTCTTGGTGACGATCAGCAGGCGCGGCTTGCTGAAGGCCAGGCCGGCCTTCTTGAACTGGCTGGCCCACGACTTGTTGAGGCAGTTGGTGACCCGCTGCAGGAAGCGCCGGTAGGCGGCGGTGCTGCCGGCGGGCAGGTCACCGGGGGAGCACTGGGAGTCGGCCAGGCGGCCGGTCTTGTAGAGGGGGTTGGCCGTGGCGGCCGCCTTCCCGGTGGGCGGGGCGGCCAGCGCGGGGGCCGCCGTCCCGGCGGGCGGAGCCGTCAGCGCGGCGGCGGGCTGGGCCGCGGCGCTCGCCGTACCCGTTCCGGCCAGGCCGACCACCAGACCGGCGACCACAAGTGACGTGAGGGACTTAACGGGATTTGTGCGCATAGTGTGCAAAACAATAGGTCAAGATCTGTCAACTTCGTGTGGATTTCGGGCGGACGGGCCACCGCACCGGCCACGAACTAGACTCGGTCTGCTGACGTGTCGCGAGCAGAGGGGACTGATTCCGTGAGCGAGCTGCTGGCCTCGATCAGGGGACCGCGTGACGTCAAACGGCTCGGGGTGGAGGAGCTTCCAGCACTCGCAGGAGAGATCCGTGACCTGCTCATCGACTCCTGCGCCCGCGCCGGCGGCCACCTGGGGCCCAACCTGGGCGTGGTGGAGCTGACCATCGCGCTGCACCGGGTCTTCGACTCGCCCCGCGACCCGATCATCTGGGACACCGGCCACCAGGCCTACGTGCATAAGATGCTCACCGGCCGCAGCGCCGGCTTCGACCGGCTCAAGCAGGAGGGCGGCCTGTCCGGCTACCCCAGCCAGGCCGAGTCCGAGCACGACTTCGTCGAGAACTCCCACGCCTCCACGGCGCTGAGCTACGCCGACGGCCTGGCCAAGGCGTTCAGGCTCAAGGGCGAGACCGACCGCACGGTGGTCGCGGTGATCGGCGACGGCGCGCTCACCGGCGGCATGGCCTGGGAGGCGCTCAACAACATCGCCGACGCCAGGGACCTGCGCGTCGTCATCGTCGTCAACGACAACGGCCGCTCCTACTCGCCCACGATCGGCGGCCTGGCCGCCCATCTGTCCAACCTGCGGGTGAGCCGCCGCTACGAGGACATCCTGGAGTTCGTCAAGGACAAGCTCGGCAACGTGCCGCTGGTCTACGACGCCCTGCACGGCTTCAAGAAGGGCGTCAAGGACATGATCGCCCCGCAGGTCATGTTCGAGGACCTCGGGCTGAAGTACGTCGGCCCGATCGACGGCCACGACGAGCAGGCCGTGGAGGCCGCGCTGCGCAAGGCGCGCGACTTCGGCGGCCCGGTGATCGTCCACACGGTCACCCAGAAGGGGCGCGGCTACGCCCCGGCGGAGAACCACGAGGAGGACCAGTTCCACTCGCCGGGCGCCTTCGACCGGGCGACCGGCCTGGAGAAGCCCAAGGGCCGCATCTGGACCAACGTCTTCAGCGAGGAGCTGGTCAAGATCGGCCGCGAGCGCGACGACATCGTCGCGATCACCGCGGCCATGCTCCACCCGACGGGGCTGAACGAGTTCGCCGACGCCTACCCCGACCGCATCTTCGACGTCGGCATCGCCGAGCAGCACGCGCTCACCAGCGCGGCCGGCCTGGCGCTGGGCGGGCTGCACCCGGTGGTCGCCGTCTACGCCACCTTCCTCAACCGCGCCTTCGACCAGCTGCTCATGGACGTCGCCCTGCACCGGCTGCCGGTCACGGTGGTGCTGGACCGGGCCGGCGTCACCGGCGACGACGGCGCCAGCCACAACGGCATGTGGGACCTGTCGATCCTGCAGGTGATCCCCGGCCTGGAGATCGCCGTCCCGCGCGACGGCGAGCGCCTGGCCGAGCTGCTCAGGGAGGCGGTCGCCAAGGACGTGCCGACCGTGCTGCGCTTCCCCAAGGGCCCGGTCGCCCAGACGCTGGAGGCGGTCGGCAAGCTCGGCGGGATGGACGTGCTGCGCTCGGCCGCCGAGGCGGGCGAGCCCGACGTGCTGATCGTGGCCGCCGGGCCGATGGCGCACGCCGCCATGGAGGCCGCTGTGCTGCTCGACGCGCAGGGCATCTCCACCACGGTGGTCGACCCGCGCTGGGTCAAGCCCCTGGACGCGACGCTGGCCACGGCCGCCGCCGCGCACCGGCTGGTGGCCGTGGTGGAGGACAACGGCCGGGTCGGCGGCGTGGGCGACGCGGTGGCGCGGCTGCTGCGCGACCACGACGTCGACGTCCCGGTGCGCACCTTCGGCATCCCGCAGCGCTTCCTCGACCACGCCAAGCGGGCCGCCATCCTCGCCCAGGTCGGCCTGACGGGGCAGGACCTCGCCCGCGACATCACCGAGGCGGTGGCCAGGCGCAGCGCCCCGGTCGAGACGCCGGCCGAGCGTTAGCCGGAGGACACCCGGGGGCGGAGCGCCCGGCCGGCGGCCTTGGAGACGGCCACGACGACCACCACCACGGCGGCCAGCACCGGCAGGAGCCAGTCGGCGTGCTCCCAGCGCCGCCGCCCGACGCGCCGCCCGAGCCTGCTGTCCTTCAGGCGCGAGCCGTACCGCCTGCCCAGCCAGTGGCCGCCCGTGGCACCGGCCAGGCAGGCCAGCACCGCGACGACCGCCGGCGCCACCGCC
Organism: Thermoactinospora rubra; assembly: GCF_002093975.1. GTDB lineage: Bacteria > Actinomycetota > Actinomycetes > Streptosporangiales > Streptosporangiaceae > Nonomuraea > Nonomuraea rubra_A. The sequence goes on from NZ_KZ084327.1 coordinate 168,014, forward strand.
TCGGCCGGGCCGTCGGCGGTGGTGCCGGACAGGATCAGCAGCCAGTCGCCCGGGATCACCAGCCCGACCGCGACCGAGGCGTCGAGGGTGAGGAAGACGAAGACCAGCGGCCAGACGACGGCCGGGGGTTGCCGGGTGACGAACTGGAGCAGGTCATTCAGCATGACCGTTCCCCCTACCCCGTAGGAATGATCACTCACGGTGTGGGCAGGACCACCCCGTGGAGATCTTTCGTACCAAGAGTGTCGAACAGTCCATCAGGGACACCGAGGAGCCCGAGCACCGGCTGCTCAAGAAGCTGTCGGCGCTGGATCTCACGGTCTTCGGCATCGGTGTGATCATCGGCACGGGCATCTTCGTGCTGACGGGCCTGGCGGCCAGGAACACCGCCGGGCCCGCCGTGGCGCTGTCGTTCGTGGTCGCCGGCATCGTGTGTGCCCTGGCCGCGCTGTGCTACGCGGAGTTCGCCTCCACCGTCCCGGTCGCGGGCTCGGCCTACACCTTCTCCTTCGCGACGCTGGGCGAGTTCCCCGCCTGGGTGATCGGCTGGGACCTGATGCTGGAGATGGCGCTGGCCGCCGCCGTGGTCGCGGTCGGCTGGTCGGGGTACTTCACCTCGCTGCTGGCCACGGCCGGCATCCCGGTGCCGCAGGCGATCGCCGACGCCGACGCGGGCGTGATCAACGTGCCCGCCATGGCGATCATCGCGATCCTGACCGCGATCCTCGTCCTGGGCATCAAGCTGTCCGCGCGCGTCAACCTGGTCATCGTCGTGATCAAGGTCGCGGTGGTGCTCCTGGTGATCCTGGTCGGGATGTTCTCCATCAACGCCGCCAACTACAGCCCGTTCATCCCGCCCGCCAAGCCGACCCCGGCCGTGGAGGGGCTGGGCGCGCCGCTCATCCAGGTGCTGTTCGGCATCACCCCGGTGGCCTTCGGCGTGATCGGCATCTTCTCCGCCGCCGCCGTCGTGTTCTTCGCCTTCATCGGCTTCGACATCGTCGCCACGGCCGCGGAGGAGACCGTCAACCCCCAGCGCGACCTGCCGCGCGGCATCATCGGCTCGCTGGCGATCTGCACGGCGCTGTATGTGGCCGTCTCGATCGTGGTGGTCGGCATGCAGCACTACACCCAGCTCAGCGAGACGGCGCCGCTGTCGGACGCCTTCAGGGCGGTGGGGCGTCCCTGGATCGCCTCGCTGATCAGCCTCGGCGCGATCGCCGGGCTGACCACGGTCGTGATGATCCTCATGCTGGGCCAGACCCGCGTGCTGTTCGCCATGTGCCGCGACGGGCTGCTGCCTCGCGCGCTGTCGGTGGTCAGCCCGCGCTTCGGCACGCCCGTGCGGTCCACGCTCCTCGTCGGCGCGGTCTCCATGGCGCTGGCCGGCTTCATCGACCTGGGCGCCCTGGCGGAGCTGGTGAACATCGGCACGCTGTTCGCGTTCGTCGTGGTCTCGCTCGGCGTGATGCTGCTGCGCCGTACCCGGCCGGATCTGCCGCGCGCCTTCCGCACGCCGTTCATGCCGGTGGTGCCCATCCTGTCGGTGCTGGCGTGCGTGTACCTGATGCTCAACCTGCCGGTGGAGACCTGGCTGCGGTTCCTGATCTGGATGGTTGTCGGCGTGGTGCTCTACTTCGCCTACGGCTACTGGCACAGCCGGGCGTCCCGCGCGCCCGTCATCAAGTAGCAAATATGTTATCTCGGACAACAAAAGTTACCGTCCTGTGTCTATCCTCTCCCTTCGCCGTGGCCTAAGTTGTGCGAAACAACATTCAACCCCCCTTGAGAAAGGCCCAAGCGTCATGCGCAAGGGAATCTTCGGCATCGGCGCCGCCGCCGCGGCGCTCACCCTCGGTCTGTCCGCCTGCGGGGGACAAGGCGGGGACACCACGGCCGGGACGGGCGCCTCCCCGGCCGGCGGAGGGAAGCAAGGCAAGATCGGCGTCATCCTGCCCGACAGCAAGTCGTCGGCCCGCTGGGAGACGGCCGACCGCAAGTACCTGGAGGAGGCCTTCAAGGCCGCGGGCGTGCCGTACGACATCCAGAACGCCCAGGGCGACAAGAACAACTTCCAGACCATCGCCGACCAGATGCTCACCAGCGGCGTGACCGTCCTGGCGATCGTCAACCTCGACAGCGGCACCGGCAAGGCCGTGCTCGACAAGGCCAAGGCCCAGGGCGTGGCCACGATCGACTACGACCGGCTCACGCTGGGCGGCAACGCCGACTACTACGTCAGCTTCGACAACGTCGCCGTCGGCAAGCTGATGGGCGAGGGCCTGGTCAAGTGCCTGACCGACATGAAGGCCAGCAAGCCGGTCGTGGCCGAGCTCAACGGCTCGCCCACCGACAACAACGCCACGCTGTTCAAGCAGGGCTACGACAGCGTGCTGCAGCCCAAGTACGACTCGGGCGAGTACGTCAAGGGCCCGGACCAGTCGGTGCCCGACTGGGACAACGCCCAGGCCGGGACCATTTTCGAGCAGATGCTCACCCAGCAGCCGAAGATCGCCGGCGTGCTGGCCGCCAACGACGGCCTCGGCAACGCCGCCATCTCGGTGCTGAAGAAGAACAACCTCAACGGCAAGGTGCCGGTGACCGGCCAGGACGCCACCGTCCAGGGCCTGCAGAACATCCTCAACGGCGACCAGTGCATGACGGTCTACAAGGCGGTCAAGAAGGAGGCCGACGCGACCGCCCAGCTGGCCATCGCGCTGGCCAAGGGCCAGAAGCCGGCCGCCACCGGCTCGGTCAAGGACACCGAGACCGGCAAGGACGTCCCGGCCGTGCTGCTGACCCCGGTGGCCATCTTCAAGGACAACGTCAAGGACGTCGTGGCCGACGGCTACGTCTCCAAGGAAGAGCTGTGCGCCGGCGAGTTCGCCGCCAAGTGCACCGAGGCCGGAATCAGCTAGTTTCGTCCCGTACGGCTACCGCGGGCTGGTCAGCGGCGCACACGCCGCGTACAACTGCGGTAGCCGTGCATTCTCCAAGGAGCAGCCACAAGTGTCCTCCCAGGCGCCCGTACTGGAGCTACGCGGGATCGACAAGAGCTTCGGCCCCGTGCAGGTCCTCCACAACGTCGCCTTCTCCGCCTACGCCGGAGAGGTGACCGCACTCGTCGGCGACAACGGAGCCGGCAAGTCCACCCTCGTCAAGTGCATCGGCGGCATCCACCCGTACGACTCGGGGGAGTACTACTTCGAGGGCAACAGGGTCCAGGTCAACAGCCCCAGGGACGCCGCCGCCCTCGGCGTGGAGATCGTCTACCAGGACCTCGCCCTGTGCGACAACCTCGACATCGTCCAGAACATGTTCCTGGGCCGCGAGCGCAAGAGCGGCCTGGTCCTGGATGAGGCCACCATGGAGGAGATGGCGGCCAAGACGCTGGCCGGCCTGTCGGTCCGCACGGTCAAGTCGCTGCGCCAGCACGTCTCCAGCCTGTCGGGCGGCCAGCGGCAGACCGTGGCCATCGCCAAGGCCGTGCTGTGGAACAGCAAGGTCGTCATCCTGGACGAGCCCACCGCCGCGCTCGGCGTGGCCCAGACCGCGCAGGTCCTGGAGCTGGTGCGCCAGCTGGCCGACAAGGGGCTGGCGGTCGTGCTGATCTCGCACAACATGAACGACGTCTTCGCGGTCTCCGACCGGATCGCGGCACTCTACCTGGGCAGGATGGCGGCCCAGGTCAAGGCCAGCGAGGTGACCCACTCGCAGGTCGTGGAACTGATCACCTCCGGCCGCAGCGGCGAGCTCGGCCTGAAGAACGGTGCGGCGACATGAGCACACAGACGTTGCCACCCAAGACCGAAGCGCCGGTCATCGTCCGCGAGTACGTCGACCGCGTCCGCGGCGGCGACCTGGGCGCGCTGCCCGCCGTCCTCGGGCTGGTCGTGCTGACCGTCGTGTTCTCGGCGTTCCAGCCGATCTTCTTCTCTCCCGGCAACTTCGCCAACCTGCTCACCCAGGGCGCGGTCTACGTCGTCATCGCCATGGGCCTGATCTTCGTGCTGCTGCTGGGCGAGATCGACCTGTCGGCGGGCTTCACCAGCGGCGTCTGCGCCGCCGTCCTGGCGATCACGCTGACCAACATGGGCTGGCCCTGGTACGCCTCGGTGGTGGCCGCCATGATCACCGGCGCGGTGATCGGCCTGGTGCTCGGCACGCTCGTGGCCAAGATCGGCATCCCGTCGTTCGTGGTGACGCTGGCCGCCTTCATCGCCTTCCAGGGCGTGGTGCTGCTGCTGCTCAAGCAGGGCACCAACATCTCGGTGCGCGACCCCACGATCGTGGCCATCGCCAACAGGAACCTGCCGCCGTGGCTGGGCTGGCTGATGGCCGCCGTGACCGTGGCGGGCTACGCCGCCGTCCAGCTGGCCCAGGCGCGCAACAGGGCCAGGCGCGGGCTGCCCACCACGCCGCCGCTGCTGCTGGCGGCCCGGGTGGGCGGGCTCGCGCTGGTCGTCGGCCTGGTCGTCTACGTCCTCAACCTCGACCGCGGCCGGGCCGTGGTGCTGCAGGGCGTGCCGATCGTCGTGCCGGTCATCCTGGTGCTGTTCCTGATCTGGACGTTCGTGCTGCGCCGTACCGCCTTCGGCAGGCACATCTACGCGGTGGGAGGCAACGCGGAGGCGGCCCGCCGGGCCGGCATCTCCGTGGACCGGATCAAGATCGCCTGCTTCGTGATCTGCTCGTTCATGGCCTCCATCGGCGGCATCATCGCCGCCTCCCGCGCCAACTCCGTCGACCCCAACACCGGCGGCAGCAACGTCCTGCTGTTCGCCGTCGGCGCGGCGGTCATCGGCGGCACCAGCCTCTTCGGCGGCAAGGGCCGGGCGCTGGACGCCATCCTCGGCGGCGCGGTGGTCGCGATGATCGAGAACGGCATGGGCCTGCTCGGCTACGGCGCCGGCCAGAAGCTCGTGGTGACCGGCCTGGTCCTGCTGCTGGCGGCCAGCGTCGACGCCCTGTCGCGCAAGCGGGCCGCCGCCACCGGGCACCGGTAGGGTGGATCTCAATCCCCACCCGAAGGACGGAACGATGCGTGCTGGTCCCTCCCAGGAGGAGATCCGCCGATACAACCTGGGCACACTCCTGCGTCACGTGCACCTCGGCGGGCCGACCTCCCGCGCGGAGCTGACCAGCCGCATGGGGCTCAATCGCAGCACCATCATGGCGCTGACCGCCGACCTGGCGGCCGCCGGGCTGGTGCGCGAGGAACTGCCCCGCGAGACCGGCCGCGCCGGGCGGCCGTCGCTCGTCGTCCGGCCGGAGTCCGCACGCATCTTCGTGCTGGCCTTCGACGTGGGCGTCGACCGCCTGGTCGCCGCCCGCGTCGGCCTCGGCGGCGTCATCCTGGACCGCCGCGAGGCCGTACGGCAGCGCGGCCCCTTCGACACGGGTGAGGTCGTCGCCACCCTCGCCGGGTTCGCCCGGCAGATGCTGCGCAAGGCCCTGCCCGACACCGTCTGCGTGGGCGCGGCGGCGGCCTTCTGCGGCGGCGTGCGCAAGGCCGACGGCATGGTGCGCTTCAGCCCCAACATGGGCGACGGCCTGCACGACGCCCCCTTCGGCGAGGAGCTGGCCAGGAAGCTGGCGCTCGGCATCCCCGTCGCCGTGGGCAACGACGCCAACCTCGCCGCGCTGGCCGAGCACACCCGCGGCGTCGGGATCGGCTGCCGCGACCTGGTCTACCTGCACGGGGACGTCGGCATCGGCGGCGGCATCATCTCCGGCGGCCAGCTGCTCGCCGGGCGCGACGGCTACTTCGGCGAGGTCGGCCACATGGTGGTCAACCCCGGCGGGCGCGTGTGCGGCTGCGGCGCACGCGGCTGCCTGGAGGCCGAGGTGGGCGAGCGCACGCTGCTGGAGGGCGCGGGCGGGGCCTTCGCCGGCAAGGTGGGCAGGGAGGCCGTCCGCGCCGTGGTCGACGCCGCCGACCGCGGCGACGTCGTCGCCCAGGACGCGCTGCAGCGGGTGGGCGAGTGGCTGGGGCTGGGCGTGGCCAACCTGGTCAACATCTTCAACCCCGAGGTGGTCGTCTTCGGCGGCATGCTCAGGGACATCTACCTGGGCGCGGCGGCCCAGGTGCGCAGCCGCGTCAACACCGTCTGCCTGCGGGCCAACCGCGAGAACCTGCGCCTGCGCACCTCCGCCCTCGGCGACGACGCCACCCTCGTCGGGGCCGCCGAGCTGGCCTTCTCCCAGGTGCTCACCGACCCGCTGGAGGTGCTGGCCCGGGTCAGCACCTGACCGCCCGGGAACCGCCCGCCCGCGCCCGGTGTAGGAAGGGCATGAGACGCCTGCTTGTCCTCCTCGCCCTCCTGACGCCCCTCGTGGCGCCGGCCGCCCCGGCCCAGGCCGGCGGCTGGGCGGTCACCTCCCTCGACCCGGTGCCCGGCAGGTTCGAGCCGGGCACCGCCTACACCCTCGGCTCCTGGCTGCTGCAGCACGGCAACCACCCCTACTGGGGCGACGAGCGGGACCTGAAGGTGGGCCTGCGCTTCACCGACGGCAAGCGCACGCTCACCTTCGACGCCGTCAAGCTGCGGGAACCCGCCCACTACGCCACCGCCGTCGCCCTGCCCAAGGGCACCTGGCGGGTGATCGCCGTCCAGGAGTGGTTCGCCCCGCACGACCTCGGCACCGTGACCGTGCCCGGCTCCTTCACGCCCGCGCCGCCGCCACAGGGCGCCAAGGAGGCCGCCGCCACGTGGCTGGCCGCCAACAACGGCAAGGACCCGTGGGGCGACATCCGGCCGCCGGCCATCCCCAAGGCCGCGCCCGGAACCGCCGCGCCTGCCGCTCCCGGGGCGACGACCGCTCCGGCCGCCGCCCCCGCCGCGGCGGTCCCGGGCGCGGCGGTTCCGGGCGCCGAGGAGGTGACGACGGCCGCCGTGGACTACGCCGCGCCGTGGTGGCTCTCGCCGTCCGCCCTGGGCCTGGTCGCGCTCGCCGGAGCGGCCGTCGCCCTGCTGGCCGTACGGCGGCGCCGCGCGCGTCAGAAGGTGTAGAGCGCCCCGCCTTCGGCGGTCATCAGGCACTCGTTGCCGAAGGTCCGCATGAAGGCCACGCGCTTGCCGTGCCAGCGGCCCCTGACCGTGACGGTGTGCTGGCGGAGCTCCTTGGTGCACACGGCGCCGCGGTGGGAGAGCCTGGCCGGGTCGCCGCCCGCCTTGCGCAGGACCCGGCAGGCCGCCCTCGCCTTCGGGTGGGTCCCGGCCGCCGGGCCGCAGATCAGCAGCGCCGATTTGGCGTGCGCGGCGCCGGTGGTCACGGTGATCATCAGGACGGCGCCGGGCTGCCTGCCGGCGAGCGCCGGAGCGGGTCCCGCGGCCAGGAGCGAGGCCGTCACGGCGGCGATTTTGAGCACGTGCATGGTTGTCCCCCGTTTCTCTGGTGTCCCATCCATATAACCGGGGGACGGGCGGACCCGCCGGAGCGACTCTCCGGCGGGTCGGCGATCGTCAGGCGGGGACGGAGGCCACGCCCGGCTCCAGGAAACGCGGCTTCGAGAAGCCCGCGCGGTCCAGGTACGGCGTGATGCCGCCCAGGTGGAACGGCCAGCCCGCGCCGAGGATCATGCACAGGTCGATGTCCTGCGGCGCGGCCACCACGCCCTCGTCGAGCATGATGCGGATCTCCTCGGCCAGCGCCTCCAGGACGCGCCGCCGTACCTGCTCGGCGGTGGAGGGCCGGTCGCCGCCCGCGAACAGGGCCACGGCCTCGGGGTCGAGCGAGAAGTCGGGCTTGTAGACCCCCGGCTTGCCCGAGGCCACCAGCTTGGCCATGTTCTCCGACACCCCGAAGCGGCCGGGGAAGGCCGCGTGGAGCGTCTCGGAGACGTGGTGGCCGACCGCCGGGCCGACCAGCTGCAGCAGCGCGAACGGGGTCATCGGCAGGCCCAGGTCGTCCAGCGCGTGCTCGGCCACCTCCAGCGGGGTGCCCTCGTCGACGGCGGCGATGACCTCGCCCATGAAGCGGGTCAGCAGCCGGTTGACCACGAACGCGGGCGCGTCCTTGACCAGCACGCTGGACTTCTTCAGCGTCTTGCCGACCGCGAAGGCGGTGGCGAGGGTGGCGTCGTCGGTCCGGTCGCCGCGAACGATCTCCAGCAGCGGCATGACGGCCACCGGGTTGAAGAAGTGGAAGCCGACCAGCCGCTCGGGGTGCCGCAGGTCGGCGCCCATCTGGCTGACCGACAGCGAGGAGGTGTTGGTAGCCAGCACGCACTCGGCGGAGACGTGCTCCTCGACCTCGGCGAAGACCTTCTTCTTGACGGCCATGTCCTCGAAGACGGCCTCGATGACGAAGTCGGCGTCGGCGAAGGCGTCCTTGGTCAGGGAGCCGGTCACCAGCGACTTCAGGCGGTTGGCCTGGTCGGCGCTCACCCGCTTCTTGGCCAGCAGCTTGTCGACCTCGGCGTGGACGTAGCCCACGCCCTTGTCCAGCCGGGCCTGGTCCAGGTCGGTCAGCACGACCGGGACCTCCAGGCGGCGGGCGAACAGCAGCGCCATCTGGGAGGCCATCAGGCCCGCGCCGACGATGCCGACCTTGGTGACCTTGCGGGCCAGCGCCTTGTCCGGCGCGCCGGCGGGCTTCTTGGCCCGGCGCTGCACCAGGTCGAAGGCGTACAGCCCGGCCCGCAGCTCCTCGCCCATGAGCAGGTCGGCCAGCGCCTCGTCCTCGGCCTCGAAGTCCACGCCGGTCCGGGCCCTGGCGATGAGGTCCAGCGCCCGGTAGGGGGCCGGGGCGGCGCCGCGCAGCTTCATGTCGGCCAGGAAGCGGGCGTCGTTGATCGCCTTGTCCCAGTCGTCGCCCGTGTGGTCCGCGCGCTCGACCGTGATCTCGCCCTTGACGACCTTCGCCGCCCAGCGCAGCGACTCCTCCAGGAAGTCGGCGGGCTCGAACATGGCGTCGGCGACGCCCAGCTCGAAGGCGTGGCGGCCCTTGATCATCCGGTTCTGCGACAGCGGGTTCTCGACGATGAGCTTGACGGCGGCGGCCGGGCCGACGAGCCGGGGGAGCAGCTGGGTGCCGCCCCAGCCGGGGACCAGGCCCAGGAAGCACTCCGGCAGCGCCACGGCCGGGACGCCGGAGGAGATCGTCCGGTAGGTGCAGTGCAGGGCGACCTCCAGGCCGCCGCCCATCGCCGCGCCGTTGACGAAGGCGAAGGAGGGCACCTTCAGCGCGCCGAGCCGGCCGAAGACGGCGTGGCCCAGCCGGCCGATCTCCAGCGCCTGCTCGCGGGTGCGGATCAGCGCCGCGCCCTTGAGGTCGGCGCCGACCGCGAAGATGAACGGCTTGCCGATGACGCCCACGGCCGCCAGGTCGGTGCGCCGCTCTATCGCGTCGAGCGCCTCGCCCAGCGCGGTCAGGCCGCGCGGGCCGAAGGTGTTGGGCTTGGTGTGGTCGAAGCCGTTGTCCAGCGTGATCAGCGCCATCGTCCCGGCGCCGCCGGGCAGCTCGACGTCCCTGACGACGGCCTTGGTGACGACCTCGTCCGCGAAAAGCTCCTCGATCATGCCCCGGCTCCCTCGAAAGCGCAGTTCTCCCAGATCACGGTGCCGCCCATGCCCATGCCGACGCACATCGTGGTGATGCCGTAGCGCACGTCGGGGCGCTCGGCGAACTGGCGGGCGAGCTGGGTCATCAGCCGCACGCCGCTGGAGGCCAGCGGGTGGCCGAAGGCGATGGCCCCGCCGTACGGGTTGACCCTGGGGTCGTCGTCGGCGATGCCGAAGTGGTCGAGGAAGGCGAGCACCTGGACGGCGAACGCCTCGTTGATCTCGAACAACCCGATGTCCGAAATTTCGAGATTCGCCAGGCGTAGCGCCTTCTCCGTGGACGGGATCGGGCCGACGCCCATCACCTCGGGGTCCACGCCCGCGAAGGCGTAGGAGACCAGGCGCATCTTGGGCTTGAGGTCCAGCTCCTCGGCCGCCTCGCGGGCCGCGACGATGCAGCCGGTGGCGCCGTCGTTGATGCCGGAGGAGTTGCCCGCGGTGACCCGGCCGTGCGGGCGGAAGGGCGTCTTCAGCGTGCTGAGCGCCTCGAGCGTGGTGCCCGGGCGGGGCGCCTCGTCCTGGACGGCCAGGCCCCAGCCCTTCTCGGCGGTCCTGACGGCCGTCTCCACCAGGTCCGGCTGGATCTTGCCGTCGGCGTAGGCCTTGGCCGCCTTCTCCTGGCTGAGCACCGCGTAGGCGTCGGCGCGCTCCTTGGTGATGTGGGGGTAGCGGTCGTGCAGGTTCTCCGCCGTCATGCCCATGACCAGGGCGCTGGGGTCGACGAGCTTCTCGGCCAGGAAGCGCGGGTTGGGGTCGACGCCCTCGCCCATCGGGTGGCGGCCCATGTGCTCCACGCCGCCCGCGATGGCCACGTCGTAGGCGCCGAACGCGATGCCGCCCGCGACCGTGGTGACCGCGGTCATCGCGCCCGCGCACATGCGGTCGATCGCGTAGCCCGGCACGCTCTTGGGCAGCCCGGCCAGCACCGCCGCGCTGCGGCCGATGGTCAGGCCCTGGTCGCCGATCTGCGTGGTGGCCGCGATGGCGACCTCGTCCACCCGCTCGGGGGGCAGGTTCGGATTGCGCCGCATCAGCTCGCGGATGACGCGGACGACCATGTCGTCGGCCCGCGTCTCCGCGTACAGGCCCTTGGGTCCCGATTTGCCGAAAGGCGTGCGCACGCCGTCGACGAACACGACGTCACGAGAGGAAGGCACTCTTACGCTCCTCGCCTGGATGGAAGCTTGGAGCCCTATGCTACTCACCAGTAACTAGCGCCGGTTCGAGGGGGCTCGTGTGTTGTGTGCCGTTCCTCGCCACCGCGGGGAATCGCCCTGGTCGGGCGATAAATCAGGAGTTCCAGCCCAGTTTGTGGGATTTCCTGACATGTGAGGGTCGGCTCTGCTAATAAAGATCGCGATTAGTTCTCACGTGGGAAAGGTTCATAGTGGAACGCGACTCAGGGCCGCACCCCGAGCGAGCCGCGCCGATGGATGCCGGGGACGTGCTGTCCCCCGAGTGGACCACCGACGCCGCCGACACCGACGAACAGCCTGCCGTCACCCTGGACGACGAGGAGTTCGACGGGTCCGCCGCGGCGGGTCTCCAGCTGCCCTCCGACCCGCCCTCCGGTCCTGCGCCCGTGGACGCGCCGCCGTCGGTGGAGCTGTCGCCGGAGGACAGGGACGCGGCGTACTGGAACGAGGACGGCAGGGAGGACGGCGAGGACGCCGCGGACGACGGCGCGCCCCAGGAGCCCAGATACCTCCCGCTCGACCAGGGCTACGACCAGCCCAGGCGCGGGTTCCTGGGCTCGGGCTGGACCGGGGAGCCCGATCCCGAGTCCGACGGCGAGCGGGAGGTGCGCCGCCGTACCCGGGTGCTGCTGGTCGCGGCGGCGGCCGTCGTGGTGGTGGGCGCGTCGGCGGGATGGCTGGTGAGCACCGCGGGACCCGGCGACCCCTGCGGCGGCGCCACCCGGTGCGCGAGCGTCGGCGACGCGGGCGTCCTGCCGCCCTCGGCCACCGCGAAGCCCGAGCCGCCCACGGCCGCGCCGACGGACCTGCCCACGGGCTCGACCACCGTCGCGCCGAGCCCGTCCGTCTCGCCGACCGTCATCCGCGCCCGCGCCACCCGCTCGCCGTCGCCGTCCCCGACGGTACGGCCGACGAGCCGGGCCACGGCGGAGGCCGAGCCCGAGAACCGGCCTACCGAACGCGACTCCCAGGTCACCGACACGGTGTCCACGACCAAGCCCTCGTCCAAGCCCTCGTCCGGCGAGCGCCCCACCACCGCCCCGACGTCCCAGCCCACTCCCACCGGGGGCTCGGACACCTCGCCGTCCACCCCGGCGCCCCAGCCACAGGATCCGCCGGAGAAGCGGTCCTGCGGCCTTCTGGGGTGGATGTTCGGCTGCCGCTGACCCGTGGGCCGCGCCCGGCCGGACTCGGCCACGCGCCGATCGGCCGGGCGCGGCCACGCGGGTACGGCCGGGCTCGGCCGTGTCGTTCCGCCGGGCTCGGCGCGTTCGCGTCGCCCGGGTGGCGTCCTGGCCGGCATCGGCGTGCCCGCCGTACTCGAGGCCGCTATGCGGTGACGGGAGAGGTCTGGCAGACTGGGAAATCGCTTTCCGGGAGGTGGGTGTGGTCACGCTCGAGGATGTCGCCAAGCTGGCGGGCGTCTCGCTGGCGACCGCCTCGCGGGTGCTCAACGGCAGCACCCGCCAGGTCGGCGCCTCCCTGCGGGCGCGCGTCGAGCAGGCCGCCGACCAGCTCGGCTACCGCACCAACCGCGCCGCCCAGACCCTGGCCAAGGGTTCGAGCAACGTCATCGGCCTCGTCGTCCACGACCTGACCGACCCCTACTTCGCCGCCCTGGCCGACGGGGTGATGCGCGCCGCCTCCGGCGAGGGCCTGCTCGTCATGGTCGGCACCACGCACCGCGACCCCGAGCAGGAGATCGCCTACGTCGCCACGCTGCACGCCCAGCGGGTGCGCGCGGTCCTCCTGGCCGGATCCCGCGTCGTCGACCCCGAGGTCACCGGCAGGCTGCGCGGCGAGCTCGACGCCTACCGGGCCACCGGCGGGCGCGTGGCCTGCATCGGCCAGGACCTCCTCGGCGTCGACACCGTCGCCCCCGCCAACCGCGAGGGCGCCGCCGCGCTGGCCCGCGAGCTGGCCGCCCTCGGCCACACCCGCTTCGCCGTCCTCGCCGGCCCCGAGCACCTGGTGACCGCCGTCGACCGGTGCGAGGGGTTCGTCTCGGCGGTCACCGAGCTGGGCCTGCCGACGCCCACGGTCGTCCACGGCCCGTTCGACCGCGACGGCGGCTACACCGCCGCCCGGGAGATCGGCGACGCGACCTGCGTGTTCGCCGTCAACGACGTGATGGCCGTCGGCGCGCTCGCCTCCTTCCGCGAGCGCGGGCTGCGCGTGCCCGAGGACGTCTCCGTGGCCGGGTTCGACGACATCAGGACCCTGCGCGACCACGTCCCGGCGCTGACGACGGTACGGCTCCCGCTGGCCGACATGGGCACGCGCGCGCTGGAGCTGGCCCTGAACGCCGAGGGAGAGCCCCAGGTGGTGCGGGTGTCCGGCGAGGTGGTCCTGCGCGAGAGCGTCAGGCCGCCGAGGTGACCGGACGGCGTGACCGGACGGCCCGCATGATCGGGCCGTTACCCTGAGACGCGCCCTCCCGACCGACCCGAAGTCCGCGAACACCGAGGAGCAGCGGCCGATGAAGCTGGCGGTGAGCACGCTCGGCATGCCGGGACAGGGCCTCGACGAGGCCGTCGCCGTGGCCCGCCGGCACGGCTGCCGGGGCCTGGAGCTCAGGCTGCACCCCGACACGGGCGTCCACGCCGGGCTGGCGGCGCGGGAGCGCGCCGAGGTGCGCGGCAAGGTCGAGGCCGCCGGGCTGGAGATCGCGGCGCTCGCCGGCTACGTCAGGATCTGCGACCCCGGCCAGGCCGACGCCGCCGTCGTCGACGCCCTGTCGGCCGACCTGCGGCTCGCCGCCGACCTGGGCGCCCCCGGCGTCAGGGTCTTCCCCGGCGGCGAGGACCCGGCCGTGGGAGCCAGGCGGCTGCGGGCGGTCGCGCCCCGGGCCGCCGGGTGGGGCGTGCGGGTCCTGGTCGAGACCCACGACAGCATGCCCACCGGCGCCGCCGTGGCCGGGCTGCTCGATCGCGCCGGCGCTCCCGAGGCCACGGGCGCGGTGTGGGACCTGCTGCACCCGTGGCGGCACGGCGAGCGCCCCGCCGAGAGCCTGGCGGCGCTCCTGCCGTACCTGGCGGTCGTGCAGATCAAGGACGCCGTCTCGGCGGCCGACACCACCCCGGTGCCGCTCGGGACCGGCGGGGTGCCGCTGGAGGAGTGCGGCGAGCTGCTGCGCGGGCGCGGCTACGACGGGTGGGTGTCGCTGGAGTGGGAGCGCACCTGGTACCCGCACGTCGCCCCCGTGACCGACGTCCTGCCCGGCGCCGCCGCCTGGGCGCGCCGCCACTCGAGGGAAGGCTCATGACCAACCATGATCAATAAGGTGCTCGTCGTCGGCATGGACGGCCTGCGGTTCGACCGCCTCCTCGCCCTGGCCCCGCCGGTGCTGAGCGCACTGATGGCGGAGGGCTCCCACGGCGTCAGCAGGCTCCCGTACGGCGAGGCCGCCGCCCCCAGGACCGAGTCGCCCGGCGAGGTGGTGGAGGAGCACCCCGAGGAGCACTCCGGGAAGCGCGCCGGGGTTCCGGCGGGCGACGGCGTCGTGCAGCCCGGCCGGGTCATCAGGGCGAGAACCGACTCCGGGCCGGGCTGGTCGTCGATCGCCACGGGGGTGTGGCCGGACAAGCACGGCGTGGTGGACAACAGCTTCACGGGAGCCAACTTCACGAAATATCCGGACTTCCTCACGCGCGTGAAGCGCGCCCGCCCCGACCTGCGCACCTACGCCATCGTCTCCTGGGCCGCGCTGGGCGAGCACGGCGCGTTCGGCCCCGAGATCGACGACCGCGTGGTGCACGACGGCTACGCCGACGGCTGGGCGGCCTGCGACAAGCGGGTGGCCGACGTGGCCGAGCGGCACCTGGCCGAGACGGACGTGGACGCGGCCTTCGTGTACTTCGGCGAGACCGACGAGGTGGCCCACGCCCTGGGCCCGATGTGCCAGGAGTACGCCGACGCGCTGCTGCTCCAGGACGCCTACCTGGGCCGCCTCCTGGAGGCCGTGCGCCGCCGCCCCTCCTACGCCGAGGAGCGGTGGACCGTGCTCGTGACCACCGACCACGGGCACGTGGACGCGGGCGGCCACGGCGGCGTGTCGGAGGAGGAGCGCACCACCTTCGTGATCCTGAGCGAGCCGGGCGAGCTCGGCTCGCCGCGCCTGGTGGACGTCGCGCCCACGGTCCTGCACCGCCTGGGCGTGGCCGCCGACCCCGCGTGGGGCCTGGACGGCGTGCCGCTCATCCCGCGGTAACCCATTTTTCATCACCTGTTGAATTAACGGTCCTCCGGGTGCACACTGGAAGCATCCGGAGGGAGGCGGCATGGACGCGACGCTCAGCCGTACATTCGACGAGATCGACGCCGCGATGCTCGGCGAGGTGGGCGGGAAGGCGGCCAACCTGGGCGAGATGACCAGGGCCGGGTTCCCCGTGCCGCCCGGCTGGTGCCTGACGACCGAGGCCTACCGGCGGGCCGCCGACGGCGCGGGGCTGGACCAGGTGATCGCCGAGCTGGCGCAGACCCGCCCGGCCGACGTGGCCGCGCTGGGCGCCTTGGCCGCGCGGGCGCGCGAGCTGCTGCTCAAGGCGCCGATCCCGCCCGAGGTCAGGGCCGAGGTGCTGGAGCGCCACACCGGCGGGCCGGTGGCCGTGCGCTCCTCGGCGACGGCCGAGGACCTGCCGTACGCCAGCTTCGCCGGGCAGCAGGAGACCTACCTCAACGTGGTCGGCGAGGAGGCGGTGCTGGAGGCGGTGCGGCGCTGCTGGGCATCGCTGTGGACCGACCGCGCCGTGGCCTACCGCGCCGCCAACGGCATCGACCACGGGTCCGTCCGCCTCGCCGTGGTCGTCCAGGAGATGGTCGACGCCGAGGTGGCCGGGGTGATGTTCACCGCCAACCCGGTCACCGGGCGGCGGCGCGAGGCGGTGATCGACGCCGGCCCCGGCCTGGGCGAGGCCGTGGTGTCCGGCGCGGTCAACCCCGACCGGTTCGTCGTCGACGTCGCCACCGGTGAAATCCTCGAACGCCGCGCGGGCGACAAGCGGCTGGCCGTACGGCCGGCGGCGGGCGGCGGCACGCGCGAGGTGACCGGCGGCACAGACGGCCTGTGCCTGACCGACGAGCAGGCCCGCGAGCTGGCCCGGCTGGGCGCGCGGGTGGAGGACCACTACGGCGCCCCGCAGGACACCGAGTGGGCGATCGACGCCGCCGGGCGCGTGTGGCTGGTGCAGGCCAGGCCCATCACCACGCTGTACCCGCTGCCCGAGCCGCGGGCGCCCGGCCTGCGCGCCTACTTCTCGGTCAACGTCGCGCAGGGCGTCTTCGCGCCGATCACCCCCATGGGGCTGTCGGCGTTCCGGCTGATCTCCGCGGGCGCGGCCGAGATGCTGGGCTTCCCGGTGGCCGACAGGCACCAGGGCGCGCCCGTGGCGGCGTTCGCCGGCCAGCGGATGTGGCTCGACATCACCCCGGCCGTCCGCAGCCGGCCCGGCCGCGCCATCCTGCCGCGGCTGCTGGCGGTCGGCGAGGCCCGCACCGTGGCGGTGGTCGAGCGGCTGACCCGGGACGAGCGGCTGTCGGTGACGCAGCCGTCGTGGCGGCCGTTCCTGCGGCGGATGGCCCGCTTCGCCTGGCGCGTCCACCTCCCGCGGCGGGTGCCGCTGGCGCTCGCCGCGCCGGACGCGGCGCTCGCGGTCGCGCGGCGGGTGGAGGAGGACCTGCGGGCACGGCTGCGCGTGCCGCCCGGCGCGACCCCGGCCCAGCGCGTCGACCACGCCGAGCGGGTGCTGTACGGCGTGCCGCCGCTGATCGCGTCGATCATGCCGATGGCGCTGGCGGGGTACGGCATGCTGGGGCTGGCCGCGCGGCTGTCCGGGACCTCGCTGGGAGAGCTGCAGGACGTGCTGCGCAGCCTGCCGAACAACCCGACCACCGAGATGGACCTGGAGCTGTGGCGGCTGTCGCGGCGGATCGAGCCGCTGGGGGAGGAGCCGGCGGAGGAGCTGGTCCGCCGGTTCCGCGCCGGGGAGCTGCCGCCCAGGGCGCAGGAAGAGATCACGAAATTTCTGGATAAATACGGGCATCGCGGGATCGCCGAGATCGACCTCGGCGTGCCCCGCTGGTCCGACGACCCGTCCCACATCCTCGGCGTCCTGGCCGCCTACCAGCGCATGGGGGAGGGCGCCGCGGCTCCGGACGAGCTGTTCGCCCGCGGCGCCCAAGACGCCGCCCGCGCCGTCGCCCGGGCGGCCGCGAAGGCCGGACCGCTCAAGGCCCCGCTGGTCCGCTTCGCGCTCCGCCGTACCAGGAAGCTCGCCGGGCTGCGGGAGGTGCCCAAGTTCGACGCCGTGCTCGTGCTGGCGGCGGTACGGCGCAGCATGCGTGTGGTCGGTGAGCACCTGGTGGAGTGCGGGGTGCTGGACTCGGCCGACGACGTCTACTTCCTGACCTTCCCGGAGGTCAGGGCCGCGCTGGACGGCGGCGACCGGCGGGAGCCGGTGGCCGAGCGGCGCGCCGCCTACGAGCTGGAGCGTCGCCGCCGCCACGTGCCCCGGGTGCTGCTGTCGGACGGCACCGAGCCGGAGGCGCTGGCCGCCGTCGCCGCCGAGGGGGCGCTCACCGGCACCCCGGCCTCGGCGGGCACCGTCACCGGGGTCGCCCGGGTCGTGCTCGACCCCGTCGACGCGCGGCTGGAGCCCGGCGAGATCCTCGTGTGCCCGTCCACCGACCCCGGCTGGACCCCGCTGTTCCTGACCGCGGGCGGGCTGGTCATGGAGATGGGCGGGTCGATGTCGCACGGGGCGGTGGTGGCGCGCGAGTACGGCATCCCGGCCGTGGTGGGCGTCCCGCACGCCACCGAGCGCATCGCCAGTGGCCAGGTCATCACCGTGGACGGCGCGACGGGCACCGTGACCGTCGCCGAAGACGAGCCTCAGCCCGAGAGCGAGGGCTCCACCAGCGCCGCGTAGCGGTCCTTCATCGTGGCCAGCACCTCGTCGGGGTCGGCGGCCCACACCTCGGCGTTGAAGATCTCCACCTCGATGTCGCCGGTGTAGCCGGCGGCCACGACGGCGCGGGTGACCGGCGCGAAGTCGATCACCCCGTCGCCCATCATGCCCCGCCCCAGCAGCACGTCGGCCGGCAGCGGGTGCAGGTAGTCGCACACCTGGTAGGACGCGATCCGCTCCCCGGCCCGCGTGATCTGCTCCAGCAGGTCGGGGTCCCACCAGACGTGGAAGGTGTCCACCACGACCCCGACCTGCTCCACCGGGTACGGCTCGGCCAGGTCCAGGGCCTGCCCGAGGGTGGACAGGACGGCCCGGTCCGCGCAGTACATCGGGTGCAGCGGCTCCAGCGCCAGCCGCACGCCGCGCTCGCCCGCGTAGGGCGCCAGGACGGCCAGCGCCTCGGAGACCCGCTCGCGAGCCGCCGCCAGGTCGCGCGAGAAGCCGGGGGAGAGCGGCTCGCCCGGGACCACCCCCGGCAGCCCGCCGACGACCATGACCAGGCAGGCGGCTTCCAGCTCGGCCGCCTCGTCGATGGCGCGCCGGTTGTCCTCCAGCGCGCCGGGGGAGGTCAGGAAGCCGCCCCGGCACAGCGAGGAGACCCGCAGCCCGGCCTCGCGCACCAGCTTGACGGTCTGCGCCAGGCCCTGCTCGGCGACGTTCTGCCGCCACAGCCCGATCGACTCCAGGCCGTGCCGCGCGCAGCCGTCCACGGCCTCGGCCACCGACCACCGCCTGGTGGTCCACTGGTTAAGCGACAGGCGGTTCATCGGCCGTACACCGCCAGCAGCGCCTTCATCCGGCGCACCGCCAGCTCCTGGTCGGCCAGCAGCCCGGCCTGGTCGGCCAGCTTGAACACCTCGCACAGGTGCGGCAGCGAGCGGGCCGACTGGGCGCCGCCCACCATGGCGAAGGCGTCCTGGTGGCCGTTGAGCCAGGCCAGGAAGACGATGCCGGTCTTGTAGTGGTACGTCGGCGTCTCGAAGATCTTGCGGGACAGCGGGACCGTCGGCGCGAGGATCTCGTCGTAGTGGGCCAGCAGCCGGTCGCGGCCCTCGTCGGTGCAGGAGGCCTCCGCCGCGTCGAGCACCTGCAGCGCCGCCGCCGCGGCCGGGGCGATGGCGTCGAAGATGCCCAGCAGCGCGTGCGAGCCCGACTTGATGAGCGAGGGGTAGTTGAAGTCGTCGCCGGTGTAGAGCCTGACGCCGTCCGGCAGGGCGGCGCGCAGCCGTACCTCGTGCTCCTCGTCCAGCAGCGAGACCTTGACGCCGTCGATCCTCGAGGCGTTGGCGTGGACGAGTTCCAGGAACGACTCGGTCGCCTCGCCGATGTGGGGCGAGCCCCAGTAGCCGGCCAGGTTCGGGTCGAACATCTCGCCCAGCCAGTGGAGGATCACCGGCCGCTCGGTCAGGCCGAGCAGCTTGCCGTACACCCGGTGGTAGTCGCGCGGGCCCCGGGCGACGCGGGCGAGCCGGCGCGAGGCCATGATGATCACACCGGCCCCGGCCCGCTGGACCGTGTCGATCTGCTCGGCGTAGGCGGCGGTGACGGCGTCGAGGTCGGCGGCCTGCGGCGCGTGGTCGGTGCCCGCGCCGCAGGCCACGAGCGTCGCCGGGTCGCCGAACTCGCGCGCCGCCTCCGCGCTGCGGCGGATCAGCTCGCGCGTGGCGGGCCAGTCCAGGCCCATGTTGCGCTGCGCGGTGTCCATGGCGTCGGCCACGCGCAGGCCGTGCGACCACAGGTGGCGGCGGAAGCGGATCGTCGCGTCCCAGTCGACGGCGGCGGGCGAGCCGGGAGTGTTGTCGCCGAGCGGGTCGGCGACGACGTGGGCCGCCGCGTAGACCACGCGGCTGTCGGCGGGCTTGCCGGGCCTGGGCCAGGAGACGGGCTCCCGCAGCGTGTACGGCCCGCCGGGCAGGTCGATCGTCGTCACCGTGCCTCCTTGCCGATCACTGGGCCGATCGCCGGATGGATGTCCTCGTTTCGCCGCGGATCCATCACAGCGGGGTCACCTCGATCCGGCGGCCCTCGGCCGAGGAGCGCAGGCCCAGCTCGGCCAGCTGCACGCCGCGCGCGCCGGCGGCGAAGTCGTACGGGAACGGCGCGTCCTCCAGCACGTGGCGCAGGAACAGCTCCCACTGGATCTTGAAGCCGTTCTCGAACTCGCCGTTGTCGGGCACCTCCTGCCAGTCGTCGCGGAAGCGGTGCGTGACGGGCAGGTCGGGGTTCCACACCGGCTTGGGCGTGCCCGCCCGGTGCTGGAAGCGGCAGTTGCGCAGCCCGGCGACGGCGCTGCCGTGCGTGCCGTCGACCTGGAACTCCACCAGCTCATCCCGGTTGACCCGGACCGCCCAGGAGGAGTTGATCTGGGCGATGACGCCGCCTTCGAGCTCGAAGACGCCGTAGGCGGCGTCGTCCGCGGTGGCCTCGTACGGCTCGCCGCGCTCGTCCACGCGGGTCGGGATGTGCGTGACGGCCTTGGCGTAGACCGACTGGACGCGGCCGAACAGGTTCTCCAGCACGTAGTGCCAGTGGGGGAACATGTCCAGCACGATGCCGCCGCCGTCTTCGGCGCGGTAGTTCCACGACGGGCGCTGCGCGGCCTGCCAGTCGCCCTCGAAGACCCAGTAGCCGAACTCGCCGCGCACCGACAGGACGCGGCCGAAGAAGCCGCCGTCGATGAGCCGCTTGAGCTTCAGCAGGCCCGGCAGGAACAGCTTGTCCTGGACCACGCCGTTCTTGACGCCCTTGTCCGCCGCGGCCCTGGCGAGGGCGACGGCCTCCTCGACGCTCTCGGCGGTGGGTTTTTCCGTGTAGACGTGCTTGCCGGCCTCTATGGCCTTGAGCACCGACTTCACGCGGGCCTGGGTGACCTGGGCGTCGAAGTAGATCTCCGCCCGGTCCAAGGCGGCGTCAAGGTCGGTGGTGTAGTCGCTCAGGCCGTGCCTGGCGGCCAGGTCGGCCAGCTTGGTCTCGCTGCGGCCGACGAGGATCGGGTTCAGCGTGACCCGTGTGCCGTCCGAGAGCGTCACCCCGCCCTGCTCGTTGATGGCCAGGACGGAACGGACCAGGTGCTGCCGGTACCCCATGCGGCCGGTCACACCGTTCATGACCACGCCTATGGTGCGCACGCTCATGTAAGACTCCCTCGGAAAGCGCTTTCCCACTACGCTAAGGCCACCCCCCTCACCAGGTCAACCCTGTGGCGAGCGCGCAGGCGGCTCAGGGCACCGGCCTGCCGACCTCGCCCTTGGTCTCCAGCCGCATCATCGCCTTGGCCAGCGGGTGGGCCGTCAGCCGGATCTGCCACTCCCGCGCGCCCAGCTCGCGCAGCCGGGCCGCGACGGTCTCGTCCGTGACGTCCGCGGGCGGCTGCCAGGTCAGCCGGCGGACCGCGTCGGGCTGCAGCAGGTTCTCCGTCGGCATGCGGTGCTCGTCGGCCAGCGCCGCCACCACGGCGCGGGCGGCCGCCAGCCGCCTGGCCGCCGCCGGGTCGCGGTCGGCCCACCGGTTGGCCGGCGGCGGCCCGTCGCCCGGCACGCTCGGCGCGGGCAGCTCCGAGTCGGGCAGCGACCGGGCCCTGGTGACGGCCGCCAGCCACTCGCCGATGTGCCGCCGGGCCGTACGCGCCGTGAAGGCCGTGATCTCGGTGAGCGCCTTCCTGGTGCGGGGCGCCTCCAGCGCGGCGGCGATGATCGCGCCGTCGGGCAGCACGCGGCCCGGCGCGAGGTCCCCCTCCCGCGCGATCCGGTCCCGCATGGTCCACAGCTCGCGCACCACGGCCAGCGCCCGGGGGCTGCGCACCTTGTGGATGCCCGACGTGCGCCGCCACGGGTCGTTGCGCGGCTCGGGCGGCGGCGCGTGGAGCACCGCGTCGAACTCCTCCAGCGCCCACTCCAGCTTGCCGCTCGCCTCCAGCTCGGCGTGGAGCGCATCACGCAGCTCGACCAGCACCTCCACGTCCAGGGCGGCGTAGCGCAGCCAGTCTTCGGGCAGCGGGCGCGTCGACCAGTCGACGGCCGAATGGCCCTTCTCCAGCCGCAGCCCCAGCACGGTCTCCACCATCGTGCCGAGCCCCACCCGCTCGTAGCCGAGCAGCCGCCCGGCCAGCTCGGTGTCGAAGATCCGGCGCGGGCGGAAGCCGAGTTCGGCCAGGCACGGCAGGTCCTGGGAGGCGGCGTGGAGCACGATCTCCGCGTCGGCCAGCGCCGCGTCCAGCGCCGACAGGTCGGGGCAGGCGATCGGGTCGATGAGCGCGGTGCCGGAGCCCTCGCGGCGTAGCTGGACCAGGTAGGCCCGGCCGCCGTAGCGGTAGCCCGAGGCCCGTTCGGCGTCGACGGCGACGGGTCCGGCGCCCGCGGCGAAGGCGGCGACCGTGGCGCGCAGCCCGTCGGCGTCCGCGACCACCGGCGGGATGCCCTCGCGCGGCTCCAGCAGCGGGACGACGTCTTGTTCCTCGGTCACCACGCAAGCCTACTAACGATCTTCGCTCCTGCGCGGCAGGGCCGCCACGTCGGGGGGCAGCGGGGGGATGCCCGCCGCCAGGCACATCAGGTCGCACCAGGCGGCGACGTGCCCGGACAGGTCCTCCTCCAGCGGGGACCAGGACGCGCGCAGCTCCAGCTCGGTCGAGACCGGATCGCCGGCCTTGTTGCCGAACCCCTCCGACACCGCCCGGGTGACCGTGCCGCCCGCGGCCGTGTAGGCGGCCGTGCGGGCCTCCAGCGCCTCGGTCAGCCAGCTCCACGCCACGGGACCCAGCAGCGGGTCGGAGGTGATCTCCGGCTCCATGTCGGCCCTGACGTAGGCGACCAGGCGGAAGGGGCCCTCCCAGCCGCGCTGCCCGTCGGGGTCGTACAGCAGGATCAGCCGGCCGACGGCCAGCTCCTCGTCCCCGCGGTAGACCGACGCGCCGATCGCCGCCGAGTAGGGCGCCAGCCGCTGGGGCGCGGGCAGGTCCTCCAGCTCGATCTCCGGCCTGACCTCCGGCGGGCGCAGGCTCTCGGCCGCGCGCAGGAACTCTGGCGGGACCGGTGGCGCTTCACCGAAGGTCATAGCCGAAGCGTAGGTCGAAGCGGGGCGGAAGGGGACCACAGGGGTGCTCATGCAGACCGGTCAAGCCGCGGCCCTGGCCCGGCGGGCGCCGCTGACGGACAGGGGCTCCCCGGCGAGGATCGCGTGGCCGCAGTCGGCGCAGGCCCACTCCGGGCACCCGCCCGGCTCGTGTCCGTCGAGGCACGGCGGCTGCTCGAACAGCCGCTCCTCCGCACAGCTGGCGCAGAACACGTCCATCGAAACGTTGCCCTTCCTCGTGGTCGTGCGTCCGACGTTGGCACGCCGCGCCGACAATTCCGCGCAACGCGATCGGCGTGTCCCGAAAGTGGTGCTCGAATAGATGCCGCACGGTGATCTGGCGAAGACTTGACCCGGCCTTGACGGCGGGACCGCTCACGTGACATGGCACCCTTGTGGGGTGACCTCAGCGTTCCTCGCCGCCTGCCGCCGCCAACCCGTCCCGCACACCCCCGTGTGGTATATGCGCCAGGCCGGGCGCTCCCTGCCCGAGTACCTGAAGGCGCGCGAGGGCGTGCCGATGCTGCAGGCGTGCGCCACGCCGGAGCTGGTCGTGGAGATCACGATGCAGCCGGTGCGGCGCTACGGCGTGGACGCGGCGATCTTCTTCAGCGACATCGTGGTGCCGCTGAAGGCCATCGGCGTCGACCTCGACATCAAGCCGGGCGTGGGCCCGGTGGTGGCCGACCCGATCCGCGACGCGCGGGGGCTGGAGGCGCTGCGCCCGCTGGAGCCCGGCGACGTGCCGTATGTCACGGAGGCGGTGCGGGCCCTGGTCGGCGAGCTGAAGGGCACCCCGCTGATCGGCTTCGCCGGCGCGCCGTTCACGCTGGCCTCCTACCTCATCGAGGGCGGCCCGTCCAAGAACCACGACCACACCAAGGCGATGATGTACGGCGAGCCGGCCCTGTGGCACGCGCTGATGGACCGCCTGGCCGGCATCGTGGCCGAGCACCTGCGCATCCAGGTCGACGCGGGCGCGCAGGCGGTGCAGCTGTTCGACTCGTGGGTCGGGGCGGTGGCGCCCGACGACTACCGCGAGTACGTCATGCCGTACACCAGGCGGATCTTCGACGCGGTGCCGGAGGTGCCGCGCATCCACTTCGGCGTGGGCACCGGCGAGCTGCTGGGGCTGCTGGGCGAGGCCGGAGCCGACGTGGTGGGCGTCGACTGGCGGGTGCCGCTGGACGAGGCGGCCCGCCGGGTGGGGCCGGGCAAGGCGCTGCAGGGCAACCTCGACCCGGCCGTGCTGCTGGCGCCGTGGGAGGCCGTCGAACGCAAGGCCCGCGACGTCCACGCCCGGGGCAAGGCGGCCGAGGGCCACATCTTCAACCTGGGACACGGCGTGCTGCCCTCGACCGACCCCGACCAGCTCAAGCGGCTGACCGAGCTGGTCCACCAACTGCGCTAGCCGTCAGGGGGCGACGGGCTCCTTCTCCTTGGCCGGCGGGCCGCCGGGGTCTTCGGGAAGCGGCTCGGGAACGGGCGGCCCGCCGCGGCCCGGGCGGCGACGGCCGCGCCGCACCAGAAGGACCCCCAGCAGCAGCGGCGGGACGATCACCACCAGCCAGGGCAGCAGCACGCCGAGGACGGTCAGCACGATCTTCACGAAGGTCACCAGCGCCGCCCAGCCCTCCTTGAGGCCGCCGAGGAAGCCTGCGGGCTCCTCCTCCGGCTCCGGAGACGGCGTCGTGACGGGGCCGACCAGCTCCAGCGTCACCGTCGCCATGCTGACCTGCCTGGCCAGCTCCTTCTGCTGGGCCTGCAGCGACTCCAGCTCGGCCTCCCGGTTGCGGATCTCCCGCTCCACCTGCAGGACCTGCCCGATCGTCTTGGCCTCCTTGAGCAGGGTGCGCAGGGAGGCCAGCGCCTCCTCGGCCGACTTCAGGCGGCTGTCCACGTCGGCCACCTGGAGGGTGACGTCCTGGGTGCCCTGGTTGAGCGACAGGCGCGTGCCCAGCTCCTTGCCGAAGGCGTCCAGGACGCCGGGGTAGCGCTCGGGCGGGACCTTGAACTCCAGCATCGCCCTGGCCTGGCTCTGGTCGGCCGTGCTGGAGTCCTCCTTGGCCAGGTAGCCGCCGGCGGCGTTGACGATCTGCTTGGCGCGTTCGGCTGCCTGGGCGACGTCTTTGGCGCGGACCGTCATCCGCGACTCGTAGATGATCTTCCGTTCCTCCTGGACGACCTTGACGCCCGACGTGACCGTCTCGTTCCGCGGCGAGCCGGCCGCCTTCTGCCGCTGCGCCTGGCCCGCGTCGGCCTCCGCGCGGTAGGACCCGCTCTGCGCCTCGGGAGCCGACGTGCTGGTAAAGGAGCCGCCGCCCGCGCATCCCGACAGCATCAGCGCCGCGCATGCCCCCGCGACCGCCATGCCGTACCGTAATCTGCTCATACCTGGGAGACGTCCGCGGCGCGGCATTCGCCGTCACGAAAGCGTCACGGGTACACGGCGGAAAGGCCGCCTCACCGAGACGGTACGGTCAGATGTCGTGAGCTCACATGTGGTCATCGTGGGAGGCGGCATCTCGGGGCTGGCCGCGGCCTGGCACCTGAGCCGCCGCGAGGGGGTCCGGATCACGGTGCTGGAGGCGTCCCCGCGCCTGGGCGGCAAGCTCCACAGCACGGAAGTGGCCGGCGTCGAGGTCGACGCGGGAGCCGAGGCGATGCTGGCCCGGCGGCCCGAGGGCAAGGAGCTGGCCAGGCTGGCCGGGCTGGGCGACGACCTGGTGGCGCCGGGCACCACGCAGGCCTCGGTCTACACCCGCGGCGCGCTCCGGCCGCTGCCCAAGGGCCAGGTCATGGGCGTGCCGTCCGACCTGGCGGAGCTGGCCAGGTCGGGCGTGATCTCACCGGCCGGGCTGCTGCGCGTCCCGCTGGACCAGATCCTGCCGCCCACGCTGGTGCGCACCGACGTCTCCGTGGCCGCCTACGTGCGCGCCAGGCTCGGCGGCGAGGTGCTCGACCGGCTGGTCGAGCCGCTGCTCGGCGGCGTCTACGCGGGCCGCGCCGACATGCTCTCGCTGGATGCCACGATGCCCCGCATCGCCACCCTGGCCCGCACCGAGCGCTCCCTCATCAGCGCCGCCCGGCAGATCGCCCAGGAGGCCCCCAAGGACGCGGGCCCCGTCTTCACCACGCTGCGCCGTGGCATGGGCAGCCTGCCCGCCGCCGTCGCGAAGGCCTCCGGCGCGGACGTCAGGACCGGCGTGACCGTGCGGGAGCTGCGCCGTACTCCCGGCGGCTGGCGGCTGGTGGCCGGGCCGGTGCCGAGCCCCGAGGTGATCGAGGCCGACGCGGTGATCGTGGCCGTCCCCGCCGCGCCGGCGAGCAGGCTCCTGCGCGAGGAGGTCCCCAAGGCCGCCGCCGAGCTGGCCAGGATCGAGTACGCCGGCATGGCCATCGTCACCCTCGCCTACCGGCGCGGCGCCTTCCCGCAGCCGCCCGCCGGCAGCGGCTACCTGGTGCCGCCCGTGGAGGGCCGCCCGGTCAAGGCGGTCACCTTCAGCTCCGTCAAGTGGCCGCACCTGGGCGAGGACCTGGTGATCCTGCGCTGCTCCGTCGGCCGCCTGGGCGAGGAGCACCTGCTCCAGCGCGAGGACGCCGAGCTGGTGGCGCTGGGGATGGCCGAGATGAGCGAGGTCATGGGCGTGCGGGAGCTGCCGGTCGACAGCCGCGTCACGCGCTGGGGCGGGGCGCTGCCGCAGTACGCCGTGGGCCACCTGGACCGCGTGGCCCGCATCCGCGCGGCGGTGGCCGGACAGCCCGGCCTGGCCCTGTGCGGGGCGGCCTTCGACGGGATCGGCATTCCCGCCTGCATCGCCACGGCCCGTACGGCCGCCGCCCGGATTCTGGACCACCTGTCCCAGCGGGGAGAATGAGAACATGACTGAACGGCCGAAGGCTCGCGATCTGAACCAGGTGATCCGCTACACCATGTGGTCGGTGTTCCGCGTCACCGAGCCGTGCCCGGGCAACCGCGAGGGCATGGCCGACGAGGTGACCGCGCTGCTGGAGCAGGCGGAGCAGAAGGGCGTGGTCACCCGCGGCCTGTACGACGTGGCCGGCTTCCGCGCCGACGCGGACTACATGTTCTGGTGGCACGCGCCCACGCCCGAGGACCTGCAAGACGTCTACTCGCGCTTCCGCCGCACCGGCCTGGGCCGCCACAGCGCCCCGGTCTGGTCGGCGATGGCGCTGCACCGGCCCGCGGAGTTCAACAAGTCGCACATCCCGGCTTTCCTGGCGGAGGAGGAGCCGCGCGGCTACGTGTGCGTCTACCCGTTCGTGCGGTCGCTGGAGTGGTACCTGCTCGACGACGCCGAGCGGCGGGCCATGCTGGCCGAGCACGGCATGATGGCGCGGGAGTACCCCGACGTGCGGTCCAACACCGTGGCGTGCTTCGCGCTCAACGACTTCGAGTGGATGCTCGCCTTCGAGGCCGACGAGCTGCACCGTATCGTCGACCTGATGCGGCACCTGCGCGGCGCCCAGGCCCGGCGGCACACCAGGCTGGAGGTGCCCTTCTACACCGGCGTGCGCAAGCCGGTCCAGGAGCTGCTCGCCGCGCTGCCGTAGCGACCCGTTTCGCCGTACGGCGGGCCGGAACCCCCGGCGTTTGTCACAATCGGGGAATCCTTGGTTGCGGGCTGGGGTGCGGTGAGGCGGCGTGGCACGTTCCATGCGGGGTTCCGGGCGGGGGCGCCATCGCGGCAGGCCCCGCGGGGCGCGGGCGGTCGAGGCGGCGGTGGGGCTGGCCGTGCTGGCGGGGGCCGGGGCCGTGGTCGTGGCGAGCGTCGTGGCGAGCACGGCGCAGCGGCCGGAGCCGCGGGCGGCCCTCCACGCGCCCGTCCAAGCGGACATCCACGGGGCCGCCCCGCCCGCCCGGCCGTCGCGGCAGGCCGGGCAGGAGCCCGCGGAGAAGCCCGCGGCCGCCGCCGCGCAGGCCGAGCCGGCCCCCTCGCCCGAGGCGGTCGTGGAGCGGACCTCCCGGCACACCGACAGGCAGGCGGCGGAGTACTTCGCCAGGCGCTGGGGCAGCGGCGACAAGGCCGTCAGCCGCATCAAGGATGTCCGCACCGTCGGCGGCTACCTGCGGATATATACCGATCTGCCGGAGTCGGCGGGCAACTCCAGGCCCGCCCTCACGCTGTGCGAACGCGGCCTGGAGTACCTCCGCGAGCAGGGGGTCGAGGAGCCCGTCGTCTTCGTCCAGGCCGAGTTCGGCGAGAACGGCAACCCGGTGCTGGCCAACATCCTCGGCCCGGGCGACACCTCCTGCCGGGTGACGCACCCCGACCCTGAATGAGCCGCTCAGCGGATCCGCACGCGGGTCTTGCCGCAGAGCTCGCATCGCTGGGTCATGACCCGACCGATCTCCTCGATCGTCACCCAGCGATGGCGCAGGTGGCGCAGGCGGCGCACACCTGGCATGTACCCACCGTCACTCTTCGGGCACAAGCCGCAGCGATACCGAGTTGATGCAGTAACGGTCATCTGTCGGGGTCGGATAGCCCTCGCCGTGGAAGACGTGCCCGAGGTGGGAGTCGCACCGGGCGCACCGCACCTCGGTGCGGACCATGCCGTGGCTGCGGTCCTCCAGGAGCCTGACCGCGTCCGACTTGGACGGCTCGAAGAAGCTGGGCCAGCCGCAGTGCGACTCGAACTTCGTCTCCGACCTGAACAGCTCGGCCCCGCAGGCGCGGCAGGTGTAGACGCCCACGGTCTTGGTGTCGACGTACTCGCCGGTGAACGGGCGCTCGGTGCCCGCCTCCCGCAGCACGTGGTACTCCTCGGGCGTCAGCTGCGCCCGCCACTCGGCGTCGGTCTTGACCACCTTGTCCATGCCCTCCACCCTACGGTCCGCGAGGAGGGTCCTCGGCGGCGAGGAGCCCCGAGGAGTCCGCAAAAAGAGATCTCCACGCGACAAGCATCCATTCTGCGGGAATTCGGCGTCTTTATCGGCATGGGGGGTGTCTTCGCCTTCCCACCGAAGGGGTGATACCACCCGCGGGTCCGCCGAGCGGCACAGCCCTGCCCGTGCTGGAGCCGACGGCGGCCGGGGAGCCCGGTAGGGCGATGCGCCAGCGCCCGGCCGGTGAGCGGCGGGTGGTCGCGGGTCCGCCCGTCGAGCCCCGGTCCCGCCACTGTGCGGCTCCGGGCGGACCCGCCCCTGAGCGGGTAGGTTCGGGGGCATGGCGTCGCCGTACATCGAGCTGCAAGTCGGGGAACGGACCATCAAGGTCACCAATCCGGACAAGGTGTACTTCCCGGAGGTCGGGGTCACCAAGCGGGAGCTGGTCGAGTACTACGTCAGCGTGGGTGACGGCGTGCTGCGCGCGCTGAGGGACCGGCCCACCAACCTCAAGCGCCACCCCGACGGCATCCACACCGAGGCCATCTACCAGAAGCGGATGCCGCCCAAGCACCCCGACTGGCTCCAGACCGTCACGGTCCGCTTCCCCAGCGGCCGCACGGCCGACTCGCTGCGCGTCACCGAGGTCGCCGCCGTCGCCTGGTGCGCCAACCTCGGCACCGTCGACTTCCACCCCTGGCAGGTCCGCGCCTCCGACGTCGAGCACCCCGACGAGCTGCGCATCGACATCGACCCGCAGCCGGGCATGGGCTTCGACGCCGCCCGCCGTACCGCCTTCCTGGCCCGGGAGGTCCTCGCCGAGCTGGGGATGGCGGGCTTCGTGAAGACCTCGGGCAACCGGGGCGTTCACATCGCGGTCCGCATCGAGCCGCGCTGGGACTTCATCCAGGTACGGCACGCCGGCATCGCCCTGGCCCGCGCGATCGAGGACAGGGCGCCCACGCTCGTCACCACCGCGTGGTGGAAGGAGGAGCGCGGGGACCGGGTGTTCATCGACTACAACCAGAACGCGCGCGACCGCACGGTGGTGGCCGCCTACTCGGTGCGTGCCCGGCCCCGCGCGACCGTCTCCACGCCGCTCACCTGGGAGGAGCTGGCCGACGCCGAGCCGCAGGACTTCGACGTCCGCTCGGTGCCGCGCCGCTTCGCCGAGCTGGGCGACGTCCACCGGGCCATCGACGATGCGGCCCACTCGATCGAGACGCTGCTGGAGTGGTACGCCAAGGACGACCGGGGCGACCTGCCGTACCCGCCGAACTATCCGAAGATGCCCGGCGAGCCCAAGCGCGTGCAGCCGAGCAAGGACACGAGCCTGAAGGGCAAGCAGGGCTGACGCCGAGGCTCTTGTTTCACTTTGGTCACGTTACTTGACGCTGGGTCTAATAATTGGCGACGCTCTCTAGCATCTCCGACCTCGGGAGCCTGGCATGGCGAGAGCGCGACGGCTGGCGGCCGCGGGAGCGGTGACGGCCTTCACCATCGGCGGCCTGAGCATGGCGGCGGGCATCGGGACCGCCTCGGCCGACTCGGGCGGGGCGCGGCCGGCGACGGCGGCCACCTGCCTGGTCCCCCTGCTGCCCTGTGAGACGGCCTCCGGCGGGCACCCCGGCGACCCGTGGGAGCCCGTCCCCGACGACGGCGCCTCCGGCTTGCTGCCGGTCCCCGGCGACAGCCGGCCCGGCCTGCCGATCCCACACGACAGCTGGTCCTCCGCGCCCTCGGAGAGCCGGCCGAGCCACCCCGAGCAGGAGCCGCCGCCGGACAAGCCCTGGCAGCCGGTCGACGAGGAGCGGCACCGCTGGCCCGACGGGCCGCCCCAGACCGGGGGCGGCGGCCTCGCGCCCGGCACGCCCGCCTGGCCCTTCGCCGTCGGCGGCGCGGCGCTGCTGGTCGGCGCCGGGCTCACCGGCTTCGCGGTACGGCGGGGCAGGGGCGTGGCGTAGGTGCCGGAGCCTGCCGGGCGGCGTCCCGCGGGACAGCGGCTGATCCTGGCCGCGGCCGCCACGGTGTCGCTGACCGGCGTGCTGCTCATCGGGTTCGGCCTGAGCGGCCTGCTCACCCCCGCGCCGGAGGCGGCGCCGAGCCCCGCGGCCCACAAGCCCACGGCCACGCGGCACCGCGTCTTCGACGTGCCGCCCGGCCACGTCGCCAAGCCGATGAAGGCGGCCAGGCCCGTGGCGGTCTACATCCCCGCCATCGGCGTGGCCGCCCCGCTCATGGAGCTCGGCCTGGACGCCGAGGGCGCGATCGAGAACCCGCCCTTCCAGCCGCCCAACCTCGCGGGCTGGTACCGCTACGGCCCCGTGCCCGGCCAGCGCGGCGCCGCCGTCATCACCGGCCACCTGGACTCCAGGACCGGGCCGGCCGTCTTCGCCTCCCTGCGCGACGTCAGGAAGGGCGACCAGATCCAGGTCATGCGGGCCGACCGGTCGGTGGCGGTGTTCGTGGTCGACAAGGTCGAGCACACGCCGAAGCGGTCCTTCCCCACCAGGAAGGTGTACGGCAAGGTCGGCTACCCCGCCCTGCGGGTGATCACCTGCGGCGGCGCCTTCGACCGGGCCACGGGCAGTTACCGCGAGAACACCATCGTGTACGCGCACCTGGCGCTGGCCCACTATCCGGGCAGGTCATGAGGTTTCCGGCGGCCACGCCGCCGGGCGTAGGCTGGCGTGCGTGCCGCACCTGCTGCGTACCGAACGCCTGCTCCTGCGCCCCGTGACCGCCGGTGACCACGCCTGGCTGCTGGACCACTGGACGGCCCCGGACGTGCGGCGCTTCCTGTTCGACGGCAACGCGGTCTCGCCCGGGGAGGTCATGGCGACCGTCGAGGACAGCGCCCGCGCCTTCGAGGCGGACGGCTACGGCGTGTGGCTGATCGAGGAGTCCGGGAACCCGATCGGCACGGCGGGGCTGCGCCCGCTGGACGAGCTGGGCCTGGAGGTGTTCTACAGCCTGGCGCCGGAGGCGTGGGGCAGGGGCTACGCCACCGAGGCCGCCCGGGCGGTCATCGAGCACGCTTTCGGCACGCTGGGCCTGCCCGAGGTGCTCGCCGAGGTGGACGAGGGCAACACGGCCTCGGTGGCGGTCGCCGAGCGGCTGGGCATGACGCCGTTCGAGGTCGTGCCCGGCGTGCTCGGCCCGATGACCCGCTACCGCCTCGTCCGGCCGTCCTCCTGACCCCTTACGCGGTGCGGGGAGCCGGGCCGGTGGTGCGGCGGACGACCAGCCGGTGCGGGAAGATGACGCTCCTCGGCTTGGGCGGCGTCTTCGACAGCAGCAGGCGGCCGGCGGTCTCGCCGATCTGGTGCTTGGGCTGGTGGATCGAGGTGAGCCCGGCCTCCTCCGCCCCGCTGTCGGAGAAGCCCACCACCGACAGCTCGCCGGGCACCTCCAGCCCCAGGTCGGCGGCCGCGTCCAGCACCCCGAGCGCCAGGATGTCGGTGTTGCACAGGATCGCCGTGGGCCGCGGGTCCAGTGCCAGCAGCTTGTGGCCGGCCTCGCGACCGCCGCCGCGCGTGTTGCGGGCCAGCTCGTACACCGGCACCTCGCCCCACGCCAGCCCGGCCGCCTCGCACGCCGCCCGGTAGCCGCCGACGCGCTTGCGCATCGCCTCGAAGACCGCGCCCTCCTGGCGGGCGACGTCCGCCCACCCGCTGCGTCCGTCGTGATGCAGGCCGACCACGGCCACCGCGAGGCGGCGGTGCCCCAGCTCCAGCACGTGCCTGGCCGCGTCGGAGCCCGCCGCGACCTCGTCCACGCCCACGAAGGGATGGTCCGGCAGGTACGGCTCGTCCACCACGACGGTCGGCAGCCGCCGCGCCAGCACGGCCTTCAGGGCCGCGTGCCCGTCGGGCAGCGAGTAGACGCAGAACCCGTCCACGACCGCGTCGCCGACGATGTCGGCCCGCTCGACGCCGCGCGGCTGCGGCAGGATCAGCAGCCCGACCTCGGCCTCCTCGGCGGCGGCGGCCAGGCCCTGCAGGAAGCCGATGGCGTAGGGGTCGGCGAAGGCGTAGGGAAGCGTCTCGGTGAAGATCAGCCCGAGCGCCCGCGCCCTGCCCAGGCGCAGTGACCGGGCCGCCGGGTTGGGCCCCGCGTAGCCCAGCTCCCGTGCCACGTCGAGGATGCGCCGCCGCAGCTCCTCGCTGAGCTGGTCGGGCCGGGAGAAGGCGTAGGACACCGTGGCCCGGGAGACGCCCATCCGGTCGGCGATCGTCTGCAGCGTGACTCTGTTCCTGCGCTCGGTCATCCCCCTCACCGTATCGCGTTGCCAGATACATTCTTAATGCATTAAGCTCTTAATTGATTAAGGAGGAATTATGGATGCCATGCAGGTTCTCGCCCACCAGACGGCGATGGGCCACTCCCGCCACCTGCGCTCGGCGCTGCCGGGCGCGCCGACGGTCCCCGGCGAGGCCAGCAAGGGACGTGCCCACGTGCGGGTACGGCTGGCGCGGACGCTCCGCCGTACCGCCGACAGGCTCGACCCGCAGCCGGGCCTGGGCTAGGGATCGCGGGGCAGGCCGAGGGCGCGCTCGGCGATGATGTTGAGCTGCACCTCGGTGGTGCCGCCGCCGATGGTGTAGGCCCGGGTCGTCAGGATCATCCGGCTCCAGTAGCGGCTCGTGGGGGCCACCGACCAGCACAACTCCGAGACCGCCTGGGCGTGCCGCATGCCCAGCAGCTTGCGCACGCTGGAGGCGGGCCCGGAGTCGGCGCCCGCGAGCTGCGAGAGCGTCACCCGCAGGCCCAGGGCGGAGATCGCCTGGCCCTCGGCCCACAGCCGCCCGGCGCTCTCCCGGTGCGCGGGCCGTACCTCCTCCAGCTCACCCAGCAGGCGCACCATGTCGGTGTGCCGGGAGCCCGGCCCCCACGTGTCGCCCAGGGCCACCCGTTCGTGCGACAGCGTGTCGCGCGCCACCCGCCAGCCCTGGTCCACCTCGCCGACCACCAGGTCGTCGGGCACGAAGACGTCGTCGAGGAACACCTCGTTGAAGATCTCCTCGCCGTTGATCTCCCTGAGCGGCCGGACCGTGACGCCGGGGGCGGACATGTCGACCAGGAAGTACGTGATGCCCTCGTGCTTGGGCTTGCCGGGGCTGGTGCGGGCCAGGCAGATCCCCCAGTGGGCGTGCTGGGCCAGGGACGTCCAGACCTTCTGCCCGGTGATCGACCAGCCGCCCTCCACCCGGGTCGCCTTGGTCGACAGCCCCGCGAGGTCCGATCCGGCGCCGGGCTCGCTGAACAGCTGGCACCACACGATCTCCCCGGTGAAGGTCTTGGGGATGAAGCGTTCCTGCTGCTCGCGGGTGCCGTAGCGGACGATGGACGGCACCGCCCAGGCGCCGATGCCGAGGTTGGGGCGATCGGGGAGCTCCTGGTGGATGAGCACCTGCTCCAGGGGCGAGGCGCCGCGGCCCCAGGGCGGGGGCAGGTGGGGCATGATCCAGCCCTCCCGGGCGAGCCTGGCCAGGCGGGTCCGCGGGTCGGCGGCGGCCAGCTCGGCGGCGACGGCGCGCAGCTCCCGGCGCAGGGGCTCGGCTTCGGCGGGCAGGTCGGGGTCCATGGCGCGGCGCACCCCTGCCAGGGCGAGGGACAGGACCGTCTCGGCCCACTCGCCGGAGTCTCCGGCGAGCATCCGGTCGGACAGGGCGCGGCGGTAGTAGCGGTGGGCGTCGTGCTCGAAGGTGTAGCCGATGCCGCCCAGCACCTGGATGGCGTCGGCGGCGCAGCGCACGGCGGCGTCGGGGGCCAGGACGGCGGCCACTCCGGCAGCCAGGCGCGCCTCGGCCCCGAGCACCCCGCCGTCGTGGGTGCGGGACCAAGGGGGAGAGGCCGGGGTACGGCGGGCGTCGGCGTCGAGGGCGCGGGCGGCGTCCCAGACGGCGGCACGCGCCTGCTCCAGCGCCACGAACGCCGCCGCCACACGGTGCTTGACGCCCTGGAACTGGCCGATGGGACGGCCGAACTGCTCGCGCACCTTGGCGTACCGCGCGGCCGTGTCCACCGCCCAGGCGGCCAGCCCGCACGACTCGGCCCCCAGCAGCACGGCCGCCAGCTCCCGCACCGGCGCCTCGCCCAGCACCCGCTCCTCCGGTACGGCCAGCGCCCGGGCCGTGCACACCACGCGGTCCAGGTCGATGCCCTCGACCGGCTCGGCCGCCACGTCGGCGCGGTCGAGCAACGCCCATCCACGCCCCTCCACGGGCAGCAGGAACAGGTCCGCGCCGGACTCGCCCAGCACCCGCCCCGCCAGCCCCACCGC
The DNA here is from genome assembly GCF_002093975.1 of Thermoactinospora rubra. Taxonomy (GTDB): domain Bacteria; phylum Actinomycetota; class Actinomycetes; order Streptosporangiales; family Streptosporangiaceae; genus Nonomuraea; species Nonomuraea rubra_A. The sequence goes on from NZ_KZ084327.1 coordinate 202,948, forward strand.
GGCTGTCAGCGACCCGCCCGCCAGCCCGGCCACCAGCTCCGGGCACCGGCCCGTCCACGCCGCCGCCGTCGCGGCCAGCGCCGTGGGCAGCAGCGGCCCGCCGGCCCGCCGCTCGCCCAGCGCCTCCAGCGCGACGCACAGCTCCAGCACGCCGAACCCCTGCCCGCCGAGCTCCTCGGGAACGGCCAGCCCCGGCAGCCCGTGCGCGGCCGGCGCCGCGTAACCGAGGCCCCGCTCGGCCAGACCGGAGACGGAGGCGGCCAGCGCCCGGTGCTCCTCGGTGAGTCCGATGCCCATGCGCCGAATCTAGAACCTTGTTCGGTTGGTGTCTATGCGTCGCCGTACTCCAGCTCCAGCGCCCTGGAGAAGTCCGCGATGGCCTCCTCGTGCCGCTCCAGCTCCTGCAGCACCTCGCCGCGCACCTGGTAGGCCCAGGCGTACCGGTCGTCGAGCTCGATCGCCCGGTCCAGGTCGGCCAGGCCCTCCAGCGGCCGGCCCAGGTCGATCAGCGTCGCCCCGCGGCTGCCCAGCGCCCTGTCGTTGTCGGGGTCCAGCTCCAGCGCGCGGTTGAGGTCCGCCAGCGCCTCCTCGTGACGGTCGAGCATGCGCAGGGACTCGCCGCGCTGGGCGTAGGCGCGGGCGTGCCCGGGGTCGAGCTTGACGGCGCGCGTGTAGTCGTCGACGGCCTCCAGGTAGAGCTCCATGCGCTGGTAGAGGTCGCCGCGACGGGCCCAGGCGTCGGCTCCGCCGTAGGTGTCGATGATCCTCGTGTGCTCGGCCAGGGCCTCCTCCAGCCTGCCGAGGTCGGCCAGGGCGTCGGCGCGGGCCTCCACGATCCACATCTCCTCGGGCGAGAGGGCCAGGGCGAGGTCGAAGTCGGCCAGCGCCTCCTCGGGCCGGCCCATGGCCGCGTGGACCTGGCCGCGCGAGCCCAGGGCGTAGGCGTTGCCGGGCTCCAGGCGCAGCGACTCGTCGAAGTCGGCCAGCGCCGCCTCGTGGTCTCCGGCGAGCCGGTGGCTTTCTCCCCGCATGCGCCAGGCGCGGGCGTTGTCCGGGTCCAGGGCGATCGCCTCCGTCAGATCGGCGATGGCGGCCTCGTAGCGGGACAGCGCGAAGTAGGAGTCTGCGCGGCTGCGCAGGAGGGAGGCACGCGCGGCGGCGGCCTGCGCGGGGAGTTCCGCCATGCGGCGACTATAGCCGCATGATCTAGATTTGGATGATCGCCGCCTTCTCCCTGGTGTACTCGATCACGGCGTCGTGGCCGTAGCCGCTGTCCTTGACGCCGCCGAACGGCAGGCCGGGCGGCATCTGCCGGTAGGTGTTCACCCAGACGGTGCCGGACTCCAGGTCGCGCACGAGGCGATGGGCGCGGCCCAGGTCGCGCGTCCAGACCCCGGCGGCCAGGCCGTAGGGGGAGTCGTTGGCGATCCGCACGGCCTCCTCCTCGGTGTCGAAGGGGATGGCGACGGCGACCGGGCCGAAGATCTCCTCCTGGCACACGCGCAGGCCGTTGTCGGCGGTGGTGTAGAGCGTCGGGGCGACCCAGTAGCCGCCGGGCAGCGAGGGCACCACCTCGGCGCCGTGGGCGCCGCCGAAGACGAGCTCGGCGCCCTCCTTCTCGGCCAGCTCCAGGTAGGAGACGACCCTGTCGTACTGGCCCTGGGAGACGATCGGCCCCATCGTGGTGGCCATGTCCAGCGGGTCGCCCAGCACGATGTCCGCGACCCTGGCGGTGATCCGCTCGATCATCTCGCTCCAGATCGGGCGGTGGATGAGGATGCGCGTCCCGGCCACGCAGACCTGTCCGGCGTTGCCTGTGTAGACCGAGTCGACCGTCACCCCCTCGACCGCCTTGTCCAGGTCGGCATCCTGGAAGACGATGTTGGGGGACTTGCCGCCCAGCTCGAACGTCAGCGGCTTGAGCCCCGCGTTCCGCGTGACGCGCAGCCCGGTCTCGGTCGAGCCGGTCAGGCTGATCTTGTTGACGCCGCGGTGCCGCACCAGCGCCTCGCCGACCTCCTCGCCCAGCCCGCCGACGATGTTGAGCACGCCCGGCGGGAACACCTCCGCCAGCAGCTCGCCCAGCCGCAGCACCGACGCGCCGGCCTGCTCGGCGGGCTTGACGATCACGGTGTTCCCCGCGGCCAGCGCGAAGGCGGCCTTGGCCGAGAAGGTGGAGATCGGCGAGTTCCACGGGATGACGCACAAGGCCACGCCGTACGGCTCGCGCCTGGTCAGCCCCAGCGCGTCCGGGCCGAGCAGGACGGTGTCGCCGGTGACGGCCTCGAGCACCTGCCCGGCGGCCAGCTGCCACAGGTACGTCATGCCGGGCAGGTCGCGCTTGAGCGTGTCGCGCAGGATGCGCCCGTTGTCGGTGGTCTCCAGCCGCGCCAGCTCCTCGGCGTGCTCGGCGAACAGCTCGGCGACCTTGCGCAGGAAGTGCGCCCGCCCCAGCGCGGGCAGGCTCGACCAGCGGGGGAAGGCCTCGCGGGCGGCCCGCACGGCCGCCTCCGCGTCCGCCGCGCCGCTGCGGGGGATGCGCGCCCACACCTCGCCCGTGGCGGGGTTGACCGAGTCGAGGGTCCTGCCGTCGGCCGCGGGCAGGAGCCTGCCGCCGACGAGGTTGCGGAAGTCCGTCACGCGCCCAAGCATACGCTTGCTCAAAATCCTCGTCGACGCGGTCCGCCTAAGATCGGAGCATGCAGCTCGCGCCCGGCGTCCACGTGACCGTCACCGACCGCCACGGCGGCGTCAGCGCCCCGCCGTACGGCTCACGCAACCTCGGCGGCATGGTCGGCGACGCGCCCGAGGCGGTGCGGGCCAACCGGCGGGCGCTCGCGGCCGAGCTGGGCGTCGACGGGATCGTGTTCATGCGGCAGGTCCACGGCGCCGGCGTGGCCTTCGTGACCGAGCCCTTCGGGCCCGATGCGCCCGAGGTCGACGCCGTCTTCACCACCACGCCCCGCCTGGCGCTGGCCTCGCTGGGCGCCGACTGCCCCGCCGTGCTGGTCGCCGACCCGCGGGCCCGCATGGTCGGCGCGGCCCACTCCGGCCGTCCCGGTACCGAGGCGGGCGTGGCCGCCGCGCTGGTGGAGGCCATGGCCGGCAAGGGCGCCTCGCCCGCCGCCATGGTCGCCCTCGTCGGCCCGGGAGCCTGCGGCCGCTGCTACGAGGTGCCCGCCGAGCTGCGTGACCGCGTGGCGGCCAAGGTGCCGCAGACCCGGTCCGTCACGTCGTGGGGCACCCCGGCGCTCGACCTGCGCGCGGGCATCGAGGCCCAGCTGCGTGCCGCGGGCGTGCGCGACGTCCGCCACGACGCCCGCTGCACGATCGAGTCGCCGGAGCTTTACTCCCACCGGCGGGAAGGCGTCTGCGGGCGCTTCGCCGGGCTCATCTGGCTGGAGGAGCCGGTCACCGCTGGTTGAACACCCAGTTGACCAGCGCGATGCCGCCCCAGACGACCAGCAGGCCCCACAGGTCGGCCTCGGCCACCAGCAGCGCGATCGTGACGATCGTGCCCAGCGACAGCGACACGATGGCCAGCGCCAGGCGCATCCCGGCACTCGTGCCGGACTGCTTGGGCGCGGCGGCCAGGCGTTCCTCGACCCGCCTGTCGATCTCCTTGCCCATCTTGTCGAGGAAGGACTCGACCACGGAGTCCTCGAACTCGGGCCCTAACTCCCGCCGTGCCTCGACGGCGGCGCGCAGCTCGTCACCGGTGCTCATGCGCCCACGCTACCGCGCCAGGATGTCGTCGAGGTTGTAGCGCACGGGCCGCTCGAGCTGGTCGTAGGTGCACGACTCGGGGGTGCGGTCGGGCCGCCAGCGGCGGAAGTGCGCGGTGTGCCGGAACCGGTCGCCCTCCATCTGGTCGTAGGCCACCTCCATCACCAGCTCGGGGCGCAGCGGGATGAACGACAGGTCCTTCTTGGCGTTCCACCGCGACACGGCGCCCGGCATCCGCTGCCCGCCGCGCGAGGGGGTGGCCGCCGGCTGGCCCGCCTGCAGCAGCGCCTGGTCCGCCCACGCGCCCCACGGGTGCTCGCCCAGCCCGACGCGGTACGGCTGGAGCTCCTCCACCAGCTCGGCGCGGCGCGCCATCGGGAAGGAGGCGGCCACGCCCACGAAATGCAGCCGCCCGTCGGGCGTGTACAGGCCGAGGAGGAGCGAGCCCACGATGGGGCCGGACTTGTGCTCCCGGTAGCCGCAGACCACCACGTCGGCCGTGCGCTCGTGCTTGACCTTGAACATGGTCCGCTTGTCCGGCACGTACGGCTGGCCGCCGGGCTTGACGATGATGCCGTCCAGCCCGGCGCCCTCGAACGTCTCGAACCACTTGGCGGCCTGCTCCTCGTCGGTGGTGACCGGCGTGAGCCGTACCGACCTGGAGGGATCGGGGCTTTCCGGGAAGATGCCCTCCAGCCGTGCGCGGCGCTCGGAGAACGGCGCCTCCATCAGCGACTCCCGCCCCAGCGCGAGCAGGTCGAAGGCGATGAACGAGGCGGGGTGAGTCTCGGCCAGCATCCTCACCCGCGAGGCGGCCGGGTGGATGCGCTGCTGGAGCATCTCGAAGTCCAGCTCCTGGCCCTGGCGCAGCACGATCTCCCCGTCGACCACGCACTTGTCCGGCAGCTCGGCCCTGACCGCCTCGACCAGCTCGGGGAAGTAGCGCGTGAACGGCCGCTCGTTGCGGCTGCCCAGGAAGACCTCCTCGCCGTCGCGGAAGACGATGCAGCGAAAGCCGTCCCATTTGGGCTCGTAGTACAGCGTGCCGTCCTGCCTGGGCATCGCCTTGACCGGCTTGGCCAGCATCGGCGCGACCGGCGGCAGCACCGGCAGGTCGAGGTGGAGCTCCTCGAGCGGGCCGGCCGCCGCCTCCGTCGCCTTGGGTTCCGTCATGGCTCGCCCTTCCTCACGTAGCGGCAGAACAGCACGCCGTCCTCCTCCAGCACCTGCGCCAGGCGCATGGGCGTCTGGGAGGCCTGACCGTTCAGTATGCGCGCCGCGCCCCCGCCGACCAACAGGGGGCTGACCGTCAGGCACAGCTCGTCGACCAGCCCGTCGGCGGCCAGCTGGGCGTTGACGCGCGGACCTCCCTCGCACAGCACCTTGGTCAGGCCGCGCTCGTGAAGGGCGGCGAGGGCGGCGGCGAAGTCCACCCGGTCGGTCCCGGCGACGATCACATCGGCCACCTCGGCCGCCGCAGCCCTGCGGTCAGCGGGCGCGTCCGCGCAGGTGACGACGATCGTCCTGGTCTTGGCGTCGGTGAACAGCGGACCGGCCAGGTCCAGGTCGAGCCGGCGGGTGACGACCGCGATGGGCGGCGGGACGGGGCGGTCCTCCCTCGGCTTGGCGGGGCCGTACCCCTCGGCCCGCACGGTGGCGGCCCCCGCGACGATCACGTCGGCCAGCCCGCGCAGCACGCCGAACAGCCGCCGGTCGCCCTTGCTGGACAGCCCGGCGGACAGGCCCTCGAGCCAGGCCGCGCCGTCGGCGCTGGCGACCATGTTGAGGCGGAGCCACGGCCGGTCGGGGTAGGCGTAGGCCTGCCGGAGATCGGGATCGTCGACCATGTCGGGATGGATACGCCGCATCCATCCACCTTGTCACATGTCGCAAGTGTGATGACGCGAGGGCTTTCTTGTGCTTACGTGGCGTGAGAGATCTGGGACTCCAGGGAGGCGCGGTGGGTTTGATCACAGCGGTCACATGGCTGGTCACCGCTTCCGTGGGCGCGTACCTGCTGTACGTGTGGTTGTCGGGCGGCGGGTTGCGGCAGCAGGCGGCGAAGGTCACCCGGTTCCCCACGACGCTGATCTTCTCCCATCCCGCGCTCGCCGTCGCGGCCCTGGCGTGCTGGGCCGGCTACCTGCTCACCGGGACCAGGGCGCTGGCCTGGGCGGCCTTCGGGGTGCTGGCGGGCGCGGCGCTGCTGGGGTTCACGATGTTCACCCGCTGGCTGGGCGGCGGCAGGCACGCCAAGGGCGCCGAACGCGGCTTCCCCCTGCTGGCCGTACTGCTCCACGGGCTGGGCGGGGTGGTGACGTTCGTGCTGGTGCTGCTCACCGCCAGCATGACGCGCGGCCTCTAGGCGACGGCGACCGCCTCGATCTCCAGCAGCCAGTCCTCGCTCCAGATGTCGGTGACGATCACCGTGAGGGCCGGGCGGTGGTCGCCGAGCACCTCGTCCCGGATCCTCGCGTTCTCCTCCCGGTACTTCCGGTCGGACAGGAACACGGTCACCTTGGCCAGGTTGGCGACCGTCATGTCCGCGCCGGCCAGCACCGAGCACACGTTCCGCCAGGCCAGGCGGCACTGGTCGGCGAAGCCGGCCGGGATGTGGCCGTCGGCCGTCTCGGGCACCTGGCCGCTGATGTACAGGACGCGGCTCGCGCCCTCCACCAGGGCGCCCTGGGCGTAGGACCGGCCGCCGGCGGGGACGTCGGCGGGGTCGACGGGCTGGATCGTCACGCGGGCTCCTTCGAGATGGTCAGGGGATCAGGGGCGGGGCAGAGGGTCAGGGGCGGGTCAGCCGCGGGGGTGCAGCAGGACCTGGATGCTGCGGCCGGTCACGGCCACCAGCGCGCCCGGCTGCCACTGCTCGTCGGGGAACGGATCGTCCCTGAGCGTCTCGTCGGCGGTGTCGAGGATCGTCACCCAGTGGTCGCCGAACTCGGGGCCGGGCAGCGTGAACGTGATGTCCTCGTGGTGGCCGTTGACCAGCAGCAGGAAGGAGTCGTCCACGATGCGCTCCCCGCGCGGTCCCGGCTCGGTGATGGCCTCGCCGTTGAGGTAGACGCCCATGGACCGGGCGAACCCGCTGTGCCAGTCGCCCGCGGTCATCTCCGTGCCGGCCGGCGTGAGCCACACCAGGTCGCGGCGGCCGTCGCCGGGCGTGCGGCCGCGGAAGAAGCGGCGGCGCTGGAAGACCGGGTGCCGCCGCCGCAGCCGCGACAGCATGCGGACGAACTCCAGCAGGTCCCCCTCGGTCGCGCGCATGCTCCAGTCGACCCAGGAGATCTCGTTGTCCTGGCAGTAGGCGTTGTTGTTGCCGCGCTGGGTGCGCCCCAGCTCGTCGCCGTGCGACAGCATCGGCACGCCCTGCGACAGGAACAGCGTCGTCAGGAAGTTGCGCCGCTGCCGGTGGCGCAGCCGCACGATGGCCGGGTCCTCGACCGGTCCCTCGGCGCCGCAGTTCCACGAGCGGTTGTCGTCGGTGCCGTCGCGGTTGTCCTCGCCGTTGTCCTCGTTGTGCTTGCGGTCGTAGGAGACCAGGTCGGTCAGCGTGAAGCCGTCGTGGCAGGTGACGAAGTTGATCGAGGCGACCGGGCGGCGGCCGGAGGAGGCGTACAGGTCGGAGGAGCCCGACAGGCGGGAGGCGAACTCCGGCAGCACCGCGTGGCCGCGCCAGAAGTCCCGCACCGCGTCGCGGTACTTGCCGTTCCACTCGGTCCACAGCGGCGGGAAGTTGCCGACCTGGTAGCCGCCGGGCCCGACGTCCCACGGCTCGGCGATGAGCTTGACCTGGGAGATCACCGGGTCCTGCTGGATGAGGTCGAAGAACGCGCTCAGCCGGTCGACGTCGTGCAGCTCCCGCGCCAGGGCGGCGGCCAGGTCGAAGCGGAACCCGTCGACGTGCATCTCCAGCACCCAGTAGCGCAGCGAGTCCATGATCAGCTGCAGGGCGTGCGGGGAGCGGACGTTGAGCGAGTTGCCGCACCCGGTGTAGTCGAGGTAGTAGCGCCGGTCGCCGTCGTGCAGCCGGTAGTAGGCGGCGTTGTCGATGCCGCGGAAGCCCAGCGTGGGGCCCATGTGGTCGCCCTCGGCGGTGTGGTTGTAGACCACGTCGAGGATGACCTCGATGCCGGCCTCGTGCAGCGCCCTGACCATGGCCTTGCACTCCAGCACCTGCTCGCCGCGCGTCCCCGAGCTGGAGTAGGCGCCGTGCGGGGCCAGGAACGCCATGGTGTTGTAGCCCCAATAGTTCGTCAGCCCGCGGGCGACCAGGAAGTGCTCGGGCACGAAGTGGTGCACCGGCATCAGCTCGATGGCGGTGACGCCGATCGACAGCAGGTGCTCGATCACCGCCGGGTGCCCGATGCCCGCATAGGTGCCGCGCTGCTCCTCGGGCACCGCCGGATGGCGCATGGTCAGCCCGCGCACGTGGGCCTCGTAGATGACCGTCTGGTGGTACGGCGTGCGCGGCGGCCGGTCGTTGCCCCACTCGAAGAACGGGTTGATCACCACGTTCTTCGGCATGTAGGGGGCGCTGTCGGCGGTGTTGAGCTTGCCGGGGTCGGTGAAGTGGTAGGAGAACAGCGCCTCGTTCCACACCAGCTCGCCGTCGATGGCCTTGGCGTAGGGGTCGATCAGCAGCTTGGCGGGGTTGCAGCGGTGGCCGCGGGAGGGGTCGTAGGGCCCGTGGACGCGGTAGCCGTACCGCTGGCCCGGTGTGATGCCCGGCAGGTAGCCGTGCCAGACGAAGCCGTCGACCTCGGGCAGGTCGACGCGCTCCTCGGAGCCGTCGTCGTGGAAAAGGCACAGCTCGATCCGCTCGGCGACCTCGGAGAACACCGAGAAACTGGTGCCCACGCCGTCCCAGGTGGCGCCGAGTGGGTAGGGCTCGCCCGGCCAGACCTCTCGCATGTGTCCCGATTGTCGCACGCGAACGAGCCCGCGTCCCCGTCAGCTCAACAGCTCGGCGTTGAGCGTGATCGTGGTGCCGGTGAGCGCCTTGCTGACCGGGCAGTTGGCCTTGGCGCCCTCGGCCGCCTGCTGGAACTGCTCGGCGGTGATGCCGGGCACGTGGCCCTTGACGCTGATCACGATGCCGGTGATGCCCTCACCCGGCTGGAAGGTCACGTCGGCGCGGGTCTCCAGCGACTGCGGCGGGGTGCCGGCGCCGGCCAGCGCGTGCGACAGCGCCATCGAGAAGCAGGAGGAGTGCGCCGCGGCGATGAGCTCCTCCGGGGAGGTCCTGCCGCCCGGCGCCTCGGCCCTGGACGGCCAGGACACCTCGAAGGTGCCGACGCCGGAGGAGTCGAGGGATACGGTGCCCGAACCGTCGAGCAGGGCGCCCTTCCACTGGGTGGTGGCGGTGCGAGTCGTCGCCATGTGCATGTCCCTTCAGTCGGTGAGCCCTCCAGGTCGACCCTATAGCCAAGCGCGGCGCGCACCCATCACGCGCCGGCCGCCAGCTTCGCCTGCGCCTCGGTGACCAGCTCGCGGCAGTACTCGTCGTCGCTGTCGGCCAGCACGCGCCGCACGCCCGCCTCGGCGCGCCGGTCGCCGCGTTCGGCCAGGCCGCGGGTGGCCTCGGCCACCGTGTTGAGGTCGGCGTCGTCCAGCCGGGCGGCCAGCGCGTCGCGCACCCGCGGGGTGTCGGCCGGCAGCCCGGCCAGCCCGTGCGTGGCCCAGTCGCGCACGTCGTCCTGGTCGTCCTCGGTCATCTCGATCAGCAGCTCCAGACCCTCCTCGTGGTCCGGCGGCAGGACGTCGGCCAGCGCGATGGCGTCGGTCGCCGTCCGCCGGTGGCCGGGGCGGCGCATGATGGCCAGCACCTGGGGGAGGGCGCGCGGGTCGCCCTGGTGGCCGAGGCCGGCCAGCACCGACCGCAGCACCTGCGGGTCGCCCTCCGTGGTGGCCATCTTCTGCAGCAGCGGCAGGGTCCGCTCCAGGTACGGCTTGCCGCCGTCCTCGGTGTGGCCGAACTGGGCGAGGGCGTCGACGCCGAACTCGCGCTCGCGGGCGTCCTCGCTCGTGCACAGCCCGGCCAGCGCCTCGTAGGTCTCCTCGTCGCCGCGCCGCCGCAGGGCGTCGACCACCGTCCACCAGGTCTGGCCGTCCTCGTCGGTGTCGCGGTGCGCGATCGCCCGGGCGGCCAGGTCGCCGACCGGCGTGCGGACGCCGACGGCCTCCTCCAGCAGCGTCGCCACGGCCGCGTGCCCGCGCTGGGCGACGTAGTCCAGTCGCCGGCGGCCCTCGGCGTCGTAGGCGGCGACCGTGACCTGCTCGGTGCCGTCCTTGGCGTACTGCCGGCCGACGACGTACTGCCAATCGCCGGGCGCGTCCTGCTGGAGCTGGTCGAGCAGGGCCGTCTCCAGGTGCACGCCCACCCAGTCGAGGGCGATGTCGAGCGGCGTGTCGCCGTCGCCGTCGGCCAGCCCGGGGTCGGCCCCGGCCTCCAGCAGCACGCGGGTCACACCCAGCGCGCCGCGCCGGGCCGCCATGGTCAGCGGCGTGCCGCCCTCGTCGTTGGCGGCGTCGACGTCGGCCCCGGCCTCGACGAGCAGCCGGGCGGCGTCGGCGTGGCCGTTGGCGGCGGCCCACAGCAGCGCGTGCCAGCCGCCCTCCTCGCGGGCGCCCGGGTCGGCGCCCGCCGCGAGCAGCGCCTCGATCACCTCGACGCGGTCCCAGGCGGCCGCCGCGCACAGCGGCAGGCCCTCCTCCTCGCCCTCGCCGGGCCGGTCGGGGTCCTCGCCGCGGGCCAGCAGGGACTTCACGGTCTCCAGGTCGCCGCTGAGGGCCGCCTCGTAGAGCATGCGGGGAGTCTAGCGATTCCTCCTTCCGGAGGACGCGGCGCGACGCCTAACGCGATATGTTGCGTTTATGAGTGAACCGGGCGGAGTGCGGGCCTCCGACGCCGAGCGCGAGGCCGTCGTGGAGCAGCTCAAGCAGGCCTCCGTGGAGGGCCGGCTGACGCTGGCCGAGCTCACCGAGCGCACCGAGGCCGCCTACTCGGCGGCCACCCACGCGCAGCTCGCCCTGCTGACCCAGGACCTGCCCGCGGCGGGGGCCGTCCCGCGGGTGCCCGCGCCCGCCGAGCCGCGCAAGCGCCGCTGGTTCGTCGCGGTGATGGGCGACAGCAAGCGGCGCGGCAAGTGGCGGGTCGACCAGGGACTCGGCGCGGTGGCCGTGATGGGCGACGTCGTGCTGGACCTGCGCGAGGCCGAGGTGCTGGGCAACTCGGTCGACATCGTCGCCACCGCGGTCATGGGCGACGTGAAGATCATCGTCCCGGACGGGGTCGACGTCGAGCTCGACGGCGTGGCGTTCATGGGGGACAAGAAGATCGACGTCATGGAGGCCGCGCCCGGCATGGACGTGCCCGTCGTCCGGGTCAAGGCCTTCGCGGTGATGGGCGACGTCAAGGTCTGGGGCGACGCGCGCGCCGGACGGCTCAAGCGGTCGGTGTCGGCCTGGCGCGAGCACTGGCAGGCGCTCATGGGCGACGTCCACGGCAGGCGGCTCGACCCGTGGACGGGGATGCCGCGCAGGGACGACTGAGCCTCCTGCTCTCCGCCTGCGAGAACATCGGCACCACCCCGTGCGGGCGCCGTCCGGCCGTGCCCCGGCCGGTGGAGCCCTGACGGGTCAGACCGCGACCGGCTCCCGCACGGCCTGCGCGTACCGCTCCAGCACGACCTCGGCCAGCTCGGGGGCCGGGCCGAGCACCCCGGCCACGACGTCGGCCCCCGCCTCCAGCGCGCTCCGCCGTACCTTGTCGGCGAAGAAGCCGGGAGCCAGCAGGTACGGCGCGACCGCCACGCGCGGCGCGCCCGCCGCCCTGAGCAACGCGACGGCCTCGGCGGGCGTCGGGCCGGCGGCTGAGGCGTAGGCGGCGCTCACCGCCCACCAGCCCGGCCACCGCCGGGCCATGCTCGCGATCACGGCGTTGGCGCGCGGGTCGCTCGATCCGGCGGAGACCAGCACCACCGCGGTGTCCTCGCCGCGCTCCACTCCGGCCTCGGCCAGGCGGCGCTCCAGCGCGCGGACCATCAGGGGGTGGGGGCCCAGCGTCGTGCCGTAGTGGACGCGCGGGCGGCCGGTGCGGGCCCGGATCTCGGCCAGCGCCGACGGCAGGTCCACGCGGCTGTGGTAGGCCTCGGTCAGCAGCAGCGGCAGCACCACCGCCTCGTCCAGGCCGTGCAGGGCCTCGGGCAGCGCGGGCGCGCAGTGGTCGAGGTAGGCCTCGCGCACCTCCAGGCCGGGGCGCGCCTGCCGTACCCGCTCCAGCAGGGCCCGCACGGTCGCCGCGGCGCGCGGATCACGCGACCCGTGGGCCACCGCGACCAGCGGGACCTGCCGGAGGGCGCCCGGGGAACCCTTCCCGAGCGCCGCTCCCACCGGCGGCGGAAGCAAATGCCTGCCCCCGCCTGCCCCGCCTGCCAACGGGGCCGGAGTCACAGATGGATCCCGCATTCGACCTTCCCCAGGCCCGCCCAGCGGCCGCTGCGCGGGTCCTCGCCGTCCAGCACCTGCCGCGTGCACGGCGCGCAGCCGATGGACGGGTAGTTGTCGTAGTGCAGGGGGTTGATCAGCACGCCGTTGTCGGCGATGTAGTTGTCGACGTCCTCCTGCGTCCAGGCCGCGATGGGGTTCACCTTGACCATCTGCCGCTTGGCGTCCCACTCCACGACCTTGGTGCCGGCGCGGGTGGGCGACTCGTCGCGGCGGATGCCGGAGATCCAGGCCAGGTACGGCTCCAGCGCCCGGTTCAGCGGCTCCACCTTGCGCAGGTAGCAGCACAGGTCGGGATTGCGGCCGTACAGCCGCGGGCCCAGGTCCCGGTCCTGCTCCTCCACCGTGCGCGACGGCTTGATGTCGATCACGTTGACGTCATAGACCGCCTTGACGGCGTCACGGGTGCCGATCGTCTCGGCGAAGTGGTAGCCGGTGTCGATGAACAACACGTCGATCCCCGGTTTCACGCGGCTCACCAGGTCGATCAGCAGGGCGTCGCTCATGGAGGAGGTCAGGCACAACCGGTCGCCGAACGTGGCGGCCGCCCACCGGATGATCTCCCGGGCGGGCGCCCCCTCCAGGAAGATCGCGGCGGACTCCACGATGCTCTGCAGGTCGAGCACGCCGCGTTGTTCTCTTAAACCGATCTCGATGTCGGCCAGCGTCATAGCTTCACTCCGATTCCCAGAAAAGTCAGCTTGAAGGCGCGAGCGCAGGAGCGGCAGTACCAGCCGCCGTCCTTGTCGGCGTAGGGCTCGAGGTCCTCATCGCCGCAGTAGGGGCAGTGGAAGGGGACGGCTCGCGTGCTCATCGCAGGTCCGCCTCGTCCGCCCGCTGCACCCAGTCGGCGAAGCTCTCGCCTTCCTTCTTCTTGGCCTCGAAGTTGGTGATCACCCGCTCGACGTAGTCGGGCAGGTCCTCGGCCGTGGTCTTCAGCCCCCGCACCTTGCGGCCGAAGCCGGCGTTGACCCCCAGCGAGCCGCCCAGGTGGATCTGGAAGCCCTCCACCTGCTCGCCCCTGTCGTTGACGACCAGCTGGCCCTTCAGCCCGATGTCGGCCACCTGGATGCGGGCGCAGGAGTTGGGGCAGCCGTTGACGTTGATGGTCAGCGCGTCGCTGAAGTCGGGCAGCCGCCGCTCCAGCTCGTCGATGAGGTCGGCGGCCGTCGCCTTGGTCTCGACGATGGCGAGCTTGCAGAACTCGATGCCGGTGCAGGCCATGGTCTGGCGGCGGAACGTGGAGGGGTTGACCTTGAGGTCGTTGGCCTCCAGCTCGGCCACCAGGGGCTCGACGTTGGCCTCCGGCACGTCGAGGATGACCATCTTCTGCTCGACCGTGGTGCGCACGCGGTCGGAGCCGTACTTCTCGGCCAGGTCGGCGATCAGGTGCAGCTTGTCGCCGTCCAGGCGGCCCACCTTGGGCGCGAAGCCGACGTAGAACCTGCCGTCCTTCTGCCGGAACACGCCGACGTGGTCGCGGCGGCCGTCCCGCGGGGCCTGGGGGGCCGGGCCGTCGGGCAGCCGCTCCTTGAGGTACTCGGTCTCCAGCACCTCGCGGAACTTCTCCACGCCCCAGTCGTTGACCAGGAACTTCAGCCGCGCCCGGTGGCGCAGGCGGCGGTAGCCGTAGTCGCGGAAGATGCCGATCACGCCGTCGTAGACGTCGCCGACCTGCTCGGGCCGGACGAACACCCCCACGCGCTTGGCGAGCATCGGGTTGGTCGACAGGCCGCCGCCGACCCACAGGTCGAAGCCCTTCTCGCCCTGCTCGTTCTCCACCGCCACGAGCGCCACGTCGTTGATCTCGTGCACCGTGCAGTGCGCGGGGCAGCCGGAGATCGCCGACTTGAACTTGCGCGGCAGGTTGGAGTACGCCGGGTTGCCGATGAACCGCTCGTACAGCTCGCGGATCTGCGGCGTGGCGTCGAGGACCTCCTCCTCGTCGATCCCGGCCAGCGGACAGCCGAGGATCACGCGCGGGGTGTCGCCGCACGCCTCCGTGGTCGACAGGCCCACGGCCTCCAGCCGCTCCCAGATGTCGGGCACCGACTCGATCTCCACCCAGTGCAGCTGGATGTTCTGCCGGTCGGTGACGTCCGCCGTGCCCCTGCCGTACTCGTTGGCCAGGTCCGCGATGACGCGCAGCTGGCGCAGGTCCAGCTGGCCGCCGTCGATGCGGATGCGGAGCATGAAGTAGCGGTCGTCGAGCTCCTCCGGCTCCAGGATGGCGGTCTTGCCGCCGTCGATGCCGGGCTTGCGCTGGGTGTACAGGCCGTACCAGCGCATGCGGCCGCGCAGGTCGGCGGGGTCGATGGAGTCGAAGCCGCGCTTGCTGTAGATGTCGATGATGCGCTGGCGGACGTTGAGGCCGTCGTCGTTCTTCTTGACTTCCTCGTTCTTGTTGAGCGGCTCGTGATAGCCGAGCGCCCACTGGCCTTCGCCGCGCGGGCGCTTGTGATGGCGGCTGGCTGGGGTGGTCATCGCGCGTCCTTCGGGTTCACGGGCGCGCGCTGCCGTCCTCCTGCCTCTTCGTCGAGTGCAGGGGCTGGCACAGGTGTGGGTGCGACGCGCCCAGTCGATTCGGGGAAGGGATCAGCGGGCGTCGCAACAGATCGCGCTGCGGACACGCAGAAGGTCGACGTGGCGTCGGCCGACGAGCATGGGGTCCGCTGGCATAGTCAGAACCATACCTCCCGCTGCGCGGATGTCCAAGCGAAGGTCCACAGTCTGGACGCCGAGGCACGGACCTCGCCTTTTCGGACCCGCCACGGTTGCTGCACCGAACCTCGACCGGCTCTCCCCGGCGGCTGCACGCGAGCCTGGTTGGCTACGGTCATGATCGAACCCGACGTTCCCGACCGCATCGCCTACCTCGACCACGTGGCGGCGAGCGCGCCCGGCCGCGCCTACAAGCGGCAGGTCCTCGATCTGCTGGAGCTGCGCCCCGGCCAGCGGGTGCTGGATCTGGGCTGCGGCCCGGGGACCGACCTGGCGTCCATGGCCGCCGCCGTCGCGCCGGGCGGCGTGGTGATCGGGGTGGACCGCGACCCGGCCATGGCGGCGGCGAGGTCGGGAGGGTGGCGCGGCCCGGGCCGGATACCTGGACGGCGAGGCGACCGGCTGGATCGAGCAGGCGCCCTCGCGGCCGTTCCTCGCCACGGCGCTGATGGTCCTGGTGGCGGCCCGAGGCCTGAGCGCGGGGGAGGGGCCTATCCCTGCCGCCGCCAGGCCAGGGGCGAGTCCCCGGGCACGGCCTTTTCCTTATGCTGGCAATCGCACCAGGATCCGCCACGGCACTGCTCGTGCCGCCGCTCCTTGCAGGCTTCGCAGATCACCCGTCCAGTCTTACACTCCCGGCATGGATCTGCTGGCCGAGCTGCTGAAGGATCTGCGCGAGGAGACCGCCTCGCTCGAACGGCTCCTCGCGCCGCTGCGGCCGGGCCAGTGGGAGCTGCCCACGCCCGCCGAGGGGTGGGCGATCCGCGACCAGGTCGGGCACCTGGCCTGGTTCGACGAGGCGGCGACGCGGGCGGTGGCCGACCCGGCCGGGTTCAGAAAGACGCTGCCGGCCGTGGCAGAGACCTTCGTGGACGAGCTGGCCGAGCAGGCGCGGTCCATCCCCGTCGAGGGCGTGCTGGAGTGGTTCCGCCGCGCCCGGGCCACGATGCTGGAGACCTTCGCCACGCTCGGGCCGAAGGACCGCGTCCCGTGGTACGGGCCCGACATGTCGGCCGCCTCCTTCGTCACGGCGCGGCTGATGGAGACCTGGGCGCACGGCGAGGACGTGGCCGGCGCGCTGGGCGTCGCCAGGCCGCCGACCGCCCGGCTGCGCCACGTGGCGGCCCTGGGCGTCAGGGCCATGCCGTACGGCTTCGCCGTACGCGGCCTGCCCGTGCCGACCGAGCCGGTCAGGGTCGAGCTGACGATGCCCGACGGGTCGCGGTGGAGCGCCGGCCCGCCGGACGCCGCCGACCGGGTGACGGGCTCCATGCTGGACTTCTGCCTGCTGGTCACGCAGCGCGTCCACCGCGACGACACGGACCTGGAGGCCCAAGGCGACACGGCCGTCGCGTGGCTGGGCGTGGCGCAGGCCTTCGCCGGGCCGCCGGGCAAGGGGAGACCTCCGGGGAGGTCTCAGGGGCATGCCGGATGACCCGCCGCGAAACGGCCTGAGATGCTCGAGGTATGCGGACAATCCTGAACGTCATCTGGCTGGTCTTCGCGGGGGTCTGGCTGGCCTTGGGCTACGCGCTCGCGGGGGTCGTCTGCTGCCTGCTGATCATCACGATTCCCTTCGGCATCGCGTCCTTCCGCATCGCCGCCTACGCGCTGTGGCCGTTCGGGCGCACGGTCGTCCGCGACCCCGAAGCCGGGATCATGTCTGCCATCGGCAACGTGATCTGGTGCGTGGTCGCCGGGATCTGGCTGGCCATCGGGCACGTCGTCACCTCGATCCCGCTGTTCCTGTCGATCATCGGCATCCCGCTGGGCGTGGCCAACCTCAAGATGATCCCGGTCTCGCTGTTGCCGCTGGGCGCGAGGATCGTCGACATCGACCGAGGGTAGGAGGCCCTCGCAAGGCCATAAGCTGGCCTGAAGGTCCGTACCAATACCCTGTGGGTGCCATGACGTCCACCGAAGCGCGCACGCGGCCCGCCCGAGCCAAGCGGTCCGCCTTGCAGGAGGCCAGGGCCCGGTTGAGCGGGCTGCTCGACACCAAGCCCTGGGCGGTGGTGCGCGCCACGGTCAACGCGGGCGTCACCTACCGGGTCACCGGGCTGGCCGGGGAGGCGGCGTTCTTCGCGCTGCTGTCGCTGCCGCCGTTCGTACTGGGCCTGCTGGCGGTCCTGGCGCAGCTCAGCAACGTGCTCAACTCCGACACCGTGGCCGCCCTCTACGCCGGCGTGGTGGACCAGGCGCAGGTCGTCTTCACCCGCGACGCCATCGAGCAGGTGATCAAGCCGCTGCTGGACGACGTGCTGTACTCCGAGAGCAAGGTCCCGATCATCTCGCTCGGCTTCCTGCTGGCGCTGTGGTCGGGCTCGCGCGCCCTGTACGTCTACGTGGACCTCATCTCCGTGGCCTACGGCCTGGGCGAGGAGCGCGGCATCGTCCGCACCCGCCTGATGTCCTTCGGGCTCTACATCGTCGCGCTGCTCATCGGCGTCGTCATCGCCCCGATCATGCTGATCGGCCCCGAGCTGCTCAAGCACGCCCTGTCGGGCTACGCCGTCCTCGTCGACCTGCTCTACTGGCCCATCGTCGTCACCGGCTCGGTGCTGTTCCTCACCATGCTCTACCACCTCAGCGTGCCGGTGCGGACCAGGTGGTACCGCGAGCTGCCCGGCGCGATCCTGGCCCTGTTCCTGTGGATCGTCTGCGCCGCGCTGCTGCGCGCCGTCCTGGCCTCCTGGCTCAGCCCCGCCTCGGTGTACGGCTCGCTGGCCGCCCCCATCGCCGTGCTGCTGTGGCTGTACATCACCGCGCTCGCCGTGCTGATCGGCGCGCTGCTGAATGCCGAGGCCGACCGGCTGTGGCCCAGCGCCGTCCGCAGGCCGTCACGCTGAGTTCCGGTGCGGGGTCCGATATCGTCTAGGCGTCGCGACTGGCGCACAGAGGTGGGGCACCACCGGGGAGCGGGAAGGGCGAAGGCCGAGCGCCTGGGTCTTCGCAGGATGTCAAGGATGACAGGAGCGTCATGGGTTCTCTCGCGAACGTCGACCCTCAGCTCGCCGAGCTGATCAAGGCGGAGGAGCGTCGCCAGGCCGACACCGTCAAGCTCATCCCCTCGGAGAACTACGTCTCCAAGGCCGTGCTCGAGGCCACGGGCACCGTGCTCACCAACAAGTACTCCGAGGGCTATCCCGGCAAGCGCTACTACGAGGGCCAGCAGGTCATCGACCAGATCGAGACCCTGGCCGTCGAGCGCGCCAAGGCGTTGTTCGGCGTCAACCACGCCAACGTCCAGCCCTACTCGGGCTCGCCCGCCAACCTCGCCGTCTACATGGCGTTCCTGCAGCCGGGCGACACGGTCATGGGCATGGGCCTGCCCTTCGGCGGCCACCTCACCCACGGCTGGTCGGTCAGCGCCACCGGCAAGTGGTTCACCCCCGTCCGGTACGGCGTGCGCCGCGACACCGGCCGCATCGACATGGACGAGGTGCGGGAGCTGGCCCTCCAGCACCGGCCCAAGCTGATCTTCTGCGGCGGCACCGCGATCCCGCGCATCATCGACTTCGAGGCCTTCGCGTCCATCGCGCGTGAGGTCGGGGCCGTGCTGGCGGCGGACATCGCGCACATCGCGGGCCTGGTCGCGGGCGGGGCGCACCCCTCGCCCGTGGGGCACGCCGACGTCATCTCCACCACCACGCACAAGACCCTGCGGGGTCCGCGCGGCGCCATGCTGATGGCCGACTCCGACGAGCACGCCACCGCGCTGAACAAGGCGGTCTTCCCCGGGCTGCAGGGCGGGCCGCACAACCACACGACGGCGGCGATCGCGGTCGCGCTGCACGAGGCGGCCCAGCCGGAGTTCCGCACCTACGCGCACCAGGTGGTGGCCAACGCCAAGGCGCTGGCCGAGGAGCTGGCCGGCCGCGGGTTCGACCTCGTCTCCGGCGGCACCGACAACCACCTCATCCTCATCGACCTGACCTCCAAGGGGGTCGGCGGCAAGCCCGCCGCCCAGGCGCTGGACCGGGCGGGGCTGGAGACCAACTACAACACGGTGCCGTTCGACCCGCGCAAGCCGTTCGACCCGTCGGGCATCCGCATCGGCACGCCGTCGGTCACCTCGCGCGGCATGGGCGAGGCCGAGATGCGGCAGATCGGGGCGTGGATGGACGAGGTGGTCACGGCTCTGGCGAAGGGGGACGCCGAGGAGGTCATCGCCCGGGTCCACCGTGAGGTGAGCGAGCTGACCTCGCAGTTCCCGACGCCGGGCCTGTCGTAGTCGCACGCTCGCCGCACCGGGCATGAGGAGCGGGGCCGGGCCTGTGGTCCGGCCCCGCTCCTTGCTCCAGCCGTGGCGCGAAAACCAGTCGCAGGGCCGGATGACGGGCCGGTAGCCTTGCGGCGGGCAAGTCGATCGAGGAGGTGAGGACTTATGCGGGTCGTCGGCTGCCGCCTGCCCACGATCAACAAGTCCAACCTCCGGGTGCCCGCCTAGCCGACACCCGGGTTGTCAACCCAAGGGTGTGTTCACCGTTGTCTTATGATCTTTCCCTGCTCGGCTGGAACGAGTCTCTCGCCGCCGGGCTGCCCGTCGACACCGTCCCGGCGAGGGTCGCGCGGGTCGACCGCGGCGCCGCCGAGGTGATCGCCGCTGACGGGCTCCACCACGTCAAGTACGGCGCGCAGGTCCGGCGCGCCTCCGCCCAGGACCCCGTCGCCCTGCCGTGCGTGGGCGACTGGGCCGCGCTCAGGCACCTTCCCGAGGGCCGCCACGAGCTGCACGCCCTGCTGCCCCGCCGTACCGCCTTCGTCCGGGGCGGCGTGAGCCGCGACTCCGTCGCCGGGCTGTCGGGCGACGGCCAGGGCCAGGTGCTGGCCGCGAACGTCGACGTCGTGTTCGTGGCCGAGCCGTCCATGCACGCCACGGACTTCGCCGACCTGGGCCGCATCGAGCGGCTCGTCGCCCTGGCCTGGGAGAGCGGCGGGACGCCCGTGGTGCTGGTCACCAAGTCCGACCTGTTCGAGCAGGGCCTGGAGGACCTGCTCGCGGACGTGCGCACGGCCGCGCCCGGGGTGGACGTGCACGCCGTGTCGTCGCTCCACGGCGACGGCGTGGAGCTGGTGCGCGGCTACCTGGCGGGCTCCCGCACGGCCGTGATCCTCGGCCCGTCGGGAGCCGGCAAGTCGACGCTGGTCAACGCGCTGGCCGGGGAGGCCGTCATGGAGACCCAGCAGGTGCGGGCGGCCGACGGGCGGGGCCGCCACACGACGGTGCACCGGGAGCTCATCCCGCTGCCCGGCGGCGGGCTCGTCATCGACACGCCCGGCATCCGCCGGGTGGGCCTGTACGGCGTCTCCGACGGCGTCGACCGGGTCTTCGCCGACATCGAGGAGCTGGCCGGGCACTGCCGGTTCGACGACTGCGCGCACGACGCGGAGCCTGGCTGTGCCGTCCGGGCCGCCCTGGACAGCGGGGAGCTGCCCGAGCGGCGCCTGGAGAGCTGGCGCAAGCTGCAGCGCGAGGCCGCGTGGATGGCCGCCCGCTCCGACGCGCGGCTGCGCAAGGAGCAGCAGAACCGGTGGAAGGCGATCAGCAAGGAGATGAGGCGCCACTACCGCAGCCGCGGGATGTGACGAGCGTGTGGGCGGGGCCTGGCGTCAGCGCAGGACCGCCCACACCCGCTTGCCGCCGCCGGTCGTCGGATACCAGCCCCAGCACAGCGACAGGGCCTGGACCAGGTGCAGGCCCCTGCCGTACTCGGCGAAGCAGTCGGCGTCGACGGCGGCGGGCGGGTCGCCGCCGGGGTCGCTGACCGCACAGGCGACGTGGCCGCCCCGCACCACCAGCGCCAGGCTCAGCGCGCCGCCGCCGTGCCGGATGGCGTTGGTGACCAGCTCGGAGACCACGAGCTGGGTGTCGCAGATCGCCTCGGGGACCTCCCACTCACGCAGCGCCGTGGCGACGAACATGCGCGCCACGGAGACGGGCACCGGGCGCTCGAAGACGGCCAGATGCCCCTCGGGGTCGGTGTCGCACAGCACCGCCTGCAACCACGGAGGAGGGGCCGGCCCGGTGGCGGCTTGCGAGCGTGCGGCGGAGGTTGTCATGGGGTCCCCGGAGGCGTGGGCTGGGGGTGATCTCAGTGACCATACTTACGGCGGGGACCGAGTGATGCAAGACTTTTCATGATTTACCCGTGCAAATTCCACATGCACGTGCACCTGGCGCTCCAATGGCAGCGCTCTCAAAACGGCGACAAATCGGGCATAGTGCTCAGGAGTTTTGGGCATTCACCATCCCAAGATCGGGATGGTGCCCTATCCTCGCGATTGCACGTGCATCGGCAAATGCGAGGAGTATCCCCTCATGCAGGGCATCCATAACGGCATGAGCGCCAGCCGGCTCCGCGTCGCCTGGCGCAAGAGCACCCACGGGAAGCCGAGCGTGGAGCTCGCGCGCCTGCCGTCGGGCGAGGTCGCCATGCGCAACTCCCGCCACCCCGACGGTCCGGTCCTGGTGTACACGCGGGCCGAGATCGAGGCCTTCGTGCTGGGGACCAAGGACGGGGAGTTCGACGACCTCATCGCCTGAGCGGCCGCCTTTCGGGTACGGCCCCGCCGTACCGGAGCGGCCCCTCATCGCGCCCCTTGCAGCGTGAAGGCCGCCTCGCCTGGTCGGGCGAGGCGGCCTTCGGGCTGTCCGCTGGAGGATGCGGGCCTGGCAGGGGGTCACGCGCGCATGGCGCAGCGCCGTGGGCGCGCCGTGACGGCCAGGGTGAGAGCCTGATCAAGCAGTTGTCCCGACCGGGTTCGCGCACGCCGTACGGCATGCGTCATCGGGACAACTGCGCGATCACGCTTGGAGCAGATCGTGCCGGGAGAACTCAGGCGACGGCGGTGATGCCGGCGCTGGCGGCGCGGCGCATGCGGCGGCGACGCTCGGAAGCGCGCTCGTCCTCGTTGAGGCCGCCCCACACGCCGTACTTCTCCGGACGGGACAGAGCGTAGTCCAGGCACTCGGTGCGCACGGGGCACTGGGCGCAAATGGCCTTGGCCTTCCGCTCGCGCGTTTCACGCTCGGGCTGCCGCTCGCCGTCGGGACCGAAGAAGAGCACGAGGTCCTCACCCCGGCACGCGGCATCATCCTGCCAACCCCAGCTGGGGCGCGGGCGGGCGAGCTGCCGACGTACCTGAGACATGAGAAAACCACCTTCGTGAGAGGTATTTCGGTTAATGAGCCGCATTGGACGCTTATGGCGTCACTGGTCCAACGCAAGGTGTGGCCGGGATGTTCCCCCGTCTAGGCCGGCACCGGCGTGACGTACCGCACACGCGCGAGCGCGTCCAGCGACACCAGCCGGTAGGTCGTGATCGTCTCGGCACAAGCCGTGCCGCACGGAGCTTGTAGCACCGCCGGCTCAACCACGACCTGGAACAGCACGTCACCGCAGCGCACGATCGCTTCGGTGGCGTTGCCAGCCAACCTGGAGGATTCCACGGCCACTCCGCCGACCGACAATTCACCCGAGTGGATCCGGGCGAAATGCTCGGCGGCTTGCAATGGCTCAGGGATGCCTGCGCGTCCCCGGTAACGGTCGAGGCAGACCTCGCCCGACCGGTACGCGTTAGCCGCCGCCAACGCGGCAGCCTGAGACATGCTGCCGTAATACAGCCCGTGTGGCAAGCACACGAGGTTGGCGGCGTAGAGATCGCCGCCAACGTGTGACGTTTCCCATACTCTGTCGGGCCAAATCTCCGCCAGCGACCGAGCGATGGGGCGTCCAATGCGGGCGCAGCACGCATTGCGCTTGGCGTGCGTGCAGACCAGAAATACCGGCTCGTCTTCAAGTATGCAGGACTCTGGGACCACTCCGGCCATCAGCGCGTCCATATCAAGATCATCCGGACCTGCGACGATGCCGCTCGCGAGCCAGGGCTCGGGGCCGGAGGAGTGCGCCACTATCACACGGACCCCCTGGTGCGCCGGGCGGGTCCGCCTTCCGGGGCGGCGGATCAGCTGGGGCCTGACGCCGTGTTCGAGGGCTCTCCTGACGAGCTTGGCGATCGTGTCGGGGAGGGCGGTGTTCTCCACCCGGTCCGCCCATGGGCCGGTGTACTCCATCAGCAGCCACGTCCGGGCGCCCACCGTCGCGCTGGCGAAGACGGGCAGGGCGCCGGTGTGGCACCCGTCCGGGTGGTCGCAACCCCTGGGCACGTCGTTCCCTTCTCGTCGGCGGATGAACTTAGGGAAGCCTAACCTATTGATCGCGTGGGCGTTGCGGAGATCCCGGGAACACGCCGATGCCCGCCGTGGGTGGCTTGCCGCCGCCCCGGAGCGTGCTCTCCTCAGGGTGCGGGCGAGTCCGAGTGAGGTCAGCGGGAGGGCGGCCCTGGAGGGTGCGGGCGGGGTCAGTGGGGGAGGGCGGCTTCCAGGGCGGCGTGGGCGAGGGGGAGGGCGGCGGCGCGGTCGGCGGGGACGAGGCCCAGGCGCGTACGGCGGTCCAGCAGGTCGTCCACGTCGAGCGCCCCCTCGCACCGCACCGCCCACACCAGCTCTCCCAGCGTGACGCCGAGCCCCGCCTCCTCGGGGAAGCGCCGCGCGAGCTCCCACACCTCCCGCGCCTCGCTCCCGTAGCGCTCGACCAGCCGCCGCGGGACGCCGGCCGCGACAGCCGTACCCCCGGCGCCGACCAACGGCAGCGAGGCGGTCACCGAAGGCCCGGCCGGCACCCCGCGCAGCGCCAGCGCCCGGTCCACCGCGTCCTCGGCCATCCGCCGGTAGGTCGTCAGCTTGCCCCCGACCACGGTCACCACCCCGCCGGTGTCGAGCACCGCGTGCCGCCGCGACAGGTCGGCCGTCCTGCCGGGAGCCTCCAGCAGCGGCCGCAGCCCCGCGAAGGCCCCCGCCACGTCCGCCCGCGTCAGCGGCGCCTCCAGAACGCCGTTGACGACCTCCAGCAGCGCCGTGACGTCCTCCTCGGGCACCTCCGGCACGTCTGGGACGGGCCCGTCCACCGGCTCGTCGGTCAGGCCGACGTACACCCGCCCGTCCGGCTGCGGCAGCACCAGCGCGAACCGGTTCACCGTCCCCGGGATCGGCACGTGCAGCCCCGCGCGCAGCGGCAGGACGCCCGGGCGCAGCACCAGGTGGCTCCCACGGGAGGGCCGCAGCCGGACGTCCGCCAGCCGCCCGGCCCACACGCCCGTGGCGTTGACCACCGCACGCGCCCTGATGGTCAGCGCCGACCCGGTCAGCTCGTCGCGCACCTCGGCGCCGCCGGGCGCGAGCCGCAGGGCGCGGCACCGGGTCAGGACGCGCGCGCCGCACCAGGCCGCCGTCCGCGCCAGCGCCACCACCAGCCGGGCGTCGTCCACCAGGCGCCCGTCCCACGACAGCAGGGCGCCGCGCAGGCCGCGCCGCCGTACCGCCGGAGCCGCCTCCAGCGCCCGGGAGGCCGGCAGGCGGGACGGCCCGGGCAGCACGCGGCGCGGAGTGCGCGCGGCGGCCCGCAGCGCGTCGCCGAGGCGGTAGCCGGTCATCGCCAGCGCCGCCTGGCCGGGCGAGACCGAGGGGACGAGCGGCAGCAGGTACGGCTGGGCCCTGGCCAGGTGCGGCGCGGTCCGCGTCAGCAGGATGCCCCGCTCGACGGCGCTCTCGTAGGCGACGCCGACCTGTCCCCGCGCCAGGTAGCGCAGCCCGCCGTGGACCATCTTGGAGCTCCAGCGGGACGTCCCGAAGGCCAGGTCGTGCGCGTCGATCGCGGCCACGGACAGGCCGCGCGAGGCCGCGTCGAGGGCGGCTCCCGCACCGGTCACGCCGAGCCCCACGACGAGCACGTCCACGGTCTCCTCCGCGACCCTCTCCAGGTCACGGGCGCGCCTGGCGGCGTTGAGGCGGCTGGCACGGTGGCCGGCGTCGGTCATGAGCCCTCCAAGTAGGCCTCCAGCAGGGCCGCCAGCTCGGCGTCGAGGTCGTCGAGCGTGACGGGGTCGAGCACGGTGGGCGCCGACAGCAGGAACGACTGCGCCACCAGCAGCACGGCGCGGGCCTTGCGGAGGTCGCCGAGCATCTCCTCCAGGGCCGCCAGGGCCGCCTCCTGCGTGGCTCCCCGGCGCCGCAGCAGGTACGGCAGGAGCAGCTCGGGATCCGCCTCGACGATCTTGCGCCACAGCGGGTGCTCCCGCAGCCTCCGCACGCCCGAGACGATGGCCGCCACCGGGTCGGACCGGTCCACGCCGGCCAGCAGGCGGGTCCACTCGCGCGTCATCAGGTCGGCGACCAGGGTCTTGACGTCCGGCCAGCGCCGGTAGAGCGTCATGCGCGACACCCCGGCGCGCCGCGCCACGTCCGTCAGGGTCGTCCGGCGCACGCCGTACGCCAGCACGCACTCGCGCGCCGCGTCCAGCACCCCGTCGGTGTGACGATTTGACGCCATATGTCACAGTGTAGTGGTGGAACCCATGAACTGGCGCGGCTGGGGCGATCCCGCCAAGGCCCGCGAGCTGCCGGAGACGATCGTCACGCTGCTGCACGACCTGCTCGGCGTCCGCGCGCCCGCCTCCCCGGGCGCGAGCCTGGAGGAGGTACGGCTGCCGCCGCCCGCCCTGCCGGAGCCGGCGCTGGCCGGGCTCGCCGAGGTCGTGGGGCCGCAGCACGTACGGACCGACCACGAGACGCGCGTGCGGCACACCCGGGGCAAGTCGACGCCCGACCTGTTGCGGATGCGGGCCGGGGACGCCTCCGACGCCCCGGACGCGGTGGTCGCGCCCGGCTCGCACGACGAGGTGCTCGGCGTGCTCGATCTGTGCTCGCGGGAGCGCGTCGCGGTCGTCCCCTTCGGCGGCGGGACGTCCGTGGTCGGCGGCCTGACGCCGGACCGCTCGGGCTTCGCCGGGGTCGTCGCGCTGGACCTGGCCCGACTGGACCGCCTCGTGGACGTCGACACCGAGTCGATGGTCGCCACCCTGGAACCGGGCCTGCGCGCGCCCGAGGCCGAACGCCTGCTCGCCGGGCACGGCCTGACCCTGGGCCACTTCCCGCAGTCCTTCGAGTACGCCACGCTCGGCGGCTTCGCCGCGGCCCGCTCCAGCGGCCAGGCGTCGGCCGGGTACGGCCGCTTCGACGACCTGGTGGTGGGCCTCACGGTCGCCACCCCGCGCGGCACGGTCGAGCTGGGCCGCGCGCCCAAGTCGGCCGCCGGACCCGACCTGCGCCAGGTCTTCCTGGGCTCCGAGGGCGCCTTCGGGGTGATCACCTCGCTCCGGCTGCGGGTACGGCGGCGCCCCGCCGAGCGGCGGTATGAGGGCTGGCGCTTCCCGTCCTTCGCCGACGGCGCGCGGGCGCTGCGGGCGCTCGCCCAGGAGGGGCCGCTGCCGACCGTGCTGCGGCTGTCGGACGAGACCGAGACCATGATCGGCCTGGCCCGGCCCGACGCCATCGGCCGGGGAGGCGACGGATGCCTGGCGATCACCGGCTTCGAGGGGGCGTCGGTCGCCGGGCGCAGGGACGCGGCGGCGGCCGTCCTGGAGGCCCACGGGGGCGTCCCGCTCGGCCGCGAGCCGGGCGAGGCGTGGGAGCACGGCCGCTTCTCGGCCCCCTACCTGCGCGACTCGCTGCTGGCCGTGGGCGCGACCGTGGAGACGCTGGAGACGGCCGGCTTCTGGGCGAACCTGCCCCGGCTGTACGACACGGTACGGCTGGCGCTGCTCGGGGCGCTCGGCGCTCCGCTGGTCATGTGCCACATCTCCCACGTCTACGAGACCGGCGCCTCGCTGTACTTCACCGTGGTCACGCCCGCCGGGCTGGAAGAATGGGAGCAGGCCAAGCGACAGGTCAGCCGGGCCATCGTCGCGGCGGGCGGCACCGTCACCCACCACCACGGCGTGGGCCGCGACCACAGGGAGGCCTACGCCGAGGAGATCGGCCCGCTGGGCGTGGACATCCTGCGCGGGATCAAGGCGAGCGTCGATCCCCGAGGCGTGCTCAACCCGGGAGTACTGATCCCGTAATCGTCTAGGATGTGCCGCCATGAGTGGATACGGTCCGCCGGCGGTGCAGGCGCTTCGCGAGGGCGATCCCGCCGCGCTGGGTCCCTACCGGATCGCGGGCCGGCTGGGGCAGGGCGGCATGGGGACCGTCTTCCTCGCGGAGGGCCCGCAGGGCCCGGTGGCGCTCAAGGTGATCATGCCGCACCTCGCGGCCGATCCCGAGTTCGTCGAGCGCTTCCGCCGCGAGGTGGCCGCGGCCCGGCGGGTGCGGCGGTTCTGCACCGCGCCGGTGCTCGACAGCCAGCTCGACGTGCCGCCGTTCTGGGTGGTGACCGAGTACGTCGCGGGCCCCGACCTGGGCCGGGTGCTGCGCGAGAGCGGGCCGCTGGCCAACTCCAACCTCGAGGCGCTGGCCGTGGGGGTGGCCACCGCGCTGACCGCCATCCACGGCGCCGGGCTGGTCCACTGCGACCTCAAGCCCGGCAACGTCCTGCTGTCGCCGCTGGGGCCGCGGGTGATCGACTTCGGCATCGCCAGGGCCTTCGACATCGGCGGCGGCAAGACCGTCACCGGGCGGCTGCTGGGCACGCCCGAGTACATGGCGCCGGAGGTCATCAACGCCCACCACCTCACCCCGGCCGCCGACATCTTCGCCTGGGGCTGCGTGGTGTACGCGGCGGCGACCGGCCGCTCGCCGTTCGCCGCGCGGACCGTGCCCGAGGCGCTCATGCGCGTGGTCAACGACCGGCCGTCGCTGGAGGCGATCGAGCCGGGGCTGCGCGAGGTGGTCGCCGCCGCGCTGGAGAAGGAGCCGCGCAACCGGCCCACCGCGCAGGACATCGCCTCACGGCTGGTGGGCAGCACCAAGCTGGACGCCGAGGCCCTCGCGGGCACGCTCAGGATCGACCTGGCCTCGCTGAGCGGCGTGCCGGCCTCCGCGCCGGGGCACACGCCCGCCCCGCCCCGCAAGGGCGGGCGCGGCAAGCTGGCCGCGATCGGCGCGGGCGTGGCCGCGCTGCTGGTGGCCGTGGCGGTGGGAGCCGCGGTCTGGGGGCTGCCCAAGGGCCCGCCGGCCACCGACGGGGTGCTCTACCAGGACCTCTTCGACGACAAGGAGTCCGGCTGGAACACCGACGCGGGCGGCGCCTACGACGACGCGGGCGGCACCTTCACCCTCACCAACAACAGCGACAACCCGTCCTGGGCCAGGCCGCCCCTCAACGCCGTGATCCCCCAGCGGGTCCTGCTGGAGGCCAACGTGTCCAACTTCAGCGGCGACCCCGGGGCCAGGGCCGGGCTGTACTGCAACTTCCTGAACGCCGACACCGCCGAGGGCGCCTCCTACGACATGGAGATCCGCCGCGACGGGCGCGCCCGGATCAGGAAGTCGGTCTCCGGCGACGGCTGGGACCTCACCGCCGACGTGCCGGTCGAGGGCTTCAAGCCGGACAAGGCCAAGCTGCAGGCCGAATGCACGCGGGAGGGCGACAAGGTGCGGCTGGCGCTGTGGGTGAACGGCCGGCTGGCCGTACAGGCCGAGGACAGCCAGAAGCTGCCGACCGCCCGCCAGCCGACCCTGGGCGTGCAGCTCACGCGCGGCCTGGGGGAGAACGAGGCCAAGGTGACGGTCGAGGACTTCACGGTCTCGCACTTCTGAGCCCTGCGGGGCCTGCGTGAGCCGCTAGGCGATCGTCTCGGCCTCCTTCAGCGCGGCGGCCGCCTCCTCGTGCCTGCCCAGCGCGGTCAGTACGTCCGCCAGGCACCCGAGGCTCACCACCAGCGCCCCGCCGCCGACCGCCCGCGCCACCGACACGGCCTCCAGCGCGTACGGCAGGGCCTCGGCCGCCCGGCGCCGCCGCAGGAGCAGCCGGGCGGTGGTGCGTAACGACCGGGCGAGCAGGCTCGTGTGCTCGGCGGAGCCGCTGCGGGCCAGCTCCCGGCTGAGCGCCACCGCGCGCCTCGCCCTGTCGACGGCTCCGCGGCCCCAGCGCGGCCCGGTCGAGGCGTAGGCGAGCAGCGCCTCGACCGCCTCGGCACTCGCGGACAGGTGTTCGTCTCGGGCCATGACCACCCCCAGCCCTGGAGGGTCGAGAGTATCGCGCCGTGCGCGGGGATGCACGAAGAGTTTCGATCCAAGGCCCCGGGACGGCTGCGCCCCAGGCGAAGATCGCGTAAAGATATCCCCATGGTCGATGTGGCGGCGGAGCGGGGGAAGCGGGCCTCCTCCCGCGTGTCGGAGGCGGGCGCGGGCTGGCGGTGCCAGGAGATCGGCACCTTCGCCGGGCTGCGGCCCAACGAGCGGAGCTTCTCCTGGCTCAACCTGGCCACCCTGTGGCGCTCCCGCAACGAGATCCTCGCCGGGCTGTTCGGCGACCCCTCGGGCGAGGTACGCAGGCGGTGGATGGAGACCCAGCGCGCCCGGGGCGTCGACGCGGACCTGCGGATCCGGCCCCCGGTCGGGGACAGCTTCTCCTTCCTGCTGCTGGGGGACCCGGGAGAGGGGGACGCCTCGCAGTACGCGGTGGTGCCCGGCATGCTCAAGATCGGGCAGGACACCTCCTTCGCCGTGATCGCCAGCGACGTCGTCTACCCGACGGGGTCGGCCAACGAGTACTGCGACAAGTTCTTCCGCCCCTACCAGGACTACCGTGCCCCCGTCTACGCCATCCCCGGCAACCACGACTGGTACGACGGCCTCGGCGGCTTCATGCGGGTCTTCTGCGACGCGCCGCCGCTGAAGCCCAAGCCGGACCGCGGACTGCGCGGGCTGCTGTGGCGGCGGCCCGAGAAGATCGACGAGCCGGCCCTGGCGGAGGCGCGCAAGCTGCGCGGCCGGCCCGAGCAGCAGGCCGTCCAGCCCGCGCCGTACTGGGCGATCGAGACGCCGAGCCTGCTGGTCGTGGGCGTCGACACGGGGATCAGGGGCGAGATCGACGCCGAGCAGGCCGCGTGGCTGCGCCGTACCTCCCTGGACCCGAGGCCCAAGGTGCTGGTCACAGGCAAGCCGATCTACCGGCGCAACGACTACGCCCCCTCGCCGCTGGAGGGCGGGGGGACGGTCGACGACATCGTCCGCGACCCCGCGCACCGCTACGTGGCCGCCATCGGCGGGGACGTGCACAACTACCAGCGCTACCCGGTCAAGGTGGGGGACCGGGTGATCCAGTACCTCGTGGCCGGCGGGTCGGGGGCGTTCATGCACGCCACGCACACGATCAGCCGGGTGGACGTCGCGGGGGTGCGGGAGGAGGACTACCGCTGCTACCCGCTGCGGGGCGACTCGCTGTCGTTCTACAGCCAGCTGTACGCCAGGCGGCTGCGGATGAGGTGGCTGTACCTGACGCCGCAGGAGGCCGTGTGCATCATGGCCGAGCGGATCGGGATCAAGCCGGTGCGCCCGGTGGAGCATCCGGTCAGGATCACGCGGCGGATGCGCTGGGCGGCGCGCGTCCTCGGTGCCTGGCCGTGGCCGTTACGCCTGCCGGTGGACAGGGTGTTCCACCGGTTCCTGTCGGAGCTGTCGGACTGGGACACCCCGCCGTTCTTCAAGAGCTTCCTGCACTTGTCGGTGACGCCGGACACGTTGACGATCAGGTGCTTCGCGGCGACGGGCTGCCTGCCGCAGGAGGTGGACCCGCCCGTGGAGGACGAGGTCGTCATCCCTCTGCGGTGACCTCCCGCCGACGCGGGTGCGGGCCGCACGGGACCTTCTTGCCCGCCGGTGGTGCGGGTTTTTGCTCGGGGCGCGGCGCGCTCTGGACTGAGGAGCGCTGAGGGCGTTCAACGCCCGAAGCGCGACGAGGGAAGAGCGCGCCTTCCCGGCGCCCCGAGCACGTCGCGCCTCCGGCGCGACCATGAACACAGCGCCCCGAGCACGTCGCGCCTCCGGCGCGACCATAAGCAGGCGCGACAATGGGCACATGTACGTGGCGCTGACCCCTACCGAGGTGGGGCCGCCGGGGGACCGGTCGGTCGAGGTCGCGCTGGCCGTACGGAAGCTCGAGCCCCAGCGTCCCCGATGGGTGTGGGCCGACGCCAAGGAGGCCTACATGCCCCTCCTGCGGCAGGGCGTGCGCGTGTCCCGCTGCCACGACCTGACCCTCACCGAGGGTCTCCTGCTGGCCGCCGAGGGCCGGTACGGCGAGCCGCGCTCGGCCAGGGCGGCGTACGCGAGGCTGCACGGCCTGCCGGTGCCCGAGGAGGCCGAGGCCCGGCAGGACACGCTGTTCGCCCCCGAGCCGCTGGGCGTGCCCGCGCTCGAGGAGCTGCTGGCCGACCAGCTCGGGCGCATCGCCGCCCTGCCCGACCCGGGCCGCTTCCGCCTCCTGGTGGCCGCCGAGTCCGCGGGCGGGCTGATCGCGGCCGAGATGCAGCACGAGGGCATGCCGTGGAACCGCGAGGTGCACGACCGCCTGCTGGCCGAGCTGCTGGGCCCGCGGCCCGCGCACGGCATGCGCCCGGCCAGGCTCCAGGCGCTGGCCGACGAGGTGAGCGCCGCCTTCGGCCACCCGGTCAACCCCGACTCGGTCCAGCAGCTGATCAAGGCCTTCAAGGCGGCCGGGGTCGAGATCAAGACGACCCGCTCCTGGGAGCTCAAGCGCGTCGACCATCCGGCCGTCGCCCCGCTGCTGGCCTACAAGGAGCTCGCCAGGCTCCACAGCTTCCACGGCTGGGCCTGGGCCGACCAGTGGGTGCGCGACGGGCGGTTCCGTCCCGAGTACGTCGTCGGCGGCGTGGTGTCCGGGCGGTGGGCGACCAGCGGCGGCGGGGCGCTGCAGATCCACAAGACGATGCGGAAGGTCGTGGTCGCCGATCCCGGCTGGACCCTCGTCGTGGCCGACGCCGCCCAGCTGGAGCCCCGCGTGCTGGCCGCGATGTCCGGCGACGTGGCGCTGGCCAGGGCGGCGGGCGAGATCGACCTGTACTCCGCGCTGGCCCAGACCTTCGGCGGCGCCCGCGACAACGCCAAGATCGCGATGCTGTCGGCCATGTACGGCGGGACCAGCGGCGACGCCCCCAAGCTGCTGGCGATCATGCGCCGGCGCTTCCCCGACGCCTACCGCCTGGTCGAGGAGGCCGCCAAGGCGGGGGAGGAGGGCAGGGTGGTGCGGTCCTGGCTGGGCCGGACGAGCCCGCCGCCCTCGCGGCGGTGGCGCGAGCTGGTGGCCGGGCCGGAGGGCGGCAGGGCGGCCCGCGACCGCGGCCGGTTCACCCGCAACTTCGTGGTCCAGGCCACGGCCGCCGAGTGGGCGCTGGCCATGCTGGCGGTGCTGCGCGGCCTGCTGCCCGAGCCGGCCCGCATGGTGTTCTTCCAGCACGACGAGGTCATGGTGCACTGCCCGGCCGAGCAGGCCGAGGAGGTGGCCGCCGCGGTGGGCCGGGCGGCGGAGGAGGCCACCCGGCTGCTGTTCGGCGACACGCCGGTGCGCATCCCGATGCAGGCGGTGGCGGTCAGCTGCTACGCCGACGCCAAGTGAGCGCCAGCCAGGCCCCGGTGAGGCAGACCATGACGCCCACGGCGGCGCCGAGCGCGCCGTAGGAGAAGGCGCCCACGATCGCGCCGGCCAGGACCGTGCCGGTGGCGCCGCAGACGTTCATGATGAGGTCCGACAGGCCCTGCACCGACGGGCGGCGCTCCTGCGGCACGGACTCGGTCAGCAGGGCCGAGCCCGCGACCAGGCCGCACGACCAGCCCAGCCCCAGCAGGGTGAGCGACACGGTGATCTGCGCGACGCCGTGGCCGGTGGCGGCCAGCACCGCCGAGGCCAGCAGCACCCCCATGCCGCCCACCAGCACGGGGAGCCGTCCGGCCTTGTCGGCGAGCCACCCGACCAGCGGCGAGAACATGTACATGCCCGCGATGTGCAGGCTCAGCGCCATGCCGATGACGGCCAGGCTCGCGCCGCCGTGGTCCAGGTGCACGGGCGTCATCGACATGATCGACACCATGGCGGTGTGGCTGGCCGCGATGGCGGTGATCGCGCCGACCGCCGCGGGGGTGGTGCGCAGGACCTGCCAGGCCTCCCGCAGCGTGCCGGACCGGCCGGGGCCGTCCGCCGAGGTGCCGTCGATCTCGCGCGCGACCAGCAGCGGGTCGGGGCGCAGCGCCGTCTGGATGATGAGCAGCGCTCCCACGAAGGCCAGCGCGGAGAAGGCGAAGGGGCCCGCCATGGCCGGCAGGCCCAGCTGCTCGCCCGCGCGGTCGGCGGGGGCGGCCAGGTTGGGTCCGGCGACCGAGCCGATCGTCGCCATCCACACCACGATCGACAGATGCCTGGCCGCGTGCCCCTGCGGCGACAGGTCGGTGGCCGAGTACCGCGCGGCCAGGTTGCCGGCGGTCCCGCCGCCCATGAGGAGGAAGCCGCCCAGCAGCAGCGGCCACGACGCGGCGACGATGGCCACCACCGAGATCGCGCCGCCCACGAGGGCGGCCAGGTAGGCCAGGGTGAGCGCCGCCCGGCGCCCGCGGCGGCCCGCGACCTTGGCGACCGGCAGGGCCAGCAGCGCGGCGCCGAGGACCATGGCCGTGCCTGCGTAGCCGCTGATCATCACCGAGCCCGACAGCTTGGCCACGACCAGGGCGCTGAACGCCAGTCCCACGGCCACCCCGACGCCGCCGATGATCTGCGTGACCGACAGGACGACGAGGGTACGGCGCTGCACGCGAGCCGGTGAAAGCGTTTTAGTCGCGACTTGCACTCATGAAGTGTGTCATATCCCCTATAGCGGGATTACTGGGTCACCGATGCTGATTCTGCCGGTGCCGTCCGGGATGAGATTCATGCCGAACCACACCTTGCCGTCCCACCGCCGGTGCCTGGACAGGGTGCGGATGGGCTCCTTGCCCTTGGCCAGCGTGCGGGCGTCGATCGTGGTCAGCACGCACCGGTCGCACGGCTTGACCACGCGGAAGTCCACCTCGCCCACGCGCACGCGCTTCCACCGGTCCTCGGCGAACGGCTCGGCGACGCCGTCCACCACGAGGTTGGGGCGGAACCGGGAGATCGGCAGTGGCTCGGGCACCTCCTCGCCGCGCTCTGCCGCCTGCTCGGCGATCCAGTCGTTCAGCCGGGCCATCGAGGCCGTGGACGCCAGGAGCAGGGGATAGCCGTCGGCCAGGCTCACCCGGTCGCGCGGCGTGCCATACTCCGGGTCGACCGGGCGGCGGGTCGGGTCGTCCAGCCACTTCAGCCGGGCGGGACGGCCGAGGAGGGCGCTGAGCCAGGCGGCGGCTTCCTCGCCGCAGTCGGTCAGCTCCACCGCCGTGCGCCACACGTTCACCAGGGACGTGCGGCCGGCCGGGAGGACGCGCAGCGGCTCGGCGTGCGGGCCGGTGAGCGTGAGGGTGCCGCCGGTCGGCTCGGCGCGGCAGGCCAGCAGGCGCGGGTGCTCGCGGGCGGTCAGCAGCTCGCCGTCCTCGCCGGTGACCATGTAGCGCCGGTCGCCGGCCAGCCCCCACGGCTCGACCTCGGCGGAGGCGACGTCGTGCCCCATGGTCGACTTGATCGGATAGATGTGGACGCTCGCCAGCCTCATGGGGCCGACGGTACACGGGCGGCCTGGAGCAGCGTCAGGGCGGCCTGGCGGGCCAGCCGGGCGGCGTGCGGCGTGCCGGGGTGCTGGTCGGCCACGGTGGTGCAGCCCGACACCAGGATGAGCCACTGGCGCGCCAGCGTCTCGGGGTCGGCGGCCCCGGCCCTGATGGCGATCTCGGTGAGCAGGGCCAGGCGGCGGTCCAGGTGGGAGGCGGCCACGCCCATCTCGGGATCGCCGTGGTGCTGCGTGGCGGCGTTGACGATCGCGCAGCCGCGGAAGCCGGGCTCGGCGTGCCAGCTCGCCAGCGCGTCGAACACCGCGGCCAGCTGGTCGGCGGGGTCGGGCCCCGCGGCCTCGGCCGCCGCGCGCAGCCAGCGCGTCACGCGCTCGCTGCGCTCCCGCAGGACGGCCTCGATGAGCCCCTCCTTGGAGCCGAAGTGCCGGTACAGCGTCTCCTTCGACACCCCGGTGGCCGCGCACAGCTCCGCGACGCCCACGCCGTCGAGCCCGCGCTCGTAGAGCACCGGCGTGACGGCCTGGATGATCGCGGCCCTGGTGCGGGCCGGGTCGAGCGTGGATCCCTTCGGCACTGGCACGCCCACATGGTACCGCTCGGTTCGGCGGCGTGTTATCGTACCGATCGGTTCGATCTCTGCTGGAAGGGTTGCCCGATGAAAGCCGCCACCCCCGCCGTGACCTTCGACAGCGCCGGCGTGACCCTCATGGGACTGCTGCACCTGCCGGCCGGTCCCGGGCCGCACCCCACCGTGCTGTTCCTCCAGGGCTTCCCGGGCAACGAGCGCAACCTCGACGTCGCCCAGGCGCTGCGCGCCGCCGGGTACGCCTGCGTGGCCTTCCACTACCGGGGCGCCTGGGGGATGGGCGGGCGGTGGTCGTGGGGCAACGCGCTGGAGGACGCCGCCCGGGTGGCCGACGCGGTCCGCGCCGAGCCGTTCGCGTCGGCCCACCGCCTGGACCCGGCCCGCTTCGCCCTCTTCGGACACAGCTTCGGGGCCTTCGCCGCGCTGATGACCGCCGCCGCCGATCCCACGGTGCCTGCCGTGGTGTCGGTGTCGGCCTTCGACTTCGGTACGGTGACCCGCTCGCTGGACCCGCTCTCGCGGCAGCGGTACGTCGAGGCGTTCGACGCCGAGGTGCTGCCGTTGCGTGGCACCGGCGGGGAGGCGCTGGTGGCGGAGATGGAGGCGGCGGGGGAGCGCTGGAGCCTGGCCGCGCTGGCGCCCAGGCTCGCCGGGCGGCCGCTGCTGATGATCGGCACCTCCCGCGACGAGGTCACCCCCGCCGCGGTGCACCACCGGCCGCTCGTCGAGGCCTACGCCGGGCCGCTGCTGGAGCACCACGAGTGGGCCACCGACCACGCCCTGTCCGACCATCGCGCCCGGCTGGCCGGGACCGTGCGCGGCTTCCTGGACCGCCGACTGCGGCCCTGACGGTCAGCTCGCCGGGCGGAAGGTGTCGAAGAAGACCTTGCGCAGCCCCGCCTGGTCGTCCCACTTGAGGTCGGGCATCACGATGGTGATCTTGAAGGCGCGGGCGTCGTCGATGGTGACGTACCGCACCAGGGCGTGCATCGGCACGTCCTGGCCGACCGTGTAGGTGTACTCCCAGTCGGCCGCCTTCCACGCCTGGTAGGTCACCCCCTGGAGCTGGACCTGGGCGTAGTTCTCCACGCCCACGTTCGGCTGCTCCTTGGTGAGCGTGGCCAGGCCGCCGTCCGGCTGGGGATCCGCCGTGGCCACGACGATCTTCATGCCGGAGTCCTTGGGCCCGGTGAACGTCGCCTCCCCGTTGGCGGTGGTGAGCTTCCAGGCGGTGGGCACCGCGGCGATGAAGCCCTCGGTGGTGTGCTCCTTGTAGCCCTGCGGCACCTCGGGGGCCAGCGGCAGCACCTGCTGCTGCGGGCTCGCCGGGGCGGTGGCCGCCGTCGTGGCGCCGGTGGGCTCGGGCTCGCCGCCCGGGGTGAGCAGCACGACGGCGAGCGCCGCCGCGCCCAGGGCCGCCGCGCCCGCGACCAGCAGGCGCGGGGTCGGCCTGCCGTCGCGCAGCCAGGCGCCGCCCTTCTCCTCGTCCGGCTCGTCGGCTCTGCCGTCCTCGGCCCGCCTGCGGCCGGTCGCGGGCCTGCGGGCGGTGCGGCCCGGCTCGCCGTCGGGCTCGGCGGGCCACGGCGTGCCGCCGGAGGCCGAGCGGACGTCCGCGGTCAGGGGCAGGATCGGCTGCGGCTTGGGCGCCTGCGGCGGGGTGCCAGAGCCGGGAGAGACCGGGCCGGAGGCGATCGGGCCGGAGGAGACGGGGCCCGGGGTGACCGGGCCGGAGCCGCTGCGCAGCGCGTCGTAGCTCACCGACGAGCCGGGCGGCGCGTCGAAGCCGCCCGAGGGGCTGCGCAGGGCGTCGTAGCTGACGGAGGAGCCCGCGCGGGGCGCGCCGGACGGCCCGGTCAGCGGGTCGGCGCGGTGACCGCCCGAGGGGCCGGCCAGCTGGTCCGTGGGGTGGCTCCCCGACGGCCCGGCCAGCGCGTCGTAGCCGGCGGGCGCCGCCGGGTACTGCGGCTGCGCGCCGGACGGGCTGCTCGACGGGTCGTACGGCACGCGCACCGGCCCCGAGGGCGTCTCCACGATGCGCGAGGGCATCGGCCCCGACGGGGTGTCCAGCGGCGGCAGCAGCCCCAGGGGCGTGGAGTTCCCCGCCGTCGGAAGGGCGTCCCTGGCCGGCCGGGTCGGCGAGCCGTGCGAGCGCAGCACCCGCTCCAGCAGCTCGGCGACCTGCGCCGCGGTGAGCCGGTCGGCCGGGTTCTTGCGCAGCAGCCCCTCGATGACGGGCAGCAGCGCGCCCGCCCGCTGCGGCTTGATCGGGTCCTGGGTCAGCACCGCGCCGAGCACGGCGATCGCGTCCGCCCCCGCGTACGGCGGGCGGCCCTCGACGGCGGCGTAGAGCGTGGCGCCGAAGGACCACAGGTCGGCAGCCGCGGTGAGGGGCTGGCCGGACAGCCGCTCCGGCGGGATGTAGGCGGGCGAGCCCATCAGCAGCCCGGTCTGGGTGATCGTCACGTCGCCCTCGATGGCGGCGATGCCGAAGTCGGTGAGCACCACGCGGTCGGAGGTGAGCAGCACGTTGCCGGGCTTGATGTCGCGGTGCAGGATGCCGGCCGCGTGCGCGTGGCGCAGGGCGTCGAGCACCCGCACGCCGATCTCCGCCGCCTGGATCACCGGCAGCGGGCCGCTCTGCCGTACCGCCTGCTCCAGGGACCAGGCGCGGACCAGCTCCATGACGATCCAGGGGCGGCCGTCCTCCTCGACCACGTCGTGCACGGTCACGATGCCGGGGTGGCTGAGCCGGGCGGCGGAGCGGGCCTCGCGCAGCATCCTGCGGTGGGCCACCTGCTTGCCGGTCTGGTCCAGGCCGTGGGGCAGGATCAGCTCCTTCACGGCGACGTCCCGGTCCAGCAGCACGTCGTGCGCGTGCCACACCATGCCCATGCCGCCACGGCCGACGGGCGACATCAGGCGGTAACGCCCGCCCACGAGGCGGCCCGGGCTGGACGGCGCTCCCCCTTGCGCGTTCGGCCCGCTGAGCACGCGGTCGGCCGACATCAAGCCCCCCAATCGTCCCACATACCACTCGATGCACGATTCATCAAGATTGATGAACTTCGCCACAATATCGGCATTGGCGTGATTTGGGAAAGCTGTGGGGATTCCTTGGCGTGGCGAATCCCTAACTGATCACTTACTGGCGGAAAACGGTATCGGCGCGCACGTTTGCGCTGCTACAGGGCCTCGGCCAGCGCCGTCAAGGCGGCGGTGAAGGCTTCGACGGGCGGTTTCACCAACCCCGCGCCGACCTGCCCGGTGCCCGCCACGCGGCCCGCGATCCCGGTGTTCACCACCGGCAGGATGCCGGTCCTGGCCACCAGCGTCACGTCGATCCCCACGGGGGCGCCGCGGAAGTCCAGCCCGGGGATCTGGTAGGCGGGATGCTCGGCCAGCGTGATCTCGTACATCGAGCGGGTCGCGTTCACCGCGTCGGCCACCTCGCCCCCGACGAAGCGCACGATCGCCGGGGCCGCCGCCATGGCGAAGCCGCCCAGGCCGCACGTCTCGGTGATGGTGGAGTCGCCGATGTCGGGGTTGGCGTCGGCCGGGCCGTACGCGCCGAGGTAGAGCCCGTCGGGCACCCCGGCGGGCCCGGTGAACCAGCGGTCGCCCAGCCCGGAGACCTGGATGCCGAAGTCGGTGCCGTTGCGCGCCATCGCGACGACCATCGTGGAGCCGGGGATGCCGCGGGCGGCGTCGGCGCAGGCCTTGCTCGCGGCCATGCCCGCGTTGAGGAAGAAGTGATCGTTGCTGTTGATGAAGCGCAGCACCGCGGCCGCCTGCTCCGGCGCGGCCTCCACGATCGCCGGGGCCAGCTCGCGCAGCAGCAGGCTCGTGGCGGCCCGGTTGCGGTTGTGCAGCTCGTCGCCCATCTGCAGGGCCTGGGCGATGATGCCGCGCAGGTCGATGGGCCCGGTGCGGGCCAGCGCGGCGGCCAGCACGGGGCCGAGCACCTCCTCCATCCAGCGCAGCCGCTCCAGCACCTCCGGGCCGTAGGCGCCGTACCGCAGGACCTTGCCCAGGCCCTCGTTGAGCGAGCAGTACGCGCTGCCGCCGTGCTCGGCGTCGCGCACCTCCAGCATCCACATCGACGGGCTGACCACGCCGGCCATGGGGCCGACCATGCGGTGGTGGTGGCACGGCTCCAGCGTGACGGTGCCGATGCGCCGCTCGGCCTCCGCCTCGTCGGCCGCCAGGCCCTCCAGCAGCATCGCCCCGATGAGCGCGCCGCGCAGCGGCCCGGAGGCGCGCTCCCAGGTGATCGGCGGCCCGGCGTGCAGGAAGGTCCGCCCGGGCAGCAGCTCGCTCGCGCGGCGGACGCCGACGAGCTGGGGGGCGGCCGAGGTGAGGCGCCGGACCGCCGTGGCGTTGGCGGCGGCGCGGCGCGGGTCGGCCAGGACGGCGGCCAGGGCGTCCTCGGTGCCCGGCAGCGGCGGCCGCCAGCTCACCGGGATCGTCTCGATCGCCTGCGCGGCCAGGGCCTCCTCCAGCAGGGCCGCGCCGACGGTGATCACCCGCGGGGGCGCGCTGAGCAACTCGGTCATGCCGTTCCCTTCGCGAAGCGGGCCGCCTGGGCGTTGGACGCGAACACCCACGCGCCGGCCCGGGTGAGGGCCTCGGCCTGGCGGCGCAGGCCCTGCGGATCGCCGTCGCTGCCGACCAGCGCGACCACCACCTGCGCGGGGCCGGCCGCGATGGCCGGGGCCAGGCGGGCCGCCGGGTCGGGGTCGGCGGCGTGGCCCAGCACCACGTCCATCAGCACCACGTCGCCCGCGCGGCAGCGGCCCAGCGCCTCCAGCCGCAGCGAGGGGTCGATCAGCGGGTGCGCGCGGCCCCGGGTGTAGGTGTCGTCGCCGAAGTCGGTGAACTCGCCGCGGCCCGCGATCCGCCTGGCCTCCTCGCACAGCGTGCCCCCGGCGTACAGGCCCCTGAGCGGGCCGCCCCCGGTGAACGAGCCGGCCGGCGGGGTCCACGACGGCCACTGGGGCACCGGGCGGCCCAGCGCGCGCAGCGCCTCCCCGGTCGCGGCGGTCAGGTCGGTGCCCGTGTCGCCCAGCAGGGCCCGCACCACCGGCGTGCGCAGGCTCGAGGCGACCTCCTCGACGGCCGCGGCGGCCTCGGCGGACGGCGGCTTGGAGATGAGCACGATGAGCTCGGTGCCGGGGTCCTCGTCCAGCATGCGCAGCGCCCTGATGGTGGCCAGGCCGCCGACCTCGGCCGACAGGTCGCGCCCGCCCACCCCCAGCACGTGGGTGACGCCCACCCCGGCCAGGTCCAGCAGGCACGTCACCTGCTGCGCGCCGGTGCCGGAGGCGGCCACCACGCCCACGGGCCCGGGCTTGAGCACGTTGGCGAACCCCAGGCCGGCCCCGGCGACGACGGCCGTGCCGCAGTCGGGGCCCATCACCAGCAGGCCGCGCTCGTCGGCCAGCCGCTTCAGCGCGACCTCCTGCTCCAGGCTCACGCCGTCGGAGAAGACCATCACGTGCAGCCCGGCCTCCAGCGCGTCCATCGCCTCGGCGAAGGCGTGCTCGCCCGGCACGGACACCAGGACCAGGTCGGCCGGGCGGGAGCGGGCCGCGGCGCGCGTCGTGCGGGGCGGGGCCTGCGCCGCCTCCCCGGGCGCCGAGCGGGCCGACAGCGCCTCCAGCAGGCGGTCCAGCTCGGCCGCCGCGCTGTCGGCGTCGTCGGCCCTGATCGCGGCGAGCAGGGCCGAGGGGTCGGCGTCGGGCACGTCGAAGCCGAGGTCGCGGGCCAGGCCGACGTTGAGGTCGGTGGCCATCGCCACGACGGCCACCTGCACGCCGGGCAGCGCCGACAGCGACGAGCTGACCCGCATGAGGCTGACCGAGTCGTGGTAGACGCCCCGGCGAAGGAGGACGAGGTCGCTCATGCCGCACCCCTCGCACCGTGTCTCGCATCGTGTCCTGTACCGTCTCGCGAAGCCGGCGCGGCCATGGCGAGCACCGCGTCCACGCCGATGGCCACGCCCTGCGCCAGGTCGGCGCCCGAGGTGTGGCCCAGGCGGCGCAGCCGGGCCAGCGCGGGCGCCAGCGGCGTGCGCCCGGCCAGCCCGCGCAGCACGCCCAGCACCTCCGGGCAGGCCGCCCCCTGGGCCGCGCAGTGCAGCAGGGTCGCCGAGATCGGGGTCGTGCGGGTCCTGGCGTCGTAGGTGACCGTGGCCGCCAGCCAGTCGGCCAGCCACAGCGCCCGCTCCGCGCCCGCGCCGCGTCCCAGGTGGCGCAGCGTCACCAGCAGGCCGGCCAGCACGTCGTCGCCGCTCGGCGTCAGCCCGGGGCCCAGCCCCACCAGCTGCTCGGCCGCGCTCAGCGCGCCGAGCAGCCATCCGCCCGCGCACGAGTCCGCCAGCAGGTCCACCGCGCCGTTGCCGGCCAGGCCCTGGGTGCCGTCGGGGCGCAACAGCGCGGCCGCGTGCGCCAGCCGTACGGGATCGACGGGGCCGGGCGGCGCGGCCGGGTCCCACCAGCGGCGCACCCGCAGGCTCAGCGGCCCGAGCTCGATCCCGCCGTCGCCCACGACCGCCTCCTCGCCCACCGACAGGCTCGGCAGCGGGACGGCCAGCAGGACGGCGTTGGGCAGCCGGGTGCCGCCGCCGGTGACCACGGCCAGCACCGACGGCTCGCGCTCGGTCCGCACCTCGAGATAGGCGCCGGCGGGGAAGACGGCCAGCACCCTCGCGGGCCGCCGCGGCGCCTCCAGCACCGGACGGACCGCCGCGCTGGCCGCCAGCGACACAGGGGTGCGCTCGCGCCTGGGAGTCCACTTGGGGGCGCTCACAGTCACTCGACGACGGTAGAACGCTCCCTGACCCCTCCGTACGGAGAAAACTGACAACACTCCGGCGTAGCGTTGGCTCTTCCTGACAGACCGGGTGCCGGGTGACAATCGGCTCATGGAGCCTCCGGTGCGCCTCGCCAGCACAGGAACGATCATCCACGGCGTGTCCGTGGGCGAGGTGCTCGGCGTCTCCACCCTCGCCGAGGCCAAGCTGATCGCGGGCAGGAGCGGGCTGGACCGCATCGTGCAGCGGCTCAACGTCATGGAGGTGCCCGACATCCTGGCCTGGGTCAAGCCGCACGAGCTGCTGCTGACCACCGGCTACCCGCTGCGCAACACGCCCCAGTCGCTCGGCCGCCTGGTCGCCGACCTGGACGAGCGCGGGCTGGCCGCCCTGGCCATCAAGCTCGGGCGCTACGTCGACGAGCTGCCCGAGGAGATGGTCGAGCAGGCTGACCGGCTCGGCTTCCCGCTCATCCTGCTGCCCAACGACGTGGGCTTCGACGACATCCTCAACCAGGTCCTCACCGACATCCTCAACCGGCAGGCCGCCGTGCTGGTGCGCGCCGAGGAGGCGCACCGGGCGCTGGTGCAGGTGGTGCTGGCCGGCGGCGGCCTGGACGAGGTGACCGCCGAGGTGTCGGGCCTGCTGGACGTGGCCGTGGCCGCCGTCGACGGCTCGGGCCGGGTGCAGGCCTGCGCCGGGCCCGCCGACCACGTCGCCGCCCTGCGCGCGGCGATCCCCAGGCTGGCCGGTACGGCGGGCGGCTCGCCCACCTTCGCCTGGGTCCCCGTGGTCGCCGGGGGCCACCACCACGGCCGCATCGTCGCGCACAGCCCCGCGGGCCAGCTGCGCGACAGCGACATCGGCATCCTGGAGCGCGCGGCCACCGTCGCCGCCCTCGTCATCACCCGCCAGGAGGCGGTCAACGCGGTCGAGTCCAAGTACCGCGCCGACTTCCTGCGCGACGTGCTCACCGGCAGGGCCGGGGGCGCCGAGCGGGTCTCGGCCCGGGCGCGCGCCTTCGGCTGGGACCTGGAGCGCCCCGTCACCGTGCTGGTCGCCGAGCTGGACCCCTACGGCGAGGAACGGCTCGCCCAGGACCGGCTCAG
The DNA here is from genome assembly GCF_002093975.1 of Thermoactinospora rubra. Lineage (GTDB taxonomy): Bacteria > Actinomycetota > Actinomycetes > Streptosporangiales > Streptosporangiaceae > Nonomuraea > Nonomuraea rubra_A. Next base: position 245,910 of record NZ_KZ084327.1, read on the forward strand.
CGTCGCCTGGACCGCCGCGATGCGCCGCCACGACCCGCGCGGCGCCGTGGCGGGATTCTCCAGCGAGGTGGTGGCGATCATGGACGCCTCCCTCGACCCGTCCCGGGTCGCCCGCGACGCCGCCGCCGCCTTCGCCGACGCGCAGTCCGCCGCCTCGCCGGCCACCTTCTCCACCGGGGCGTCGCGGCTGTGCTCGGGGCCGGAGACGCTGCCCGAGGCGTACGCGCAGGCCCTGAAGGCGGCGCGGGTGGGCCGGCAGCTCCACGGCCCGGCCGCGGTCGCCCACTTCGACCAGCTGGGCGTCTACCGGCTGCTGTCGCTGGTGAGCGACACCGAGGAGCTGCACGCCTTCGTCCGGGAGACGCTGGGGCCGCTGGCCTCCGACGACGACGCCGAGAACGCCGACCTGCGGCGGACCCTCCAGGTCCTGCTGGAGACCAACCTCAACGTCGCCGAGACGGCGCGGCGGCTGCACTTCCACTACAACACGCTGCGCTACCGCATCGGGAAGCTGGAGCGCATGCTCGGCAACTTCACCGCCGACCACCACCTGCGGCTCAACCTCACGCTCGCCCTGCACGTGCTGCGCATGCGGGGCATCTAGGCTGGGTGCTCGTGGATTTGGACTTCGAGCTCACCACCGACTACATCCCGCTGTGCGACCTGCTGAAGTACTGCGGGATCACCGAGACCGGCGGCACGGCCAAGCAGATGATCGCCGAGGGGCTGGTGTCGGTGGACGGGCAGGTCGAGCTGCGCAAGACGCGCAAGGTGCGGGCCGGATCGGTCGTCAGCGGCGAGGGGTTCACGATCCACGTGGCCGGGAGGTGATCGAACTTGAGCACCACCCCACTGGTCGGCTGCCCAGTTTTGGCAGATCATGCCGGTGTAGGTCACTACGATCGGGCCTAATGTGCCCGCAATGGCACGAAGCACAGGGTGCGGGAGGAGCCTGCGGGGCGGCCACCGAACCGGCAACCCGAGCGAACCAGGAGGGACGATCTCCGATGGTTATGGGTTGGACCAAGCACGGCGATGGAAAGCACCTGGCGCCCGGCGAGGTCGTCAGACCGGATGAGCGGCTGACCTGGCCGCGTATGGTGGGGTTCGGGGCCCAGCACGTCATCGCCATGTTCGGCGCGACGTTCGTGTTCCCCCTCGTGATGGGCCTCGACCCGAACGTCGCGATCATGATGTCGGGCGTCGCCACGATCCTGTTCCTGCTGATCGTCAAGGGGAAGGTGCCCAGCTATCTGGGGACCAGCGCCTCGTTCGTGGGCGGCGTGTTCGCGATCAGGGCGCTGTTCGGCGGCGACACCCCGCCGGTCGACGCCATCGTGACGGGCGCGATCCTGGTCGCGGGGTTCGCCCTCGCGCTGGTCGGGCTCCTGATCCACGTCATGGGCGTCCAGATCATCCACAAGATCTTCCCGCCCGTCGTCACCGGCGCGGTCGTCATGCTCATCGGCTTCGGCCTCGCCTTCGTGGTGGCCGACGTCTACTGGCCGCAGGACCAGTGGATGGCGATCATCACGATGCTGATCACCTTCGTGGTGATCGTCGCCTTCAAGGGGTTCATCGGCCGCATCGGCGTCCTGGTGGGACTCCTCGTCGGGTTCGTCCTGTCGTGGCTGGCCGACCGGACGCTCGGGCAGGTCACCTCGGTGCTGCCGGGGCAGAACCTGCGCGACGCCGCGGGCGCGGCCTGCCCGAAGGAGGGGCCCTACTGCGTGGCGACCGCCTTCCCCCACGACCGGGTGAACTTCTCGTCGGTCGCCGAGGCGCCGTGGATCGGCCTGCCCGACTTCCACGCGCCCGACTTCCGCATGGGCGCGGTCCTGCTCGTCCTGCCCGCCGTCATCGCGCTCGTCGCCGAGAACATCGGCCACGTCAAGGCCGTCGGCGAGATGACCAAGACCGACGTGGACCCCTACGTCGGCCGCGCGGTCGCCGCCGACGGCATCGGCACGATGGTCACCAGCGCCGTGGGCGGCTCGCCCACCACGACCTACGCCGAGAACATCGGCGTCATGGCGGCCACCAAGGTCTACAGCACGGCCGCCTACTACATCGCCGGCATCATCGCGATCCTGTTCGGCCTGTGCCCCAAGTTCGGCGCGCTCGTGGCCGCCACGCCCGGCGGCGTGCTCGGCGGCGTCACCGTCATCCTCTACGGCATGATCGGCCTGCTGGGCGCGAAGATCTGGATCGAGAACCGGGTGAACTTCGCCGATCCGGTCAACATGGTGCCGATCGGTGCGGGCATCATCCTGGCCATCGGCCCGGTCAGGCACGTCATCAGCGAGGAGTTCACGCTTGAGGGCATCGCACTCGGCACCATCGTGGTGGTCGGCGGCTACCACCTGCTGCGCTGGATCTCCGGCCGCCGGCCCGCCGAGGCCGAGGTGAGGGAGACCGCCGGGTGAAGCCGCCCCCGTTCGAGTACCACGCGCCCCGCGACCTGGACGAGGCGCTCGACACCCTCGCCCGGCTCGCCGAGCGCGGCAAGGTGCTCGCCGGGGGGCAGAGCCTGATCCCCATGCTCAACATGCGCCTGACCGCGCCGGAACACCTGGTCGACGTCAACCGCCTGGCCGAGCTCGACACCGTCGAGACCGAGGACGGCGGGCTGCGGGTGGGCGCGCTGGCCCGGCACTCCCGGGTGGGGCGCGCCGGGCACCCGCTGCTGCGTCAGGCGCTCAAGCTGGTGGCGCACCCGGTGATCCGCAACCGCGGCACCGTGGTCGGCAGCCTCGTGCACGCCGACCCCGCCGCCGAGCTGCCCGCCGTCCTGGCGCTGCTCGGCGGGTCGGTACGGCTGGCGCGGCCGGGCCGTACCCGCGACGTGCCCGCGGCGGAGTTCTTCCTCGGCCCCCTGGAGTCGGCGGTGGAGCCGGGCGAGCTGGCGGTCTCGGCGTTCTTCCCCGCCCTGCCACCGGGCGCCGGCTGCGCCTTCCTGGAGGTCGCGCGGCGGCACGGCGACTTCGCGCTGGCCGGGGTGTGCGCCCTGGTCACGCCCGAGGGCCACGCCAGGGCCGCGTGCGTCGGGGTGGGGCCGGTCCCGATCGTGGTCGACGTGTCGGAGCGGGCGCCCGACTGGGCGGCGGCGGCGCGGGCCGTACGGGAGGCCGCCGAACCGGACGACGACATCCACGCGACGGCGGAGTACCGCGGGCACCTGGTCGGGGTGCTGGCCGAGCGGGCTTTCAGGGAGGCGGCGGCGAGTGCGAAGGCATGACATCACCCTGGTCGTCAACGGGGTGGCACGCCAGGCGAGCGTTCCGGCGCGGCGGCTGCTGTCGGACTGCCTGCGCCACGACCTGGGCCTGACCGGCACGCACGTGGGCTGCGAGCACGGCGTGTGCGGGTGCTGCACGGTGCTGCTGGACGGGCAGCCCGTGCGCTCCTGCCTGACGTTCGCGGTCAGCGTGGACGGCCACGAGATCACCACCGTCGAAGGGCTGGGCGGGGACGGCGATTCCCTCTCCCCGGTGCAACAGGCCTTCGCCGAATGCCACGCCCTGCAGTGCGGCTTTTGCACACCGGGCTTCCTGTGCACGGTGACCGCCTTGCTGCGGGACAACCCGGCGCCCACCGACGAGGAGGTCGTCGAGGGCATCTCCGGCAACCTGTGCCGCTGCACGGGCTACCAGAACATCGTCAAGGCGGTCCACCGGGCGGCGGAGCTGATGGCCGAATGACCACACAGCTGTTCGGGGAGAGGGTACGGCGGCGCGAGGACCCCCGCCTGCTGACCGGGCAGGGCCGCTACCTCGACGACCTGGGGCGGGACGCGCTGGCGGTGGCGTTCGTGCGCTCCCCGCACGCGCACGCGAGGATCCGCGACATCGACGTGAGCGGCGCCCTCGACGTCGAGGGCCTGGTCGCCGTCTACACCTACGAGGACCTGCCCGAGCGGCTGGCCGAGCCGTTGCCCCTGCTGATCCCGCACCCGGCCCTCACGCACGGCCGCACCGCCCACCCGCTGGCCAAGGACGTGGTCAGGCACGTGGGCGAGCCCGTGGTCATGGTGGTGGCCGAGGACCGCTACCTGGCCGAGGACGCCTGCGGCCTGATCGAGGTCGACTACGAGGTGCTCAAGCCCGTGGTGGGCATCGAGGAGGCGGCGCAGGGCGCGCAGCTGGTCCACGAGGACGTCCCGGGCAACGTGGGCGCCCACATGGTCCAGGAGGTGCCCGCCGCCGACGGGCGCAGCGCCCGCGAGGCCATCGAGACCGCCCCGCACACGCTGGCCTTCCGGCTGGACATCGAGCGCAGCGCGTCCATGCCGCTGGAGGGCCGCGGCGTGTACGCCCGCTGGGACGGCAGTGACCTGCGCGTGTACTCCAGCACGCAGACCTCCACGAGCGTCCGCATGGCCATCGCCGCCAAGCTGGAGCTGCCGCTGCCGCACGTGGAGGTGATCGCGCCGGACGTGGGCGGCGGCTTCGGCGTGAAGATCATGCACCCGTGGCCGGAGGAGATCCTCGTGCCGTGGGCGGCCATGCTGCTCGGCAGGCCCGTCAAGTGGACCGAGGACCGGCGCGAGCACTTCGTCTCCAGCGCCCACGAGCGGGGCCAGGTGCACTACGTGCGCGTCGGCTTCGACGACGAGGGGCGCGTGCAGGGGCTGGAGGTGACGATCCTGCACGACCACGGGGCCTACACGCCCTACGGGATCATCGTGCCGATCATCACCTCGACCCAGCTGCTCGGGCCGTACCGGATCGGCGCCTACCGGGTGGAGTTCTCCTCGATCTACACCAACACCGTGCAGGTGACCCCCTACCGGGGCGCGGGCCGCCCGCAGGGCGTCTTCTGCATGGAACGCACGATGGACAAGATCGCCCAGTACCTCGGCCTGGACCGCGCCGCCGTACGGGAGCGGAACTTCATCCAGCCCGACGAGTTCCCCTACGACCAGGGGATGATCTTCCAGGACGGCCGCCCGCTCATCTACGACAGCGGCAACTACCCCGAGATGCTGCGCATGGTCAAGGAGCTCATCGGCTGGGACTCCTTCGACAAGCGGCCTCACACCGGCATCGGCCTGGCCTGCTACGTCGAGGGCACGGGCGTCGGGCCGTACGAGGGCGGGCACGTGCAGGTCACCTCCGACGGCCGCGTGCACGTCTCGACCGGCCTGACCAGCCAGGGGCAGGGGCACGAGACCGTCTTCGCCCAGATCGCCGCCACCGAGCTGGGCGTGCCGATCGAGAAGGTGTCGGTGGTCACCGGCGACACGCGGCGCTTCGGCTACGCCGTGGGCACCTTCGCCTCGCGCGCCGCCGTGATGAGCGGCAACGCCATCGCGCTGGCCTGCCGCAAGGTGCGGGAGAAGGCGCTGCGCATCGCCGCCGACGCGCTGGAGGCCGACCCCGGCGACCTGGAGATCACCGAGGGGGTCGTCCACGTCAAGGGCGCGCCCGGCGCCTCCATCCCGCTGGCGACGGTGGCCGTGCTGGCCAACCCGCTGCGGTACGCCTTCGACGAGGAGGCCAGGCGCGCCACCCAGTTCGCCTCGGCCGCCGCGCCCGACCGGCCGCCCGTCGCCGAGGGGGAGGAGCCGGGCCTGGAGGGGCGCGACTACTACTCGCCCGTCCGCTCCACCTTCGCCGCCGGGATGCACGCCGCCATCGTCGAGACCGATCCCGACACCGCCGAGGTGCGCATCCTGCGCTACGCGGTCGTGCACGACTGCGGCCGCCTCATCAACCCGATGATCGTCGAGGGGCAGATCCACGGCGGCGTGGCCCAGGGCGTGGGCGGCGCGCTGTACGAGCGCATGGTCTACGACTCGCACGGCCAGCTGCTCAACGCCTCCTTCATGGACTTCCTCATGCCGTACGCCACCGAGGTCCCGCGCATCGAGACCGCCCACCTGGAGACGCCCTCGCCGCTGAATCCGCTGGGCATCAAGGGCGCGGGCGAGGCCGGGGTGATCCCCGTCTCGGCGGTGCTGGCCAGCGCGATCGAGGACGCCGAGGGCCTGCCGATCGACCGGATGCCCATCTCTCCGGCCGAGCTGTACCATCTCCGCCAGTCACGCGACGGCTGAGCGTGGTCCTCCCGTTACGCTGCATGCATGATCAGGGCATCCGCGTACGTCACCGACTCCTCGGGCAGGGTCGTCGAGTTCCGCGCGTCCGGCGCGGGCCTGACGGCGCTGCCGGAGTCCTTCGGCGACCTCATCGACTGCCGGCTCGTCGACCTGGCGTGGAACGACCTGACCCAGCTGCCGCGCAGCGTCGGCAAGCTGACCGCGCTGCGCGAGCTGCGCCTGGACGGCAACCGGCTGACCTACCTGCCGCCCGAGGTGTGCGAGCTGCCGGAGCTGCGCACCCTGCACGCCGACCGCAACCAGCTGACCGCCGTGCCGCTGTGCCCGCCGACGCTGGAGACGCTCTTCCTGTACGGCAACACCATCGCGGGCGTGTCGGACCGCATCGGCCGCCTGCAGCGGCTGCGGCACCTGTCGCTCGGCCGCAACAGGCTGACCGCCGTCCCGTCCCCGGTGTGGCGGCTGTCCCAGCTGGAGTCGCTCAACCTGGCCGAGAACCAGATCACCCACGTGCCGCCCGCGATCGGCGGGCTGAGCCGGCTGCGCATGCTCGACCTGGCGCACAACTCGCTGGGCGCGATCCCAGCCGAGATCGGCGATCTGCCCCTGACCGACTACCTCTACCTGACCGGCAACCGGCTGACCGGCGTCCCGGCCACGCTCGGCCGGCTGGAGCGGCTGCGCTACCTCAACCTCGCCGGCAACCGGCTGACCTGGCTGCCCGACACGATCGGCGGCATGCGCTCCCTGCTGGAGCTCAGGCTCGACGGCAACCGGCTGACGGACCTGCCCTCGTCCATCGCCACGCTCAAGAGCCTGCGCGAGCTGCACCTGCGGGGCAACCGGATCGCCGCGCTGCCGCCGGCCATGGCCTGCATGTCGGGGCTGCGGGAGCTGAACCTGCGCGACAACCTGCTCACCGGCCTGCCGGGATGGGTCGGCGCGCTGCGGGAGCTGCGCCGGCTGGACCTGCGGGGCAACCGCCTCCGCGAGGTGCCCGCCGGCCTGTCGAGCCTGCCCTTCCTCAACCGGCTGGACCTGCGGTGGAACAAGATCGAACGGGGGCACGAGACGCTGGATCGGCTGGGGGAGCGGGGCTGCACCGTGCTGGTCTGAGGGCTGGTTTGAACCCAGGGGTCCCTGGCTGCGTACCTCGTGCCGTGATGACACTTCCTCGTATCACAGCGCTCGTCCCGGCACTGCTCGCGGCCCTGTGCGCCGCCTGCTCATCCGGCGGCGGCGGGTCCGCCGCCGCCGGGAACGCCGGGAGCACCGGACATGCCGCCCACGGCCGCCCGCTCACCGTGGAGCAGCTGGCCGCCAAGGTCGGCTGCACGCCGCGGATCCAGGTCGACGCCCAGGACATGCGCACCGGCCACTGCAAGACCGGCGACGGCGAGTTCTTCCTCAGCACCTTCGCCACCCAGGAGGGCAAGGACGCCTGGATGGACACCGCCCCCGAGTACAACCCGCACCTCGTCGGCCACCTGTGGACCGCGCTGGCCCCCCGCGAAGTGCTGGAGAAGCTCATGGGCAGGCTCGGCGGCGAGCTGCACCTCAACGATCACCGGACGAAGTCGCCCTCGCCCCAGGGGTACTAGCCACGCCCACCCGCTTCCTGAACACCCAGTACGTCCAGCCCTGGTAGAGCAGGACGAACGGCAGGATCGCCAGGCCGATCCAGGTCATGACGCCGAGCGTGTAGGGGCCCGAGGCGGCCTCGGCCAGCGTCAGGCCGGGCAGGGGCGCCTGCCGTACGGTGGCGAAGACCGCGGCCGAGGCCAGCGCGATGCCCGCGGCGGTGGCGGCGAACGCCCAGCCCTCCCGGCCGCGCCAGATCAGCGCCGTGGCGGCGGCCGGCGCCGCCATGCCCGCCACCGCGGCCGGCGAGCCCAGGCCCGCCAGGGCGGCCACGGCCAGGGGGACGGCCGCCACGCCGAGCCCCAGCGCGGCCGTCCGGGCCCGCCGCCGCAGCGCGCCCTCGGTCCTCAGGGCCAGGAACACCGCGCCGTGCAGCGCGAAGACGGTCAGCGACGCCAGCCCGCCCAGGATCGCGTTGCCGCCGGCCACCTGGGCGAACAGCACGCCCCACACGAAGGCGGGCACCGCGCTGCCGGCCACGATCCCCAGGTCGCACCAGCGCGGGTCGGCGACCTTGCCCCGCCACTCCAGGCCCACGCCGCGCACGATGAGCCCCGCCAGCACCAGCAGGAGCGGGATGTAGAAGGACGACAGCAGGCCCGCGTACCAGGCGGGGAAGGCCGCGAACGTGGCGCCCACCGCGGTGATGAGCCACACCTCGTTGCCGTCCCACACCGGGCCGATGGTCCGCAGCGCCTGCTCGTGCTCGGCTTCGTCGCGGCTGACGAAGGGCGCCAGCATGCCGACGCCGAAGTCGAAGCCCTCCAGGACGAAGTAGCCCGTCCACAGGAACGCGATGAGGAAGAACCAAAAGTCGATCATTGCTGGCATCCCTAGTACATCAGCGCGGGCTCGCGCTGCTCGGCCTGGACGGCGGGCCGCTCGGGGCCCTGCCTGACGTGCCTGGTGAGGAGGACGGCCTCCGCGACGGCGAGCGCGCCGTACAGGAGGGTGAAGACGGTCAGCGAGGTGGCCACCTCGCCCAGCGACACGCCGGGGGAGACGCTGGCGGCGGTGAGCAGCTCGCCGGTGACGGTCCAGGGCTGGCGGCCCATCTCGCTCACCAGCCAGCCGGCGATCACCGCCAGCAGCGGCAGCGGCAGGGCCAGCAGGGCGGCCCTGGCGAACCAGCCGGGCACGGGCCTGCGGCGGCGGGTCAGGAACAGCCCGAGCACCGCCAGGCCCACGGTGGTCAGGCCGAAGCCCTGCATGAGCCGGTAGGACCAGAAGATCACCGGAAGGTTGGGCCGGTAGTCGCCGGGGCCGAACTTCGCCTCGAACTCCTTCTGCAGGTCCTCGGTGCCGCGCACCACCGCGTCGGGGTCGCCGGCGGCCAGGAAGCTGAGCACCTTGGGGATCTCCACGCCCGGCAGGAGGTGGTACGGCGCGCCCGCGGTGTCGCGCTCCAGGCCCTCGGCCGCGGCCAGCTTCATCGGCTGCTGCTCGTGCAGGAGCTTGCCCGACAGGTCGCCGCTGCCCGCGACCACGGCTCCTGCGACCGCCGTCATGACCAGCGCGCCCCGCATGGCGCCGCGCCACATGTCCTGCCTGTCCTTCAGCAGCCGGTAGCCGCAGACCGCGAGCACGAACCCGCCGGCCACGACGAAGGACGCGCCGATGACGTGCGGCACCTGGGCCAGCGCGGTGGAGTTGGTGAGCACCGCCCACAGGTCGGTCATCCTGGCCCTGCCGTTCTCCACGGTGTAGCCGACCGGGTGCTTCATCCAGGCGTTGGCGGCCAGGATGAAGTAGGCCGACAGGTTGGAGCCGATGACCGCCGCCCAGATCGTGGCCAGGTGGACGCGCTTGGGCAGCCGATCCCAGCCGAAGATCCACAGCCCCAGGAACGTGGACTCCATGAAGAACGCCAGCAGCGCCTCCAGCGCCAGCGGCGCGCCGAACACGTCGCCCACGAACACCGAGTACTCGCTCCAGTTCATGCCGAACTGGAACTCCTGCACGATGCCCGTCACCACGCCCATGGCGAAGTTGATCAGGAACAGCTTGCCGAAGAACTTGGTCAGCCGCAGGTAGTGCTCCTTGCCCGTGCGGTGCCATGCGGTCTGCAACGCGGCCACGAAGAAGCCGAGACCGATGGTCAGCGGCACGAACAGGAAGTGGTACACGGTGGTGATCCCGAACTGCCACCGCGCAAGGTCCAGTGCGTCCATCGTCCCCTCACGGGTCATCGAGCTCTACAGCTCGTAGTTCTATATTCAGTAGTACTACAAGCTGTAGAGCAATGCGACAGGAGGGGGCTGCGATCTTCCTCACAGCGGCCCCGGTCTTCCGGGCACGGCCCGCCCGGGCGTCACCCGGTGGGTCTGGCAAAAGTTGCCGTTAAGGACAGGGCCGGAGAACTCTAGAGTGGGCTGGGTGAAGGTCACGGGCAGCGCCGTCATCGGCGCCGACAGGGAACGTGTGTGGGCCGCGCTGCGGGACCCGGCGGTGCTCGTGCGCACCATCCCGGGCTGCCGCCGCCTGGAGGAGACCGGGCCCGACTCCTACCGGATGACCGTGAGCGCCGGGGTGGCCTCCATCAAGGGCGTCTACCAGGGCGAGGTGTCCCTGTCGGAGCCGCTGGAGCCGGAGCGCTTCGTGCTCAAGGCGCGCGGCCAGGGTGCTCCCGGCACGGTCGAGGCCACCGTTGAGGTACGGCTGAGCGAGGCCGACGGCGGCACGCGGGTCGACTACGACGCCGACGCCGTGGTGGGCGGGATGATCGGCGGCGTCGGGCAGCGCATGCTCGGCGCGGCCGCCCGGCGCACCGCCGGCGAGTTCTTCGCCGCGGTGGACCAGGCGCTCTCGGGCGCGCCCGCCGTCCGGCCGGCGACTGAGGAGCGGGCGATCGAGGAGCGGGCGCCGCAGCCCCAGGCCGCCCGTACGGCCGGAGCCGCGGTGTGGGAGCGCCCCGCCGCGCCCACCCCCGAGACCCGCCCGGTCCTGACGCTGGCCGCCTTCGGCCTGGGCGCGGCCGTGGCGCTGGCCGGGGTGGCCGTCGGGTGGGCCCTCGCCCGCCGCACGCGCCGCGGCTGACGGCGAACGCGCAGCTTGCCGTACCCCTCGCCGAAAAGGATCTCCCGGCGTAGCGTGGGGCGTATGCGCCAGGCACGTGCGGAAGACGCCAGGATCGAGGCCAGGAGAGTCATCAGGAACCTGCTGGGCGAGGAGCAGCCGACCGCGGCCATGCTGCTCGACGACGCCCGCGCGATGATCGGCGAAGCCCGGACGGCACGCTGCGTGGAGCTGGCCCTGGGCGCCTCGCTGACCAGGCGGTCGGCCGAGCTCGCCGCCGTCGCCGCGCTCGTGGTCGGCACCCGCGAGCTGGGGGAGGAGTGGTGGAAGCGGGCCAGGGGCCCCAAGCTGCCGCCGCCCCAGGAGGTGCTCGACACCGGCACCGCGGTCGACCCGTGGACCGACCTGACGGTGCTGGAGATGCTCGCGGCCTGGATCGCCGACGACGCCGCCGACGCGCTGTGGGGACCGCCGGTCGCCGAGGTGGACCTCAACTCCTGGCAGGCCGAGGACCGCTTCCGGCTGCCCGAGGGCGTACGGCCCGGCCAGCGGCTCGTGGTGTCCTTCGACGCCGGGGGACGGCTCGACGCGGTGGTCACCCGGCGGCCGGACGACGACCTGGGCTCCAACCTCGACTTCCACTCGCTGCGCTACTCCCGCCCGGCCGAGACGCAGTGGAGCTGGGGCGTCGCGGCGGGGCTCGGCCCGCACCCGCTGCCCGGCGAGGACCCCGACCCCTACGCCCGCGAGGTGGACCGCGGGGCGGTGGACATCCTGTACGGCTGGGCGCTGCGGCACGGCGCGACCCGCGAGCTGCTGGGCGAGCGGTGGCGCACGGTGGGCGAGGTGGTGGCGGCCATCGAGCGCGTGGACTGGATGTGGCGCAGCGCCGAGTGGTTCGGCTGGTGGCGGGGCGCCTCGGCGCTGGTGGACGACTCCGGGTACCTGCCGTATCGGCTGGAGGAGCTGGCCGCGGGCTAGGGAGTCCCGGCCCGCGTCCCGGTTCAGAACGGCGTCAGGGTGATGTAAGCCTGGGCGGGGTTGGCGTCGTGGACGAGGGACTCGAAGCCGCCCACGTCGTCGAAGGGGAAGGCGTACGCCTTGCCGTCCACCATGTGGTGGTGGACCGCGCGGGCGTAGTGGTTGGTCACCGGGTCCTGGTAGAACTGGCTCGCGTCGGTGGTCGGCTGGGTGGGGAAGCGCTCCAGCGTCGACCGGTTGAGCGCGGCGCACAGGGTGCGGGCGATGGGGCCGACGTGGTCGTCGTTCGGGGCGTGCAGCCTGCCGTCGCAACCGAAGACGTTGGCGGTGCTCGGCTTGGCGAACGTGGCGACGGTCCGGCCGGATCCGTCGGTGAACACCATCGCGTCGCCCTGGGTGCGGCCGTGGAAGCGGACGTCGGGTCTGTCGCGGAAGGGACGTACCGTGAGCGTCCTGGTGCGGTAGGCGTCCCAGGCCCTGGTGATGTAACCGTCCATGATCGTCGGGCTCAGGAGCCCGGCGTCGATGCCCTTGCCCGGGGCGAGCGCGCGCACACGCAGGCCGTCGGAGCGGGTGTGGATGAGCCTGGCCCAGCCGCCGGGCTGGTTCTTGATGGCGTCGAGCAGCCGGTTGCGGCCGTTGGCGACCAGGTGGCCGGTGCTCTTGACGGCGCCCGCGGCGTTCTTGACCCCGACGGCGTGCGGCACGCTGAACATGTCCACCTGCGAGCTGTTGAGCCACAGGCCCGCGTCGTTGAGCGTGTACTCGCTCCAGTCGAACAGGATGTCGCGGTTGGGGTCGGAGGGGTTCCAGGGAGCGGGCTGGACCAGGCCCGTCGGGGTGAGGAAGAACCTGATCTTCTGGCCGAAGGAGAAGTAGACCCGGCCGGACAGCTTGGGGATCCGGATGGTCTTCGCCTGGCCGTTGGCCGGGCCGGGGATCGACACGTCGGGGGCCGGGCTGGGCGGGATGCTGCCGCCGTTCCACTCCCGGAACCGGCCCGCGGCGTCGGCATAGCCGAGCCGGTGCGTGGTGAGGCTCTCCCCGAGCACGTAGATCCACAGCGCTTCGCCGCGGCCCGAGTTGTTCGTGATGGTCAGCGGGATGGTCTCGGGCACCGCCGCGGCCGCGGCCTGCGGGACGGAGAGCGGGGACAGCAGCGCGAGCACCGCGATGGCTGCACGCTTCTTCAGGCTGAAGGACATGTCACTCCTGGGGGGTGTTCAGAGTGAGAGAGCGCTCTCCCATTGTGAGGCGACCGGCCGGCGCTGTCGATACCGGAGGATCGCTCGCCACCGGTCGTCACGTCGTGACGTGCACCCGCCACCCTTCGCCGGTCGAGCTCAGGACGGGGTGAAGAGCCTCCAGCCCCGGCCGGCCGGCGCGCTGCCACGCCTCGATGTGGTCGCGCAGCTTGATGATGCGATTGGTGCCTCGCCGGCGGTGGTGGAAACACTCAGCAGGCCGCCGGTGGCGATCTCGTGCCGCCAGGCGCCGATGGTCTGGGCCGGCCCGGTCAGTTCGGGATGTCGGTCGTGGCCGGCGCACCAGAGCAGGAAGGTGGCCAGACAGCCGCGGACCTGGCTGGCGCAGGTGGCGGAGTTGTTCCTGGCCATCCAGCAGGCCGGCGCCTGCTCGCCGGGCGCCCCGGCAACCGGAGACGGCCTGTTTGGCGCGACAGCCGGCCCGCGACGATCTTCTCTACAGGGTTCGAGGTGATCGTCTCGCACACCACCGGCCCGCTGCCGCTTCGCGGTGGGTCGACGGCGTGCGAGGTGGTCAGGCAGGGAGAGCCACGGGAGGCGCTAGGCGTCCCGGTACAGGTCCCGTCTCTCGGGGAGTGGCTGGAAACCGGCTGACTGGTAGGTGGCGACGGCGCCGGCGTTGGAGCTCGGGGTGCAGACGATCGCGCTCGACGAGCCCAGTTCCCGGAGTGCGGCCGCCGCGGCGACGGTGATCGCCTTGCCGTAGCCGTGGCCGCGATGGTCCCGGTGCACGCCCATCGGCTCGAGCAGCCCGGGCTTGCCGGACCGGCCGACCACACCGTCACCGCCGCCACCGCGTCGCCCTGCCCGTCGTAGGCGAGCAGGCACCGGGCGTCGGCGTACGGCAGCCCGGCCGCCATCGCGTGCCAGCGCTCGCCGGTGAACGTCGACCCGTCGAACGACGCCCGCAGGACGGCGCTCCACACGTGCGCCCGCTCCGGCCCGATCGCCTCGACCCGCACGCCCGGGTCCTTCACCGGCTCCGTGAGGTCGCGGTGCAGCGGCGTCCACGGCTCGCCGGCGTGCCAGCCGTTCTCGGACAGCAGCTCCTGGATCAGGGCGCCGTTCGGCGCCTCGACGTACGCCTTCCCCTCGGGCAGGACGCCGCGCCCCGGCTCGGTCACGTCTTCGACCAGCCGCCGCGCCAGCTCCTCGTCCCGCTGAGCCTCCGGCGCGCTCGTCAGCCGCAACAGGCCGGGGCCGTCCAGCAGCCCGACGGCGAGGATCCGCCCGTCCCGGCGCCAGGTCCGGACCGCCGCGGCCGTCGCCTCGGCGCCGAACCGCCAGAACCAGCCCACGTCCCCCGGATGCAGCTGGAACGGCGCCCCGTCGTCCTGCCAGTCCCGCAGCACGCCCACGACCTCGCCCAGCCCGTCGACTCCCGGCTCACCCAGCACGACCGCCATACGCCCGATCACACACCACCGCACAGCCAGCCTGCACCGGGTTTTCGGCCGGGGACGCGACTCCGGCGGTCAAGGGCATCACGGTCAACATCCGGCCTGACAGGACGGCCGCATCCCCCGGGCGATGACCAAGCCGGACGAGGTCGTGCCGGACCTCGACGACGTTCCGCCCGCGCGACGGTTGTGCGGGCGGCTACCGCGCCACCTGAGCAGGGGCGGGCCCGAGGTCGCCCTGGCGGTGGTGGCGGCGGCACAGCACCTGGTAGCGCACCGGCGTGTCGGCGGCCCGGGTGTCGCCGATCACCACCTGCTCCCCGGTGCGCACCATCACCCCGCCCACGACGCGGGCGTTGAGCTGGCCCGGCCGCCCGCACCAGCACAGCACCTCCACCTGCAGCCGGCACACCTCGTCGGCCAGCTCGAACAGCCGTTGCGCGGCAGGGAACATGATGGAGCGGAAGTCGGAGGCCAGGCCGAAGGCGTAGACGTCGACGCAGTGGTCGTCGACCAGGTCGGCCAGCTGTTCGATCTGCTCCACCGTGTAGAAGCAGGCCTCGTCGCAGATCAGGTAGTCGATGCCGGCGTGGCGCAGCACCAGGTCCACCAGGTCCAGCCCGTCGGTGACCTCGACGGCCGCCGAGCGCAGGCCGATGCGGCTGGTGATCTCAGGGCCACCGGAGCGGTCGTGCTTGGTCAGCACCAGCCCGCGCCTGCCCTGCCGGGCGTGGTTGTAGTTCATCTGCAGAGCCAGCGTCGACTCCCGCAGAACATGCGCAAAGTCAATATTTCTTGGGAGGCATCCCCGCGTGACCCAGCGAGTGGGCCGCAGATGGGCTGACGGCCCCGAACCAGGCATGACCTGTACGTATGTGAAGCAGCGACGTCGCCCCGCCCGCATACGTACTGATCATTGGCGGGAGGCCACTCATGTTTCGGCGACAATCTTCTCTACAGGGTCAAGGCGGCCCCACGGGGCCGCACGCGCCGCCCGCCGGGGGCCTGCCCTACGGGCAGCCGCTCGGGGACCCCTCCGCCCAGAGGCGCAAGCGCCAGGCGGTACCCCGGCGGTTTCAGCCCCCGCCGGCTGGCGCGGACGAGTGGAAGGGGCCGCCGTGCGGCGGTACAGCCTGATCACAGGGGGCGCACTTTTCGGGTCACGGGCCCGAGCTGGTCAGCGCACGCGTGCGCGGTCACGGGGCCGGGCTCACTGCATGTCTCCGGCGGGGGCGCTTCGGCTCCGGGCTGGCCAAGATCGCGGCGTGTGGCGGTGGAGTGGTTGCGGTGGAAGCCTGCCCGCCTGCCGCCGTCCCAGGGCAAGCCGTAGCAGACCAGCCGCAGGGCCGCCTTCGCTCCATCACGACCCTGATGCCGGGCGCGTGGTCGGGGCAGCCCCGCGGCTGGCCCGCTATCCCTGCGGGCGGGACGACGGCAGACGGGCAGGCAAGCTCTGGTGACATCTAGCGATATGCGCGACCGGCTTCCTGATACGCGCGACGCAGGCCTGACCGTACGGCAGGATGGGCGCCATGTTGGAGATCAACTTGCTGTCCGAATCCGACCGCGCCTGCTGGGAATTGCTGGCCCGTGGTAAAGACACATACTTCGAGGTCGAACGCAGCGACGACGACTACGAACGGACCTGGCGACGCCTTCTCGACGACGAGAAGATACGCGGGATCGCCGCCCGACTGGACGGCAAAATAGTCGGCATCGCGCACTACCTGTTCCACGTCAGTGTCTGGTATTCCGGGAGATGCTATCTGGCGGACTTGTTCGTGGACGCGGAAGTGCGGCGGCGGGGTATCGCGACAGCAATGGTCGAGTGGGTGGCGCGGGACGCCAAGGAGCATGGCTTCCCAGGCCTCTACTGGAACACGTTGGAAGACGCCCCGGCTCGCGCGCTGTACGACAAGGTGGGCAAGTTCCACAAGGGGCTCATCCTCTACACCTACCGGCGTGACGCGAATCAGACCTCCACCCAGCACTGAGAGGCGCCCAGGATGGGGCAGGCCAGTAGGTCCGCTTGTCGGCAGAGAACGTTGAGTGACGTACTGAGTGACACCCGAAGTGCCCAAAAGCACCTACCCAAGCACTTCCATGCACACCAGCAGTAGCTTTCACCAGCACAAATACCAGTTCAGACGCTCATGGTCCATGCACTGAAAAGCGGAAGGTCATGCTTTGGTCAAATGTCGGGCGCTCTACCCCGGCAAGCCCTCTACCTACGGCCTCGTCTACAAGCTAGGCGATCAGGCGAACGCAGTCCGAGCAGGCTCGCGGGGCCGTGGACAAGAAGGGCAGGGACCAACCGAGCGCTGTCAGGGGAGATGCCGACTCCCCGCACAGACTGACTCTGCTGCTGGGCACTATGGCATGCTGAATCGCGTCCCATCCGAGGTGAGACACTCCAAGCAGGTAACTGGAGGTGTGTTCTTCCGGCCCTGCTTGGACGCTGTAGACCAGCAAGTCCTCCCAGTGGACCGGCCAGCGCCGTACACCACCTGGGATCTCGTGTGGTTGGCCGTCGAGTTCCAGCAAGGCCAGGGTGCCGCTGCGGAGAATGCCCACTACTGTCCCGCGTTGGCCCAGCAGCCATCCGGAGAAGGCGCGCGTGCGAGCCGGGCTGTGCAGCATGTCCACGATCTTGGCTCGGCACCCCACGCGCGACCACGGGGTGCTCACAGCGACTGCTCCAGCGCTTCCTGTGCCCTCAACTGCTCGGCGAGCCGGGCGACGTCGTCCGCGTCGATCGTCTGGCAAAGGCCGTGGTCTATCTCCCGCTCGGATAGGCGCCGTCCATTTCGGGTTGCCCAAAGACGCCCCGCTGAACTGCGCCAGATGCACCAGCCGGGAAAAGCCGCTTGCAGGTCTTCGAGAATCACCGGCGTCGACATGCGATCAGCGTGCTTACTCGCGCGTGACGAACCCACCGCGTTATCGAGACGTCCAGGACGTTTCAGCGTTACGCTCAAAACGTCCCTGACGTCCTCAGCTCCCCGAGGTGTACCGTGGCCAACGTCGCCCTACGCCGCGCCATGCTCAACGCCCAGATCACCAACCGGGAGCTGGCCGATCGGTGTGGGGTGGACGTCAAGACGGTAGAACGCTGGTTGCAGGACGAGACTCGTGTTCCTCACCTGCGGCACCAGTGGTCCGCCGCAGAGGCACTAGGAGTTGAGGCAGCCGTGCTCTGGCCAGACGCGATTCGCAATACGGTGAAAACTGGGCCGGATAGAGAGGTTTTAACCGTTTATCCTTATCGCTCTGCATGTCCGAAATCCATCTGGCGCAACCTCATCAACGCGGCCCGCAATGAGATCGTGTTCGCCGGTTACACGAACTACTTCCTGTGGCTGGAACACCCCAACCTGGCGAAGGTGCTCAAGCGGAAGGCTCAGCAGGGCTGCAAGATCCGGTTCCTTGTCGGAGATCCGGACAGCGAGGTCACACGCCGTCGCGAGGCGGTGGAGAACGTCCCGCTGACCGTCTCCACGCGCATCCGGATCACGCTGTCGGAGATCGAGCAGCTACGCGACGTCCCAGGAGTCGAAGCCCGGTTCGGTGACGAGCACATCGCCATGAGCGTGTTCCGGTTCGACTCGGAGATGCTCGTCACGCCACACCTGGCCAAGCTTGTCGGTCACGACTCGCCAATGCTGCACCTGCGCCGCTACCAGGATGACGGCCTGTTCGACCGGTTCGCCTACCACGCCTCCGAGCTGTGGAGCAACGGCCGGGACGTGTGGCACCAGCCCCAGCCTGCGGCCTCACTGCCGGGTGACTAGCGTGTGATGTCTCCATCCTTGTCCGCTCTCTAACGGGTGACCTGCCGCCTGGCGGCGATGCGCTCGCGAGCCTGCTTGGCCCAGAACGACTCGCCGATGCGGTGTCCGCTTCCTGCGTGGCGTCACTGGCTCACGGTCTCGGTGGTGTCGGGATCGATCTGAGGCAGGCACAGCAACAGGCGGGCATGCTCGGTGACGTCCACCTGCGCGATCTGCCATGCCTGCCGGAGCGGTCCACCGTGCCCGCCGACTCGGTTCCTTTCCCGGCGTACCCGGTCACGGGCTGCCACCTTAACGGTTGGCTCCACGTGTCACGTCATGGGAGATTTATCCCTACAGTCTCTGGAGGAACCTTGGTCACTGACAGCAAGCCCCCCGCGCTCGACGCGATGCTGAAGACCGACGAGCTGACGGCCGCCGAGGCCGAGCAGACGCGCTGGCGCTACGGCTTCCTCGTCACGGTCATCGGCATGATCGCCATTCTGGTGGCCTTCGGCGCGGCCGTCTTCGCCACCCGCGAGTCGGCGGTGCTCTTCGCTGGGCTCGCCGGGGTCGTCGGCACCATCATGGGCGCCTACTTCGGCATCCAGGCCGGCCAGTCGGGCAAGGCCCGCGTCGAGGCCGAGCTCGCCAAGTCCCAGGAGCTGGTGGTACGGCTGGCCGCGTACGTCGGCACCGAGCACGCGCCCCGGGTGGTGGACGAAGTGCTCGGGCGTCGCCGAAGCTGATGCCTCCCATTCGGCATATTTCGCCAGTCCGCACCCCCTATCCGATAAGTAGACACTTAAGCCATGCGTAGCGTCCGAATCGGCGTCGACACCGGAGGCACCTTCACCGACGTGGTGATGGTCGACGAGCTGACCGGCGAGCTCGTCACGACCAAGACGCCGTCGACGCCGGCCAACCCCGCCGACGGCTTCCTGGCGGGCATCGCGAAGCTGGGACCGCTGGAGTGGGGCGGCAGCCCGCCCGCCGAGGACGACGAGCCGCTCGCCGCCATCAGCGGCATCGTCCACGGCACCACCGTCGCCACCAACCAGCTCCTGGAGGACCGGGTCGAGGACCTGGGCTTCATCACCACCGAGGGCTTCGAGTTCATCCTCGAGATCGCCCGCCAGAGCGTCCCGGACGGCTACGGCAACTCCTACTTCTGGGTCAAGCCGCCGCGGATCGTCCCCGTGCACCGCGTGAAGACCGTCGGCGGGCGCCTGGACCACCGGGGGGCCGAGGTGCGTCCCTTCGACGAGGCCGAGGCCGCGGAGGTGGCCCGGTGGTTCCGCGACCGCGGCGTCACCGCCATCGGCGTGTGCTTCCTGCACTCCTACGCCAACCCCGCCCACGAGCGCCGCATGCGCGCCGTGCTGGCCCGGGAGCACCCCGAGGCGGTCGTCTCCCTGTCGAGCGACGTGCTGCGCGAGTACCGGGAGTACGAGCGGTCCGTCACGACGCTGATCGACGCCGCCGTCAAGCCGACGATGCAGCGCTACATCGCCAACCTGTCGGACCGGCTGGGCATGCCGTACTCGGTGATGAAGTCCAACGGCGGCATCCTGTCGGCCGGCGAGGTGGTCCACCAGCCGATCACCACCGTGCTGTCCGGGCCGGCCGCCGGGGCGCTCGGCGCGGCGCTGATCGCCTCCACGGCCGGCCACCCGTCGGTCATCACGCTGGACGGCGGCGGCACCTCCACCGACGTGGCGGTGGTGGTCGACGGCGAGCCGTCCATCACCACCGAGGGGTCCGTCGGCCGCTACCCGTGCAAGATCCCGATGATCGACATCGTGACCGTCGGCGCGGGCGGCGGGTCGGTCGCGTGGATCTCGCCGGAGGGCACGCTGAAGGTGGGGCCGCGCAGCGCCGGGGCCGACCCCGGGCCGATCTGCTACGGCAAGGGCGGCACCGAGGTCACCGTCACCGACGCGCACGTCTTCCTCGGCCGCATCCCGCCCCACCTGCTGGGCGGCGAGATCCCGCTGGATGTGGACGCCGCCGCGGCCGGCGTCGCCGACCTCGCCGAGAAGCTCGGCCTGACCCCCGAACGGCTGGCCGAGGGCATCCTGGAGATCAGCGCGTTCAACCAGTCGAACGCCATCCGCCAGATCACCGTCAAACGCGGCCTGGACGTGCGGGACTTCCCGCTGGTGACCTTCGGCGGCTCCGGGCCGCTGCTGGCGTGCCGCCTCATCGACATCCTGGGCCTGCCCGCCGTCATCGTGCCGCCCGACCCCGGCACCGTGTCGGCGTTCGGGCTGCTCACCGTGGACGTCAAGAACGACTACGTGCGCACCTACGTCACCCGGGAGCTGTCGCTGGAGACCGCCGCCGACCTGTTCGCCTCGCTGGAGCGCGAGGCCGCCCAGGCGCTGGAGCGGGAGGGCTTCGACGAGCCGGTCTTCGCCCGCAGCGCCGACCTGCGCTACTACGGGCAGGCCTACGAGGTGCGGGTCCCGGCCCCGGCCGGCCCGATCGACGAGGACTGGCGCGCCGAGGTGCTGGACCGCTTCCACCAGGCCCACGAGCGGCTGTACGGCTACGCCTACCGGGACGACCCGCGGCACGCGGTGGAGTGGGTGAACCTGCGCGTGTCCGGCATCGGGCCGATCACGCGCCCGGCCATCCGGCGCCGGCAGCCCGGCGACGTGCTGGCAGCCGGCGCGAACGAGCCCGCGGTCACCAGGACCGTGCACTTCGGCGAGCCGTACGACGCCCCGGTGCTCCAGCGGGCCACCCTCGACCCGGGCGCGGTGGTGCACGGCCCGGCCGTGATCGAGGAGTACGGTTCCACGATCCCCGTCCACCCGGGCTTCACCGCGACCGTGGACGACTTCGGCAACCTGGAGCTGCGGCCCGCGAGCGCCGCGACCGGCTCTGGACCGAGGAGCGGTTCGGGCGCCCGGCGCCCGAACCGCGACGAGGGAAGAGACGGTCTTGAGGGCGGCGCGAGCACGCCGAGCGGAGCGAGGCCATGAGCACAGATCCCATCCTGGTCGAGATCGTCGAGGGCACGCTGGCCTCCGTCGAGAAGGAGGTCGAGACGGCGATCGCCCGCACGGCCCGCTCGCCGATGATCCGCGACGCCCACGACTTCCGCGCCGGCATCCACGACGTCAAGCTGCGCAAGCTCACCGGCCGCTCCTACAGCGCGCTGGTGCAGCCGATCGTGCGGGACTTCCCGATCGAGACGATGCGCCCCGGCGACGTCTACTTCCACAACGACGTCTACCTGTCCGAGGGCGGCATCGGCCACCTGCCCGACCTGTGCGTCACCGTCCCGGTCTTCCACGAGGACGAGGTGGTGGCGTTCGTGCAGGCGTTCGGCCACCACGACGACATCGGCGGCTCGGTGCCGGGCAGCATGCCCTCCCACGCCCGCAGCGTGTTCGAGGAGGGCCTGATGGTCCCGCCGATCAAGCTGTGGGACCAGGGCGTGCCCAACGAGGCGGCCCTGCGCATCATGACGCGCAACTCCCGCATGCCCGACTCGCTGG
This sequence comes from Thermoactinospora rubra, assembly GCF_002093975.1. GTDB lineage: Bacteria > Actinomycetota > Actinomycetes > Streptosporangiales > Streptosporangiaceae > Nonomuraea > Nonomuraea rubra_A. Next base: position 267,552 of record NZ_KZ084327.1, read on the forward strand.
CCGGCGACCTGGACGCCGAGTGCTCCGCGTGCCTCATGGGCGCCCGCCGCCTCGCCGAGCTGTTCCAGAGGTACGGCAGGGCCGCGGTCGAGGAGTGCTTCGACGCCATCATCGGCAAGACCACCGAGACGTTCCGGCGCGAGCTGCTGTCCAAGATCCCGGCCGGGACGTACGTGTGGGAGGACTACGCCGAGCACGACGGCGTCGACGAGCCGCGCCTGCACACCCAGCGCATCACGCTGACCGTCGACCACAACGCCGAGGCGCCGCTGACCATCGACTTCACCGGCACCTCCCCGCAGGCCAAGGGGCCGATCAACCACGCGGGCGACTACGCCGACGGGGTGTTTCTGAAGAAGTGGCTGGCGCCGATCCTGCGCAACCTGGCCGACACGCCCGAGCGGGCGGCCGAGCTGGACGTCAACGAGGGCGTCGTGCCGCTCATCAAGATGATCTTCCCGGAGAAGGGCACGCTGCTCACGCCGATCTTCCCCGCGCCCACCAACGCCCGCACGTTCGTCATCCTGCGCCTGCTGGGCGTGCTGGCCGGGGTGCTGGCCAAGGCGACGGGCGGCCGGATGCCCGCCGACCAGGAGACCATCCGCTACACCGGCGTCTACGGCACCGACGCCGAGGGCCGGCCGTACCTGATGAGGGAGGTCCTCGGCGGCGGGTCGGGCGGGCGGTGGTACGCCGACGGCGAGGACACCATCCACGTCGTGCCGGACTCGCGCAACATCCCGGTGGAGTTCGCCGAGGCGCGCTGGCCGCTGCGGGTGGAACGGCTGGGCCTGGCCTGCGACTCGGGCGGGCCCGGCGAGTTCCGGGGCGGGCTGGGCTACGACAAGCACATCCGGATGCTGCGCGACGCCTCCTACATGTCCATCGCCGACCGGTCGATCCTGTCGTGCTGGGGCGTCAACGGCGGCCAGGCCGGGCGGCCGTTCCGCGTGGACGTCAACGGCAAGGAGATGGAGGGCCTGGTCGACGACTATCCGGTCAAGGCGGGCGAGGTCATCCGCATCCGCACGACCGGGGGAGGGGGCTGGGGCTCGCCGTACGACCGCGACCCGCGCAAGGTGGCCGCCGACGTGCGCGACGGCAAGGTGTCGTTGGCCGGGGCGATCGGCGACTACGGCGTGGTGCTGGACGAGAGCGGGCGGGTGGACGAGGTGGGCACGGCCGAGCTGCGCGCCACGCTGCGCGCGGGCACGCGGCCCTTCTTCGACCGCGGTCCGGGCTATCCCAAGCTCGCGGGGGGCCGCACGCACGCCGACGTCGACCAGCTCTGACCGGCCGGGCTCCGAGCAGGCAGGTTCCGGCCGGCCGGGTTCCGACTGGCCGGATTCCAAGCGGCGGGATCAGCCGAGGTCGGCCAGGTGGCCGGCGGCCATGTCCTTGTCGCCGTGGCCGCGGGCCATGGCGCGGCGGAAGCGCTCGCCCGCGGCCACCGCCACGTCCGCGCGGATCCCTGCCCCCTCGGCCGCCTCGGCGATGAGCCGGGTGTCCTTCTCGGCGTTGGCGACGGTGAAGCTCGGCTCGTAGTCGCCGCCGAGGATGGCCTTCATCTTCGCCTGCACGTACGGGCTGTCCATCGGCCCGCCGCCGACCACCTCGCCGAACAGCGCCGGATCCAGGCCGAGCGCCTTGGCCAGCGCCAGCGCCTCGCCGAGGGCGGCGGTGAGCGAGATGCCGAAGGCGACGGTCGCCAGCTTGAGCCTGGTGGCCGCGCCCGCCTCGCCGACCCACAGGGTACGGCTGCCGACCGCGTCGAACACCGGCGCCAGGGTCTCGCGCGCCTCCTGCGGCCCGGCGGCCAGCACGACCAGCTTGCCCTGCTCGGCGGGCTGGCGGGTGCCCTGGACGGGCGCGTCCACGTAGACCAGCCCGTGCTCGCGGGCCAGCGCGGCCAGCCGGTCGGTCGCGGCCACGCCCACCGTGCTCATCTGCGCCCAGATCTGCCCGGCCCGCAGCCCCTCGGCGGCGGCGGTCACGGCCTCCTCGACCGCCCGGCCGTCGCTCAGCATGGTGATCACCACATCGGCGCCCGCCACCGCCTCCGCCGGGTCGGCGGCCACGGTGACGCCGTCACCCTCCAGCGGCAGGGCCCTGTCCCGGGTGCGGTTCCACGCGGTCACCTTCAGTCCCGCCCCGGCCAGGTTGCGCGCCATCGCGGCGCCCATGATCCCCGTGCCGAGCATCGTCACGCTGGTCATTTCGTGCTCCTATCTGGAATGTCCAGTACAGATAGTGCCAGGTCTACCACATCGGCCAGCCGCCGCCTGTCGGCCCCCGCCTTCCCCTGCACGCGGATGCCCTGCAGCGCGGTCACGACGAAGTCGGCCATCGCGGTCACGTCGGCGTCCGCCCGAAGCTCCCCGCGCTCGCGGGCGCGGCACAGGGCCCGGCGGATCGAGCGGGTGAGGGCGTCGAGCGCGTCGCCGACCACCCGCCCGGCCGTCCGGTCGGCGGGCAGGCGCTCGACGGCGGTGTTGGTGACCAGGCAGCCGCGCCGCTGCGGATCCAGCACGGTCTCGTCCACCATGCCCAGCATGAGCTCGCGCAGCACCTCGCGGACGGGCGCGTCGCGCTCCAGCGCCGCCGCCGCCCGGCCGGTGGACTGCCGGGCGTAGCGTTCGAGCGCCGCCTCGTACAGGCCGTCCTTGCTGCCGAAGGCCGCGTACAGCGAGCCGCGGCCCACGCCCGTCGCCTCCACGAGGTCCTGGATCGAGGTCGCGGCGTAGCCCTTGCGCCAGAAGACCTCCATGGCGCGCTCGACGGCCGCGTCGGTGTCGAACTCCCGCGTCCTGGCCATGCCGCCGATTCTATAACGGTCGGTCAAGTAATCCTCGGCGGGCTACGCTCGTTCCCCGTTCCCACGGAGAGGAGTCCATCGTGCGCATCGCTCTCGCCGGCCTGGCCACCAGCCATCCCTACACCGACGCCAGGACGCTGGCCCGCCACGCCGAGCTGACGGTGTGGGAGCAGGACCCCGAGCGGCTGCGCCGCTTCACCGGGGAGCACCCCGGCGCCAAGGTCGCCGGCAGCCTGGCCGACCTGCTGGCCGAGGGCCCCGACGGCGTGGTGCTCACCGTGCCGACGCCCCAGGTCAACGCGGCGCTGGGCGAGGTGCTCCAGACCCGGGCGCCGGTCTTCGTCAACAAGCCGGCCGCCGCCACCCGCGAGCAGCTCACCGAGCTCGACCGGCTGGTCTCGCCCGTGGCCGAGCGGGTGCTGTCCAGCTCGGTGCTGCGCTTCGCGCCGGCGTTCGCGGGCGCTGCGGTGGACCCGGCCGAGGTCCTGGCCGTCCGCGCGACGGTCAGGCACGACGTGGGCCTGTGGGCCACCGGCTACAACGCCTGGCAGGACACCCCCGGCGAGGGCGGCGGCACGCTGGTGACCATGGGCATCCACGGCGTGGAGCTGCTGGTCGCCCTGCTCGGCCCGGACGTGGGGCTGGTCGGCGCGGCCGGGGCGGTGCGGCGCTACGAGACCCTGCGCTCGGAGGACACCGGGCTCATCGCCCTGCAGTGGTGGGGCAGCGGCATCCTCGGCGTGGTGGAGGTGCTCGGCGTGACCGAGCCGGAGTCCTACACGGTGACCGTCCACACGCCGCGGGCCAGCGAGCACATCGTCATCGAGGGCGACGAGCGGGGCCTGGGGTACGAGGGCACCATCGACGCCTTCCTGGCCATGGTCGGCGGCGCGCCGAGCCCGGTGCCGTGGGCGCAGACCAGGGCCGTCCTCGACGTCCTCGTCAGCGCCCGCGAGGCCTGATCCCATTGACAGCGGAACACCCTCCTAGTTACGGTCTGGACCGTAAAGGAGGGCGTGCCGCATGCGAACCGTTGCCGAACTCGAGGAACGCCTGGCCAGGCCGAGCGCCGGGCTCGTCGAGGACATGGCCAAGCTCGACGGAGAGATCCTGATCCTGGGCGCCGGAGGGAAACTCGGCCCCAGCCTGGTACGGCTGGCGCTGCGCGCCGGCGCGTCCAAGGTGATCGCGGTCTCCCGCTTCTCCGAACCCGGGCTGGCCGAGGCGCTGTCGGAGGAGGGCGCCACCGTGGTCAGGGCCGACGTCGCCGACGAGGACGCCCTGCGCGGCCTGCCGGACGCGCGCAACGTCGTCTTCCTCGTCGGCGCCAAGTTCGGCACCTCCGGCCGCGAGCACGCCACCTGGTTCACCAACGCCTACCTGCCCGGCCGGGTGGCCGACCGCTACCGCGCCAGCCGCATCGCGGCCCTGTCCACCGGCAACGTCTACCCCCTGGTCCCGGTGACCGGCGGCGGCAGCACCGAGGACTCGCCCACCGGCCCCGTCGGCGACTACGCCATGAGCTGCCTGGGCCGCGAGCGGGTGCTGACCCACTTCTCCGACAGGTACGGCACGCCGCTGGCCCTCATCAGGCTCAACTACGCCGTCGAGATGCGCTACGGCGTGCTGGTCGACCTGGCCCAGAAGATCCTCGCCGGGCAGCCGATCGACCTGACCACCGGGCACGTCAACGTGGTCTGGCAGGGCTACGCCAACGAGGTGACGCTCCGCTCGCTCCTGCTCGCCGACGCCCCGCCGTACATCCTCAACGTCACAGGCCCCGAGCTGGTCTCGGTCCGGCAGGCGGCGCTGGACCTGGGCCGGGCCCTGGGCAGGGAGCCGGTCTTCACCGGACGGGAGGCCGACACCGCGCTGCTGTCCAACGCCTCGCGCTGCCACCGGCTGTTCGGCTACCCGCAGATCACGCCCGCCGAGCTGATCGAGCACGTGGCCCGCTGGGTGGCCGAGGGCGGGCCGCTGCTGGGCAAGCCCACGAAGTTCGAACGCCGTGACGGCCAGTTCTAGACCACACCCGAGGAGAGAAGACGTGTTGATCGCGGAGGCGACGCGGAGCGTGCCCGAGCTGTTCCGCAGCGGCCTGGTGATCCCGGCCCACCCGCTGGCGCTCACCGCCGACCGCAAGCTGGACGAGCGCCGCCAGCGGGCGTTGACGCGGTACTACGTGGAGGCGGGCGCCGGGGGCCTGGCGGTGGGCGTGCACACCACGCAGTTCGCCATCCACGGCACCGAGCTGCTGCCCCCGGTGCTGGAACTGGCCGCGGCGACCGCACGCGAGTACCCGCGCGAGGTCGTGCTGATTGCCGGGGCCACCGGGCCGACCGCGCAGGCGGTGGCCGAGGCCGAGCTGGCCGCCTCGCTGGGGTACCACATGGTGCTGCTGAGCCCGCACCGCGACCTGGACGAGGACGGCCTGATCGAGCGGGCGCGGGCCGTGGGGGAGGTGCTGCCGGTCATCGGCTTCTACCTGCAGCCGGCCGTGGGCGGGCGGACGCTGTCGCGTGGCTTCTGGACGCGCCTGGCCGCGATCGAGTCGGTCGTGGGCATCAAGGTCGCGCCGTTCGACCGGTACCGGACCCTGGACGTGCTGCACGGCGTCTGCCGGTCGGGCCGCGAGGGCGAGGTGGCGCTGTACACCGGTAACGACGACCACATCCTGGCCGACCTCATCACGCCGCACCGGGTGGTGGTGGACGGGCGCGAGGTGGAGGTCGAGTTCGTCGGCGGGCTGCTCGGGCAGTGGGCCGTGTGGGTACGGCGGGCCGTCGAGCTGCTGGAGGAGGCCAGGCGCGCCCGGGGCGGCGACGACTCGGCCGTGCGGCGGTTGCTGCGCCTGGACGGGCACCTCACCGACGCCAACGCCGCCATCTTCGACTCGGCCAACGGCTTCCACGGCTGCATCCCCGGCATCCACGAGGTGCTGAGGCGGCAGGGACTGCTGGAGGGACGCTGGTGCCTGGACCCGGCCGAGGACCTGTCGCCTGGCCAGCCGGCGGAGATCGACCGCGTGTGGGAGGCGTACCCGTGGCTGCGCGACGACGACTTCGTCGCCGAGGGCCTGGACCGCTGGCTGTCCTGACGTGACGGCCCGCCTACAGGGTCAGCCGATACAGCGTCAGCGGCCGCCCGCTCGACCCGCTGGTGAGGTTGCCCGTGCGCTCGGCCAGCCCCGCCAGCTCCAGCCGGTACAGCATGCGCCGGGCCGTGCGCTGCTGCACCGCGAGCCGCTCGGCGATCTCCTTGGTGGTCAGCGGCTCCCCGCCGGCGGCGTCGCGCGCCTCCAGCAGCTTCTCCAGCGTCGGCACCGACAGCCCGACCCGGCGCGCGATCACCGACAGGTTCTGCTCGGCCGGCGGCGGCACGGCGGTGGCCGACTCCAGCACGATGTCGGTGTCCGCCCGCAGCGACAGCACCGCCGCGACCTCCCCGATGCGGCGCGCCCTCGACAGGGCGCGCCGCGCGAGGCTCTCCGCCTCCGCCGCGCTGCGCCCCAGCCCGAAGCCCACGCGCACGACCCGGTTGCCGCCGGCCAGGCGCGTCAGCATGGGCAGGCACGAGAAGCCGCCGGTGGCGTCGTGCAGCGGCCCGCGGGTGGTGACCAGCAGATACGTCCCGCCGCGGAAGGCCGCCAGCGTCCCGCCGAGCGCGGTCGCCTCCCGCAGCAGCCCCTCGTCGTTGTCCACCTCGACCAGGCCGAGCGCGATCTGCGCGTCCTCCTGCGCCTGCCCCTCGGCGGTGAGCAGCAGCTGCCGCAGCGCCACCCGGACGCTGTGCACGGACGGCACCAGCCGCAGGATCTTCATCTCCCCGCGCAGCTCCTCGTAGACGGAGCTGAGGCAGGTGATCGCCGCCTGCGAGCGGCGGTGGAAGGCGACGGCCTTCTTCGAGGTCATCCCGGCCCGGTACGGCAGCGTGCGCACCTGGTCGACCGGCAGCCCGGCCTCGGTGAAGGTCGAGGTCACATCGCCCGCCGGCAGCGTGTCGATCGACAGGCGCGTGACGTCCACCCCCTCGCGCTGCAGCCGTACCAGGGCGCTGAGCAGCGTCGCCCCGGAGTAGTCGACGAACGCCGCCGGCCGGGTCAGCAGCTCGGCGTCGCGGGCCAGCATGTACGGCACGATGCCGGTGAACAGCCATCCCTCCACCGAGGCGGCGTGCGCCTCGACGATGGCGGCGGCCTGCGACTCGTGGTCGTAGTCCAGCCGCAGCGCGCTGACGCCCGGCTGCTCCTCGCACGTGGCGGCGACGTCGTCGACCAGATCGTGCGGTCCGACGACCCCGATGACGATCCCCACGCGGCCTCCTGTCGCATTGCGGTCTAGACCGGAAGGGTAACCCCGTGACACTGCACTTTCCAACCATGGCCGAAGCCGGCGGCCGCACCCTCGGCGAGGAGGAGCTGGCCGCCCTGGAGCGGGTGATCCGCTCCGGCATGCTGAACTCCGTCTGGGGGAGCGAGGCGCGGGCGCTGGAGCGCGAGGTCGCCGACCTCTACGGGGTACGGCACGCGATCTCGGCGAGCTCCGGCACCGCGGCCCTCCACCTCGCGGTCGTGGCGGCGGCGCCCGACCCCGGAGACGAGATCATCACGACGCCGATCACGGACTTCGGCACGGTCGCCCCCATCTTGGCGCAGAACGCCGTCCCTGTCTTCGCCGATGTGGATCCTTCCGACGGCAATCTGGACCCCGAGGCGGTCTCCCGCCTCATCGGGCCCCGCACCAGGGCCATCATGGCCGTCCACCTGTTCGGCGCCCCGGCGCGGATCGCCGAGCTGCGGGCGCTGGCCGACGAGCACGGCCTGGCCCTGATCGAGGACTGCGCCCAGGCGTGGCTGGCCGAGCTGCCCACGGGAGGCTACGCGGGCACGGCGGGCGACGTCGGCTGCCTCAGCCTGCAGCAGTGGAAGCACATCACCTGCGGCGACGGCGGCCTGGCGATCACCGACGACGACGAGCTGGCGCGGCGCATGCGGCTGTTCGCCGACAAGGGCTGGGACCGCGCCGCCGGCCGCTCGCACGCGAGCTTCGGGCTGAACTACCGCATGACCGAGCTCCAGGCCGCCGTGGCCCGCGCCCAGCTGGCCAAGCTGCCGGGGGTGGTGGCGGCGCGCCGCCGTACCGCCCTGATGCTCCTTGAGGCGCTGCGCGGGCTCGGGCACCTGCGGCTGCCGCGCCCGGACGGGCACGCCTGGTGGCTGTTCCCGCTGGTCCTGCCGTACGGCGGGGCGCCGGAGCTGGCCGGGCGGCTCGCCGCCGCGGGCGTCCCGGCCCGCGCCGGATACCTGGACGAGCCGCTCAACAGGGCACCCGTGCTGCGCGGCCCGGTCTACGGCGGCTCGCGGTTCCCGCTGGAGGGGTACCAGCCGGCGCCCTGCCCGGCCGCGGAGCGGCTGGTGGAGGAGACGCTGCTGGTCATCCAGTGGAACGAGCACTACACGGAGGATCACGTCAAGGCCATCGCGGCGGAGATCCGGACAGGCCCGTAGTTACGTTCGTGTATCAACCATTGACCGGCTTCGGCCTCGTCACTAGGTTTCGGTCAGGACCGGTATTAACGGGAAAGGATGGCGCCGATGAGGAAGCCAGCGGTCGCAGCCCTCGCGGCGGCTCTGGGGCTCGCGCTCGCCGGATGCGGATCCGGCGGCTCGGGCTCCGGCGGGAGCACCGTGACGCTGTGGATGTACCCGGTGATCGCGGACCAGGCCGCGAGCCAGGCCTTCTGGGGCAAGGTCGAGAAGGACTTCGAGGCCGCCAACGCCGGCATCGACCTGAAGGTCGACATGCAGCCCTGGGAGGGCCGCCAGGAGAAGATCACCACGGCGCTCGCCTCCAAGAAGGGCTTCGACCTGGTCGTGCTCGGCCCCGACCAGATTCCGCAGTACGCCAAGCAGGGCACGCTGGAGCCGGTCGACGACGTGGTCGCCCCGGCCAAGGGCGCCTACCTGCCCAGCGCGCTCACCGCGCTGACCGTCGACGGCAAGCTGTACGGCGTGCCGGTCTACCAGACCATCACGGCGCCGATCTACAACAAGAAGCTGTTCGCCGACGCGGGCGTGACGGAGATCCCCGACACCCTGGCGGAGGTCAAGGAGGCCGCGCCCAAGCTGGCCGCCAAGAAGGTCGCCATCCTGGACTACCCGGGCAAGCCCGAGGTGAGCCTGAACCAGAGCTTCTACCCGATCCTGTGGGCCAACGGCGGCTCGGTCTTCGCCCCCGACGGCAAGACCGTGGCCTTCAACGGCCCCGAGGGCGTGGAGAGCCTGCAGTTCCTGCTGGACCTCAAGGCCGTGGGCGGCCTGCCGGAGAACACCGCCAGCAAGGGCAACGACATCGAGGGCGGCCCGCTGGCCGGCGGCCAGAGCGCCATGTACCACGCGGCCACCGCCCTGCAGGCCACCCAGCTCGGCAAGGCCATCGGCGCCGAGAACGTCGGCATCGGGCTGCCGCTGGAGGGCAGGAAGCGCGTGGCCTTCGGCATCCCCGGCGGCCTGGTGATCGCCAAGCACTCCGGGAACAAGGACGCCGCCAAGAAGGTGGCCACCTTCCTGTCCTCGCCGCAGGTGGCCGCGGAGCTGGCCAAGGCCTCCGGCTTCTTCTCCGCCCGCACCGACGTGACCGTGCCCGGCCAGTCGGCGGAGGCCAAGGAGTTCGCCAAGTCGCTGGAGTACGCCTTCCCGGGCGACACGCACCCCAAGGCCCGCCAGGTGATGGCCGTCCTCGCCCCGCACATCCAGGCGGCGCTGCTCGGCAAGGAGGATGCCAAGACCGCCCTCGACGCGGCGGCCAAGGAGGCCAACGCGCTGCTCGCCGGCGGCGGCTGAGCCCCGCGGCCGCAGGCGCGAGCCGTCCGGCCCGCGCCTTGGGCTGACGGCCCGCGCCTGCGGCCGCCCGGCCCGCCCTGCGTTACCCTCGGCCTCCCCGGCTCCGGCCGGGGAGGCCCCCGGCGAAAGGTATGAAGTGCGGCGTTTGCGCGATCCCGTCACCGGGCTCCTGTTCGTCCTCCCGATGCTGGTGCTCTTCCTCGTCTTCCGGATCTTCCCCACCCTCGGGGCCGCCGGGATGAGCTTCACCAACTGGAACATCGGCGGCGAGTGGAGCTTCGTCGGCACGGCGAACTACGCCAGGATGCTGCAGGACGACACCTTCTGGACCAGCCTGCGCGTCACCCTGGTCTACGTCGCCGTCTACGTGCCGCTCACCGTGCTGATCTCGCTGGGCACCGCGCTGCTGCTCAACTCGGTGGTCTTCCTGCGCGGCCTGTTCCGCGGCATGCTCTTCCTGCCCTACGTCACCAGCTTCGTCCTCGCCGGAGTGATCTGGCGGTGGATCTACGAGTTCAACGGCCTGCTCAACGGCCTGCTCGCCAAGGCAGACGTGGGCCCCGTGGCGTTCCTGGAGCAGTCCGCGCTGGTGCTGCCCGCCCTGGCGGTGGTGTCGGCCTGGAAGGGCTTCGGCTACTCCATGCTCATCCTTCTGGCCGGGCTCAAGGCCATCCCCGGCTCCTACCTGGAGGCGGCCCGCGTCGACGGGGCCGGGCCCTGGCAGCGCCTGCGCGCCATCACGCTGCCGCTGCTGCGGCCCGCGCTGTTCTTCGTGATGATCATCGAGACGATCAGCGCCTTCCAGGTCTTCGACACCATCTACGTCATGACCGGCGGCGGGCCCGCCCGCGCCAGCTACACGCTCATCTACGCGCTCTACGACAAGGGGTTCCGGGGCTGGGAGTTCGGCTACGCCGCGACCTTCGGCATGGTGCTGTTCGCCATCATCCTGGTCGTCTCGCTCATCCAGCGGCGCTTCCTCGGGCGGGAGAACACTTGACCCTCACAGCAACACGTCCCGCGACACGTGCCGCCGCGACCGCGCGGCCCCGCCGTACGGGCCGCAGGTGGCCGCTCGTCGCCCTGCTGGCCGTGCTGTCGGTGCTGACCGTCAGCCCCTTCCTGGCGATGTTCGTGGTGGCGCTGTCGCCGGCGGGCGAGCCCACGCTGCCGACCCGCTGGCCGAGCGCGCTCACCTTCGACAACATCGCCCACGTGCTGAGCACCTCCGGCTTCCTGCAGTGGACGCTCAACTCGCTGGTCTACTCGGCCGTCTCCGTGGTGATCATCCTGCTGACCGCGTCCATGGCCGGCTACGCCTTCGCCAAGAAGCGCTTCCCGGGCCGGGACGCGATGCTGTGGACGTTCCTGGCCACGATGATGGTGCCCTTCCAGGCCACGCTGATCCCCACCTACGTGCTCGTCTCCGACCTCGGCGGCGTGGACACCTTCTGGGGGCTCATCGTCCCCACCCTGGCCAACTCGCAGGCCGTCTTCCTCATGCGGCAGTTCATCCTCGGGCTGCCCGACGAGCTGTTCGAGGCGGCCAAGGTCGACGGGGCCTCCGAGCTGCGCGTCTACTGGACCATCGTGGTGCCGCTCACCCGGCCGATCCTGGCCACGCTGGGCGTGTTCGTGTTCCTGTGGCACTGGAACGACTTCCTGTGGCCGCTGGTCATCGGGCAGAGCGACGCCACCCGCACGCTCACCGTCGGGCTGACCATCCTGCGCACCGAGGAGCTCCAGCTGTCGCTGCTGATGGCCTCGGCGGCCGTCTCGGTGCTGCCGTGCCTGCTGGTGTTCTTCCTGCTCCAGCGCTACCTGGTCAACAGCATCGCGATGACGGGACTGAAATGACCTAGGGTGGGCGGCCATGAGCACGTCGATGGACCCCAGGGCCGCCCACCTCCGCGACCGCCTGCGCGGCGCGCTCCTGGCCGCCGCGGCCACCCCCATGACCGCCGCGGGCGAGGTGGACCCGGACGTGGTCTCGCGCTACCTCGCGGGGCTGGTCGCCGACGGGGCGGACGGCCTGGCGGTGCTCGCGCACACGGGGCGCGGACCGTACCTGGGCGAGGAGCTGCGGGCGGAGATCGTCAAGCGTGCCGTCGCCCTGGGGGTGCCGGTGATCGTGGGCGTCGGCGGCGCGGGGGGCCTTGCCGAGCTGGTCGGCCAGGCCGAGGCGGCACGCGACCTCGGCGCCGACGGCGTCATGCTCTTTCCCTCGCCCGGCGACCGGGTGGCCGCCCACGAGGCGGTGTGGCGGGCGACGGGCATGCCCATGATCGCCTTCGACCTCTACACCGCCCCCTGCCCGCCCGCCGTCCTGAGGGACCTCCTGGCCCATCCCGGCGTGGCGGGGCTGAAGGTCGCCCTGCTGTCGGACGCCATGGCCTGCCAGGACGCGATCGCCGCCGCCAGGGCCGCCGGACGGCTGGCCATCACCGGGGAGGACCGCATGTTCGGCCCGTCGCTGCTGTGGGGCGCGCAGGCCGCGCTGGTGGGGATCGCCGCGGCACGGGTCCAGGTCACGGCCGAGGTCGTGCGCGCCTTCCGGGGCAGCGACCTGCGCGCCTTCGAGGCGGCGTCCGCGAGGCTCGACCGGCTGGCCGCCGCGACGTTCACCGAGCCGATGGAGGGCTACGTGCAGCGCATGCTGTGGCTGGCCGCCGGCGAGGGCCGCATCCCCGCATCGCACGCCCACGACCCGTACGGCCCGCGCCTGGGGGAGAGCGGCGTCGCCTTCGAGGACTGAAGCCTCAGCGCTCGCCGGAGACGGCGATCCTGACGAGGTTGCGCCCCCTGATCGTGAAGACCGCCTCGCGCGAGGGGTCCAGCGCCAGCTTGGGCTCGCCGCCGAACCACTGCCCGCCCAGCCCGCTCACGATGGCCGTGGCCGAGAAGCCGACCAGGTCGATCTTGTAGACGGCGTCGGTGTCGGCCGTGTAGGCCACGCGCCCGGTGATGACGAGGTCCCCGCCGCGTGCGCTGACCTTCCGGGTCCGGGTGATCTCGGCCCGGTCCAGGTCGTACTCGAACAGCACCCCGGTGTCGGCGATCCCGTAGACGGCGTGCGGCGTGCTGGCCAGCCCCGCGATGTAGCGGGCGCCGGGCACCGGCTCCAGCTGCCACAGCAGCCTGCGCCCGCGCAGGTCGAAGGCGGCCAGCCGGGCCGTGGTGGTCACCGGCGGCAGCCCGAGGCCCTCCTGGATGAGCGTGCCGAGGTAGGCGACGCCGCGCCGGGTGGTGACCGAGTAGACGGTCTGCCGCTCGACGGCGGGCCGGTAGGTGACGTGCGTGCCGTCGCGCAGGGAGTACAGGGTCAGCGCGCCGTTCGTCTGGCCGGGCTCCGGCTGGGTCGGCATGACGAGGAGCCCGGTCGCCGGGTCGTGCGCCAGGTCGCGCGGGCGGTCCTGCTGGTGGCCGGCGCGCAGCAGCAGCGTGGCCTGGTCCTGCCCGGCCCGGTGGGAGTAGAGCGCCGCCTGGGTGTAGACGCCCAGGTAGGTGACGTCCTCGACGGTGATCATGGTTTTCGGCTCGCCGGCGATGCCGAGGCGGGTCACCGTACCGGTGGCCAGGTCGTGGACGTCCGCGCCGCCCTTGCCGCCGACGTAGACGCGGCGGCCGTCGGAGTGGACCGACATGGGCTCCTCCGGCGCCGCCCGGAAGCCGCGCTGGACCAGGTTGCGGTACTCCAGCCCGCCGGTGGCCGGGTCGTAGACGAACACGGCGCTGTCCTGCACGCCGTAGATCCGCCCCTCGTGGGCCAGGATCCGGTGGGTGGCCGCCTCGAAGTACGGCACGCCGACCGCCTCCAGGCGGCCGGAGTCCAGGTGGTAGCGGTAGAAGGTGCCCGAGGGGCGTCCGGCGAAGTACACCGAGCCGTCGTGGATCAGCACCGACACGATGTACTTCTCGCCCGGCGCGGTCGCCTTGACCACGCGGTGGCCGGACGGGTCGTCCTTGCGCAGCACGAGCAGCTCGGCCAGGGAGTTCATGCCGCCCGCGATGTGCGTGCCGGAGATCGACATGCTCGACACCCAGTCGCGGTCGGCGAGCTCGGCGGGCAGCAGCTCCCGCTTCTCGCCGGTGGCCCGGTCGATCGCGACGAGGTGGGCGTTGGCGCCGACGCCGCAGTAGACGTGCGTGGCGTCGGCCTGGATGCTGCGGACGTAGGCCTCGCCGGGGGCGGGCTGGCCGAGGTCGCGGCTCGTGCCGGTCGCCGGGTCGTACTCCCACACCCGGCCGGGCTCCGAGCAGCCCATGTACACCTTGCCGTCGGGCGCGGCGGCCATGGTCCAGATGAAGTGGTCGGGATACCGCGCGACCCTGGTCACCTGGCCGGAGACGGTGTCGATCCGGTAGAGGTCGGAGGGGGAGTGGGTGCCGACGTAGACGTCGGTGCCCGTCTTGCACATCGCCCAGACGCCGATGCCCGTGGGGATCTCGAAGTGCCTGGTGATCTTGTCGACGGTCAGGTCGTAGGCGCCCACGACGTTGGGTGACAGGCCGCGCGACCCGGCGTAGAGGACGTCGCCGACGAACTCGCCGTTGCCCAGGGGGCTGGCGACGCTGGCGGGGCCGAGGTCGGTGAGGGTGCCCTCGGGCTCGATGGCGGCCGAGGCGGGGCCCGCGGGCAGCAGCGCGGCCGCCCCTCCGGCGGCGGCGAGGCTGAGAAAGGCACGGCGGCGGATCATGAGGGCTCCTCTGCTGGGGGACGGGTGGGGAGCGGGCCGGAGCGGGGTCTGCGTGGTACGGCGGGGCGGGCGCCGGGTCAACTCGCGGGCCGGTTCGGGAGCGGGAGGCCGAACAGGGCGGCGGCGTTGCGCCAGGCGACCAGCTCGGCCGTCCGCGAGTCGAGCCGGGCGGCGGCCACCGCGCCGAAGGCCGCGGCCGGGTCGATCAGCGTGGCGTCGGTGCCGAACAGCAGCCGATGCGGGTCCACCCCGGCGGCCACCTCGGCGATGCGGCCCGCAGGGAAGTGAGACCAGCACGGCTCCAGGTAGAGCCTGTCGCATCCGCGCGCCGCCTCGATCGCGTGGCGGTGCCCGCCGGCGCCCATGTGCCCGGCGATGACCCGCAGGCCCGGGATGTCCTGGCACAGCGCCGCCAGGTCGAGCACGGAGGCGTCCCAGGTGTGCACGAGGGCGGGGACGCCGAAGGAGGCCACCATGGCGAGCGCGTCGCGCATCTGCGGGGAGGTGACCGGCGAGGCGGTGTAGTCGGTGTGGATCTTCACGCCCACGAACCGGCCGGTGGGCAGGTACTCGCGCAGGTCGCGCTCGGCGTCGGCCGGCCGGCGCGGGTTGACGGTCACGTAGCCGTACAGGCGGTCGGCCGGCCCCCCGGCGGTCAGGGCCTGCGCCAGCGCGCGGTTGCCCGCGGCCGCGTCGTAGATCACCGCCTCGGTCGCCGACACGATCGCCAGGTCGATGCCGTAGCGGTCCATCGTCGCCAGGTTCGCCCCGGCCACGTCCATGGTGAAGAACCACGGACCCCAGTGGGCATGAACGTCAATGATCATGTCAGCAGCCTCCTCGCGTTGCCCCCGGCGACGGCGGCGACTTCCTCGGGCTTCAGGCCGCTTGTCGCCAGGCGCAGCAGGGGGACGAGCGGCTCGTAGAACGGGGTGCGGGAGCCGTACAGCAGCCTGCCGGCGCCCACCTCGGCGGCGGCCAGCTCCAGCGCGTCGGGGGAGTTGAGCAGGCGGGTGGAGGTGTGGAAGCCCGGCTCGTCGACGGCGGCGACGAGGAAGTCGCCCAGGTGGTAGAAGTGCGTGTCCAGAAAGACCACGGTGGCCTCCAGGCCGGAGAAGGGCCGCCAGAAGCGGCGCACGTCGCCGCCGGTGAGCACCGTCAGGCCGAGGGCCGCGGCCCGCCGGGCGACGTGCCGGACCGAGGGGAAGCCCGCCTCGACGCCCTGCTCGTCGGGGAACAGCCGGACGGCCCTGACCGAGGCGGCGGCCAGGCGTTCGAGCTCCCGCGCGGCGCCGACGGGGTCGCGCAGGTCCACGACGCCGACGGGGACGACGTCCGGCCGTGGCCGCGTGGCCGCCAGGGCCAGCACCTCGTCGTTGCCCGAGACGACGTCGAAGAGCGCGGCGCGCAACGACGCCACCGCTCCGGCGCGGATGTCGTGCTCCCGCAGCACGCCGAGCACGGACGACGGCGTTCCCACGGGCCCGTCGCGGTCGGGGTACGCGCCCACGAGCACGTCCACGTCCAGCGTGACCGCGAGGTCGCCCACCAGGGCGTGCGCGTCGAACACCGAAGCCTCCATCGGGATACCAGCCATTGACGGGCAGCGGGCAAAACATTACGGTCTGGGCCTAAATCGAGCAAGAGTGAGCAATCCGGAGGTGGCCGTGTCGCGGTTACGTCTGCTCGTCCTGGCGCCGCTGGTCGCCTCCCTCCTGGCCGCCCAGCAGGCCGCCGCCGACCCCGTGCGCTGCGAGGGCCCGGGCTACGAACGGCACGGCCCGGCCTCGGTCACGGGGGCCATCGTGGGCGCCGCCGTCCACGACGGCCGGGCCTACGTGGTCACCCGGGGTCTGAAGCCGCCGGTCCTGGCCGAGATCGACCTGCAGGCGGGCAGGGTCGTGCGCAGCGTCACCCTGCCGGACGGCCCGGCCGCCGGGGAGCCCGAGGGCGGCTGGGCGACCGCCGTGTCGGGCGGCAAGGTCTACGTGGGCACCTACCCGGTGCCCGACCTGTACAGCTTCGACCCGGTCACGGGACAGGTGCGGCACCTGCGGTCCTTCGGGCGCAACGGCGGCTTCGTCTGGAGCCTCGCCGCCGCCCCGGACGGCAAGCTGTACGCGGGCACCTACCCCGACGGCAGGGTCTGGGAGTACGACCCGGCCACCGCCGCGGTCAGGAACTTCGGCGTCCTGGCCACCGGCGAGCGCTACGTGCGCGCGGTCGCGGCCGACGCGACCACCGTGTACGCGGGCCTGCTCGACAAGGGCAAGCTCGTGGCGATCGACCGTGCCACCGGAGCGGTCAGGGAGCTGGCCCAGGGCCCGGCCGGCGTCGGCGTGATCGCCGACCACGGCGACCGCGTGCTGGCCGCCGGCGGCTCGACCCTCATCGACGTGCGCAAGGACGGCTCCGACCTGCGCAAGGTCGAGGGCGCCCAGCTCGACGCGCTCACCGTGGCGCCCGACGGGACGGTCTACGGCACCTCGCGTCCCGACGGCGCCGTCTACCGCTACCGCACCGGAGAGGACGCCCTCACCAGGGTGGCCGGCCCGCCCTCGGAGGGCGACGAGACCAGGCGGCTGGCGCTGGAGGGCACCACGCTGATCGGCTTGTCCGGCAGCGGCGGCGTGTGGTGGCTGGACCTGCGGACCGGCGCCTCGCGGTTCGCCGACCTCCTCGAGGCCGGCCTGCCCGGCGGGCCCGAGCGCCCGCAGAGCATGCTGCTGGTGCCGGGCCGCGCCGTCTACGTCGGCGGCCACTTCTCGATGGAGGTCCGCGACCTGCGCACCGGCGCCAAGCGCCGCTTCCGGGTGCCAGGCGAGCCCAAGGACCTGGTACGGCGCGGCAACAAGATCTACGCGGCCATGTACCCCAGCGGCCAGATCCTCGAGATCGACATCCGCACCGACCGGCTGCGCAGCCTGGGCTTCCTCGGGCACGACCAGCAGCGCCCCTGGGACATCGAGTACGACCCGGTCGCCGACAAGCTGCTGGTCGCCTCCGCCCCGCTCGGCGCCAGGCTGGAGGGCGCGCTGTCGGTGGTCGACCCCGGCACCGGCGAGATGGACGTCTACAAGGGCGTCATCCCCGGCCAGAGCCTCATGAGCCTCAGCCTCGACGCCGCCGGCCGCGTCGTCTACCTCGGCGGCGACGTGCTCGGCGGGGGCGGCACGCCGCCGGTGCGGACCAGCGCCTCGATCGCGGCCTTCGACCTGCGGACCCGCACCGTGCTGTGGCAGGCCGACCCCGTCGCGGGCCACCGTACCCTCCAGGACGTCAAGATCCACGACGGCCTGCTGTACGCGGTCTACAAGCGCGACTCCGGCACCTGGATCGCGCTGGACCCGGCCACGAGGACCGTCAGGCGCCAGGGCACCCTGTCGGGCTACGGCGAGCTGACCGTCCACAAGGGCCGGGTGTTCGCCCAGACCTTCTTCGGCGGCGGCAACGCCTACGAGCTGGGCGAGGAGGCCCGGCTGCGGGCCACCGGCCTGGGCGACGAGTGGTACACCAACCCGCAGCTGCACTTCGAGCCCGGCTCGTTCGACGCCTGGACCCTCATCGGCCGCGACCTGGCCAAGGTGCGGCTGGATCCGCGCTGCCCGGTGGTGACCCCGTGAGGCGGTTGACGCCGGAGGAGCCCTGAAAGTAGATTTCGGTCTGTGCCGAAATTGATCGACGCGCACCGCCTCGCCGGGCCCGTGCCCTTCGACGACCTGCCGGAGGACCCACGGCCCGACATGGACCGCCTCGGCATCGACCAGGCCCTCGTGACCCACACGCTGAGCCTGTACTCCGACGCCCAGGCCGGCAACGAGGCGCTGTTCCGGCTGGCCGGCCCCCGCCTCATCCCGGTCCCGGTGCTCGTCCCGGCCGCCCTGGAGGACCCGCCCGCCTGGGACGCGCGGATGGTCCGCCTGTGCCCCCGGCGCCACCGCTTCGACCTGACCGGCCCGGCCACCCTGCGCTGGCTCGCCGAGCTCGACGTCACCGTCGCCGTCGAGCTCGGCGAGACCACCACCGCCCAGCTGCTCGCCCTCACCGCCCGCCTGCCCGGCCAGCGCGTCCTGCTCCTCAACCCCGGCTACCGCCACCTGCGGGCGGTCGCCGAGCTGATGGCCGAGGCGCCGAACGTCTGGCTGGAGATCGGCACCGTGAACACCCAGCGCGGCGTGGAGTGGCTGGCCGGCAGGTTCGGCGCGCACCGGCTGGTCTTCGGCACCGGCGCGCCGATCCTCGACGACTGCGGCCCCCGCTTCCTGCTGGAGTGCCTGGACCGTCCCGCGGACCGCGACCTGATCGCCTCCGGCAGCCTGGAAGCCCTGCTGTGACCCCCGGCGTGCGGATCCTCGACGCGCACGGCCACCTCGGCACGTGGCCCGACTTCCTCATCCCCGACCCCACCGCCGAGGGCATGGTCGAGCTGATGGACCGCCTGGGCGTCCAGGCCGTGGGGATCAGCCACCTGCTGGCGGTCGGCCCGGACGCGCGGACCGGCAACCGGCTGGCCTTCGAGGCGGCCGCGAGGCACCCGGGCCGGTTCGGCGTGTGGCAGGTCTACAACCCGCACCACCGCAACCGGCTGATCGCCGGGGGCGTTTGGGGCGTCAAGCTCCACCCCGACGTCCACGAGTGCCCGCTGGACGACCCCCGCTACGAGCCGGTGTGGGAGCTGGGCCTGCCGGTCCTGGCGCACGGCCAGACCGACTCGCCGTGGAGCGACCCCGCCCTCTTCGCCGCCGTCGCCGCCCGCCACCCGCACGTCCCCCTCCTGATGGGCCACGCCGGGCTGTGGCCGCACGGCTTCGCCCGCGCCGCCCGGCTGGCCGCCGGCCACCCCAACCTCTTCCTGGAGACCTGCGGCTCGCAGATGACCGGCCGGTGGATCGCCCGGCTGGTCGAGCTGCTGGGGGCCGATCGCGTCGTCTTCGGCTCCGACGCCTGCTTCCTGGACCTGCGCGTCGGGCTGGGCCGCGTCGTGCTCGCGCCGCTGGCGGAGGCCGACCGCGCCCTCGTCCTGGGCGGCAACCTCGCCCGCATCCTGCGTCTGGGAGACCCCGCATGAAGCTCGCCCTCCACGGCGGCCCGCCCGTCCGCGCCGCCGCCTGGCCCTCGTGGCCGCCGCCGCTCGACCCCGCCCAGCGCGAGCTCCTCGCCGAGGTGCTCGACGGCGGCCAGTGGGGAGCCACCCAGTCCGGCTCCGTCTGCCGGGACCTGGCCGCCGCGTTCGCCCGGCTGTCCGGCGTGCCGTACGGCGTGGCGGTCGGCAACGCGACGCTCGGGCTGTTCGCGGCCCTCAAAGGGCTGGGCGTGGGGCCGGGGGACGAGGTGATCGTCCCCGCCTACACCTTCGTCGCCTCCGCGACCTCCGTGCTGCTGGCCGGCGCCACCCCGGTGATCGCCGACGTCGACCCCGTCCACCTGCACCTGTCGCCGCACGCCGTCGAGGCGGCGATCACCCGGCGCACCGCCGCCGTCATGCCGGTCCACCTGGCGGGCAGCCCGGCGGAGATGGACGAGATCGCCGCGGTGGCCGTACGCCACGGGCTGGCCGTGGTGGAGGACGCCGCGCAGGCGCACGGCGCGGCCCACCGCGGGCGCCCGGTCGGCGGGCTGGGCGAGGCCGGGGTGTTCAGCTTCCAGTCCAGCAAGGCGATGACCGCGGGCGAGGGCGGCATGATCGTCTGCCGGGACGCGGCGGCGCACGAGGCGATCTGGTCGGTCTGCAACGTGGGACGCAGGCTCGGCGGCCAGTGGTACGGTCACCCGTCCGTCGGCTGGAACCTGCGCATGACGGAGATCCAGGCCGCGCTGCTGCTGCCCTGGCTGGACCGGCTGGACGCCGAGCTGGACCGGCGGGAGGCGTTCTGCGCGGCGGCCGCGCGGGAGCTGGCGGGCGTGCCCGGCGTCGAGCCGGTGCCGCGGCCGCCCGGCACCACCCGCGACTCCCGGCACCTGCTCATGCTCCGCGTGGACGCGCCGGTCGACCGGGACTTCCTGCTGGCCGCGATGGCCGCGGAAGGCGTGCCGCTCGACGCCGGCTACCCGCCCCTCGGCTCGATGGACGCGCTGACCGGCGCCGGTGCCCGCGCCGAGCCGTGCCCGGGCGCCGAGGAGGCCGCCCGGACGGTCGTGTGGGTGCGGCAGAACATGCTCATGGACGACCCCTCCGGGGCCGCGGACGTCGCGGCGGCCCTGGCCAAGGTGCTCACGGCCGGGCGCGCGTGACGCCACCCGCGGCTTCGGGGAATTTCCAGATTCGGCCTGAACCGGAACAGGGGTATTGACGCAAGCGAAGCCGCTTCTTACGGTTTCGGTCATGACCTTAATTGGCAAGACCCTCCTCGTGCTGACGCTGGCCCTCACGCCGGCGACCGGCGCCGAGGCGCCCGCGATCCAGGACCTCGGCGTCCCGCTGCAGGACGTCCTGCTCATCGGCGGCGTCGTCGCGCCCGGCCCCGGGGGCAGGACCGTGCTGTGGGGCGCCTCCTCGGGCAGCCCCGCCCACCTCAACGCCGTCGACCCGGCCACGGGCGCCGAGGTGGCCCGCTACGACCTGCCGGGCGCGGGCGGCTCGTGGGCGGTCGACGCCACCCCCGACGGCAGCGTGTACGCCGGCACCTACGGCGACGGACGCCTGTACCGCTGGACGCCCGAGGGCGTGCGCGACCTCGGGCGTCCCCTCGCCTCGGAGAACTTCATCTGGTCGGTGGCCGCCGGCGAGGGCGCCACGGTCTACGGCGGCACCTCGCCCGGTGGGCGGCTGTTCGCCTACGACCCGGCGACCGGCGTGCGGGACTACGGCAGGCTGTCGGCCTCGCACGCCTACGTCCGCAGCGTCTCCTTCCACCAGGGGAAGGTCTACGCGGGCACCGAGGCGCCCGCGACGGTCTTCGAGGTCGACGCCGCCACCGGCGAGGCCGCGAAGCTGCCCGCGCCCGACGGGCTGGACCCGGCAGGGAAGTGGGCCTACGACGTCAACGCCGTGGACGGCTTCCTCTACGTCCGGTACGGCGGAGCCAGCCCCGGCCCCCTGCACGTGTGGGACATCGCCGCCCGCCGGTGGGTGGACAGGCTCGACGACGCCCACGGCCTGGACGTCTCGCCGCCCGACGACCAGGGAAGGATCTACTTTGTAAAGGCGGGCGAGCTGGTCCGCTACGACCCGCGCAGCCGCACCATGACCCCCACGGGCCTGCCGGTCACCGGCCGGGTGGCCAACACCCGCGGCATCGGCTGGGCCGAGCTCGGCCTGCCCGACTACCCCGGCAAGAGCGTCGTCGGCCTGCTGTGGCGCGGGCTGATGTTCCGCTACAACCCGCAGACCGGCGCCAAGTCGTTCGTCCAGACCGGCGTGCGCGGCGAGCCGATCGACATCACCGCCCTCGCCGAGGGCCCCGACGGGCGCGTGTACGCGGGCGGCTTCCTCAACGGCGGCTTCGCGGCGATCGACGCCGGGACCGGCGAGCGCGAGATGTTCCGCACCTTCTCCCAGAGCGAGGACATGACCTCGCACGACGGCAAGCTGTACATCGGCGCCTATCCCGAGGCCCGGGTCTACGCCTACGACCCGACGCTGCCCTGGCACAGCCCCGAGTACTCCCCGAGCCCCGAGCCCGGGCCCGTGCCGAACCCCGCGCGGCTGGTCGACTTCGCCGCCGACAAGCAGATCCGGCCGCGCGCGATGGTGTCGGCCGGGCGGTACCTGGCCGTGGGCACCATGCCGGACCTGGGCCATCTGGGCGGCGTGCTGGCCGTCTGGGACCCGGTGACCGGCACGCTCAAGCACGCTCAGCGCAACGTGGTCAAGGACCAGAGCATCGTCTCGCTGGCCTACCGCGACGGCGTGCTCTACGGCGGCACCTCCGTCTACAGCGGCCAGTCGGCCACGCCGCCGACCCAGACCGAGGCCAGGCTCTTCGCCTGGTCGATCGCGGAGGACAGGCTGCTGTGGGAGATCGTGCCCGCTCCCGGCAAGCCGGCGATCCCGGCGCTGACCTTCGACGACCGTGGCCGCCTGTGGGGCATCGCGGGCGGCGAGGTGTTCGGCGTGGACCTGGGGGCGCGCAAGCCCGTGGCCCGCGTGCGGCTGTCGGACAGCAGGAGCGCGAGCGGCCAGCTGGCCTTCAACCCCAAGGACCGGCTCCTGTACGGCGCGCACGCCGGGGAGTCGGTGTTCTCGCTCGACCCGCGTACCCGGCGGCACGCCTTCCTCAAGCAGGGACCCGTGCACCAGCTCGCGGTGCACGGGTCCGGGGACGTCTACTTCGCCGAGGGGCCGCGGCTGTACCGGTATCAGCAGATCCGGTAGGTGAAGAAGTTCTCGTTGCGCGACAGGTACAGGTGCCCGTCGGAGCCCTTCAGCAGGATCGAGATCGGCCGGGCGATGAGGGTGAAGGCCATCGTCGCCGGGTCGATCCGGTAGGCCTTGCCCTGGGCCTTGCCCCACAGGTAGCCGTTGTGGAAGGCGATGTGGGTGTCGAGCCACACCTGGGTGACGGCAGACCAGGGGTAGGTCTGGTGCTTGACGGTGCGCAGGGTCCGTCCGGTGGCCGGGTCCAGCTCGAACAGCGCGTCCGGGGTCAGGCCCCACAGCCGGCCGCGGTCGTCGAAGGTGATCGAGCCGAGCGCCAGGTCGCCGGGGACGGGGGCGGTCTGCCACTTGAGGGTGTGGGTGGCCAGGTCGTAGGCGAAGGCGTGGGCGGCGTCGCCCTGCGGGGTGGCGATGCCGCCGAAGGCGGAGGTCGTGCCGTACAGGACGCCGTCGCGGTGGGTCAGGCCGATGATCGACTGGCCGGGCACGAGGTTCCGCTTGACGATCTTCTCGCCGGTCTCGGAGTTGAGCAGGCCGAGCGCGCCGCCGACCGTGCCGGACTTGGGGACGGTGCCGAAGGCGAGCCAGTCGCCCGCCGAGACCATGGCGAAGGGGCGGTCCTGCTCCTGGCCGGTGAGGCTGAGCAGGAGCCTGGGTGCCGTGCCGTCGAACTCGTAGATCCGGGCGCCGGGGTAGACGCCGAGGTAGAGCCTGCCCTTGTGGGCGACGATGCCCTCGCTCTGGCCGACGTTCGGCCAGAACCGCGACCGGCCGGTCGCCGGGTCGTAGGCGGCCAGGCCGCCGGTGAAGAAGCCGCCGGCGTAGACGTGGCCGTCGGGGCCGGTGCCCATGGAGCGGATGCTGACGGGCTGGCCGGTCAGCGTGCTGTCGAGGAGCCGGCCGCGCCCGGTCTTGCGGTCGTAGTGCCAGATGCGGCCGGTCGAGCCGGTGCCGACGAGCGTGTGCCCGACCCAGCCGAGGGTCCTGGCCGCGCCGCCGCCGTAGTCGCTGAAGCCGAGCTTGGTGAGCTCTGCGGACTTCAGGTCGTAGGCCGCCAGCTCCTCGCCCTGGAAGAGGTAGGCGGTGTGGCCGTGGGCGCCGCCGCCCACGGTGAGGCTGTCGACGTCCTCGACCACGTCCGTCCAGCGGCCGCGCTCCAGGTCGTAGACGCCCATCGGGTTGGTGCCGTCGGTCCTGCCGAAGCGGACCAGCAGGTGGTGGCCGACGACGTCGAGGTCGTAGGCGTAGCCGCTGCCCTCGACGGGCGGGTTGATCAGGTTCTCGACGGTTCCGTCGGGGGCGACGACGGCGACCTTCATGCTCTGGGCGCCGACGCCGGCGTAGACGGTGCCGTTCTTGTCGATCGCCAGGTCGCGGACGAACTGCTCGCCGGGCACCGGGCTGCCCAGGTCGGCGATGCGGCCGGTGGCGGTGTCGTAGCGGAAGAGCTTGCCGCCCGGCGAGGTGCCGCCGTAGACGGCCGTGCCGTCGGGGCTGGCGGCGACGGTCCAGACGAAGGTCTCGGTGGGGATCGGGATGCCGAGCTCGGTGACCTTGTCGTCGGCGGGGGAGTAGCGGAACAGCCGGCCCATCGCGCCCGGCGTGGCGTTGTAGCTGCCCACGTAGACGCTGTGGTCGGGGGCGACGGTGACCGCCCAGGAGCCCAGCGCGAGTGGCAGCGGCCGTTCGGCCAGGAGGCTGCCGTCGACGGCGTCCCTGATGCCGAGCACGGCGGGGCCCGAGGCGCTGGAGGTGACCGAGTAGACGCGGGGGCCGCCTGGGTGGGCGGCGTCCAGGGCCGTGCCCGCCGTGGTCGCGCCCCTGAGCGGGAGGGTGCCGAGGGTGTGGAACCCGCAGCCGGTCGGCGGGTCCGCCACCGATTCGGCCTGTACCGGAGATGGCCAGGACAGGGCTAAGAGCGCGACGGCCATGGTCGCAAGGCGGATACGCATAATGTCTCCCGGGATTTATATGTAACGGTCTTGACCGTAATTCATAGGCTAGGCTCCGGTAAATGGGCCCCTCCAGGATCGTCGCGGTACGGCACGGCCAGAGCGAGGCCAACCTCGCCTACGAGCAGTCGCACGGCACCCCGCTGGTGTACGAGCGGGGTGACGAGGAGGTGACGCTGACCGAGCTGGGCCGCGCCCAGGCCGCCGCGCTCGGCCGGTTCCTGGCCGCGTTGCCGCCCGGGGAGGCGCCCGAGGTCGTGTGGTGCTCGCCGTACCGCAGGGCCCTGGACACCTGGGCGGTGGCCGGGCGGGCGTGGGGCGCCGAGCTGCCCCTGCACGTGGACGCGCGGCTGCGCGACCGTGAGATGGGGCGGCTGGCGCGCCTCAACCGCGCCGCGATCGGCGAGCGCTTCCCGGAGGAGCTGGCCCGCTGGCGGGCTGCGGGCGAGTACGGCTACCGCCCGCCGGGCGGCGAGTCGTTCGGTGACGTGGCGGTACGGCTGCGCGAGTTCTGGGGCGAGCTGCGCGTGCGGGCCGACGGGCGGCGGGTGCTCATCGTCGCCCACGACTCGGTTGTGCTGATCCTGCGCCATGTGATCGCCGGGACGCCCGACGCCGAGCTGGCCGCGATCGCCGTCCACGGCCCTATACGCAACGCCTCGGTCTCGACCTGGGGGCCGGTGGACGGGCGGCTGGAGGTGGTGGCGTTCAACGAGGTCGCCCACCTCGACGGCTAGGTGCAATGCCGTGTAGTTAAGGTCTGGAGCCGGGCGTCAAGGGTCGGG
>NZ_KZ084328.1:2500-272613 GCF_002093975.1 Thermoactinospora rubra
GTGGCTGCGACTCCCCTCGGCCGTGGCGATCGGCGTGGCCGCGGGCCTCCTCGCCGACCTCGGGCGCCGCCTGCATTCGCTTCCCGCCGGCGTGGCCGCCGGTGCGCTGTTCGCCGTGCTCCCCTCGGTGTCCTACTACGGCGCCTTCGCCCGGTCCTACGCCTTCGCCGCGGCCGCGGTCGTCCTGAGCTTCCACACCCTCCACGTCATGCAGTCGCGGTCGGCGCATGTGCGCTACGCCGCCGCCGTGGCCGCCGCCGGGGCCGGCCACCTGTTCGCGGTCCTCACCCTCCCCGCGCACCTCCTCCTGAAGCCACGAGGCCTCGCCAAGAGGATCGCCGCCCTCGCCGTCGGCTCCGTGCCCGCGATCGCCCTGGGTCTGCTCGGGTACGGCGAGCGGCACGCGATCTCGTGGATTCCCCAGCGCGGCCCGGAGGTGTGGCTGAAGCTCCCGAAGATGGCCGCGGGCGACCCGATCGCCGGACCCCTGCTGTTCGCCCTCGCCGTCGCGGGCGCGATCGTCCTCTTCCGTAAGGATCGGGCCTGGGCGGGCGCGGTGTCGTGCTGGCTCGTCCTCCCGCCCGTCCTCCTCCTGGCGGTCTCCCACCTCCTCACCCCGGTCTACGTCGACCGGTACCTGTTCGTCACCGCTCCGGCGCTCGCCCTGCTGGCCGGCATCGCGGCCGCCGCCGTCTCGCGGTACGCGGTCCCGGTCGTCCTCGCCCTGACCGTGGCCCTGTCCTGGCCTCAGCACGCCGAGCTGCGCGACGTCAACGGCCGCTTCGAGAACATCCCCTGGGCCGTCGCCAAGATCCGTTCCCGTCCCGCCGACGCCCTCGTCTACGGCCAGAGCAGCCTGCGGACCGGGTTCCGCTACTACGCCCGCCCCGCGGACCTCCCCGAGGACGCGCTCCTGGCCCGCCCAGCCCCCGACCCCACCGGTTTCGGCTATCCGGAAAAGCCAGACCTAGCCGCGCTCGATGGGCGCGACCAGGTCTGGGTGGTGTGGCGCGGCGGCCGGAGCGCCGGTCCGAGGCTGCCGCGCGTCGCTCAGCTTGCCCGGGCGGGCTACCGGATGACCGCCTCCTGGCAGTCCGGCGACACGCCCGGACTCACCGTGGCCCTGTTCAGCCGGTGATTCCGGTGACCTCGACGCCGCCGATCGACTTCTTGCCGCGGCGCAGCACCAGGAACCGCCCGGCCAGCAGGTCCTCGGCCGTCGGCACGTACGCCTCGTCCGTGATGCGCACGTTGTTGAGGTACGCGCCGCCCTCCTTGACCGCGCGCCGGGCCTCCGACTTGGAGCCCACCAGCCCCGTCTCGGCCATGAGGTCCACGAACGGTGCGCCCAGCGACGCCACGCGCGCCGAGGGCACCTCGGCCAGCGCCGCCGCCAGCGTCGAGGCGCTCAGCTCCTCGAGCGCCCCCTGCCCGAACAGCGCCCTGGAGGCGGCGATCACCCGGTCGAGCTCCTCGCGGCCGTGCAGCAGCTCGGTGACGTCCTCGGCCAGCGCGCGCTGCGCCTCGCGAGCGAAGGGCCGCTCGGCCACGGCCTTCTCCAGCTCCTCGATCTCCTCGCGGGATTTGAAGGTGAACACCTTGAGGTAGTCGATCACCTTGCTGTCCTCGGCGTTGAGGAAGTACTGGTAGAACGCGTACGGCGAGGTCATCTCCGGGTCCAGCCACAGCGTGCCGGTGCCGGTCTTGCCGAACTTCTCCCCGTCGGCCTTGGTGATCAGCGGCAGCGTCATCGCGTGGACGTGCGCGCCCTCCACGCGGCGGATGAGGTCGACGCCCGCGGTGATGTTGCCCCACTGGTCGCTGCCGCCGATCTGCAGCGTGCAGCCGTGCCGGCGGTACAGCTCCAGGTAGTCGTTGGCCTGCAGGATCTGGTAGCTGAACTCGGTGTAGCTGAGCCCCTCGCCGGCCAGGCGGGCGCTGACCGACTCGCGGGCCAGCATGCGGTTGACCGGGAAGTGCTTGCCGATGTCGCGCAGGAAGTCGATCGCCGACAGCTGCGCGGTCCAGTCGAGGTTGCTCACCATGACGGCCGGGTTACCGGGCGCGTCGAAGTCGAGGAAGCGGCTGACCTGGCCGCGCAGCCGCTCGACCCACCCGGCGACGACCTCGGTGTCGTTCAGCGTGCGCTCGGTGCTGCGCCCGCTGGGGTCGCCGATGAGCCCGGTGGCGCCGCCGACCAGCCCGATCGGCCGGTGCCCGGCCAGCTGGAAGCGGCGCAGGGTCAGCAGCGGCACGAAGTGGCCGACGTGCAGGGACGGCGCTGTCGGGTCGAAACCGGAATAGACCGTGATCGGGCCCTCGGACAGCGCCTTGCGGAGGGCGTCGATGTCGGTGGACTGCGCGATCAGGCCTCGCCACGCGAGGTCGTCGAGGATGTCGGTCACGGTTCCGGCTTTCTCAAGAGTTCTCGGGTTCGTTTCCAGGGTGCCCGACCACCTTACAGATCCGCGAACCTTAAGCGGAATCGGTGATCCACGCGGTGCCGCCCGAGGTCACCCCGTCGACGCGCAGGCCCATCGCGTGCAGTCGCTCAGCCGCCGACTCGCCGGGCAGCGTGCCGTACTCCGACACCAGCAGCCTGCCGCCCGCCTCCACCATGGACGTCAGCGCATGCCGTACCAGATCCGCGCGATGGTCGCGCGGCGCGCAGTCCAGCAGCACGTGGACGAAGGTGAACCGGCGGGGCGGGACGAAGGTCAGCGCGTTGCCCACCCAGAACCGGTCCGCCCAGTGCGGCAGCCGCCGCCGGGCCAGCTCGATCAGCCCGGGCGCGATGTCGACGCCGTACGGCTCGACGGCGTGCCCGCGCTCGGCGGCCCAGTCCCGTATGCACTCGGCCAGGTAGCCGTTGGCGCAGCCGACGTCGAGGAAGGCGCCGTCCCGGTCGATCGCCTCGGCCAGGTGCGCCCGGCCGGCTCGCCAGTCCTCCTGCGTGCCGCCCTTGCCCGACTGCCCCCACGGCGTGGTCTCCCGCAGGTAGGCGGCCTCCAGGTGCCTGGCGTTGTCGGCGTGGTAACTCTCCTCGCTCTGCGTGCGGTACGCCTCGGCCGCGTCCAGCACGGCTCGCGCCTGCTCGCCGGACAGGGCCGCCGCCAGCTCCTCGGCCTCCATCTCGGCCAGCTCGACCTTCGCGTGGGGCCGGGAGCCGCGGTACGGCGCGCCCTCGGCGAAGGCGTACAGGTGCAGGCCGCCCTCCGACTCCGACACGGCCACGGAATGGACCCGCTGGATGCGGAACCCGTGGGTCCTGAGCGGGATGAGCAGCGCGGAGTCGAGCAGCCAGTGCTCGCCGGGCGCGACGTCGCCGGTCGGCAGGGAGGCGCCGGTGGCGGGGGCCACGACCCGCCCGGTGGGCAGGAACGGCACGAGGGTCAGGCGGCTGACCAGGTCGGCGGGCGGGTCGGCGTGGACGGGTCGGTAGGTCATTCCCCGAACGCTGCCATAGGCTCGGTAGCCGTGTGGAGGGTTCGTCGTGAGGTGCTCGCCGTCAAGGTCCTGGCCGCGGTGGTCAGCGCGGCCTTGGGCGTCTTCTGGTATGCGAGCGGCGACGTCCGCGGCGTGATCCTGGCCGTGCCCGCGACGCTGCTGCTGGGCGCGATGGCGCTGCGCGACGTTCTGGTCCCGGTACGGCTGACCGCCGACGAGTCGGGCATCACGGTGGTCCACGGCTACGCGGGCAGGCGGCACGTGCCGTGGGAGCAGATCGACGACATCAAGGTCGACGTGCGCAGGCGGTTCGGCTTGCGCAGCGAGATGCTGGAGATCGACACGGGCGACAACCTGCACATCTTCAGCGCCGGCGAGCTGGGCGCCTCGCCCACGGGGGTGGCCGCCGAGCTGCGGCGCAGGGCCAGGAACGGATCCGGCTAGCCTCGCGAGATCGCCTGTGCCACGATCCCGGTGTGTCGGACTCGGGATCGGCTTCCTCGCACCGCGGCACGATCTTCCTGCTCAATGTCAACGAGTCGGGCCTGCTGCCGGCGGGCAAGGACGACGTCGCCACCTGCCGTGCCCAGCTCGACACCGGCCCGGCGGGCGACGCGCTGGAGGTCGGCAAGGACGTCAAGGCCGGCTCGGCCTTCTGCTTCCAGACCAGCGAGAAGGCCCTCGCGCTGGTCACCGTCGTGCAGGCAGGCCCCGAGGCCGACCTGCGGCTGTCACTGGAGCTTTGGCCCCCGGGGACGTGACCTCCGGTACGGCGAGACGGTCGGGTCGCCCTCGATCCAGAAGCGCCACGGCACGTCCATCGCCGTGGAGATCCCGGTGCGGGGCCCGCAGGAGACCTCCTTCGGGTCCGGCGGGCAGCCGGCCAGCACGTTGCCGATCATGTCGATGCCGTTCTCGGCCCGGGCGAAGCCAAAGGCCATGGCCAGCCGTGCCGGGCCGCGAGCCAGGTCGCGGTCACCCGCGCCGGGCCGCCGCGCCCGCGCCACCTCCACGCCGCCGATCACCTCGCCCGCCCGCAGCAGGACGGCCGAGCCGTGCCCCTCGGGCAGACAGACGAGGTTGGCGCAGAAGTGCATGCCGTAGGTGAAGTACACGTACAGGTGGCCGGGCGGGCCGAACATGACGGCGTTGCGCTTGGTCATGCCCCGGTAGGTGTGGGCCGCCGGGTCCTCGCCCGGCAGGCCGTACGCCTCGACCTCCGTCAGCCGCATCGCCACGCCGCCGTGCACGAGCACCCGGCCGAGCAGGTCGGGCGCCACCTCGCTGGCGTGCCGGGCGAAGAAGCCGCGGGGCAGCGGCTCGGTGGTCAGGAACCCGCCGCCCATGCCGCCTGCGCGTCGACCGTCTCCCGCAGCGCGGCCAGCTGGTCGCGCACCCGGTCGGGGGCGGTGCCGCCGTGGGCCTTGCGCGCCGCGAGCGCGCCCGGCACGCTGAGCACGTCGCGCACGTCGGGCGTGAGGTGCGGGGAGACCTTCTGCATCTCCTCATCCGACAGGTCGCCGAGGTCGCAGTCGTTGACCTGGCAGTAGACCACCAGGTGGCCGACGGCCTCGTGCGCCTCGCGGAACGGCACGCCCTTGCGCACCAGCAGCTCGGCCAGGTCGGTGGCCAGCGCGTAGCCGTCGGAGGCGGTGGCCGCGAGCCGGTCGACGTTGACCCGCATGGTGGAGACCAGCCCGGCCATGGCGGGCAGGACCAGCAGCAGCGTGTCGACGGTGTCGAACACGGGCTCCTTGTCCTCCTGCAGGTCGCGGTTGTAGGTGAGCGGCAGGCCCTTCAGCGTGGTCAGCAGCGAGGTCAGGTTGCCGATGAGCCGCCCGGACTTGCCGCGCGCCAGCTCCGCCACGTCGGGGTTCTTCTTCTGCGGCATGATCGACGAGCCGGTGGAGTAGGCGTCGTCCATCTCGATCCAGCGGAACTCCTGGGAGGCCCACAGAACGATCTCCTCGCCCAGCCGCGACAGGTGCACGCCGATCAGCGCCGCGTCGAAGAGGAACTCGGCGGCGAAGTCGCGGTCGGCCACCGCGTCCATCGAGTTGGGCGCGGCCGAGTCGAACCCGAGCTCCTGGGCGACCTGGACCGGGTCGAGCGGCAGCGAGGAGCCCGCCAGCGCGCCGGAGCCGAGCGGCGAGACCGCCGCCCGCCGGTCCCAGTCGCGCAGCCGGTCGACGTCGCGCGCGAACGCGTGGACGTGCGCCAGCAGCTGGTGGCCGAAGGAGACCGGCTGGGCGTGCTGCAGGTGCGTCATGCCCGGCGCGGCCACCTCGGCGTGGCGCTCGGCCTGCGCCATCAGCGCCGTCTCCAGCTCCACCAGGCGCGAGACGATCGCGCGGACGTGGTCGCGCAGGTAGAGCCGAAGGTCGGTGGCGATCTGGTCGTTGCGGCTGCGGCCGGCCCGCAGCTTGCCGCCCAGCGAGCCCAGGCGCTCCAGCAGGCCGCGCTCCAGCGCGGTGTGGACGTCCTCGTCGGCGACCGTCGGCCGGAACTCGCCCGCCTTGCAGGCCCGCTCCAGGTCGTCCAGCGCGCCGATCATCCGGCCGAGCTCGTCGTCGGTCAGCAGCCCGGCCCGGTGCAGCACCCGCGCGTGCGCGCGGGAGGCCGCCAGGTCGTACGGCACCAGCCGCCAGTCGAAGTGCACGCTGACCGACAGTCTCGCCAGCGCGTCCGACGGGCCGCTCTCGAACCGCCCGCCCCACAGCCGCATCGGCCCCTTGTCACTCATGGTCGTCGATCCTAGTGCCGCTTGGCGTCCCGGGCCGCCGCGATCTTCGAGGGCAGGGCGAACAGCTGCACGAAGCCCTTGGCCAGGGACTGGTCGAAGGTGTCGCCGGTGTCGTAGGTGGCCAGGGAGAAGTCGTACAGCGACTCCTCCGAGCGCCGCCCGGTGACCACGGCCCGGCCGCCGTGCAGGGTCATGCGGATGTCGCCGGAGACGTGCCGCTGCGCCTCGGCGATGAAGGCGTCCAGGGCGCGCTTGAGCGGCGAGAACCACAGCCCGTCGTAGACCAGCTCGCTCCAGCGCTGGTCCACGCCCCGCTTGAAGCGGGCCAGGTCGCGCTCGACGGTGACGTTCTCCAGCTCCATGTGGGCGGTGATCAGCGCGATCGCGGCGGGCGCCTCGTAGACCTCGCGCGACTTGATGCCGACCAGGCGGTCCTCGACCATGTCGATCCGGCCCACCCCCTGGGCGCCCGCGCGCCTGTTCAGCTCTCCGATGATCTGGTACGGCGTGAGCGGCCGCCCGTCCAGGGCCACCGGGACGCCCGCCTCGAAGGTGACGACGACCTCGTCGGGCTCGCGCGGCCGGGCCGGGTCGGCGGTGTAGGAGTAGACCTCCTCGGTCGGGCCGTTCCAGATGTCCTCCAGGAAGCCGGTCTCCACGGCGCGGCCCCACAGGTTCTGGTCGATGGAGAACGGGTTCTTCTTGCTGGTCTCGATCGGCAGGCCCCTGGCCTCGGCATACTCGATGGCCTTGTCCCGGGTCCAGGCGAAGTCGCGCGCCGGGGCGACCACCTTCAGGTCGGGGGCGAGCGCGGCCAGGCCGGCCTCGAAGCGGACCTGGTCGTTGCCCTTGCCGGTGCAGCCGTGCGCGACGACCGTGCCGCCGACTTGCTTGGCCGCGCTGACCAGGTGCTTGACGATCAGCGGGCGGGACAGCGAGGAGACCAGCGGGTAGCGGTCCATGTAGAGGGCGTTGGCCTGGAGCGCGGGCACGCAGAAGTCGGCGGCGAACTCCTCCTTGGCGTCCACCACGATCGACTCGACCGCGCCGCAGTCGATGGCGCGCTTTTGCACGACCTCCATGTCCTCGCCGCCCTGGCCCAGGTCCACGGCCACGGCGACGACCTCGGCGTTCATCTTCTCGGCCAGATACGGGATGGCCACGGAAGTGTCCAGGCCCCCGGAGTAGGCCAGCACGACCCGCTCGGTCATGGTCACACGCTCCTTTCGGCGATCTTGAGCAGGGCCTCGGCCAGGGCGGGGCCGCCCTGCGGGTCGCGGGCGACGACCAGGATCGTGTCGTCGCCGGCGACCGTGCCGAGGATGGACTCCCAGTCGGCGTGGTCGATGGCCGAGGAGAGGAACTGCGCGGCGCCCGGCGGGGTCCTGACGATGACCAGGTTCCCCGAGGCCTCCGCGGAGACCAGGAGCTCCTCGGCCACACGTCGCAGCCGCGCGGCGGGCGTCTCCCCGGCGCCCACGCGGGCCAGCGGGATCCGCCCGCCGCCCTCGCCGGGCAGGGCGTAGACCAGCGAGCCGTCCTCGGCGCGCAGTTTGAGCGCGCCCAGCTCGTCCAGGTCGCGCGAGAGCGTGGCCTGGGTGACCTCCACACCCTCCTCGGCCAGCAGCTTGGCCAGCTCGGGCTGCGAGCGGACGACCTGCCGCTGCAGCAACTCGGTGATCTTGGCCTGACGGGCGGCCTTCGTCATCGGGATCATGATGCCTCCTTCGTCGGCCTCATGATCCCGGAGGGGCTGTGTTGATTGGTGCCTTCGCTTCGCTCGGTCACTGAATGTGTCACCAACCAGTGGAGAAGCGCCTTCTGGGCGTGCAGCCGGTTCTCGGCCTGATCCCATACCACGCTCTGCGGCCCTTCCAGCACCTCGGCGGTGATCTCGTAGCCGCGGTAGGCCGGCAGGCAGTGCAGCACGATCGCCTCGGGGTCGGCGTGCGCCAGCAGCTCGGCGTTGACCTGGTACGGCATGAGCGCGGCGACCCGTGCCTCCTTGCCGGTCTGGCCCATGGACACCCACGTGTCGGTGGCGATGACGTGGGCGCCCCTGGCCGCCTCGGCCGGATCGGTGTAGACGGCGGCTCCCCCGATCCTGGGGTGGTAGCCCTCCGGCGCGCAGATGCGCACCTCCATCCCGGCCAGCGCGCCGCCGAGCGCGTAGGAGTGGGCCATGTTGTTGGCGCCGTCGCCGAAGTAGGCCAGCGTCAGCCCCTCGGTCCGGCCGAAGCGCTCGCGGATCGTCTGCAGGTCGGCCAGGATCTGGCAGGGGTGGAACTCGTCGGTCAGCGCGTTGACCACCGGGACGGTCGTGCCCGCGGCCATCGCCTCGATCCGCTCCTGGCCGGCCGTGCGCCACACGATCGCGGCCACCTGCCGCTCCAGCACCCGGGCGGTGTCCTCGATGGGCTCGCCGCGGCCCATCTGGGAGGCGCCGCCGTCGATGATCAGCGGGATGCCGCCCAACTCGGCGACGCCGACGGCGAAGGACACCCGGGTCCTGGTCGAGGGCTTGTCGAACAGCACGGCGACGGTCTTGGGGCCCTCCAGGGGGCGGTAGCCGTACCGGTCCTTCTTCATCGCCGCGGCCAGGTCGAGGATCTCGGCCTGCTCGGCGGCGCTCAGGTCGTCGTCGCGCAGGAAGTGCCTAGGCATGGTCGAGCACCCCCGGCAGCGCGTCGACGAACGACTGGACCTGCTCGGCCGTGATCACCAGCGGGGGCGCGAGCCGTACCGCGTCGGGCTGCAGGGCGTTGACCAGGAAGCCGGCATCCTGGGCGGCCTTCTGGACCCCGGCGGAGACCGGCTCGTGGAGCACGAGCGCCAGCCACAGGCCCCGGCCGCGCACGCCCTTGAGCAGCGGGTGCCGGATCGCCTCCAGGCCGCCGCGCAGCCGGGCCGCGACCTCGCGCACGTGCTCCAGGTCGACGTTGCCGAGCACGGCCAGCGCCGCGGCGCAGGAAACCGGGTTGCCGCCGAAGGTGGAGCCGTGGTCGCCCTTCTCGAACAGCGTGCCGTGCTCGCCGAAGCCGACGCAGGCGCCGATCGGCAGGCCGCCGCCCAGGCCCTTGGCGAGCGTGAGCACGTCGGGCGTGACGCCCTCGGCCTGGTGGGCGAACCAGTGCCCAGTCCTGCCGATCGCGGACTGGATCTCGTCGGCCACCAGCAGCGCGCCGGCGGCCGAGGTGATCTCGCGGGCGGCCTGGAAGTAGCCCTCCGGTGGGGGCACCACGCCCGCCTCGCCCTGGGTGGGCTCCAGGAAGACCGCGATGCAGTCGTCGGTGACCGCGTTCTTCAGGGCGTCGGCGTCGCCGTACGGGACGAAGCGGACATCCACCGGGAAGGGGCCGAACTGCTCGCGGATGGACGGCTTGCCGGTGAGCGACAGGGCGCCGATCGTGCGGCCGTGGAAGCCGTTCTCGGCGGCCACGAAGTAGGACCGGCCGGTGGCCTTGGCGTACTTCACGCACAGCTTGTAGGCCGCCTCGTTGGCCTCGGTGCCGGAGTTGCAGAGGAACACCCTGGCGGGCGCGCCCAGCAGGTCCAGCAGCTTCTCCGCCAGCAGCACCTCCGGCTCGTGCAGGAACAGGTTGGAGGTGTGCGCGAGGGTGGCGACCTGCCGGGAGACGGCCTCCACCAGCGCGGGGTGGGCGTGGCCGAGGGAGCTGACCGCGATGCCGCCGATGAGGTCCAGGTACGGCTTGCCGTCGACGTCCCACACCGTGCAGCCCTCGCCGCGCGCCAAGGCCACCGGGGGGACGCCGTAGTTCGGCATGAAGGCCTTCTCGAACCGCTCATACAGGTTCATCAGGGCATCACCATCGTTCCGATTCCTTGGTCGGTGAAGATCTCCAGCAGCAGCGCGTGGGGGACGCGCCCGTCGAGCACGTGCGCCTGGGGGACGCCGCCGCGCACCGCCGTCAGGCAGGCCTCCATCTTCGGCACCATCCCGCTGGACAGGGTGGGCAGCAGCTCCTCCAGCTCCTTGGCCTTCAGGTGGCTGATGACGGTGGTGTCGTCGGGCCAGTTGGCGTACAGGCCCGCCACGTCGGTGAGCACGATGAGCTTGTGGGCCTGGAGGGCGACGGCCAGCGCGGCGGCCGCGGTGTCGGCGTTTACGTTGTAGATTTCCCCGTCGTCTCCGGCGGCGACGCTGGAGACCACGGGGATGCGGCCGTCGTCGAGCAGGGCCCGCACGGCGCCCGGGTTGACCGCCACGACCTCGCCGACCTGGCCGATGTCGACCTTCTCGCCGTCGACCACGGCGTGCTTGCGCTCGGCGACGAACAGCCGCGCGTCCTCGCCCGACATGCCGACCGCGAAGGGGCCGTGCCGGTTGATCAGGCCGACGACCTCGCGGTTGACCTGGCCGACCAGCACCATCCGCACCACCTGCATGGCCTCGGGCGTGGTCACCCGCAGCCCGGCGGTGAAGCGCGACTCGATGCCCTGCAGGGCCAGTTGCCTGCTGATCTGCGGGCCGCCGCCGTGCACCACGACCGGCTTCAGGCCCGCGTAGCGCAGGAACACCACGTCCTCGGCGAAGCGCTCGCGCAGGGACTCCTCGGTCATGGCGTTGCCGCCGTACTTGACGACGACCGTGGCGCCGTGGAAGCGGGCCAGCCACGGCAGCGCCTCGATGAGGATCTCCGCCTTCTCCTGCATGACGTGCCTCATGAGCTGTAGGCCGAGTTCTCGTGCACGTAGGCGGCGGTCAGGTCGGTGGTGTGGATCGTCGCCGAGTTGGTCCCGGCCGACAGGTCGACCGTGATGGTCACGTCGCGGCCCCGCATGTCGACCTTGTCGCGGTCGTCGCCCACGGCGCCGCCCCGGCACACCCAGATGCCGTTGATGGCCACGTTGATCCGGTCGGGCTCGAAGACGGCGTCGGTGGTGCCCACGGCGGCCAGCACCCGGCCCCAGTTGGGGTCCTCCCCGTGGATGGCGCACTTGAGCAGGTTGGACCTGGCGACGGCCCGGCCGACCTTGAGCGCGTCGCTCTCGGAGGCCGCGCCGACCACCTCGACGGCGATGGCCTTGGTGGCGCCCTCGGCGTCGATGAGCAGCTGCCTGGCCAGGTCGGCGCAGACCTCGGTGACCTTCCGCTCGAACTCCCGCAGGTCCGGCCTGACCCCGGAGGCTGCGCTGGCCAGCAGCAGGACCGTGTCGTTGGTGGACATGCACCCGTCGGTGTCGAGCCGGTCGAAGGTCTTGGCGGTCGCCTTGCGCAGCACCGCGTCGAGCTCCTCGGCGGTCAGGTCGGCGTCGGTGGTGACCACGCACAGCATCGTGGCCAGCGCGGGAGCCAGCATCCCGGCGCCCTTGGCCATGCCGCCGACCATGTAGCCGCCCTCGCCGCGCTTGAAGGAGATCTTCGAGACGGTGTCGGTGGTGCGGATGGCGTCGGCCGCGGCCAGGCCACCGTCGCGCGAGAGCTGGGCGGCCGCCGTCTCGACGCCGCCGAGCAGGGCCTCCATGGGCAGCCGCTCGCCGATCAGCCCCGTGGAGCACACCGCGACCTCGCCCGCGGAGTCCCGCAGCACCTCGGCGACCTTCTCGGCGGTGGCGTGGGTGTCCTGGAAGCCCTCCGGGCCGGTGCAGGCGTTGGCGCCGCCGGAGTTGAGCACGACCGCCCGGACCCGCCCGCCCTTGAGCACCTGCTGGGACCACAGCACGGGCGCGGCCTTGACGCGGTTGGCGGTGAAGACGCCCGCGGCGGCGCGGCTGGGGCCCTCGTTGACCACGAGAGCCAGGTCGCGGGCGCCGCCGGCCTTGATGCCGGCGGCGACGCCGGCCGCGCGGAAACCGAGAGGTGCGGTCACGCTCATGGGGCCACTCCAGTCAGGGGAAGTCCGGTGGTCTCGGGCAGGCCGAGGGCGAGGTTCACGCTCTGGATCGCGCCCCCGGCGGTGCCCTTGGTCAGGTTGTCGACGGCGACGACGGCGACCACCCGTCCGGCGCGCTCGTCCAGCGTCACCTGCAGGGCGGCGGTGTTGGCGCCGTAGGTCATCGCGGTGGCGGGCCAGATGCCCTCGGGGAGCAGCCGCACGAACGGCTCGTCCTTCAGCGCCACCTCATACGCCTCGCGCAGCGCCTGCCGCGTCAGCCCTTCGGCGGCGGGCGCCGTGCAGGTGGCGAGGATGCCGCGGCTCATCGGGGCGAGGGTGGGGGTGAAGGACACCCGCACCGGCCGTCCGGCCACGGCCGACAGGCCCTGCTCCATCTCGGGCGTGTGCCGGTGGACGCCGCCCACGCCGTAGGCGCCGACCGAGCCCATGACCTCGCTGCCGAGCAGATGGACCTTGGGCGACCTGCCCGCGCCGCTGGTGCCGCTGGCGGCCACCACGACCACGTCGGGACCGGCCAGGCCCGCGGCGAAGGCGGGGAACAGCGCCAGCAGCACGGCGGTCGGGTAGCAGCCGGGGACGGCGATCCGCCTGGCCCCGGCCAGGACCTCGCGCTGGCCCGGCAGCTCGGGCAGGCCGTACGGCCAGGTGCCCGCGTGCTCGCCGCCGTAGAACTCCCGCCAGGCGGCCGGGTCGGCGAGCCGGTGGTCGGCGCCGCAGTCGACGACGAGGGTGTCGGGCCCCAGGTGGGCGGCCACGGCCGCGGAGTGGCCGTGGGGCAGGGCCAGGAAGACCACCTCGTGCCCGGCGAGCGCCTCGGGGGTGGTCTCCTGGATGACGCGGTCGGCCAGCTGGGGCAGGTGCGGCTGGTGCGCGCCCAGCGGGTCGCCCGCGCTGGAGGCCGCGGTGAGCGCGCCGATCTCGATCTGGGGGTGGCCGAGGAGCAGGCGCAGCAGCTCGCCCCCGGCGTACCCGCTGGCCCCGGCTATCGCCGCCCGCATCATGCCTCCTGCATGCTTATGCATCATGTCTCATGTTCTTACCTTGAGATAGATGATGCACGGTGACGGATGTACATGCAAACGCATGCTCGCATGGCGAGACGGCGCGCCGGTGGAGCCTCGGTGGAGCCTCGATGGGACGTCGATAGAACAAGGCTCTGTTCCGGTCTAGCGAGGCGTACCTACCGGTCGGTACTGTGAAAATTCCCCGACACGTCATCGCTGGAGTCGCGAAGCATGAGCCCTACGCACGCCCAAGTCGAAGCCCAGCTCACCGCACCCGGTCAGCTCTTCGAGATGGAGGAGATCGACGGCACCGGGATCCGCGCCTGGAAACACGCCCCGGCCCACTTCCGTGCGTTGCTCGAGACGAGCCGCTTCCACGGCGACAAGCTCTTCCTGGCCTACGAGGACGAGCACATCACCTTCGAGGAGCACTTCCGCCTCGCCGCGACGCTGTCGCGCCGGCTGGTGGAGGAGTACGGCGTGGCCAAGGGCGACCGCGTGGCCATCGCCATGCGCAACTACCCCGAGTGGGTGATCTCCTTCTCCGCCGCACTGGCGGCCGGGGCGATAGCCGTACCGCTGAACGCCTGGTGGACCGAGCAGGAGCTGGCCTACGGCATCGGCGACTCGGGCGCCAAGGTCGTCATCGCCGACGACGAGCGGGCCGGGCGGCTCGCCGGCACCGGGGTGCCCGTGATCGTGGCGCGCACCGCCCAGTGGACCGAACTGCTCGGCGACGTCAAGCCCGACGTGACGCTGCCGGAGGTCGAGCTGTCCCCCGACGACCCGGCGACGATCTTCTACACCTCCGGCACGACCGGCCACCCCAAGGGCGCGCTGGGCAGCCACCGCAACCTCGGCCAGTCGCCCATGACCGTGGCCTACGGGCTGATGCGCACCGCCGCTCTGATGGGCAAGGACGTCGGCGCCTCGCTCGGCCAGCGCCGCGTCACGCTGCTGACCGTGCCGCTGTTCCACGTGACCGGCTGCTTCTCGGCGCTGACCCCGTCGATGTTCGGCGGCTCGGGGCTGGTGCTGATGTACAAGTGGGACCCCGAGCGGGCGCTGCAGCTCATCGAGCGGGAGAAGGTCACCACCATGATCGGGGTGCCCACCAACGCCTGGCAGCTGATGTCCCACCCCGACCTGGACAAGTACGACCTGTCCTCGCTGACCACCCTCGGGTACGGCGGCGCCCCCGCCCCGCCCAAGCTGCTGGAGCGCATCGGCGAGAACCTGCCGCAGCGCGCGGCCACCAACGGGTACGGCATGACCGAGACCACGGCGCTGGCCATCGGCAACGGCGGGCCCGACTACCACGCCAGGCCCGACAGCATCGGCCGCCCGGTCCCCGTGGTCGACGTGCGCGTGGTCGACCCCATGGGCAACGTGCTGCCGCCCGGCGAGGTGGGCGAGCTGTGCGTGCGCGGGCCGAACGTCATCATGGGCTACTGGAACAAGCCCGAGGCCACCGCGCAGACCTTCGTCGACGGCTGGCTGCACACCGGCGACCTGGCCAAGATCGACGAGGAGGGCTTCGTCTACATCGTCGACCGGGCCAAGGACATGGTCATCCGCGGCGGCGAGAACGTCTACTGCGCGGAGGTGGAGGCGGCGCTGTTCGAGCACCCGGCCGTGGACGACGTCGCGGTCATCGGCGTGCCGCACGACGAGCTGGGCGAGGAGGTCGGCGCGGTGATCCGGCCGGTCGCCGGCGCGAGCGTCACGCCGCGGGAGCTGACCGAGTTCCTCACCGGGCGGATCGCCAAGTTCAAGATCCCCCAGCACTACTGGTTCCGCGACGCCGAGCTGCCGCGCAACCCCGGCGGGAAGATCCTCAAGACGCACCTGCGTCGCGAGGTGCTCGGCGATCACCGCGGTTAGCGCCGCGGCCGCCGGCGACCGCGGCGCGCAACCGGGCCTGTGGGAGCGCGGCAGCGACTCGCCGCCGCGCTCCCGGTCGAATCCGGCGGCACCCATGACGGGCTCGCAGACGAGGATGCCGTGCTGGAGGGCATCGGCTCGCATCGGCCCTTCGGCCAGTGGGGTCGCTTCCTCCCCGAACACACCACCGCCGTCAGCCCGCTCGATCGACTCCTCCACCACGGCATCGTGGTCGTCACCGAGGGGAGTCCTTTCGCATGCGACAGGCCCGCGCCCCAGGCCCGGCGCGCCTCGCCACAAAGTAGCCGACTTCGGCGAGATGGGGACCTCGGCTCGGTCCCAACGGCGACACGCACGTGGCCATTGACACTCGTGGCGACCCGCCACCCAGAGGTTTCGTCGAGATGCGCGGCGGAGGCACGAGGCCGACCGGGTGACACTCTGTGCGTCGAGGCCGTCCAGTCCGCGCCGTGGACCGCCATCAGACGCGCGCCACCGTGCCCGACCGCCCGTGCCCGACCGCCCGTGCCCGACCGCCCGTGCCCGACCGCCATGCTCGCGCACCGGCGCCGACCGGTCACGTCCATCCGCTCGTGGCGGCGTTCCGATGCTCACCCTCGCAGCCGACTCCCCACCACAAATGCCATTTGAAGCGATATGTCCGATTTATCATAGATAATTCGGAATGTCCAGATTTATTGTAGATATTTCGTAGCCTATATGATTTCACAGTCTTATCGATCATGATATGCATTAATGCAGCCGTTAATATATGGCAAAACGGGAGATCATCTGTTTGTCTGGCATGCGGCCCGGAAATGAACACAGTGCACGAATAGTCGCTCCGATTATTCGGGCAAACCGCAAGACATCCCGAAAAAGTCATTCTCGGGTAGTCGTCTCTTCGAGAGGAAGCCCAATGACCAGCTTCAAGCGTGCTCTCGCAGGGCTCGCGATCGGTACCACGCTCACCGGCGGGGTCGTCGGCCTTGGCGCCGCGACCACCACTACCGCCGCGGCGGCCACCGTCGTCAGCTCCAACACGACCACCGTCGGATCCTTCGATGCCGGCTGGGGCGGCTGCGGCTTCTGGCGATTCCGCCGCTGCGGCGGCTGGGGTTGGCGCGGCTTCGGCTGGCGCGGCTGGGGCTGGCGCCGGCACAAGGACAAGATCGTCATCGTCAACAACAACAACAACACCAACAACAACGACGACGGCCACCGTCATCACGACGACTGACAACAGAAATCAATCCCTGAGGGATTGAGCGCGAACGCCTAATCATGGCGTCGCCATTTGCGCGGACCGACAAAGTCGGTTCGCGCAAATTTCGGTCCAGGACGGGGTACGCACGCGCCTTTCACCCCGCCCCCCGCACCGAACGGGTCAATCGCGGCCGCTCAACCAGGAAATGGTCGTTCGGCAACCCTGCGGTGGCGTCCCCGTCGTCGGCTGACCCGATGCCCTTTCGGGCGATGCGCACCCGGCTCGTGTCCCGACGGAGCCCGACGACCATGGGCTTCAAGTGCCGGCCGTCGTGACCGTTGCCGGCTGGGACGCCGACCACGAGGGGCGGCCCGGACCGGTCGAGGCACCAGATGCGTCTTCGCGCTTGGCCGCCCTGCGGACGCACCCGCGCCGGCACCAGCGGCTGGGAGATCTCCCGCAACCCCGTCCGAGACGGTCTACTCCCCCTCGTTCCTTCCCGTGCCCCACCGACGTCCGGTTCACCACACAGGACACGGTCGTCGAAGCACCACCAACGGTCAGACCCTTCGCCGAGGAGGCCGGACAGGGAGCCGGTGTGTGCCGGCTCCCTCGATCATGACCGCCATCCCCAGACATCCCCAGACCGAAGCCGCAGGCAGCCGTCCCTCGATCGACCCCGCAGCCCTCTCAGCCGAGCCGGCATTACCTCCCGCGTAATCGCGCAGGTGAGGTGCCCGGTGGCACGGTGGACGCATCTGATCCACGACGACGGCTTCCGAGGAGCACGCGATGACCGCACTGACGGCGACCGCCGACCGCACCCGCTTCCTGCGCCTGGCCCTGACCCTCGACGCCGTGGTGACCGGCGTCAACGGGCTGGCCTACCTGGCCGCGGCGAGTGTCCTCAGCGACCTGCTCGGCCCCGGCGCCGGGATGCTGCGCGGCATCGGCGCCTTCCTGCTGGTGTACGGCCTGGCCGTGGGGCTGCTGGCCACGCGCCCCAACCGCGCCGGGGTCATCGGGGTCATCGCGCTCAACGCCCTGTGGGCCGTCGAGAGCGTCGTCGCCGTGGTCACCGGGATGGTGGAGTTCACCACCGCCGGCGCGGCCTGGGCGATCCTCCAGGCCCTGGTGGTCGCCGGCTTCGCGGGCCTGCAGTACACCGGCCTGCGCAGGGCCCGCTGACAAAGACGCTCGCGGAAAGACGACCGTTGAAAGGACATGGCATGGACAACCTGGTCGAGCGGTACCTCGCCGCCTGGAACGCGACCGACCCCGAGGCGCGCGCCAAGGCCGTCGCCGGCTTGTGGACCGAGGACGGCACCTACACCGACCCGCTGGCCGACGTGGCCGGGCACGACGCCATCGCGGCCGTCATCGCCGGGGCGCAGCAGATGTTCCCCGGCATGGTGTTCACCGCGGGTGAGCTGTTCGACGCCCACCACGACCTGGCCCGCTTCACCTGGCGGCTCGGCCCCGAGGGCGGCGAGGCGGTGGCCGAGGGGTTCGACGTGGTGCGGCTGGCCCCCGACGGGCGCGTCCGCCAGGTGCTCGGCTTCCTCGACAAGGTCCCCGGCTGACCGGCGCCCTCTCAAGACCCTCCTCAAGCGGCCTCCCCTTCCCGGGGAGGCCGCTCGCGCGTGAAAACGATTTGCCACCTGCATGTGCGGCCCCGCACAATCGAGGCTCGTGTCGTTGCTGTCCCACCTCCGCATGGACCTGAGCCCGCTGCGCGACTCCCGCGACTTCCGGCTGCTGTTCGGCTCCGGCCTCGTCGGCATGTTCGGCTCGTTCCTGTCGATGATCGTGCTGCCGCTGCAGATGAAGGACCTCACCGGCTCCTACGCGGCGGTCGGCCTGATGAGCCTGGCGGAGTTCGTGCCGATGGTCGTGTGCGGCCTGTGGGGCGGCGCCATCGCCGACGCGCTGGACCGGCGCAGGATCGTGCTGGTCACCGAGCTGGGGCTGTGCCTGTCGGTGGCCGTGCTGCTGGTCAACGCGCTGGCGCCCAACCCCCAGGTGTGGGTGCTGTACGCCGCGGGCGCCGTCACGGCGGGCCTGGGCAGCCTGCAGCGGCCCAGCCTGGAGGCGCTCACGCCGCGGGTGGTGGCGCACGACCAGCTGGCCGCCGCCGCCGCGATCAGCAGCTTCCGGTGGAACCTGGGCGCCATCCTCGCCCCGGCCCTGTCCGGCCTGATCTACGCCGCCTACGGCGCGGCAGCCGCCTACGCGATCAACATCGGCACCTACCTGGTGTCGCTGATCCTGCTGTGGCTGATCCGCGCGGCGCCGCCGGCCGAGGACGCCCCACCCGCCTCGATCCGGTCCCTGGTCGAGGGAGTGCGCTACGCGCTCGGCCGCCCCGATCTGATCGGCACCTACCTCGTCGACATCGCGGCCATGATCTTCGCGTTCGCCACGGCGCTCTACCCCTTCATCGCCGACCACTTCGGCGGCACCGAGACGGCCGGGCTGCTGTTCTCGGCCACCGCCGTCGGCTCGCTCGTGGCCTCGGCCACCTCGGGCTGGACCGGCCGCGTCCACCAGCACGGCCTGGGCGTCATCGTCGCGGCGACGGTGTGGGGCGTGGCGGTGGTGCTGGCGGCCGTCATGCCAAGCCTGTGGGGCGTGCTGGCGTGCCTGGCGCTGGCCGGGGCGGCCGACATGGTCAGCGGCATCTTCCGCGCCACGATCTGGAACCAGACCATCCCCGACGAGCTGCGCGGCCGCCTGGCCGGGATCGAGCTGCTGTCGTACATGACCGGGCCGATGCTGGGCAACGCCCGCGCCGGGCTGATGGCCCAGCTGGGCGGCTGGCGGATCTCGCTGGGGGCGGGCGGCGCGCTGTGCGTGGTCGCGGTGCTGGCCATGGCGGCGCGGCTGCCGAAGTTCCGCCGCTACGACGCGCGCACCGACGAGCACGCCCTGCGGGAGAAGGCCCGGCGCGCGGCGGCGGCAGCCGCCTGACCGGGCCTCAGCCGCTCTCGCGCCAGCCCTCGCGCTCCTCGGCCAGCGCGTCGATCCTCGCCAGGTCCGCCCCGGTCAGCCGCCCGGCCGGGTCCTCGAGGACGACCAGCCACTGGGCGTCCTCGAGGTCGTCCTCCCCGGCCAGCGTCTCGCGCACCACCAGGGGCACGCCGAGCTCGGGATGCCACTCCCCCACGGTCTCGGCCGCCTCCTCGGCCTCCTCCCGGCCGGCGAACACCAGCAAGTGCCTCATGGGATCGAGAGCTCACGCCCCGCGCAGCTGGGCGCCGAGCCGGTCGGCGGCCACGGCCACCGCCGCGTCGCGGGCCGCCGTCGTCTCCTCCACCGTCAGCGTCCGG
The DNA here is from genome assembly GCF_002093975.1 of Thermoactinospora rubra. Lineage (GTDB taxonomy): Bacteria > Actinomycetota > Actinomycetes > Streptosporangiales > Streptosporangiaceae > Nonomuraea > Nonomuraea rubra_A. The sequence goes on from NZ_KZ084328.1 coordinate 21,973, forward strand.
TCGGGGGCGCGGAACCGCAGCGTGTAGGCCAGCGACTTGTTGCCCTCGCCGACCTGGGCCCCCGTGTAGACGTCGAACAGCCGCAGGGACTCCAGCAGCTCGCCCGCCCCGTCGCGCAGGGCCGCCTCGACGTCGGCCACCGGCGTGAAGTCCGGCACGACGAGCGCGACGTCCTGCGTGGCGACCGGGTAGGACGACACCGGCGGCGCCTGGACCGGGCCGGGCATCCTCGCCTCCAGGCGGCTGAGCTCCAGCTCCATCGCGCACGTGCGGCGCGGCAGGCCGTACGCCTCGATGACCCGCGGGTGCAGCTCGCCCGCGTGGCCGACCAGCGTGTCACCCACATACAGCGCCGCGCACCGGCCGGGATGCCACGGCTCGTGCTGGTCGGCGCTGATGTTGAGCTCCACCCGCGCCTCACGCGCCACCGTGCGGGCCGCCTCGACCGCGTCGGCCCAGGTCGCCGCGCGGCCCTTGCCCCACCAGCCGGACGGCTCGATCTCGCCGGCCAGCACGACCGCGACCCGCAGCGGCTGGTCGGGGAGCGCGGCGGCGATGGTGCCCAACTCCTCGTCGGTCGGCCTGCGGTCCACCGCCAGCACGGGCGCCCTGTCCGGCGCCCCCTCGCGAGGCCGGTAGACCGCGCCGGTCTCGAACAGCGCCACGTCGGCGAAGCCGCGGCCCACGTTGCGCACCAGCGTCTTGAGCAGGCCGGGCAGCAGCGTGGTGCGCATGTACGGCTCGTCCTCCGACAGCGGGTTCGCCAGGCGGGTGGCCGCCCGGCGGGCGTCGCCGGCGGGAACGAGCAGGTTGTCCAGGTCGCGCTCGCCCATGAACGGGTAGGACAGCACCTCGACGTACCCGGCCGCGGCCAGCGCCCGGCCCACCCGGCGGCGCAGCCGCTGCCCCTCGGTCAGCCCGGCCCCCGCCGGGGCCTTGGGCAGGATCGAGGGCAGCTTGTCGTACCCCTCCAGCCGGATGACCTCCTCGGCCAGGTCGTTGGGGTCGGTCAGGTCGGGACGCCACGACGGCGGCGTGACGGTGATCATGTCGTCGCCGGTCACCGCCAGCTTGGCGACCAGCTCGGGGTCGCCGCCGGACACCACGCCCGTCGGGTCGACGCCGCCCCGGCGCGGCGCGGGCGAGGCGCCCTCCACGACCGTGCAGCCGACCTGCTCCAGCCGCCTGACGACGGTCTCGCGGGAGTACGGGATGCCCGCGACGTCGCCCGGGTGGCTGGTCGGGATCGCGATGCGGACCGGCTCGACGTCGACCTGCGCGTGGGTGACGCCGGGCACGACCTGCGCGCCGCCCAGCTCGGCCAGCAGCTGGACCGCCCGCCAGGACGCCACCAGCGGCAGCTCGCGGTCGACGCCGCGTTCGAACCGCTTGGACGCCTCCGACACCAGGCCGTGCTTGCGCGACATGCGCGCGGTGCCCGAGGCGGAGAAGTGGGCCGCCTCGATCACGATGTCGGTGGAACCGTCGTGGATCTCCGTGGCCAGGCCGCCCATCGTCCCGGCCAGCGAGATCGGGCCCGACTGGTCGGTGATGAGGATGTCCTCGGGGTGCAGCTCGCGCACCACGTGGTCGAGGGTCTCCAGCGTCTCGCCCTGCCGGGCCCGGCGCACCACGATCTCGCCGGTCAGCCTGTGCCTGTCGAAGGCGTGCAGCGGCTGGCCCAGCTCCAGCATCAGGTAGTTGGTGATGTCGACGGCCAGCGACACCGGCCGCATCCCGGCCCGCGTGAGCCGCAGGCGCATCCACATCGGGCTCTTGGCGGCCGGGTCGAAGCCGCGGACCTCCCGCAGCACGAACCGGTCGCACGCGGTCGGGTCGGCGATGGAGGCCGGGTAGGCGGGCTCGGTGTCGTCGGGCACCGCCACGTCGGCCGGGTCGCGGAACGGCACGCCGTACGCCGTGGCCACCTCGCGGGCCACGCCGCGGATGGACAGCGCGTAGCCGATGTCGGGGGTGATCTCCAGCTCCAGCACGTCGTCGCGCAGCCCCAGCAGCTCCACGACGTCGGCGCCGATCGGCGTGTCGGGCGGCAGCACCATGATGCCGGCGTGCTCGTCGGTGATGCCGAGCTCGCGCTCGGAGCAGATCATGCCCTCGGACATGCGGCCGTAGGTCTTGCGCGCGCCCACCTCGAACCCGCCGGGCAGCACGCCCCCCGGCAGCACGACCGCGACGCGGTCGCCCACGGCGAAGTTGGTGGCGCCGCAGATGATCGACCGGGGCTCGGCGCCCTGATGCTGCGGGCCGACCTCGACCATGCAGTGGCGGATCGGCTTCTTGAAGCCGGTCAGCTCCTCGATCGACAGCACCTCGCCCACCACCACGTTCTTGACGTCGTGGCCGTGGGAGGTGATGCCCTCGAGCTTCAGCCCGGCCGCGGTGAGCCGGTCGGCGATCTCGTGCGCCGTGGCGGCCGGGAGATCGACGTACTCCCGCAGCCAGGAAAGCGGGACCTTCATCAGATCTCCATTCCGAACGGGAGGGTGAAGCGGATGTCGCCCTCGACCATGTCACGCATGTCCTCGGCGTTGTGGCGGAACATCAGCGTGCGCTCGATGCCCATGCCGAAGGCGAAGCCGGAGTACTTCGACGGGTCGATGCCGCAGGCCACCAGCACGCGCGGGTTGACCATGCCGCAGCCGCCCCACTCGATCCAGCCCTCGGACTTGCAGGTGCGGCAGGGCGGGTTGCCCGGGATCGCCGAGGCGCCCCGGCAGACGAAGCACTTGAGGTCCATCTCCGCCGACGGCTCGGTGAAGGGGAAGTAGTTGGGCCGGAACCGGGTGGTGATGCCCTCGCCGAACATGACCTGCGCGAAGCGGTCGAGGGTGCCCTTCAGGTGCGCCATCGTCAGGCCCTCGTCCACCGCCAGGCCCTCGACCTGGTGGAAGACCGGCGTGTGGGTGGCGTCGAGCTCGTCGGTGCGGAAGGTCTTGCCCGGGGAGATGACGTAGCACGGCACGCCCCGCGACAGCATCGCGCGGACCTGCACCGGGCTGGTCTGCGTGCGCAGCACCTTGCCGGAGTCGACCGACTCGACGAAGAAGGTGTCGTGGTCGGAGCGGGCCGGGTGGTCGGTGGCGATGTTGAGCGCGTCGAAGTTGTACCACTCGCCCTCGAGCTCGGGGCCCTCGGCGACCTCGTAGCCCATGGCGACGAAGGCGTCGGCGATGCGCTCCATGAGCGTGGTCAGCGGGTGGCGGGCGCCGACCGGGCGGCGGTCCCACGGCAGCGTGACGTCGACGGCCTCCTCGACCAGCACGCGGGCGTCGCGCTCGGCCTCCAGCTCGGCCTGCCGGGCCGCCAGCGCCTCGTTGATCGCCTTGCGGGCGCCGCCGATGCGCCGGCCGGCCTCCGCGCGCGCCGCCGGCGGCAGGGCGCCGATCTCACGGTTGGCCAGCGCGATGGGCGATCGGTCGCCGGCGTGCGCCAGCCGTACTTGCTTCAGTTCGTCGAGGTCCTTGGCCGCCTTGATCGCCGCGACGGCGTCGGCCTCCATGCGGGCCACCTCGTCGGCATGCAACGGGGTCACCTCGACGGGGTCGTAGTCAGACAAGACTTGGCTCCGTATCCAGGGCTTGAGCGTGAACGAGTTTAGCCGGATCAGCCCACCGGCCGATTTCAGGCGAAATCGGGAGTGCCGGTGGGCACGGTAAATCGGAACTCGGCGCCGCCCTCGGGGGCGCGCTGCACGGTGATCGTGCCACCGTGCGCCTCGACCAGGCCCTTCACGATGAACAAGCCGAGACCGGTGCCGCCGCGCCGACGGCTGTTGCCGCGCCAGAACTGCTCGAACACGCGCGGAGCCAGCTCGGGCGCGATGCCCTCCCCCTGGTCTCGCACGGACACGGCCACTCCCCAGCCAACGGATTGGATGTCTATTGTCACCGTACCGCGTCCGTGGCGCACGGCGTTTTCCACCAGGTTCGCCAGAACCTGGTCAATTTTGTCCTGGTCAAGCCAGACCTCCGGCAGGTTCTCGCCCACGATCAGGCGGAACCTGTCCTCCGGCTCGCCGGCCGCGACGCGGCCCGCGATGATGCGCTGCGCCCGGGCCGGCAGGTCCACCACCTGGCGGTGGATCTCCAGCCGCCCCGACTCGATGCGGGAGACGTCGAGCAGCTCGGTGATCAGCCGGGTCACGCGGTCGGCGTCGTTGTTGACGGTCTCGAGCATGACGCGCTTCTGCTCGTCGGTGAAGCGGTCCCACTTGGCCAGCAGCGTCGCGGTGAAGCCCTTCACGCTGGTCAGCGGCGAGCGCAGCTCGTGGGCGACGACCGTCACCAGGTCGGCGCGGCTGCGCTCCAGCCTCGCGCGGGCGCCGCCGTCGCGCAGCGTGATCGTCACGCGCTCCACATCGCCGCCGCGCGCCGGGACGCGGATCATCCTGGCCGCGACGTACAGCTCCCGCCCGCCCGGCAGGCGCAGCGACCGCTCGGGCACCCGGGAGCGCGTGCGCAGCCCCCCGGCCAGGTCGAGCGCCTTCCACCACTCGCGGCCGTCGTGGTCGCGGAAAGGGAAGACCTCGTCCATCACCTGGCCGACCGCCTCGGACGCGCGCACCCCGGTCAGCCGCTCGGCGGCCCGGTTGACCGCCAGCACGACCCCCTCGGCGTCGGCCACGACCAAGCCGTCGGGGAGCTCGTCGATGGGGATCGTGCACACCGAATCCAGCGCTTGACCGTCGGTGCCGTCGCCGTGCACTTCTCTTGCGCCTCCTCGACCTCCAAGGCCGACAATAGCGGGTTTCCCGCCGGCTGGGGGAACCCTAGGAACCGCGCTGGGCGCGTGCGGAGGCGTACAGGCACACGGCCGCCGCGGTCGCCAGGTTGAGGCTCTCGGCCTGGCCGTAGATGGGCACCCGCACCACCTCGTCGGCCAGCTCCAGCACCTCCTCGGGCAGCCCCCACGCCTCGTTGCCGAACACCCACGCCGTCGGGCCGTCGAGCCGGACCTCATCCAGTGTGCGCCTGCCGCTCCCGTCGGCGGCCAGGACCCGCAGTCCCCGCTCCTTCAGGTGCCCTACGGCCCGCGCGATCGGCGTGCCGATGACGACGGGCAGGTGGAACAGGCTCCCGGCGCTGGCGCGCACGCACTTGCCGTTGTAGGGGTCGACGGAGGCGTCGGTGAAGACCACGGCGTCGGCTCCTGCGGCGTCGGCGGTGCGCAGCACCGTGCCGGCGTTGCCGGGGTCGCGCACGTGCGCGAGGACGGCCACCAGCCGCGCCCGGTCCGTCACCGCCTCCTCCAGCGGGCGGTGCACGAACCGGCAGATCGCCACCACGCCCTGCGGGGTGACGGTCTGGGCCAGCTCGGACATCACCTCGCCGCTGGCGCGGTGCACCTGGACGCCGCCGAGCCTGGCCTCGGTGAGCAGCTCGGCGTGGCGCGCCTCGGCCTCGGCCGTGGCGAACAGCTCCACGGCGACGCCTTCGAGCCGCAGCGCCTCGCGCACCGCCTGCGGCCCCTCGGCCAGGAACCTGCGGTCCTGCTCACGGAAGGCCCGCTTGGTCAGCCTCCTGGCTGCCTTCACGCGCGGCGACTTCACGTTCGTCAGCTCGGATCCCGCCATGCCCATGCTCCCCATTGTCCCGTACGGCCCGGCCGTACTCCGCCGGCGCGCCCGCACCGCACCGCCCCGCCGCGGCGAGGGCGATGCGGGGAAGGCGGTCCGGACACGCGGGAAGGGGCCCGCCGGGAGAATCGGCGGGCCCCTTCTCGATGCGGCTTCTCAGTGCGGGTTTCCCAGCGCGGGTTCCTCGGTGCGGGCTCAGCTCGCGACCGGCGCGTTCACGTTCGCCGGGAGGGCCTTCTTGGCCGCCTCGACGAGCGTGGCGAAGGTCTGGCTGTCGTTGACCGCCAGGTCGGCCAGGATCTTGCGGTCCACCTCGACGCCGGCCAGCTTCAGACCCTGGATCAGGCGGTTGTAGGTGAGCCCGTTCTGCCGGGCCGCCGCGTTGATCCGCTGGATCCACAGGCGGCGGAAGGCGCCCTTGCGGTCCTTGCGGTCACGGTAGGCGTAGGTCAGCGAGTGGAGCATCTGCTCCTTGGCCTTGCGGTACAGGCGCGACCGCTGGCCACGGTAGCCCTTGGCGGACTCGAGGACGACCCTGCGCTTCTTCTTGGCGTTGAGCGCCCGCTTCACGCGTGCCATGTTTCATTCTCCCCGGGGTTCGCGCTACTTTGCGAGCAGCTTCTTGATCTTCTTCGTGTCGGCGTCGGAAAGGACGACCTCGCTCTTGAGACGGCGCGTCAGCGTGGACGACTTCCACTCGTTGTAGTGCGCGCGGTTGGCCCGGCGACGCTTGATCTTGCCTGTGCCGGTCAGCCGGAACCGCTTCTTCGCACCGCTGTGCGTCTTCATCTTCGGCATACGCCGTCTCTCCCTCAAATCGTCGTTCACACGGGCGGGGACCCGCGCGCCTGAAAGGCAGGCCCGCCCGTCCACATGGGTCGGGTCCGCCCTGCCGCGATCACTGGGCCGCGGCGACGACGCTCCCTCTCCCGTGCCGCCGGCCGGGCCGGTGCGAATGGCCGGCCCGGTCGCGGCGCCTGGTCCTTGCGGAGGCTGGGGTGCCTGTAAGGCTAACCCGATCGGAGCGTCACGACTCCTGGTCGCTGCGCTCCGCGCTCTCCCGCTGCGCCTTGGCGGCCGCCTTCTCGGCGCGCGCCTCGGCCTTCTTCTTGTGCGGTCCGATCACCATGATCATGTTGCGGCCGTCCTGCTTGGGCTGGGACTCCACGAAACCCAGCTCGCTGACGTCCTCGGCCAGCTTCTGCAGCAGCCGGAAGCCCAGCTCCGGACGCGACTGCTCGCGACCGCGGAACATGATCGTCACCTTGACCTTGTCCCCCGCCTTGAGGAACCGCACCACGTGACCCTTCTTGGTCTCGTAGTCGTGCGGGTCGATCTTCGGCCGGAGCTTGATCTCCTTGATGATCGTGTGCGCCTGGTTCTTGCGCGCCTCGCGCGCCTTCATCGCGGACTCGTACTTGAACTTGCCGTAGTCCATGAGCTTGCACACCGGCGGTCTAGCCGTGGCCGCGACCTCGACGAGGTCGAGATCCGCCTCCTGGGCGAGCTTGAGAGCGTCGTGGATCGAGACGATCCCGACCTGCTCGCCGTTGGGGCCGACGAGGCGAACCTCGGGCACACGGATGCGCTCGTTGATACGGAGCTCAGTGCTGATGGGGCCTCCTAGGTTTGCGATCCCTACGTGCTCGTCGTGGCTGGGGCCCTCGGAACCTCCCGGAAAACCCGAAAGCCCCGCACGTCGCGCATGCGGGGCCACTGAGCTCACGTGGTGTGAGCTCCCCGGAGCCAAGTCCGGCGTGATCCTGGACCCGGCCGCCTCTCGGCGACTCGGGTGGGAGGGAGACCTCCGCTTGCGCGTCCGGCAGGCATGCCAGACCGATCGACGAGCTACGTTACCACAACCACGGCGAGTTGCCGAATCTTCCCGCCCGGCGAGGCGGCTCCTGGAACGCTGGCCCAGGCGACAGGTTCCAGACAGGTCAGACAGGAGGCCGCCCATGGGCACGTGGCAGGTGCGGGAGGCCCAGCGGCGCTTCGGCGAGGTGCTGCGCAAGGCACGCGACGAGGGGCCGCAGATCGTGATCAGGCATGGCGAGCAGGTGGCGGTCGTGCTGGCCATGGAGGAGTACCGGCGGCTGAAGGAGGGCGAGCCGGACTTCAAGGAGTTCCTCATCTCAGGGCCCGGCCTCAGCGTGCTCGAGATCGAACGTTCTCGCGAACCGATCCGTCCCTTCGAACTCCCGGTGGTCTAGCCAGGCAGGCGTCGTCACGCGCGACGAAAAGGACTACGCGCATGGGAGCGCGGGCGCTCAACCCGTGGGAGTGGCCCGTCTGAGGAGTTCGGCCTCGCCCGCCGCCCGCATCGCCTCCACCGGCACGTCCGCCCGCCCGGTCATCAGCTCCACCTGCCTGACCGCCTGGTGCAACAGCATGGCGAACCCGCCGACCACCTTCCCGCCCGCCTGCCGTACGGCCAGCGCCGCCCGCGTGGGCCACGGCGAGTAGACCACGTCGAACAGGGCCGGCACCCCCGCCAGCCGGTCGGCGTAGGCGTCGGCCGCCCGGCCGGGCACCGTGGAGACCACCAGGTCCACCTTGAGCAGCGCCTCCAGCGCCTCGAAGCGCTCCACCCGCAGGGCGACCCCCAGCCGCCGCGCCACGGCCGCGGTCTGTCCGGCCCGAGCCGGGTCGCGCACCACGAGGGTGACCTCGTCCAGGCCCAGGCCGCGCAGCGCCGCCAGCGCCGAGGCCGCCGTCGCGCCGCCGCCGAGGACGAGCGCGCTGCCCGGCGCCGGGACGCCCGCCTCGGCGAGCGCCCGCTCGATGCCGTAGACGTCGGTGTTGTCCCCGTGCCCGCGCCCGTCGCGGAAGACCACCGTGTTGGCCCCGCCCACCTGCACCGCCAGCTCCGAGACGGTGTCCAGCAGCGGCAGCACCGCGCGCTTGAGCGGCATCGTCAGCGACAGCCCGGCCCAGGGCCGCGGGCCCGCCTGGCCGCGCACCGGCCGCAGCTGCGCCAGCAGGCCCGGCAGGCGCCGCTCGTCGCACTCGAACGCCTCGTAGGTCCAGCCCTCCAGCCCCATGGCCGCGTAGGCGGCCCGGTGCAGGTACGGCGAGAGCGAGTGCTCGATCGGCGATCCCAGCACCGCGGCCCGCATGCCCTCGCCCGTCACGCTTCCTCCCGCTGCTCAGGCCCGCTCCTCAGGCGGCTCCTTGGGTGACGGGACAGGACTCTACTGGCTGTTCTGGTTGAGCTTCTGCTCCAGCCTGCGGAACTCGGCCTCGGTGGAGGCGAACTCGGTGACGTTGCTCTTGGGGTCGGTGGCCACGAACCACAGCCAGTCGCCCTTGGCGGGGTTGAGCGCCGCCTCCAGCGCGTGCTCGCCCGGGTTGGCGATGGGACCGGCGGGCAGCCCGTGGTGGTAGTACGTGTTGTACTTGGAGGGGTTCTTGGTCTCCTCGTGCGTGGCGCGCGTGCCGTACTTGCCCAGCGCGTACATGACCGTGCTGTCCATCTGCAGCTTCATGGGCGGCTCGCGGTTGAGCCGGTTGTAGATCACCCGGGCGATCTTGGGCATGTCCTCGTGACGGCCCGCCTCCGCCTGCACGATGCTGGCGACGATCACGATCTGGTGCGGGGTGTAGCCCAGCTTCCTGGCGCCCGCCTCGAGCCCGACCTCCTGGGCCGCGTCGTTGAACCGGTCGACCATCCTCGCCAGGATCTGCTGCGGCTTGGCCTGGGGCTGGAACTCGTAGGTGGCGGGGAACAGGTAGCCCTCCACGCCCTTGGCGTACTGCGGCAGGCCCAGCGCCTCGGCGTCCTTGGCCGCGGCCTGGAACTCCTTGACCGGCTTGCCGGTCGCCTTGGCCAGCGTGGCGAGGGTGTCGGAGGCCCGCAGCCCCTCCTTGATCAGCACGGTCGTGCGCAGCCTGTTGCCGGAGTCGAGCATCGCCACGGCGTTGGCGGCCGACATGCGCTTGCGCAGCGTGTAGGTGCCGGGGTGGAGGGCGTCGCTCTTGCCGGCGGCGGTGACGGCGTTGGTGAACGCGCGGGCGCTGGCCACCACGTCGAGCCGTTCGAGCGTCTGGGCGACGTCGGCGGCGGTCTCGCCGGGCTTGATCTCGACGGTCACCTCGCCGGTGCCCTGGCCGGTGTAGTCCTTGGGCACGAGGGCGTCGCTCAGCCACAGGTAGGCGTAGTAGCCGCCGCCGCCGACGATGCCGAACAGGACGATGAAGGCGAGCAGCGGGGCCAGGAAGCGTCCTCGCCGCTGGCGACGCCGGCGACGGCGGGCCGCCCGTCTGCCGCGCGGCTCGCTGCCGAGCATGGTGTCGAGATCGAGATCGTTCATAGCTGCGGTCGCCAATCTCCCGGTCGGGCCCGGTCGGCGTCAAGGGCATCGGCCAAACCGGTTGGGGGAACCGAGTCAGACGTGCGGAGCCGCCGGCCAGATACAGGTGACCAGCGGATATCACTCAGGGTAGTCATGCTACGGGAAGGGGCCCGCCGCGGGGGCAAAGGGGGTGGCACGGTGCCGGAAAGGGAAGCCTGACCTCCGGCCGCGGTCTCCCGCGGTGGACGGGTGGGGCTCGGCGCCGTATGCATCAACCTTTCCCGAGGTATTCGTTGAGCTCTTCCCGGTATCTCACGAAGTCACTCTCTTTGTCAGTGAATTTGGTGATTCTATGCGCTGGATTGGTTGTCACGAACCACAACCAGCGCCCTTCGGCCGGGTCGAGCGCGGCCGTCAGCGCCTTGCGCCCCGGATGGGCGATGGGGCCCGGCGGCAGCCCCCTGTGGCGATAGGTGTTGTACGGCGAGGCGATCCGCGTGTCGGCCTCGGTGAGGCGGAGGGTGTGCCTGCGCTGCGCGTACAGGACCGTGCTGCACATCTCCAGCGGCCGGCCGGCCTTCAGGCGGTTGTAGATCACGCGGGCGATCCTGGGGTAGTCGGCGTCGGAGCCGCCCTCCGCCTGGACGATCGCGGCCACCGTGACGACCTCGGCGGGCGTCAGCCGTACGGCGGCGGCCCGCTCGGCCAGCCGCAGCTCGGCGGCCACCTCGGCGAAGCGGTCCGCCATGGCCTGCAGCACCTCGGCGGCGCTCGCGCCGGGCTCGAACTCGTAGGTGGCCGGGAACAGGTAGCCCTCCAGGCCGCCGGCGTACGGCGGCAGGTTCACCTCCGCCCGCAGGAACGCCTCCCGCGGGATGCCCGTCGCCTTGGCGAGCAGGGTGAGGACCTCGGTCAGGCGCAGCCCCTCGGGGACCGTGACGCGGGTGACCACCCGGGAGCCGGGGGCCGTCAGCAGGTCGAGGGCCCGTGCGGCGGCCATCGTCCTGCGCAGCCGGTAGTGGCCGGGGTGCAGGCTGCCGGCCCGCCCGGCCTCCTGTGCGGCGTTGGCGAAGGACCGGGCGCTCGCCACCACCCCGGCCTCGGCCAGCAGGCGGCCGACGTCCTGGGCGCTCGCGCCGACCGGGATGGCGACGGTGACCGTGCCGCTGCCCTCGCCGTCGTAGTCGGCGGGGGCGAGGTACGGCTTGAGCACCAGGAAGGCGGCCGTGCCGAGCGCCGCCGCGCACGCCCCGGCGGCGGCCAGCAGGCGCCCGCGCCAGACTCTCGCCGAACCGCGTGGATCCGGCGTCGTAGGCATCTCGGACCCCGGCGGGCTCGGCGCCCTGTCCTCCAGGCCGCATGAGAGCGACGTCGCGGAGGGGTGGCGCGGCTCAGGCATCGGGTGACCCGCCGGCCGCCGCGGCGGGCGGGTCGGCGGGTCTGCCCGGCGGTCTGCCGGAGGCGCGCTCGGCGTCCAGCGCGTCCTGCAGCAGCACGACGGCCGCCGCCTGGTCGACGACGGCGCGCTGCTTGCCGGCCTTCACGCCGCTGGCCCGCAGACCCTGCTGGGCCGCGACCGTGGTGAGCCGCTCGTCGAACAGCCGCACCGGGACCGGCGCCAGCCGTACGGCCAGCCGCGCGGCGAACGCGCGGGCGGCGGCGGCGGCCTGCCCCTCGCGGCCCGACAGCGACGTGGGCAGCCCGACGATCACCTCGATCGCCGCGTGCTCCTCGCACAGCGCGGCCAGCCGGTCCAGGTCGCCGCGGCCCCGGCGGACGGTCTCCACCGGCGTGGCCAGCAGCCCCGAGGGGTCGCAGCGGGCCACGCCGATGCGGACGGAACCGACGTCGACGCCGAGCCTGACGCCCTGGCGCATGTCAGCCCAGCTGTCCGGCCACGGCCTCGGCCACCCGGCGCAACGCCTCGTCGATCGCCTCGACCCTGCTGCCGCCGCCCTGTGCGACGTCGTCCTTGCCGCCACCGCCACCCCCAAGCGCCTTGGCGGCGACGCCGACCAGCTGCCCGGCCTTGAGCCCCCGCTCGCGTCCCGCCTCGTTGACCGCGGCGACGACCACCGGCCGGTCGGAGGGGGCTCCGGCGACGACGACCACCGCCGGACGGTCGGACGGGAACCTGCCGCGCACGTCAAGGGCGAGCTTACGCAGGTCGTCGGCGGCGGTGCCATCAGGCGCGCGGTGCGTCACGAGGGACACCCCGTGCACGTCGCGGGCCTGCTCCACCAGCGAGCCGGCGACCGCGAGCACCTGGGCCGAACGCAGGCGCTCCAGCTCCTTCTCGGCGGTGCGCAGGCGGGTGACGATGCCTTCGATGCGCTCGGGCAGCTCCTCGCGGCGCGCCTTGAGCTGGTCGGTGAGCTGGGCGACCAGGACCGACTCGCGGGCCAGGAAGCGGAAGGCGTCGAGGCCCACCAGCGCCTCCACGCGGCGCACGCCCGCGCCGACCGACTGCTCGCCGAGGATCTTGACGAGGCCCAGCTGGCCGGAGCTGTGGACGTGGGTGCCGCCGCACAGCTCGCGGGAGTAGTCGCCGATCTCCACGACGCGGACCTCGTCGCCGTACTTCTCGCCGAACATCGCCAGCGCGCCCATCGCCCGGGCCTCGGCCTGGGAGGTGTAGAAGGCGTTGACCTGCAGGTCGTCGATGAGCACCGCGTTGACCTCGTCCTCGACGTCGCGCAGGACGCTCGGCGGCACGGCGCCCGCCGCGGTGAAGTCGAAGCGGAAGCGGCCGGGCGAGTTCTCCGAGCCCGCCTGGGCCGCGGTCTCGCCGAGGAAGTTCTTGAAGCCGCGGTGGACCATGTGGGTGGCGCTGTGGCTGCGCGAGATGGCCTTGCGCCGCTCGACGTCGACCTCGGCCTGCACCTCGTCGCCGACCTTCAGCTCGCCACTGGCGACCTTGCCGCGGTGCACGATGAGGCCGCCCAGCGGCGACTGCACGTCGTGCACCTCCACCAGCGCGCCGGAGGCGCGCAGCACGCCCTGGTCGGCCAGCTGGCCGCCGCCCTCGGCGTAGAAGGGGGTGCGGCCCAGCACGACCTCGACCTGGGTGCCCGCGCCCGCCGCCGGGACCGGCCGGCCGTCGACGAGGATGCCGATGACCGCGGACTCGGCGCTGGTGGTGTCGTAGCCGAGGAAGTCGACCTTGCCGGCCTGCTCCAGCAGCTGCCCGAAGACCGAGATGTCGGCGTTGCCGGTCTTCTTGGCCGCCGCGTCGGCCTTGGCGCGCTCCCGCTGCTCCTTCATCAGCCGGCGGAAGCCCTCCTCGTCCACCTGCAGCCCCTGCTCGGCCGCCATCTCCAGGGTCAGGTCGATGGGGAAGCCGTAGGTGTCGTGGAGCTGGAAGGCCTGCTCGCCGGGGAGCTTGGTGCCGCCCCTGCGCTTGGTCTCCTCGACCGCCACGTCGAAGATCGCCGTGCCGGTGCGCAGCGTGCCCAGGAAGGACGCCTCCTCCGCGTCGATGACGGCGTGGATCTGCGGCGCGTCGCTCCTGAGCTCGGGGTAGGTGTCGCCCATCGCGTCGATGGCGACCGCGGTCAGCTCGTGCATGTAGCGCTCGTCGCCGGTGCCGAGCAGGCGCAGGTTGCGGATGCTGCGGCGCAGGATGCGGCGCAGCACGTAGCCGCGGCCCTCGTTGCTGGGCAGCACGCCGTCGGCGACCAGCATCGTGCCGGTGCGGACGTGGTCGGCGATCACCCGGAGGCTGACGTCGGCGCGCGGGTCGCGGCCGTAGCGGGTGCGGGTCAGCTCGGCCGCCCGGTCGAGGATCTTGTAGGTGGTGTCGATCTCGTAGATGTTGTCGACGCCCTGGAGCAGCGCCGCCATGCGCTCCAGGCCCATGCCGGTGTCGATGTTCTTGGCCGGCAGCTCGCCCGAGGTGTCGAAGTCGGTCTTGCTGCGCACCGCGCTCAGCTGGTACTGCATGAACACGAGGTTCCACACCTCGAGGTAGCGGTCCTCGTCGGCGACCGGCCCGCCCTCGCGGCCGTACTCGGGGCCGCGGTCGTAGTAGATCTCCGAGCAGGGTCCGCCCGGCCCCGGCACGCCCATGTGCCAGTAGTTGTCGGCCAGGCCGCGCCGCTGGATGCGCTCCAGCGGGACGCCGACCTGCTTGTGCCAGATGCCGGCCGCCTCGTCGTCGTCCTGGTAGACCGTCACCCACAGCCGGTCCTCGGGGAAGCCGAAGCCGCCGTCGGACTCGGAGCGGGTCAGCAGCTCCCAGGCGAAGGGGATCGCGCCTTCCTTGAAGTAGTCCCCGAAGGAGAAGTTGCCCAGCATCTGGAAGAACGTCGCGTGCCGGGTGGTCTTGCCCACCTCGTCGATGTCGGGGGTGCGCACGCACTTCTGCACGCTGGCCAGCCGTGCCGCCGGAGGCTTTCGCTGCCCCAGGAAGTACGGCTTGAACGGGACCATGCCCGCGGGTACCAGAAGCAGCGTCGGGTCTTCGGCGATCAGGCTGGCCGAGGGCACGATCTTGTGCCCGCGCTCCTCGAAGAAGCGCAGGAAGCGGCGCGCGATTTCTGCCGACTCCATGTCTCGGCCATCCTTTTCTGTCAGTCGGTGGTGTCGAGCCTAAAACGGGCCCGCAACTCGTTTTCGCGCTCGGCGGCCTCGTCGAGCGCGGTCGCAGTAAAGTCTCTCACCTGAGCCAGCATGCTCACCGCCCGATCGGCCGTGCGCCGGGCGACGTGCTGCGGGTGCAGGGCCTGGAGCTTGCGCATCACCCAGACGGCCAGGGCGGCGCCCAGGCCGATGTAGAACAGGCGCCTGATCATCGCCGCCGCCCGGGCAGCGCGCGCGGGGTCTTGCGCGCCCTCAGCGCCGCGGCGATGCCGTGCAGCAGCGCCGACAGCTTCACCAGCGGCCCGGTGAACAGCGTCTGGGTCAGCGCGCTCACCTTGGCTGCGTGGCCGCTGACCTGCTTGATGTCCTTGGCGATCGCCTCGACCGCCACCAGCTGGCGGTTGGTCTCGTTGACGGTGAGCGACACGTCCTCCAGCAGCGGCACCACGCGCTTGCCCAGGTCGGAGACCATCTTGGTGGTCTCGGTCAGCAGCCGGGCGAGCTTGAGCAGCACCATGGCAAGAAAGCCGACGAGGATCGCCCAGAAGATGACGGCGACCAGGCCGGCGACCTCTCCCGCGGTAAGCATCAGCGGATCCGTCCCCAGTAGACAGCGGTGAAGCAAGACCCTATCGCGAGCGGACCAGTTCCACCTCGAACCCGGCGTCGTTCTCCAGGTAGGCGGCGTAGTGGCCGGGCCGCATCCTGTCGTACGGCTCCCGCACCACGTCGGGCGACTCCTCCAGGGCGACGTAGGCGGGGCCGTGCTTGCAGGACCGGCCGCACTCATTCCCCCCGCAGGAACGACCGGATCTTCGCCCAGCGCTCGGCCACCGGCGCCTCGGCCCCGTGCCGGGTGGGCTGGTAGTAGCGGCGCTCGCGCACCTCCGCGGGGGCGTAGTCCTGGCGGACCAGGCCGTGCTCGAAGTCGTGGGGGTACTTGTAGCCCTCGCCGTGGCCGAGCCCGGCGGCCCCGGGGTAGTGCGCGTCGCGCAGGTGGCCGGGCACCTGGCCGATGAGCCCCCTGCGCACGTCGGCCGTGGCGGCGCCGATGGCCTTGACCACGGCGTTGGACTTGGGGGCCGTAGCGCAGTGGATCACCGCGTGCGCCAGGTTGATGCCGGCCTCGGGCAGCCCGATCAGCTGGACGGCCTGCGCCGCGGCCACGGCGGTCTGCAGGCACGTGGGGTCGGCCATGCCGACGTCCTCGGAGGCGAAGATGACGACGCGGCGGGCGATGAACCGCGGGTCCTCCCCCGCCTCGATCATCCTGGCCAGGTAGTGGAGGGCGGCGTCGGCGTCGGAACCGCGCATGGACTTGATGAAGGCGCTGACCACGTCGTAGTGCTGGTCGCCCTGCCGGTCGTAGCGGACGGCCGCCTTGTCGGCCGCCCGTTCCACCACCTCGACGGTGATCTCGTCGGCCAGCAGCGCGGCGGCCTCCAGGTAGGTCAGCGACCGGCGGGCGTCGCCGCCGGCCAGCCGTACCAGATGGTCCAGGGCCTCGGGGGCCAGCCGCGCGCGCCCGGCCAGCCCGCGCTCGTCCTCCAGGGCCCGCTCGATCACGACCTGGATGTCGGCGTCGGCCAGCGGCTCCAGCGTCAGCAGCAGCGAGCGCGACAGCAGCGGCGAGATGACCGAGAAGTACGGGTTCTCCGTCGTGGCGCCGATGAAGGTGACCCAGCGGTTCTCCACCGCGGGCAGCAGCGCGTCCTGCTGGGCCTTGTTGAAGCGGTGGACCTCGTCGACGAACAGCACGGTCTGGCGGCCGGTCAGGCCGAGCTCGCGGCGGGCGTGGTCGATGGCGGCGCGGACGTCCTTGACGCCGGCCGAGACGGCGGAGATCTCCACGAAGCGGCGTTTGGTGACCCCCGCCACCACGTAGGCGAGGGTCGTCTTGCCGGTGCCGGGCGGCCCCCACAGGAACAGCGACATGGGCGCGTCGCTCTCCACGAGCCTGCGCAACGGCGTGCCCGGCCCCAGCAGGTGGCGCTGGCCGACCACCTCGTCGAGGCTGCGCGGCCGCATGCGGACCGCGAGAGGTTGTGGTGTGGCCTCCTCAGCCGCGGAATCGAACAGACTCTCCACAACGCGAGACTACAGTCCCCACACGGCCCTCGCTCCCGAGTCGCCGGCGCGGAAGACGTAGTAGCCGGCCACCGCCGCCAGCACCACCGTGGTCGCCGAGAACACCAGCTGCAGGCGCTTGTCGCGGCGGCCGGCGAAGACCATGAGCAGCGCCGAGACGCCCAGCCCGAGCGCGGCGTACAGCAACGGCGTGGCGAAGCTCTGGTGGACCTCGATGCGCTGGGCCAGCACGCCGTCCGCGGAGGCGAAGCGCGCCCGCTCCAGCGCCTCGCCGCTCTGCTTGGCCGCGAAGACCGTCGCGGGCACGATCACCGCCAGCGCGGCGACGGCCCAGGCCGCCATGGGGCGGAAGCGGGGCGCCAGCGCGTAGCCGAGCGCCAGCAGGCACAGCAGCGGCGTCAGCACGACGGCCGCGTGGACGATGAGGGGGTGGGCGGGCAGGCCGAGGATTTCGTCGAACATGTCTTCCTTACGGATCTGCGGGGCCGTCGGTTCCGGCTGCATCACAACCGTGATGCACATTGTCGCCTTCCGTCACTTACGTCCAGCACATCCCAACGGCCGGTAGCATGCGCGAAGCAGTTCGGTCATGTGTCGGCGAAACTGGAGGAGAAGCGGTGAGCGGCGAAGACCGCCTGAGCCAGCTGGCGCAGGAGCACAAGAAGCGTCAGGCGCAGCGCGCGGCCGAGGAGAAGGCCGCCCGGGGCAAGCGGAACGCCGTCATCGGTGCCGTCGTGGCTCTCGTGGTGGTGGCGGCCGGCGTCACGGCCGCCGTCACGCTGACCGGCGGCGACGCGAAGGAACCGGCGGCGCGGGCGGCGGTCACCCCGACGCCCGACCCCACGCAGGCGCCCAACGCGCTGGCGAGCGACCCACCGGCCAGGAAGGGCCCGGTGACCTGCAACTACACCAAGGACACCACCGACGTGCCGAAGAAGTTCGTCGGCATGCCGCCTCGCAAGGCCAACCCCAAGTACACCAAGATGACCGTCGTCACCAACCGCGGCGACATCGAGATCGAGCTCGACCCGCAGACGACGCCGTGCACGATCAACTCCATGGCGTTCCTGGCCAAGAAGAACTTCTACGACAACACGCGCTGCCACCGGCTGGTCAAGCCGGAGCACGCGGGCGTGTACCTGCTGCAGTGCGGCGACCCGCAGGCCAAGGGCGACGGCAAGAACCCCACCGACGGCACCGGCACCGCGGGCTACTTCATCCCCGACGAGGCCATCGGCACGGTGGCCTACACCAAGGGCGTGGTCTTCATGACCCAGCCCGGCCAGGAGGCGACGAACATGAGCAGCAGCCAGTTCGCCGTCTCCCTGGACGACATCAACGCCACCCTGCCCGAGGGCTACATCCCGCTCGGCATGGTCACCAAGGGCCTGGAGTGGATCTACCAGGTCGCCGACCAGGGCGTCATCGAGAACCCCAACGACGTCACCGGCACCGAGGGCGGCTCCACCGCGCCCAGGCTCCCGATCGTCATCAAGGACGTACGGCTCAGCACGAAGTGATCGCCGGGGAGGCAGAGTGGAGGCGTGACTGAGACTCTGCCCTTCGAGTTCTACTTCTCCCCGGAGTTCGGCGCCGACCCCTACAGCGCCTACGCCGGGCTCCGGGACAAAGGCCCCGTCCATCCCATCGACTTCCCGCCGGGCAGCAGCGCCTACCTGGTGCTCGACTACGAGTACGGCCGCTCGCTGCTGGGCGACCCGCGGCTCAGCAAGGACCTGGGCAACGGGCCCGAGTGGTTCCGCGACATGGTCTCCGCCGGCAACCCGGTGCTGGCCTACAACATGCTGATGTCCGACCCTCCGGACCACACCCGGCTGCGCAAGGCGGTGGGCAAGGCCTTCACCCCGCGCCGCGTCGAGCAGCTGCGGCCGCGCATCCAGCAGATCACCGACGAGCTCGTCGACGCCCTGCCCGAGGACGAGGCCGACCTCATCGACGCCTTCGCCTTCCCGCTGCCGATCATCGTGATCTGCGAGCTGCTGGGCGTGCCGACGGCCGACCGCGCGAGCTTCCGCGAGTGGTCGGGGACGCTCATCGCCCCCGCCCTCAGCGAGGAGGAGGCCGCCCGGCGCCACGAGGCCAACGCCGCCGTGCGCGAGTACTTCACCCGCCAGATCGCCCTGCGCCGCGCCGACCCCAGGGACGACCTGGTCACCGCGCTGGCCACCTCACCCGACCTGAACGAGAACGAGCTGCTGTCGACGCTGGTGCTGCTGCTCATCGCCGGCCACGAGACCACGGTCAACCTCATCGGCAACGGCATGCTGGCCCTGCTGACCCATCCCGGCCAGCTGGCCCTGCTGCGGGAGCGGCCCGAGCTCCTGCCGAGCGCCGTGGAGGAGTTCTTGCGCTTCGACGCCCCCGTCGAGCGCGGCACCTTCCGCATCGCCCTGGAGGACATCGACGTCGCCGGGACCACCATCCCGAAGGGCTCGTTCGTCCACGTGTCGATCGCGGCGGCCGACCGCGACCCGCGGGCCTTCCCCGAGCCCGACCGGCTCGACATCACCCGGGAGGACAACCGGCACCTGGCCTTCGGCCACGGCATCCACTTCTGCCTGGGCGCGCCGCTGGCCCGCGTGGAGGGCCGGATCGCGTTCGAGACGCTGCTGCGCCGCCGCCCGGCCATCCGCCTGGCCGTCGAGCCGCGCGAGCTGAGCTGGCGCTTCAACGGCGCCGTCGTGCGCGGCCTGGCCGCCCTCCCGGTCCGCTTCTAGCGCACACCCAAAACCCGCCCCCCTCCGGCGGACGCCCCGCCAGGCGAGGCGCCCGCCGGTCGCCGGTCACGCCTTGGGCCGGGCGTCGACGCCGGCCTCCTTGCGCTGCTCGGGCGTGATGGGGGTGGGCGCGCCGGTGAGCGGGTCGTAGCCGGAGGCGGTCTTCGGGAAGGCGATCACGTCGCGGATCGACTCGCCGCCCGCGAGCAGGGCGCAGATGCGGTCGAAGCCGAAGGCGATGCCGCCGTGCGGCGGCGGGCCGTACTTGAAGGCCTCCAGCAGGAAGCCGAACTTGGTCTCGGCCTCCTCCTTGGAGATGCCCAGCACGTCGAAGACGCGCTGCTGCATCTCGGCCCGGTGGATACGGATCGAGCCGCCGCCGATCTCGTTGCCGTTGCACACCATGTCGTAGGCGTAGGCCAGGGCCTGGCCGGGGTTGTCCTGGAAGGTGTCGGCCCACTCCGGCTTGGGGCCGGTGAAGGGATGGTGGACCGCCGTCCAGCCGATCTCGCGGCCGACCTCGTCGTGCACGGGCTCGAACATGGGGGCGTCGACGACCCACAGGAAGCTCCACTGCGACTCGTCGATGAGGCCGCAGCGGCGGCCGATCTCCAGCCGGGCGGCGCCGAGCAGGTCGCGGGAGGGGTTCGGCAGGCCGGCGGCGAAGAAGATCGCATCACCCGGCTGCGCGCCCACCTTGGCGGCCAGGCCCGACAGCTCGGTGTCGGAGAGGTTCTTGGCGACCGGGCCGCCGAGCGTGCCGTCCTGCTGGACCAGCACGTACGCCAGGCCCTTCGCGCCGCGCGAGCGCGCCCACTCCTGCCAGGCGTCGAGCTCCTTGCGCGTCTGGGAGGCGCCGCCCGGCATGACGACCGCGCCGACGTACTCGGCCTGGAAGACGCGGAAGCTCGTGGCCGAGAAGTACTCGGTCATGTCGACCAGCTCCTGGCCGAAGCGCAGGTCGGGCTTGTCGGAGCCGTAGCGGGCCATCGCCTCGGCGTAGGTGAGCCTGGGCAGCGGCGTGGGCAGCTCGTAGCCGGCGATCTCCTTCCACAGCCGCGCGACGAGCCGCTCGGCGACCTCGATGACGTCCTCCTGGTCGACGAAGGACATCTCGATGTCGATCTGGGTGAACTCCGGCTGCCGGTCGGCGCGCAGGTCCTCGTCGCGGTAGCACTTGGCCAGCTGGTAGTAGCGCTCCAGCCCGGCCACCTGCAGCAGCTGCTTGAACAGCTGGGGCGACTGCGGCAGGGCGTACCAGTTGCCCGGCTGCAGCCGCACCGGCACCAGGAAGTCGCGCGCGCCCTCGGGGGTGGAGCGGGTCAGCGTCGGGGTCTCGACGTAGACGAAGCCCAGCTCGTTCATCACCTCGTTGGTGAGGTAGGTCGCCTTGGAGCGGATGCGCATCGCGTTGGCGATCTGCTGGCGGCGGATGTCGAGGTAGCGGTACTTCAGCCGCACCTCCTCGCTGACGTCCACCCGGCTCTCGATCGGGAACGGCAGCGGCGCCGACTCGCTCAGCACCTCGACCTCGCTGGCCACGACCTCGATCTCGCCGGTGGGCAGGTCGGGGTTCTCGTTGCCGGCCGGGCGCCGCCGTACCTCGCCGACGACCTTGACGCAGTATTCGGCGCGCAGGTCGTGGGCGTGGTCCTCCTCGCGGAAGACCACCTGCGCCACGCCGGAGGCGTCACGCAGGTCGATGAAGACCACGCCGCCGTGGTCGCGCCGCCGCGCCACCCATCCGGCCAGCGTGACCTGCTGACCCGTGTGCTCCTTGCGGAGTGACCCAGCGGTGTGCGTGCGAATCACGACAGCTTTCCTTTCACGATCTCCACGACCTGGGCCAGCGGCACCTCGGTCTGCTCTGCGGTGGTCAGGTCCTTCAGTTGTACGGCTCGCGCCGCCAGGTCGCGCTCGCCCAGGATGAGCGCGAAGCGCGCGCCCGAGCGGTCGGCGCCCTTCATCGCGCCCTTGAGCCCCTTACCGCCGAAGGCCATGTCGGCGCTGACGCCCGCCCGGCGCAGCTCGGCCATGAGGAGGAACATCCGGCGGCGGGCTTCCTCGCCCAGCGGGACACCGTACACCGCCACGCGGCCCTCGCCGGTGTCGTCGAGCAGGCCCTCGGCCTCCATCGCCAGCAGCGTGCGGTCCACGCCGAGGGCCCATCCCACGCTGGGCAGCGACGGGCCGCCGATCAGCTCGCTGAGGCCGTCGTAGCGGCCACCGCCGCCGACCGCCGACTGCGAGCCCAGCCCGCCGTGGACGAACTCGAAGGTGGTGCGCGTGTAGTAGTCCAGGCCGCGCACCAGCCGCGGCTCGTCGGTGTAGGGCACGCCCGCCGCGGCGAGCAGGGAGCGGACCTCCTCGTGGTAGGCCTTGCACGCCTCACACAGGTGGTCGACCATCAGCGGCGCGTCCCCCAGCTGGGCCTGCACCTCGGGCCGCTTGTCGTCCAGCACGCGCAACGGGTTGATCTCGATGCGCCGCCGGGTCTCCTCATCCAGGTCGAGACCGCGCAGGAACTCCTGCAGCGTGCCGCGATAGGCCGGACGGCACTCCCGGTCGCCGAGCGAGTTGATCAGCAGCTCCACCCGCCGCAGGCCCAGGCTCTGGTAGCCCTGCCAGGCCAGCAGGATCAGCTCGGCGTCGAGCGCCGGGTCCTCGGCGCCCAGCGCCTCGGCGCCCACCTGCCAGAAGTGGCGGTAGCGGCCCTTCTGGGCGCGCTCGTAGCGAAACTGGCTGCCGGAGTACCACAGCTTGACCGGCAGCTGCCCGTTGTGCAGCCCGTGCTGGAGCACGGCGCGCACCACGGGCGCGGTCCCCTCCGGGCGCAGGGTGATGGACCGTCCGCCCTTGTCGAGGAAGGTGTACATCTCCTTCGTCACGACGTCGGTGGATTCGCCGACCCCGCGTTTGAACAGCTCGGTGTCCTCGAACGTCGGCGTCTCGATGTAGCCGTAGCCGGCCTGCCGTACCGGCTGGACGAGCGCCTCGCGCACGGCGAGGACGCGCTCCGAGCGGGGCGGCAGCCAGTCGAAGGTGCCCTTCGGTGCTTGGAAAGTCATTCAGATACCCCTCGTGGGGCCGGCCAGCGGCGCCGCTTCCTTCAGGTAGGGATTGGCGGCGCGCTCGCGGCCGACCGTGGTCTGCGGTCCGTGGCCCGGCAGGACGACCGTCCGGTCCGGCAGCGGCAGCACCTTGGCGGCCAGGCTGCGCAGGATCGTCGGGTAGTCGCCCCCGGGCAGGTCGGTGCGGCCGATGGAGCCGGCGAACAGCAGGTCGCCCGAGAACATGATCTCCTCGTCGGGCAGCCGGAAGCTCACCGACCCCCTGGTATGGCCGGGGGTGTGGTCGACCACCAGCTCCAGTCCGGCCAGCTCCAGCACGGCGCCGTCGCCGAGCTCCCTGACGTCGTCGGGCTCGCTCAGCGTGATGCCGCCGAACAGCGGGGTGGCCGTCGGCCACCAGCCCGCGGAGGGGTCGCTGAGCAGATGCCGGTCGTCGGGGTGGATCCACGCGGGGATGTCGCGCGCCCCGCACACGGGGGCGACCGACCAGACGTGGTCGAGGTGCCCGTGGGTCAGCAGGACGGCGACCGGCTTGAGCCGATGCTCCCTCAGCAGCTCCTCCACCCCGTCGGCGGCGTCCTGACCTGGGTCGACGATGACGCACTCCTCGCCGGCGCCCGGCGCGACGACGTAGCAATTAGTCTGAAAGGCCCCTGCGGGGAAGCCTGCGATGAGCATCTCTCGTCCAAAAAGCCAATGGGAATGTAACCGAAGGGTACCGGTGCGGCTCGCCGGGCTGCGAACCATTGCCCGTTGGCCGATACGATTCGCCCACCTCGTTTACATAGTCGATCCGGGAGGCAAAGCGGTGGCCACGGGGAAGGACCGCCAGCGCGAACTGGCGCGCAAGCACTACGAGCGGCAGATGCAGCGGCGCGCGGAGCGTGAGCAGAGGGCCAAGAAGCGGGCCGTCGTGCTGTCGACCGTGGGCGTGGTCGTGGTGGTGGGCGGCATCGTGGCCGCGACGGCCCTGATCGGGGGCAACGCCAAGGATTCTGAGGCGTCCAGCGATCCGACGCCCGCCGCCACCGACACCGCGACCGCGGCGGCGGGGCCCAAGCCGTTCGACGCCGCGACCGGCACCTGCGACTACGTCGCCGACACCGCCGGCGAGGTCAAGGACGTCGGCATGCCGCCTGCCAAGGTGGACCCGGCCAAGCTGCCCACGACCATGACGATCAAGACCAACCGCGGCGACATCGTCGTCAAGCTCGACTCCGCCAAGGCGCCGTGCACGGTCAACGCGCTGGCGTACCTGGCCAAGGAGGGCTACTACGACGGCAGCAAGTGCCACCGGCTGGGCAGCGAGCAGTTCCCCATGCTGCAGTGCGGCGACCCGCTGGCCAAGGCCGACGGCAAGAGCCAGACCGACGGGCAGGGCGGGCCGGGCTTCCGCATGGCGGAGGAGAACCTGGAGGGCGCGACCTACAAGCGCGGCGTGATGGCGATGGCCAAGACCTCCCAGCCCGGCACCACGGGCAGCCAGTTCTTCCTGGTGTACGGCGACATCCCAATCCTTCCCGCCGAGTACACCCTTGTCGGTACGATCACGAAGGGCCTGGACATCCTGGACAAGGTCAACAAGGCGGGCGTCCTCACGCCCGGTCCCGACGGGACGGGCGCGCCCAAGGAGAGCGTCGAATTCGAAGACGTGACAATGGCTGGCAAGAGCTGACGTAATAGCACTAGGGACGGGTAGTCCCGAAAGGTTGAGGAAAGTGCGGGAGGACACGGTGAGCACCGACCCGTGGGGCCGGGTAGACGACGACGGCACCGTCTACGTGCGTACGGCTGATGGGGAGCGGGCCGTCGGCTCCTGGAAGGCCGGAGAGCCCGAGGAGGCGCTGGCGTACTTCCACCGCAAGTACGACGAGCTGGCCGGCCAGGTCCAGCTGCTGGAGCAGCGCGTCAAGGGCACCGACCTGTCCCCCGCACAGGCCGAGGCGAGCATTCTCAAGCTGCGGGAGGCGGTGGCCGACGCGCACGCCGTGGGCGACCTGGGCGCGCTGTCGGCCCAGCTGGACGCGCTGTCGGAGCTGGTGGCCAAGCGCCGCGAGGAGGTCAGGGCCGCGCGCGAGCAGGCGCGCAACGAGGCCAGGGCGGTCAAGGAGCGCATCGTCGCCGAGGCCGAGCGCATCGCCGAGGAGACCACCCACTGGAAGTCGGGCGGCGAGCGCCTGCGCCAGCTGGTGGAGGAGTGGAAGGCCGCCGAGCGCGCCGACCGCGTCACCGAGGCGGCGCTGTGGAAGCGGCTGTCGGCGGCCCGTACGGCTTTCGCCAAGCGGCGCAAGGCCTACTTCGCGGGCCTGGACCAGCAGCGCGAGAGCGTGCGCGCGGTCAAGGAGGGCATCGTCGAGGAGGCCGAGGAGCTGGCCTCCTCCACCGACTGGAACCAGACCGCCGCCGCCTACCGTGACCTGATGCAGCGCTGGAAGGCGGCCGGCCGGGCCTCGCGCGAGGCGGAGGAGGAGCTGTGGGCGCGCTTCAAGGCCGCCCAGGACCAGTTCTTCCAGGCCCGCTCGGCGGTCTACGCCCAGCGCGACGCCTCGCTGGCGGCCAACGCCACGGCCAAGGAGCAGCTGCTGGCCGAGGCCGAGAAGATCCTGCCCGTCACCGACGTGCGGGCCGCCCGGGCGGCGCTGCGGTCGGTGCTGGAGCGGTGGGAGGCCATCGGTCCCGTGCCGCGCGACCAGCGCGACCGGCTCGAGGGCGGGCTGCGGCGGATCGACGAGGCCGTGCGCAAGGCCGAGGAGGCGGAGTGGAAGCGCTCCAACCCCGAGGCCCGCGCCCGCGCGCAGAGCACGGTCGACCAGCTGCGGGCCTCCATCGCCCAGTTGGAGGACCGCCTGGCCAAGGCGCAGGCGGCCGGGCGGGCCAAGGACGTCAGGGAGGCCGAGGAGGCGATCGCGGCCCGGCGCTCCTGGCTGGAGGAGGCCGAGCGCACGCTCGCCGAGTTCAGCTGAGGCCCGCCGGTTCCCGCTCCTCGTCTGCTTCGGGGTGCGGGACCACGCGCCGCCGTACGGCCAGGCCGAACAGCACCACGAGCAGCCCGCACGCGCCGGACAGCGCGAACGGCGCGGCCGGGCGCCACAGGTCGTACAGCCAGCCGCCGACGCCTGAGACGACGAAGATGCCGATCGCGCCGCACAGGATCTGCACGCCGAAGCTGGAGCCGCGGTAGCGGGCCGGCACCTGCTGCGCGAGCAGCGGGCCCGCGGTGGTGATGACGCCGATCTCGCCCAGCCCGATGAAGGCCGCCACGATCATCATGCCGGGCCCGAGGGGGTCGCCGACCAGCAGGGTCGACAGGTAGGCCGCCGCGGCGACCGCCTGGGCGAGGATGACGACGTTCTGGCGCTTCATCCGGTCGCCGAGCCAGCCGTACAGCGGGGCGCCCAGGACGATGACGGTGTAGGCGATGCCGACGACGGCGCCCGCGCGGGCCACGGCCTCGGTGGCCGACATGCCGCGCTCGGTCCTGGCGTGGTCGGCGATCCACAGCGACAGGAAGCTGGCCACCAGCGCCAGGTCCGCCCTGGCCACGAAGGAGGCGGCGTAGGACAGCGCCACGCCGGGGTCGCGGGCCAGCTTGACGCCCTGGGCGACCAGGGTGGTGAGCCTGACGCGCGGCTCGCTCCGGGCGCTCCAGGACGGCGAGAGCGTGAAGCGCAGGACCAGCGCGCCGAGCAGCGTGAGCGCCGCCACGATGAGGAAGCCGGTCCGCCCGGCGGCCTCGGGGGACATGCCGCCGCGCTCCAGGACGGTGGGCAGCCGCACCAGCACGAGCACCGAGACGACCGCGCCGATGCCGCTGAACAGTCCCAGCAGGCCGTAGGACTTGCCGCGCGAGTGGTCGCGGACGTAGTCCACCACGATGGCCGACATGGTCACGTGCAGGGCGGCGATGCCGAGCGCGAACAGCACCCGCAGCGCGATGAGGACGGCCTCGCCGCCCGCGTAGGGGTACAGGGCGGCTCCCAGCGCGCACAGCGCCAGGCCGGCCACGGCGACGGCCCGCCTGCCCACCCGGTCGGACAGCGCGCCGTACCACGCCAGGCTCGCGATCAGCCCCACCTCGGCCGCGATCTGCAGGTGGCCGGTCACCCGGCCCTGCGTGTCGGCCGCCAGCCCCAGGATCTCGGTGAGCACGTACGGCTGGGCGGCCGGCAGGAAGGTGATGACGGACGTTCCGAGCAGTCCGAGGGTGAAGCCCGACCACAGGTTGCCCTTGGTGTAGCCCGGGGCCAGGTCGAGTCCGAGGAGTCGGCGGGTCATAGCAAGCGATGATCGCAACTCCGGCGGAGATCGTCTATGGTCCAAAGCAACACGTTGCCAGATAAAGAGGACCAATGTCGCAGCACCGTCCGCCGGCCGGGATCAACCCCGCGATCCCGAACGTGGCCCGCATGTACGACTACTACCTGGGCGGAAAGGACAACTTCGAGGCCGACCGCGAAGCCGCCGAGCGCGTGCTCGCCCTGGTGCCCGAGATCCGGGAGGGGGCGGTCGCCACCCGCGCCTTCCTGCGCCGGGCGGTGCGCGAGCTGCGGAAGCTGGGGGTGGACCAGTTCGTCGACATCGGCTCCGGCCTGCCCACGGCCGGGCACGTCCACGAGGCCGTGGGCGACGCCAAGGTGGTCTACGTCGACAACGACCCGGTGGTGCTGACCCACTCGCGGGCGCTGCTACGCGACTCCGACCGGGTGTGGGTGCAGCTGGGCGACCTGCGCAAGCCGGAGGAGCTCATGGAGCAGGTGCTGGAGGTCCTGGACCCCGGCCGGCCCATGGCCGTGCTCGTCGTGTCGGTGCTGCACTTCGTCACCGACGAGGAGGACCCCGAGGGCATCATGCGCCGCCTCCGCGACAGGCTGCCGGCGGGCGGCTACCTCGTGCTCAGCCACGTCGCCCCGGACGCCAGGCCGTCGGTGGCGCCCGACGTCGAGGCGGTCTACCAGCGGGCCTCCTCCCCCTTCATCGCCCGGCGCAGGCCCGCCTTCGAGCGGTTCACGGCCGGGCTGGAGCTGCTGGAGCCCGGCATCGTCAACATCATGGAATGGCGGCCCGAGGAGGACCCCGTCCACGTCCCCTACCGCGGCATCGGCGACTACCACCTGTGCGCGGTGGGCCGCAAGCCCGCCTGAGGAGCCCG
The DNA here is from genome assembly GCF_002093975.1 of Thermoactinospora rubra. GTDB lineage: Bacteria > Actinomycetota > Actinomycetes > Streptosporangiales > Streptosporangiaceae > Nonomuraea > Nonomuraea rubra_A. Next base: position 49,491 of record NZ_KZ084328.1, read on the forward strand.
GTGAGACGGGTCAGCCGCCCGCGCCGCTGACCCGGTAGACGTCGAACACGCCCTGGATGCTGCGCACCGCCTTCAGCACGTGCCCCAGGTGCTTGGGGTCGCCCATCTCGAAGGTGAACCTGCTGATCGCCACCCGGTCGCGCGAGGTCGTCACCGACGCGGACAGGATGTTGACGTGCTGGTCGGACAACGTGCGCGTGACGTCGGACAGCAGCCGCGGCCGGTCCAGCGCCTCCACCTGGATCGCCACGAGGAAGACCGAGTCCTCGCCGGGCGACCAGCTCACCTCCACCAGCCGGTCGGGCTGCGCCTTCAGCTGCTGGATGTTGGTGCAGTCCGCCCGGTGCACCGACACGCCGTGCCCCCGCGTGACGAACCCGACGATCTGGTCGCCCGGCACCGGCGTGCAGCACTTCGACAGCCGCACCCACACGTCGGGGTCGCCGGCCACCACCACACCGGCCCCGCCGCCCCTGGGACGGCCTCTGAGGCGCGTGGGGACCGCGGTCTCGGCGATGTCCTCCTCGACGCTCTCCACGCCGCCTATGGACGCCACGAGCTTCTGCACGACCGACTGGGCGGAGATGTGGCCCTCGCCCACCGCCGCGTACAGCGCCGACACATCCGAGTAGCGCAGATCGCGCGCCAGCGCCAGCAGCGCCTCGCCGGACATCAGCCGCTGCATCGGCAGGCCCTGCTTGCGCATCGCCCGCCCGATGGCCTCCTTGCCGCCCTCGATCGCGGTCTCGCGCCGCTCCTTGGAGAACCACTGGCGGATCTTGTTGCGGGCCCGGCCCGACTTGACGAACTTCAGCCAGTCGCGCGACGGCCCGGCGTCGGGCGACTTGGAGGTGAAGATCTCCACCGTGTCGCCGTTGTTGAGCTTGGACTCCAGCGGCACCAGCCGGCCGTTGACGCGGGCACCGATGCAGCGGTGGCCGACCTCGGTGTGGACGGCGTAGGCGAAGTCGACCGGCGTGGCGCCCTCGGGCAGGTCGATCACCCGGCCCTTGGGGGTGAAGACGTAGACCTCGTTGACCGACAGGTCGAAGCGCAGCGACTCCAGGAACTCGCCCGGGTCGGAGGTCTCCTTCTGCCAGTCCAGCAGCTGGCGCAGCCAGGCCATCTCGTTGCCGGGCTTGCCCTTGCCCGCCCCGCCGGAGCCGACCTCCTCCTTGTACTTCCAGTGCGCGGCCACGCCGTACTCGGCCCTGTGGTGCATCGCGTGGGTGCGGATCTGCAGCTCCACCGGCTTGCCCCCGGGGCCGATCACCGTGGTGTGCAGCGACTGGTACATGTTGAACTTGGGCATCGCGATGTAGTCCTTGAACCGGCCCGGCACCGGCTTCCACCGCGCGTGGATCGTTCCGAGCGCGGCATAGCAGTCCCGCACCGTGTCGACCAGGACCCGGATGCCCACCAGGTCGTAGATGTCGTCGAACGCCACGTCGCGGGCGATCATCTTCTGGTAGACCGAGTAGTAGTGCTTGGGCCGGCCCTTCACCACCGCGCGGATCTTGGCCTCGCGCAGGTCGGCGGAGACCTTCTCGATGACCTCCTGCAGGAACAGGTCCCGGCGGGGGGCGCGCTCGGAGACCATGCGGGCGATCTCGTCATACCGCTTGGGGTAGAGCATCGCGAACGCCAGGTCCTCAAGCTCCCACTTGATGGTGTTCATGCCCAGGCGGTGGGCCAGCGGGGCGAAGATCTCCAGCGTCTCGCGCGACTTCTGCTGCCGCTTGTGCTCGGGCAGGTAGCGCATCGTGCGCATGTTGTGCAGCCGGTCTGCCAGCTTGATGATCAGCACCCGGATGTCGCGCGACATCGCGATGACCATCTTGCGCACGGTCTCGGCCTGCGCGGCGTCGCCGAACTTGACCTTGTCGAGCTTGGTGACCCCGTCGACCAGGTTGGCGATGGTGTCGCCGAAGTCGGCGCGCAGCTCCTCCAGGCTGTAGGCGGTGTCCTCGACCGTGTCGTGCAGCAGCGCCGCGCACAGCGTCTCGTCGTCGGTGCCGAGCTCGGCCAGGATCGTGGCGACCGCGAGCGGGTGGGTGATGTAGGGGTCGCCGCTCTTGCGCTTCTGGTCGCGGTGGTGGTGGGCGGCGACCTCGTAGGCGCGCTGGATCAGGCGCAGGTCGGCCTTGGGGTGGGTGGCGCGGACGGTGCGGAACAGCGGTTCGAGCACCGGATTCATGGCCCCACCCCCAAACCTTCGCCGGCGCGCCGGAGGACTGCCCGGCGCGGCGTCGCGGGTCTCGGCGCTCGCGTTCGCCGCGTCGGTCACCTCTGGTGCGGCCACATCACGGGGCACACAGACTCCTTTGGTCCGAGTCCAGATTCCCCAGTGTATCCAGCGTCAGACGGTCACCAGGGAGTGGAGGCCGACTCCGGCCAGCCGCTCGCGCCCGCGCAGGAACGACAGCTCCATCAGCACGGCCACGCCGGCCACGTCGGCACCCGCCCTGCGCAGCAGCTCCACCGCCGCCCGCGCGGTGCCGCCGGTCGCCAGGACGTCGTCGACGATCAGGACGCGGTCGCCGGGGCGGAAGGCGTCGCGGTGGACCTCGATGGAGGCCGAGCCGTACTCCAGATCGTAGGACGCCTCGAGCGTCTCGTAAGGCAGCTTGCCCTTCTTCCGCACCGGCACGAACCCGGCCCCGGCCCGCAGGGCCACCGGCGCGGCCAGGATGAAGCCCCTCGCCTCGATCCCGGCGATCTTGTCCACCTCGCGCAGCCCGGCCAGCTCCTCCACCACGGCCGCGAACGCCTCGTGGTCGGCCAGGAGCGGGGTGATGTCCTTGAAGATCACTCCGGGCTTGGGATAGTCGGGGATGTCGCGGATCCGGTCCAGGATCAGCGTCTGCAGGTCGGTCATGGCCATCCTCTGGTACGGCGACGCCTCCGCCCCATCGACGGGGACGGAGGCATCGTACGGGTGCCTGCGCCTTTTCTAGCCCTTGGCCACGGCCGCCTTGCCGCCCTTGGCCTTCCCGCCGCCCTGCGTGGCGGCCAGGCGGCGGGCGATGGCCTGGTACTTCGGCTCCCGCTCCTTGAGCGTGACCAGCAGCGGCGTGGCCACGCACAGCGAGGAGTAGGTGCCCACCAGCATGCCCACGAACAGCGCGAGCGACAGGTCCTTCAGCGTGCCGGCGCCCAGCAGCGTGGTGCCGATGAACAGGATCGCGGCGACCGGCAGGATGGCCACCAGCGAGGTGTTCAGCGACCTGATCAGCGTGTGGTTGAGCGCGTCGTTGGCCGCCTGGGTGTAGGTCTTCTTGCTGCCCGTGCCGAGCTTGGCCGTGACCTCCTTGATCATGTCGAACACCACGACGGCGTCGTAGAGCGAGTAGCCCAGGATCGTCAGGAAGCCCAGCAGCGTCGCCGGGGTGACCTCGAAGCCCGACCAGGCGTAGATGCCGGCCGTGATGATCAGGTCGTGGAGCAGCGCCACGATGGCCGACAGGGCCATCTTCGGCTCGAACGCCAGGCTCAGGTACAAGATGATCGCGAGCATGAACACGCCCAGGCCGATCCACGCCTTGGTGGCGACCTCGCCGCCCCAGGACGCGCCGATCGCCTGGATGCTGATGCTCTGCTCGGGCACCCGGAAGTCCTGGACGATGGCCTGCTGCACCTTGTCCCTGCCGGCCTCCGGCAGCGGCTCGGTGGTCACGCGCCAGCCGCCGTCGGTGCCGACGGACTGCACGATGGGCTGGTGCACGCCCTCGTCGCTGAAGGTGCCGCGGACCTGCTCGATGGTGGCGCCGGGGGCCTTGAAGGTGAAGACCGAACCGCCCCTGAACTCCACGCCCAGGTTCAGTGGGCTGCCGTGGACCGCCGCGCTGAAGATCAGGCCGGCGATGGAGAACACGATCAGGAAGGCCGACAGGCCGTACCACAGCTTCCGCCTGCCGACGAAGTCAACGTCGATCTCGCCGCGGTAGAGGCGACGCCCGAGTCCCATGTCAGGCCTCCTGCGGGGTGGTCGTACGGACAGTGTCGGCGCTCATGCGCTCCGCGTCGAGACCGGAGAGCTTGTGGCCCTTGGCGAAAAACTTCAGCCTGGCCAGCAGGGCGATGAAGGGCTTGGTGAACAGGAACACCACGATGATGTCGATCAGCGTGGTCAGGCCCATCGCGAAGGCGAAGCCGGCCACGCCGCCGACGGCCAGGAAGTACAGCACGACGGCGGCGATGAACATGACCGCGTCGGCGATCAGGATCGTGCGCCGGGCGCGCACCCAGGCCACCTCGACGGCGGCGCGCAGCGAGCGCCTGCCCTCCTTCATCTCGTCGCGGATGCGCTCGAAGTACACGATGAAGGAGTCGGCCGTGATGCCGATGGAGACCACCAGGCCGATGATGTGCGGCAGCGACAGGCGGAAGTTGATGTTCGCGCCGAGGACGCACACCGCCTCGTAGGTGATGATCGAGGCCACCACGAGGCTCAGCACCGCGACGATGCCCAGGCCGCGGTAGTAGAGCAGGCAGTACACCACGACCAGCAGCAGGCCGATGAGGCCCGCGATGAGGCCGCCGCGCAGCTGGTCGGTGCCGAGCGTGGACGACACGGTCTCGGCCGAGCCGATCACGAACTTCAGCGGCAGCGCGCCGTACTTCAGCTGGTCGGCCAGGGCGGTGGCGCTGGCCTCGTCGAAGCCGCCGGTGATCTCGGCCTGGCCGCCCGGGATCGGGTTGATGATCCGCGGGGCGCTGATCACCACGCCGTCCAGGACGATGGCGACCTGGTTGCGCGGCTCGGGCGAGTTGAAGGCCTGGGTGGTGAGCTTGCTCCACTCGGCCGGGCCCTTGCCCTTGAACGACAGCTGGACGATCCACTCGGTGCGGCCCTGCGGGATGCCGGCCGAGGCCGAGTCGATGTCGGTGCCGACGACCTTGGCGACGTCGAGGATGAACTTGGCGCTGCCGTCGTCGGCGCAGGCGGCGTACTGCTTGTTGGGGTCGTCCTGGACGCCCTGGCCGCGGTTGTTGGGGTCGCGGCAGTCGAGCTGCTGGAACTGCTTGAGCACCGCCGGGTCCACGCCCTCGGTGCTGCCGACCAGCTGGCCCTGCTGCGGCGGCTGGGTGGCCTGGGCGGACGGCGTGGCCGAGGGGCTGGGCTTCGGCGTGGCCTTGGCGTTGCCCCGGCCCGTGGCCTTGGGCGAGGGGCTGGTGGTCGGCTCGGTCAGCGCCGAGGACAGGGCCTTGCCCGTGGGCGAGGCCGACGGGCTGGCCTTGGGACTGGCCTTGGAGCTGGCCTTGGGGCTGGCCGCCGGCTGGGACGGCGAGGCGGAAGGCGAGCCGCTCGGCTTGGGGGCCTCGGTGGTCATCCCGGCGGGCGGCTGGGTCAGCTCATAGGCCAGCACCTGGCGGAAGCGCAGCTCGGCCGTCTTCCCGATCTTCTCGACCGTCTCCTTCTGCCCCGCTCCCGGCACCGAGATGACGATGTTGTCGCCGGTCTTGGCCACCTCGGCGTCGGACAGGCCGCTGCCGTTGACGCGGTTGCGCAGGATGTTGACCGCCTGGTCGAGCGCCTCCTGCGAGGGCGGCTTGTCGTCGAGCGTCTTGGGCGTGAGCGTCACGGTCGTGCCGCCGGCGAGGTCGAGGGCGAGTTTGGGCGTGAACGCCTTCTGCAGCGCCATCGCACCGCCCATGGCGAGGATGAGCGCCAGGAGCGCCAGGAGCGTGCGCCCCGGTCTGCTCTGGCGGCTGGTCGGTCGGGCCACTGGTCGTCTGTTCTTTCAGCTATAGGGATTTGTGCCGAGAGCCTAGTCAGGACTTGCGGGTGTTGGATTCCTGGTCGGTGTCGCTCTGGGCGGCCTGGTCCGCCCGCGGGGCCGGCTCCTCGTCCGTGACCTCGGAGTTCTCCTCCCTGGATTCCTCCGCGATGTCCTGGACCGGCGTCAGGACACGCCCGATGGCCGCCTTGACCCAGCGGGTCTCCACGCCCGGCGCGATCTCCAGGACGACGTCCTCGTGGTCGATCGCCACGACGGTGCCGAACAGGCCGGTCGTGGTCATGACCCGGGTGCCGGGGGTGAGGCTGTTCTGCATCTTGATGGCCTCCTGCTGCCGCTTCTTCTGCGGGCGGATCAGCAGGAAGTAGAACGCCACAACCATCAGGACCAGCATCAGGATGGTTGACAGGCCACTATTGCCGCCCATGAGGGGCCACCTTCCGTCTTCTCTTACAAGAGGTCGACACCGGTTTCGAACCGGAAATTCCGCTTGTTGCGATGCGCGAACGCCGCTCAGCCCGCAGCCTACACAGCCGGGCAAGCCACGGAGTGTAGGCGCTTGTTGCGAAACGCGGCAACGAACCAGCGGTTCGGCACGCGGGGAAGTTCCCAATTCGCAACGTTGCAACCGTTTTGTGATCCCGGCGTCCCGTATGGCAGGGCCCCGCGCTCCCCTGTCGCCCGGCCGGCGTCACTCGGCCGGTGCCGCGCCGAAGGCGTCGGGGGGCGGCGTCATGCCCATGTGGATCCAGGCGGCGGCCGTCGCCACCCGCCCGCGGGGCGTGCGCGCCACCAGGCCCTGCCGTACCAGGAACGGCTCGGCGACCACCTCGACCGTCTCGGGCTCCTCCCCCACGGCCACGGCCAGCGTCGACAGGCCCACCGGCCCCCCGCCGAACTTGCGCAGCAGCGCGTCCAGCACCGCCCGGTCCAGCCGGTCCAGGCCCTCGGCGTCGACCTCGTACAGGTCGAGGGCGGCGGCGGCCAGGTCGCGGGTGATGACGCCGTCGGCGCGCACCTCGGCGAAGTCGCGCACGCGCCGCAGCAGCCGGTTGGCGATGCGGGGCGTGCCGCGCGAGCGGCGGGCGATCTCGTGGGCGCCGTCGTCGGGCAGGGCGATGCCCAGGAGCCTGGCGGAGCGGTGGAGGACCTGTTCGAGCTCCTCGACCTCGTAGAAGTCCATGTGGGCGGTGAAGCCGAAGCGGTCGCGCAGCGGCGCGGGCAGCAGCCCGGCCCGGGTGGTGGCGCCGACCAGGGTGAAGGGGGCGATGTCGAGCGGGATCGCGGTCGCCCCCGGGCCCTTGCCGACCACGATGTCGACGCGGAAGTCCTCCATGGCCATGTAGAGCATCTCCTCGGCGGGCCTGGCCATGCGGTGGATCTCGTCGACGAACAGCACCTCGCCCTCGGCGAGGGTGGACAGGATGGCGGCCAGGTCGCCGGCCCGTTCGAGGGCGGGGCCCGAGGTGATGCGCAGCGGCGCGCCCAGCTCGGCGGCGATGATCATCGCGAGCGTCGTCTTGCCGAGCCCGGGCGAGCCGCTCATCAGCACATGGTCGGGCGTCTTGCCGCGTTTGAGCGCGCTTTCCAGGACGAGCGAGAGCTGCTCGCGCACCCTGGCCTGGCCGATGAACTCGCTCAGCCGCTTGGGCCGCAGGGCGGCCTCGATCTGCAGCTCGTCGCCGCCTTCCGCGTCGGGGGAGACGAGGTCCCTGCCGAGCGTCACGTCGCCACCTCCAGGATCCGCCGGCCTGCCTTCGTGCGGGAGCGGTGGGTTCATCGCACGCTCAACGCCCTCAGCGCGGCCTTCAGCATCGCCGCCACCTGCGGCTCACGGCCGGCGGCCAGCTCGGCGTCGGCCTGCGGCTCCACGATCGCGAGCGCCTCGTCGGCGTCTTTGGCCGAGTATCCCAGCCCCACCAGCCCGGCGTGCACCTGCTCCCGCCAGGCCGCCTTGCGCGAGGCGCCGTTGAGGGCCGCATCCAGCGCGGTCTGCGGCGTGCCGAGCTTGTCCTTCAGCTCCAGCACGATGCGCTGGGCGCCCTTCTGGCCGATTCCGGGGATCATCGTCAGCGCCTTGAGGTCCGCCGAGGCGACCGCGACCCGCAGCGCGTTGGGCGTGTGGACCGCCAGCATGGCCAGCGCCAGCTTCGGCCCGACCCCGCTGGCCGTCTGGACCAGCTCGAACACCGTGCGCTCGTCGTCGGTGGCGAAGCCGTACAGCGTCAGCGACTCCTCGCGCACGACCAGCGAGGTGGCCAGCCGCGCCTGCTCCCCCACGCGCAGGCCGGCCAGCGTGCCGGGCGTGCAGTGCACGAGCACGCCCACGCCGCCGACCTCGATGACCGCCGAGTCGGGGGCGAGGGCTGCGACCCGGCCGGACACGGACGCGATCACGGCGCTGACCTCCTCGTCGCCAATGCCTGGGCGATGCGGTGCTGGGCGCCGCCCCGCCACACGTGGCAGATGGCCAGGGCGAGCGCGTCGGCGGCGTCGGCGGGCCTGGGCATCTCGCCGAGCCGCAGCAGCCGGGTGACCATGTGGCCGACCTGCTTCTTGTCGGCGGTGCCGCTGCCGGTGATGGCGGCCTTGACCTCCGAGGGGGTGTGCAGCGCGACGGGCAGCCCGCGGCGGGCGGCGCACAGCACGGCGACGCCGGCGGCCTGCGCCGTGCCCATGACCGTGCGGACGTTGTGCTGGCTGAAGACCCGCTCGACGGCCACCGCGTCGGGCCTGACCTCCTCCAGCCACTCCTCGATGCCCGCCTCGATGCCCAGCAGCCGGGCGCCCAGCTCGTCGTCGGCCGAGGTGCGCACGACGCCGACGGCCACGAGGGACAGCGGCGCGCCGGGACGGCCCTCGACCGCCCCCAGGCCGCACCGGGTCAGCCCCGGGTCGATGCCCAAGACGCGCACCTGCTCCCCCTCCCGGCCGAGCGCCGAACACCTGTTCGGTAGGCAACCTTATCGCTCCGGCGCGCCCGCCGCACGCATCCCCGCCCCACCGGGCGCGGATCGAAAGCGGCTCAGAAGTAGTCGAGCGTGTATGGCCGGGCCGCGAAGGCCACGTCGAGCGCCTCGTCGTGACGCCCGTCCCCCGCCATCATCCCGCCGCGGCGCAGCGTCGCGGCCGGAAGGCCGGCGAAAAGCGCCGAAAGCCCGTTGAGCGTGAGGCTGGGCCCCTGTCCCGAGGCCGTCGCGACAGCCGTACCGGACCCGCCCGACACCTCCAGCCGCCAGCCGCCCAGCCCTTCCACCCGCACGAAGGCCTCCAGGGACACGCCCGCGGGAAAGCCGCGCCGCCCGATCGCGGCGGCCACGTCGAGCACGCGCAGCATCCACCGCACCCTCGTCACCTGCTCCCGGGACCGCTCGCGCAGCAGCCAGAACACCGGATCCTCCGGCGCGAGGACCGCGACGACCCGCTCGGCGACCGACGAGGAGGAGCCGACGAGCGACCACAGCGCCGCGGCCGTCTCCCGCGAGCCCGCGACGAGCGTGCCGACCCGCAGGCCGTCGCCGTCCCAGCGGTAGACCACCAGCCCGTCGTCGGCGATGTAGCGCATGTCCCCCTCGGCGCCCAGCAGCCGCCGCCAGGTGCGCTCCTCCCAGGAGACCACGCCGCTGGCGCGGTCGGCGGCGTGCAGCCGCCCCAGCAGGGCGACGACCTCGGCGGCGTCGCCCGGCCCAGCGCGGCGCAGCCCTGCCGCCCCGCCCGCGCCCAGGCGGCGCAGCGCCTCGGCCGGGAAGGTGACGTGGTGCATGGCGCCAGCGTGCTCGTAGCCGAGGCTACGGTAGATGGGCGTGGTGGCCGGATACAGGGCCGAGAGGGCGTATCCCTGCTCCCGCGCCCGCTCGATCGCGGCCCGCACGATCGCGGTGCCCACGCCGCGCCCGCGGTCCTCCGGGTTGACGACCACCCCGGCCACCCCGGCCAGCGGCTGCGGCCTGCCGTGCCACCACTGGGTGAGCCTGCGCAGCCGGGCGGAGGCGGCCAGCCGGGCGCCATCGAAGGCGCCCAGCAGACGGCCCTCGGCCATCGCGACGGCCGAGGTCTCACGCCAGACCGGCACGTCGGCGGGCGGGACCGGGCCGAAGGCTCGGGTGCGCACGTCGAGCAGGGCGTCGAGGTCGTCGGGGGTGAGCTCGCGTATCTCCACGAGAGCCCAACCTAGCGGCCGACGGTGAGGCGGAGCCGGTCGAGGTAGGTCAGCTGCGCGGCGACGAGCGCGGCGAACGCCACGGCCACCGTCAGGGGCGGCGTGGTCAGGCCCACCGGCGGGTCGGCGCCGAATCCCCGGCTGTGGAGCTGGAGCAGCGCCACCGGGGCCGACCAGTGCTCGGGCCGGGTGGCCACCAGCAGCCGCCACAGCGGCTCCTGGGCGTTGAGCAGGGTCACCGCGCCCACGAGGACGGCCGCCATGGGCAGGCTCGGCAGCACGACCGTGGCCAGGAACGGGCCGCCGCGCTCGGCCAGCCCCCGGCACAGCAGCGTCAGCACGACCAGCGCGGGCACGCTGACCAGCAGCGGGTCGACGAGCGCCACGAGGGTGTCGAGCAGGCCCAGCTCGCGGTAGGTCAGCCACAGCGCGCCCGACAGCGGCCCGACGCCGACGAACAACCAGGGCGCGAAGGCCAGCAGCAGCCACTCGCTGTGACGGCCGAGGGGACGCAGCCCGCCGATGCCGAGGGCGGCCAGGTAGGCGACGCCGACCGACACCAGCGCCCCGGCCAGGGCGGGCAGCCAGGTGTACAGGTGGAGCCGCACCGTGTCCAGCGGTGCGGGATCCGGCCGCAGGGGGTCCAGCGGCGCGGCGCCGCCCAGGAACGCCGCCGACAGCCAGGGCAGGCTGCCCAGGATCGCCAGCACGACGACCAGGACCAGCGCGACCACCCCGGGCACCCGGCTGCCGCGGGCCTCGGCCGGGCGCGGCAGGAGCATCAGCCGCGTCCGGGCCGCGACCAGGACGACGACGGCCACCAGGCCCAGGACGCCGAGGATCAGGCCCGTCACCGTGGCGAGCGCGGCGCCGTACCCCAGCCGGAAGCCGGAGAAGGCCTGCCTGAGGTGCAGCACCCCCAGGGTGGGGACGCGGCCGGCCAGCGGGTAGACCACGCCGAAGGCCTGCAGGCCCGTGGCCAGCGTGGCCAGGGCCAGCACGGCGCCTGCCACGAGCATGCCGCCCACGCTGCGCGAGGCCGGCAGGTAGGCGATGAGCGCCAGCCCGCACACCGCGCCGAACAGCGCCGCGGTGATGTACAGGGCCGTGACGAGGGGGCCGCCGCCGGGCGTCACCAGCGGCACGCCCGCCACGGCGATGGCGACCGGCGAGCACACGACGATCCACAGCGACAAGGCCACCCGGCCCGCGCGCCGCGGCCACGGGCCGCCGTGGTCGAGCGCGGCCGCCAGCAGCGGCGCCACCACCACGACGACCAGCAACGGCAGGATCGCCAGCGCGAGCGTGAAGCCCGCGGCCGCCCAGAAGCGCTCGTCGCCCAGGAGCCGCGTGTAATTCTCGGCCCCCACGGGGCGGGCCGGTCTCAGCACGGCCTCGTCGGTGAACGACATGGCGATCGTCCGCACGGTCGGCACGACCAGCGTCACGATCGCGGCCAGGAGGGCGGGGAGGGTCAATAACCAGCCGGCGACACGTTGCACGGCTGGAACTCTAGCCTCAGGCTTCGATCTTCTCCATGACCTCGTCGCTGACGTCGAAGTTGGCGTAGACGTTCTGCACGTCGTCGCTGTCCTCCAGGGCGTCGATGAGGCGGAAGACCTTCTTGGCGGCCTCCTCGTCCAGCGGCACGCTGATGCTCGGCAGGAAGCTGGACTCGGCCGAGTCGTAGTCGATGCCCGCCTCCTGCAGCGCCTTGCGCACCGGGACCAGGTCGCCGGCCTCGGAGACCACCTCGAAGGAGTCGCCCAGGTCGTTGACCTCCTCGGCGCCCGCGTCGAGCACCGCGGCCAGCACGTCGTCCTCGGTCAGGCCGTTCTTGGGCACGATGACGACGCCCTTGCGGTTGAACATGTACGACACCGAGCCGGGGTCGGCCAGCGAGCCGCCGTTGCGGGTCAGCGCCACGCGCACCTCGGAGGCGGCGCGGTTGCGGTTGTCGGTGAGGCACTCGATCAGCAGGGCCACGCCGTTCGGGCCGTAGCCCTCGTACCAGATCGTCTGCCAGTCGGCGCCGCCCGCCTCCAGGCCGCCGCCGCGCTTGCGGGCGCGCTCGATGTTGTCCAGCGGCACCGAGTTCTTCCGCGCCTTCTGGATGGCGTCGTAGAGGGTGGGGTTGCCGTCGGGGTCGGGGCCACCGGTCCGCGCTGCCACCTCGATGTTCTTGATCAGCTTGGCGAACAGCTTGCCACGCTTGGCGTCGAGTGCAGCCTTCTTGTGCTTCGTCGTCGCCCATTTGGAGTGGCCGGACATGAGTTACAGCTCCCTCAGCATCTCTACGAAGTACTCGTGCACGCGCGTGTCCCCGGTCAGCTCCGGGTGGAACGACGTCGCGAGCAGCGGTCCCTGGCGGACCGCGACGATCCTATCTCCCGTGGCGGCCAGCACATCGACACCCGAGCCGACGGACTCCACCCACGGGGCCCGGATGAAGACGGCGCGCACCGGGGAGCCGGCGAAGTCGAGGTCGGCCTCGAAGGAGTCGACCTGCCGCCCGAAGGCGTTGCGGCGCACGGTCATGTCGATGCCGCCGACGGTCTCCTGGCCGGGGACGCCGTCCTCGATCCGGTCGGCCAGCATGATCATGCCGGCGCAGGAGCCGTACGCGGGCATGCCGTTCTTGATCCGCAGCCGCAGCGGCTCCAGCAGCTCGAAGCTGTCGGCCAGCTTCCACATGGTGGTGGACTCGCCGCCCGGGATGACCAGCGCGTCGACGGCCTCCAGCTCCGCGGGCCGGCGCACGGCCCTGGCCGTCGCTCCGGCGGCCTCCAGCGCGCGGACGTGCTCCCGCACGTCGCCTTGGAGGGCCAGGACACCGATCGTGGGCACAGCGCATCCTTCCGTCGAAGGGGGTTTCCCCTGATTGAACACCATCAGGGGCCTCGCTCTTCCATCAAGGCCCTTCCATCAGGACGTACAGCGGGCGATGGTCGGAGGGCGCGTCCGCCGGGCCGAGGTGACAGCGCTTGACGCGAGCGGCGAAGAGGTAGTCGAGCTTCCTGGACGCGGCTTTCCCGGACGCGGTTTTCCCGGACGCGGTGTAGGTCCACCGGTTGCGCGGGTCGCACTCGCGGTAGGTCCGGTAGGCGCCGCGCAGCGCGGGGTGGCCGGGGGTGAGGTTGAGGTCGCCGCCCAGCAGCCCGGCCTTCAGGGCGAGGAGCTCCTCGACCTGCCTGGTCCGGTACGGCGCGCCGGGCTGCCGGTCGTCGTCGGCCCGGCCGGAGGACAGGTGGGTGCCGCAGACGCGGATCCCGGCATAGGCGGCGCACAGCGCGGCCCGCCGGACGTACCAGGGCGGCGAGCTCAGCGGGTGCGCCTCGAAGCGGGCCGCGTCCTGGGCCACCGCGACGGTGACGCTCTGGGCGCCGCGGTCGCGGCCCTGGTAGTCGGGGTGGCAGGCGTACGGCGAGCCGTCGGCGGCCACCAGCCCCCAGGACGAGACGCTCCAGGGCCGCCCGGTCAGCTCCTCCAGCCAGCGCTCCAGCGGCGCGCCCGCGCCCGAGCAGAACTCCTGCAGGAAGATCACGTCAGGCTTGATCGGCCGGCCGACGGCGTAGCGGGCGACCCGCCAGCCCAGCTCGTGCACGCCGCCGCGATACAGCGGGCAGGCCGAGTTGGTCCCGGCGCACACGTTCCACGTCATCGCCGCCACGGACGACGGGGCGGGGGGCGGGGGCGNATCCAACCACTACGGGCGCTCGGTCTCCAGGCGCACGGTCTCCTCGGCGGTGATCCCGCCCAGCGTGCTGAGGGCCGGGTCCAGCGGGCGCAGGTAGGTCTGCTGGACGCCGGGCACCCGGTCCTCCACGACGAAGGTGGCGCGGGTGTAGACCTCCGCGCCCGGCGTCTGCACCCGCGGCACCACCCTGAAGTCCGCGGTCAGCAGGTCGCGCTCGATCCGGGTGAGCACGTAGCCGCGCTGGTTGTTGTAGAACCTCAGGTGCGGGTTGATCTTCAGGAACGGGTGCGTGGCCGGGTCGGAGTCGCGCCCGTCGCCGCCGGTGCTGATGGAGGTCGTCACCAGCTCCGAGCCCACGGTGGGCCCGGTGGGGTCGTCGTAGTCGAGCTTGAGGTCGCCGGCCCAGTGGGCGTGCACGTCGCCGGTCAGCACCACCGGGTTGCGCACGCCCGCGTCGATCCAGCCCTGCGTGATGCGCCGCCGCGATGCCACATAGCCGTCCCAGGCGTCCTGGCTGGTGACCTTCTGCGGCCCGGCGTTGTTGTCGCGCTGGGCGAAGAAGACCTGCTGGCCGAGGATGTCCCAGCGGGCGCGGGAGTGGCGGAAGCCGTCCAGCAGCCAGGCCTCCTGCTCGGCGCCGGTGATGGAGCGGGCCGGGTCGAGGCTGGCCGGGCAGTCCTTGTAGCCGTCGCCGCAGCCCTGGTCGTCGCGGTACTGCCGGGTGTCGAGCATGTGGAAGGTGGCCAGCGCGCCCCACCGGATGCGCCGGTAGAGCTGCATGTCGATGCCCCGCGGGATGGAGGTGCGGCGCAGCGGCATGTTCTCGTAGTAGGCGCGGAAGGCGGCCTCGCGCCGGGACAGGAAGTTCGGCTGCGGGATCTCCGGCTTCTCCGGCACCTCGTCGGCCCAGTTGTTGTCCAGCTCGTGGTCGTCCCAGACCACCAGCCACGAGCAGGCGGCGTGGGCGGCCTGCAGGTCGGGGTCGGCCTTGTACTGGGCGTGGCGGCGGCGGTAGTCGGCCAGCGTCTCGGTCTCCGGCCCCTCGTGGTGGCGGATGTTGCCGCCGGGGATGGTGTAGGTGTTCCTGGCGTACTCGTACTGGTAGTCGCCGAGGTGGAGGACCAGGTCGGGGCGCTCCTCGGCCAGGCGGCGGTAGGCGGTGAAGTAGCCGTGCTCGTACTGGGCGCAGGAGACGAACGCCATCGCGAGCGGCCCGCCGTACGCCAGGGGGTGGGGGGCGGTCCTGGCCCGGCCGAGCGGGGAGAGGTAGGGGCCGACGCGGAAGCGGTACCAGTACTCCCGGTCCGAGCGCAGCGAGCCGACCTCCACGTGGACGCTGTGGCCCCACTCGGGGGCGGCCACGGCCACGCCGGCGCGGACGACGCGGCGGGCGTTCTCGTCGGCGTAGACCTGCCACAGCACCGGGAAGGGCCAGGGCGGCATGCCGCCCATCCCGTCCTCGGCCAGCGGGTCGACGGCAAGGCGGGTCCAGATGACGAAGCCCTCGTGGTCGGGGTCGCCGCTGGCCACGCCGAGCGTGAAGGGGTCGGCGCGCAGGCCGCGCGAGGCGAGCGACCCGGCGGTCTCGCCAGTGGGGTCGAGCTGGGGGTCGGGCTGGGGGTCGGGCTGGGGGTCGGCGTGCGCGGCGGCCGCGGGTAAGGCGGTGGCGACGCCCGCGGCCAGGCCGGTGGCGAGGCCTGTGACGAGGAAGGACCGGCGGTCGAGTCGGGACATGGGGCGCTCCCGGATGATCTAGAGGGACGCCCGTAGCCTTCCGGAACCCCCTGAATCCCCGGTGAACACCACAAGACAGCTAGCTGCGAAATATCACGAAAAAAATGAGAAAGGGGCGGCATAACGCCGCCCCTGAAGAGGATCCCTTTACCAGCCGCGCTCGGCCAGGCGGTGCGGCACCGGGATGTCGTCGACGTTGATCCCCACCATGGCCTCGCCCAGGCCGCGGGAGACCTTGGCGATGACGTCGGGGTCGTCGTAGAAGGTGGTGGCCTTGACGATGGCGGCGGCGCGCTTGGCCGGGTCGCCCGACTTGAAGATGCCCGAGCCGACGAACACGCCCTCGGCGCCCAGCTGCATCATCATCGCCGCGTCGGCCGGGGTGGCGATGCCGCCGGCGGTGAAGAGCACCACGGGCAGCTTGCCGGTCCTGGCGACCTCGACGACCAGCTCGTACGGCGCCTGCAGCTCCTTGGCCGCGACGTACAGCTCGTCCTCCGGCAGGGAGGTGAGCCGCTTGATCTCGGCGCGGATGGTGCGCATGTGCGTCACGGCGTTCGACACGTCGCCCGTGCCCGCCTCGCCCTTGGACCGGATCATGGCAGCGCCCTCGTTGATGCGGCGCAGCGCCTCGCCGAGGTTGGTGGCCCCGCACACGAACGGCACGGTGAACTTCCACTTGTCGATGTGGTTGGCGTAGTCGGCGGGGGTGAGCACCTCCGACTCGTCGATGTAGTCCACGCCGAGCGCCTGCAGCACCTGCGCCTCGACGAAGTGGCCGATGCGGGCCTTGGCCATGACCGGGATGGACACCGCGTTGATGATGCCCTCGATCATGTCCGGGTCGCTCATGCGGGACACGCCGCCCTGGGCCCGGATGTCGGCGGGGACGCGCTCCAGGGCCATGACGGCCACGGCGCCGGCGTCCTCAGCGATCTTGGCCTGCTCGGGGGTGACGACGTCCATGATGACGCCGCCCTTCAGCATCTCGGCCATGCCTCGCTTGACCCGAGCGGTACCGGTGGCTACTTCGGACACGGTTGATACACCTCACGACGCTTTTCGGATTGCGCACCCAGTGTAGGGACGCGCCAGTGGTACCCGTTAAGGGCCACTTTCGCTCCGCGGCACCAGACCACTCAGGGAATGACGGGCTTCTTGCTCGCGAGCGCGATCCACACCTGGCCGGGGGCGAAGTTCATCGGCTCGCCCTCCGGAGTGGTGAACGTCGTGCCCCCTTCCTCCGATTCCCGCTCCCAGCGCGCCTTGAAGGCCATCCCGTCGCGCAGCACGATCGCCTCGCCCTTGCCCACGGTGTGGACCAGCGGCGTGTAGCTGTCGTTCTTGTCGTGGAACTGGGAGCGCACGGTCTTGGTGTACTGCACGACGACGGTCGGCGCCGACAGCTGCCCGCCCTCGGCGGCCATGTCGCGCTTGCCGTCCTGCCAGATCAGCCACTGCTTCCTGGCCTGCGACCAGCGGAAGTCGAAGCGCGCCGCCGGCCACCTGACGGTGAAGGACTTGCGCGGCACGCCGCCCTGGGCCGGGGCCTCGCCGAAGGTGAAGCCGATGTCCTTGGCCTTGCTCGCCCTGGGCGCGCTCTGCAGGAGCTTCCTGGTGTGGGCGAACAGGTTGTAGGGCGCGTAGCGGCCCGGCTGGCGGAAGTAGGCGCCCGGCGCGCGGCTGTCGGAGACGTCGAACAGCGACGCCTTGGCGATGAACGGCAGCATCTTGGTCTGCGCCCCGGAGTAGGCGAAGGCCGGCTTGCCGAACATCGGGGTGATGTGCAGGTCGGAGATGCGGGCGCTGCGCACCGGGCCCACCTTGGGCGGCAGCTTGGAGGAGAAGATCGCCATCAGCCGCGTCAGGCCCGCCTCGACCTGCTCGATGTAGACGATGTCGGCGCTCTTCAGGCCCAGCTGCGGCTTGCCGGCCGCGGTGTTCTCGATCTTCACCGCCAGCACCGGCCTCAGCTTCCCGTCGTACGGCAGGCCGGTGAACGGGTGCGTGGCCGGCGGCGGCTGCGAGGCCGACGGGGAGGCGGTGGCCGCCTGCGGCGCGGACGCGGGCGGCTTGTCGTCGGAGCACGCCGCCACGGGCGCGAGGACGGCAAGCGCCGCCAGGATCGTCCGCACGGCTCGCACTGGCTGACTCCTCCGCTCAACGCCAATAAAACGGCAGAAGCTTACCGGCGTTTGGCAAAAGGGGTTATTCCGTGGACATGTTCTCCGGCGGGAGGTCGTCGATCTCGAAGAACTCGGGGGTCTCGGTGTGCCCGGCCAGCCGCAGGGTCCTGGCCAGCCACCGGCGCTGGGCCGCCCGCGTCACCGCCACGGCGTTGTTGTAGAAGCGCCGCGAGTAGACGACCTTGGCCACCGCCGCGTCCAGCTCCTGCAGCAGGTCGCCGCCGCCGGGCGACTCGGCGAGCTTCTCGCGGAAGCGCTCCTGGTCGGCCGCCGCGCGCAGGGCCTTGGACAGGTTGCTCTCGGCGTGCTCGCGCTCCTCCGGCCCCGCCGTACGGGCCTCGTGGGCGGCGGCGGCCAGCACCAGCGAGGTGGCCGGGTCCAGCAGCCGCGAGCCGGCCAGCTCCAGCACCACGGCCCTGCGGCGGGTCAGCGCCGCGTCCAGCGCCTCGCGGGCCAGCTCCAGGCGGATGTGCAGGCGGTCCAGCCGCCCGGCCCGCCAGGAGATGTAGACGGCGGTGAGCACCACGAGGATGCCCACCAGCAGCAGGACGATGCCCTCACTCACAGGCCCTCCTTCGTCGGACCTGTGAGTAGACTGCTGTGCTCACTGGTGCCCTCGACAAGCTCGGTCACAAGTCCTCCACCACGCGGCCGGTCCCGCCGGCGGTGACCGTCTCGTAGACCCGCACCACGTCACGCGCGACCGTGGACCAGTCGTACTTGCGCACCGCCACGCGCGCCTCGGCGGCCAGCTTGGCGCGCCGCTCCGGGTCGGCCAGCAGCGCCCTGGCCTCCTCGGCCAGGGAGGCGGGGTCGCCGTTGCGGAACAGCGCGCCGGCCTGCCCCTCCCCCAGCACCTTGCGGAAGGCCGGGATGTCGCTGGCCAGCACGGTCGCCCCGGACGCCATCGCCTCGGCCAGCACGATGCCGAAGCTCTCCCCGCCCGTGTTGGGCGCGCAGAAGACGTCGACGGAGTGGTAGGCGCGGATCTTGTCCTCCTCGCTGACCATGCCCAGCAGCGTCACCCGGTCGCGCACGTTCCTGGGCACCTTGACCTCGCCGGGGCCGGCCACGAGCAGCCGGGCGCCGGGGATGTCGGCCAGCGCCTCCAGCAGGATCGGCAGGCCCTTGCGCGGCTCGTCCACCCGGCCCAGGAAGCCGATCGTGGCCCCGTCGGGCCCCCACCCGGGCAGCGGCTCGGCCTCGGCGTAGCGGCTGACGGTCACGCCGTTGGGGATCAGCACCGCGTCGCCGCCGAACTGCTCCACCAGGCTCTTGCGCGCGGCGTCGGAGACCGCGATGCGCCCGTGCAGCTTCTCCAGCGCGCTGTGCAGCAGCGGCTCGGCGATCGCGATGGCACGCGAGCGGCTGAAGGATGCGTGGAAGGTCGCCACGATCGGGCCCTTGGCCGCCCAGCAGGCCAGCACGCCCAGGCTCGGGATCAGCGGCTCGTGGATGTGGAGCACGTCGAAGCCGCCGTCCTGGATCCAGCGCCGCACCCGCGCCGCCGACAGGAACCCGAACGACAGCCGCGCCACCGACCCGTTGTACGGCACCGGCACCGCCCGGCCCGCGCCGGTCACGTACGGCGGCAGCTCTCCGTCGTCGGCCGCCGGGGCGATCACCGACACCTCGTGGCCCTGCGCCATGAGGGCCTGGGCCAGGTCGTCGATGTGCTGCTTGACGCCGCCGGGCATGTCCCACGAGTAGGGGCACACGATGCCGACCCTCATGCGACCCTCACCGCGGATCCAGGTCGTCGAGCCACAGGCGCTGGAGCATGTGCCAGTCCTCCGGGTGCTCGGCGATGCCCTTTTCGAAGAACTCCGTCAGCCGCTGCGCCATGGCGGCGACCTTCTCCTGGCGGGTGCCCTCGCGCGGGACCGGGACCTCCTCGTGGATGCGGATGGCCCAGTCGGGGCCCTCGAACCAGATGACCGCGGGCAGCAGCGCCGCGCCGGTCTGCACGGCCAGCAGCGCCGGCCCCGCGGGCACCTTGGTGGTGGCGCCGAAGAACTCCACCTCGATGCCGTGGCGGGTGAGGTCGCGCTCGGCCGGCAGGCACACCACGCCGCCCCGCCGCAGCCGGGAGGCCAGCACGGCCACCGTGTGGCCGGGCCCGCCCGTCAGCGGCAGCACCTCCATGCCCAGGCCCTCGCGGAAGGCGGTGTAGCGGCGGAACAGCGACTCGGGCCTGAGCCGCTCGGCCACGGTGGTGAAGCGCTGGCCCCGGCCCGCCAGCCACGCCCCCGCCTGGTCCCAGTTGCCCATGTGCGGCAGCGCCAGCACCACCCCGCGGCCGGACTCCAGCGTCTTCCAGATGTTCTCGTCGCCGGTGACGTGGGTGCGCCGCTCGATCTCCTCGGCGCTCATCTTCGGCAGGCGGAAGACCTCGTGGAAGTAGCGGAAGTACGAGCGCATGCCGCGGCGGGACAGCTCGCGCAGCTCCTCGTCCTTCAGGCCGGTGACCCGGGACAGGTTGCGCTCCAGGCGCCGCACCGCCGGGCCGCGGCCGCGCCAGACCCGGTCGGCCATCCGCTCGAACGCCTTGGCGGTGAGCCGTTCCGGCAGCAGGGGGACCAGCTTCCAGCCCGCCGCGAACCCCGCGGCGACCGCGCGATCCATCATCGAGACGCTCATCACTCTCCAGTCTGCCGACGAACGTGGAGGATGCGCTGCACCACCGTCACGGCGCTCGCCACGGCCAGCAGCCACATGCCCGCGGGCAGGATGTACGGCACGCCGAGCCCGGACAGGCCCGCCGCGACCAGGCTGACCAGCAGCCGCTCCGGGCGCTCGGCCAGCCCCACGTCGCAGGTCAGCCCCAGCCCCTCGGCGCGCGCCTTGACATACGACACCAGCGCCCCGGCCACCAGGCAGAACAGCGTCACGGCCACCATGAGCAGGTCGCCGTCCAGCGCGAAGTAGACGATCAGCCCCGAGAAGATCGCCGCGTCGGCCACCCGGTCGAGCGTGGAGTCCAGGAACGCGCCCCACGTGCTGCCGCCGCCCCCGCCGAGCCGGGCCACCACGCCGTCGAGCAGGTCGAACAGCACGAACACCGCGATGGTGAAGGCGCCCCACCACAGCTGGCCCAGGGGGAACAGCACCAGGGCGGCGGCGACCGTGCCGAGGGTGCCGATCGCCGTGACGGTGTTCGGACCGATCCCCCGGTTCACCAGAGCCCTGCCCAGGGGGGTGAGGATCCGGGTCATGGCCGGGCGCAGGAGTTTCAGCATCGCGCTCCGATCGTAGGCCATTTTCTTTGGCGCTCACCTCTTGTGAGATCCGCCACACGGGTATTTGGTGAACACACCGCGTCCTTGCGGTTACCAAGCAGCCGGTGCGGGCGCGGCGTTGGAGCCGAACCGACGAAGACGCGGGCCCTTCGGGCCCAGGGAAGCGAGGCAACGTGGCCGAGAAGAACCCCGTGGGAGCCGCCGGCAGGGCACCGACGGCCGACAGGGCGGATGGAATACGCAATGTCGTCCTTGTCGGCCACTCGGGAGCGGGCAAGACGACCCTCGTGGAGCACCTGCTCACGGCGACCGGCACCATCCAGCGCGCGGGCCGCGTGGAGGACGGCACCACCGTCAGCGACTTCGACGAGGTGGAGGTGCGCCAGCAGCGGTCGGTGAACCTGGCGCTGGCCCCCCTCGTCCACAACGGCATCAAGATCAACCTGCTGGACACGCCCGGCTACGCCGACTTCGTCGGCGACCTGCGCGCGGGCCTGCGCGCGGCCGACGCGGCGCTGTTCGTGGTGTCGGCCTGCGAGGGCATCGACGGGCTGACCCAGATGCTGTGGGAGGAGTGCGCCCAGGTCGGGATGCCCAGGGCGGTCGTCATCACCAAGCTGGACCACCAGCGCGCCAACTTCTCCGAGGTGCTGGCCACCTGCCAGGACATCTTCGGCGACGGCGTGGCGCCGCTGTACCTGCCGGTCAGCGAGTCCGGGCAGGTCAAGGGACTCATCGGGCTGCTGTCGCAGAAGTTCTTCGACTACAGCGGCGGCACCCGCCAGGAGAGGGAGCCCGAGCCCGCCTACCGGGCGCAGATCGACGAGCACCGCGGCGTGCTGATCGAGGGGATCATCCAGGAGAGCGAAGACGAGTCCCTCATGGACCGCTACCTGAGCGGCGAGGAGATCGACACCAAGGTCCTCATCGAGGACCTGGAGAAGGCGGTGGCGCGCGGCAACTTCTACCCCGTGCTGTGCAGCGGCACGGGCGTGGGCGCCGCCGAGATCCTCGAGATCGTCACCCAGGGCTTCCCGTCGCCGCTGGAGCACCCGCTGCCCGAGATCACCACCATCGACGGCAAGCCGGTCCAGGACATCGCCTGCGACCCCGAGGGCCCGCTCGTGGCCGAGGTCGTCAAGACCACCAGCGACCCCTACGTGGGCCGCATCAGCCTGGTGCGCGTCTTCTCCGGCACGCTGCGGCCCGACATGACCGTCCACGTCTCCGGGCACGGCCTGGCCGAGCGCGGCCACGAGGACCACGACGTCGACGAGCGCGTCGGCACGCTGTCCAGCCCGCTGGGCAAGCAGCAGCGCACGGTGCCCAAGGCCATCGCCGGCGACATCGTGGCGGTGGCCAAGCTGGCGCGGGCCGAGACCGGCGACACGCTGTCGGCCGTGGACCGGCCGCTGCTGATGACCGCCTGGTCGATGCCCGACCCGCTGCTGCCGGTGGCCATCAGGGCCAAGTCCAAGGCCGATGAGGACAAGCTGTCCCAGGCGCTGTCCCGCCTGGTCGCCGAGGACCCGACGCTGCGCCTGGAGCACAACGCCGAGACCCGGCAGCTGGTGCTGTGGTGCATGGGCGAGGCCCACACCGACGTCCTGCTGGACCGGCTGGCCAAGCGGCACGGGGTGGAGGTCGAGCGGGTGGACCTGCGGGTGCCACTGCGGGAGACCTTCGGCGGCAAGGCCCAGGCGATGGGGCGCAACGTCAAGCAGACCGGCGGCCACGGCCAGTACGCCATCTGCCACATCGAGGTCGAGCCCCTGCCGTCCGGCGGGGGTTTCGAGTTCGTCGACAAGATCGTCGGCGGCGTGGTCCCGCGGCAGTTCATCCCGTCGGTGGAGAAGGGCGTCCGGCAGCAGATGGAGCGCGGCGTGGCCTACGGCTACCCGATGGTCGACATCCGCGTCACGCTCTACGACGGCAAGGCCCACTCGGTGGACTCCTCCGACATGGCCTTCCAGATCGCGGGGCAGCTGGCGCTGAAGGAGGCCGCCGCCAAGGTGCCCGTGCTGCTGCTGGAGCCGGTCGACGAGCTGTCGGTGCTGGTGTCGGACGAGTACGTCGGCTCGGTGATGTCCGACCTGTCCTCGCGGCGCGGCCGGGTGCTCGGCACCGAGGCGGTGGGCCGCGGCAGGACCCTGGTGAAGGCGGAGGTCCCCCAGCTGGAGATCACGCGCTACGCGATCGACCTGCGGTCGATGTCGCACGGCACCGGCACGTTCACGCGCTCCTTCCTGCGCTACGAGCCGCTGCCGTCGCACCTGACCGACAAGGTCGCCGCCGCGTCGGCCGAGTGACGGGAGGTACGGCGGGGCGCAACGCGAGGAACGCCCCGCCCCATCCTCCACTCATGTCACAGTAATATCACAAAATGATTTCGGTTTTCTGGCCAAAGCATCCCTGAGGCGATGCCACACTGGGGAACCATGCGCACAGCACGTCCCCTGCTCGCCGCCGCCGCCCTGGCCGCCGTCGCGACAGGCGTCGCCTACGCCTACGGCCCCCGCGCGGACGCGCGGCCCGACGCCACCGCGAACGCCTCGCCCGCCGCCCAGACCGCCAAGGACTGCGCGCCCGACCCCAAGGCGCCCAAGCGGCAGCTGCGGGGCGTCTGGATCGCCACCGTCAAGAACATCGACTGGCCCTCGCGCACCGGGCTGAGCCCCGCCCGCCAGCAGGCCGAATACGTCAAGCTCCTCGACGCCGCCGCCGCGCGCCGGTTCAACGCCGTCTTCGTCCAGGTCCGGCCGGCCTCCGACGCGCTCTACAAGTCCTCGATGGAGCCCTGGTCGCAGTACCTCACCGGCACGCCCGGCAAGGACCCCGGCTGGGACCCGCTGCCCTTCCTCATCCAGGAGGCGCACAAGCGCGGGCTGGAGTTCCACGCCTGGTTCAACCCCTACCGCGCCGCCTATGACACCGACCTGTCGCGGCTGCCCGCCACTCACCCGGCCCGCGTCCACCCCGACTGGCTCGTCAAGTACGGCGACCGCCTCTACTACAACCCGGGCCTGCCGCAGGTCCGCGACCACGTCACGGCCGTCGTCACCGACGTCGTCAAGCGCTACGACGTCGACGGCGTGCACTTCGACGACTACTTCTACCCCTATCCGGTGGCCGGCGCGACGTTCAACGACGCCGCCGCCTTTACAAAGTACGGCAAGGGCAGGAAGCTGGCCGACTGGCGCCGCGACAACGTCAACAAGCTGGTGGCGCAGGTCGACAAGGCCGTCCACGACGTCAAGAAGCACGTGAAGTTCGGCATCAGCCCCTTCGGCATCTGGCGCAACAAGGCCCAGGACCCCGCGGGCTCGGCCACCGCCGGCATGTCGGCCTACGACGCCATCTACGCCGACGCGCGCCACTGGATCAAGGCGGGCACGGTCGACTACGTCATGCCGCAGCTGTACTGGCCGCGCGGCTTCAAGGCGGCCGACTACCGGGTGCTCGTGCCGTGGTGGGCCAAGCAGGTCAAGGACACCGACGTCGACCTCTACATCGGCCAGGCGCTCTACCAGGTCGGCACGCGCGGCAACCAGGCGTGGACCAGGCCGGGCGAGCTGCCCGCCCACCTGACCCTCAACCGCGCCCACAAGCAGGTCTCCGGCGACGTGTACTTCAGCGCCACCCAGCTGAAGACCAACCCGCTGAGGGTCCTGGACCGGCTGGTGGCCGAGCACTACTCGCGGCCCGCGCTGCTGCCGCTGATCGAGGAGCGCGGCGGCCAGGCCCCGGCCAAGCCGTCCGGCCTGCGGGCCGACGGGTCGACGCTGCGCTGGAGCGCCTCCCCCGGCGCCCGCTCCTACGCCGTCTACCGGGTCGCCGGCCGCCCGGGCGCCTGCGCCACGGCCGACGCCCGCAACCTGGTGGCGGTGGTGACGGGCACCGAGTTCGCCGCCCAGCAGGCGGGCACCTACCTGGTCACGGCACTGGACCGGCTGCACAACGAGAGCAAGCCGGCCACGGTCACGGTCGCCCCCGCCTGACGGTCGCTCCCGGGCGTCACTCCCAGGCTTCGGCCAGCAGCCGCCGGGTGTCGGCCAGCAGCTGCGGCAGCACCTTGGTGCGCGCCACGACCGGCATGAAGTTGGTGTCGCCGCCCCACCGGGGCACGACGTGCTGGTGCAGGTGCGCCGCGATGCCCGCGCCCGCCACGTCGCCGAGGTTCATGCCCACGTTGAAGCCCTGCGCGCCGCTGGCCTTGCGCAGGG
Source organism: Thermoactinospora rubra (assembly GCF_002093975.1). GTDB lineage: Bacteria > Actinomycetota > Actinomycetes > Streptosporangiales > Streptosporangiaceae > Nonomuraea > Nonomuraea rubra_A. Next base: position 74,470 of record NZ_KZ084328.1, read on the forward strand.
CGCGCAGCGCCCGCTGGGTGAAGTCGCCCAGCTCGGCGACCTCCTCGGCGTCCAGCTCCTCGTAGCCGGACACGTGGCGGAAGGGCACCACCATGAGGTGCCCGGAGTTGTAGGGGTAGAGGTTGAGCACTGCGTACACCGTGCTCCCCCGCGCCACGACGAGACCGTCCTCGTCGCTCATCTTGGGGATCTCGCAGAACGGGCAGCCATCGTCGGCGCTGGGCCCCGTGGGCTTGTTCTCGCCCTTGATGTAGGCCATCCGGTGCGGGGTCCACAGCCGTTCGAAAGCGTCCTCGTGCATTCTCGGATTATGACGGATGCCCTCGAACCCATGCCCACCGACTGGCAGCGCGCGCTGGCCGTCGTCGCCCACCCCGACGACCTGGAGTACGGCTGCGCCTCGGCCATCGCCGCCTGGACCGACGCCGGCAAGGAGGTCGCCTACGTGCTCGTCACCCGGGGCGAGGCCGGCATCGACACCCTCGACCCGGCCAAGGCCGGACCGCTGCGCGAGCGCGAGCAGCGGGCCAGCGCCGCGGTGGTGGGGGTGACGCGAGTGGAGTTCCTCGGCCACCCCGACGGGGTGATCGAGTACGGCCCTGCCCTGCGCCGAGACCTGGCCGCGGCCATCAGGAGGCACCGGCCCGAGCTGGTCGTCACCATCAACCACCACGACACCTGGGGCGGGACGATGTGGAACACGCCCGACCACCGGGCGGTCGGCCGGGCGACGCTGGACGCCGCCTCGGACGCGGGCAACCGCTGGATCTTCCCGGACGCCGGTCCCGAGCCGTGGAACGGCGTGCGCTGGGTGGCGGTCGCGGCCTCGCCGTACCCCACGCACGCGGTGGACGTCTCGGCCACCCTGGAGCGGGGCGTCCGCTCGCTGCTGGAGCACCGCTCCTACATCGAGGCGCTGACCGAGGAGGAGCCCGAGGCCTACTGCCGGGGCTTCCTGGAGGGCATCGCCGAGCGGGCGGGCGAGCGCTTCGGCGGCCGCCCCGCGGTGACGTTCGAGCTGTTCGCCCGCTGAGACCCCTTCGGTGGGGTACGGCGCGAGCCGTACCCCACCGGCGGGTCAGACCTGGACGCGGCGCGCCACGGCGTCGACGATCTCGGCCACGGCGGCGTCGATGGGCACGCCGTTCTTCTGCTGGCCGCTGCGGTAGCGGAAGGAGACCGCGCCGCCCGCCATGTCCTCGTCGCCGGCGAGCAGCATGTAGGGCACCTTGGCCTTCTGCGCGTTGCGGATCTTCTTCTGCATCCGGTCGTCGGAGGCGTCGACCTCGACCCGGATGCCGTGCTCGCGCAGCTTCTTGGCGACATCCTGCAGGTAGGGCACGTGGGCGTCAGCGATCGGGATGCCGACGACCTGCACGGGCGCCAGCCACGGCGGGAACGCGCCGGCGTAGTGCTCCACCAGCACGCCGAGGAACCGCTCGATCGACCCGAACAGCGCCCGGTGGATCATGACGGGCGTCTGGCGGCTGCCGTCGGCCGCCTGGTACTCCAGCTCGAAGCGCTTGGGCTGGTTGAAGTCGAGCTGGATGGTCGACAGCTGCCAGGTGCGGCCGATGGCGTCCTTGGCCTGGACGGAGATCTTGGGCCCGTAGAAGGCCGCGCCGCCCGGGTCGTCCTTCAGCTCCAAGCCCGACTCCTCGGCCGCCTGGCGCAGCGCCTCGGTGGCCTCCGCCCAGTCGGCCGGGTCGCCGATGAACTTGTCGGAGTCGTCACGGGTGGACAGCTCCAGGTAGAACTCCGACAGGCCGAAGTCGCGCAGCACGCTGAGCACGAAGGCGAGCAGGCTCTTGATCTCCCCGCCCATCTGCTCCTTGGTGCAGTAGATGTGGGAGTCGTCCTGCGTCATGCCGCGCACCCGGGTCAGGCCGTGGACCACGCCCGACTTCTCGTAGCGGTAGACGGTGCCGAACTCGCACAGCCGCAGCGGCAGCTCCCGGTAGGACCGCCCGCGCGCCCGGAAGATCAGGTTGTGCATCGGGCAGTTCATCGGCTTGACGCGGTATTCGGTGCCATCCAGCTCGAAGGGCGGGAACATGTCGTCGGCGTACCACGGCAGGTGCCCGGAGGTCTCGAACAGCTGCGACTTGGTGATGTGCGGGGTGTTGACGAACTCGTAGCCCGCCTCGGCCTGCCGGCGGCGCATGTAGTCCTCCATCTCCTTGCGGATGATGCCGCCCTTGGGATGGAAGACCGGCAGGCCGCTGCCCAGCTCCGGCGGGAAGCTGAACAGGTCGAGCTCGGCGCCCAGCTTGCGGTGGTCGCGCTTTTCCGCTTCCTCCAGCAGGTGGAGGTATTCGTCCTGCCTCTCGCGGCTCTCCCAGGCGGTGCCGTAGATGCGCTGCAGCTGCGGGTTCTTCTCGCTGCCGCGCCAGTAGGCGCCGCCGGTGCGCATGAGCTTGAACGCCGGGATGGCCCTGGTGGAGGGCAGGTGCGGGCCCCGGCACAGGTCCTTCCAGCACAGCTCGCCCGTCTTGGGGTCGAGGTTGTCGTAGATGGTCAGCTGGCCGGCGCCGACCTCGACGCTCTCCTCCTCGGCCGCGCCGCCCTTCAGGCCGATGAGCTCCAGCTTGTACGGCTCGGCGGCCAGCTCCCGGCGGGCCTGCTCGTCGGAGACGGGACGGCGGGCGAAGGTCTGGCCCTGCTTGACGATCTCGCGCATGCGCTTCTCGATGCGCTTGAGGTCGTCCGGGTGGAAGGGCTGCTTGACGTCGAAGTCGTAGTAGAAGCCGTTCTCCACCGGCGGGCCGATGCCCAGCTTGGCCTCGGGGAACAGCTCCTGCACGGCCTGGGCCAGCACGTGGGCGGTGGAGTGGCGCAGGATCGCGCGGCCGTCGTCGGATCCGATCTCGACGGGCTCGACGACGTCGCCGTCGGCCAGCACGTGGGCCAGGTCGCGCAGCTCGCCGTTGACGCGGGCCGCGATGACGGTCCTGCCGTCGGCCTCCAGTGCGTCCCCGGCCGTCGTGCCGGCCGCGACCACACGCTCGGCTCCGGCGAGGGTGATGCGTAGCTCGGCTGACACGATGGCTCCTTGGATTTGTCACGTGTGGGCGGTCGAGTTCCGATGCTATCGCGGGCGGAAGCCCAGCCTGGTCAGCTCCTTGCGGCTGCCGTGGAAGACGTTGCGGTCCACGGGGCTGGTGTCGTACTGGTGGATCGTCCAGTCGCGCCAGGGCGGCGGCACGGTCGGGTCGCCTCTGGGCCGGTGCGGGCAGGCGATCCACAGCGGGTACCGGTCCAGGCCCGCGCAGTTCCCCTCGCGGGCGAAGGCCAGGTAGGTGTAGACGAAGGGCCGCACCCGGGCGTGCCGTTCGACGAAGCGGCACCAGCGGCGGGCGTACTCGGCCACCCGCTCGGGCCGCAGCCCGTCGTCGGTCTCCAGGTCCAGGGCCAGCAGGTCGCCCCTGCGCAGGCCGCCCGCCGCCCTGATCCTGGCCAGGAAGTGCCGCGCCTGCTCCAGGGGGTCGCCCTTGGGCCTGGCGAAGTGGTAGGCGCCGCACACCAGCCAGCTCTCCCGCATGCCGGCCCAGTTGTGCGCGAACCACCTGTCGGCGTAGCCGCCGCCCTCGGTGGCCTTGGCGAAGGCGAAGGCGACGCCGGCCTTGGCGTGCGAGGGCCAGTCGACCCGGCCCTGCCAGTTGGACACGTCGATGCCGTGGAGCACGCGGTTCACCCTGGGTGAGTGTATCGACACGCTCCCGCACCGGGGCCGTGCCGCGCCGCCGTCAGGACAGCAGGGAGCGCAGCAGCCGCCGGGTGCGGTCGAACTCGGCGAACTGCGCGGCGGCGAAGTCGGTGACGCCGATCTCGGCCAGCTGCCGGATCTGGGCGCGCACGCTGTCCTCGTCGCCCACGATCGCCACGTCGCCGGGCTGGGCGGCGCCCTCCCGGTCGAGCATGGCCCGGTAGGAGGGCAGCTGGCCGTACACGGCGAAGACCTCGTTGGCCCGGGCGCGGGCGGCCTCGGGGTCGTCGGTGACGCACACGGGCAGGCCGCAGACGATGCGCTTGCCCTCCCCCAGCGCGGGGGCGACGTGCTCGGCGACCGTCTTGGGGCCGGTCATCCACAGCACGGTGCCGTCGGCCTTGTCCCTGGCCAGCTGGAGCATGCGCGGCGCGAGCGCGGCGATCAGCACGGGGAAGCCCGCGCCCGGCGTGCTGAGCGACAGGTGGCCCTGCAGCGTCTGGCCGGTGTAGTCCGCCTTGTCGCCGCGTGCGAGCGGCAGCAGGATCTCCAGGTACTCGCGCATGTGCCGGGCCGGCTTGTCGAAGCTGTAGCCGTACATGTCCTCGATGACGATCTTGTGGGACAGGCCGATGCCGAGCGTCAGCCGTCCGTCCAGGGCCGCGTTGACGGTCCTGGCCTGCTGGGCCAGCGCGGCCGGGTGGCGCGGGTAGGTGGGCACGACGGCGGTGCCGAGCTCGATGCCCGGCACCTGGCTGCCGGCCACGGCGAGGGCGGTCAGCGCGTCGACGCCGAAGATGTGCGACAGCCAGGCGGAGGCGAAGCCTTCGTCGGCGGCGCGCGCTATGGCGTCGCGCAGGGAGCGGAGGTCCTTGGGCTCGTTCAGCAGCAGTCCGACACGCATCGTTACAGAACTCCATTCGGTTCGGGCATTTGTAAGGTTAGACCCATGACCCACGAGCGCGCAGGACAGCCTGCTCAGCCGGGCGACCTGGTGGACGTCGCCAGGCTGGTGACCGCCTACTACACGCTGCACCCCGACCCGGCCGAGCCCGCGCAGCGGGTCTCCTTCGGCACCTCGGGGCACCGCGGCTCCGCCCTCACCGCGTCGTTCAACGAGGACCACATCCTGGCCACCAGCCAGGCGATCGTGGACTACCGCACGGCGCAGGGCGTCACCGGGCCGCTGTTCCTGGGCGCCGACACCCACGCCCTGTCCGAGCCCGCCCGCGTGTCGGCCCTGGAGGTGTTCGCCGCCAACGGGGTCCGCGTGCTGGTCGACAGCCGCGACGGCTACACGCCCACCCCGGCCGTCTCGCACGCGATCCTCACGCACCCCGGCTCCGACGGCGTCGTGGTCACCCCGTCGCACAACCCGCCGGCCGACGGCGGCTTCAAGTACAACCCGCCCTCCGGCGGGCCGGCCGACACCGACGCGACCTCCTGGATCCAGGACCGCGCCAACGAGATCATCGCGGGCGGGCTGAAGGAGGTGCGCCGCACGCCCTACCGCAGGGACCTGGGCGAGCCGTACGACTTCCTGGGCGCCTACGTCGACGACCTGCCGTCGGTGGTGGACGTCGAGGCCGTCAGGAACGCGGGCGTGCGCATCGGCGCCGACCCCCTCGGCGGGGCGAGCGTGGCCTACTGGGCGGCGATCGCCGAGCGGCACGGGCTGGACCTCACGGTGGTCAATCCCGAGGTGGACCCGACGTGGCGGTTCATGACGCTCGACTGGGACGGCAGGATCCGCATGGACTGCTCCTCGCCGTACGCCATGGCGTCCCTGATCGCGGGCCGTGACAAGTACGACATCGCCACCGGCAACGACGCCGACGCCGACCGCCACGGCGTCGTCACGCCCGACGGCGGGCTGATGAACCCCAACCACTACCTGGCGGTGGCGATCTCCTACCTGTTCGCCAACCGCTCGGCCTGGCCGGCCGGCGCGGCCGTCGGCAAGACGCTGGTGAGCAGCAGCATGATCGACCGGGTGGCGGCCAAGGTGGGCAGGCCGCTGGTGGAGGTGCCGGTCGGCTTCAAGTGGTTCGTGGCCGGGCTGCTCGACGGGTCGCTCGGGTTCAGCGGCGAGGAGAGCGCGGGGGCGTCCTTCCTGCGGCGCGACGGGTCGGTGTGGACCACCGACAAGGACGGGATCATCCTGGCGCTGCTGGCCTCGGAGATCCTGGCGGTGACCGGCCGGACGCCCAGCGAGCTGTACCGCGACCTGACCGCCCAGTACGGCGATCCGGCCTACGCCAGGGTCGACGCGCCCGCCACGCGCGAGGAGAAGGCCGTGCTGGCCAAGCTCTCCCCCGCGCAGGTCACCGCCGACACGCTGGCCGGTGAGCCGATCACGGCCGTGCTGACCACCGCGCCGGGCAACGGCGCGCCCATCGGCGGGCTGAAGGTCTGCACCGAGAACGCCTGGTTCGCCGCGCGGCCCTCGGGCACCGAGGACGTCTACAAGATCTACGCCGAGTCCTTCCACGGCCCCGAGCACCTGGCCAGGGTGCAGGAGGAGGCCCGTGCCGTGGTCTCGGCGGCGCTGTCGTGAGCCGCCTGTCCCAGATCGTGGTCGACAGCCGCGACCCGGCCGGGCTGGCGCGCTTCTGGGCGGCCCTGCTCGGCGGCGAGCCGGTGGACCGGGCGCGGGGCTGGTCGCATGTGGAGCCGCCCGGCTTCCCGCGGCTGGCCTTCCAGGTGATGGCCGACCCGGAAGGCAACGAGTTCTGCTTCGTCAGCGGCTGAGCTCGGCCGCGGCCCGCTCCCGCACGCCCGGGCGGCCGAGGTCGGCGCGCCGCCCGGCCTCGACGCCGTCCCGGTAGCCGGTGCCGCTGGTGGTGGGGACGCTGCGCCTGATGCGCGGATACACCCGGGCCACCGCCCGCTCCACCTCGGCCTGCCGGTCGGCCAGCACCAGGGCCGCGCCGGACGCGGCCTGCGCCTCCGCGCGCTCCTCGGCCTCGCGCAGCAGCCGGTGCACCTCGTCGGCGAAGCCCAGCAGCCACGAGCGGCGGTAGGCGCGCGGCGAGGGCTCCCCCGGCGGCGGCCGTACGGCCCGCAGCCCCGAGACCATCTGCAGCAGCAGCGACGTGGCCAGCATGTCGGCGCGTTCCAGGTCGGAGCCGAAGCCGAAGACGTGCACCCGCTGGCCGCCCTCGCCGCGCCCGATCAGCAGCGGGCGGCAGCGCACGGCCTGCGCCACCAGGCACACCAGCCGCGCCTTCTCGCGGGCCCAGGGGCCGCCGACGGTGACGATCCGGTCGCCCGGCGCGCGGCGCGCCGACTCGCCGCCGAGCATGGCCTGCTCGATGCCGTGGCGGGCCATCAGCGCCGACGCCGCGGCCATGAACGTCGCCCGCTCGTGCTCGTTGTCGGTCCGCTCGGCCTTGGCCAGCAGCTTCCTGACCCGCTGGAGCGTCCTGTCCTCGCTCAAGCGCCGGAGTGCACGGCTATCGCGGGGAAGGCGCCCGTGTCGACGATGCCGTGCTCCTGGTACAGCTGCTCGATGAGCGCGTGCGCCTTCGGCTCCAGCTTCCACAGCGCCCGCCACTCGCGCGCCATGGCCACCGACACGCCCACCTCCTGGGCGATGTCCACGGTCCGCGGCACGATCCGCTTGGCGATCTGCCGGTCCCAGTAGCGCCTGGCCTCCCGCATGAGCCTGGCCCGCTCGGCGGTGTCGAGGACCTGCGGGGTGGTGTCGAGCACCTCCACCTCCTCGTCGTCCTCCTGCACCAGCTCGGCCAGCGCCGGGGGCAGCTCGCGGGCGGGCACGGGCGTGTGGTCGGCCTTGGGCGCCCACGGCACGCGCGGGTCGGCGTCGATGAGCGCCTCGGTGTTGTACAGCGCGGCGATCTGGGCCAGCAGCGCCTCCTGGCGGGCCGGGTCGACGGCCAGCCCGGTGTGCTCCACGGCCTGGTCCATGGCCTTGTCCAGCTTGGCCAGGGCGGCGCGCACCTTCCGCTCGGGCGCGCCCTGCTCGCGCAGCGTCTTGGCCCGCTTGGCGGCCAGCGCCACCCGGGTGAGGCGGCGGTGGACGTCGACCTCGGTGGCCGTGCGGTCGCTCACCTCGGCCAGGCCCAGCCGTACCAGCATCCGCTCGGGGGTGAGCCGCCAGTTGATGCGGCCGGTGCCGCGGATGCGGTGCCGTTCGATGGCCATGCCGCGCTCCCACAGCCAGGCGGCCACCAGCGGGGCGGCCAGGCGGAAGACGGCCTCGGCGACGCTGCGCGCGTCCATGCTCGACAGCACGGCCGTCAGGCAGGTCAGCGCCCACACCGCGACGCCGTCGATGCCGGCGGAGAAGTTCTCGCGCATGTTGCGCCGGGCGCGCACGGCGCTGGTGACGATCGCGACCTCGATGAAGGCGAACAGCAGCAGCCGCAGCGGCCCGTCCAGGCCCAGCACGTCGCCGGAGAAGCGCCACATGCCCTGGGCGGACACGCCGGTGGCGATGCAGGCGGCGACGATGGTGAGCACGTCCTCGACGGGGCGCGGCTGGACGTAGCGGCGGAACAGCGTCACGGCCGCGCGCCAGGCCAGGCGGGTCAGCAGGGCGGCGATGGCCAGGGCGAGCAGGCCGAGGACGCCGATGAGTCCGGCGACGACCGGCTTGTCCGTGATGAAGGCGGCGATTTCCTCAAGTGGGGGCATCAGTGGCTGTCCGTCAGGTTCGCTCTCCGACTGTGTTTCCGAGGGGATCATCGCAGAATGTTGGGCCGTTGTACGCCAAACAGCCACTCCAGCCCCACCGGCATCACGCTGTCCTCACCTCGGAGGCACAATCGAGACGACGGTTGGAGGATCCGTGGGCAAACGATCACGCAGACGCCGAGTCCTCACCGGCGGCGCCCCGGGATGGCTCCCGGGGTTCGGCCCGGGCGAACCGCACGGGCCCGATCCGGACGATCCGGACGCGCCGCCGTTCGACCACCCGGAGGGCGGGGTGCGCGAGCCCCGCCGCCCCAAGCCGGCGCCGCCCTCCCTGGCCGCCGAGGCGCCGCTGCCCCAGCCGCCGGTCGCGGTGCGGGAGCGGGCCCTGGAAGTGACGGGTCCGACCAGGGTCTGATCCGGCTGTTCCGACTTCCGGCCGATGCCACGGTCACGACCGTTCCACCAGGATGGGACCATCAGGAGCGGATCCGATCCCCCTTCGAGGCCCCGCCAGGTAGGAATCGCATGTCAGAACAGTCTGAATTCCCCCTCGTGCAGTTCATGCGCGAGAAGTTCGACCCCGTGGGCGAGCTCGCGCGCATCCGCGCCGAGCAGCCGATCTTCCCCATGGAGATCCCGGGCGACCAGACGGTGTGGCTGGTCACCCGCCATGAGGACGTCCGGGCGGTGCTGGGCGACCACGAGAGGTTCAGCAACGACTTCGGCAACATCATCGGGCTGGGGTCCAACCAGGACGACCCGGGCGGGCTGGGCTTCCGCGACCCGCCCGAGCACACGCGGCTGCGCAAGTACCTGACGCCCGAGTTCACCATGCGCCGCCTGCGCAGGCTCGAACCCCGCATCGAGGCCATCGTCGGGGAGTACCTCGACCGGCTGGAGGCGAGCGGCTCGCCGGCCGACCTGGTGGAGTCCTTCTGCCTGCCGATCCCGTCGCTGGTGGTGTGCGAGCTGCTGGGCGTGCCGTACGAGGAGAGGGCCGACTTCCTGCGGCTGAGCACCGACCGCTTCGACTTCAGCGCCGGGCCCGAGGCCTCCATCCAGGCCATCAACGACGCCATGGAGTACCTGACGGACCTGGTGAAGCGGGAGCGGGCGGACCCGGGAGACGGGCTGCTGGGCACGCTGCTGCGCGAGCACGGCGACGAGCTGGACGACCGGACGCTGGCCAGCATGGCCGACGGGCTGCTGACCGGCGGCCACGACACCAGCACCAGCATGCTGGCGCTGGGCACCCTGTGGCTACTGGACAACCCCGAGGCGGCGGCCCGGGTGCGCCAGGACGACGCCTACGTCCCCCTCCTGGTGGAGGAGCTGCTGCGCTATATGAGCGTCGTGCAGGTGGCCTTCCCCCGCTTCGCCCGGGAGGACATGGACTTCCTGGGCCGGCGCATCAGCAAGGGCCAGATGGTGCTGTGCTCGCTGTCGGGCGCCAACCGCGACCCCGCGCTCGGGCCGGACATCGACCGCGTCCTGCCCGAGCGGGAGACCTCCTCCTCGCACCTGGCGTTCGGGCACGGCATCCACCGCTGCATCGGCGCGCCGCTGGCCCAGATGGAGATGCGCATCGCCTTCCCGGCCCTGCTGCGCCGCTTCCCGGCCCTGCGCCTGGCCGTGCCGTTGGAGGAGGTTCCGTTCAGGAAGCTTGCCATCGTCTATGGACTGGAAGCCTTGCCCGTGGCCTGGTGAAGCGTAAGTTCACGTATGTGGACCTGGACCTGACCGCGATCGGCGCCGTCGTGTTCGACACCGACGGCGTCGCCACCGACACCGCCCGCCTGCACGCCGCGGCCTGGAAGCACGTCCTGGACGGGTTCCTGCGCGGCCGGTCCGAGCCGTTCGACATCCGCGAGGACTACCTGCGCCACGTCGACGGCCGGACCCGCCTGGACGGGCTGCGCACCTTCCTGGCCTCACGCGGCATCACGCTGCCCGAGGGGTCGCCGGACGACGAGCCGGGGGCAGAGACGGTGCACGGGCTGGGCGCGGCCAAGGACCGCTACTTCCTGCGCCAGATCGACAAGTACGGCGTGGCCTCCTTCCCGTCGGCCGTCGCGCTGCTGCACGAGCTGCGGCGGCGCGGCAGCCGCACGGCGGCGGTGACCTCCAGCGCCCACGGCCGCCGCCTGGTGACGGCCGCGGGGCTGGCGCATCTGTTCGACCTGGTCGTCGACGGCCACGACGCGGCGCTGATGAACCTGCCGGGCAAGCCCGACCCGGCGATCTACCTGGAGGCGGCCCGGCGCCTGAACATCCCTCCGGCTCGCACCGCCGTCATCGAGCGGGCCCTGCCCGGCATCGAGGCGGCGCGCAAGGGCGGCTTCGGGCTGGTGGTGGCGGTGGACCTCACCGGGCAGGCGGAGGCGCTGCGCGAGTGCGGCGCCGACATCGTCGTCAAGGACCTGGACGAGCTCACCGTCCACGGGCGGGTGCGGCTGGGGGACTGAGCGGGCGGGCTTCCGTGCTTCTGGGAGTGACCGGGCAGGCGAGCAGGAGCCGGGCGGCCCTACCCTGGAGGCGATGACCGTCCTGATCGACCCGCCCAACTGGCCCGGGCCGCGTGGCCTGCTGTGGTCCCATCTCGTCAGCGACTCCTCGCTGGAGGAGCTGCACGCCTTCGCCGAACGGCTGGGCGTGCCGGCACGGGCCTTCGACCGTGACCACTACGACGTGCCCGAGACCGTCCACGCGCGGGCCGTCGCCCTGGGGGCCGAGCCGGTCGGCTCCCGGGAGCTGCTGCGGCGGCTGGTCGCCTCAGGGCTGCGCCGCCGCAAGGTCCGCTAGCTCCGCCGCCATGTTGCGCCGTGCCCGCTCCTCCCACCGCCGGTGGGCGGCGTCGGTGCGATACAGCCTCGGCGCCGCCAGCAGCCGGGTCAGGACGGCCCGGCGGCCCCGGCGGAAGGCCTCGTCGGGCACGTGGCGGTACTCCTCGCGGATCGCCCGGGCGTAGGCGTCGTAGTCGTCGCCGGCCAGCACCGCCAGGTCCGCGTCGCACAACGCCTCGCCGTTGCGGTCGCCGGGCCGTACCCGGTCGTGCGCGGCGGTCAGCCGTACGAGCCTGGCGACCTCGCGGACCCGCCCGGGCGGCACCCCCAGCCGCGGCAGCCTGGCCTGGGCCAGCTGGGCGCTGCGTTCCTCGTCCCAGCCGGGGCGGCCCTCGTAGACGGCGTCGTGGAACCAGGCGGCCAGCCGTACGGCCTGCGGGTCCTCGGCTTCGAGCGCGTCGAGGGCGTGGAGGACGGCGAGCAGGTGATCGAGGGTGTGGTAGCGGCGGTGCGGCTCGGCCCAGCGGGCCACGAGCTCGGCGCCCACCGCCGCGGCGGCCGGGCTCCGCCCCGCCAGTCCGGTCCAGGCGCGCATCGCCTCGCGCGGGGTCACGCGGTCTGTCACGCGGTCTGTCACGCGGTCTCCGTCCCCTCGGCGGCCTCCTCCTCCGGCCCGTGGAGCGAGGCCAGGCCGACCAGCTCGGCCACGTCCTCGATGTCGCGGCATTGACGCGCTCCCCGGCCTTCAGGCCGGGGATGCAGCCCGTGCCGCGTCATGCGGCACCTCTGCGGCTTCCTTCACCGGGCCGTGCCACCGCAAGCGGTGGTCTTACCGGCCCTCCACAGGCGTTTAGCCTGTCCGCCCGCCCGGCGGCCAGGATGTTCTTCACGGCGTTGACGTCCCGGTCGTGGACCGCCCCACACAGGCAGATCCACTCCCGGACGGCAAGCGGCATCGACTCGGCGACGGCTCCGCAGGTCGAGCACAGCCTGGAGGAGGGGAACCACCGGTCGATCCGGTGGAAGACCCGCCCATACCGGGCGGCCTTATACGCCAGCATGCCGACGAAGGCCGACCAGCCCGCATCGTGCACGCTCCTGGCCAGCCTGGTGCGCGCCAGCCCCGCCACGGCCAGGTCCTCCACGTAGATCGCTTGGTTGTCGCGGATCAGCTGCGTGGACAGCCGGTGGTGGAACTCCCGGCGCGCATCGGCGACACGTGCGTGCCGGCGGGCCACCGCCAGGCGGGCCTTGGCCCGGTTGGCCGACCCCCTCTGCTTACGGGACAGCGCCCGCTGCAGCCGCCTGAGCTTCTTCTCCGCCCGGCGCAGGAACCGCGGCGCGTCGATCTTCCGCCCGTCCGCCAGGACCGCGAAGTGCCCCAGCCCCAGGTCGATCCCGGTCTCGGCCTCCACCGGCGGCAGAGGCTGTGCGGCGACCTCGACCACGAAGGAGGCGAAGTACCGCCCGGCCGCGTCCTTGACCACCGTCACGCTGGACGGCTCGGCGGGCAGGGCACGCGACCAGCGGACGGGGATATCCCCGATCTTCGGCAGGCGCAGCTTCCCACCCGGCGTGACGGCGAAGCGGGCGTTGCGGGTGAAGCGGATCGCCTGCCGCCTGTCCTTGCGCGCTCGGAAGCGAGGCGGGGCCACCTTCGGCCCCTTGCGCCTGCCGGTGAGCGAGGCGAAGAAGTTGCGATACGCCTGGTTCAGGTCGGCGAGCGCCTGCTGGAGCACCACCGCCGACACCTCACCCAGCCACGCCCGTTGCGGGGTGGTCTTCGCCCGGGTGATGACCCGCCTGGACAACTGGCCGTCGCCGACGTACGGCAGGCCCTGATCGTAGGCGTGCTGCCGGATGCGCAGCCCGTCGTTGAACACCACCCGCGCGCACCCGAACGCCCGCGTCAGCGCTTGACGCTGACCGGCGGTCGGGTGGAGGCGGAAGGCGTATCTGAGCTGCACGGTAACAAGTGTACCATTCGATCTATGGATGTTCGCATGGGTATTCGAGAAACCAGGGAACGACTCGGCGATCGGGTCAATGCCGCCCACTACCTCGGCGAGGTCACCATCATCGAGCGCAACGGCACACCGTTCGCGGTCCTGATCCCCTACCAGTGGTGGACCGACCGGCAAAGCCAACTCGACACCGCCGAGTGACGCCGATCCGCCTTGGCGGCGAATCGGCTTTCCCCGCCCCGCTATACGGCGAGTCCGCTTCACCCCCGGGCCTGAACTGAAGGTCGGAGCACTGCGGACGAACCCGGTAGCTCGCGGGAGCCGTCTGAACCAGCCTCGCCGGAGGCTTCGCGCCACCGGGTGCGGCACCTGGACGGCGATGCGGATGGCGGGAGTGGCTGTCCTTTGACGCCACATTGCCCTGATCTGGGAGTTGAGTCCGTAACGTTTTCCCATGGCTCCTGAGCGTGATCAGCTCGTTCTCGACGCGGCGACGCGGTTGTTCGCCGCGCTCGGGTTCGACGGCACCTCCATGGAGCAGATCGCCCAGACGGCCGACACGCCCGTGCAGGAGATCAAGCGTCTGTTCGGCGGCAAGCGGGAGCTCTACATCGCGACCGTGGAACGGGTCTACCAGGCGCAGATCGCGGCGATGCAGGCCGAGGTGCGCAACGTCTCGTGCGAGGACGCCGAGTCCACCACCCGTTCGGTCCACCGGCTCATCGACGCCTATCTCGACTTCGGCGCGGAGCATCCGTACATCAACGCGCTGTGGGTCCACCGGTGGCTGTCGGACGCCGTCGACATCGCCGAGATCGAGTCGCGCTATGCCCGGCCCATCTACGACGCGGTGCTGGGGGCGCTGCGGCCGGCGGTGCAGGCAGGCTACATCGACCCCGGGATGGATCTGGTCTACGTCCTGCACATCATGGCCTGGAGCGTGCACGGCTTCGGCCAGGGCGGGGTGACGGGGCGGGACGGCGTGCGCCGTGGCCTGTCCGACCTTCAGGAGACCCGGCGCTTCCGCTCGGCCCTGCACCGGGTGATCCACCGGGCGGTCCGCCTGCCAGGGGACTACGAGCCGGAGTGATGACCGGCCGCCTCGCGGCGCAGGGACGACCGCTCAGGGACGGCCGCCCGCCTCCCATGGTTCGGGAGGACCCGGCTCGCCGCGGCCCGCGTCACCCGGCCGGGCGGCGGCTGCGGTAGGCGCGCTGCCGGCAGGCGCGTGAGCAGTACGTGCGGGGCCGTCCCGACGGCGGCTGCTGCACCGGGTTGCCGCACACCCGGCACGCCGTCACCGCCACAGCCTCACCCCGAGTTTCGTCACGAGTTTCGTCACGACCTTCGTTGCGACGCCGGATGAGGAGCTCGATGCCGTCGAGGAGGCGCGCCAGGCCGAACTCGAAGGAGTCCTCAGGCCGGTCCCAGCCGCCCGCCTCCCACAGGGCGCTGATCGTGGGGTAGCGGTCGAGCCGGTCGAAGAGCGAGCCCCGGGCGCTCCACCACTCCTCGTCGCTGACCCCGCTGCCGCGCTCCTCCCGCGCCGCCTCCACCAGGGCCAGGGCCTCGGCGTCGACGAAGCGGCCGACGAGCCCGACCGCCGCGATGACCTCGGCGGGGGAAAGCCCGGTGCCGGCCAGCGCGGCCAGCATGCGTTCGTAGGAGGCCACCGCGTTGGGGCCGGGAAGGCGGCGGGTGCCCCGCGCCTCGGCCAGCCACGGGTGCCGCCTGCGCAGCTCCCAGCCCTGCCGGGCGAACGCCTCCAGCCGCTCCCGCCACCCGCCCTCGACCGGCGGAGCGGGCAGCGCCGGCGGCTCCCCGATGACGGCGTCGCGCATGAGGTCGACGAGCTGGTCGCGGCCGGGCACGTGCCGGTACAGCGACATGGTGGTGAAGCCCAGCCGTTCGGCGACCTTGCGCATAGACAGCCCGGCCAGGCCCTCGGCGTCGGCCACCTCGACGGCGGCCGCCACGATCCGCTCCAGGCTGAGCCCGGGCCTCGAAGGGCCCGCTCCGCCGTCCCACAGCAGCTCGACCGTCTGGTCGGGGTCGCCCGCCCTGCCTCTCGCCATGTCGCGCCTCCTTGTTTATGGTATATACCTGTTTATGCCATACACACGAAAGGCGGGTACGGCCATGGCCGAGTTCTACGTCTCCCCTACCGGGGACGACACCGCGCCGGGCAGCCTGGAGCGGCCCTTCGCCACGATCGAGCGCGCGCGGCGGGCCGCGCGGCAGGCCGCCGGCGACGTCGTGGTGCACCTGCGGGCCGGCACGCACGTGCTCGCCGAGCCGCTCCACCTGACCGGGGACGACTCCGGCCGCGACGGCCACCGGATCGTCTACCGGGCCCACGGCTACGGCACCGACCGGCAGGAGCACGCCGTCGTCAGCGGCGGCCGCGAGATCACCGGCTGGACCGAACGGCAGGGCGTATGGCTGGCCGAGGTCGGCGACCTGGACACCCGCCAGCTGACGGTGGACGGCCGCCGTGCCGAACGCGCCGGCGTCGACGCCCTGCCCGGCGACGCCCGCCGTACCGTCACGGGTTACGTCACGGACAGCGCCGCCCCGCTCGCCTGGCGGCTGCCGGGCGTGGAATTCGTCTACCGAGGCGTCTACCCGTGGACCGAGGCCCGCTGCCCCGTCGCGGCCGTCGACCGCGACGGCGGCTCCACCGCGATCACCATGGCGCAGCCCGCCTTCGGCTGGGCGATCGACCTGTACAACTCGGCCTGGGAGGGGCAGGTGACGGCGGGCCCCGGCCTGCCGACCCGGGTGGAGAACGACCCGTCCTTCCTCACCGAGCCCGGCACGTTCGTCCTGGACCGTTCGCGCCCCGGCGACCACGTCCTGCACTACCTGCCCAGGCCCGGCGAGCACCCCTCGCGCACCCGCGTGGTGGCCCCCGTGCTGGAGACGCTGCTGCGCGCCACCGACACCCGCGACGTCTCCTTCCTGGGGATCGTCTTCGCCGACGCCACCTGGCTGCGGCCCGGGACCGAGCGCGGATTCCTGCACTACCACGGCAGCGGCTACTACGACGGCGAGGGCGACATCGACAAGGTGGTCATCGTCGAAGGGCAGGCGTGGGTCACCGTGCCCACCCGGACGCGGACGATCCCGGCCGGGGTCGTCCTGGAGGACACCGCCGGGATGCGGTTCGAGGGCTGCCGCTTCACCCGGCTGGGCGCCACGGCGCTGGGCGCGAGCGGCGGCTCGGACCTGACCGTGCGCGGCTGCGACTTCGACACCCTCGCCGCGTCCGCCGTCACGATCACCGGCACCCGCCGGGCGCTCATCGAGGACAACCTCATCCAGCGCGCCGGCCTGGACTACTCCGGCTCGCCCGGCATCGCGCTCCTGGACACCGTCGGCTGCACGGTCGCGCACAACCACGTCACCGACGTTCCGCACTGCGGCATCGCCGCGGGCCCCGGCCGCGGCACCCGCATCACGCGCAACCTCCTCACCCGCACCATGGGCGTGCTGGCCGACGGCGGAGGTGTCTACGTGGCGGGACCGCAGGGCGACTCCGCCGACACCGGCGCCGTCATCAGCGGCAACGTCATCGAGGACACGCTCACGCCGTACAACTTCGGCCTCTACACCGACTACGGCGCCGCCTGGGTGAAGGTCGAGGGCAACGTGGTCGCCCGGGCGGACAACACCGCCGTCCTGCACGTCAGCCCGCCTCTGGAGCACGTCGTCTACCGGGGCAACGTCTGGGACGCCGACCCGTTGGGCGGCGACGACGTGCCCGCGGGTGTCACGTACGAGGGCAACGCGACGCCGGCGGACGAGAAGGAGTTCGACGCCGCGGCCGCCGGGATCCGGGCCGCGGCGGGGCTCCTGAGGGGTGGCAGGACGACACGTCCCAGGACGGGGAGCGTCCACGGCTGAGGATCCGTCCCGGCTTGGTCCTTGGGCGGCGCTGGAGTCCACGCCGTACGGCCTGCGCCGGGTTGTCGCCCCGGCGCAGGCCGTACGGGACGAACCCATGCGTCCGGCGCGTGCCCACTGCGCAAATTCCTCGGCTCCGCTTCGCCAATTCGGGGCGGATGTCCGCCGTGTTCGGGAACGATGGGGGTGACCCAGGACACACCGAGGAGGCAGCCGATGACCTCACGTCTCAACCCTTACATCAGCTTCGACGGCGACGCCCGCGAGGCCATGGAGTTCTACAAGGAGGTCTTCGGCGGCGAACTGGTCGTCAACACCTTCGGGGAGTTCGGCATGCAGGAGGCGGCCGACAAGGTCATGCACGCCATGCTCGAGACGCCCAAGGGCTTCACGCTCATGGCCGCCGACACCCCGCCCGGCATGGAGTACCGCCCGGGCTCGGCCATCGCCATCTCCCTGAGCGGGGACGACGGCGACGAGCTGCGCGGCTACTGGGAGAAGCTCTCGCAGGGCGGGAACGTCACGATGCCGCTGGAGAAGCAGATGTGGGGGGATGTGTACGGCGCGTGCACCGACCGGTTCGGCGTCGAGTGGATGGTCAACATCTCCGAGGGCTGACCGTCCCAGGGTGGGTGCCGTGTCCCCTTCCCGGCACCCGCTCCGGCACCGGGACACCGCTGCGCGCCGGGCATTCCGTGCCATCGCCAGGACGGCGGAGTCCGGAGACATCGACGAAGCCACTACCTGTGACAACAAGCTAGAGATCAGTAAGAGGCCTTTTTCGTCCTGGGCCTCTTCGAGGCAGTCGCCGCTCCTCATCTGAGGCGCATCTTCGACTCGAATCCTGCGTCGGCCTCCGATGTCGCCGATCGGCTGCCCGGGATCTTCGAGGACATGACCTCGTCGGTCCGGAAGACGACGCGCTCCAGGAGATGGCCCGCTCGATGCGGCGGAACGGCACTCGTAGCCGTCGGGCTCGTCCGGCCTCACATCCGAGATCTCAGCACGTCGACCTCGCAGCCTGGCGAGGACGGATCAAAGCCGTGTTCGACCAGCCAGCGGACCGCCAGCAGGCTTCGCAACGACCACCACGCGCGGATCACGTCGAGGTCGACGTCGGTGCCGTAGCCGGCGACGACGTCGCCAAGGCGCTCCTCGTGTCCGAGCGTCAAGGTGGCGAGGTCGAACAGGGCATCGCCCTGGGCCGCCTCGGACCAGTCGATCACGCCGGTGATCTCGTCAGTGTCGACGAACACGTGGCTGACCTGCAGGTCGCCGTGCGTGAACACCGGTGTCCACGGCCGGAGCGCAGCCTCGGCAACCCGGCGGTTGCGCGTGACCAGGTCGGTGGGCAGGACGCCGTTCGCGACGAGCCACTCGCATTCGCCGTCGAGGCGCGATGCGATCTCGTCGAGGCTCCGACCGGGCCATGGCGGCAGCGGCGCGTCGTGCAGCATCCGTGCGGCGGCACCCGCCGCGGCCCACGCCGCCGGCGACGCGGTCGACGGCTCGCCGAGGCGGCCGAGTGCCGTCCCTGGGAGGGCGGCGAGCGCGAGCACGGGCGGTTTCCGCCACATAACCTCCGGAGTCGGGATCGGCGCCATGGCCATCGCCTCGACCTCGACATCGGTGCGCGTCTGATCGGCGTCGATCTTCAGGAACACGTCGCCGACGCGCAGGGTCGCGCGCTCGTGATGGGCGACGACGACCTCGACCTCCTCCACGCCGGCCATTATCGCGGGATGATCGTCGGCGTCGCCACGGGTTTGTCGCGTGCGACTGCCCGGCTGACCGCGTCCCGCTGCCCGGGGGCCTCGTGCACGACACCGACCGCTGACGGATCGAGCAGCGATCGTCCTCGATGGCGTGCAGGACCGTGATGGCCTGCACGGTTACCGTGATGCGGTGCGGGCGACGCCGTGTCTCTGCCGAGCCTCTCACGCCGGCTTGCATCTCCAGCAGGGGGAGCCACCAGGCTTGATCAACGGCTGGCCGGCGCCGGAGGCTCTGAGGCCGTCGCTCGGCTGGGCCATCCGGGCCATCCGCGCTCGGCGGTGAAGCCTTGGCTGTTGCGGCCCTGGCGGGAGGGGGACGTCTGTGCCCTGGTGGCGGCGTTCCGGGACCCCGCGTTGCGCCGCTGGACGCAGGCCCCACTGGAGGACGAGGCGGCGCGCTGCGGTGGCAGCGGGCGGCATGGACGGCCGGATCGAAGGCTTGTGGCCCAACCGTCCCGTCAACGTCCCCGAGGCCCTGTTCGACCCGACACGAGCCACCTTGCGCGGGGCGGGCTTCAGGCGCCGCGATCGGGTGCGCTCATGTCCCCCGTCCCGGGCGTGCCATCGGCGAGCCCGTAGCGCAGGTACACGATGCCCTTCGGACTGGCCACCGGCGGTTGGAGGAGTTCGACGTTCGTGGGCACCGCGCCACCGTCGAACACCTTCTTCCCGACGCCGAGCACGATCGGGTGCACCCAAAGGTCGAGACGGTCGAAGAGCTTCTCGCGCAGGAGGCTCTGCACCAGGTTCAGGCTCCCGACGACCTTCACGTGCTCGTGCCGGTCGCGGATCTCGCGCACCGCGCCGGCCAGATCCGGGCCGAGCTGCGTGGACCCGGCCCACGAGAGGTCGGGCTTGCCGCGGGAGGCCACGTATTTCGGGACGCTGTTGAAGAGCGTGGCGATCTCGTTGTCCTGGCCGCCCTCCTGGTACGGCCAGGAGGCGGCGAAGATGTCATACGTCCGCCGGCCGAGCAGGAGGGCGTCTGTGCCCTCGTACGCGGCACCGACCTGCGCCCCGGTGACCTCGTCCAGCAGGGGCGCCTGCCAGCCGCCGAACGGGAACCCCACCGGGTCCTCGTCGGGGCGGCCGGGCGACTGCCCGACGAGGTCGAGGGTTGCGAACAGCTCGATGTGGATGAGGCCCATGCCGTACTCCCCGATGAGTTGGCTGTCTCGGTCGGGGAGGTAGACCTGTGAGCGCCGGCAGACTCATCGCTGCGACGGCGACCGGCTTCGTCCTCGTCGGCCGCCTCGCCCGGTGCCCTGCTCACGTCACCGGGCCGGGACGCCGCACCGGCACTCCCCACTCACGATGGATCACAGGCCGCGCCCACCCTGGGTGGCTGCTCCGCGTCCAGCGTCACCGCGGGTCACCGGCGCGATCTACGGCTGTGGTGCCGGCCCCTGTCGCTCTCGCTGCGGATGCTCGCCGCAAGACGCGGAGGCTGCCATCCTCGCCGGCATGGAGAGCACACGGTTCACACGGCAAGAGGCCGAGATCGCATCTGCGCGACTCGGCCTCTGACCTGGGTGAACGTGGTGGGCGATACTGGGATCGAACCAGTGACCTCTTCGGTGTGAACGAAGCGCTCTCCCGCTGAGCTAATCGCCCGGGATCCGCCGGCCCCTCGCGGCGCCGACGGAGAAAACCATACCGCACTCCGCGACCAACTGGCGAAGCGAAGCCGCGACGCGGGGAAGATTCGGGGCAATGGCGGTGGTTAGCCACCAGCATGGCGGCTCGTCGCATAGCATCGTGCTGTCCCGGTAGGGGCTGATGGTGATCTTTCGTCGGGAAGATGCCGGAGGCGGCCGGTCGGGACGAAGCTCTACAAGACGCAAAACCCTTGCAAACACGAACCGATAACCGATGTTTCGCCAGGTAGATGGCTAAATGTCCAGCTGTGATGTGCGTTACAGAAGGGCCTGGGAGCGGAATCTCTCCAACAGGTTTCTTCGTTCGGCGTCATAGCTCAGGGCGAAGTCCGTCAGAGCAGTGCAAGCCCCGCAGAGGGGACCGTTCGACGAAAAGGTTTGGCTGACGATGAACAGCACCACCGTCTCCGCCGAGCTTGGCCTTCGGCTTGTGGTCCCCGACCGAACCACCGTCCCCCTGCTCGCCGGGCTCAGCTACACGGCCGACGACCCGTACGCCATCCGCATGGCCTTCCACGTGGGGAACGACGAGCCGGTCGAGTGGATCTTCGCCAGGGAGCTGCTCACCGTGGGCATCGTGCGCCGGGTCGGAGACGGCGACGTGCAGGTGTGGCCCGCCCGCCACGACGGCGAGCGCACCCTCCACATCAGCCTCACCTCGCCCTTCGGGCAGGCGCTGTTCGAGGTGCCGCTGGCTCCGCTGACGGAGTTCCTGCATCGCACCTACGAGCTGGTCCCCGCCGGCCGCGAGACGGACTTCATGGACCTGGACGCCGAGCTCACCAACATGCTCTGGCCCTCCTGAGCAACCCCGCAAGACCCCTAGGATCCGGCCAGCTCGCGCATGCGGGTGATCTCGATGGCCTGCTCGGAGTACACGTCCTTGGCCATGAGCAGCATCTGCTGATCCCGGCCCGCCGCCAGCTCCTCCTTCGCCATCCGCAGCGCCCCCTCGTGGTGCCGGATCATCAACTCCAGGAACAACCGGTCGAACTGCGCGCCCCGCGCGGCTCGCAGGGCCTCCATCTGCTGCGGCGTCGCCATGCCGGGCATGGACGCCGCCGAATGCCCCGCGTGGTCCGGCGTACGGCCCAGCGCCGCCAGCCACTCGGTCATCCGCCGGATCTCCGGCTCCTGGGTGAGCGCGATCCGCTCGGCCACCTTGCGTATCGCGGGCGTCGTGGTGCGGGCCGCGACCAGGCCGGTCATCTCCAGCGCCTGGCGGTGGTGCGGGATCATCTGCTCGGCGAAGCGCACGTCGGCCGCCACCGGTTCGGCCGAGGTCTGCAGGCGTTCGCCCGGCGTCGCCGTACGGCCTGGGGAGCCGGGGGCGTCCGGGACGATCACCGGGGGGCCCGTGCCGACGACGCCCGCCGTCGGCTCGGAGCAGCCTGCCAGCCCAATCATCCCGATAAATGTGACAATAGCCGGACCCATCCTGAAACTTCGTGCCATAGCTTCCATAGTGGTGCAGTCGTCCTCAAGGGGGAGCCAGGTGACCTCGGCCAAGTTGACCGCAGCCGCGTGCGCGGCCCTGCTGCTCGTGTCGGCCTGCGCCGGCCAGGGCACCGCGGGTTCGCCCACCGACCGGCCGCAGAGCGCCACCCAGCCCTCCGTGACCTCGGAGCAGACCCCCGCGCAGACGCCCGCGCAGACCCCCGCCCAGACGGCCGCCACCGGCGAGATCACCCACAGCGACAACGTCAGGCTGGTGGCCAACCTCCCCCGCCAGGCGCCGCTCAACGGCGCCATGGACTGGAACTCCGACCTGGCCTTCCAGGGTGAGTACGCCTACGTGGGCAACTTCGGCGGCTTCTCCGTCGTCGACATCGGTGACCCCGCCAAGCCGAAGGTCGTGAGCGTCGTGCGCTGCCCCGCCCAGCAGAACGACGTGTCGGTCTACGGTGACCTGCTGTTCCTGTCGGTGGACGAGACGCGCAGCGACGCGACGTGCACCTCCAAGCACGGCGACGCCTGGGAGGGCATCCGGATCTTCGACATCAAGGACAAGAAGGCCCCCCGCTACGTCGGCGCGGTGGCCACGCAGTGCGGCTCCCACACCCACACCATGGTCCCCGGCAAGGACCCGGACACGCTGTACATCTACGCCTCCTCCGCGGGCCCCGAGCCGGAGTCGAAGACCTGCCGGCCGCCGCACAAGTCGATCCAGGTGGTGGAGGTCCCGCTGAAGGACCCGGCCCGCGCCAGGGTCGTGGCCCAGCCCGACATCTTCCCCCTGGGCCAGAAGGACTCCTTCTTCACCGGCTGCCACGACGTGACGGCCTTCCCCGAGAAGAACCTGGCCGCCGCGGCCTGCTACGGCGACGGCGTGCTGCTCGACATCTCCGACCCGGTCCGCCCGAAGGTCCTCCAGCAGGTCCGCGACGAGCAGAACTTCGACATCTGGCACTCGGCGACCTTCAACAACGACGCCACCAAGGTCGTCTTCAGCGACGAGTTCGGCGGCGGCGGCATGGCGACCTGCAACAGCCGCATCCCCAGGACCAAGGGCGCCAACGCGATCTACGACATCGTGGACGGCAAGCTGGAGCGGCGCGGCTACTTCAAGATGCCCAGGGAGCAGACGGCCAGGGAGAACTGCGTGGCCCACAACGGCTCGCTGCTGCCGGTGAAGGGCCGCGACATCATGGTCCAGGGGTGGTACCAGGGCGGCGTGTCCGTCTGGGACTTCACCGACTCGGGCAACCCGCGGGAGATCGGCTTCTTCGACCGCGGCCCGTCCACCGCGCGCACGCCGATCGCGGGCTCCTGGTCGGCCTACTACTACAACGGCTACATCTACTCCAGCGACATCCTCCAGGGCCTGGACGTCATCGAGATCACCGACCCGCTGACCGATCCGGCCAGGAAGGTGCGGATGGACGACTTCAACGTCCAGACCCAGAAGACGTACTAGCTAGCGGGGGTCCAGGTCCTTGGCCGAGCGCTCGGCGAAGACCTCCATGGCCTGGCGGGTGACGGGGCCGGGGGCGGCGGGCAGCACGGTGTCGTCGACCATCCTGATCGGCTGCACGTCGCGGGTCGTGGAGGTCAGGAACGCCTCCTCGGCCTCGTACAGGGCCCGCAGCGGCACGTCGGCCTCCTCGCCGCCGTACCACTCCAGCACCAGCGCCCGCGTCACGCCGGCCAGGCAGCCGGAGTCCAGGGTGGGGGTCAGCAGCCGCCCGTCCTGGACGATGAAGACGTTGGAGCCGGTGCCCTCGCACAGGTTGCCCGCGAGGTTGCCGAAGATCGCCTCTCCGCCGCCGCGCGCCTTGGCGTAGGCCAGGGCCTTGGCGTTGTCGCCGTAGGAGGTGGACTTCACCCCGGCCAGCGCGCCGCGCTCGTTGCGTGGCCAGGGCACGACGGTGACGTTGGCCGTCGGGGGGAAGGGCGGCTGCTCGTCGACGATGACCACGGTGGTGGTGCCCTGCGTGCCGCGGTCGGAGCCGAGGGGGCCCGGGCCGCTGGTGTAGGTGACACGGATGCGGCCGAGCGCCCACCTGGGGGCCGCGGCCAGCAGCTTGCGCACGCCGTCGGCGATGGCCTCCAGGTCGGGTTCGGGCAGGTCCATGCGCCGGGCGCTGAGCGCGAGCCGGTCGAGGTGGCGGGTAAGCGCGAAGGACTCCCCGCCCACGATCTTGATCGTCTCGAACACGCCGTCGCCGACCATGAGCCCGTGGTCCCACACCGAGACCTTGGCCTCGGCGGGGGCGAGCAGTTCCCCGTTGACCCAGACGGGAACGTTCATATGACACCTTCCGAAGCTAGTGCGATCAGCCGCGAAGCCTTCAGCTCGGTCTCCAGCCACTCGCGCCGGGGGTCGCTGCCCCAGGTGATGCCCGCGCCCGTGCCGAAGCGGAGCACCTGGGAGGAGATCCAGAACGTGCGGATGCCCACGGCCAGCGCCGCCGTGCGCCGGTCGGCGTCGACCCAGCCCACCGCCCCACAGTACGGCCCGCGCGGCACGGGTTCGAGCTCATTGATGATGCGCAGGGCCGAGGATTTGGGCGCCCCGGTCACCGAGCCGGGCGGGAAGGTGGCCGCGAACAGTTCCGGCCAGCCCACGCCGTACGGCAGGCGGGCCCGGACGGTGGAGACCAGGTGGACCAGGCCGGGGTGCTGCTCCACCGCGCACAGCGCGGGCACCTCCACCGAGCCGACCTCGGCCACGATGCCCAGGTCGTTGCGGACCAGGTCGACGATCATCACGTTCTCGGCGTAGTCCTTGGCCTGCAGGTCGGCGGCCGTCCTCCCGGTGCCCTTGATGGGGCGGGACTCCACGACGTCGCCGTCCCTGCTCAGGTACAGCTCCGGGGAGGCCGACACGACGGTCAGCCCGGGCAGGCCGACGAAGGCCGCGTGGGGGGCGGGGTTGCCCTCGGCGAGCCGGTGGGCCAGCGCCAGCGGATCGGCGCCGGGCGGCAGCGGGGCGCTCAGCACCCGGCACAGGTTGGCCTGGTAGACCTCGCCCTGCTCGATGTAGTGCCTGATGGTGTCCACGCCGCGCTCGTAGGCGGCCTGGTCGAGCGAGCTGCGCCACCGCTCGGGGCGGGGGCCGCGCCAGGGGCCGGCGGGCGGCGGCAGGGGCGCGGGCCGTACCCGGTCGAAGCGGGCGCAGGTCACCTTGCCCTCGTAGTCGACGACGACGGCCCACCAGCCCTCGCCGTCGAGGGCGGCGAGGTCGGTCGTGACGTCCCGCAGGCCGGTGGCCAGCAGTCCGCCGACGTGGGCGAGGCTGTCGTGCACTCCCCTATTGTCCCAGGACTTCGACGAGCTCCAGCGCGGCGGGGAGCGGGTTGCCGGGCAGCGCCGCGTAGACCTTGCGCCGCGGCCCGCCGCCCGTCAGCGGCCTGATCACCACGCCGTCCGGTACGGCTCGCGCCGCCAGCCGGGGCACGAGCGTGACGCCCAGCCCGGCGGCCACGAAGCCGAACTTGCCCGACCACTCGGCCACCCGGGGGCCGCGCAGCGGGGTGAACCCGGCCGCGGCGCAGGCGGCGACCAGTTGCGTGGGCTGGCCGCGCGGGGCCGCCTCGATCCACCGCTCCTCCGCCAGCTGCCGCAGGTCGAGCACGTCCTCATCGGCCAGGGGGTGGCCGGCGGGCAGCGCCACGAGCAGGTCGTCC
This sequence comes from Thermoactinospora rubra, assembly GCF_002093975.1. Taxonomy (GTDB): domain Bacteria; phylum Actinomycetota; class Actinomycetes; order Streptosporangiales; family Streptosporangiaceae; genus Nonomuraea; species Nonomuraea rubra_A. The sequence goes on from NZ_KZ084328.1 coordinate 100,050, forward strand.
TCGCGCAGCTCCACCAGCGAGGCCGGGGCGACGGCGCCCACCTGGCCGGAGGGGTAGTCGCTGACCACCGCGACGTCGAGCGCCCCGGAGTGCAGGCCCTCCAGCAGGCGGCCGCTGAGCGCCTCGGTGAGCCTGACCTCCACGTCGGGGCGGCGCGCGGCGTACTCCTTCAGCGCCCTGGGCACCAGGTCGATGTTGGCCGTGGCGAACGCCCCCACGCGCAGGGTGCCGCCGAGCCCGGCGTGGATGGCGGCCAGTTCCTCCTCGGCGCGGTCCAGGCGCTCCAGGACGGCGGTGACGTGCCGGTGCAGGGCCGCTCCCGCGGGCGTCAGCCGTACTCCCCTGGCCAGCCGTTCGAACAGCGGCCCGCCGGCCTCCCGTTCCAGCGCGGCCATCCGCCGCGAGACGGCCGACTGGGTGTAGCCCAGCAGCTCGGCGGCGGCGGTGAAGGACCCGGTGCGGGCGATCTCGTCGAACAGGCGGAAGGCATTCGCGTCAAGCATGGCTGGCATGCAATCTAGTCGTTTGTGGAATGCCTCGCGAATCCGCTTTGCTGGGACACGTGATTGCATTCCTGGGACAGGGGCGGATGGGTGTCCCCATGGCCCGGCGGCTGGCCGAGGCGGGACACGAGGTGACGGTGTGGCGGCGCGGCGCCGGGATCGGCCCCGCGCAGGCGGTGGCGGGCGCGGAGCTGGTGATCACCATGCTGCGCGACCCGGCCGCGGTGCGCGAGGTGCTGGCCGCGGCGCTGCCCGGCCTGCGGCCCGGCGCGACGGTGGTGGAGATGTCCACGATCGGCCCGGAGGCCGTCAGGGAGTTGCGGGCGCTGCTGCCGGAATCGGTGGGTTTGGTCGACGCGCCCGTGCTGGGCAGCGTCGGGCCCGCACGAGAGGGCACGCTGACCGTGCTGGCGGGCGGCGACGTGTCGGGCTGCCGGGAGGTGCTGGAGGTGTTCGGCACCGTGCGCGAGCTGGGCCCGCTGGGCGCGGGCCAGGCGATGAAGCTCGCCGTCATGAACGTGGTCGTGCCCGCCCAGGTGCTCGTCGCCGAGGCCATGGCGTACGGCGGGGCGCACGGCTTCGCCCCCGCCGACGTGCTGGACGTGCTGGCGGCGATCCCCCTGGGCGGCCTCGCCGAGCGGTTGCGCGAGCCGTCGCGGGAGACGCGCTACGCGCTGGCGCTGGCCGCCAAGGACCTGCGCCTGGGCGCCTGGCCGGGCGGCACGCTCGCCTCGGCCGCGCTGGGCCGGCTGGAGGAGGCCATGGCCGCCGGGTACGGCGAGCGGGACCTGACGGCGATCGCCACGCACGTGACCGGGTCGGCGGCGCGGCCCCGCGCGGTCCCGGTCAACCCGCCCGCCGTGCCGGCGACCAACGGCATGTACTCCCACGCCGTCCGCGCCGGCTCCACCCTCTACATCTCCGGGCAGGTCGCCCTCGACGAGAACGGCGAGGTGATCGGCGAGGGCGACATGGGGGCGCAGGCGGAGGCCGTCTTCGCCAACATCGCCAAGATCCTCGCCGACCAGGGCGCCACGTTCGCCGATATCGCCTTCATCCGGACCTACCTGACGGACATGGACCGGCGGGCGGAGTACGGCAAGGTACGGCGCCGCTACATCACCGGCACCCCGCCCGCGAGCACGACCGTCGAGGTGTCCCGGCTGTTTATGCCGGGGCTGCTGCTGGAGGTCGACCTGGTGGTCAGCCTCGCCGCTTGACCGCCACGACCGTGTAGGGCGTGTCCGGCGTGGGCGTGGTGGTGAAGCGGGCGTTGGGCAGGTAGAGCCGCCCGTGGAAGGCCGCCACGGTGGTGGGCACGTCGAAGCGCGGGTCGGTGATCCGCGTCTGGACCTCTCCCGAGGAGCCGTCGGCGGCCAGCTTGAGGACGGCGACGGTGTTGAGGCGGTTCTGCACCACGTAGAGGGTGGTGCCGCGCAGCAGCAGGCCGTCGCCGTTGGCCAGCGACTCCCCGCCGATGTCCACCTCCGTGGTGGCGCCGGTGCCCGTGTCGACGCGGAACAGCTTGCCGGTGTTGGACTGGACGACGAGCAGGCCCCTGCGATCGGGGGTGGGGGCGATGCCGTTGGCGTTGACGCCGGTGCCGTACCGGATGGCGCCGGTCAGCGGGAGCCGTTCTGCGGCCTCGGGCAGGGCGCCGCGCGGGCCGAGGGGCAGCTTGTAGAGCACGGGGTTGGTGGAGTCGGTGAACCAGGCGGCGTCGCCGGTCAGGACGACGTCGTTGACGAACGCCGCGCCCTCGGCCAGGCGGTAGGTCTTGAGCAGGGCGCGGGTGCGCAGGTCGTAGACCCGGGCCTCGACCGAGACCCCGCCGGCCACGAACAGGCGGCCGCGGGCGTCGGTCTTCAGGCCGACGGCGGGCCTGTCGCCGGGGCCTTCGACGGCGACCTCGCCCTTGCCGCTGCGCAGGTGGATGCGGTAGACGGAGCCGGTGGCCAGGGAGCCGACGTAGGCCACCGGGCCCGGGCCGATCGCGATGCCCTCCGGACGCCAGCCGTTCGGGAGGGGGATCGTGTCGGGGAAGGACCTGCCGGGGTCGGCCTGCGCGGGGGCGCCCAGCGGGGCGACCAGGAGGGCGCAGGCCGCGGCGAGAATGATCCTGAGCCTCATGCGGCCACGATGCCGTGCGGCTCGTGGATCTCGTCAAGGGGGCGGCGGGCGGCTCCCAGGAAGTTGGCAGGATCCGTTCACGACGGTGACGTCAGGCCAGCGGCCCCGTCACCGCCTCCACCGCGGCCACCACCGAGCCGTCGGCCACCAGGCGCACCGCGGCCTCGATCTCCGGCGCCAGGAACCGGTCGGTCCCCGGGCCGGGGACGCTGTCGCGCAGCAGCCGGACCACGGCGCCGGTGGCCGGGGCGGGGTCGAGCGGGGCGCGCAGGTCGATGGCGCGCGCCGCGGTGAGGATCTCGATCGCCAGCACCCTGGTGAGCCCGTCGACGGACCGGCGCAGCTTGCGCGCGGCGTTCCAGCCCATCGAGACGTGGTCCTCCTGCATGGCCGAGCTCGGGATGGAGTCCACGCTGGCGGGCACGGCCAGGCGCTTCATCTCCGAGACGATCGCCGCCTGCGTGTACTGCGCGATCATGTGGCCGGAGTCGACGCCCGGGTCGTCGGCCAGGAACGCCGGCAGCCCGTGGTTGCGCGCCACGTCCAGGAAGCGGTCGGTGCGCCGCTCGGCCATGGAGGCGACGTCGGCCGCGACGATGGCCAGGAAGTCCAGCACGTACGCCAGGGGCGCGCCGTGGAAGTTGCCGTTGGACTCCACGCGGCCGTCGTCGAGCACGGCCGGGTTGTCGACGGCGCTGGCCAGCTCGCGGGAGGCGACCTGGGCGGCGTGGGCGACGGTGTCGCGGGCGGCCCCGGCGACCTGGGGGGCGCAGCGCAGGGAGTAGGCGTCCTGGACGCGCGTGCAGGCGGCGGGGTCGCGATGGCTGGCCATGATGCCGGAGCCGGCGAGGATCTTGACCATGTTGGCGGCGGCGAGCGCCTGGCCGGGGTGCGGGCGCAGGGCCTGCAGCTCGGGGGCGAAGACCCGGTCGGTGCCGAGCAGGGCCTCCACGCTCATCGCCGCGCCGATGTCGGCGGTCTTGAGCAGCCGGGTGAGGTCGTCGATGGCCAGGATCAGCATGCCGAGCATGCCGTCGGTGCCGTTGATGAGCGCCAGGCCCTCCTTGGCGGCCAGCTCGACCGGCTCGATGCCGGCCTGCTTGAGCGCCTCGGCCGCCGGGACGACATTTCCGGATTTGTCGCGCACGACGCCTTCGCCCATGAGCGTCAGCGCCACGTGCGCGAGCGGCGCCAGGTCGCCCGAGCAGCCCAGCGAGCCGTACTCGTGGACGACCGGGGTGATCCCGGCGCTGATCAGCCCGGCCAGCGCCTTGGCGGTGGTCGGCCGGACGCCCGTGTGGCCGGTGGCCAGCGTGTGCAGGCGCAGCAGCATCAGCGCGCGCACGACCTCGGTCTCCACCTCGGGCCCGCTGCCCGCGGCGTGTGAGCGCACCAGGGAGCGCTGCAGCTGGGCGCGCAGGGCCGGGTCGATGTGGCGCGTGGCCAGCGCGCCGAACCCCGTGGAGATCCCGTAATGCGGGACCGGGCTCTCGGCCAGCTCCTCCACCCGCTGCCGGGCCGCCGCGATCGCGGCCACCGCGTCCTGCGTCAGCTGGACGGCGGCGCCCCCTCGCGCCACCCTGATCACATCGGTGAAGCTCAGCGGCTCGGGACCGACGTTCACGACTCCGTTGTCGCGCATCTTCGCACTCTCTCGCTTCAGGTAACCGGCGTATGCGATGTTAGCTCCTTACAGCCGGCCGCCGACAGCCGGCTCCTCGCAGGCGAACGTCGCCGCCAGCCCCTCCCTACCCTCCTCCGTCACGACCACCGCGCGTGGCGTCCTGCCCCTGACCAGCCAGCCCGCCGCCATCAGCGCCTCGGTGACGGCGGCGCCGAGGGCTCCGCCCAGATGCGCGCGCCGCTCGGTCCAGTCCAGGCACTCGGGCGCGAACCGCCGGCGCGACCGCCTGGCCTTGGCGACGTCGACCCCGAGGTCGGCCAGCACCCGCTCGCCGCGGTCGGTCAGCTCGCCGTGCCGCAGGTAGCCGCGCTCGCGCATGCCGTCCAGCAGGGCCACCCCGGCGCGGCCGGCGAGGTGGTCGTAGCAGGTGCGGGCCTCCGCCAGCAGCCTGGCCTGGCGCGACTGGCGCAGCGACGTGACCGGCGTGCGGCGGCTGATGCCCGCCAGCGTCTCGAGCACCTCGGCGACCTCGTGCCCGGCCAGGCGGTAGTAGCGGTGGCGGCCCTGCCGTACCGCCTCCACCAGGCCGCCCTCCAGCAGCTTGGCCAGGTGGGAGCTGGCGGTCGCCGGGCTTACCCCCGACAGCCGGGCCAGCTCGCCCGCGGCCAGGGCGCGGCCGCCCAGCAGGGCGTTGAGCATGGTCGCGCGCGAGGGGTCCGCGATGAGCGCCGCGACCGGCGCGATGTCGGCTTCCATGCCCCTGACGGTACGCCGGGGACCTTTCGGCCGGCGTCGAAGAGTGAATCCGGTTTGGGGAGTCGGCCGGGATTCGCTAGAGTTCTCTGCGTCGCCTCCAACGGCGGTGACGCGGAAGTGGCTCAGGGGTAGAGCATCACCTTGCCAAGGTGAGGGTCGCGGGTTCGAATCCCGTCTTCCGCTCGGAGCTTCCGGCTCGGTGGAGTGGCCGAGAGGCGAGGCAGCGGCCTGCAAAGCCGTCCACACGGGTTCAAATCCCGTCTCCACCTCAGCGCCGGCACGACGGCGCGCGGACGATTAGCTCAGCGGGAGAGCGCTTCCCTGACACGGAAGAGGTCACTGGTTCAATCCCAGTATCGTCCACCAGGTCAGAGGGGCTCTTCGGGGCCCCTCTTCGATCTTCGAAGTCGATGGGAGCCCATCGGGGAACCACCTCAGGCGGACGCTGCTTTCCGGCTGCGCCGAAGGCGGTCCCGAGCCCCGCCGCATTGGTGATCTTGCGGAAGCTCCGCCGGACGTTCGCGGCGTCCAACGATGTTCCGGCGCTGGTGCGGAACACCAGGCCGTGATCCTGCCATGCCTCGCCCGCCTCGAGCCTGTCGGCGGCCTGGCGGGCGTGATGGCGCCTCGAACCCGATCCGATTGACACGGCCCATACGACGGCTCGGGAGATCGAGGAAGAAACGGGACAGTCCGCCTCGTGTCGCGTCGTCTGTAAACACGAAAGCCCGAAGCGATGATTCGCTTCGGGCTTTCGTGCCGGTCACGAGCGGTGGACGGCGGCCGTCTATGCGATGGAGCCGGTCCAGTGCTGGGCGGCGGCGTCGTAGACCACGCGCACCTCGCCGTCGAAGTACGGGGAGACGCCGGTGTCGTAGCGGTTGTCGCCGTCGGTGTCGGAGACACTGATCGTGATGCCGCTGAGGTAGCCGATGCGGTTGTCCTTGCTGTAGCGGTACAGCCAGGACGAGCCGAGAGAGCCTTCACCGGCGAACGGGGAGTCGACGCCGATGGGCTGCTCGGCGGGGAGGTCGACGAGCTGCATGGCGAATGTCGAGCCGGTGGACCATTCGAGGCTCTGGCCTGTGGAGGGCCGGGTTCCGTCGGGGTTGGAACCGGCCGGGCAGCCGCAGACGTCGACCGAGGAAAACGTCGTCTGGTTGTAGGCGAGGCCCTGCCCGCCGACGTTGTCGGCCGGCCTCCCACTGTCGGTCGGCACACCGGAGGAAGACGAGACGACGCCGTTGTGCACGTTCACGAAGGCGAAGTCGCGGTCGTAGTCCGCGTACGTGCCGAAGTCGTAGTGGGCGACGGCCCGCTTTCCGACGTACAGGCCCCACGGGGTCGCGCCCTCGGAGTAGCCGGGAACGAAGACCCGGTTGCCGAGTGTGGCGCCATAGCGCCGGGTGTCGTACACGCAGTGACCGGCCGTGGCGACGAGGTTGCGGTAGGCCGACTGTATGGCGGTGCCCGTACACCAGTGCGGCCGGCCGTCGGCACCGACGAAGAACACCTTGCCCGAGGTCGTCGGCAGTTCCCCTTCGGCGAAAGCGGGCCCGGCACCGGCGGGACGTAGCCGGGCTTGGTGTCCGGGACAGGCGGGGTGGACGCGCGTTCCCCGTGGACCACGGTCTGCACGGCATAGGGTGTGGCGTTCTTCAGATTGGCGCCCCCGTCCGCGAGCCAGAACGCCGCAACCTGCTGAGCGGTCGCCGCATCGGAGGCCAGAGGGGCCGTCACCACGCTCGCGGCCTGAAGCGGCGCGGAAACGGCGGTCGTACGTCGGATGTAGAGAATTCGACCAGGTCCACCGGCGCGGGCCAGGGCAACCGGAACCGTACGGTTACCGGACGCACCCGAAGGCGGGAGCATCGGCAAGCGCGGGTCAGGGCGCGTCGAGGGATCGGCCATGCGCGGCGGCGGCGACGTTTCCCGGCATGCGGCCGAAGATCCAGCTGTGGAAGGGGGAGATCAGCCACCAGTACAGGTGGCCGAGCAGCCCGTGCGGGTGGAACAGCGCCCGCTGCCGATACCAGGTGCCCCCACCCTCCGCACCCGCGCCGCCCTCTGTGCCCACGCTCAGCTCCAGCCAGGCCAGCCCGGGCAGCCGCATCTCGGCGCGCAGCCGCAGCAGGTGGCCCGGCTCGACCTCCTCCACGCGCCAGAAGTCGATGGCGTCGCCGACCCGCAGCCGCCGGGGGTCGCGCCGGCCGCGCCGCAGCCCGACCCCGCCGACCAGCCTGTCCAGCAGGCCGCGCACCCGCCAGGCGACGGGCAGCGAATACCAGCCATTCTCGCCGCCGACGCCCTCGATCACCTCCCAGAGCGCCTGCGGGCCGGCGTCCACGCGGATGCTGCGCTCGTCCACGTAGAGGCTGCCCCCGGCCCAGTCGGGGTCGGTGGGCAGCGGGTCGCTGGGCGCGCCAGGCGTCGAGGCGGAGGACCAGCGAGTGGCCACGTCGGCCTCCTTGATCTTCTGCAGGGCCAGCGAGACGGCCTGCCGGAAGCCGATCAGCCCACCGGGCGGGTCGGGCACATAGGCGGCGATGTCGTGCTCATGGCAGGTCGCCTGCCCGCGCAGCGACTCCACCAGCGGCCTGGCGATGCTCGCCGGCACCGGCGTCACCAGCCCCACCCAATGGCTCGACAACCACGGGCTGAGCAGGGGCACCGGGATGATCACCCGTCGCGGCAGCCCCGCGATCTCGGCGTACCCCTGCATCATGCCGGCGTAGCTGAGCACGTCAGGACCGCCGATGTCGAAGGATCGGTTCACCTCGTCCGGCAGTCCCGCCCAGACGACCAGGTAACGCAGCACGTCACGGACGGCGATCGGCTGGGTCAGGCTGCTCACCCAGCGCGGGGTGGTCATCACCGGCAGCCGCTCGGTCAGGTAGCGCAACATCTCGAAGGAGGCCGAACCCGACCCGATGATGACCGCCGCCCGCAGCACCACCGCCGGGACCGCGCCGTCCAGGAAAATGTCCGCTACCTCGCCGCGCGAGCGCATGTGCGGCGAGAACGTCGGCCCCGCGCTCAGCCCGCCCAGGTACACGATCCGCCGCACCCCGGCGGCCGCGGCGGCGGCCGCGAACGACCGCGCCGCCTCTCGATCAACGGCGGCGAAGTCCCGGCCCTGGGCCATGGTGTGGATCAGGTAGTACGCGACCTCGACCCCCTCCAACGCGGCTCTGGTCGCCTCGGGGTCGCGGGCGTCGGCCTCCACGATCCGTGTACGGGACGCCCACGGCAGGTCACGCAGGCGGGCCGCCGAGCGCGCCATGCAGCGGACCTCGTGCCCGGCGGCCAGCAGCTCGGGCACCAGGCGGCCCCCGACGTAGCCGGTCACCCCCGTGACCAGGCAGCGCGCCATCCCCGTCCCCCTGTCCGTGACCTGCCCTCCGACCTGGAGCCAACGTTCCCCCACCCCCGCCCCTCATGCGCCCCGGCTCGGCTTCCGCTCCGGCGCGGCTCGCATACAGTGGCAATGAGACCATGTAACGGATTTGTGATGTTGGGAGGCAGAGCCCGTCCGCCGGGCTCGCCGTTGTGACGGATCTGACCAGCAGACTCGGGCTGGACGACACCGGATCGGTGTGGCGCGGCGCCCCCTATCCGGTGCTGGTGGTGAGCGCTGCGGGCGTCATCGCTCAGGCCAACGACGCGGCGCTGCGGCTCCTCCCCGGCGCCGTCCCCGGCGCGCCGCTGGCCGACGCGGTGCCCGCCTGGCTGTCCCGCGCCCATGCCCAGGTCCACGACCCGGCCCATGACCCGGTCGCCCGGGATGCCGCCGGGACGTCGGCGCGCGGCCCGATCGGCGCCGCCACGTTCGAGGCGCGGCCGGTGCGCGACGGCGACGCGGTCGCCTGGTGGCTCACTGACGCCACCGACCTCGAACGCGCCACCCAGGCCCTCCGCGTCGAGCGGGAGCGCACCGCGTTCCTGGACAGGGCCTCCAGTGAGCTGCTGTCCTCGCTCAACCTCGACCGCTGCATGGAGGTCACCGCCCGCCTGGCCGCCCGCCACCTCGCCGACGCCGCGCTGGTGATCCTCCCTCCGGCCCGCCGCCGCCACCCGGTGGCCTACTGCGGCCCCGACGGCACGGTCGTCCGCGAGGAGCTGGTCGTCGACCCCGAGAGCGTGCCCGGCCTGGCCGAGGCGCTGCAGGGCTACCCGCCCCCGCCCTCCCGCTGGATCTGCCCCGCCGCCGCCCCCGGCTGGCTGGCCCGCGACGGGCACGTCGAGGTGGGCTCGATGGTGGTGACGGCCCTGCCCGGCCACGGCGTCCCGGCCGGCGCGCTCGTGCTGCTGCGCGGCAGCGGCCATGCGCGCTTCTCCGAGGGCGAGGAGGTGTTCGCCCGGCTGTTCGCCGCCCGCGCGGGCGCCGCGATGTCCGCCGCCCGCCTGTACGCCGAGCAGGCCGGCATCACCGAGACCCTCATGCGCGAGCTGCTGCCGCCCCGCATCTGCGACCTGCACGGCGTCGAGGTGGCCGCCCGCTATCGGCCCTCCGAGCACACCGCCCGCATCGGCGGCGACTTCTACGACATCCACCCGCCGGCCGAGCCCGGCCAGGAGTCGCTGATCGTGCTCGGCGACGTGGCCGGCAAGGGCCTGGAGGCCGCCGCGGTCACCGGCAAGATCCGGCACACGCTGCAGGCGCTGCTGCCGCTGGCCGGCGACCACCAGCGGGTGCTGGAGCTGCTGAACGGCGCGCTGCTCACCGGCGGCGGCCATACCCGCTTCGTCACGCTCGTCCTTGCCTCGATCCGGTGCGCGGGCGACCGGGTCCGGCTCCGGCTCACCAGCGCCGGGCATGCGCCGCCGCTGATCATCCGGACCGGCGGCCGCGTCGAGGAGGCCCGCACCGAGGGCACCCTCATCGGGGTGCTCGACCACATCACCAGCGTCACCGACACGGTGGTGCTCGACCCTGGCGAGACGTGCCTGCTCTACACCGACGGCATCACCGAGGCCATGGGCGGCCCACTGGGTGACGAGATGTTCGGCGACCAGCGACTGCTGGAGGAACTACGGCGGTGCGGCGGCATGCCGCCCGAGGCGCTCGCTGAACGGGTGGAGATGTTGTCCTCCCAATGGGTAGGTGGCGGCGACCACGATGACATGGCCGTCATCGCCATCACCGCACCTCGCTTGGCCCACTTGAGCGCGGTGGGAGGACACGGACGGGGAGGGTTCACCGCATGACCGGCGCAGACGGCCTCTCCGCCTGGCGTGACAAACTCTGGCACGCGGCGGTGGCCGGCGACGAGTACGCCGCCGCCGACGCCGCGCTCGCCGCCCTCGACCACGACATTTCGATGGAGACCTTGCTGCTGGAGGTCGTCGCCCCCGTGCAGGCCCGCGTCGGCCTCGAATGGGAGGCCAACCGGATCACCGTGACGCAGGAGCACACCGCGACCGCCGTCAACGAGCGGGTGCTCGCCGCGCTCGCCCACCATCCCGTCGCCCGCCGCGCCGCCGCCGCGCGGGAGCCGGGTGCCGGGCGGGTCGCGGTGGCCTGCGTCGACGGCGAGTGGCACGCCATGCCGGCCCGGATCCTGGCCGAGGTGCTGCGCCTGCGCGGCTGGCGGGTCGACTACCTCGGCGCCCAGGTGCCGGCGCCGCACCTCATCGCGCACGTGCACCGTACGGGCTGCGACGTGGTGGCGCTGTCGAGCTCCATCCCCACCCGGCTGCCCGCCGCGCACGCGGCCATCACGGCCTGCCAGGCGACCGGCACGCCGGTGATCGTGGGCGGGGCCGCGTACGGGCCGGACGGCCGCCACGCCCGCCTCCTCGGCGCCGACGCCTGGGCCCCGGACGGACGGACCGCCGCCGACCGGCTGGCGGCGGGCCCGGCCGCCGCCGGCCAGGCCATGGACTACCTGCCGCACCTGGACGACGAGGCGTACACCATGGTCAGCCGGTCGGCGCGGCGCCTGGTCAGGCACGTCATGAGCGGTCTGGAGGAACGCATCCCGGCCATGGCCTCCTACACCGCGCAGCAACGCCACCACACCGCCGAGGACGTCGCCCACATCGTTGACTTCCTGGCCGCCGCGCTCTACGTGGACGACCCCGAGCTGTTCGGCCGCTTCCTCACCTGGACGGCGGGCGTCCTGACCGCCCGCGGAGTGCCGGCCGGCACGCTGCTGCCGGCCCTGGACCTCCTGGCCGGGCGGCTGGAGGACTTCCCGCGTGCCTCGGCCTTGCTGGCGCACGGGCACGCCGCCGTCAACGCCGCCGGCTCCGAGAGCTTGCACCCGGCCACGGAAAGACCACATGACCGCCTTCGTCCCAAGCCCGCTGAGGCTCGTCCTGTCCACGCCGCACGCGGGCATGCCGCGCATCTCCATTCAGGGTGACCTGGACTTCGACACCGCCGAGGAGCTCCCAGTTCAAGATCAGCCGCCCGCGAGTCCGGCTTGCGCCTGCTGCCGTTGCCGCACGCTGACGGCGCGGATCTCGGTCGAGCCGCGGAAGCTCGCAGGGTAGCGCCGGAGGACGAGACGTGGCAGTCCCTCCCGGAGGAGATCCGGCAGTGGTCCGCCGCGGCCGGCCCGGCGGCCCTGACGGCGATGCGCGGCCACGGCCGGACCTCGGCGAGGACCCCTCGTCCTGGGCGAGCAGCACCTGGCCGGGTCAGACCTTCGTGATCCGGACCGCGTCGGCGATCACGTAGCCCGTCGTGGAGGTCCACCGGCTCACCCCCACCACGTTGGACGTCCCGGCCGCCAGCGTGAAGGTGCCCAGCGAGCGCCACTGGCCGCCGCCGGTGCGCTGGTCGACGTTGATCACCTGGTTCCCGCCCGAGGCCGCCACGATGTACGGCGTGGCGCTGTTGTAGCCCGAGTTCGACGGATACCACACCTCCACCCGATACGTCCCCGAGCTGGGGATGGCCGCCCGGAACCACGCCGGGTCGCTGGCGGCGACCGGGCTGGCGAAGCGGTAGTCCGAGCCGTGCAGCTGGGAGGAGTACGACGAGGTGCCCCACGCCGAGCCTGCGGTGAAGCCGGGGTCGGCGTTGTCGATGACGACGCTGAAGGAGCCGGACGAGCCGACGGTCCTGCCCGCGCTGGGTGAGCTTTCCCGGTGTTCCCTGCTGAGCGCGGTGACGTAGTAGGTGTAGGTTCCCGAGGCGGCCGAGGCGTCGGTGAAGGTGGTGCGGCGCGTGGTGGTCACCAGGTGGCGCGCGTCGGCGAAGAAGCAGGGGTCCGCGGCCGGGGGCGCGCCGGCGACCCGGTAGACGGCGTAGGAGACGGGCGAGCCGGAGGGCTGCCAGGACAGGGAGACGCCGCCGGGGCCCTGGGTGGCCGAGGTGATGGAGGGCGTGGCCGGGGCGGTTCCCGAGCCGCGCGCGGGCAGCAGCGCGGGCCTGGTGTAGTGGGCGGCGGCGAGGGTGGAGAAGCCGCCGATGCGGTCGGCCCTGACGTCCTTGGCGCTGAAGTAGACGTCGCCGACGACCTCCGGGTGCCCGCGGTTGACGTGCAGGTGGTCGCTCAGCTCGGCCGGGTCCTGCCAGGCGGCGTCCTGGCCGCTCGCCCCGGCGCGGTAGGCGGCCTGGCCGATCACCAGGTGCACCGCCGTACCCCTGACGACGTCGGACCACCAGGCGGTGAGCACCTCGTAGGCGGCCGGGCCGTACCCGATGTGCCAGTAGATCTGCGGCGCGATGTAGTCGACCCAGCCCTGCTTGACCCACAGCCGGCTGTCGGCGTAGATGGCGTCGTAGGACTGCAGGCCGGAGGTGGCCGAGCCGAGCGGGTCGGTGGCGGCGTTGCGCCAGATGCCGAAGGGGCTCACGCCGAAGGACACCCACGGCTTGGCCGCGTGGATGCGCTGGTCGAGCTCGCGGATGAGCAGGTTGACGTTGTTGCGCCGCCAGTCGCCGATGGTGGCGAAGCCGCCGCCGTAGCGGGCGTAGGTGGCCGAGTCGGGGATGGCCTGGCCGCTGACCGGATAGGGGTAGAAGTAGTCGTCCAGGTGGACGCCGTCGATGTCGTAGCGGGTGACGGCGTCCATGATGGCGTCCTCGATGAAGTCGCGGACCTCGGGGATGCCGGGGTTGTAGTAGAGCTTGCCGCCGTAGGCGAAGCGCCAGTCGGGGTTCCTGCGCGCCGGGTGGCTGGAGACCAGCCTGCTCGGGTCGTCGTGGTTGGCGATCCGGTAGGGGTTGAACCAGGCGTGCAGCTCCAGGTTGCGGGCGTGCGCCTCGCTCACCATGAAGGCCAGGGGGTCGTAGCCAGGGTCGGCGCCCTGCGTGCCGGTCAGCCACTGGGACCAGGGCTCGTGCGGCGAGGGCCAGAAGGCGTCGGCGGTGGGCCGGACCTGGACGATCACCGCGTTCATGCGCCTGCTGACGGCCAGGTCGAGCCAGGCGCGGAACTCGGCCTGCTGGGCCGAGACGCTCAGCCCCTGCCGGCTGGGCCAGTCGATGTTGGCCACCGTGGCGATCCACATCGCGCGCAGCTGGCGCTTGGGGGTCGCGGGGTCGGTCGCGCAGGCGGCGGCCCGCGCGCCGGAGGGAATCGCAACGATGCTCAGCAGGGCGGCTAAGACCGCCAGAGCGGTACGCGGAAGCGCGGTCACGAAAGAAAGCTTCAGTCCACTCCGACCCAAGCGCAATAGTCTTCACACCGGACGGGGGGCCCAATTCTCTCCGCGAACCCGTCCCGCCCGCCCGCGACCAGCCCCGGCATCGCGTCCGCCCAGGTCACGACATTTCCCGGACCCCGGAGGCCGTCCGAACTGAGCATTTCACCGCCTGTAAACGGCCAACCACAAAAGCGATCTTGAGCGTTCCATATCTCCCGTGTGACTGTGGTCCCGCACCCGCCCGAACTCGACACCCCTGGAGTGAGGGACCGTCACCGTTGGCCGAACCCCAGCCTCCCGCCAGCCGTAAACGCTTCCTCCCCGACCTGCTGGGGATGGGCAGCTTCGCGGTCATCTGGACAGGTCAGGTCGTCACCCTGATCGGCAACTCCGTCCTGCGCTTCGCCCTGGTCGTCCAGGCCTGGACGGAGGACCACCAGGCCACCCACGTGGTGGCGCTCTCGCTGTGCACCGTCCTGCCGCAGCTGCTGCTCAGCCCCACGGCGGGCGCGCTGGTGGACCGGGTGGCCAAGCGGACCGCGCTCCAGCTGGCCGACCTCGGCGGGCTGGTCGCCGTGGGCGCCATGACCGCCCTGTACTTCACCGGCGGCCTGCAGCTGTGGCAGATCTACCTCGTGGTGGTCGTGCTGGGGGCCTCGGCCGCCTTCCAGTTCCCCGCGCTGTCCTCGGCCGTCCCGCTGCTGGTGCGCAAGGAGCAGCTGCAGCGCGCCAACGGCCTGCTGGCCACCGCGAAGAGCACCGCGGACGTCGGCGGCCCCGCCCTGGCCGGGCTGCTGATCGTCACCGCGGGGCTGGGCGCCATCTTGTGGATCGACCTGGTCAGCTTCGTGGTCGCCCTGGTCACCGTACGGCTGGCGCGGCTGGAGGAGGGCCCGGCCACCGCGCCCAGGGGGCGCAAGAGGCTGGCCGCCGACTCCGTCGAGGGCCTGCGGTACCTGTTCGCCCAGCCCAGCCTGCGCGGCCTGGTGCTGGTGTTCTTCACCGTCAACCTGGTGATGGTCTTCGGCTTCGCCGTGGTCCAGCCCATGATCCTGGCCAGGACCGGCGGCGACGTCTCGGCCCTGGCGAGCGTGAACACCTGCATCGGCCTGGGCGGGATCGCGGGCGGGCTGCTGCTGGCGGCCTGGGGCGGCCCGAAGGACCGGGTGCGCGGCATGATGCTCGGCATCGTCGGCATGTGCCTGTCCGCCGAGATCGTCATGGCCATGGTCCACGGGGTGGTGGCCTGGTCGGCGGCCATGCTCGCGGGCGCGCTGCTCATGCCGGTCGTCAACGGGTCCTCGCAGTCGATCATCCAGACCAAGGTGCCGAAGGACCGCCAGGGCAGGGTCTTCGGCGCGCTCATGTTCGTCGCCCAGATCTCCCAGCCGCTGGCCATGGCGGTCGCCGGCCCGCTCGCCGACCACGTCTTCGAGCCGCAGGCGGCCTCCGGCACCGGCCTGGCCGGCCTGCTGCGCCCCCTGGCCGGCATGGGCCCCGGCAGCGGGATGGCGGCGATGCTGCTGATCGCGGGAGTGTGCGGCGTCGGGGTCGCGGTGTGGGGCCTGGCCCGCCGCCGCGTGCGCGACATCGACCTCCTCGTGCCCGACATCGACACCCAGGAGGAGAAGGTATGACGGCCACCGACCACGGTCCCGACCGGACCACCAACCCGTTCGAGGACGACGAGGCGGCCTACCTGGTGCTGGTCAACGACGAGAACCAGCACTCGCTGTGGCCGGCGGACCTGGAGGTCCCGGCCGGGTGGCGGGTGGCGCTGGAGCGCGGCAGCCGCGCCGACTGCCTGGCCTACGTCGAGGCCAACTGGACCGACATGCGCCCGTCGAGCATCGCCCGTGACTGACCCGGGCACGGTCCACGGCCTGGTGGAGCTCCAGGCCGCCCGCCATCCCGGCCGGCTCGCGCTGGTCGCCGGCGACGAGCGGGTCACCTACGCCGAGCTGGACGCACGCGCCGGCCGCCTGGCGCGGACACTGGTGGAGCGGGGAGTACGGCGGGGCGACATCGTCGGGATCCGCATGGAGCGCGGGACCGGCCTGGTCGCCGCGGCGCTGGCCACGCTCAAGGCCGGGGCGGCGTACCTGATGCTGGACCCCGGGCACCCCCGCGAGCGGACCGACGCCCTGGCCGCCGACGCCGGAGTCCGGCTGGTGCTCTCCGGCGGGGAGCCGGGCGCCGCGCGGCCGCTCCCCCACGGCGCCGCCGCCGCCAGGCCCGGCGACCTGGCCTGCGTCATGTACACCTCGGGCTCCACCGGCGTCCCCAAGGGCGTGGCCGCCTCCCACCACGCGATCGCCGGCACGCTGACCGGCCAGGACTACGCCCCCTTCGGCCCCGGGACGGTGTGGCTGCAGTGCTCGCCGGTCTCCTGGGACGCCTTCGCCCTGGAGCTGTGGGGGCCGCTGCTGTCGGGCGGCACGTGCGTGCTGCACCCCGGCCAGCGGCCCGACCCGCTGGTGATCGAGCGGCTGGCCGCCGAGCACGGCGTGACCACGATGTACCTGTCGAGCAGCCTGTTCAACGTGCTGGTCGACGAGTGCCCGCAGGCGCTGCGCGGCCTCACCCGGGTGCTGGTCGGCGGCGAGGCGCTCTCGCCCGTCCACGTCGGGCGCGCCCTGGCCCGCCATCCCGGGCTGCGCATCGTCAACGGGTACGGCCCGGTCGAGAGCATGATCTTCGTGACGACCCATCCCGTCACGGCCGGCGACGTGGCCATCGGCCGCCCGCTGCGGGGCAAGCGCGTCCACGTCCTGGACGAGCGGCTGCGGCCGGTGGGCGACGGCGAGGTCGGCGAGCTGTACGCCGGGGGCGTCGGCCTGGCGCACGGCTACCTCGGCCGCCCCGGACTGACGGCCGAGCGGTTCGTGGCCGACCCGTTCGTGCCCGGCGAGCGGATGTACCGCACCGGCGACCTGGTGCGCCGGCGCGCCGACGGCGCGCTGGAGTTCGTCGGGCGGGCCGACGACCAGGTGAAGATCCGCGGTTTCCGCGTCGAGCCCGGCGAGGTCGCGGCCGTGCTGTCGCGCCACCCCGCGGTCGAGCGGGCCGCGGTGGCGGTCCGCGGGGACCGGCTGGTGGCCTACGTCGTCGGCGGCGAGGTGCCGCCCGAGGAACTGCGCGCCCACGTGGCGGCCGTCCTGCCCGACTTCATGGTGCCCTCCGCCGTCGTGGCGCTGGAGGCGCTGCCGCTGACCGCGACGGGGAAGCTGGACCGCGCCGCCCTCCCCGCGCCCGAGGAGGTCCGCCCGAGCGCCGCCCGGCCGCGCACCGAGCGTGAGCGTCGGCTGTGCGCCATCGTCTGCGACCTGCTGGGCCGCGACGAGGTCGGCGTGGACGACGAGCTGTTCGCGCTGGGCGGCAACTCGCTGACCGTGATGCGGCTGCTGAGCCGGATCCGCTCGGCGTTCGGCGTGGAGGTGAGCCTGCGGGAGGCCTTCGCCGCCCCGACGGTGGCCGGGCTGGCCCGGCTCGTCGACCGCGCGCCGCGCGGCCGTACCCTGCCGGCCCCGGCCGCCGAGGGCGACACGCTGCCGCTGTCGTCCGCCCAGCTGCGCCTGTGGCTCATGGACCAGGCCGACGCGGGCGTCGCCTACAGCATCCCCCTGCTGGTACGGCTGCGCGGCCCGCTCGACGTGCCCGCCCTGGGCGCGGCGCTCCGCGCCCTGGTCGCCAGGCACGAGCCGCTGCGGACGCTGTTCGCCGTGCGCGACGGCGAGCCGGTGCAGCGCGTCCTGCCGCCCGAGCAGGCCAAGGTCGAACTGGCCGAGGTCCGGCTGGCCCCGCACGAGCTGGAGGACGCCGTCGCGCGGGCCGCCCGGCGCCGCTTCGACCTGGCCGCCGAGCCGCCGATCCACGCGACGCTCTTCACGACCGGCCCACGCGAGCACGCGCTGCTGCTGGCCGTGCACCACATCGCCGCCGACGGCTGGTCGCTGCGCCCGCTCATGCGCGACCTGTCGCACGCCTACGCCGGGCTGGACCTGCCCCCGCTGCCCATGCGGTACGCCGACCACGCGCGCCACGAGGACGCGGCGGACCTGCCGTACTGGCGCGACCGGCTCGCGGGCCTGCCCGCCCGCACCCGCCTGCCGCGCCGCCCGGGACGGCCCGCCGTCCCGGGGCAGCAGGCCCGCGAGGCCGTCCGCCGCGTGGACGCCGGCCTGCACCGCAGGCTGCTGGAGCGGGCCACGCGGCAGGGGGCGACGCTGTTCATGGCGCTGCACGCGGCGCTGGCGGCGGTGCTGGCCAGGGCCGGCGCGGGCGAGGACGTGGCGGTCGGGACGCCGGTGGCCGGGCGGAGCCAGGAGGCGGCCGAGGACCTGGTGGGGTTCTTCGTCAACATGCTGGTGCTGCGCACCGACGTGTCCGGCGATCCCCGCCTCGGGGAGCTGCTGGCCCGGGTGCGGGAGAGCACGCTGGAGGACCTCTCCCGCCAGCGGGCCCCGTTCGACCGGGTGGTCGGGGAGCTCAACCCGCCGCGCTCCCCCGGCGGCCCGCCGTGGCTGGACGTGGTGCTCGTCCTGCAGAACAACCTGCGCGCGCAGGTCCGGCTGCCCGGCGTGGCCGCGTCGGTGGAGGTGCCGCGGACCGGCGCCGCACGCTTCGAGCTGCTGGTGGAGGCGACCGACGACCACGCCGGCGACGGCTCGCCCGCGGGGATCGACCTGGTGCTGGAGTGCCGGGCCGACTCCCTCGACCAGCGGGTGCTGGACTGGCTGGCCGACGCGCTGGTGGAGGCGCTGCGGACGCTCGCCGACGCCCCGGACATCCGCGCGGGCGCGCTCGCGCGCCTGCCGTACGCCGATGTGGACACCTCGCGGCCGGACACGGCGCCGGACGCCGGAAACTACGAGCCGCCTGCGAGCGACCTGGAACGCCGGGTGGCCGAGGTGTTCGCGGAGGTGCTGGAGACCGAGCGGGTGGGCCGCCACGACGACTTCTTCGCCCTGGGCGGCAACTCCCTGCGCGCAGTGCGGGCCGCCGCCCGCCTGGCCGCCCGGGACGGGCTGCCCGCCACCGCCGCCCAGCTGTTCGCCGCGCCCACCCCGGCCGAGCTGGCCGAGGCCCTGTCCCGCACGCGGGCGCGCCCCGCCGGACCGATCTCCCGCCTGCCCCGAGTGCCGAGGTGACCATGGATTTGAGCATCATGTTCTTCGGCGCCGACGACGCCGACGGCGTGGGCCACGCGGCCAAGTACGACGACATCCTCGCCATCGCCCGCGAGGCCGACCGGCTGGGCTTCACCGCCGTGTGGACGCCCGAGCGCCACTTCCAGCAGGTCGGCCAGGTCTTCCCCAACCCGGCCGTGCTCGGCGCCGCCCTGGCCGTGGCCACCGAGCGCATCGCCATCCGCGCCGGCAGCCTGGTGCTGCCGCTCCACCACCCGCTGCGGGTGGTGGAGGACTGGGCGGTGGTCGACAACCTCTCCGGCGGCCGGATCGGCCTGTCGATCGCCACCGGCTGGCACTCGCGGGACTTCGTGCTGGCCCCCGACGCCTTCGCCGACCGGCGCGAGCGCGCCCTGGCCGGCATCGCGCTGCTGCGCCGCCTGTGGGCGGGCGAGGCCGTGGAGTTCGCCGACGGCACCGGCACGCCGGTGGCGGTACGGCCCCAGCCGCGCCCGCTGTCCCCCGAGCTGCCGCTGTGGACGACCACCTCCGGCAACCCCGAGACCTGGAAGGCGGCCGGGAACCTGCGCACCAACATCCTGGGCGCGACCATCGGCCAGACCCGCGAGGAGCTGGCCGGCAAGATCCGCCTCTACCGCGACGTCCACGAGAAAGGCACCGTCACGCTGATGGCCCACACCTACGTGGGAACCTCCGACGAGCAGGCCCGCGACCTGGTGGCCGGGCCGCTCAAGGCCTACCTGAAGTCCTACGTCGCCCAGACGGCGGCCAACCGCGCAGCCGGCGACGGGGCGCGCCCGCTGTCGCAGGCCGAGCTCGACACGCTGACCGAGTTCGCCTTCCGCCGCTACCTGACCTGGGGCAGCCTGCTCGGCTCGGCGGACACCTGCCGGGCCAGCCTGGCCGACCTGGCCGAGCTGGGCTGCGACGAGGTGGCCTGCTTCGTCGACTTCGGCCTGGGCCGCGAGGAGGTGCTGGCCGGGCTGCACCGCCTGGCGGAGCTGCGCGAGGAGGTCTCATGAGCACCGCCGACCGGTTCGCGGCGCTGCCCCGCGACCAGCGCGTCACGCTGCTGCGCCGCCTCGTGGAGGCGGGGCGGATCGGCGCGATCCCCGACGTGGTGCCGCCCCGTGACGGCGACGGCCCGGTACGGCTCAGCCCCGCCCAGGAGGACCTGTGGATCTACGAGTCGCTGTATCCGGACACCGCCGCGCTCAACCTGTGCTGCGCCTACCACTTCGACCGCCCGGTGGACCCGGCCGACCTGGAGACGGCGCTGACGATCGTGCAGGAACAGCACGACATCCTGCGCATGCGGATCACCGGCCCGGTCGGCGACCTGCGCGTGGACTTCCCCGGCCGCGGCCGGTTCGAGCTGGAGCGGGCCGAGCTGGGCGGGCGCCCGCTCGCCGAGGAGCTGGCCGCCTTCAGCCGCCGCACCTTCGACCTGGCGCGCGACCGGCTCATCCGCGGCCGGTTCATCAGGGTCGACGACACGCGCTCGACGCTGGTGCTCGCCCTGCACCACATCGTGACCGACTGGTTCTCCTTCGACATCCTGCACAAGGAGTTCGTCTGGGCCTACCAGGCCGTCCGCGAGGGCCGCCCGCCCCGACTGGGCCGCCCCCGCATCCAGTACGCCGACTTCGCCTCCTGGCAGCGCGAGCTGGAGGCCGCCGGGGTCTTCGACGCCCAGCTGGAGTTCTGGCGCGGCTACCTGGCCGGCCCGCCCCCGCCGCTGACCGTCGGCCCCGCCCTCCCGAGCGGCGGCTTCGGCATCGCCCAGATCCCCTTCCATGTCGACGCCGGGACCGAGGCCGCGGTGCGCGGGCTCGCCAGGGAGCGCGGCGCGACCGTCTACGGCGTGCTGATGACGGCGTTCGCCGTCCTGGCCCACCGGCTGTCGGGCCGCGACGACGTGGTCATCGGCACGCCGGTCGCCAACCGGTCGGCCAAGGGCCTGGAGCGTGTCATCGGCTACGTCATGAACGCGGTGCCGACCCGCTGGCGCATGGCTCCGGGCACGACGTTCGCCGATCTGCTGGGCCGCTTCACCGCCGACTTCCCGGCCATCCTCGACAACGCCGACGTCCCGGTGGGCAGGATCGTCGGCGCGGTCCACCCGGAGCGGACGGCCGGGCGCTCGCCGCTGTTCCAGTGGGTGTTCATGCACCTGCCCCGCCAGGAGAGCGTGCGGGTGCTGCAGGAGATCGCCGAACCCGAGCGCGTGCACACCGGCGGCGAGCACGACCTGACCGGCATCATGCGCGACACCGGCGACGGCATCGCGGGCACGCTGGAGATCCGCACCGACGTCTACGACCCGCAGGTGGTGCGGGCCTGGGCCGAGTCGTTCACCGTGCTGCTGGCCGAGCTGGTGGCCTGTCCCGACGCGCCGCTCGCCGACGCGGCCCTGCTGCCGCCCGCCGGGCGCGAGCGGCTGCTGGCGTGGGGCCGCGGCCCGGCCGTCGACCTGCCGCCCGCCTCCCTGGCCGATCTGGTGGTACGGCAGGCGGCCGCCCGGCCCGGCGCGGTGGCGGTGGAGTCCGGCGAGCCGGGAGGGGTCAGCCTCACCTACGCCGAGCTGCTGGAGCGCGTGGACCGCCTGGCGGGCGTGCTGCGCGGGCGCGGCGCGGGGCCGGAGCGGACCGTCGCCCTGGCCCTGGACCGCTCGGTGGCCATGGTCGTCGCGATGCTGGCCGTCCAGCGGGCGGGCGCGGCGTTCCTCCCGATCGACCCCGGCCATCCGCCCGAGCGGATCGCCGGCGTCCTCGCCGACGCCGGCCCCGTGCTCGTCCTCGCCGACCGGCCCCTGGACGTGCCGGCGCCCGTGCTGAGGCTCGACGCGGCAGGCACGGCGCACACAGCAGACGTAGCAGACACAGCGGGCGCGGCGGATACGGCGGGCGCGGCAGCTCCGGTCACGGGCGGCGGCCCGCTCCCGGAGGCGGCAGACCCGCGGCGGGCCGCGCACGTCTACACCACCTCCGGCTCCACCGGCCGCCCCAAGGGCGTCGTGGTCTCCCACCTGGGCATCGCGAGCCTCGCCCACACCTTCGTGACGCGCTTCGGCCTGGATGAGGCCGCCCGCGTCCTCCAGATCGGCGCGCCGGCGTTCGACATCACGGTCGGCGAGCTGGCCATGGCCTTCGGCGCGGGCGCCACCCTCCTCGTGGCCCCGCCCGGCCCGGTGATCGGCGAGGACCTGGCCCGGCTCCTGCGGGAGCGGCGCGTCACCTTCGCGCTCATCCCGCCGACCGTGCTGGCCACCGTGCCGCCCGGCGACTACCCCGACCTGCGCGCGATCGCCGCCGGCGCCGAGGTCTGCCCGCCGGAGCTGGTGCGGGCCTGGGCGCGGCCAGGCCGGAGGTTCTTCAACGCCTACGGCCCGACCGAGACCACGGTCGCGGCCACGGTCAGCGACCCGCTCACCGGCGGGCGGCCGCCCATCGGCCGTCCCCTCGCCAACGCCCGCGCCTACGTGCTGGACGCCCGCCTGCGGCCGGTGCCGGTCGGCGTGCCCGGCGAGCTGTACGTGGCGGGCGACCTGCTGGCGCGCGGCTACCTGGGCCGGCCGGGCCTGACCGCCGAGCGGTTCGTCGCCTGCCCGTTCGAGCCCGGCGCGCGCATGTACCGCACCGGCGACCTGGTCCGCTGGTGCCCCGACGGGCAGCTGGACTTCCTGGGCCGGGCCGACGCGCAGGTCAAGCTCAACGGGCTGCGCGTCGAGCCCGCCGAGATCGAGGCCGTGCTGGAGGCCCACGAGTCGGTGGCCAGGTCCGTCGTCGTCCTGCGCGAGCGGCGGCTGGTCGCCTACGTCGTGCCCGCGTCCGGGACGGTCGACCACGACGCGCTGCTGGCCCACGCCTCGGCGCGGCTGCCCGCCCCGATGCTGCCCGCCGCGTTCGTCACCCTCGACCGGCTCCCCGTGTCGGCCAACGGCAAGCTCGACAGGGCCGCCCTCCCCGAGCCGGTCGCGGCACCCTCGCGCGCCGCCACGACCGAGCGCGAGGCCCGGCTGTGCCGCCTGATCGCCGACCTGCTGGAGCTGCCGGAGGTCGGGGCCGGCGACAGCCTGTTCGCCCTCGGCGGCGACAGCATCACCGCCATCCAGCTGGCCGCCCGGGCGCGCGAGGAGGGCATCGTCTTCACCCCGCGCGAGGTCTTCCTGGCCCGCACCCCGGCGGGCCTGGCCGCGCTGGCCAGGAGCGCCACGCCGGTGGCGGCCGACTCGCCGGTGGGACGGCTGCCGCTGACGCCCGTCATGCGCTGGTGGCGGGAGCTGGGCGGCCCGGTGGAGACCTTCACCCAGTCGGTGCTGGTGCCCGTGCCGGCCGGCGCGACGCGGGAGCGGATCGCCGCCGCGCTGCGGGCCCTGGTGGACCGGCACGGCGCGCTGCGGATGCGGCTCGACGGCGAGGAGCTGGAGGTGCCGCCGCCCGGACAGGCCCAGGTGGAGCTGGAGCGCGGGACGGGAGACCCCCGGCAGGTCGCCCACGGCACGCGGCTGTTCCCGCACGAGGGGCGCATGCTGCGCGCCGTGTGGTTCGAGGACTCCGCCAGGCTGCTGCTGACCGCGCACCACCTGGCCGTCGACACGGTCTCCTGGCGCGTGCTGGTGCCCGAGCTGGCGGCGCTGCTCAGGGGCGAGGAGCCGGCCGCGCCGTACGGGACGTCGCTGGTGCGGTGGGCGCGGACGCTGGCGCGGGAGGCGGTCAGGCCCGAGCGGGTGGCGGCGGAGCTGCCGTTCTGGGAGGGCGTGGCCGCCGGAGAGGAGGCCCGCCTGGCGCCCGGCCGGGCACGCGGCTCCCGGCGCAGCACGGTCAGCCAGCCGGTCGAGATCGGGCCGCTGCTGACGGCCGTGCCCGAGGCGTTCCGGTGCGGCCCCGACGACGTGCTGCTCACCGCGCTGACCGCGGCCGCCGCCCGGTGGCGCGGCCACGGCTCGGCGCTGCTGGTGGAGCTGGAGGGCCACGGCCGCGACTGGCCCGGCGACGACCTGGACGTCTCGACCACGGTGGGCTGGTTCACCCTCCAGTACCCGGTGCGGCTGGACGCCGGGTCCTTCTGGCGGGACCCCGGCGGCGCGCTCAAGCAGGTCAAGGAGCAGCTGCGGGCCGTGCCGGGCGGCGGGCTGGGGTACGGCCTGCTGCGCCACCTCAACCCCGCCACCGCGCCCCGGCTGGCCGCCCTGCCCCGGCCCGACCTGCGCTTCAACTACCTGGGCCGGCTGGCCGCGAGCGAGATCGAGCTCATCGGCATGGCCGAGGAGGCCGCGCCCATGGCCTACGCGGTCGAGCTCGACGTCCTGGCCGACGGGCCGCGCCTGCGCGCCACCTGGTCCTACTCGGCCGAGGCGCTGCGGGAACGGGAGGTGCGGGAGCTGGCGGGCCTGTGGGCCGAGGCGCTGGCCGCCCTGGCGCGGCTGGAGGACGCGGGCGGCTCGACCGCCTCCGACTTCCCGCTGGTGGATCTCAGCCAGGAGCAGATCGACGCGCTGGAGGCGGAGTGGTGAGGCGCGGGCTGGCCGACATCCTGCCGCTGTCGCCCGCCCAGGAGGGCCTGCTCTACCACGCCCTGCGCGACGAGCGGGACGTGTACGTGGTCCAGGCCCGCTTCGCCGTCGACGAGCCCGTGGACCGCGACCGGCTGCGGGCCGCGCTCGACGCCCTGCCGGCCCGCCACCCCAACCTGCGCGCCTGCTTCCGCCACAAGGGCCTGGACCGGCCGGTCCAGCTCATCCCGCACCAGGTGAGCGTGCCGTGGACGGAGCAGCCCGCGCGCCGCTTCGACGTGACGCGCCCGCCGCTGCTGAGCGCCTCGCTCCAGGGAGCGGACCTGGTGCTGTCGGTGCACCACATCCTGGTGGACGGCTGGTCCATGCCGATCCTCGCCCGGGAGCTCGGCGCGCTGTACGCGGGCGAGCCGCTGCCGCCCGCGCCCGCCTTCCGCGACTATCTGGCCTGGCTGCGCGACCAGGACGGCGCGGAGGCGGCCGCGGCCTGGCGAGCGGCCCTGGCCGGGCTGGACGGCCCCACCCGCGTGGCCGTCGCGCCGCGGGGGCTCACCGAACCGGACACGGTGGAGCTGGAGCTGCCCGCCGGCCTCGGCGAGGCGTTGCGCGAGCGCGCCCGCGAGGCCGGGGTGACGCTCAACGTGCTGGTCCAGGCGGCGTGGGGGCTGGTGCTGTCGCGGATGACCGGCCGGGACGAGGTGGTCTTCGGCGCGGTGGTCTCCGGCCGGCCGCACGAGGTGCCCGGCGTGGAGGCGATGGTGGGGCTGTTCCTCAACACCCTGCCCGTGCGGGTCTCCACGAAGGGGGGCGGCCTGCTGGCTCGGCTGCACGAGCAGCAGGGGCGGCTGGCGGCCTACCAGCACGTGCGGCTGGCGGACGTGCAGCGCGCGGCGGGCGTGCGGGAGCTGTTCGACACGGTCGTGGCGTTCGAGAACTACCCGCGCGCCGGGCTGGAGGCGGGGCCGGTGCGGCTGGTGGAGGTGCGGGACGCGACCCACTATCCGCTGACCGTGACCGTGGTGGCCGAGGAGCGGCTGTGGGCGCGGCTGGGGTACCGGCCGGACTGCTTCACCGGGCCGCAGGCGCGGGCCGTGGCCGCGCGGCTGACGCGGGCGCTGGAGCAGCTGGCCGAGGGCGTGCCCGAGGAGCGCGTCGACGTGCTGCCCGCCGAGGAGCGCCGCCGGGTGCTGGTGGAGTGGAACCCGCCCGTGCGCGAGCGTGCGGCCGGGACCGTGCCAGCGCGGTTCGCGGCCCAGGTGGCGCGGTCGCCCGGCGCGGTGGCCGTGGAGGACGGCGGGCGCAGGCTCACCTACGCCGAGCTGGACGCCCTGTCCGACGCGGTGGCGGCCCGCCTGGCGGCCGAGGGGGTGGGGCCGGAGACGCCGGTGGCGCTGGTGCTGCCGCGCTCGGCCGACCTGGTGGTGGCGCAGCTGGGGGTGCTCAAGGCGGGCGGCTGCTACGTGCCCGTGGATCCGGCGCAGCCGGTCGCGCGGACGAGGTGGCTGCTGGAGAACTGCGGGGCCCGGGCGGTGCTCGCCGACGCCGGCGGCGCCCCCGGCGAGAGGCCGCAGGTCCAGATCTATCCGGATTCGGCGGCGTATGTGATGTACACGTCGGGGTCCACCGGGACGCCCAAGGGCGTGACGGTGACCCATGCCAACATCGCCGACCTGGCCGCCGACCGGCGCCTGCGCGGGCACGCCAGGGTGCTGCTGCACAGCCCGCACACCTTCGACGCGGCGACCTACGAGATCTGGGTCCCGCTGCTCAACGGCGGCACCGTGGTCGTCGCGCCGCCGGGACCGCTGGAGCCGGGCAGCCTGGCGCGCGTGCTGAAGGAGGGCGGGGTCACCGCGCTGTGGCTGACCGCCGAGCTGTTCCGCGCCGTGGCCGAGCTCGCGCCCGACGCGCTCGCCGGGCTGGAGGAGGTGTGGGCCGGGGGTGACGTGCTCTCGCCCGAGGCGGTACGGCGGGTGCGCGCGCTGGGGGTCACCGTGGTCAACGGGTACGGCCCGACCGAGACCACGACGTTCGCCACGTGCCACCGGATGGCCGGCGGCGACGCCGTACCGGACGGGCCGATTCCCATCGGGCGGCCGCTGGACGGCATGCGCGCCTACGTGCTGGACGCGCGGCTGCGGCCCGTCCCCGTGGACGCGGTCGGCGAGCTGTACCTGGCCGGCGGCGGGGTGGCCCGCGGCTATCTCGGCCGGCCCGCGATGACCGCCGAGCGGTTCGTGGCCTGTCCCTTCGAGCCGGGGGCGCGCATGTACCGCACCGGCGACCTGGTCCGGTGGCGGGACGGCGGCGTCCTGGACTTCGCCGGCCGGGCCGACGACCAGGTGAAGATCCGCGGCTACCGGGTCGAGCCGGGCGAGGTGGAGGCCGTCCTGGAGGCCTGCGCGGACGTCGGGCGGGCCGCGGTCGCCGTGCGGGGCGGGCGGCTCGTCGCCTACGTGGTGCCCGCGCCGGGCGGGCGGCTGGAGCGCGTGCGCCGCCACGCGGCCGACCGCCTGCCCGCGCACCTGCTGCCGTCTCACTACGTCGAGCTCGGCGAGCTGCCGCTCTCCCCGCACGGCAAGCTGGACAGGGCCGCGCTCCCCGAGCCCGCCCCCGCGGACGAGCCCGCCGGGGCGATCCCGCGCACCCCGCAGGAGCAGGCGATCTGCGAGCTGTTCGCCGAGGTGCTGGGCCGCCCCGCGGGTCCCGGCACCGACTTCTTCGCGGCGGGCGGCGACTCACTGCTGGCCATGCGGCTGGCCGCGGCGGTGGAGGCCCGGCTGGGCGAGCCGCTGTCCATCGCGGCGGTCTTCGAGGCGCCCACGCCGGAGGGCCTGGCGGCCCGGCTCGGGCGGGCGGGCCAGGACTTCGGCCTGGCGCCCGTGCTCACCCTGCGCGCCGGGGCCGGGCGGACGCCGCTGTTCTGCGTCCACCCCGGCCGGGGCATCGGCTGGTCCTACGTCGCGCTGCTGCCGCGGCTGCATCCCGGCCGCCCGGTCCACGCCCTGCAGTCCCCCGCGCTCAGCCGGGACTACACGCCGCCCGCCACGATGGGCGAGCTGGCCGAGGAGTACCTGGCCCGCGTGCGCGCCATCCAGCCGGAGGGCCCCTACCTGCTGCTGGGCTGGTCCTTCGGCGGGCTGCTGGCCTACGAGATGGCCGCCCGGCTGCGGCGGTCCGGCCAGCAGGTGGGCCTGGTCGCCTCGGTGGACGCCGTGCCGTGGCCGCCCGAGGTGGCCGCGGGCCCGCCGCCGGACCCCCATGAGGTCGAGCAGGAGGCGCTGACGATCCTGGCCCGCACCCGCACCCACCATCCCCTCGCCCCGCCCGGACCGCTGGACCGCGCCACGGTCTTCCGGTCGGTCCGCGAGGAGGAGGGCCCGCTGCGGGGGCAGGACGACGAGCGCCTGGCCACCGTGCTCGGCATGATCGCCAACAACATCCGGCTGGCCGTGACCTACCGGCCGCCGCCCTTCGACGGGACCGTGCTGCTGGTGTCGGCCACCGCCCAGCCGGGCGGGCCGCCCACGGCCGTCAAGCGCGACAGGTGGCTGCGCACCGCCGCCCACGTGGCGGTCCGCGAGGTGGCGTGCGGCCACAGCGACCTGATGAAGCCCGGGCCCGCCGCCCGGATCGCCGCCGAGATCGAGGAGCACCTGAGCCATGCCGCCGACCGAGCCGCCCGCTGAATACCTCTTCCCGGTCTCGCCCGCGCAGGCCAGGCTGCTGGTGCTGGACCGCATGCACCCGGGGTCGGCGCAGTACAACGTGCCGGTCGGCTTCGCCGTCCACGGGCCGCTCGACCTCGCCGCCTTCCGCCGCGCGCTGGACGAGGTGGTCGCCAGGCACGAGTCGCTGCGCACGGTCTTCCGCCCGCACGAGGGCGAGTACCTGCAGGTGGTCGCGGCCTCCTCGGCCGCCTGCGTGGAGGTCGCCGCTCCCGTCCCGGCCGCCGAGGCGGCCGCGCTCATGGCCGAGGAGGCGGCCCGGCCGTTCGACGTGGAGAAGGGGCCGCTGCTGCGCTGCACCGTCTACCCCGTCGACGAGGGCGGCCACAGGATCCTGCTGGTGGCGCACCACCTGGTGTGCGACGGCTGGTCGCTGCAGGTGCTGCTGCGGGAGCTGGGGGCGGCCTACCGGGGCGAGCCCCTGGCGCCCCTGCCGATCCAGTACGCCGACTACGCGGCCTGGCAGCGGGAGCGGCCGACCGGCGAGGCGGTGCGGTACTGGGTGGAGACCCTGCGCGGCGCGCCCTCCACGCTGGCGCTGCCGACCAGCGGGCCCCGGCCGGCCGTGCAGTCCACGGCGGGAGCCGCGGAGCGGTTCCCGATCCCCGCCGCCACCCGGGAACGGCTGGCCCGCGTCGCCCGGCAGTCGCGGGCGACGCCGTTCATGGCGATGCTGGCGGCCTTCGCCGTGTTCCTCGGCCGCGTGTGCGGGCAGCGCGACCTCGTGCTCGGCGTGCCGGTGTCGGGCCGCGACCACCCGGACGCGCAGGGCCTGATCGGGCTGCTGACGAACACGCTCGCCGTCCGCGTGGACCTGTCGGGGGAGCCGACCTTCCGCACGCTCCTGGAGCGGGTGCGCGACCGCCTGCTGGAGTCCCACCCCTACCACGACGCGCCCTTCGAGGCGGTCGTGGAGGCCGTGGCCCCGGGCCGCGAGCTCAGCCACGACCCGCTGGTGCAGGTGATGGTCGGCTACGACGACGACACCGTGCTCGATCTGGACCTGGCCGGGGCGCGCGTGGAGCGGGTGGAGGTGCCGCTGGCCGCCGCGAAGTTCGACCTGCTGCTCTACGTGGAGCGCTGGGGCGAGGAGCTGGTCGCCCAGCTCATCCACCGCACCGACCTGCTGGCCCCCGCCACCGTGCGGCACTGGGCGCGGGCGTTCCGCACGCTGCTGGACGGCCTGCTGGACGCGCCGGACGTCCCGGCCGAGCACGTGGACCTGCTCCCGGCGCGGGACCGGGAGCTCATCGTGCGCACCTGGAACAGCGGCGGGTTCGGGACAGGCGGCGGGTACGGCGAGCTGGTGCCCGACCTGGTCGCCCGGCGGGCGGCCGAGCGGCCGGACGCCGTGGCGGTCGTCTTCGGCGAGACGGTCCTGACCTACCGGGAGTTGATGGAGCGGGCCGACGGGCTGGCCGAGCGGCTGCGCCGAGCCGGCGTGGGCCCGGAGACGCCCGTGGGGCTGCTGCTGCCCCGCTCGGCCGACATGGCGGTCTGCGCGCTGGCGGTGCTGCGGGCGGGCGGCGCCTACGTGCCGCTCGACCCCGGCCATCCCGTCGCGCGGCTCGCCTCCATGGTGAGGGACGCCGAGGTCCCGCTCCTGCTCGCCAACGCCGGCAGCCGGGAGGTGGCCGCCCGGCTCGGCGTCCCCGTCGCGCTCGCCGACGCCGCTTCGGCCGGAACGCGGGAGGTGCCGCGCATCGGCGATCCCGTCGAGTCCCGCCCCGGCCCGGCCAACCTCGCCTACATCCTCTACACCTCCGGCTCCACCGGCGCCCCCAAGGGCGTGGCGGTCGAGCACCGGGCCCTGCTCAACCTCGCCACCGCCGTACGCCGCCAGTTCCCCGTCACCGCCAAGGATCGGGTGCTGCAGTTCGTGTCCTTCGGCTTCGACGTGGCCGTCTCCGACCTGTTCTTCTCCTGGGTGGCCGGGGCCGAGCTGCACATCGCCGCCGAGTGCGAACGGCTGGGCGAGGAGCTGCTGGCCAAGTTCCGCGACTCGCGCATCACGTATGCGTTCCTGCCGCCCTCGGCCGCGATGTCGATGCCGGTCGGGGAGCTGCCGGAGCTGCGGACGCTCGCGATCGGCGGCGAGCCGTGCCCGGCGGAGCTGGTGGAGCGGTGGTGGCGGCCCGGCCGCAGGATCGTGGACGCCTACGGGCCCAGCGAGGCGACGGTGTACTCCACGATCGCCCTGCTGGAGCCGGGCAGGCCCGTGGTGATCGGCAGGCCGGTGGCGGGCGCCCGCGCGTACGTGCTCGACGAACGGCTGCGGCCGGTGCCGGTGGGCGTGGCCGGCGAGATCTACATGGCCGGGGCCGGGCTGGCGCGCGGCTACGCCGGCCAGCCGGGGCTGACCGCCGAGCGGTTCGTCGCCGACCCGTACGGCCCGCCCGGGTCGCGCATGTACCGGACCGGCGACCTGGGCAGCTACGACGCCGACGGCGTCATCTCCTACCTCGGGCGGATCGACACCCAGGTCAAGATCAGGGGCTTCCGCGTGGAGCTCGGCGAGATCGAGACCGTGCTGGCGGCGCACCCGGCGGTGGCGGTCGCGGCGGCCAAAGTGGCGGGCGCCGGGGACGACCGGCGGCTGCTCGCCTACGCGGTGCCCGCCCGGGGGGAGCGTGCCGAACCGCGCGAGCTGCGGGCGTGGCTGGCGGACAGGCTGCCCGGGTACATGGTGCCCGACGTCGTCGTCCCGCTGGAGGAGCTGCCCGTCAACCGGTCGGGCAAGGTCGACCGGGCCAGGCTGCCGGAG
Organism: Thermoactinospora rubra; assembly: GCF_002093975.1. Taxonomy (GTDB): domain Bacteria; phylum Actinomycetota; class Actinomycetes; order Streptosporangiales; family Streptosporangiaceae; genus Nonomuraea; species Nonomuraea rubra_A. Next base: position 130,821 of record NZ_KZ084328.1, read on the forward strand.
CCGGGCGTGGGGCGGCCCGACCTGGCCGAGCCGTACCGCGCCCCGGACAGCCCGGCCCAGCGGCGGCTGGCCGAGGTGTGGGGCGAGGTGCTGGGCCTGGAGCGGGTCGGCGTGGACGACAACTTCTTCGACCTGGGCGGCACGTCGATCCGGCTGCTCGCGGTGCTGGCCCGGCTGCGGGAGCTGGGGTACGCGGACGTCGGCCTGGTGGACCTGTTCCGCCACCCCACCGTCGCGGCGCTGGCCGACCGGCTGGAGGGGAAGGCGGCGGAGCCGGACCACGGCGAGTCGCGGCGGCGGGGCGAGCTGCGGCGCGACCGGCTGGCGGCCCGCCGTCACCGGTCCTCACACTGACCCGCCGAACGGACGGATCGGGCCGGGTGGACAGATCGAAAGGACAAGCACATGACCGATGACTCCGCCGTGGCCGTCGTGGGGATGAGCGGCCGCTTCCCCGGCGCCCGCGACCTCGCCGAGTTCTGGCGCAACCTGCGCGACGGGGTCTGCTCGATCGCCGACTTCACCGAGGAGGAGCTGCTGGAGGCGGGGGTGCCCGCCGAGCAGCTGCGCGATCCGCGGTACGTCAGGTCCAAGGGGCACCTGGACGACGCCGACCGCTTCGAGGTGGAGCTGTTCGGCTTCACCCGGGCGGAGGCCACGGCCCTGGACCCGCAGCACCGGCTGCTGCTGGAGACGGCGTGGAGCGCGCTGGAGGACGCCGGCCACGACCCGCGGCGGGTCCCGGACCGGACGGGCGTGTACGTCGGCGGCGGCTTCTCCGAGCACATGATCGCCGCCCACGCCGATCCGGGGCTGTCGGCGCAGTTCGGCGGGCTGCACCTGCGCACGCTCACCGACCGGGAGTTCCTGGCCGGGTGGCTGGCCTACCGGCTGGGGCTCAACGGGCCCGCCCTCACCGTCCAGACCAGCTGCTCAACCTCGCTGTCCGCGGTGCACCTGGCCGTGCAGGGGCTGCTGGTCGGCGAGTGCGACACCGCGCTGGCCGGAGGGGTGTGCGTGGACTCGGTGCGCAAGAGGGGGTACCTGTACCAGCCCGGCGGCATCCTGTCCCCCGACGGCCGCTGCCGTCCCTTCGACGAGCGGTCCTCCGGGACGGCGCCCGGCAACGGGGTGGGGCTGGTGGTCCTGCGGCGGCTGGAGGACGCCCTCGCCGACGGGGACCCGGTCTGGGCGGTGATCAGGGGCACGGCGCTGACCAACGACGGGTCGGCCAAGGTCGGGTTCACCGCGCCCAGCGTCGACCGGCAGGCCGCGGCCATCGTGGAGGCGTGGGCGGCGGCCGGGCTCGACCCCGCGCGTGCCCAGTTCCTGGAGGCGCACGGCACGGCCACGGAGCTGGGCGACCGCATCGAGCTGGCCGCGGCGGCGAGCGCGTTCCGCGGTGCGTCGCGGTGCGTCATCGGGTCGGTCAAGTCCAACGTCGGGCACCTGGACGCCGCCGCGGGGGTGGCGGGGCTCATCAAGGTGGTGCTGATGCTGGCGCACCGGACCATGGCCCCCACGGCGAACGTGACCCGGCCGCATCCGGACCTGGGCCTGGACACCACGCCGTTCCGCCTGCTGACGAGCGCGGCGCCGTGGGAGGCCGACGGGCCGCGCCTGGCGGGGGTGACGTCGGTGGGCATCGGCGGCACGAACGTCCACGTCGTGGTGGAGGAGGCGCCGCCGGTGGAGGCGGTCCCGCGCGGGCCCGCGCCGGCCGTCGTGCTGCCGATCTCGGCCCGCACGCGGGAGCAGGTGGCCACGGCGGCCCGCCGGCTCGCCGCCGTGCTCCGCTCGCCGGACGCGCCCGACGTGCGGGACGTCGCGCACACGCTGGCCACCGGGCGGGCCCGGCTGGAGGAGCGGGCCTACGTGGTGGCCGACGACCCGCTGGAGGCGGCGGCCGCTCTGGAGGCGCTGGCCCGGTCAGCCGGTACGGCGGGCGGTACGGCAGGCGAGGCGGCAACCGGGACAGCGGGCCGGACGGCGGCCGGGATGGCGGGCGCCGGATCCGGGGACGCCCCGCGAGCGGGCGACGTGGCCCGTGCGGCGCTGCGGGAGCTCGGTGAGGCGTGGGTGCACGGCGAGGACGTGGACTGGCCGGACCTCGGCGGGCGGCGCGTGCGCCTGCCGACCTACCCGTTCGCGGGCGAGCCGTTCGGCGCCTTCTCGCTCGCCGCCCCCGCCCAGGCCGTCCCGCCCCAGGCGCCGGCCGGCCACCTCCTGGAGGCCGTCACCTCCCTGCTGTCGGCCACGCTCGGGCTCACCACGGCGGAGGAGCTGGACAAGTCCTACCTCGCCGTGGGCGGCGACTCGCTGACCGCGGTGTTCCTGGTCGGGCGGCTGCGCGAGGAGTTCGACCTGGACGTGCCGGTCACGCTGTTCCTGGAGGAGCTGCCGCTGCGGGAGCTGGCGCGGCGCGTCGCCGTACCGGAGGAGGACGCCGACAGCGACGCGGCCCTGCTGGAATCCCTGCTGGAGGAGATCGAGGAGCGGCCTTCTCCCCCCGCCTCGTGAGCGGGTAGCGTGAGGACGCATGGGGAACGGTGCGCGGCATGGGCTGGGAGTGGTCGCCGGGCTCGTGCTGGCCCCCGTGACGTACGCCGGGCTGTGTTTCGGCGTCGCCCGCGTGGCTCGAGGCCTGGCCGAGGGGTACCTGCCGTGGATCGGCCTGAGCGCCCTCGTCGCGACGGGCGTGGCGCTGGGGCTCATGGCCGGATCCAGGCTGTCGCCCCTGGCCTCGCTCCTGCCGGGCCTGGCGTTCCTCGGGGCCGGCGCGTTGCCCCACGTCTCGGTCGTCACCGGCACGCCGTACCCCGGAGTGGAGAGGTTCCTGGCGGGGGACCTGCGGGCCGGGCACGACACGCTGGCCGGGTCCGGCGCCCTGCTCGTCATCGGGATCCTGCTCCTGGCGGCCTCCCTGCCGCCCTCACGCTGGCGGGGCAGGGCCAAGGCGGCCTACGGCGGGCCGCCGCCGCACTCCGGGCAGGGCGGCGGAGACTGGCAGCGCGGTGACTGGCAGGCCGGCGAGTGGCAGGGCGGCGGGCAGCAGCCGCACCAGCCCTACCAGCCCGAGCCCGAGGACACGACGCGGCCCATGCGGCGGGAATGACCAGGTGGCGCTGCCCCCGGTGCGACCGCGAGTTCACCAGGGCTCGCGTGGCTCACACGTGCGTGCCCGGCTGCACGCTCGACGAGCTGTTCGCCAGGCACCCGCCGGCCTACCGCGAGATCTACGACAGGCTGGTCGAGGGGCTCGGGCCGGTGCACGAGGACGCGGTGACCGTGGGGGTTTTCCTGAAGTCCGCGCGGAAGTTCGCCGAGATCCGCCCCAAGGCGCGCAGCCTGGAGGTCGCGATCAGCCTGGCCCGGCCGGTCACGCACCCGCTGCTCGCCAGGAGCCTGGCGGGCAGCGGGGGCATGGTCTGGCACGTCTTCAAGCTCACCGACCCCGGGCAGGTCGACGAGCGCCTGCGCGAGTGGCTGGCGGAGTCGTGCGACGCCTAGCCGCCCTGGGCGGCGGTGTAGACGTTCTGCGCGTCGTTGCCGAAGTAGGGGCCGAACATGTAGGTCGGCAGGAAGTTGTACTTGAAGCTGTTGACCGAGTTCTGGATGCCCGTGCCGGTGGACTCGTTGAAGCTCAGGAACCACGGCCCGCCGCTGGAGCCGCCGGTCATGTTGCAGCGCAGGCCGATGCCGGTGCTGAGCAGGAAGTCGTTGATCGTCCGGCCGCTGCAGTAGATGAGCCGGGTCCCGTCGTACGGCGCGGCGGCCGGGTGGCCGAAGGCGTACATGAGCTGGCCGCGCGCCTGGTTGAAGGCGATGCCCTGGCCGCCCACGACGTCGGTGAGTAACCGGCCGCCCAGCGGGGCGACGACGGCGGCTGCCACGTCGTAGCTGATGTCCTCGCTGGCGTGCCACTGCGGGGTGGTGAGCAGGCGGGTGGCCGCCCAGGTGCCGTAGGGCGCGTTGCCGTTGTCGTAGCCGGGGACGAAGACCCAGTTGGTGTGGTAGGCGCCGCCCAGCTTGACGCAGTGCCCGGCCGTCATGACCACGCTCTTGTTGGCGCTGGTGACCGCGTTGCCGGAGCAGGAGGCGGTGCGGCCCTGGTAGGTGAAGAACACCCGGCCCTCGGTCCTGGCCACCGCGCCGCCACCGGTCCACGGCTCGCCGGGGCTGTCGGCCCGGGTGGGTTCGACGACCGTGGGCGTGCCGGTCTCGGGGACGACACGCCGGGGCTTGGCCGTCTTGACGATCTCGAGCGGCTGCGCCTGCCGCATGCGTTCCGGCGTCCAGAAGGCGCGGACGTTCTCCTGGGCCGAGGGGCTGGTGGCCGCGTCCCGGATCGGCACCGAGGTCTGGCTGGGGACGGGGTCCTGGCTCGGGACGGGGTCCGCCCAGGCGGGCGCGGTGGTGCCGGCGACCAGGAGCGGGACGGCCAGGACAGACAGCAGGGAAGCGCGCATGTCCACCTCCGGGAGGGTTCGGTGAACGCGGACGATAAACCTTCCGGCCCCTGCCGCCTATATCCGAAACAACAAATATTCCGGACATCTCACTCATAAAAGTGAAATTTCATGACAGAGCGGTAAATGTAACTCGGCGGTGTCTATTCACGGCGGCCGGAAAGGCGTACGGAAACAGTCGACATCACTGTGTGTAATCGGAAAGAATTCCTCCGTGATCGTCTCTGTGATCGTCGCCGCCGGCCTCCTCGCCGCCCCGCTCACTCCGGCCGTCCCGGACGCCCGGGCTTCGGCGGCTCCCGCCCCGCGGTACCGCGAGTACGTCGCCCTGGGCGACTCCTGGAGCGCCGCCGTCACCCTCACCCACATCTCCACCGGCCACGCGCCCGCCGGATGCCTGCAGGCCACCTACAACTATCCCCGCCAGGTCGCCAAGGCCCTGGGCGTGAGTGTGTTCCGCGACGCCACCTGCGGCGGCGCCACGACCGCCCACCTGACCGCGCCGCAGCGCGTCACCCGGTTGCCCAAGATCCTCGACGGCGTCAACCCGCCGCAGTTCTCCCGCCTGACGCCGACGACCGACCTGGTGACGCTGGGCATGGGCGGCAACGACGCCGGGCTGGCCGCGGCGGCCATGAGCTGCGTGAACCTGCTGCCCACCATCACCGTCGCGCCGGGCGTGGTGCCGCCCCGGCCGCTGGGCGCGCCGTGCAAGGCCAAGTGGGTGACCGCCGCGGGCGACCGCATGTCGCGCAACATCCTGGAGACCGCCCCGAAGGTGGCCGCCGCGATCGACGGCATCAGGCGGCGCTCGCCCCACGCCACGATCCTGCTGGTGGACTACCTCGCCGCGCTGCCTCCGGTGGGCGGCTGCTACCCCTACGTCCAGGTCACCGACCTCGACATGGACTGGCTGGGCGACAAGCTGGAGGAGCTCAACGCCATGCTCGCCGGCGTGGCCAAGGCCAAGGGCGTCAGGCTCGTCGACACCTACCGCACCAGCTTCGGCCACGACGTGTGCCGCCCGCGCGGGGTCCGGTGGGTGGAGGGGCTGGTGCCGGTGACCACCGACCCGATCGGCCTGATCGTCCCCTTCCACCCCAACCGGCTTGGCGCCGACCACCAGGCCAGGAGCGTGCTGCGGGTCCTGAACGAGCAGAGTCAGCTCTAAGACAGGGCCAGCTTGAGCGCCACCGCCATGCCGCATCCGGCGATGGCGTAGCGCAGCACGTCGCCGCGCAGGCGCCGGGCGATCGCCGGGCCGAGCCAGCCGCCCGCGAGAAAGCCCAGCGCCAGCGGCGGCACCGCCGTCCAGTCGACCGGGCCGAAAACCGCGAACAGGGCGGCCGCCACCAGGTTGGCGCAGACCGACAGCGCGTTCTTCAGCGCGTTGATCCTCGCGGGCGCCGCCTCGACCATCGCGGCCAGGACCGCGAAGACCAGCACGCCCCCGGCCGCGCCGAAGTAGCCGACGTACACGGCCACGGCGAACAGGCCCGCCTTCATGATCGGGCCGTGCTCGTACCGGGGGCGCGGCGGCCGGAGGATCACCAGCGACGCGCCGAAGATCAGCCAGGGGGCGATCCGCTCGAAGGCGGCAGCCGGGGTGAGCAGCAGCAGGACGGCGCCGGCCGCGCCGCCGAGGGCGGTCAGCCAGCTCAGCCGCAGCAGCCGCCGCCCCTGGCCGGCCAGCTCGGGGCGGGAGCCGATGACCGCGCCCACGCCGCTGAAGACGAGCGAGACCGTGTTGGTGACGTTCGCGGTGACCGGCGGGAGCCCGAAGGCCAGCAGCGCCGGGTAGGACACGATCGAGGCCAGGCTCACCACCGATCCGACCAGCCCGGCGAGGATTCCGGCTGCCAGCAGCCCCAGCGCTTCCACCACACGGGCAGACTACTGAGCGGGCCGCGGCGCGCCCGAACCCGGGACCCTCCGGCGGCCGATCCCCCGCCGGGGGAGGGGGTCCTAGCGCCGCCGCCTCGCCGCCAGCAGCGCGGCGACGGCCGCGGCCGCCCCTCCCCCGGCCAGCAGGGCGGCACGGCGCTGCCGGGCGACGCGCCGCTCCACCTCGGCGTAGGGCGTGGTGCTGAAGGACACCAGCTCGTACTGCGAGACGTACCAGCCCGGCAGCAGCCGTTCGAGGGCGTGCTCGATCCGCTTGCGCGCCAGGAACGCCCGGGAGCCGACCTTGTCCCGCATCTCGACGAAGTTCTCCAGCGCCAGCCGGGCGATGACGTCGGTGTCGGCCTTGCGCCGCTCGAAGAGCCGGAAGGCGGCGGCGAAGTCGTCGCCCGTGGCCTCCAGGCACCTGTCGAGCTCCACGCAGTCCTCGAAACCGCAGTTGGCGCCCTGGCCGTAGAAGGGGACGATCGCGTGGGCCGCGTCGCCGATCACCGCCAGCGTCATCCGCTCCCCCGCCCTGTGCCAGGGCGAGCACCGCATGGTGACCAGGTGGCCGACCGGGTTGCGGGCGTAGTCGTCCTCCAGGTACGGCATGAGCGCCACGGCGTCGGGATAGTCGCGGCGGACGTGGTCGACGGCGTCGGGGGCGGCCAGCGCCGCGTGCGGCCAGAAAAGCGTGCACGTGAACGAGCGGTCCGGGTTCGGCAGGGCGATCATCATTTCGGCGCCGCGCGGCCAGATGTGCAGCGCCGCCGGATTCATTGCGAAATTTCCATCTTTAGCCGGAATCGTCAGCTCTTTGTAGCCGTAATTCAGGTATTCCTGACTGAAGTCGACGCCGGGCAGGGACTGCAACCGCGCCCGGACCGCGCTGTAGGCCCCGTCCGCCCCGATGACGATCTGCGCCTTCTCCACCGCCCCGGTGGAGAAGGTGAGCAGCCCGGCGTTCTCGTCGACGGCCGTGAGCCGGTGCTCGAAGTGCACGCTCACGCCCGGCAGCCTGGTCGCGGCGTCCAGCAGCACGGCGTTGAGCGCCCCGCGGCTGATGGAGTTGATCGCGTGCCGGCCGTCGGCGCTGTAGGGCTGGAAGGTCAGCGTCCCGTCCAGGGCGTGCATCATCCGACCCGGCATCGGCAGCGCGGCCTCCAGCACCTCCTGGTCCAGCCCCACGCGCCGCAGGGCGTCGATGCCGCGCTCGGAGAGGGCCAGGTTGATCGACCTGCCGCGCTCGGGGCCCCGCTCGCGCGGATCGGGCCTGCGCTCGTACAGCGTGACCCGGTGACCCCTGCGGGCCAGGAAGCAGGCGAGCAGGCAGCCCACCAGGCCCGCTCCGACGATGGTGACCTCCATCCTTCCTTGGTACGGCCCGCCGCCCCAGAAGTCCATCACCCCAGGGCATCGGCGGCCGCGCCGCCGGTCGTGGCGCGGTCCGCGGCGGTCTACGATCGCCTGGTGCACCCTTGGCCCACGACCGTCGAAGAGGCGGAGGAGCTCCAGCGCCGCCTGCGCCCGCTGGTGCGGCTGGACGGGCCCGACTCCTTCGCCACGGTGGCCGGGCTGGACGTCCACTACCGCGGCGACGACGAGCTGTCCGCCGCGGTGGTGGTGCTCGACTCCCGGTCGCTGAAGGTCGTCGACCAGGCGCTGGTCCACGGCGAGGCGGCTTTCCCGTACGTGCCGGGCCTGTTCGCCTTCCGCGAGGTCCCGGCGCTGCTGGAGGCGCTGGAGCGGCTGTCGCGCCCGCCGGAGCTGCTGGTCTGCGACGGGCACGGGCTGGCCCACCCGCGGCGGTTCGGCCTGGCCTGCCACCTGGGGGTCGTCACGGGTCTGCCGGCCATCGGGGTCGGCAAGACGGCGTTCGTGGGCGAGTACGAGGACCCCGCCCCCGCTCGGGGGTCGTGGACGCCCATCCGCCTGGAGGGCGAGGTGGTCGGCCGGGTGCTGCGCACCCAGTGGTCGGTGCGCCCGGTGTTCGTCTCGCCGGGGCACCGCGTCAGCCTGGACGTGGCCTGCGACCAGGTGCTGCGGCTGGCGCCGAACTACCGGCTGCCCGAGCCGATCCGGCTGGCCGACCACCTGGCCCGGTACGGCCCGGCCTGACCGGGCGTGACCGGGCTCAGCGTGGGCCGGTCCAGCTCCACAGGGCGAGCCACAGGTTGAGCCCGAAGATCGCCATGCCGAGCGGGACGTGCAGCGCGACGGCGCCCGACCCGCCCGTCATGGACTGCGCGAAGCCCAGCAGCAGGATCGCCGCGCTGACCAGCGCCGGCCAGGCGGGCCCGCGCCCGGGCCGCCACAGCAGCAGCGCGGCGACCAGCTGCGCGAGCCCGACGAGGTGCACCGCGCCGGCCCCGATCCCGTGCATGCCGGCCGACCCGTCGCCGAGCAGCTGCCCGGCGGTGACGGCCTGCACGAGGACGGCGACGGCGCCGAGCGTGGCCACGTAGGAGAAGGCGCTGTGCAGGCCGCGTCCCTTGGCGGCCTGTGTCTGGATGCTCATGCCCGCCATGGTCGTCATCGCGCCGGAGTGGGACATCGGCCCCTAGTCGTCGATCGGGCTACACCCGAGGATGTACTCCAGCGCCGCGGCGACGCCGTCCTCGTCGTTGGAGGCGGTGCGGCACCGGGCGGCGGCCAGCACGAGCGGGTGGGCGTTGGCCATCGCGTAGCCGCGCCCGGCGAAGGCGAGGACCGCCAGGTCGTTGGGCATGTCGCCGAAGGCCACGACCTCCTGCGGGTCCACGCCGCGCTCGCGGCACAGGGCGGCCAGCGTGGCGGCCTTGGTGACGCCGGGGGCGCTGATCTCCAGCAGGCCGCCCGCTCCGGAGTGGGTGATCTCGGCCAGGCCGCCGGCCACCGCGGTCGCCGCCTCGATCATCTCGTCCGCGTGGTGCCGGGCCGACCAGACCAGCAGCTTGGCGATGGGGCCGTCGTGGGCCCACAGGTCCGCCACCTGGCGCCGGTAGGGCTCGTCGCCGGGCACCTGCCGGCCGTACCCGGGCTCCGCGAGCACGCCGCGGCCGGTCTCGATGGCGAACGCCAGCCCCGGCAGCGCCTCCCGCAGGACCTCGGCCACCTGGCGGGCGACGGCCAGGGCCAGGCCCGCGCACTCGACGATCTCGCGGGTGGCCAGGTCGTAGACGATGGCGCCGTTGCTGCACACGGCCGTGCCCGTGACGCCCGCCCGCTCGGCGACGGCGTCGACGCCGCGGGGCGCGCGGGCGGTGACGAAGACGATCTCGGCGCCCGCGTCGCGGGCCAGCCGCAGCGCCCGCCGGGTCCTGGCCGTGACGGTACCGGAGGAGGTCAGGAGCGTGCCGTCCAGGTCGGTGGCGACGATGCGCGGAAGAGTCACCCGATGATCATAAGATTCCGGGTATGTCCATCAATGTGCCATCGCAGCCGACATCGTCGGAATCGTCGTCGGAATCGTCGCCGGAATCGTCGTCGGAACCGGAGGTGACGGCCGGGTCCACGCTGCGCTTCCTGACCGAGATCTGCGCGTGGGTGGCGACGCTGTGGGCGCTGTGGCCGCATTCGGTCGCGCTGGCGCTGCTGTCGGTGGTCGTCCTGATCGGCCTGCCGGCGGTCTTCGCCACGCCGGGCGACAAGCGGCACGTCATCGTGGCCGTGCCGGGCGGGGTGACCGTCGGGCTGACGATCCTGCAGATCGCCGCCGCCGTCGTCGCGGCGTGGATCGCGTGGATCCCGCTGGCCGCCGCGGCCGTCACGCTGGTCGCGGCCGTGACCGTGTCCTACGAGCTGCCGCGCTGGCGGCGGCTGCTGTCACAGCCGCATCCGTGAGAGCAGGGCGTGGCCGGGCCAGGCGGGATAGCCTGGCGTGATGCACGAGTCATTCGGGACGAGGCTGCGTGCCGCCCTCGACAAGCGCGGCCCGCTGTGCGTGGGCATCGACCCCCATCCGGCTCTGCTCGACGCCTGGGGACTGGAGGACTCCCCGGCCGGGCTGGAACGCTTCAGCCGTACCGTGGCCGAGGCCGCGGGCGACGTCGCGGCGGCGGTCAAGCCGCAGTCGGCCTTCTTCGAGCGGTGGGGCAGCCGCGGCGTCGCGGTCCTGGAGCGCGTGCTCGGCGACCTGCGCGAGGCCGGGACGCTGGTCGTGCTCGACGTCAAGCGCGGCGACATCGGCAGCACCATGGCCGCCTACGCCGAGGCGTACCTCGACCACGGCAGCCCGCTGGCCGCCGACGCCATCACCGTCAGCCCCTACCTCGGCTTCGGCTCGCTGGCGGGCGCGATCGCCTCCGCGCGGGCCAACGACGCCGGGCTGTTCGTGCTGGCCCGCACCTCCAACCCGGAGGCCGCCGAGCTGCAGGAGGCGGTCGCGGGCCGGATCCTGGAGGCGGTCGCCGAGGCCAACGCGGGCGAGGTCCCGTTCGGCCCGGTGGGAGTGGTGATCGGCGCGACGCTGCCGTCCGTGGAGCACGACCTGACCCGGCTGGGCGGCCCCATCCTCGCGCCCGGGCTGGGCGCGCAGGAGGCCACTCCCGCCGACCTCGCCCGCCTGTTCGGTCCGGTACGGCACGCGGTCCTGCCCTCGGTGTCGCGGGCGGTCTGCGGCGACCCGGGCAGGATCCGCGAGCTCGTCACGCGCTACCGCGACGAGTGCGCCGACGCGCTGCGGTGAGGCCGTTTGCGGGCTGAGCTGCAAGCGCTTGCAGTATGCCCGGAAAATCGTCGCGCGCGGCAACGTCAACGTCAACACCGAGGACCCGATCGTCACACGCGGCGCCGTGGAGGAGGCGCGCAACCACTACGCCTACACCCTCGGCCCGGCCGCCGACGTGCCCGCGAAGGTCAGGGCCGGAGCGGGCGTCGGCAAGATCTGATCAGCCCGTCTCGTCGGCGTCCCTGAGCGCGGCGTCGATCTCCTGCCGGGTGGGCATCGAGGTGCTGGCGCCCTCCCGCCGCACGGAGATCGACGCCGCCACGGTCGCGAACCGCAGCGCCTCGGCGGGCGGGCGGCCCTCGGCGCGGGCCACGGCCAGCGCGCCGGCGAAGGTGTCGCCCGCCGCCGTGGTGTCCACGGCCCGCACGGGGACGGCGGGCACCTCCAGCCGCTCGCCCTCGCGCGAGCCGTACAGCGCCCCGCGGGAGCCGAGCGTGATCACCGCCTCCGGCACCAGGTCCAGCAGCCGGTCCAGGGCCGCGGCGGGATCGGCCACGCCGGTCAGGTCGGCGGCCTCGTGCTCGTTGGGCACCAGCAGCGTGACGGCCTTGACCAGCTCCTCGGGCAGCGGGCGGCTGGGCGCGGGGGTCAGCACGACCGGCACCCCGGCCTCCCTGGCCGCTGCCGCCGCCGCGGTGACCGCCTCCAGCGGCAGCTCCAGCTGCAGCAGCAACGCCCGGGAGGCGGCGATGAGCGCGCTCTCCCCCGGGGTGGGCCCGTCCACGGCGCCGTTGGCGCCCGGCACGACGATGATGGAGTTCGCGCCCGAGCCGTCGACGACGATGTGCGCGATGCCGCTGGAGCCCGGCACCTGCCGCAGCGCCGAGACGTCCACGCCCGCGTCGACCAGGGTGGTGCGGAGCATCACCCCGAAGCCGTCGTCGCCGACCGCCCCCAGGAAGGACACCTCGGCCCCGGCCCGGGCCGCGGCGATGGCCTGGTTGGCGCCCTTGCCGCCGGGGACGGTGCGGAAGGCGCGGCCGGTGACGGTCTCCCCGAGCCTGGGGGCCCGGTCGACGTAGGCCACGAGGTCCATGTTGGCGCTGCCGAAGACGGTGATCATAGGCTCATTGTCCTTGCCGCGAGCTCTTCCAGGGACACGCCGTCGAACCCGGTCAGGCTGCTGGCCAGCCCGCCGTCGATGCGCCAGGACTCGGGGACGCCGTAGAGGGCGCCCGCGACCGAGCCGGCCGTGGCCCCGGCCGAGTCGGTGTCCCATCCGGCGGCGACCGCGCCGGCGATCGAGGCGGTGAAGTCGCCCTCGCCGTGGACCAGCGTGGCGGCCACGACGGCGGCGTTGTGGATCGTGTGCACCCAGTGCAGCTCGCCGTGCCGCTCGTGCAGCCGGTCGACGACGCGCTCGAAGTCGTCCTCGGCCCTGGCGTCGTCGATGGCCTGCCGTACCGCGGCCCACAGCCGCGACGACGGCGGCACGACGCTCAGGCCCGCCTCCAGCACCTCGTCGACGCGGTGCGCGACCACGGCCTGGGCGCACATCGCCGCGGCGAACATGGCGCCGTACAGGCCGTTGGCGGTGTGCGTGAGCCGCGCGTCGCGCCAGGCCAGCTCAGCCGCCGCGCCGGGGTCGCCCGGGTTGGCCCAGCCGTACACGTCGGCCCTGATCAGCGCGCCGATCCACTCGCGGAACGGGTTGCGGTAGACGGCCGTGTGCGGCGGCTCCAGGCCGCTGAGCAGGTTGCGGTAGGCGACCCGCTCGGCGGTGAACGTCCGCCCGGCGGGCAGCTCCTCCAGCCACAGCACGGCCACGTCGTCGGTGGTGAACGCCCTGCCGTGCCGCTCCAGGACGCTCAGCGCCAGCAGCGGGTAGTTGAGGTCGTCGTCCTCCGGGATGCCTCGCAGGTTCTCCGCCAGCGAGGTGCCCGCGCTGCGCCGGTTCCACGGCCACAGCGCGGCCAGCTCCTCGGGCAGGCCGCGGGCGGTGAACCAGGTGCGGATCGGCCAGTTGCCGGTGGCCTCGGCGATGGCCCTGATGCCCTCGCGCGGGATCTTCTCCACCGGCTTGCCGAGCACGCACCCGGCCGCCCGGCCGCGCCAGGCGGCCAGGATCCGCTCCGGGTCCGGCTTCGCGCGGCCGCCGCGCGGCCAGCCGGGGCAGGCGGCGACGATGTCGGCCAGCTCCGAGGGCTCCTCCAGCGGCGAGGGCAGCGTGGCCAGCTCGTCCAGCAGTTCCTCCGCCAGCCCGCGCAGCCCGGCCGTCCCGGGGCCGGAGGCCCCCGCGCGGGGCGGCGCGTCGTGGCCTCCCGCGGCGTGCCAGCGGGCGGCGATGCTCCTGATCCGTTCGGGGTGAGCGGTGGCGCGGCCGTCCTCGCGCGCCTGGCGCAGCTCGTGGCCGACCAGGTCCTCCGGCTGCACCCACGTCAGCCTGATCATTCCGCCACCAGCCGGGCGAAGGCCTGCTCGTGCGCGCGCCGCCGTCGCAGGTCCCGCTCGTGCACCTCCCGCGCCACGGCGGCGACGGCCAGCCCGGGGCTCACGATGTCGGTACGGCTGGCCGCGGCGACCTGCTCGACCCACTCGGCCGGCACGCACGACAGGCCGCCCAGCGCCCCGGCGATCGCCCCGCCCATGGAGGCGATCGAGTCGGCGTCGCGGCCGTAGTTCACCCCGCCCAGCACGGTGTCGCGGTAGCCGCCCTTGGCGATCACCAGGAACGCCAGCGCGAGGGGCAGCTCCTCGATGCTGTGCAGGCGGCTCGGCCGCCGCGCGCCCAGCCCCTGGTCGCGGTAAGTGTCGGCCACGGTGTCGTAGGGCCGCACCGCCTCGCGCAGCGCCGCGAACGACCCCTCCCAGTGGCCCAGCTCCCTGGCCCGCTCGCAGACCGCCTCGATGGCGGCCCTCGTGCCGTCCTTGGCCAGGCGCAGGCAGACGCCGACGACGGAGTCGGCGGTCGCGCCCGGGCGCATCGCCTCGGCCACGGCGGCGGCCATCACCCCGGCCGCCTCCCGGCCGTAGCTGGACTGGTGCGCCCCGGCGAAGTCGACGGCCTCGGCGTAGGCGCCGTCGGGGTCGCCCGCGTTCACGATGCCGACGGGCGCCATGTACATCGCGGCCCCGCAGTTGACGATGTTGCCCACGCCTGCCTCGCGCGGGTCGGCGTGGCCGTAATGCAGGCGCGCCACGAGCCACTTCTCCGCCAGGAAAATGCGCTGCAGCGGCAGCGCCTCGGCCTCCAGCTCGGGGATCCACACCCGCTCGCCCATCAGCTCGGGGACCAGGTGGTCGGCAGCGGCGTAGGCGTCGAGGTGGTCGCGCACCTTCCGGTACACCCTGATCAGGGCGTGCGTCATGAGCGTGTCGTCGGTGATGTGGCCGTCGCCCTTGTGGTAGGGCGCGATCGGCCGCGCGTTGCGCCAGTCGGCGTGGTACGGCGGGACGATCCCCTCCACCGGCCCGCCGTATCGCGCCACGATCTGCTCCGGCGTCCACCCCTCGGTCGCGCCGCCCAGCGCGTCTCCCACCGCCGCTCCCGCCACGCAGCCGGCGGCCTTGTCCTCAAGCGGCGTCATGCGATCCCTTCCACTGTCGTCACGATGTCCACGATGTCCACGAGATCCCTGCCGCCCAGCTCGGGCAGGCAGCAGCCGGCCAGCCGGCGGGCGGCCAGCGTCCATGAGGCGGGTATCCCCGCCAGGCCGGTGCACGCCCCTGTGATCGCACCGGTGAGCGCGGGCGCCGAGTCGGCCAGGGCCGCCAGGCACGCGGCGGCCGGGATCGCGCTCATCGCGCCGCCCGACGCCTCGGCCAGCGCCAGGGCCACCGGCACCGTGACCGCGGCGGCCACGCCGTAGCTGTAGACGTGGTCCAGCAGGGCGGCGTCGAGGTCGGGGAGCGCGGCGAACGGATCGCCCGCCTTGCGCGCGATCTCCACGGCATGGCGGGCGTTGTGGCCGATGGGGGTGTCGGCCGGGAGCAGGTCGATGGCCGCGGCCACCGCCCTGGTCGCCTCGCCGCCGCCGACCGCCTCCGCGACGGCCGCGGCCATCGCCCGGGCCGCCAGCACGCCGTCGCCCGCGTTGGTCACCTCGGCGTCTGCGGTCGGGTCCAGGCCCAGCACGCCGAACGCCACCGCGCGCACGGCCGCGGCGTCGTCGAAGTGGTGCGGGGTGTCGTGGCCGCTCGCGGGCGGCTCCAGGCCGCGGGCGAGGTTGTCCAGCGCGTCGCGCACCGAGATGCGGGCCCGGATGTCCTCGCGCCCGGCGAGGGCGCGGAACGCCTCGGCCCTGCTGCCGGCCTGGATCGACAGCAGCGTCCAGGCCACCCACTCGGCGTCGTCCGAGGGCCCCAGGGCGAGGGGGGCGGTGGGCTGGTTGAGCGCGAACGGCACCGGCAGGGTGGTGACCTCGTGCTCCTCGGCGAAGGCGTCGAGCTCCCGGTACAGCCTCCTGCTCCACGGCGCGTGCAGCAGGGAGCGGTGCCGCGCCGCGGGCCAGCCGGCCGCGTCGCCCACCGCGAGCCCGATCACGGCTCCGGCGATCCTGTCCCCCGACATGTGGCTCCTACAGTCCTCTCCCGATCAGGTCTCTCCCGACCGGGTCTGTCCCGACCGGACCTCTCCTGCCCAGGCCTCTCGCGACCGGGCGTCCTCCGACCGGGCCCGTCTCAGCTCGCACCGGCGGCCTCCGCCGCGCTCGCCAGCTCGTCGGCCACCCCCAGCACGTGCCTGCCCGCCACGACGCGCAGGCTCTTGCCCGCCACGGGACCGATCCTCTCGGCCCACCTGGCGGGGACGCCGCCTTCCCCCTGCCCGGCTCCCGCCAGCGCACCGGCTATCGCGCCGATGGTGTCGGCGTCGCGACCCAGGCTCACGCCGAAGGTCACGGCCCGCTCCACGTCGCCGTCCCCGGCCAGGTAGGCGGCGAAGGCCAGCGCCACGGCCTCGGGGGCGAGGTCGGTCCAGGGGTAGTGCCTGACGACGACAGCGTCGTGCAGGGCTTCCACGAGCCGGGCGTCACCCGCCGTACCAGTGGCGCCGGGCTCCGCCGTACCCCCTCCCGCCGCACCGGCGCCTGCAGGAGCAGGGCCTCCAGCAGCGGGTGAGGCCGACGGAGACGGCGGCGGGGAGACTAAGGTCGGCGGCACGGCGGCCACAGGATTGGGCGAGGGGGCCGCGTCGGATGCCGGAAGGCACGAGGCCGACGAGGAAGAGGCCGCGGAATGCCCGGCAGGCGAAGGCGAAGAGACTGCAGAACGCCCAGCCTGCGACGGCGAAGAGACCGTGGAACGCCCGCTTTGGGCGGGCGGTTCCGAGGGGAGGTCGACGCCGAGGAGGTCGCAGACGCGCACCAGGTTGCGCGCGGTCCACGAGTCGGCCGGGATGGCGGCCAGGGCCGCGGCGGCCACGGCGGCTGGCGGGGCGCCGGTCATCGCAACCGCGACCCCGGCCGCCACCGCACGGCCGCCCAGGATGCCCTCCCCCGCGTGGCTGACCCGCCCGTCCTCCTCCGCCAGGCGCGCCGCCTCGGCCGGGTCGCCGGGGCAGAAGACCCCGTACGGCGCGGCCCGCATGGCCAGGCCGTCCGACCAGCCGTGCAGATGGACGGCCCCCGTGAGGGGCGGTTCGAGACCGCGGCGCAGCGCCTCGACCGTGCCCAGCTCCGAGAAGCCAGCGCCCTTCATCGGCCCCTCGAGGGACGGCAGGACGAGTGTGCGGTAGGCCTGCGCGACGTCCGCCGAGGTGAGCGCGTGGCCGTGCCGTACCAGCAAGGACGCCGCGAAGAGCGCGTACTCCGTGTCGTCGGTGCCGCCGCCCGTGATCTCGGTGAGGCGGCCCCAGCGCGCGGCGATCTGGGCCGGGGTGAGGTTCTCGGCGGGTGCCCCGAGGGCGTCTCCGGCGGCCAGGCCGAGGAGGCACCCCCGGGCGCGATCCCGATAAGTCACAATCCGATCCTGACTGATCCCGATAACCGGCTAATCCTGATATTTCGGCAGATGGCGGGCTAGTACCGTTCGAGGACCTTGTTCCCCTCCTCGACCAGCCGCTTGGCCACCTCGTCGAGGGAGATCTTGCCCGCGAAGTACTCCTGCAGCGCGGGCGTCGCCACCTTGCTCTTCCATTCGTCGTAACCGTTTACTTTGAGGAACGGCGCGACGACCAGGTTCTTCGCCGAGGCGGTGGCCACGTCCCAGCCGTTGTCCTCGGTCGTCAGCGACGGGTCGGAGGCGGCCTTGGTCGAGGTCGGCAGCAGCCAGTCGCCCTTGGCGAGCTTGGCCTGGTTCGCCGGGTTGAGGAAGAACGAGATGAACTTCATGGCCTCGTCCGGGTGCTTGCTGTCCTGGGCGATGGACAGCGTCTGCGACACCGCGCCCTGGTTGGAGCTCGTGCCCTTCAGCGGCGGCAGCGCCACCCACTCGAAGTCCTCCGGCGCCTGCTCGGCCACCTGCTGGCGCAGGTAGACGCCGACCGGCAGCATGGCGTACTCGCCCTTGTAGAAGCCGGGCAGCGGGTCGGCGGTGCCCATGCCGAGCGCCTTGGGGTCGGCCGACTTGTCCTTGTGGATCTGGTCGTGGATGCGCTGGAGCACCTCGCGCTCCTCGGGGCCGACCTTGACGGTGGTCTTGCCGTCGGGGCCGGTCTGGAAGAAGGTGCCGCCGAAGTTCAGCGCCAGGTTGAGCGTCTTGTTGACCGGCGACTTCATCGGCCAGGCCACGCCGTACGTGCCGTCCTTGGTGAGCTTCCTAGCGATCTCGGCGAACTCGTCCCACGTCCAGGGGTTGTCGGGCGTGGGGATGCGGACCTTCGCGGCGTCCAGCAGCTTCTTGTTGGCGATGATGACCTGCGACTCCTGCAGGAACGGCACGCCGTACACGCCGCCCTCCTGCCCGAAGGTCACGGTGTCCCAGGCGGTCTGCGGGATGTCGCTCTTCAGCTCGGCGGGCAGCTTGTCCTTCAGGTCCAGCAGGTAGCCGCGCGAGGCGAAGCCGGCCAGCGCCGGGGAGTCGTTGTGGATGACGTCCGGCGGGTCGCCGCCCTCGAACTGGGTGACCAGCTGGTCGTTGACGTTGTCCCAGCTGCCCTGGACGTAGGTGACCTGGATGCCGGGGTTGGCCTTGTTCCACTCCTCCACGATCTGCTTGTTGGCCGCGACCGACTCCTTCTGCCAGGCCAGGCTCAGGAAGTTGAGCTTGACCGGCTCGCCGCCGGACGTGGCGGAGCCCTGGGCGTCGCCGCCGCTTCCGCCTCCGCCGCACGCGGCGGTCAGCGCGATGATCGCCGCTGCCGCCAACGCCGATGTCATCCGCATATGACAGACCTCCTAGCCCTTGACGGCCCCGGCCATGAGGCCGGACTTGAGCCGTCGCTGGATGATTGCGAAGAAGATCAGGCTGGGGATCGTCGCCATCAGTGACGCGGCGGCGAGCGGGCCGAGCCTGGCCACCCCCTCCGGCCCGGTGAACCGGGCCAGCATGAGGGGCAGCGTCATCACGTCGGGGCTCTTGAGCACCACGAGCGCGAAGAGGAACTCGTTCCAGGACGAGATGAACGAGAACAGCAGGGTGGCCACCACTCCGGGGGCCAGCAGGGGCGCCACGACGCTGACGATGGCCCGCACCCGCCCGGCGCCGTCGACGGAGGCGGCCTCCTCCAGCTCTCGCGGTACGGCACGCACGTAGCCCTGGAGCATCCACAGCGCGAACGGCAGCGTGAAGGTGATGTGCACGACGACCAGACCGGCCAGCGTGTTGGTCAGCTCCAGGTTCCGCAGCACCATGAAGAGCGGGATGATGATCAGGATGAACGGGAAGACCTGGCTGACCAGCACCCAGCCCGTCGCCATGCGGCTCATCAGGCCGCGGTGGCGTGCCATGGCGTAGGCGGCGGGCAGCGCCAGGACCACGGTCAGCACCGCGCTGGCGACCGCCACGCCGAGGCTGCGCAGCCCCGCGCCGACCAGGTCCTGCTCGGCGAAGGCGTCGGCGAAGTTGGCCAGCGTGGGGTCGTGCGGGATCCACGAGGGATCGGTGGAGGCCATCTCGCGCGGGGTCTTCAGCGAGGTCGACAGCAGCCACACCAGAGGGAAGGCGAGGAAGACGACGTAGACGGCGAGTGCCGCGTACTGCAGGGGCCGTTTCACGACGACGCCTCCCTCATCTGCCGCCACAGGTAGACGCCGAGCAGCCCCAGCACCACGATCATGATGGCCACGCCGAGCGATGCCGCGTAGCCGAAGAAGCCGTACCTGAAGGCCTGCTCGTAGGCGAAGAGCATCGGGAGCCTGGTGCGCCCGCCGGGCCCGCCGTTGGTGAGCACGTAGACCAGGCTGAACTGGTTGAAGTTCCACACGAAGTCGAGCGAGGTGATCGCCACGATGACGGGCTTGAGCTGGGGCAGGGTGATGTTCCTGAAGCGCTGCCAGGTGGCCGCGCCGTCGATCTTCCCCGCCTCGTAGAGCTCGGCCGGGATGTTCTGCAGGCCCGCCAGCAGCACGACCGTGGTCTGCGGCATGCCCGCCCAGACGCCCATGACGATGATCGCCGGGAGGACGAACGTGAAGTCGGCCAGCCAGTCGATGTCGGTGCCGAGGATGCCGTTGAGGATGCCGGCGTCGGCGTGGTAGACCAGCCGCCACATCAGGCCGATCACCACCGGCGGCATCGCCCAGGGCACCACCGCCAGCACCCTGGCCAGGCCGCGCAGGCGCAGCTTCTCGTTGAGCAGCAGCGCGAGCCCGAGCCCGAGGAGGAAGGTCAGCACCGTGACGGAGACGGCCCAGATGAGCCCCACGACGATGGAGGACCAGAAGTCGGGGTCCTGGAAGAGGTTCGCGAAGTTCTCCAGGCCGACGAAGCTGTAGGTGACCTTGCGGCCGGCGCGGGCGTCGGTGAAGGCCAGCGCCATGCCGTACACCAGCGGGCCCACGCTGAACAGCAGGACCGGCACCAGCGCCGGCAGCATCAGCACGAGCGTCTCGCGGCCCTGCCGCGAACGCGGCCGGGAGCGGGCATGGGCCGCCTTCGGCGGGCGGGTGGCCGTGACGGTCACGCGGCACCCCCGGTGGACTCGCGCACGACGAGCCTCGGCGGGACGGTGACGACGCTGTGCTCGCGCTCGGGGTCGGCCAGCCGGGCGAGCATCAGCTCGGCGGCGACCCGGCCGCGCTCGGCGGAGCCGAGGTCGACGCTGGTGAGCGAGGGCCAGGCGGCGGCGGCCAGCTCGGTGTCGTCCATGCCGACCACGGCCACGTCCTCGGGCACCCGGCGGCCGGCGGAGCGCAGCACGTCCAGCGCGCCCAGGGCGATCAGGTCGTTGGCGCACATGAGGGAGTCGACGTCGGGCCGCCTGGCCAGCAGCTCGCGCGCCGCCTTGGCGCCGGCCTCGCGGTAGAAGTCGCCGACCTCCACCAGCTGCGGGTCGTACGGCAGGCCGCACGCCTCCAGCGCCTCCCGGTAGCCGGCGTGGCGGGCGGCGCCGGGGACGGTGTCGAGGGGGCCGTTGAGGAAGCCGATGCGGCGGCGGCCCCGGCCGTGGAGGTGGTCGACGGCGAGCCGGACGCCCGCGTGGGAGTCGGCGCGGACGTTGTCGACCGGCGTGCCGTCGGGCACCAGGCCGATGACGACGACCGGCGCGCGGGCCGTGGCGATCATCCGCAGGTGGTCCTCGGTGACGCGGATCGGGCTCATGATGAGGCCGTCGACGTACCGCTCTCCCAGGCTGTGCAGCACGTCGATCTCGTCGGCCACGACCGCGTCGGTGGAGTGCAGGACCAGGCGGTATCCGGCGGCCTTGAGCACGGGCTGGATCTGCCGGACCATCGCCAGGTAGACCGGGTTGCCGACGTCGGCCATCGCGAAGGCGATCTGGTGGGTGCGGCGGGACTTGAGCGACCTGGCCACGGCGTTGCGGACGTAGCCGAGCTCCTGGGCGGCCTTCATGACCTTGGCCACGGTGTCCTGCCGCGTGGGCAGGCCGTTCAGCACCCGGGAGACGGACGCGATCGAGACGCCCGCGCGCTCGGCGATCGTGTTGATCGTGGGTCCGTCGGCCACGTGTGCCCCTTTCGGCTGATCACGGCGCTGTAAACGTTTACGGCGCACGTCACATGAAACTCCCACGCAACGTGGCGGTCAAGTCACAGTCACATAACACCACATATCCGCATAAGCCAGAAAAGCATGCTTGACCTGGCACGCGACACGCCCGGGATCACAGTGTGACGCACGCCACTCACGCGACGCGGGCGCCCAGCCGTACAGGACGACAAAACCGCAGGTCAGGCGCCAAAAATCCGCGATCTTGCATGCCGGTGATCAGCGGGGTACTGATGGAGGCGTCATGACGCTCTCTTGGGGGTCGCGTGGACCTGGAACTGGCACTTCGCATGTGCGAGGCGGCGCTCAAACAGGCGGCTCGGGAGGGGACCCTGATCTCGGTCGCGGTGGTGGACGGAGGGGGTCATCTCGTGGCGTTCCAGCGCATGGACGGCGCCGAGCTGGCGGGGGGTGTCCTGGCCCCCGGCAAGGCCTACACGTCGGTGGCCAAGCGCAGGTCAACGGCCGAATTGGCGGAGCTGGCGCGGCCGGGAGGCGAGCTCTACGGCTTGGCGGGAGACCGGTTCGTGTGCTTCGGTGGAGGTGTCCCGCTGTGGTCCGACCATGGTGAGGGCCGACATGTGGTGGGCGGCGTCGGCGTCAGCGGCGGCACCCCCGCGCAGGACGCCGCGTGCGCCGAAGCCGCCGCTCTGGTATGGCGCACACGCTGAGCGGCGCATTCGCCCACACGAGCCGCTGGTATCCGCCATGATTAGCCGTTGCAATACGGGTAACTACAGTCCCGGACGAGAACTCCCGAGGAGAGATACACGATGGCACTTCCCACGCTGACCCCGGAGCAGCGCAAGGCGGCTCTGGAGAAGGCCGCGCAGGCTCGCGCCGAGCGCACCGCCCTGCTCGCCAAGGTCAAGTCGGGCGAGCTGACCTTCGCCCAGCTCCTTGAGCGCAACGACGACATCGCCAAGAAGATCAAGGTTTCCCAGGCGCTGCGCGCCGTGAAGGGCATCGGCCCGGCCAAGGCCAACGCCCTCATGGAGGAGGCCGGCGTCGACGAGAAGCGCCGTCTGGGCGGTCTGGGCGCCCAGCAGCGCAAGAAACTGGTCGAGGCGCTCGGCTGAGACCCGGCGGCTGGACGGGGGAGCCACGCTCCCCCGTGCCCAAGCCGTGCGCTCGGGCGGCCCGACAAGTTCAACAAGCTCAGCAAGCTCAGGAGCGCAGGTAGGCCAGCACCGCGAGCACCCTGCGGTGGTGGTCGGTGTCCTCGGCGTGCAGGTCGAGCTTGGCGAAGATGCTGCGGATGTGCTTTTCGACAGCGCCGTCGCTGATGACGAGCTGCCTGCCGATGGCGGGGTTCGACTTGCCCTCGGCCATCAGCCCGAGCACCTCGCGCTCGCGCGGGGTCAGCTGGGCCAGCGGATCGTTCTTGCGCCGTCGGACCATCAACTGGGACACCACCTGCGGGTCGAAGACCGTGCCGCCGGAGGCCACGCGCCGCAGCCCCTCCAGGAACTCCTCCACGTCGACCACCCTGTCCTTCAGCAGGTAGCCGACCGCGCCGCGGGCGTCGGCGAGCAGGTCGTCGGCGTAGGAGACCTCGACGTACTGCGACAGGATCAGCACGGGCGCCCCGGGCACGCGCCTGCGCGCCTCCACGGCCGCGCGCAGCCCCTCGTCGGTGAACGACGGCGGCATCCGCACGTCCACCACCGAGACGTCCGGCCGGTGCCGGTCGACGGCCTCGATGAGGCCGTCGCCGTCGCCCACCGTCGCCACCACCTCGTTGCCGAACTCCTCCAGGAGCCTGACCAGGCCCTCCCTGATGAGCACGGCGTCATCGGCCACGACTACCCGCACGGCACCTCCGCGACGATCATCGTCGGCCCGCCGTCGGGCGAGGTGACCGTCAGCTCGCCGTCGACGGCGCGCAGCCGGTCGGCCAGTCCGGCCAGGCCGTGTCCCTTGGCGACGTGCGCGCCGCCGACCCCATCATCCCCGATGGTGAGCAGCAGCGAGTCTCCGGTACGGCTGAGCGTGACCGAGCACATGGTGGCGCGGCTGTGCTTGGCCACGTTGGTGAGCGCCTCGGCGACCACGAAGTAGATCGTGTTCTCGACGGCCGCCTGGTAGCGCTCGGCGGTCTGGACGTCCAGCTCGACGGGCACCGTGCAGCGCCCGGCCAGCGCCGCCAGGGCCGGGGCCAGGCCCCGGTCGGTGAGGATGGGCGGGGCGATGCCGCGCGAGAGGGCGCGCAGCTCGTCCAGCGTCTCCCGGGTGGCCGCGATGGCCTCCTTGAGCGTGGCCTGCGCCGCCTCGGGGTCCTTGGCCAGCTGCCGCTGGACCCGGGACAGGTCCATCGCCAGCGAGACCAGCCGCTGCTGCGGGCCGTCGTGGATGTCGCGCTCCAGCTTGCGCAGCGCGGCGGCCTCGGCCGACACGGCGGCGGCCCGCCCCTGGGCCAGGTCGTCGATGCGCTCCTGCATCTCGGCGACGCGGGTCAGCAGCACCCGGCCGAACCCGGCGCGCAGCACGGCCGCCCCGCGCACGAGGTGCGGCATGACCATCAGCGAGATCAGGCCGAGCACGACGTAGAAGACCGAGTTCACCAGGTAGCCCTCGCCGATGCCCAGCAGCTCGGGCAGCTCGACGTAGTGCGGGATGCGTGAGAGGACGATGCCGTAGATCGGGTACGTCAGCGTCCCCAGGGTGATCGCCCACGCCACCAGGGTGAGCACGAAGGAGATCAGCGCCAGCGGGAACACCACGATGCCGTGCAGCAGGTCCAGCCAGGACTGGCCGCTGGTCAGGGGGTTGGCCAGGCGCCGCAGCCAGCCCGCGCCCGCCGGCAGGGCTCGGTAGCGGGGACGCACGGCCGGGCGGCCGAGAACCTCCGACAGCCATCCCCGCTCGGCGTCGGCGAACCCGCGCGCCATGAGCAGGGTGCCGCCCAGCAGCGGCACGCCGATCCAGACCACGACCGTGCCCACGCCTGCGCTGAAGCCGGCCAGCAGCAGGACGAAGCTCAGCAGGGCCGTCGGGAAGCCGACGATCAGGTAGCGCGTGTCAAGCAGGAGTTGTCTCATCCGGGGGTGCATGGCCTCCACGCTAAGCGCCGCTCCGCGTCCTGATCGACCCGGTGCGCAGGTGTACGGGGGTAGGGCTGCCCCTACCCCCGCGGGTGGGGGACCCGCGAGGTGAAGACGGGTGTCCGCGTCACTGTGGCGCGGCGGCCCGGTCGGCAGCCTGGAACCCATGACTCACGCCCCCGCCCTCCACCGCGTCTCCGGCAGCGCGCCCGGTCGCGCCCCCGCCGCCGGGACGCGCCGCGACCCCTTCGTCGACCTGCTGAGGGTCTTCGGCATGGCCCTGGTGGTGCTGCAGCACTGGTCGATCCCGGTGCTGAGCTACGACGGGGCCCGCCTGGCGACCGGCAACGCCCTGGCCATGCCCGGCGTGTGGGTGGTGACCTGGGTGAGCCAGGTCATGCCGCTGGTCTTCTTCGCCGGCGGCGCCGCCAACCTCATCAGCCTGCGGCGGGCGCCCGGCACGGCCCCGATGTGGCTGGCCTCGCGCCTGCGCCGGCTGACCTGGCCGCTGCTGCCGCTGGCGGCGGTGTGGATCCCGCTCCCCCAGCTGCTGGCCGAGCTCGGCGTGCCCGCGCAGCCGCTGGAGACCGGCTCGCGGCTGACCGGCCAGCTGCTGTGGTTCCTGGCCGTCTACCTCGTCGCCGTCACGGCCACGCCGTACCTGGCCGGGCTGCACGAGCGGTACGGCTGGCGGGTCCCGGCCGTCCTGGGCGCGGGCGCGGTGGCCGTGGATGTGGCGCGCTTCGCCACGGGCGCGGAGGCGCTGGGTTACGCCAACATCGTCTTCGTCTGGCTGGCGGTGCACCAGCTGGGCTTCCTGTACGCCGACGGGCGCCTGCGCCGCCCGGGGCTGACGGCCCTGCTGGGGTACGGCTCCGCCGCGCTGCTGGTGGCGTTCGGCCCCTACCCGGGCAGCATGATCGGCCTGCCGGGGGCGGAGATCTCCAACATGGCGCCGCCCACGCTGGCGATGCTGGCCGTCGCCTTCGGCCAGGTCGGGCTGGCCACGCTGCTGCGGCCGTGGCTGCTGCGCCTGCCCACGGGGCGCGTGGTGGCCTGGGCGGGGCCCCGGATGATGACGGTCTACCTGTGGCACATGCCCGCGCTGTTCGCCGTCACCGGGGTGGTCGTGGTGGTGCTGGGGGTGGACACCCCGGCGCCGGGCGGCCCGCTGTGGCTGCTGGGCTGGCCGCTGTGGCTGGGCCTGCTGGGCCTGGTCATGTGGCCGCTGCTGCGTGCCTTCTCGCGCTTTGAGGAGCCGCCGGCGCTGCCGTACGGGCGGATGGGCCGGCGCGGCGCGCTCGCGGCGGCGGGGCTGGCGGGCGGCGGGCTGCTCACGCTGACCGTGGCCGGCTTCGCTCCGGGGGCGGCGCCCATCCTCGGGACGCTGGCCGTGCTGGGCGGGCTGCTGCTGACCGTCCCCCGGGCGGCCTGAGCGTCAGCGCGTCGGCGCCCCTGAGTGACCGGGCACAGACGGGCCGGGCACAGAGGCGCCGGAAACCGACGGGCCGGGCGTGGGCGGCCCGTCCTTCATGACCGGCTGCAGCAGCCTGGCCCAGGCCCCGGCCATCCGCTCGTACTCCGCCTCGCACCCCTGCGCCCGGTCCACCGGCAGCAGCCGGTCGGAGACGAGCGGCAGAAAGGCGTTGTGGTCGGAGCCGTACAGGTAGCACATGACGTTGTAGTAGCGCTGGGAGCTCAGCGAGTGGCTGTCGGCGAAGGCGGAGCGGTCCAGCCGGCCCTTCTCCTCCATGCGCGCCAGCCGCCCCCAGACGTCCATCATGGCGATGACGCCGGTGTAGTTCCCGCTCTCCTCGGCCTGGGCGATGAGCACCAGGGCCGACAGCTGGTCGACGGCGTCCTCCTCCCGACCGGTGACCGGCAGGTCGTACAGGTCGATCAGGGCGTGGCCGAACTCGTGGTAGAAGATGCCGTTGAGGGTGCCGACCACGGCCTCCTCGGCGTCCCGCGCGCCGGACCGCCCGCCCAGCAGCTCCTCCAGGAACGGCACCATTTCGTAGCACATGGTGATCGACTTGTCGTCGGAGTTGTAGAAGGCGTTGACCGTGCCGCACTGCTCGGCGACGATCCGCACGTCCCGCGGCGGGACGAAGGCGTCGTTGGCGACCCTCGCCCAGCCCTGGAGCAGCTCGTGGTCCTTCATGAGCCACTCCGCGGGGCGCAGCCTCCTGTCCTTGGCCTTGACGTAGGCGGCGGTGAAGCGGAAGGCCCCCGTGGACAGGCTCGGGGCGGACGGGCCCGGGGCGGGGCTCGCGCCCGGCGCCGTCACCAGGCGCAGCCCCGCCGTACCGCACGCGGACGCGAGGGCGAGCACGACAACCACCGAGAGTATCGACTTCATGACTCTATGGAACCAAAGGCCGGTCGCGGCGCACTGACCGGGGGCTGTGGAGTCGGTGAGATTATGGAAAGGTGAGTCAGCTCCTCATCGACCGACTGCCGGATGACGTCGACGCCTCCCCCGACGAGATCTTCGAAGCCTTCTCCCAGTGGAACTCCGAGCGGGGGCTGACGCTGTATCCGGCCCAGGAGGAGGCGCTCATCGAGGTGGTGTCGGGCAGCAACCTGATCCTGGCCACCCCCACCGGGTCGGGCAAGTCGCTGGTCGCCGCCGGGGCGCACTTCACGGCGCTGACCCGCGACCAGCGCACCTTCTACACCGCGCCGATCAAGGCGCTGGTGTCGGAGAAGTTCTTCGACCTGTGCGCGATGTTCGGCACCGAGAACGTCGGCATGATGACCGGCGACGCGAGCGTCAACGCCGGGGCGCCCGTGATCTGCTGCACCGCCGAGATCCTGGCCAACCTGGCGCTGCGCGACGGCGAGCGGGCCGACGTGCACCAGGTCGTGATGGACGAGTTCCACTTCTACGCCGAGCCCGACCGGGGCTGGGCCTGGCAGGTGCCGCTGCTGGAGCTGCCGCAGGCGCAGTTCGTCCTCATGTCGGCCACGCTCGGCGACGTCGGCATGTTCGAGCGGGACCTCACCCGGCGCACCGGGCGGCCGACCGCCGTCGTCAAGCACGCCGAGCGGCCGGTGCCGCTGGTGTACTCCTACCGCATGACGCCCCTGCACGAGACGCTGGAGGAGATGCTCAGCACCGGGCAGGCGCCGGTCTACGTCGTGCACTTCACGCAGGCGGCCGCGATGGAGCGCGCGCAGGCGCTGATGAGCCTCAACATGTGCACCAAGGCCGAGAAGGAGGCCATCGCCGCCCTCATCGGCAACTTCCGGTTCACCACGCGGTTCGGCCAGGCCCTGTCGCGTCTGGTACGGCACGGCATCGGCGTCCACCACGCCGGGATGCTGCCCAAGTACCGCCGGCTGGTGGAACGGCTGGCGCAGGCCGGGCTGCTCAAGGTCATCTGCGGCACCGACACCCTCGGCGTGGGCGTCAACGTGCCCATCAGGACGGTGCTGTTCACGGCGCTGTCGAAGTTCGACGGCAGCAAGGTGCGCCGCCTGCGGGCCCGCGAGTTCCACCAGATCGCCGGCCGCGCGGGACGGGCCGGCTTCGACACGATCGGCTACGTGGCCTGCCAGGCGCCCGAGCACGAGATCGAGAACGCCCGCGCGCTGGCCAAGATCGGCGACGACCCGAAGCGGCGGCGCGGCTACGCGCGCAAGAAGCCGCCGGAGGGCTTCGTCGGCTGGAACGAGGAGACCTTCCGCAAGCTCCAGGAGGCCGAGCCCGAGCCGCTGAACTCGCGGTTCAAGGTCAGCAACGCGATGCTGCTGGCCGTCATCAACCGGCCGGGCGACTGCTTCCAGGCGATGAAGAAGCTGCTGACCGACAACCACGAGGACCGCAGGTGGCAGCGGCGGCACATCAGCCAGGCCATCGCCATCTACCGCTCGCTGCTCGCGGGCGGCATCGTCGAGCAGCTGAAGGAGCCCGACGAGCACGGCCGCCGCGCCCGGCTGACGATCCAGCTGCAGGAGGACTTCGCGCTCAACCAGGCGCTGTCGACCTTCGCGCTGGCCGCCATGGAGCTGCTCGACCGCGACTCGCCGACCTACGCGCTGGACATGGTCTCGATCGTGGAGTCCATCCTGGAGGACCCGCGCCCGATCCTGTCGGCCCAGCTGAAGAAGGCCCGCGCCGAGGCCGTGGCGCAGATGAAGGCCGACGGCATCGAGTACGAGGAGCGCATGGAGCTGCTGACCGAGGTCATGTATCCCATGCCGCTGGAGGACCTGCTGCTGGGGGCCTACGAGACCTACCGGCGCGGCCACCCGTGGGTGGCCGACTACACCGTCAGCCCCAAGTCGGTCATCCGCGACATGTACGAGCGGTCGATGACCTTCACCGAGTACATCGCCTTCTACGAGCTGCAGCGCTCGGAGGGCACGGTGCTGCGCTACCTGGCCGACGGCTACCGGACGCTCAGCCGTACCATCCCCGAGCACCTGAAGACCGAGGACCTCGTCGACCTCATCGAGTGGCTCGGCGAGCTGGTCCGCCAGGTCGACTCCTCGCTCATCGACGAGTGGGAGAAGCTGGCCAACCCGGCCGCGGCGCTGGAGCGGGCCGAGGAGGAGCTGGAGACCAAGGTCCGGCCCGTCACCGGCAACCCGCGGGCGTTCCGGGTGCTGGTGCGCAACGCCATGTTCCGCCTGGTGGAGCTGTGCGCGCTGGAGAAGGAGGAGGAGCTGGCCGAGCTCGCCCCCGACGTCGACTGGCCGGCCGCGCTCGACGCCTACTACGAGGAGCACGAGGAGATCGGCACCGGGCCGGACGCCCGCGGGCCCGCCCTGCTGCGGATCACGGAGGAGGACGGGATCTGGCGGGTGCGCCAGGTGATCCTCGACCCGGCGGGCGACGGCGACTGGGGCATCGACGCGGAGGTCGACCTGGCCGCCTCGGACGAGGAGGGCCGGGCCGTGCTGCGGGTGCTCGGCCTCAACCGGCTCTGACCCGCCGACCCGGCCCCGACGCACCGGCACGGCTCAGCCGTTCCTGAGGCGGTCGCCGGACGGCTCGGACCACCACACGCCCCGGCCGTGCGTCAGGCCGGGGAGCGCCCGCTGGACCTCGTGGACGCGGCGGGCCGGGATCTCCCCGCGCACCAGCCAGCCGTCCGGCCGCGCCTCGGTCTCGGCGAGGTCGGCCCGCAGGGCGGCCAGGCGCGTGGCGACCTGGCTGAGCACATCGCGCGGGATCTCCAGCTCGAAGCGGTGGAACGGCTCGTACACCCGCGTACCGGCCGCCTGCAGCGCCCACCGCAGCACCCGCCGCGTGCGGGTGCGGAAGTGGCCGGCCGTGCTCACCGGCGCGGCGAACCCGCACCGGGTGAGCGTCACCACGACGTCCGTCACCGGCCAGCCGCGCAGCCCCGAGCGCAGCTCCGGCTCCACGGACTCCTCGATCGCCCGGTGAAAGGCGAGCGGCAGCGCGCCGAGCTCGACCTCCAGCCGGTAGGTCAGCCCGCTTCCCCGCTCGCCGGGCTCGACCCGCAGCCCGACGGTGGCCCACTCGTCGTTGCGGCCGTGCCTGACGATCTCCTGGACCGCCTCGCCCACCCCCGCGGGGCGCTCCAGGAAGACCGGGCTGCTGGGCCGGAAGTCGGCTTCGACGCCGAAGTCCCTGGCCAGGGTCTCGGCGATGACCTCCTTTTGCACCTCGCCGTACAGCAGGACGGAGGTGCGGCCGTCGGCCAGCGTCCGGGTGCCGATGAACGGGTCCTGCTCGGCCAGCGCGGCCAGCGCGGCGTGCAGGGCGCCCTCCTGCCCCGGCCGGCGCGGGGTGACGACCGTCTCCAGGACGGGCGGCGGGAAGTGCGCGCGCTCCCCCGGCTCCGGCGGGCTGCCGACCCGGTCGCCGACGCGGACCCGGGGCACGCCCCACACCTTGGCGATGTCGCCGGCCGTGGCCGTCGTCGCCCGCGAGCCGACGACCTGGACGGCCGTGGGGCGCGCGCCGTACTCCTCGCCGCCGCGGAAGAACGCCGCCGGGCGGCGCGGGCGCAGCGTGCCGGAGTGCAGGCGCACGTAGGCGACCTTCTCCCCGGAGGGCGTCCGCTCGATCGCGAAGACCGTGCCGCCCTTGCGCGAGCCGCCGCCGGCCGGCAGAAGCGGGATGGCCTCCAGCAGGTGCTCCACGCCCGCCCCGGTGAGCGCGGAGCCGAACAGCACGGGATGGAGGACGGCGTCGCGGCACTGGGCGGCCAGCGCCCGCCGTACCCGCTCCGGATCGGGGGCGCGGCCCTCCACGAGGGCCTGGAGCAGGTCGTCGTCGTGCTCGGCGAGCAGCTCGGGGTCCGGCGGGACGGGCCTGGCGCGCGCCCGCGGCGTGCCGAGCCCGTCCACCGTCGTCAGGGGCATGGCGTACGGCGTCAGCCACCGGCGGATGTCCGCCAGCAGGCCGGCCTCGCGGGCCCCGGTGCGGTCGGCCTTGTTGACGAAGATCAGCGTGGGCAGCCGCAGCCGCTTGAGGATCCGCATCAGGACGCGGGTGTGCGGCTGGACGCCCTCGACGGCCGACAGCACGAGGATCGCGCCGTCGAGCACGCCGAGGGCGCGCTCCACCTCGGCCACGAAGTCGGTGTGGCCGGGCGTGTCGATCAGGTTGACCTGGAGGCCGCCCAGCGTGAAGGCGGCCACCGCGGTGCGGATGGTGATGCCCCGGCGGCGTTCGATCGCGCCGGAGTCGGTCTGGGTGCTGCCGTCGTCGACGCTGCCCAGGCGGGTAATCGCGCCGGTGTCGAACAGCAGCCGCTCAGTGAGGCTGGTCTTGCCCGCGTCGACGTGCGCGAGGATGCCGATGTTCAGGGTCTGCATGCGTGGGGAAGCCCTCGAGAACTCTCGTGCCGGTGAGGTGCTGGGAGTTGCCGAGAACCCGCCGCATCGCGTGCTCCCCTCTCGTCGACGGTCGGTGCGCGCGCCATCCTGCCACCGGGGATCGGGCGCGGGCCAGCGAATTTACCGGATGCTCAACCGCAGGCGGCGATGTCGCAGATCTTGGCGAGCATCGTGCGCGCGTCCCTGGTCTGCCGGGCGAAGTCCCGCTGGGAGGGTTTGCCCCACTCGCCGCCCTGGGTGTAGAGGACGAGCGCGTTGCCCTTGCGGGCGACGACGGCGCGCTCGCCGCCGACGCCGGGCTTCTTGCCCCAGTACGCCTGGCCGGTGACGGCCAGCGCCTCGTCGCCGAGGGGCAGGCGCCTGCCGGAGTACCGGTAGGTGTGGCTGCCGGAGTCCTTCTGGACGGCGCACCTGCGCAGGTCCGCGCGCAGGGCGGCGAGGGCATCGCGGGCGGCGGCGGCCGAGCCGTACAGGACGACCTGCTCGGCCTTGGAGAAGTCGGGCACGGCGGTGTAGACGACGGTCTTGGCGGCCGTCCTGCCCCGCTGGGCCAGGCGCCCGGTGTCGCAGGGGTTGACCACGAGCCGGGCGCCGGTCTTGGCGCTGACGCTCCAGCTGGTCTCGGGGTTGTCGTCCTTGGTGGCCGCGGCCTTCTCGTACAGGAGGAAGCCCTGGGGGATGCCGCCCGTCAGCGACGCGGCGAGGGTGACGAAAAGGAATATCTTCACCTTGATCATGTTGCCAAAATGGAGTGGTGAACGACGAAGACATCCGCAGAGTGCTCGGCTTGCTCTACCAGCAGGACACCTTGACCGCGTTTGCCGCCCTCGTGCTGGGGGGCGAGGTGGCCGACGGCGAGGCGCTGGAACGGCTGCGCAGGGGCGGCCTGGCCGTACGGGAGGAGGACGGCACCTGGCGGGCGCGGCCGGAGCGCTTCCGCGAGCTGTTGCAGGCCACGGCGGTGCCCGAGCCCAAGCTGGACCCGGAGGAGAAGGTGCTGCGGACCTTCCTCGTCGACGGGCGGCTGCGGGAGATCCCGATGAAGCACGACAAGCGGATGGTGGTCCTCCGCTACATCGCGCAGGTCTTCGAGCCGGGCGTGCGCTACCCCGAGAAGGACGTCGACGTCGCGCTGCGCGCCTTCCACGACGACTATCCCGCGCTGCGCCGCTACCTCGTCGACGCGGGCCTGCTGGCGCGCGAGGACAACGTCTACTGGCGCAGCGGCGGCCCGGTCGCCGTCTGAAGCGGGGTCTAGCCGCCGGAGACCAGCGGCTCGTCGGCCACCACGCCGTCCTCGGGGTCGTCCAGCCAGCCCTCCGGCAGCAGCACCCTGTCCCGCTCCCCCGACTTGCCGCGCGGGGTGTCGGTGTCCGGCGGCCACGGCTGGCCGCGGTCCAGCCCGGCCAGCGCCTCGCGGAAGGCGTCGAGCGACTCGGCCGCCGTCAGCGCGCGGCGCGTCTCGGCGCCCACGGTGAAGCCCTTGAGGTACCAGCCCACGTGCTTGCGGAAGTCCACCACCGCCGAGCGCTCGCCGCCCAGGCATTCCACCAGGGCCTCCACGTGCCGCACCATGACGTCGGCCACCTCGCCGAGCATGGGCCTGGCCCGCTCGGCGCCGCCGTCGAAGGCCACGGCCAGGTCGCGGAACAGCCACGGACGGCCCAGGCAGCCCCTGCCGATGACGACGCCGTCGCATCCGGTCTGGGCGACCATGCGCATCGCGTCGTCGGCGCTCCAGATGTCGCCGTTGCCCAGCACCGGGATGTCCCGCACGGCCTCCTTCAGGCGGGCGACGGCGCTCCAGTCGGCCGTCCCGCCGTAGAACTGCCGGGCCGTGCGCGCGTGCAGGGCCACCGCGGCCACGCCCTCCTCCTGCGCGATGCGGCCCGCGTCGAGGTAGGTCAGGTGGTCCTCGTCGATGCCCGTGCGCATCTTCACGGTCACCGGCAGAGCCCCCGCGTTGCCGACCGCCTCCCGCAGGATGCGGCGCAGCAGGCCCCTCTTGTACGGCAGGGCCGCCCCGCCGCCACGCCTGGTCACCTTGGGCACCGGGCAGCCGAAGTTGAGGTCGATGTGGTCGGCGAGGTCCTCCTCCACGATCATCCGGACCGCGCGGCCGACGGTCTGCGGGTCGACGCCGTAGAGCTGGATGCTCCTGGGCGACTCCTCCGGCGCGAACCTGATCATCCGCATGGTCTTGTCGTGCCGCTCGACCAGCGCCCGCGTGGTGATCATCTCGCAGACGTACAGCCCGGCGCCCTGCTCACGGCAGATCGTCCGGAACGCGGCGTTGGTGATGCCCGCCATCGGCGCCAGCACCACCGGCGGCCACACCTCAATCGGCCCAATCTTCACCCCGACAGTTGTAGCGCAGGCCGGACCGTGAGCGTTATTCGTGACTGCGCTGTGATCCGATGCTTCTCCGGATCCGCCTCACCCTTCCCGGCCGGCCGGGCTCGCTCGGCCGGGCCGCCCGCGCGCCGGGCGAGTCCGGCGCGGACATCACCCGGGTCACGGTCCTGGAGCGGGGCGACGGCACCGGCCGGCAGCCTGCGGAGCGTCCCGGGCGTCACGGTCAAGGGGATCTGTGCCACGCGGGAGGCGCCCGGCACCTATCCGGAACTGGAGATCCTCAAGTACGTCGCCGTCGCGGGCGGCCGGGCCCTGACGAGGCTCGTCGACTCCCTGCCGGTGCTGTTCGGCGCCGACCGAGCCGCCGTCGCCGCCGCGCGGACGCGGTAGTGCCCGCCATCGGGTAAAGTACTCTTGCGGCAACGCGCGGGAGTGGCTCAGGGGTAGAGCATCACCTTGCCAAGGTGAGGGTCGCGGGTTCGAATCCCGTCTCCCGCTCCACGGACGATTAGCTCAGCGGGAGAGCGCTTCCCTGACACGGAAGAGGTCACTGGTTCAAATCCAGTATCGTCCACCACGGGCCGGTCCCGGGACCGGCCTCCGCACACGTGAGGAATCCCGCCGATCGTCTGGATCGGGCGGGATTTCGCCGTTTTCGGGGCCCGGACGGGGTCTTCAGGCGGGCCAGAGGGTCGACAGCGCCACGTGCAGGACGGTGGCGCCCAGGATGCTGACCACGGCGTTGCGGGTCTTCAGGTGCAGCCCGATCGCCGCGGCCAGGGCCACGGCGGTGGGCACGACGGCCGGCCAGGCGAGGCGGACCTCGCGCAGGGTGTAGAGGGCGAGGATCAGCATGATGCCGGTGGGCATCTGGCGGGCGAGGTAGCCCACGACGGCGGAGCGGCGCAGCGGAGCCAGGACGGCGAAGGGCAGGGCGCGCAGGCCCCAGGTGACGGCGGCGCTGACGGCCACGGTGGCGGCCACGTGGAGCGGGTGGGGCATGGGTCTTACCCTTTCCTGGCCGGCGCCTCGGCGGGCGCGGGACGGCCGTGATCGTCGGGCGCGGGCGGGGCGGTACGGCGGCGCAGGGCGTAGCGTGATCGGACTGTACCGGCCATTGCTGGAAAGGACGAGCGCGCTCTGTGCGTGACCCTCACCCCCGCCGGCCGGGCGCTGAGAGCCGAAGCGGAGAAGATCCCCCCGGCCATCGTGGCCCGCCTGGGCATGGAGCTCGACGAGCTGCAGGATCTGCACCAGGCGCTGACGCGGGTGATCGCAGCGGCGCGCGGCGCCGACGGCTCCAAGCCGCAGGACGGCTGACGGCGGCCGGAAGGAGCCGCCGGACGACCTCCACCGGCCGCGACGTCCGGCATACGGCCTGAGCTGCGCGAAGTGCCCAGGACAAATCGGCATTCCGAGTACGCTGGGCACACCGGATCCCTACGATGTCGGGAGCTGATCGTGAGGGAGGAGAAACGCAAGGTGACGATCGCCGAGGGTCCTCTGCTGCGCGTCCTGCTGCCCGAGTCGCCCTACCAGATGTGGGTGGACGGGGAGTTGCACGACTATCTCCACGTCCCGCACGACGGCACCCGAGTCGAAATCATCGATGGGGAGATCGTCGTGTCGCCAGCCCCCCGGCCCATGCACAACCTCATTGCACAGCAGATCGCCGATGCAATAGCGTTCCGGCGGTTCAATGAACCGTCTTACCGGTGGCGATGCGTCCAGAACAGCGCACTCAACTTCATCGCCGAGGAGAACGGCTACATCCCCGATCTCCTCATCGTGGACGTGGACGTCGCGGACACCGTCTGGCAGTTCAATCCCGCGAACCTGGTCACCGACCAGGCTGAGCTGGTCTTGGAAGTCACCTCCCCCGCCACCGCGCGGCGTGACCGTCCTCCGGCCAAAGCGGCGACTGCGGGCAAGGGCAAGTGGTGCGGCTACGCCCGCGCCGAGATCCCCTACTACCTGCTGGTCGACCTGGACCCCAAGGTCGCCCAGGCCACCCTGTACTCCATCCCCGACCCGGCGACGGGCTCCTACCTGCACGCCGACAGCTGGGCCTTCGGCGAGACGATCGTGCTCCCCGACCCGATCGCCCTGGAGATCCCCACCGACAGGTGGAAGCCCTGGGAGTGACCTAGCGCGGCGCCATCGCGCTGGCGCGGCGCACGAACCGCGGCGGCACGACCACGTGCTCGTGCTCGGCCCGCTCCTCCGAGTCGATCTGCCGCAGCAGCACCGCGATGCTGCTGCGGCCCACCGCGTCGAAGTCCTGCCGCACCGTGGTGAGCGGGGGCGAGAAGAACTCCGACTCCGGGATGTCGTCGAACCCCACCAGGCTGACCTGCTCCGGCACCCGGACGCCCGCCTCCGTGAAGGCCCGCAGCACGCCGAGCGCCATCTGGTCGTTGGCCACGAACACCGCGGTGACGTCCTTCATCCCCGCCAGGCTCTTGCCCGCCTCGTAGCCCGAGCGCGGGCTCCAGTCCCCGGTCAGCGGTTCCGGTACGGCACGGCCCGCATCCAGCAGCGCCTGCCGCCAGCCCTGGACGCGGCCCTCGGCCTCCAGCCAGTCCAGCGGGCCGGACACGTGCCACACCGTCTCGTGCCCGAGCTCCAGCAGGTGCTCGGTGGCCATCCTGGCGCCCGCCACCTGGTCGACGGCGACCACCGACAGCCCTCTGGCCTGGCCGCCCTCGACGGCCACGACGGGCCGGTCCAGCCGTACGTCGTCCAGGGCGCGGACGGCGGTGCGCTGCGGGGCGACCACGACGATGCCGTCCACGCCCTGCTCGGTCAGGTAGTTGATCGCGTCGCGGACGCCCGGCTTGTCGATGGACTTGAGGCTGACGATGCTGACGAAGTATCCGGCGGCGCGGGCCGCCTGCTCGATGCCGTAGACCGTGCTGGCCGGGCCGTACAGGGTGGTGTCGAAGCTGACCACGCCCAGCGTGCGGGAGTGGCGGGTGACCAGGGCCCGGGCCACCATGTTGCGGCGGTAGCCGAGGCGGTCGATCGCCTCCAGCACCCGGGTGCGGGTCTCACTGCGCACGTTGGGGTGGTCGTTGAGCACGCGCGAGACCGTCTGGTGCGACACCCCGGCCAGCTTGGCGACGTCCGCCATCACAGGCGGGCGGCGCTCGGAGATCGATGCCACTGTTGCGGCCCCCCTCTTCAGGCTTCGGCAAGGCTGTGAGCGCTAACATACAGTCTCGTCAAGCATACGAAGATTACGGTCGAGCCATGCGGCCGGTCCACCGTTGTCACCGGCTCACCGGCCCGGTCGAGTCGCGGATCACCAGGCGGCACGGCATGCGGTGCACGCCGGGCGTGGCCTTGCCGCCGATCGCGGCGAACAGGTGCTGCGCGGCGGTGCGGCCCAGGCTCTCCAGGTTCATGTCGACCGTGGTCAGCGCCGGGCGGGTCTCGGTGGACAGCACCTCCCAGTTGTCGTAGCCGACCACCGCGATGTCGTCGGGGACGCGCCGGCCCCGCTCGCGTGCGGTCTCGACGAACCCCGCCGCGATCTGGTCGCTGCCGCAGAAGACCGCGTCCACCTCGGGCTCGGCCATGAGCAGCATCTCGGCCGCGTGCCGCCCCCACCGCTGGGACCACTCCCCCGACAGCGTCGTGCCCGCCTGCGCCAGCCCGGCCTCCTCCAGCGCCAGCCGCAGCCCCTCGGCCCTGTCCCGCGTGGCGGTGTAGTGGGCGGGCCCGGTGACGTGCGCGATCCTGCGCCGTCCCAGCGCCACCAGATGCTCGACCGCCATCCTGGCGCCGCCCACGTCGTCGGGCACGAAGGACACGTCGCCGGGGTCCTCGGAGGGGGCGTAGGCGTACACGACGGGAACCGGCAGGTCGCGGCTGACCGAGGGGCGCGGGTTGGTGCTCTCCCCCACGACGATGAGCCCGTCGATCTGCCGCGACAGCAGGGCGCGCAGGTGGTGCTGCTCGCGGATGGCGTCGCCGCGCGCGTCGCACAGCAGCACGGCCATCTCGCCCGCGCCGAAGGCGTCCTCGGCGCCCAGCAGCACCGGCATGCCGAAGCGGCCGACGCTGTCGGAGGTCAGCAGCCCGACGGCGCGGGACCGGCCGGACAGCAGGCCCCTGGCCAGGGCGCTGGGCCGGAAGGCGAGCTCCTCGGCGGCGGCCAGCACGCGCGCCCGGGTGGAGGCCCGCACGTCCTGGCGGCCGTTGAGCGCCTTGGACGCCGTGGCGACGGAGACGCCCGCCAGCGCCGCCACGTCGTTGATGGTCGCGCGCCTGCTCACCATGCCCCGAAAACCCTTTCGCTCACCGGGAGGACCAGAGAAACCCTAACACCCGTTGACACTCACTCCGTGTGTCATCTACGTTTCCGAAAACCTTTAAGTCCATCGGGGGACGGGTCGAAGGAGCCGACGATGAGGAAGCTGGCCGGCATCGCCGTCGCAGGCGTGTTGCAGCGCCACTACGTGCGCGGATTCATGTCAGGAGCTCTGCGTGGCTAACCCTGTGGTGCCCTCCTCGGGCGTGCTGTCCCCTCTCGGCCTGGACGCCGTACGGCTCTCGCCCGGCTTCTGGGGCGACCGCGTGCGGCTCAACCACGAGGTCACGATCGCCCACTGCCAGGACTGGATGGAGCGGGAGGGCTGGATCGGCAACTTCCGCGACCCGGCGCGGCGCCGGGGCAGGGAGTTCAGCGACTCGGAGATCTACAAGCTGCTGGAGGCCATGGCCTGGGCGGACCACCCGGCGCTGCCCGAGCTGGCCGAGACGGTCGCCCGGGCGCAGGAGGGCGACGGCTACCTCAACACCCGCTGGAGCGGCAACCGCTACGCCGACCTGGAGTGGGGCCACGAGCTGTACTGTTACGGCCACCTCATCCAGGCCGGGGTGGCCAGGCTGCGCATGCACGGCGAGGACACCCTGACCGAGGTGGCGCGCAAGGCCGCCGACCACGTGTGCCGCCGGTTCATGGACACGGCAGAGACGTGCGGCCATCCCGAGGTCGAGATGGCGCTGGTCGAGCTCTACCGGGCCACGGGGGCCGAGCGCTACCTGGAGATGGCCCGCCGCTTCGTCGAGCGGCGCGGCCTGCCCTCGCTCGGCGAGATCCCCTTCGGGCGCGGCTACTTCCAGGACGACGTCCCGGTACGGCAGGCGCAGGTCTTCCGCGGCCACGCCGTACGGGCCCTGTATCTGGCGTGCGGCGCGGTGGACGTGGCCGTGGAGACCGGCGACGAGCCGCTGCTGAAGGCGATCGAGCAGCAGTGGGAGCGCACGGTGGCACGCCGCACCCACCTGACCGGCGGGATGGGCTCGCGGCACCACGGCGAGTCCTTCGGCGAGGACTTCGAGCTGCCGCCGGACCGGGCCTACTCCGAGACGTGCGCCGGGATCGCCTCCATCATGCTGGCGCACCGCCTGCTGCTGGCCACCGGCGAGGCCCGCTACGCCGACCTGGCCGAGCGGACCATGTTCAACGTCCTGGCCACGGGCGTGGCGCTGGACGGGCGGTCGTTCTTCTACGCCAACCCCCTGCAGGTGCGGGTGCCCGCCGAGCCGCGCGAGGGGGTCAACCAGGCGGCCGAGGGCGGGCTGCGCTCCCCGTGGTTCGCGGTGTCGTGCTGCCCGAGCAACATCGCCAGGACCTTCGCCTCGCTGCCGGCCTACTTCGCCGCCGCCGACGCCGGCGGGCTGCGCCTGCACCACTACTCCCCCGGCCAGGTGCGGGGCGGCGGGATGGCGGTCGAGGTGGAGACCGGCTACCCGTGGTCGGGCGGGGTGCGCGTGCGGGTGCTGGAGGGCGGCGGGCGGCTGTCGCTGCGGGTGCCCGCCTGGGCCGAGGGCGCCACGCTGGCGGACGCCGAGGTCAGCGGCGGGTACGCGAGCCTCGCGGTGCGGGCGGGCCAGGAGGTGCGGCTGGAGCTGCCGGTCCGCTCCCGGTGGACCTTCCCCGACCGGCGGGCCGACGCGCTGCGCGGCACCGTGGCCGTCGAGCGGGGGCCGCTGGTGTACTGCGCCGAGTCGGTGGCCGACGAGCCTCCCCTGGCCGACGTGGCGGTACGGCTGTCGCCGCCCGCCGAGGTGGTGAGCGCTCACCACGACGGCGTCGTCGAGCTGGAGGCCGACGCGGTGCTCGCCCAGCCCGGCCCGGACGGCTGGCCGTACACCCGCGAGCCGGTCACGCCCGCAGCGGCGCGGGCCCGGGTGCGGCTGGTGCCGTACCACCGGTGGGGCAACCGCGGCCCCGCCACCATGCGCGTCTGGCTTCCCCTCGCCGACTGACACGCGCGAAGGAGCAGCCGGCCGGGGCGCCCGCTCCCAAAGGCGCCCCGGTCAGCTGCTGGCCCTGACGGTCAGCCGCGGCTCCAGCAGCGTGGCCTCCGGTACGGCGCGGCCGTCGAGCTTGTCCATGAGCAGCCGCACGGCCTCCCGGCCCACCTCCTCGGCGGGGACCAGCACGGAGGTCAGCGGCGGCCCGGCGCGCTCGGCGACGTCGTCGGGGCAGATGGCCACCACCGCGACGTCCTCGGGCACCCGCCGGCCGAGCTGGCGCAGCGTCTCCAGCACGTGGTTGACGGCCGCCTCGTTGTGCACCACCAGCCCGGTCAGGCCGGGCCTGGCCGCCAGCAGCTCCCGCACGGTGGCCTGGACCTGGGCGAACGCCTCCTCGCACGGCAGCGCCACGCCGCGCAGGCCGTGCTCGGCGATGGCGGCCTCGAAGCCCTCGCGGGTGCGCCGGGCGAAGCCGGTGCCGCGCTCGTAGACCACCGCGGGGGCGCCCAGCAGCGCGACCTCGCGGTGGCCGCGCTCGGCCAGGTGCGCCACGCAGCGCCGCCCGGCGGCGGCGAAGTCGAGGTCGACGCAGGTCAGCCCGGCCGAGTCGGCCGGGAAGCCGATCAGCACGCTGGGCTCGGCCAGCTCGCGCAGCAGCGGCACGCGGGGGTCGTTCAGCTCGACGTCCATCAGGACCAGCCCGTCGACCAGCGCGCTGCCCACTGCCCGGCGCAGCCCGCCGGGCCCCTCGTCGGCGGTCAGCAGCAGCACGTCGTGGTCGAA
Source organism: Thermoactinospora rubra (assembly GCF_002093975.1). Classification (GTDB taxonomy): domain Bacteria; phylum Actinomycetota; class Actinomycetes; order Streptosporangiales; family Streptosporangiaceae; genus Nonomuraea; species Nonomuraea rubra_A. The sequence goes on from NZ_KZ084328.1 coordinate 171,203, forward strand.
GCCGCGGGCCGCGGTCACCACCGAGCTGGCGAACTGCATCAGCACCGGCACGTGCATGCCGGCGCGCAGCGGCAGCACCAGCGCGATCACGTTGGCCCGGCGGCTGGCCAGCGCCCGCGCCCCGGCGTTGGGGTGGTAGCCGAGCGCCCGCACGCTGTCGAGGACCCGCCGCCGGGTGTCGGCCGAGATGACGCGCTTGCCGCTCAGCACGTAGGAGACGGTGCTGACGGCCACGCCGGCGTGCTTGGCGACCTCGGCGATGGTCACGGTCCGCTTGGTCATGCGAAGCTCAACCCGCTCAGCGCGATGCCCTCGTTCTCGAACACCAGGTATACATCGTGGACGCCGTCGACGGGGGCGAAGCGGGCGCCGACGGGGGCGTAGGCGTAGCGGCCGGCGCGCGGCACGGCGAAGGCGGCGAGGATGCGGCCGTCCAGCGGGTCGCCCAGCCGCAGCGTGACCACGCCGCCCTCGTCGCTGGTGGCCTCGACCGTGCAGGAGGCGGCCCCGGCCAGGTCGACGTCGCGGAAGAGGATCCAGGCGCCCTCGGCCTGCGACCGGACCGCCTCACCCGCCACCCGGTCGGCGTCGACCAGGGCGACGGCGTCGTACCCGTCGTGGTCGACGGCCCGCATGGCGCCCCGGCGCGGCGGGATGTCCTCCCCCTCGACGTGGATGGTGGCGCTGAGCCTGAGGTCGGTGGCGCTGCGGCCGACCATGATCCGGTGGGGCGCGTTCTCCAGCGCGAACCGGCCGCGCGTGACGTCCCAGAACGCCAGCTCGGCCACCGGGAAGCGCAACGTGACGGTACGGCTCTCGCCGGGCGCGAGCCGTACCTTCGCGAAGGCCCGCAGGCGGCGCAGCGGCTGCTTGACCCGGGACCTGGTCTGGTGGGTGTAGAGCTGGACCACCTCCACGCCCGCCCGGTCGCCGGCGTTGCGCACGGTCACCTCGGCGGTGACCTCCTGGCCGTCCAGGCCGACCGTCAGGCCGGTGTAGTCGAAGGCGGTGTAGCTCAGGCCGTGGCCGAAGGGGAACAGGGGCGTGCCGCGGAAGTACTGGTAGGTGGCGTCGTTGGCGATGATGTCGTAGTCGAGCGGGTCGGGCAGCTCGCTGGCGTGGCGGTACCAGGTCTGGGTGAGCCGCCCTTCCGGGTCGGCCTCGCCGAAGAGCACCTCGGCCAGCGCGTGGCCGTACTCCTGGCCGCCGTGCGCCGACCACAGCACGGCCGGGACCTCGGCGTTCCAGGTGACCGGGTAGCCGCTGGCGACGACCAGCACGGTGCGGGGGTTGGCCGCCAGGACGGCGCGCAGCACCTCCTGCTGGGCGGCGGGCAGGTCCAGCTCGGCGCGGTCCTCGGTCTCGCGGCCGTTGACGAGCGGGTGGTTGCCGGCCACGACCACCGCCACGTCGGCCGTGCGCGCCAGCTCGGCCGCCTGCCGCGCGCCGGCGGCGACGACCTCCATGGTGAACCAGGCGGCCTCGTCGTCGGTGAGGCACAGCCGGCCGCCGGCGTCGAGGCCGACGTAGCAGCCGGTCGAGATGTGCCGCAGGGCGAGCGTGCCGCGGGGCCGCTCCTCCAGGCGGAAGGTCTGGCGCACCTCCCAGCCGTTGGGGCCGGGCTGGTCGTTGACCACGACGCCGTCCTCGCCCACCGACACGTAGCGGCCGGTGACCACCGCGCGCAGGGCGTAGGCGCCGCCGCCCCAGTCGAACAGGTCGAACTGCCCCGCCTCGGGTCCCGCGCCGGCGGGCCCGACGCCGAGCGGCCCGCCGTGGGGGTCGGCGACCACCGGGCCGGTCTCGGTGGCCAGGGCGACGCGGTCGACGCCCTCGCAGTACACGGTCTCGCAGCGTTCGGCCAGGCCCTCGCGGGCGGTGACCGCGTAGGGCAGGGTGCCGCTGTACCAGTCCTCCATCAGCGTGTCGGCCAGCTGGCCGATCACGGCGATCCTCGTGACGGGGCCGAGGGGCAGCAGGCCGCCGTCGTTGGCCAGCAGCACGAAGGACCGGCGGGCCGCCTCCAGGGCCAGCGCCTGGTGCTCGGGGCAGTTGACGACCGCCTCGCTGACCTCGTCGTACGGCGTGGCCGGGTCGAACTCCCCCAGCCGGAAGCGGATCGACAGCACGTGCCGGGCGGCGGCGTCGACGTCGGCCTCCTCCAGCAGGCCGCGCTCCAGGGCGGTCCTGATGTGCCCGATCGTCGCCTCGGCACGGTCGTCGTCCTGGGTGAAGCTGTCGAGCCCCGCCTTGATCGCGTGGGCGTACGCCTCGGGCAGCTCCTCGTAGTAGGCCTGCAGCCCGGCGAGGTTGCCGGGCGCGTAGGCGTCGCTCACCACCAGCAGGTCGTCGGGCGCCCAGCGGCGCAGCATCTGGCCGATCAGCGGGCTCAGGTGCGCGGGGCGGCCGTTGACCAGGTTGTAGGACGGCATGACGGCGACCGCCAGGCCCTCCTCCAGGGGCTTGCGGTAGGCGGGCAGCTCGTACTCGTGCAGGACGCGCGGCGGCAGGTTGCTGGAGGTGACGCAGCGGTCGGTCTCGTTGTTGTAGCCCAGGAAGTGCTTGAGCGTGGGGGCGGTCTTGAGCACTGCGGGATCGCTCCCACGCAGGCCGGAGGCGTAGGCGGCGGCCATGACGCCGGTCAGCCACGGATCCTCGGAGTACCCCTCCTCGTTGCGTCCCCACCGCGGGTCGCGCAGCGGGTTGACCACCGGGGCCCAGACGTTCCGCCCCGCGCCCGCCGGATCCTTGTGGTGGAAGGCCAGCACCTCCTCGCCCGTCGCCTCGCCCACCCGCCGGACCAGCTCCGGATCCCACGTGCTGGCCAGCCCGACCGCCTGTGGGAAGACCGTGGCCGGGCCGAGCCAGGCCAGCCCGTGCAGCGCCTCGGTGCCGGTGCGGAAGGGGCCGACGCCGAGCCGCTCGACCGGCGCCTGGTACTGGTGCAGCAGGCCGAGCTTCTCCTCCAGGGTGAGCCTGGCCAGCAGGTCGGCGATCCGGGCCGGGACAGGGAGCTCCGGGTCGCGGAACGGTTCGTTCATGGCCATCCCTTGGCTGGATTGTCGAAGCGCTTCGATTAAGGGCGTGTTACAGAAAAGTGCACCCTCACGGGGCGAGGGTCAAGACACTCGGGGCAATCTTCCGGAATCAACCGAGTCGAGGACGCGGGCCGCGCCACCCAGCGCGGCGGCGTCGTGACCGAGCGTGGAGGCCACGACCTGGCAGCCTCCCGCGTCGGGGGCGATGGTCAGCGAACGCATGGCGGCCTGGACCGCGGGCAGCAGCCAGCGGGCGAGCGGCACGTAGTAGCCGCCCAGGACGACGACCTCGGGGTTGAGCAGGTTGGCCAGCATCGCCACGCCGCGGCCGAGGTGGGTGCCCACGCGCTCCAGGGTGGCCAGCGCGGCCTCCTCCCCCGCCCGGGCGGCGCCGACGATCGCCTCCACCACCATCTCCAGCTCGGTGGAGGAGCCGACCGGGTCGGGCAGGGCCCCGATGCCGGCCATCGCCTCCAGGCACCCGCGGCGGCCGCAGCGGCACGGCGGCCCGGCCGGGTCGAGCTGGACGTGGCCGATCTCGCCGCCGAAACCCAGATGACCCCGGCGCACCTGGCCGTCGAGGATGATCCCGGCGCCCACGCCGATCTCACCGGTGAGGTAGACGAGGTTGGCGGCCCCGGCGTGGCGGCCGAAGCGCTGCTCGGCCAGCGCGGCGAGGTTGGCGTCGTTGTCGACGTGGATGGGGAAGCCGGGGTCGCGCAGCGCCTTGGCCAGGTCGCCGCTGAGGTCGGCGTCGCGCCAGCCGAGGTTGGGCGCCAGGCGGACGATGCCGTCGACGCCGACGAGCCCGGGCACGGCCACGGTCAGGCCGAGGACCTGGCGGCCCTCCTTGGTCATGCGCCCGACGACCCGGCGGGCGATGGCCGCCACGGCGGCCACGCCCTGGCTGAGCGAGGCGCCCGGGGAGAAGGCGCGGCGCCAGGCCAGCAGCCGGGTGCCCGCCAGGTCGACCGCCACGGCGGTGACGTAGTCGACGTTGATCTCCATGCCCACGGCGGCGTACGGCGAGCCGTCGAGGACCAGCATGGTGGCGGGCCGCCCGATGCGGTTCTCCGTCAGCCCGGTCTCCTTGATCAGGTGGCGCTCGATGAGGTCGGCGACCAGGCTGGAGACGGTCGCCTTGTTCAGCCCCGTCGAGGCCGCGATGTCGGCGCGGGAGCAGGGCGCGTTGTCCCTGACGAACCTCAGGACCACGGCCAGGTTCGTGGCCCGGACATCGGCGAAGTCGGCGGGCTGCGGACCCGTGGTGGAAGTGATCAAGATCGCCCCGTTCCGATCGGCCAGGCAGGCCTATCATGCCGCAACTACGGCCGTTCACCAATCCGTGATCGAGCCGCCTTGTCGTTACGCCCGCACTCTACTACTTTGTTTGGTCATAAGACCAACTAACTAGAGCCGCTCTTCGAAGGGAGCGAGCCGTGCACCCCCAGACGTCTCGCCGTGGATTCCTCGGCCTGGCCGGACTCGCCGCCCTGGCCACCGCCTGCTCCACCCCGTCCGGCCCCCGGCCGGGCACGGGCGGCGCCACCGCCGCCGCCAAGGAGAAGCTCACCAGCCTGGCGCCCAGCTACATCCCGTTCCAGGGCGTCCAGCCGGACCTGCCCGGCACCAAGTCCACGATTCCCGGCGTCCCCGACGTCAGCGGCGGCTTCACCTCCTACCCCGCCAACCCGGCCCAGGCGCTCACCCAGAAGGCCGGCAAAGGCGGCGGCTACAAGGCGATGACCCCGCTGTGGGGCCCGCCGCCGCCCGGCCTGGCCGCCAACTCCTACTTCCAGGCGGTCAACGCCGACATCGGCGCGACCGTGGAGTTCCAGATCGCCGACGGCAACACCTACGTCGACAAGGCCATCGCCCGGCTCGCCGCCGGCGACGTCCCGGACATCATGGTCATCCCGAGCTGGGAGATCGACAAGATGGCCGACTTCAACCGCGCCGTCGACCAGGCCTTCGAGGACCTCACCCCCTACCTGCAGGGCGACAAGGTCAAGCCGTACCCGCTGCTGGCCAACCTACCCACCGCCTCCTGGGAGTGGTCGGTGTGGAACGGCAAGCTCATGGCCGTGCCGTTCCCCACCGAGCCCTACCCCTACGCGCTGCTGTACCGCAAGGACCTGTTCGACAAGAACGGCTGGAACGACAGCCCCAAGACCGCCGAGGAGCTCTACCAGCTCGGCAAGGAGATCACCGACCCCAAGGCCAAGCGGTGGGCGTTCGGCGCCATCCACGAGATGGCCTGGCCGATCTTCAAGGTGCCGCAGGAGTGGCGCTACGAGGGCGGCAAGCTCGTGCACAAGTACGAGACGCCCGAGTTCGAGCAGATGCTGGCCTGGATGCGCAAGCTCTACGAGGAGGAGCTCATCCACCCGAACGTGGTCTCCAGCAAGAGCGCCAACGAGAAGGAACTGATCGGATCAGGGCAGATCCTGATATATCGCGATGGACTGGGCGGGTGGAAGGAGCTCCTCATCCAGCACCGGCCGCGCAACCCCGACTTCGCGCTCAACGCCTTCCCCGTCTTCGCCCACGACGGCAGCCGCCCGATCATGTACCACAACAACGCCGCCGGGATCTTCACCTTCGTCAAGAAGGGCCTGCCCAAGGAGAAGGTCGAGGAGATCCTGTCCATCCTGAACTGGTGCGCCGCGCCGTTCGGCACCAAGGAGTACGAGCTGTCCAACTACGGCGTGAAGGACAAGCACTTCACCCTCGGCTCCGACGGCTTCCCCAAGCCCACCGAGCTCGGCACCAAGGAGGTCGCCTACACCTACGGCTTCCTGGGCGGCCGCCCGCTGTACGTCGACTGGCCCTTCCCCGATGCCGCCAAGCTCAACCTGGAATGGCAGAACAACACCTTCCAGTACATCGAGCGCAACCCCTTCGCGGGCATCCGCATCCAGCGGCCGTCGAAGTACTCCGGCCTGCAGGTGCCCACCGAGGACAAGTTCACCGACATCATGCGCGGACGGCGGCCCCTCGGCGACGCCAAGCAGATCGTCAGCGAGTGGCGGCGCGACGGCGGCGACGAGGCGCGCGAGTTCTACATGAAGGTTCTGCGGGACAACGGTCGTGCTTGAGCAGACCTCCAGGCCCGGCCCGGCGGGTGGCCTGACCTCATCCGCCGGGCCGACGGATCGCGGCGCCCACCGGCAGGCCGGCACCCGGTGGGCCAGGCTCCGCCGCGACTGGCCGCTGTTGCTGATGTGCCTGCCCGCCGTCGGGCTGCTGCTGCTGTTCCACTACGTGCCGCTGCTCGGCAGCGTCATCGCCTTCCAGGACTACTCGCCCTACGTCGGGATCAAGGACAGCCCCTGGGTCGGCCTGTCCAACTTCCAGTGGCTGCTCCTCGACGAGAGCTTCTGGCACGCCACCCTCAACACCCTCACCATCACGGCGTTCCAGCTCGTCTTCTACTTCCCGGTCCCGATCGTCCTGGCGATCCTGCTCGACAGCGTGATCAGGCCCCGGCTGCGGCTGTTCATCCAGAGCATCGTCTACATGCCGCACTTCTTCTCCTGGGTGCTGGTCGTCACGATCTTCCAGCAGATGTTCGGCGGCGCGGGACTGCTGTCGCAGCTGCTGCGCGAGAACGGCTACGAGGGCGTCGACCTGATGACCAACCCCGACACCTTCATCCTCCTCGTGACCGCCGAGTCGGTGTGGAAGGACGCGGGCTGGGGGGCGATCATCTTCCTGGCCGCGCTGGCCGCCATCGACCAGAACCTGTACGAGGCGGCCGCGGTCGACGGGGCCGGCCGCTGGCGGCGGCTGTGGCACATCACGCTGCCCGGCCTGCGGCCCGTCGTGATCCTGCTGCTCATCCTGCGGCTGGGCGACGCGCTCAACGTCGGCTTCGAGCAGTTCTTCCTCCAGCGGGACGCGGTGGGGCGCGAGGCGGCGGAGGTGCTGGACACCTTCATCTACTGGCGCACCCTCCTGACCGGCGAGTGGAGCTACGGTGCGGCGGCCGGCCTGGTCAAGGGCGTCGTCGGGCTCATCCTCATCCTGGTGGCCAACAAGGTCGCCCACAGGTTCGGCGAGCAGGGAATCTACAAGCGGGCATCATGAAGACAGCCAATCCCTCCTGGGCGGAACGCCCCACGCTGATCGGCCGCTTCGGCAAGGGCACGGTGCTGACCGGCATCGTGGTCTGCGTCCTGTTCCCCCTCTACATGGTCGTGCTGACGAGCCTGTCCACCCAGGAGGCCGTCACCCGCGCGGGCGGCCTGGTGCTCATCCCCGGCGAGTTGTCGCTGGCCGCCTACGAGCAGCTGTTCGCCGGCGGCGTGGTGACCAGGGCCGTGCTGGTGAGCCTCGGCGTCACCACGGTGGGCACGCTCATCAGCCTCACCGTGACCGTCCTGGCCGCCTACGGGCTGTCGCGGCCCGGCTCGCTGCTGCACCGGCCGCTGCTGTTCCTCGTGTTGCTGACCTTCCTGTTCGGCCCGGGGATGATCCCCAAGTACCTGGTGGTCAGCGGGCTCGGCCTGGTCGACTCGTACTGGTCGCTGATCCTGCCCGTGGCCGTCACGGCGTTCAACCTCGTGGTGATGCGGGCGTTCTTCATGAACATCCCCAAGGAGGTCACCGACAGCGCCCGCATCGACGGGGCCGGCGAGTTCACCATCCTGGCGCGGATCGTGCTGCCCATGTCCAAGGGCGTCACCGCCGTCATCGGCCTGCTGTACGCCGTGGGGTACTGGAACTCCTTCTTCGACGCCGTCCTCTACCTCAACGACAGCAGCAAGTGGCCGCTCCAGCTGGTGCTGCGGCAGTACGTCTACCAGGGGCAGTCGCTGTTCGCCGGGCAGAGCGCCGACACCGCGCTGGCCGGGCACGCCATGCCGCCCAACCTCGCGATCCAGATGTCGATCGTGGTCATCGCCCTGCTGCCGGTGCTGTTCGTCTACCCGTTCGTGCAGCGCCACTTCACCAAGGGCGTGATCATCGGCGCGGTCAAGGGCTGATCCCCCTGGCCGCCTTGAGGTGGGCGGCGGCCGCCTGCTCCAGGTGCGACAGGTCGCCCGACACGGTGGCGAAGGTGAACCCCTCCGCCAGCCGCCGGGCGGCCACCTCGCCGCGCGGCGTGTGGATGCCCGCCGCGATCCCGGCCTTGGCCGCCGCCTGCCGTACCCGCTCCAGCGCCTCCTCGAAGTCGCGCTCGATGGCCGGGTCGCCCGGGTAGGCCCCGCCCAGCGCCATCGACAGGTCCGACGGGCCGATGTAGACGCCGTCCAGGCCGGGCGTCGCGCAGATCTCGGCGACGTTGGCCAGGCCCTCGGGCGTCTCGATCATCGCGATGACCAGCGTGCGCTCGTTCACCTCGGCCGGGCGGGCCGCGCCCCGCATGGGGCCGTAGGACCGGCGGCCCTGCGGCGGGAAGCGGCCGGCCGCCACGGCGACGGCCGCGTCGCCGGCCGTGTCCACGAGGGGGACGATGACGCCGCCCGCTCCGGCGTCCAGCGCCCGCCCGATGGGCGTGGGGTGACACGCCTCGACCCTCACCAGGCCCACGGCGCCCCTCGCGCCCTCGATCGCGGTCAGCCCGGCGAGGATGCCCTCGTAGCCGATGAAGCCGTGCTGGCCGTCGAGCACCACGTAGTCGTACCCGAGTGCCGCGATGCGCTCGGCGGCCACCGGGGCGTCGAGCATCACCCAGTAGCCCACGCACTTGTCCCCGCCCCTGATCTTCCCGGCGAGCTCGGCGGCGTCCATCAAATCTCCCCTCCTGTACGGCTATCGCTGGATTCGTGCCCGGTGGGCGGCGGCCGTACGCACGATCAGCAGAAGGGCCGCGACGACGACGGCGCCGAGGATCGCCCCGGCGAGCACGTCGTGCGGGTAGTGGGCGCCGCCCGCCACGCGCAGCGCGGCGACGGCGACCAGCAGCGGCACGGCGAGCCACGCCAGCACGGGCCGGAGGAGGACCAGGCCGGCGGCCAGCCCGGCGGCCAGGGTGGCGTGGTTGCTGGGGAAGGACCAGTCGCCCACGGGCGGGCAGCCGGCGATCACGCGCACCACCCGGCACGGCCGCTCCTCGTCCACGACGAGCTTGAGCCCCTCGCTGACGGCGTAGGCGGCCGCGGTGCCCAGGGCGACGACCACGGCCTGGAGGAGCCGGGTCCGGTCGCCGGCGCGCCAGGCCTTCCAGGCGAGGTGCGCTAGGAGCAGACCGAGGGCGGCGAGCGCGGCCTGGGCGCCTCGTTCGGTCAGGACCTCGGGGAGGGTGTGGCCGGTGGCCTGGCGGTACAGGTCGGCGGAGGCGCCTGCGGCCACCTTGACCGGATCGGGGTCGCCGAGCCCTCCCGGGGCGAGCCAGGCCAGGGCGCCCGCTCCGGCGGCGACCAGGAGGAGGGACGTGGCGAGTGAGCGTCCGATGTCGCGTTTGTGCATGACGGCTGACCGTAGGATCGGATTGGTGGCGGCCGCCTCGGCCGAATGACGGGTTTCCGTCTTGATCGCTTCGGCTGAACGGCCGGTTCGCGCCCTGATCTCGCCAGCGTACGCCTCCCCGACGGCCTCAGCTTGGGGCGGCGGAAAAGGGGGTCGGCGAGAGCCCACGGCAGAGGGCGCCCCACCGCGGAGGGCGCCCTCTTCCCGTCCCCGCTCATCCGGACGTCAGCGGGATGGGCGGCGGGACGTCACGCCGGGGTGCAGGTCACCGAGGCAGGCGGAGTGTTGGCGCCGCTCCAGCTGCCGTTGAAGCCGAACGAGGTGTTCCTGCCCGCTTGAAGGGTCCCGTTGTACCCCGCGTTCGTCACCGTCACGTTCGCCCCCGACTGGGTGTGGGAGCCGCTCCAGAGCTGGGTGATGGTCTGGTCGCCGGGGAAGGTCCACCGCACCGTCCAGCCCGAGATCGTGACCGAACCGGTGTTGGTCACCGTGACCGACGCCTGGAAGCCGCCGGGCCACTGGTTGCCGGGCGTGTAGACGGCCGAGCACGCCTTGCCGGTCGTGGGCGTCACCGTCGGCGAGGCCGTGGGAGAGGACGTGGGCGAGGAGGTCGGAGAAGAGGTCGGGGAGGACGTCGGGGAGGAGGTGGGAGACGCCGACGGGGAGGGCTCGGGGCCCGTACGGTCGCCGTAGATGATGCCGCGGCCGTTCGTCCCCAGGTAGACCCGCCCGTACACCCGCGGGTCGCCGGTGAGCGCCTCGCCCATGTTGCCCCACTGGTGCTTGTCGTCGTTGATGCGCACCCAGGAGGCGCCCGCGTCGTCGGACCGGAACAGCCCGGTCACCCCGTCGATGGTGGCCACCGCGAACAGGGCCATGTAGGCGCGCCCGGGGGCGGCCTTGCCGAAGCCGATGTTCACGGCGCTGGTCGCGGCGGGCAGCTTGGTGAAGCTGTCGCCGGAGTCGGTGGAGTGGAAGATGCCCGTCTCCCCCGCCAGCCAGATGTCGCCCTCCTTGCCGGGCATGGCCTTGAAGTGCAGGTTGCCCTCGGCGGGCAGGCCGGTGGCGGCGGTGGCGGTGAAGGACGCGCCGCCGTTGACGGAGCGGTAGAACCGCCCGCCGCTGTAGGCGTAGAACTTCATCGGGTTGACGCGGTCGGACTCGACGATCGCCCCGGTGGGCACGCCGCTGGACTGGGTCCAGGAGTTCCCGTAGCCGACCGAGTAGTGGACCGCGACGCCCTTGGGCGCCCACACGAAGCGGGAGCCGTCGGCCGCGGCGGCCACGGTGCCGCCCTCGTTGACGCCGCCGGGCTCGCCGCCCTGGAACCAGTTCGCGCCGCCGTCGGTGGAGAAGGCGACATGGCTGTCGCCCGGCCGGTCGGCGTCGGTGAAGTTCCCGGCCCGCACCATGACCGAGGGGTTCTTCTCGGCGTAGTCGAGGCTGGTGGTGGAGGTGAAGGTGGGCTGGGTGAACATCATCGGCGGCACGGCGTCGAGGTTGGCGTGGCGGAAGCCGCCGATGTCGCCCAGGCCGCTGACGAGGGGCGCGCCGGCGGGCGGGCTGATCAGGTCGAGCACCGCGGTCTCCTCCAGGCCCTTGACCATCGGCTTGATGGTGAACTGGGCGCCGGAGTCCCACTTGGTGAGGTCCTCGGTGCCGTAGATCGTGGCGCCGGTGCCGTACATCATCCGGTTGGAGTCGTGCGGGTCGATCTCCATCGACTCGGTCATCCAGCCGAGCTTGGGCGTCACCTCGGGCGGCTGCGGGTTGCCGCCGAAGGTCAGCCAGGGCACCTCGGAGATGTCCATCTTGTAGCGGAAGCTGCGGTTGGGGTAACTCGTCCAGTCCCAGACGCGGGTCCAGGTGGCGCCCGAGTCGGTGGAGCGGAAGAAGATCACGTCGGGCCACCAGGAGATCTGGGTGGCGACCATGAGCGTGCCGGGCCTCTGCCGGTCCAGGGTGAGGCCGCTGTAGCCGAAGTAGGCGTCGGAGCTGCTGGAGGGGATCGGGCTGACCTGGGTCCAGGCGTCGGTGGCGGTGTCGTGGCGCCACACGTCGCCCTTGCCGCCGCTGTACGGCCCGGCCGTGTCGCTGGTCGCGACGAACAGGTGGCCGTTGACCGTGTCGAGGACGCCCTTGTGCGGGATGTAGCCGGTGGGCTGCCCGGCGACGCGCTCCCAGGTGACGCCCGCGTCGGTCGACCGGTAGAGGATGTTCTGCTTGTCGGCCACCCCGACGTAGATGGTCTTGGTGGCGGTGCCCTTGGCCGAGGAGCGCGGGTCGAAGGTCACCCACACGACGCCGGGCCGGTGGCTGTTGTAGCCGCCCGGGTCGTTCGGGTCGTCGGCGTAGTCGCCCGGGTTGGGGAAGGAGGCGACCTTCGACCAGGTGGCGCCGTAGTCGGTGCTGCGCCACAGGCCGTTGCCGTTGGGCGCGCCGAGGTACAGGACGCTGCTTCTGTTGGGGTCGACGGCCAGCGCCTCGCCCATGCCGCGGCCGGGCATGTTGCCGCCGAGCTTGAAGGGCAGCGGGCTGGCCTGCCAGCTGTCGCCCTTGTTCGTGGAGCGCAGGACCGCCCCGTTGCCGGGGTCCCAGCTGTTGGTGTACATGCCGACGGCGGCGTAGACGCGGTTGGTCTCGACCGGGTCGGTGGCCAGGCTGACCACGCCGTTCCAGCCCCACTTGTCCCAGCCGACGTGGTCCAGCAGCGGGGTCCAGGAGCGGGTGGCCTGGTTCCACCGGTAGGCGCCGCCGATGTCGGTGCGGGCGTAGACGAGGTTCCTCTCGGTGGGGTTGAAGACGATGCCGGGGACGAAGCCGCCCCCGTCGATCCGGACGTTCTTGAACGAGTAGGGGTCGGAGGCGACCGCCGAGACGGGCGCCAGCCGCGCCATCGACACCGTGAGTAAGACGGCGGCGACGGCGAGCACGCTGAGCAGTCTGCTGCGCATGCGCGGCTCCTTCTTGACATGCCAAGGGTGGACCGCCATGCACGTTCGGGACCCTGACCGTCGCCGCGCGCATGAGCCTGGCCATGAGGCTCACACATCCGGATATGTCCGTCAATAGTTTACTGACTAAACAAAGTCACTTCTTTCAAGTTAAATCGGGGTAAAGTCTGTTAGTCTGGACGCCGCCGGGAGCGCTCCCACAAGCTGGTGGAGACCAAGTGACCGACTTGCCACCCCCCACACTCGCCCACGTCGCCGCCGCCGCAGGAGTCTCACCCGCCACCGTGTCCCGTGTGCTGACGGGATCCGCACGGGTGACCACCTCCACGCGCAGGCAGGTGCACGAAGCCCTCACCCGCCTGGGCTACACCAGGCAGCGCGCCCCCCACGGGCAGCGCCGGGACGGGACCCTCGTCGCCGCGGTGGTGTGCGAGCAGCCCCAGAGACTGTTCACCGAGCCCTTCTACGCCAGGCTCCTGCCCGCCGCCGAGGCCGCCCTGGCCGCCGAGGGCGTACCGCTGGCGATCATGTCCGCCGCCACCCGCCAGTCCCTCCTGACCGGACCCGCCCTGATCACCGGGCGCATGACCGGGGTCCTGCTCGTCGGGGCCCCCGACGGCCATCCCGTGGCCGCCATGCTCAGCGCGTCCGGGCTGCCGGTCCGCTGCGTGGGCAGGCCGCCGGACGGGCTGGCCCTGCCGTACGTGGACATGGACAACCGCGACGGCGGGCGGCAGGCCGCCGAGCGGCTGCTGCTGACCGACCGCCGGTCCATCGCGGCGATCGCCGGGCCCGCCGCCCTGCCCGGCTCGCGCGACCGGATCGAGGGGTTCCTGCAGACGCTGGCCCAGGCCGGGATCACGGACGTGCCGGTGGCCTACGGGGACTTCAGCCACCGCTCCGGCGCGCAGGCCATGCACGGGCTGCTGCGGCGGCGCCCGATGCTGGACGCCGTCTTCGCCGTGTCCGACGCGATGGCCGTCGCCGCGCAGCACGTCCTGCACCGGGCGGGGCGGCGGGTGCCCGACGACGTCGCCGTGATCGGCTTCGACGACTCGCCCCTGGCCCTGCACGCCTCCCCCCGCCTGACCAGCGTCAGGCAGCCGGTGGAGGAGCTGGGCGCCAGGGCGGCGCGGCTGCTGCTCCACCAGACGCCGGACAACCCGGTGCTGCCGACGGAGCTGGTGGTCCGTGAATCAGGGTGACCTGCTCGCGCGCAGATACCAGATCCTCACGCCCATCGCCTCGGGCGGGATGAGCCAGGTGTGGCGGGCCTTCGACCTGTCGTTACACCGGTTCGTGGCCGTCAAGGTGCTGGCCGGAGCCTGCCGGTCCGACCGCGACCCGATCAGGCGGGAGGCCCAGACGGTCGCCCGCCTGGTCCATCCGGACGTGATCGAGGTCTACGACTACGGCGAGACGGTGGCGCCCGACGGCCGCCTGGCCGCCTACGTGGTGATGCGGCTGCTGGAGGGCGAGTCGCTGGCCGACCGCATCGACCGCGGGCCGCTGCCGTGGCGGGAGGCGGCCGTCGTCGGCGTACGGCTGGCGCGCGTCCTGGCCGCCGCGCACGCCGGGGGGATCGTGCACCGGGATCTGACGCCGGGCAACGTGATGCTGACCTCCGAGGGCGCCAAGGTGCTGGACTTCGGCATCGCCGCGCAGATCGGCGAGCCCCAGGAGGAGGTGGCGGGCACCCCGCCCTACGTGGCGCCCGAGTGCCTGACCGGGGTCCCGGCCGATCCCGCGGCCGACGTCTACGCGCTGGGCGTGGTGCTGTACGAGATGCTCACCGGGCGCCTGCCGTACCCGGAGCGGACCTGGGACGAGCTCGAACGGGTCCGTGAGCGGCCGGTGCCCCGGCTGCCGTGGACCCTGCCGCGGCGGCTGGCCCGGATCTGCCGCGCCTGCCTGGCCGGGGACCCCGCCGCGCGGCCCGCGGCCCGGCAGGTGGCCGACGTGCTGGCGGCCTGCCTGGAGCGGCGGCACCGGCCACTGCCCCTGACGGCCGTGGCCGCCGCCGCTGCCATGGCCGCGACCGTCTCGGCGCTGCTCCCGCCGGCCGAGGGGCCGCCGCCCGCCTCCCACGAGGCGGGCCGGCGCACCGCGGCGGCGACGCCTCCGGCCTCTCCCACGACCCCGGCCTCCACGACCCCGGACGCCCCGGCCCGGGGCACCGCCACGACCTCGCCCGAGCCGATCATGGCTCCGCTCGGCACCCCGGTCACCCGGCGGGGCGTCGCGTCGGAGCCCGCGTACGCGGCGGCGTCGCTGGAGGAGGCGGCCGGCGCGTTCGAGGCCGTGCTCGCCGAGGCCGAGGCGCAGGGGCGGGTCCGCCAGGACGTCGCGCTCGACCTGCGCCAGGTGCTGCGCAACCTGATCGCCTCCGGCGAGCGGGACCTGTCGCCGCTGCGCGCCAAGCTGCGCGACCGGCGGCGGGAGGGCGCGATCGGCCCGGAGGCGGCGGCGGCCCTGGACCGGCTCGTCGCCGCCATGCAGGTGCTCGCAGCTGATGAAAGTTTCAACACCGGCCCCTAGCCCGCCCAAGCACTGACCTGGGAGCGGCCGAAACCTCGGCGTAACGCGATCGCCCCCGCGTTGACATCACCCCCGGCGGCTCCAGAATGACGCATGGGAGCGCTCCCACTCTGCCCATCCCCTGGCATTGGAGCACTTTGGCCATGTCCCCACCGAGGCGCTTGTCCCTCCTGGCCGCGCTCGTCTTAGCGACGGGCTCGGCCACCCTCCTGCCCGCCGCCCCCGCCCACGCCGCCCTCGCCTGCCAGGTCGACTACTCGACCAACGACTGGGGCACCGGCTTCACCGCCAACGTGAAGATCACCAACCTGGGCGACCGGATCGACGGCTGGCGGCTCGGCTTCGCCTTCCCCGGCAACCAGAAGATCAGCCACGGCTGGAGCGCCACCTGGAACCAGGTGGGGCAGCAGGTCACCGCCGACAGCCTCGACTGGAACAAGGTGCTGGCCACCGGCCAGTCCACCACGATCGGCTTCAACGCGACCTACTCCGGCACCAACGCCAAGCCGAGCAGCTTCACGATCACCACCGCGGGCACCACGGTGACCTGCGGCGGCGCCAACCAGGCCCCGACGGTCCAGCTGACCAAGCCGGCCCCGGGCGCCACGTTCACCGCGCCCGCCACCGTCGAGCTGGCCGCGGACGCCGCCGACGCCGACGGCACGATCGCCAAGGTCGAGTTCTTCAACGGGACCACCAAGCTGGGCGAGGACACCACCTCGCCCTACACCTACACCTGGAGCAACGTCCCGGCGGGCGACTACTCGCTGACCGCCAAGGCCACCGACGACAAGGGCGCGAGCGCCACCTCCAGCCCGGCCGGCATCAGCGTCAAGGCCGACACCGGCCCCGCCGTCCTGGTCAGCCCGACGACGATCACCGTGCCCGAGGGCGGCGAGGCCACGTTCGAGGTGAAGCTGTCCAAGCAGCCCTCCTCGGCCGTCACCGTCACCACCGCCCGCGCCGCCGGCGACACGGACCTGACCGTCAAGTCCGGCGCGACGCTCACCTTCTCCACCAGCGACTGGAACACCGGCAAGGCCGTCACGATCGCCGCCGCCGAGGACGCCGACACCACCAGCAGCAGCGCCGAGTTCACCTCCTCGGCCACCGGCCACACCGCCTCGAAGGTCACCGCGAGCGAGGCCGACAACGACCTGGGCGGCGACAACGAGTACATCAAGCGGTTCGTCGAGCTCTACAACGACCTGAAGGACCCGGCCAACGGCTACTTCTCGCCGCAGGGCGTGCCGTACCACTCGGTGGAGACCCTGATGGTGGAGGCGCCCGACCACGGGCACGAGACCACCAGCGAGGCCTACAGCTACTACCTGTGGCTGGAGGCGGTCTACGGCCAGGTCACCGGCAACTGGGCGCCGTTCAACGCGGCCTGGGCGTCGATGGAGAAGTACATCATCCCCGCCACGGCCGACCAGCCCACCAACTCCTTCTACAACCCCAGCAAGCCCGCCACCTACGCCGCCGAGTGGAACGAGATCGACCGCTACCCGACGCAGATCGACTCCTCGGTCTCCGTCGGCGTCGACCCGATCGCCAACGAACTGAAGTCCGCCTACGGCACCAGCGACATCTACGGCATGCACTGGCTGCTCGACGTGGACAACACCTACGGCTTCGGCCGCTGCGGCGACGGCACCACCAAGCCCGCCTACATCAACACCTACCAGCGCGGCCCCGAGGAGTCGGTGTTCGAGACCATCCCGCACCCCTCCTGCGAGACCTTCACGTTCGGCGGGCCGAACGGCTACCTGGACCTGTTCATCAAGGACTCCTCCTACGCCAAGCAGTGGCGCTACACCAACGCCCCCGACGCCGACGCCCGCGCCGTCCAGGTCGCCTACTGGGCGCTGACCTGGGCCAAGGCGCAGGGCAAGGAGTCGCAGATCGCCGCCACCGTGGGCAAGGCCGCCAAGATGGGCGACTACCTGCGCTACGCGATGTACGACAAGTACTTCAAGAAGCCCGGCTGCACCAGCACGAGCTGCCCGGCGGGCACCGGCAAGGACAGCGCGCACTACCTGATGTCGTGGTACTACGCCTGGGGCGGCGCCACCGACACCAGCGCGGGCTGGGCCTGGCGGATCGGCTCCAGCCACAACCACATGGGCTACCAGAACCCGCTGGCCGCCTGGGCGCTGTCCACCGTGCCCGAGCTGAAGCCCAAGAGCGCCACCGGCAGCCAGGACTGGGCGACCAGCCTCACCCGCCAGCTGCAGTTCTACAAGTGGCTGCAGTCGGCCGACGGCGCCATCGCCGGCGGCGCGACCAACAGCTGGGAGGGCCACTACGCCGCCCCGCCGGCCGGGTTGCCGAAGTTCTTCGGCATGGCCTACGACTGGCAGCCGGTCTACCACGACCCGCCGTCCAACCAGTGGTTCGGCTTCCAGGCCTGGTCGATGGAGCGGGTGGCGGCGCTGTACTACGCGACCGGCAACGCCGACGCCAAGGCCCTGCTGGACAAGTGGGTCTCCTGGGCGATGGCCAACACCACGATCAACGCCGACGGCACCTACAAGATCCCCTCGACGCTGCGGTGGACCGGCCAGCCCGCCGGTGACTGGAACTCCACCACCGGCATGCCGCCCGCCAACCCGAACCTGCGGGTCACCGTCGTGGACCACACCTCCGACGTCGGCGTGACGGGCTCCTACGCCAAGGTGCTGATGTACTACGCGGCCAAGGCCGGCCACACCGGCGCCCGCGACATGGCCAAGGCGCTGCTGGACGGCATGTGGAACAACCACCGCGACGCCAAGGGCGTGTCGGTGCCGGAGACCAAGGCGGACTACAACCGCCTGGACGACCCGGTCTACGTGCCGGCCGGCTACAGCGGCAAGATGCCCAACGGCGACGCGATCAACTCCAGCTCGACGTTCCTGTCGATCCGGTCCTTCTACAAGAGCGACCCCGACTGGCCCAAGGTCGACGCCTACCTCAAGGGCACCGGCCCGGCCCCGACCTTCACCTACCACCGCTTCTGGGCGCAGGTCGACGTGGCCACCGCCCTGGCGGAGTACGGCCGCCTGTTCGGCTGACGCAAGCAGGCGCGGCGGTGCCTGACCCACCGCCGCGCCTTTCGTCAAGGAGACCCTTCATGCGGAGAGCTCTGGTGGCGGCGTCCTCGCTGCTGCTTCCCTTCCTCGTGTTATCCGCGCCCGCGCGGGCGGCCGACTTCGCCTACGGCGAGGCGCTGCAGAAGTCGATCTGGTTCTACGAGGCCCAGCAGTCGGGCAGGCTGCCCAGCTGGAACCGCGTCTCCTGGCGCGGCGACTCGGCCCTCGACGACGGCAAGGACGTGGGCCTGGACCTCACCGGCGGCTGGTACGACGCGGGCGACCACGTCAAGTTCGGCCTGCCGATGGCCTTCACCACGACGATGCTGGCCTGGGGCGCGGTGGAGTACCGCGACGCCTACGCCGGCTCCGGCCAGCTGACCCACCTGCTCAACAACCTCAAGTGGGTCAACGACTACTTCATCAAGGCCCATCCCTCGCCCAACGTGCTGTACGGGCAGGTCGGCAACGGCGGCCGGGACCACGCCTGGTGGGGCCCGGCCGAGGTGATGCCGATGGAGCGGCCCGCCTACAAGATCGACGCCTCCTGCGGCGGGTCGGAGCTGGCCGGTGAGACGGCCGCGGCGATGGCCGCCTCGTCGATCGTCTTCCGTCCGACGAACCCGGCCTATGCCGACACGCTGGTGACGCACGCCAGGCAGCTGTACACCTTCGCCGACACCGTGCGGAAGAAGTACAGCGAGTGCATCACCGACGCCCAGGGCTACTACAACTCCTGGAGCGGCTACAACGACGAGCTGGTGTGGGGCGCGATCTGGCTCTACCGGGCCACGAACGAGGCCGCCTACCTGGCCAAGGCCGAGCAGTACTACGACGCCCTCGGCACCGAGCCGCAGTCCACGACCAAGTCGTACAAGTGGACCATCGCCTGGGACGACAAGTCCTACGGCGCCTACGTGCTGCTGCACAAGCTCACCGGCAAGCAGCGCTACCTGGACGACGCCAACCGATGGCTGGACTACTGGACCGTCGGCGTCAACGGGCAGCGCGTGCCGTACTCGCCGGGCGGCCAGGCCGTGCTGGACCGGTGGGGCTCGCTGCGGTACGCGGCCAACACCGCCTTCGCGGCGCTGGTGCACAGCGACTCCATCGGCGACGCCACGCGCAAGGCCCGCTACCACGACTTCGCCAAGCGGCAGATCGACTACGCGCTCGGCGACAACCCGCGGGGCAGCTCCTACGTGATCGGCTTCGGCACCAATCCGCCCAAGAACCCGCACCACCGCACGGCGCACGGCTCGTGGAGCGACCAGATCACCAACCCCGAGCACACCCGGCACACGCTGTACGGCGCGCTGGTCGGCGGCCCGCCCGCCCCGGACGACCAGTACACCGACAAGCGCGACGACTACGTGATGAACGAGGTCGCCACCGACTACAACGCGGGCTTCACCAGCGCGCTGGCCCGGCTCTACGCCGAGTACGGCGGCGCCCCGGCGGCGAACTTCCCGCCCAAGGAGACGCCCGACGGCCCGGAGATCTTCGTCGAGGCCGCGGTCAACGCCTCCGGCCAGAACTTCACCGAGATCAAGGCGATCGTGCGCAACCGCTCGGCCTGGCCGGCGCGGGCGCTGACGAACGGCTCCTTCCGCTACTACTTCACGCTCGACGGGGACACCACGCCCTCGCAGATCACCGTGTCGTCGGCCTACACCCAGTGCAAGGCGCCCACCGGCCCGACCCCGGCCTCGGGCAGGACGTACTACGTCACGATCGACTGCTCGGGCACGACGATCGCGCCCGCGGGGCAGTCGCAGCACCGCGCGGAGGTGCAGTTCCGCATCGCCTCCTCCGGCACGTGGGACCCGGCCAACGACTGGTCCTACACCGGCGTCGCGACGACCCCTGGCGCCACCCCCGTGCTGGTGCAGAACATCCCGCTCTACAGCGGCACGACGAAGATCTGGGGCAACACGCCGGGCGACGAGGGCCCGCCGGACACCGAGAAGCCCACCAAGCCCGGCAAGCCCGCCGTCAGCGACATCACCGGCTCGACCGCCCGCGTGACCTGGACCGCCTCGACCGACAACGTCGGTGTCTCCGGCTACGACGTCTACAGCGGCGCCACCAAGCTGGCCGGCGCGACCACCAACGCCGTCACGCTCACCGGCCTGACGCCGAAGACCGCCTACACCGTCCACGTGGTCGCCCGCGACCTGGCGGGCAACGCCTCCGACCCCTCCGACAGCACGTCGTTCACCACGGCCGACACCCCCACCGGCGACTGCACCGCCACCTACAAGGTGATCAACTCCTGGCAGGGCGGCTTCCAGGCCGAGGTGTCCGTGACCTCCACCAGGGCGATCACCGGCTGGACGGTCGGCTGGACCTTCCCCGGCGACCAGAAGATCACCCAGCTGTGGAACGGCAGCCACACCCAGACCGGCGCCACGGTGTCGGTGAAGAACGCCTCCTGGAACGGCAGGCCGCCGGCCACCTTCGGCTTCACCGCCTCCGGCCAGGCGGCCACCCCCTCCCCCATCACCTGCACCGCTTCCTGACCGTTCCCGGCCTCCGCGGGCCGGGGGCTCGCCCGCCGTCCCCCGGCCCGCGGATCCCATCCGAGGAGTCTCATGAACCTCCGCAGGACCCTCGCGGCGGCCACCGGGGCCGCCGCGCTCGCGGTCTCGCTCGCCGCCGTCTCTCCCGCGGCTCCGGCACTGGCCGCCACGGGGCTGCGCGTCAGCGGCACGAAGATCCTGGAGTCCAACGGCAACGAGTTCGTCATGCGCGGCACCAGCCACGCCCACACCTGGTACCCGTCGCAGACCTCCTCCTTCGCCAACATCAAGGCGCTGGGCGCCAACACCGTCCGCGTGGTGCTCAGCGGCGGCCGGTGGACCAGGAACGACGCCGCCGACGTGGCCAATGTGGTCTCGCTGTGCAAGACCAACCGGCTCATCTGCGTGCTGGAGAACCACGACACCACCGGGTACGGCGAGCAGTCCGGCGCCTACACCCTGGACCAGGCCGTCGACTACTGGGTGAGCGTCAAGAGCGCCCTGGCCGGCCAGGAGGACTACATCGTCGTCAACATCGGCAACGAGCCGATCGGCAACAACCCGACCACGCCGGACTGGGCCACCGCCACGAAGAACGCCATCCAGCGCATGCGCGCCGAGGGCTTCGACCACCTGCTCATGGTCGACGCGCCCAACTGGGGCCAGGACTGGCGCGGCGTGATGCGTGACAACGCCGCCTCGGTGGCCGCCGCCGACCCGGACAAGAACACCGTGTTCTCGGTGCACATGTACGGGGTCTACGACACGGCCGCCGAGATCGTCGCCTACCTCGACGCCTTCAAGGCCGCGAACCTGCCGCTGGTGATCGGCGAGTTCGGCTTCAACCACTCCGACGGCGACCCCGACGAGGACACCATCATGGCCGAGGCCGTCAAGCGCGGCGTCGGCTACCTCGGCTGGTCCTGGAGCGGCAACGGCGGCGGCGTGGAGTACCTGGACCAGGTCACCAACTTCGACCCGGCCCGGCTGACCAGCTGGGGCCAGCGGCTGTTCAACGGGGCCAACGGCATCGCGCAGACCGCCAAGGAAGCCACGATCTACGGCGGCTCCACGCCCGACACCGAGAAGCCGACGCGGCCCGGCACGCCCGCCGCCTCCGACGTCACCGCCACCACCGCCCGGCTGACGTGGGCCGCCTCCACCGACAACCGGGGCGTCGTGGGCTACGACGTCTACCGGGGCGCCGCCAGGCTGGCCAGCTCGACCACCAACGCCGTCACGCTGACCGGTCTGAGCCCGGAGACCGCCTACACCGTCCACGTCGTCGCCCGCGACGCGGCCGGCAACGTCTCCGACCCCTCCCCCACCGCGACCTTCGCCACGCCCAAGGGCTCGACCTGCACGGCCGTCTACCGGACGGTGGGCCACTGGCCGGGCGGCTTCCAGGGCGAGGTCACCGTCACCTGCCCGCCGGGCACCAGCGGCTGGCGGGTCAGCCTGGCCTGGTCCGACGCGAGCGTCAAGGTCACCCAGGCGTGGAACGCCACCGTGACCGGCACCGGTCCCTACACCTTCGCCAACGCCTCGTGGAACGCCGGCGGCGGCACCTTCGGCTTCCTGGCCTCCTGGCCGGGCAGCGGGGCCCCGCCGAGCCCGAGCGTCGGCTGATCTGACGAGGGGTGCGGCTCCCCAGGCCGCACCCCTTCGCCAGGCCCGTCCCCGAAAGTTTCTGACCATATAGGAAAGTATCGAAGGGAGACATCGTGAAACCCGCACGAGTGGCGATCGCGACCGCGATCGGCCTGCTGTCCGTGGCACTGTCGACGGCGCTGCCGGCGGCGCCCGCCGGCGCCTCGGCCCCGCTGCGCGAGCACGCGGCCGCCAAGGGCAAGTTCATCGGCACCGCGCTGGCCACCGGACCGCTGGCGAGCGAGAGCGCCTACCGCACGATCGCCGCGACCGAGTTCGACCAGGTCACGGCCGAGAACGCGATGAAGTGGGACGCGACCCAGCCCAGCCAGGGCCAGTTCACCTTCTCCGGCGCCGACCAGATCGTCGCCTTCGCCGCCCAGAACAACCAGCAGGTCCACGGCCACACGCTGGTCTGGCACAGCCAGACGCCGGGCTGGGTGCAGAACCTGTCCGCCGCCCAGCTGCGCACGGCCATGCAGAACCACATCAGCACCGTGGTCGGCCGCTACGCCGACAACCCCGTCGTGCGCTCCTGGGACGTCGTCAACGAGGCGTTCGAGGAGAACGGCAGCTACCGCAACTCCTTCTGGTACCAGAAGCTCGGCGAGGGCTACATCGCCGACGCCTTCCGCTTCGCCAGGGCCGCCGACCCCGACGCCAAGCTGTGCATCAACGACTACAACGTCGAGGGGATCAACGCCAAGAGCACGGCCATGTACAACCTGGTCCGCACGCTGCGCCAGCAGGGCGTGCCCATCGACTGCGTCGGCTTCCAGGCGCACCTGGCGATCCAGTACGGCTTCCCCGGCGACGTCCAGCAGAACATGCAGCGCTTCGCCGACCTCGGCGTCGACGTCCGGCTCACCGAGATCGACGTGCGCATGCAGATGCCTCGCGACGCCACCAAGGACGCCACCCAGGCGACCTACTACCGCAACCTCGTCAACGCCTGCCTCGCCGTGACCCGGTGCGTGGGCATGACGATCTGGGGCTTCACCGACAAGCACTCGTGGGTGCCCGACACCTTCCAGGGCCAGGGCGCGGCGCTGATCTACGACGAGAACTACGGCAAGAAGCCGTCCTACAACGCCGTGCACGACGCGCTCGCGGGCGGCACGAGCAACGACACGCAGAAGCCCACCAGGCCCGGCAAGCCCGCGGTCTCCGACGTCACCGGCTCCAGCGCCCGCGTGACCTGGACCGCCTCGACCGACAACGTCGGCGTGACGGGCTACGACGTCTACAGCGGCACCACCAAGCTGGCCGGCGCGACGACCAACGCCGTCACGCTGACCGGCCTGTCCCCCAACACCTCCTACACCGTCCACGTCGTGGCGCGTGACGCGGCGGGCAACACCTCCGACCCCTCCGACACCACGTCGTTCACCACGACGGGCACGCCGGCCGGCGACTGCACCGCGACCTACCGCCTGGTCAACTCCTGGCCCGGCGGCTTCCAGGCCGAGGTGTCCGTCACCTCCACCAGGGCGATCACCGGCTGGACGGTCGGCTGGACCTTCCCCGGCGACCAGAAGATCACCCAGCTGTGGAACGGCACGCACACCCAGACCGGCGCCACGGTGTCGGTGAAGAACGCCTCCTGGAACGGCAGGCCGCCGGCCACCTTCGGCTTCACCGCCTCGGGTGCCGGCGCGACGCCGTCCGGCGTGACCTGCACCGCCCAGTAGCGTCGCGGGGCCCTGCCGGCGGCTCCCAGCGCCGGCAGGGCCGGTCCGGCGACCCAAGGGTGCGGGTCAGGAGAACGCCAGGTCCCTGACCCGCACCTCGCCCTTCAGCACCAGGTAGACGTCGCCGTGCCCGGGGGTCATGGACGCGGAGGCGGTGGCCCACCGGTAGACGTCGCCGGTGGCGGGCACCCGGGCCGTGCCGAGCAGCGTGCCGGTGGGCGAGCCGAGGCGCACCTCGATCGAGCCGCCGCCCGCCGACGCCACGCCCGCGGTGAAGGCTCCGCCGTACCGGGCGTCCTTGAAGAGGATCCATCCGGGCCCGGCGACGGCGTCGCCGGCGGCCTTGGTCTCGTCGGCGAACCGCACGCCGGAGTAGTCGTCGAAGTCCATCGCCCGCGTCGCCCGCGTCAGGTCGCGCGGCGGGATCGTCTCGCCCGCCACCTGGAGGGTGGTGCGCTGCCTGATCCGGTCGGAGGAGGAGCCGGCCATCACCTCGTGGACGGCCTGCTCGACGACCCACTTGTTCCTGGTCACGTCCCACACCGCCAGGTCCTCGCGCTTGAGCGGGAAGGTGACGGTGCGGCTCTGGCCGGGGTTCAGGGTGATCCGCTGGAAGCCGCGCAGCCGCTTGACCGGCTGCTGGAAGCGGGAGTCGCGCTGGCGGGTGTAGAGCTGGACGACCTCGTCGCCGGCGACCCTGCCGGTGTTGGTGACCTTGACGCTGACCTGGCCGCCGCGCACTTTCAGGCCCTCGTAGGCGAAGGTGGTGTAGGACAGGCCGTGGCCGAAGGCGAACAGCGGCCTGCCGCGGTGGTAGAGGTAGGTCAGCCCGGCCTTGGCGATGTCGTAGTCGAGCAGGCCGGGCACCTCCTCGGTGGCGTACCAGGTCTGGGTGAGCCGCCCGGCCGGGTTGACGTCGCCGAACAGCACGTCGGCGATGGCGTGGCCGGTCTCGGCGCCCGCGTGGGTGGTCCACAGCAGGGTGGGGGCGTCGACCACGACCGGGTAGCTCGTCTCCAGCACCACGACCGTGTTGGGGTTGGCCTTGCGCACGGCCTCGACGAGCCGCCGCTGGCCCTCGCCGAGCCGCAGGTCGTCGCGGTCGTGGAACTCGCGGCCGTGCACGAACGGGTGGCTGCCGACCACGACCACCGCGACCTCGGCCTCGGCCGCCTGCTCGGCCGCCTGGGCGATGCCGTCGGCGACGACCTCCTTGGCGAAGCGGGCGGCCTGGTCCTTGGTGCCCATGCCGAGCACGCCGTCGGCGCCCACGGTGACGTAGGGCTCGTCGATCCAGAACCAGCCCTCGTCGATCTCGTAGCCCTCGTACTTGATCAGGTAGCTGCCGTCGTCCTGCCTGTCCAGGGCGAACTGCTGCTGGACGTACCAGCCGTCCGGTTCGGCCGCGGTGGTGGTGAACGGCCCCCAGTTGCCGCCCAGCAGCCTGCCGTTGCCGACGTTGCGCAGGGTGGAGACCGGGCCGGTCCAGTCGGTGAGGTCCCACTGGGAGGCGGGCGTGGGCGCGGCGTCCACGACGGCGGCGTCGCCGCCGGTGGCGGTGACGTACTTGCCGGTGTCGAGGTGCTTGAGCGCGATGCGCTCGACGCCCGTGGCCGTGGTCACCCGGGAGACCCGTTCCTTGATCCCGTCGGCCGGGGTGACCTGGTAGGGCAGCTCGCCGCCGTACCAGTCGCGGTAGAGCACGTCCGACAGCGGGCCGACGACGGCGGCCGACTTGGGGCTCTTCAGCGGCAGCAGGCCCGAGTTGCGCAGCAGCACGGCGGCCTTGCCCGCGGCCTGGCGGTTGAGCCTGCGGTGCGCGGGGCTGTCGACCACGTCCTTGGTGATCTTCCCGTACGGCCCGCCGCCGGGGTCGAAGTGGCCCAGCCGGAAGCGGATCGTCAGCGCGTTGCGCACGGCCCGGTCCACGTCGGCCTCGGTGATCAGGTTCTTGGCCAGTGCCTCCTTGAGGATGCCGATCATGGGCTGGGCGTCGGCGCCGTCGACGGTGTAGCTGTCCAGGCCCGCCTTGAGCACGGCGGCGAACGCCTCGGGTTTGGTGGCGAAGTACTTCTCCAGCTCGGTGAGCGCGTGGGGGCCCCAGGCGTCGCTGACGTTGTAGAGCGTCTGGTCGGTCCACGACCGCACGAGCGTGCCGAGGTCGGGGTTGACGTGGTTGGGGCGGCCGTTGACCAGGTTGTAGGAGGCCATCACGCCGGTGGCCGCGCCCTGCTGGACGGGCGTCTTGAAGGCGGGCTCGTAGTACTCCTTCCTCAGCCTGGGGGTGAGGCCGGAGGAGGTGAGGCTGCGGTCGGTCTCGTTGTTGTAGGCGAGGTAGTGCTTGAGCACCGGCGCGGTCTTGAGGTGCCGGGGGTCCTCGCCCTGCAGGCCCTTGCCGTACGCGGTGGCCATGGCGCCGGTGAGCAGCGGATCCTCCGAGTAGCCCTCCTCGTTGCGCCCGGCCCGCGGGTGGCGCAGCAGGTCGACCACGGGCGCCCAGACCTGCAGGCCCCACAGCACCGGGTCCTCGCTGTGGTAGCCGCGCACTTCGTCGCCGACGGCCGAGCCGACGCGCCTGACCAGCTCGGGGTCCCACGTGCTGGCCAGGCCGACGGCCTGCGGGAAGACCGTGCCCTTGGCGAACTTCTGGTTCCAGTTGTCGCCGAGGTGGTTGGACCAGCCGACGCCGTGCAGGGCCTCGGTGCCGTTCTTGTGGTACGGCACGCCCAGGCGCGGGATGGCGGCCTGCGACTGGTGGAGCAGGGACAGCTTCTCCTCCAGGGTGAGGCGGCCGAGCAGGTCGTCGACCCGCTGGGCGAGCGGCAGGGAGGGGTCGCGGAAGGGGAGGTCCCCGGCGGCCTGGGCGGGCGCGGCGGCCAAGCCCGCGACCAGGACCGCGGCGAGGACGGCACGTTTGATCACTTGATGGCTCCTACGGTGATGCCCCGGGTGAGCGTGCGCTGGAAGAGCAGGAAGAACACGACCGCCGGGAGCAGGCCGAGCAGCGCCGAGGCGCTGGAGGCGGTGGCGTCCATGAACTTCTCGCCCTGCAGCACGCCCAGGGCGACCGGCGCGGTCTGGGTGTCGTTGGAGATGAGGAAGATCAGCGGGAGGAAGAACTCGTTCCAGGTCCAGATGAAGAAGAAGATCAGCAGCACGCTGAGCGTCGGCCTGCTGACCGGGACCACGATCGTGGCCAGCGTGCGCAGCCGCCCGGCCCCGTCCATGGAGGCGGCCTCGAGGATCTCCCGGGGGAACTGGCCGAGGACGGCGCTGAGCAGGTAGGTGCCGAAGGCGGCCTGGATCGCCGTGAACACGATGATCATGGCGAGCCGGGTGTCGTAGAGGCCCGCCGCCTTGGCCAGGTAGTACAGCGGGTAGGCCAGCGCCTCCTGCGGCAGGGTGTTGGCCAGCAGGAACAGCGCCAGGATCCACACCCGGCCGCGCACCCGCCCGATGCCGAGCGCGTAGGCGTTCAGCACCGACAGCACCACCGCCAGCACCGCCACCGAGCCGCTGATGACGAAGCTGTTCCAGAGCTTCTCGCCGAAGTCGACGCGGTTCCAGAAGTCGACGATGCCCTGCAGGTACAGGCCCTCGGGCAGGCTGAGGGGGCCGTGGGCGCCGTAGTCCTGCGGCGACTTGACGGCGTTGAGCGCGACGATCACGAACGGGAACACCATGACGATCGCCAGGACCGCCAGCGCGATCCGCACCGCGTGCCTGGTCACGTCGCACGCTCCTGGACGCGCAGGAACAGGAACGTCACCGCGACGATGACGAGCGCGAGGACGGTGGCGATGGCCGAGCCGTACCCCACGTTGCTCTTCTGGAAGAAGTTCAGGTAGGAGAAGTAGGAGGGGACCATGGTGGCGTCGCCGGGGCCGCCGCGGGTGAGCACGAAGATCGGGCCGAACACCTTCAGCGCCGCGATCGTGCAGGTGAGCAGTACCACGAAGATCTCCGGCCTGATCTGCGGGACGGTGATGTGCCAGAAGCGCCGCCACCAGGAGGCGCCGTCGATCTGCGCGGCCTCATGCAGCGCCGGGTCCACCCGCTGGAGGCCCGCCATGAAGACCACGACCGGGTAGCCGAGCTGGAACCACACCATCACCGCCATGACGGTGGCCAGGGCCAGGTCGGGGTCGCCGAGCCAGTCCACATCCAGGCCGAGGATCTGGTTGACCGCGCCGTAGGAGGGGTGGAGCATCCACCCCCACACCACGCCCGCGACGGCGACCGGCAGCACCTGCGGCAGGTAGTACAGGGCGCGCAGCACCACGGCCGTGCGTCCCTTGAGGTGGAACAGCGTGGCGGCCAGCACCAGGCCGATCGCGGCAGGCACGACGGCCATGGCCACGATGAGCCCGGCGTTGTGCTGGAAGGACGCCCAGAACCGCTCGTCGCGCAGCAGCCGGGCGTAGTTCTCCAGCCCGATCCACCTCGGCGTGCCGACGCCCGACCACCTGGTGAAGCTCGCACCGAGGTTCATCAGGAACGGCACGGCGATCACGCCGAGGAACAGGATCGAGCTCGGCACCAGGTAGAGCCAGTAGCCCCGGGCGTTAGAAGCCAAGGTCCGCGAGGTTGTCTTGGTACGGCTTGGCGATCTCATCGAGGACCTGCGACGGGGACTTCGAGCCGTTGATCAGGTTCTGCACCCCGGCGACGAGCACGTCGTAGTAGCCGGGCGCGGGCCAGTCGGGGTAGAAGGCCAGGCCGTCCTGCGCGGTGAGCTTGTTGAAGGTCTCGATGAGCTCCTTGCTCTTGGCGTCGGTGATGGCGGCCGGGTCGGCGGCCACCGGCACGCCGCCGGAGTTGCCGAGCAGGTTCTGGATCTCCCTGCTCATCGTGATGTCGATGAAGTCGTAGGCCAGGTCCTTGTTCTTGGACTTCTCCGGCACCACCCACAGGTTGCCGCCGGAGCCTGGGGCGAGCCGGTTGCCGGGGAACAGGAAGGTGCCCCACTCGAAGTCCTTGACGGTGCTCTGCACGCGGCCGTACCACCAGCTGCCGGAGATCATCATGGGGAACTTGCCGTTCATGAACGCCACGCCCATGTCCTCGGCCTTGAGGGCGGCGGAGTTCTTGGGGATGTAGCCCTTGCCGACCCAGTCGGCCATGGTCTGGGCGGCGTAGGTGAGCTGCGGGCCGTGGAAGTCGACCTTGCCCTGGTAGGACTGGTAGGCGTTGACCCAGGCGCGGTCGGCCTTGCTCAGGGCCAGCTCGTAGAAGATCTGCTGAGCCGGGTACTCGGCGCCCGCGACGCTCAGCGGGGTGAGGCCCGCCTGGACGAACTTGTCCATGGCGGCGGTGAACTCCTCGAACGTGGCGGGCACGGAGACGCCGTGCTCGTCGAAGAGATCCTTGTTGTAGTAGACCATCACGAACTCGCCGTAGTTCGTGACGCCGTACCACTTGCCCGAGCCCATGACGCCGCGGTCGTCGTACTTGGAGGTGGTCTGCAGGCCGCCGGGCAACAGCCTGTCCCAGCCGCGCTTGGCGGCCTCCTCGGTGAGGTCGGTGAGCAGCCCCTGCTTGGACAGCAGCCCGGCGGTGGCGTTGCCCTTGTTGTACTCCATGACGTCCGGGGCCTCGTCGGAGTTGAGGACCATGCCGGCGGTCTTCTGGATCTGCTCGAAGCCCTTCTCCTCGAACTGGACCTTCACGTTCGGGTGGGTGGCCTCGAACTTCTTGACGGCCTCGGCCCAGGCCTTGCCCATCGCGCTGTCGGGGGTCTCGTAGTGCCAGAGCTTGAGCGTGCGCGGTCCGCTGGGCTGGGCGGACGGCGCGTCCTGGCCGGAGCCGCAGGCCGCCAGCGCGAGGACCGCCGCGGCCAGCAGGCAGGTGAGCTTGTTCATCGGACTTTTGGGGCGGAGACCCCCGCCTTCAGGCGGGGAGGAAGCCCCTTTCCTTCCTCGGTTGTCGGTGGACTGGTGTATTGTCGGCGTGTTCCGCGATAGCCAAGCGGGACTGCTGGACGGCCGCTGGACGGGCGGTCGCTGCGCGGGAAGGGCCCGGGTTGCCGAGCCGGTGCACCGCGAACCACCAGACCCGGCATAGCCGGGAGCTGGAATCCCTCTCGTTCGCGAGGGGAGGACGTCAACGCATCTCCAGGTAGGTGATCTCCGCACCGTCGGCCACGGTGTCGCCCGGCTCGGTGACCGGGATGCGCGCGCCGTGCCGTACGAAGAGGGGGATCTGGTCCAGCGGCTTGGCCACCTCCACGTAGCGGCCGCCGGCCAGGGTCTCGCCGGTCCAGTAGTCGACCCAGTCGCCGTGCGGCAGGTAGACCTTCCGCACGCCGTCCGGCGAGATCATGGGGGCCACGAGCAGGTCGCGGCCGAGCAGGTACTGCAGGTCCGCCTGCCAGGCCACCGGGTCGCCGGGGTAGTCGGCGCACAGCGCCCGCATCATCGGCGCGCCCGTGCGCGCCGACTCCTCGGCGGCGGCCAGGATGTACGGCATGAGCCGGTAGCGCAGCCGCAGGGCCGCCACCGCCTCGGCCTCCACGGCCGGGAACTCCCACGGCTCCCTGCTGGTGGTGCCGTGCAGGCGCACCAGCGGGGACAGCGCGCCGAACTGCACCCAGCGCACGTACAGGTCGTCGGTGGGGGTGCCGGTGAAGCCGCCCGCGTCGTGGCTCCAGAACGGGACGCCGGACAGGCCGTGCGCCAGGCCGCCGCGGATGGTGCTGCCCATCGCGGCGTAGCTGGTGTAGATGTCGCCGCTCCACTGGGCGCTGTGCCGCTGGCCGCCCAGGAAGCTGGAGCGCGCCCACACCAGCGTGTGGCCGTGCACCTCGTGGGTGACCTCGGCGACCACGTCGTTGAACAGCAGCGTGTAGACGTTGTGCAGCTCGGTGCCCGTCATGCCGTTGAAGGCGACGGCGTCGTGGGGGACGGCCTCGGCGAAGTCGGTCTTGAAGCACTGCACGCCCTGCTCCAGCAGCGGGCGCAGCAGGCCCTTGAACCAGGCGGTGGCCTCGGGGTTGGTGAAGTCGACGATGGCGCAGGGCGGGTAGGAGCCGTGCCAGCAGTCGGCGACGTACGGCTCGCCGTCCGGCTTCTTCAGGAAATATCCGGCTGCGGCGGCTTCCGGGAAGACGGGGCTCAGGTGGGAGACGTAGGGGTTCATCCACAGGCAGACCTTGAAGCCCATGCGGTCCAGCTCGGCCAGCATGGCGCCGGGGTCGGGGAAGCGCTCGGCGTCCCAGCGCAGGTCCGACCAGTGGCCCTCGGTCTGCCAGTAGGTGTCCAGGTGGAGCACGTCGCAGGGGATGCCGCGCCGCCTGATCTTCCTGGCCCGTTCCAGGACGCGCTGCTGGGTGTCGACGAAGAAGCCCGAGGAGATCCACGTGCCGAACGCCCAGGCCGGCGGCAGGGAGGGGCGGCAGGTGAGCCGGTCGAAGCGCTCCAGGATCTGCGGCGGCGTCGGCCCGGCGATCACGTAGTAGTCGATGAGGTCGTCCGGCACGACGATCTGCACCACGCTGTGGGTGGACTGGCACACGTCGAACTCGGCCGGCAGGCCGCTGTCGACCATGACGCCGTAGCCCCGGCTGGACAGGTAGAAGGGGACGTTCTTGTAGGCGCGCTGGGACTCGGCGCCGAAGGCGTCGAAGTTCCACATCAGCGGGCGCTGGCCGCGCTTGTCCAGCGGGGTGAAGGACTCGCCGAAGCCGGTGAAGCACTCGTCGGGCGCGGCGGCGAAGGTCTCGTGGTAGGCGGCCACCCCGCCGTCGGCCCGGGACCGGCCGAAGGGCAGCGTGCGCAGCCGCCCGCTGATGTCGCGGTGGCCGGGGTCCTCCTCCACAAGCGTGTGGCCCTCGGCGTCGGCGAAGCGCAGGTGCCACGGGGCGAGGGTGATCTCGGCGCGCAGCGCGCCCGCGTCGACGACGATCGTCTCGCCGCCCGCCTCGGGATCGCCGGTCCCGTCAGGCTCGGCGGGGCGGCGGTCCACCCGGGCCCCCGCGTAGGTGCCGGGTGTCACCATCGAGATCGCCCGGGCCGAGCGGGTCCTGGCGTCCACGTCCTCGCTGAGCCGTACCCGGATCACGCCCTCGCCCGCGACGCTCACCCGCACCACCAGCGTCTCCTCCGCCGAGGTGGAGCCCTTGAGCGTCACCCCGGCGGTGTCGGCGTCCACCAGCTCGGCGGACGTCACCGCCGACAGCCCGGCCTCGCCGGGTTGCCTGACGGGCAGCTCGGGCGGATCGGCGACGAAGTACTCGTGCGCGACCAGAGGGGGGCGGTAGGGCATGGAGGCTCCTTCGGCGTGCTGAGGTTCTGGATTAGTTTGCTGTCCATACCAACAAACGTCAACGGGTTACCAGGTGATCGTCACGCCGCCGGCCAGATCCACCGGGCGGCCGTTGACGTGCAGGGTGCGCGGCGCCAGGCTGGTCAGCCGGGCCTCGCCGCCGCCCGGCCACCACGCCAGGCACTCGACCGTCACCCCGCCCCTGGCGCGCAGGCCGCGGGCCTCCCCCCGCGGCCACGGGCAGGCCGGGAGCAGGTCCAGGCTCTCCTCGGACGAGCGCACGAGCATGGCCGCGACCAGCGCGGGGACGCCGCCGCAGACGTCCACGTTGAAGATCGCGTCGCGGTTGTGGGTGGAGACCATGTTGGCGCGCCAGTAGCGCGTCACCAGCAGCGTCAGCGCCTCGTGCGCCTCGGCCGCCATGCCCAGGCGGGCGGCGGCCAGGCCGAGCTGGACCAGGCCGAAGGCCATCTCGTCGGACTCGCTGCCGCGCCACCACGCCAGGCGCCTGCGCACCGCCTCCTCGCCGCCCCGCGCCGCCTCGTCGCCCTCGTACCAGAACGGGTACAGGTGGGAGGCGTGCCGGTGGGCGTGGTTGTCCTCCAGGTCCCAGGCCCACTCGGCCAGCTCGCCGCCCGGGGCCACGCGGTAGCCGGGCAGGCGCGCGGCCAGGCGGTCCCAGCGGGGCCGCGGGTCCACCCGGCGCAGGTTGCGCACCAGATCGCGCACGGCGGCGATGTCCATCGTGGCGTTGACGCACGCCTGCGCGCGGCTGCCGGGCGGGGCGTTCTCCGGCGAGTAGGACGGGACGAAGTTGCCGTGCTCGTCCAGGAAGTCCTCGTAGAACTCGGCCGCCTCGACCATGAACGGCAGCGCCCGATCCCGCAGGAAGGCGGCGTCCTGGGTGTAGCTGTAGTGGTCGTAGTAGAGCCGGGCGAGCCAGGCGGCTCCGGCCGTCCAGAACGTCTGGCACCAGATCGGGCCGAAGTGGTTGTGGCGGCCGTGCGTCGAGACGTGGGCGGGGGTGAGGATGCCGCGGCAGCCGTACAGGGCGCGGGCGTTGTCCCTGAAGTCCGGCACCAGCCGGTCGAACAGGTCGAAGACCGGCAGCATGAGCTCCGGCGCGCCGGTGGGGTGCAGTCCGGCGACGGCGGTCTGGAGGTTGCCGTCGATGGTGTAGCCCGACTGCCAGGCGGGGGTGAAGGTGCCGCTCCACACGCCCTGGAGCGTGGGCGGCAGCTCCCCGCAGCTGGAGACGATCGCGTACCGCGCGGCGTCGAAGACGGCCTCGACCAGCTCTGGACCGCCTCCGGCCAGCAGGTCCTCGCTGCAGGCCTCGCGACGCTTGCCGCCGTGGCCGAGCCGTACGGCCGAGCGGTCCATCAGTTCCGCGTGCTGGCGCGCGTGCCCGGCCAGGAGGGCGTCGAAGTCGGCGGGGAGGTCCTCCAGCGGCGGGTACGGCTCCCGCCCCGGGATGACCACCCTGGCCAGCACGAGCGCGTCGCCAGGCAGCCGCAGCCCGCCGGGCACGGGCGTGGCCGGGCCGGTGACGCGGCACTCAACCTGGTACCCGGTGAGGGCGCCCGGCCAGTGCTCGGGAAAGCTCGCGTGGAGGACAAGCCCGGCGTCCCGGGCCGGCTCGCCGTGGGGAGCGGGCGGCGCGGGCCAGGCCGACAGCCGGTAGCCGATCGGGATCGGCGGCTCGCCCTCGACGGGCGCCAGCCGGAGCACGCCCGCCAGCCCGGTGCAGCGGATCACGACCGCGTCGGCCGCCCGCGAGACGAACACCTCCTGCCGCCCGCCGTCGCACTCCTGGGTCACCACGCCGGTCCGCAGGTCGCAGGAGCGCCGGTAGGCGGTCACGGGGGCGGGCGGCTCCAGCGCGAGGGTCGCCGCGCCGATCAGGGGGTCGATCCAGCGGGTTTCCGCGTAGCCGGGGTCCTGCCGGACGGCGAGCTCCACCACCCGGTCGGCCGCCTCCTGGCGCCGCCCGGCGTACAGCAGCCCGCGCAGCTCCGGCAGGATCCGCGCCGTGGCGGGCGGGTCGAGCGGGCGCGTGACGGGCAGGAACAGCCGCTCGTGCGAGAGCGTCACCCGCAGGTCGCGGTGCCCGCCGTACACCAGGGCGCCCTGGCGGCCGTTGCCGGTCACCAGCGCGCGCTCCCAGTCGCCGGTCCGCGTCCGTGAGAAGAACCGCATGTGCTATTAGTTTAGACAATAGCCAAACGAAGGAGAATCCCTTTGTACTACGGCGGCGACTACAACCCCGAGCAGTGGCCCGAGGAGGTCTGGCACGAGGACGTGGCGCTCATGCGGCGGGCCGGGGTCACCCTGGTCACGGTCGGCGTGTTCTCCTGGTCCCGGCTGGAGCCCGCCCCGGGCCACTACGACTTCGGCTGGCTGGACAGGGTGCTCGACCTGCTCCACGAGGGCGGGGTGGCGGTCGACCTGGCCACCCCGACCGCCTCGCCGCCGCCGTGGTTCCCGGCCGAGGCGCGCAACGTCACCGCCGACGGGGTACGGCTCACGCACGGCAGCCGCGACACCTACTGCGTCAGCTCGCCCTTCTACCGGGACAAGTCCCGCGAGATCACCGCCAGGCTGGCCGAGCGCTACGGCGGCCATCCGGCGCTGGCGATGTGGCACGTCCACAACGAGTACGGCAGCTGGTGCCACTGCGACCACACCGCCGCCGCCTTCCGCGCCTGGCTCCGCGACCGCCACGGCTCCCTCGACGCGCTGAACGACGCCTGGACGACGTCGTTCTGGAGCCAGCACTACGCCGACTGGGAGCACATCCAGCCGCCGCGGGCCACGCAGTACCTGCCCAACCCCGGCCAGGTCCTCGACTTCCGCCGCTTCCTGTCCGACGAGCTGCTGGCGCACTTCCGTGAGGCCAAGGCCATCCTGCGGCCCACCGGCAAGCCGGTCACCACCAACTTCGTCTTCGGCGACTGGGTGCCCGTCGACCAGCGGCGCTGGGCCGAAGAGGTCGACCTCGTCGCCATCGACCACTACCCGGCCGAGGACCCGCCCGCCGAGACCGCCTTCGCCGCCGACCTGGCCCGCTGCTGGGCGGGCGGCAAGCCGTGGCTGCTGATGGAGCAGGCCACCGTGACCTACACCGAGCCGCGCATCATGGCCAAGGAGCCCGGCGAGATCGCCCGGCTCAGCCTCTCGCACGTGGCGCGGGGCTCCATGGGGGCGATGTTCTTCCAGTGGCGCGCCTCGCGCGGCGGCGCGGAGCTGTGGCACGGCGGGATGGTCCCGCACGCCGGGCCCGACTCGCGCATCTTCCGCGAGGTGTGCGAGCTGGGGTCGGTGCTGCGGCGCCTGCCCGCGCCGTCGGCGCCCGTGGCGGCCGAGGCGGCGATCCTGTGGGACACCGAGTCGTGGTGGGCCACCCAGGCACCCAAGTTCCCGTCTTCGGAGGTGCGCTACCTGGACGCGGTACGGCAGGCGCACCGGGTGCTGTACCGGCACGGGGTCACGGCGGACTTCGCCCATCCCGCGGGCGACCTGTCGCGTTACCGCCTCGTGCTGGTGCCGTGCCTGTACCTGCTGCCGGACGTCTCGGCCTTGCGAGCCTACGTCGAGGGCGGCGGGACGCTGGTGGTGTCGTTCTTCAGCGGCGTCGCCGACGCCTGCGGCCGGGTGCACCTCGGCGGCTACCCGGGGGCGTTGCGGGAGCTGCTGGGGATCAGGGTGGAGGAGTTCCAGCCGCTCGCCGCGCCCGTCACGCTCTCCACGGGCGAGACGGCCTCGCTGTGGAGCGAGCGGGTGCACCTGGAGGGCGCCGTGGCGCTGGCCTGCTACCCCGACGGCACGCCGGCGATCACCCGGCACGGGAACGCCTTCTACGTGTCGACCCGGCTGACCGACGAGGGCCTGGCCCGGCTGCTGGGCCTGGCCCCGCATCCGGCCGGGCTGGAGCTCGTCCGGCGTGGCGACCTGCTCTTCGCCGTCAACCACGGGACCGAGGAGCATGCCGTCCCGGCCGGGATCGACGTGCTCACGGGCGATCGCGTCGAGCGTCTGGCCCCGGGAGCCTTCGCCGTCCTCCGCTACACCCCCTCACCACCCTGACAGGACTCCCAACCCTGCTCGCCCGCCCTCAAGCGCCCGGCGCCGCTCCCCCGGTCGACTCCCGCACCACCAGCTCGGGCTGGAACATGATCTGCTGGTGCGCGTGCGTGCCCGGGTGGTCGCACTCGTCCAGCAGCAGCTCCGCCGCCACGCGCCCCAGCTGCTGCGTCGGCTGCCGGATCGAGGTGAGCGACACCGTGGACGCCGACGCGAAGTCGATGTCGTCGTACCCGATCAGCGCCACGTCCTCCGGCACCCGCACACCCGCCTGCAGCAGCCCCCGCAGCACCCCCAGCGCCAGCAGGTCGTTGGCGCAGAACACCGCGTCGGGCAGCCGGTGCAGCAGCTTGTCCGCCGCCTGCTGCCCCGACCTGGCGGTCATCGTCGCCATCGGCACCTCCTCCAGCGCCTCGGCCGGGTCGAGCCCCGCCGCGGCCAGGGCCCGCTCGGCGCCGAGGCGGCGCTCGCGGCACTGCCGGATGCTCGGCGGCCCCGTGACGTAGGCGATCCTCTCCGCCCCGCACCGCAGCAGGTGGGTGACCGCCAGCGACCCGCCGGCCACGTCGTTGACCGCCACCGCGCACTGGTCCGGCCGCTCGGCGGGATGGTCGACGAGCACCACGTTGATGCCCCGCTCCTTGAGCGCCTCCAGCCGCGCCGGATCGTCGTCCGACGGCGTGATGAGCACCCCGCGCACCCGCTGCTCGGCGAAGACCAGCAGGTTGCGCTCCTCCTTGGCGCGGGCGCCGGAGGAGTTGCCGAGGATGACCGCGTAGCCGCGCTCGCTCGCCACCTCCTCCACGCCCGCCGCGACGTCGGTGAAGAACGGGTTGCCGATGTCGATGACCGACAGGCCGATGGTGCGGCTGTGCCCGGCGCGCAGGGTGGAGGCCGAGCCGTGCCGTACGAAACCCAGCTCCCTGATGGCCTGCTCGACGCGGGCCCGGGTGGCCGCGGAGACCTTCTCCGGCCGGTTGAGGACGTTGGACACCGTGCCGGGCGAGACGCCCGCACGTGCCGCGACCTCCTTGATGCTCACCGGCCCTCCCTGCCGTCCCTGCCGTCCTTCCTGGCCACAGGCTAGTCCGCCGTCAGCCCGCGAGCAGCTTGCGCGCCGCCTTCAGCTGCTCGGCCACCTGCGCGGACTCGCCGCCCTCGTGGGCGTTGAACGGCCAGACCCGGATGTCCTTGGGCCCGGCGTAGTGGTTGTAGGCGGCGAAGACCGTGGAGGGCGGGGTGATCCCGTCGCGCAGGGCGACCGAGAACAGCGCGGGCGTGGTGTTGCGGGCGGCGAAGTTCAGCCCGTCGAAGTAGTCGAGGGTGGAGAAGACCTCCTCGATCCGGTGCCGGTGCGACTTCAGGAAGCGGCCCAGCTCGCCGTACGGGTCCTCGTCGGTGATCTCGGCGGCGCGCCGGATGTGGGTCATGAACGGCACGTCGATGAAGGCGAACAGCAGGCCGGGCACCAGCGCGCCGACGGCCATGGCCAGGCCGCCGCCCTGGCTGCCGCCGGAGACGACGACGCGGGAGGCGTCGACGAGCGGGTGGGAGCGGGCCGCCTCGACGGCCCGGACGCCGTCGGTGTAGAGGCGGCGGTAGTAGTAGTCGTCGGGGTGCAGCACGCCCTGGGTGAGCTTGCCGCTGACCTGCGCCCCCGTGCCGCCCACGGGGTCGGCGGTGTCGCCGGGCCGCCAGCCGCCGCCCTGGCCCCGCGAGTCCATGACGAACACGGCCCACCCGGCGGCCGGCCAGGTCAGCCAGTCGTGGGGGTAGCCGCGGCCGCCGTTGTAGCCGATGTACTGCACCACGCACGGCAGCGGCGCCTCGGCCGCGGCGGGGACGAGCAGCCACCCGCGGATCTCGTGGCCGCCGAAGCCGGCGAAGCTCACGTCGAAGCAGCGCACCAGGGCCAGGTCGGTCTCCACCTCGGCGAAGGAGGCGCCCAGATCGTGGGCACGGGCCTCGGCCAGGGTGCGCTCCCAGAAGGCGTCGAAGTCCTGGGGCTCGCTGCGGGCGGGCCGGTAGTCTCGCAACTGGTCCAGCGGCATGTCGACGAACATGGGACTCCCGTCGGATTGAAACGTTCTTCACCGTCGCGGTCGGGCGGACGCCGTCGTCAAGAGCCCGCTCACCAAGGCAGAGTCCCATTGTGGCGATCAACGCGCCGCCGCACAAGGAGAGGGGTCTTGCGCGGCCTTCGCTAAGAACGTTTTAATCCCCGTAACGCGCGCCCGACACCGGGGCGCCCGCGGATGTGCGTCGACCCCGGGGAGGGGCATTGATCGTCTACGGCGGCGACTGGAATCCCGAGCAGTGGCCCGAGGAGGTCTGGGCCGAGGACGTCGCGCTGATGCGCGAGGCCGGCGTGAACCGGGTCAGCGTCGGGATCTTCTCCTGGTCCCGGCTGGAGCCCGTGGAGGGCGTCTTCGAGTTCGGCTGGCTGGACCGGTGCCTGGACCTGCTGGCCGCGGGCGGCGTCCAGGCGTGCCTGGCCACGCCCACCGCCGCGCCGCCGCCGTGGTTCGGCCACACCTACCCGGAGGCGCTGCCCGTCGACGCCGACGGCCGGACCCTCCACCACGGCAGCCGGCAGGCGTTCTGCCCCAGCTCGCCGATCTACCGGGAGAAGGCGCTGCGCGTCGCCGAGCAGGTCGCCCGCCGCTACGCGGGCCATCCGGCGCTGGCGATCTGGCACGTGCACAACGAGTACGGCTGCCACAACGCCCGCTGCTACTGCGACACCTCGGCGGCGGCCTTCCGGGCGTGGCTGCGGGAGCGCTACGGGACGCTGGAGGCCCTCAACGACGCATGGGGCACCGACTTCTGGTCCCAGCGCTACGGCGACTGGGAGCAGATCCTGCCGCCGCGCGCCACGCCCACCTTCGTCAACCCCGGCCAGCAGCTGGATTTCCGCCGCTTCAGCTCCGACGCCCTGCTCGACCTCTACCGCGCCGAGCGCGACCTGCTGGCCGAGATCACCCCGGACGTGCCCGCGACCACGAACCTGATGGCCGGCATGCACTGGGACATGGACTACTTCTCCTTCGGCCCCGAGCTGGACGTGATCGCCTCCGACCACTACCTGATCGGCGATGACCCGCACGTCCACCTGGCCTTCTCCGCCGACCTGGCCCGCTCGCTGGGCGGGGGCCGGCCGTGGGTGCTGATGGAGCACTCCACCAGCGCGGTCAACTGGCAGGGCCACAACCGCGCCAAGCGACCCGGCGAGATGCGCCGCAACTCCATCCAGCACCTCGCCAGGGGCGCCGACGCGATCATGTTCTTCCAGTGGCGCGCCTCCCGCGCCGGGGCCGAGAAGTGGCACTCGGGCATGGTGCCGCACGCCGGGAAGGACACCAAGATCTGGCGCGAGGTCGTCGAGCTGGGCGCGCTGCTGAAGGGCCTGGCCGAGGTCGCTGGCAGCACGGTCGCCGCCGAGGCCGCCGTCCTGCTGGACTACGCCAGTATCTGGGCCCAGGACCACCCCGCCCAGCCGACCTCGAACCTGCGGCCGCTGGAGGTCGTCACCGAGTGGTACGGCAAGCTCTGGGAGCTCGGCGTCACCTGCGACGTCGTCCACCCCGAGAGCGACCTGTCCGGCTACCGCCTGGTGGTCGTCCCCTCCCTCTACCTGGTCAGCGACGCGGGCGCGGCCAACCTCGAGCGCTTCACGGCGGCCGGGGGCGTCGCGCTGGTCGGGCCGTACAGCGGGATCGTCGACGAGCACGACCGCGTACGGCTGGGCGGCTACCCGGGCGCCTGGCGCGACCTGCTCGGCGTGACGGTCGAGGAGTTCTTCCCCCTCGCCGCCGGCGAGCGCGTCGAACTGTCGGGCGGCGGCGCCGGGACGGTCTGGAGCGAGGTCGCGCACGCCACCACCGCCAAGGTCCTGGACACCTACCTCACCGGCGAGCCGGCCTGGACCCGCAACACGTGGGGCGAGGGCGCCGCGCACTACCTGACCACCCTGCTCCACGGCGACGACCTGCGCCGCGTGGTGGCCGAGGTCTGCGCGGAGGCGGGCGTCGGCACCTCCGCCACCCCGGGCCTGGAGGTGGTACGGCGGGCGCACCCCGACGGCCGCCGCTACCTGTTCGCGATCAACCACACCGGCGCCGAGGCCACCGTGGCGGCCACCGGCGTCGCCCTGCCCGACGGCACCCCGGTGGAGGGCCGCCTCACGGTCCCCGCCGGAGCCGTCGCGATCGTCCGCGAGACCGCGCCGTGAGCAGCGGGGAGGACCCATGCCCGCGCCAGCCCGTGCTACTGAGACGTTTCAATTCGATGGCCGGAACGTTAAGATGAGGCACCCTTTCGGCGGCAGCGACACCTTCACGAGGGACGATGGCCAATCCCAGCATCAAGGAGGTCGCGCAGCGTGCCGGCGTCTCCGTCGGCACGGTGAGCAACGTCCTCAACCGGCCCTGGATCGTGGCACCGCGCACCCGGCAGCGGGTCCAGGACACCATTCGCGAGCTGGGTTTCGTCCGCAACGAGGCGGCCCGGCACCTGCGCGCGGGCCGGAGCAGGACGGTGGGGCTGGTCGTGCTGGACGTGGCCAACCCGTTCTTCATCGACGTCGCCCGGGGCGCCGAGGCGCTGGCGGACGAGCACGACACGATGGTGGTGCTGTGCAACAGCGACGGCGACCCGCACCGGGAGGGCCGCCACCTGGACCAGCTGGAGCAGCAGCGCGTGATGGGGATCCTCATCACGCCGGTGCGCACCGACAGCCCGCGGCTGCGCTCGCTGGTGGCCAGGGGCACGCCGGTGGTGCTGGTGGACCGCGCCGCCGCGCACGGCGGCCGCTGCTCGGTGTCGGTGGACGACCGGCTCGGTGGCCGCCTGGCCGGGACGCACCTGGTCGAGCGGGGGCACCGCCGCATCGCCTTCGTCGGCGGCCCGCTGTCCATCCAGCAGGTGGCCGACCGGCTGGCGGGCGTCACCGCCGCCGTCGAGGAGGCGGGCGGGGTGTCGCTGGAGACCCTGGAGATGCCCACGCTGAGCGTCGCCGCGGGCCGCGCGGCGGGCGAGCGGATCGCCGCCCTGCCCGACGCCTCGCGCCCCACGGCCGTCTTCTGCGGCAACGACCTGCTCGCGCTGGGCTTCCTGCAGGCGATGGCCGCGCAGGGGCTGCGCGTCCCGCACGACATGGCCATCGTCGGCTACGACGACATCGACTTCGCGGCGGCCGCCGCAGTCCCCCTGTCGTCGGTGCGCCAGCCGCGCGAGCTGCTCGGGCGCACAGCGATGGAGCTGCTGCAGGAGGAGGTCGAGGACCCGGGCGCGCACCGGCACCGGCAGGTCATCTTCCAGCCGGACCTGGTCGTGCGCGAGTCCAGCGACCTGACCCGGGCCGACTGACCGCACCCCGACCGCATCGAGACGGCGCCGAGAAAGACGGCCGCATGACCTATCACAACCCCCTGAGCTCCCCCTCCGACGTGGAGGGCTTCCGCATGGAGGGCGCCGGCGCGCTCTCCTTCCCCATGGGCAGGATGCGCCTGGAGAGCCTGCGCCCGCCCGAGGACGGGCAGGAGGCCAACATCGTGCTGTGGTGCCCGGAGGACTTCCCGGCCGACGTGACGGTGGAGTGGGACTTCTGGCCCATTCGCGAGCCCGGCCTGTGCATCCTGTTCTTCCACGCCCGCGGCAGGAACGGCGAGGACCTGTTCGACCTGAAACCCCGGACGGGCCCCTACGAGCAATACCACCACGGCGACCTGGACGCCTATCACGTGTCCTATTTCCGCCGCATGTGGCCCTCGGAACGCCGCCTGCACACCTGCAACCTGCGCAAGAGCTACGGCTTCCACCT
Organism: Thermoactinospora rubra; assembly: GCF_002093975.1. Taxonomy (GTDB): domain Bacteria; phylum Actinomycetota; class Actinomycetes; order Streptosporangiales; family Streptosporangiaceae; genus Nonomuraea; species Nonomuraea rubra_A. Next base: position 213,250 of record NZ_KZ084328.1, read on the forward strand.
GGTCGCGCAGGGCCCAGACCCGCTGCCCGCGGCGCTGGACGCGCAGGGTCCCTACGCCATGCGCCTGACCGTCCGCGGGGGCGAGATCACCTTCGCCGTCAACGATTTGGTCTCGTTTCAATGGCGGGACGATAATCCGCTGACCGGCGGCAAGATCGGATTTCGCCAGATGGCGCCCATGATTGGCGAATACGCGAATCTCCGCGTCACGCGCCATTGACTTTGAGACGATTCAACACTACGGTCACAGCAACCGTTCGCCGTTCACCCGCTTGTAACAAGGCAGGAACTCCGGTGCAACTCCCCGTCCCCGCACTCGCGCTCCGCCTGAACGGCGGCCCGCGATGACGTCGGCCGCCTGGTCGATCAGGCTCTACAACGCCTGCGACCAGCTGCTCTGGGCGATCAGGCTGAACCTGCTGTGGATCGCGTTCACCCTGCTGGGCGGCGTGGTCCTCGGCCTCGGCCCCGCCACCGTCGCGGCCTACACGCTGGCCCGTCGGCACGCCAGGGGTGAATCGTTTCAGGTCTGGACCGAATTCGCCCGCGCCTACCGGCGGGAGTTCGTCCGCGGCTCACTGCTGGTGCTGCCGCTGACGGCGACCGGCGTCCTCCTGGTCGGCAACCTGCTGTACTTCACCGCCCAGGGGATGACCGCGCTGCGACTGACGACCTACGTCGCGCTCGCGGCGCTGGTCGTCGTGGCGGCCTACCTGCTGCCCATGTACGTTCACTACGACCTCCGGGTAAGCGCTTACCTGCCCAAGGCGTCGCTGTTCGCGCTCACCCGCCCCGCGTCCTCGATCCTGCTGCTGTTCGCGTTCGTGGCGATCGCTCACACGGTCGAGGCCTTCCCGATCCTGGCCCCGACGGTGGCCGCCGGCGCCTGGATCCAGCTGAACACCTGGCTCTGCCTGCGCTTCTTCGAGGAGAACGAGGCTCGCCTGCACGCGAAAGGCAACTGATGAAGACAACCCCCCGTCGGCTCCTGGCCGGTGTGTTGACGCTGACAACCGCATTGCTCGCGACCGCCTGCGGCAGCGACGGCGGCGGTGGCGGCCAGGCGGCGAGCAACGAACTGACCCTGATGGTCAAGCTCTTCGGCGCCGCGCCCTCCCCCAGCGGCGAGATGCACAAGGCCGTGGAGAAGCTGACCGGCAAGAAGCTCAACATCACCTGGGTGCCGGACGCGGACTACAACGAGAAGACCAACGTCACCCTCGCCTCCGACAAGCTGCCCGACCTCATGGTCGTCAACCCCAAGAACGCCTCGTTCGCGAAGGCTGCCGAGGCCGGGGCCTTCTGGGACCTCACCGACAAGATCAAGAATTACCCGAACCTGCCCAAGGACCCCCGGATCCTGGCCAACTCCTCCACCAACGGGAAGAACTACGGCATCTACCGGGTCCGCCCGCTGCTGCGCTCCGCCATCGTGCTGCGCAAGGACTGGCTGGAGAAGCTGGGCCTGAAGGAGCCGGAGACCACCGAGGACCTCTACGAGATCGCCAAGGCCTTCACCGAGAAGGACCCCGACGGCAACGGCAAGAAGGACACCTACGGCCTGATCCTGCCGAAGTGGCCCTCCCCGCAGTTCAACGCCTCCAGCCCGTACAACGCGATCGACGTGTGGTTCGGCGCCCCGAACGGCTTCCAGATGCGCGACGGCAAGCTCGTGCCCGAGTTCGACGCCCCGGAGTTCTGGGAGGCGCAGAAGTACATCAAGAAGTTCATCGACGAGGGCCTGGTCAACCCCGACTGGGCGACGCTCGACACCGCCAAGTGGAACGACCCGTTCGTCCAGGGCAAGGGCGGCATCATCATCGACGTCAACGTGCGGGCGCAGCAGCTGTTCGACCTGTTCAAGCAGCAGGACCCGAAGGGCTACATGCACAAGGTGACGATCGCCGGCAACCTCAAGCGGCCCGACGGCCAGAAGTTCTCCCTGCCGTTCACCGGCTACAACGACGTCATCGCCGTCTCCAAGCAGAACATCCGCACCGAGCAGCAGCTCGACGACGTGCTGAAGATGATGGACAAGCTCGCCTCCAAGGAGGGCGCGGTCCTGCTGACCAACGGCATCGAGGGCAAGAACTTCAAGGTCGAGGACGGCAAGGCCGTCAAGATCAACGACCAGGACCCGGCCGTCCAGACCATCAACAACGACGTCGAGAAGGGCTTCATCCAGCTCGGCACCACCGCCAGCGTCGGCGTCTCGGGCGGCACGGGCTACGACTGGAAGCGCCAGACGCCCCAGGAGCAGGCGATCGAGGACAAGAAGAACCAGCTGGCCGAGCTCGACCTGCAGACCGCGGTGCACGACCCGACCCTGCCGTACATCTCCAAGACCGCGGTGGAGAAGGGAGCCACGCTGAACCCGATCCCCACCGACGCGCGGATCAAGCACCTGGCCGGTGAGATCACCGAGGAGCAGTTCAAGGCCGAGATCAAGCGCTGGTACGACAGCGGCGGCACCCAGATGCTGGCCGAGTTCCAGGAACTGATCAACAAGGGCTGACGGCCCCGGCAAGCCGTGGTCCTCAAGGGACGAGCAGTCCCTTGAGGACCACCGTGAGAAAGGAGGCCGCCATGGCCACGGACCTCGCATCGGCGCCCGCCAAGGCGGCCACCAAGCCTCCACGCAGACGGGCCGGGTCCTCGCCGCTGGCCAAGCTCGTGCGCCACCGCTGGCTGCTGCTGATGCTCCTGCCCGGCCTGGCCTACTTCGCGATCTTCAGGTACTGGCCGATGTACGGCCTGACCATCGCGTTCAAGGACTTCGTGCCGTTCCTCGGCATCGAGGGCAGCGAATGGGTGGGCCTGAAGCACTTCGAGGCGCTGTTCACCGGGCCGGACTTCGGCCGCCTGATGACCAACACCCTCGTCATCGCGCTGCTGATGATCCTGTTCGCCTTCCCGGCGCCGATCATCGTCGCGCTCATGCTCAACGAGCTGAGGGTGCGCTTCGTCAAGCGCACGGTCCAGTCGCTCATCTACATCCCCCACTTCCTGTCCTGGACCATCGTCGCGTCGCTGACGTATCTGCTGTTCTCCGTCGACTACGGGGTGATCGCCGGCTGGATCCACGCGATCACCGGCGGGCAGAAGATCGACTACGTCGCCCAGGAGGAGTGGTTCCGGCCGATCATCATGCTGCAGACGCTCTGGAAGAGCACCGGCTGGGGCACGATCATCTACCTGGCCGCGCTGGCCGGGGTGAACCCCGACCTGTACGAGGCGGCCCGCATGGACGGCGCCGGGCGCTGGCGGCAGTTCTGGCACGTCACGCTGCCCGCCATCCGGCCCACCATCGTCGTCATGGCCATCCTCACCTCCGGCAACCTGCTCGACCAGAGCTTCGAGCAGTTCTGGCTGATGCGGAACTCGCTCAACGCCGACGTCGCCGACGTGTTCGACACCTTCGTCTACTACGTCGGCATCACGCAGGGCGGCTACAGCTACGCCACCGCCGTCGGCCTGTTCAAGGGCGTCGCCGGGCTGGTGCTCATCTTCGGCTGCAACTGGCTGGCCAAGCGCCTCGGCCAGCGGGGCCTGTTCTAAGGAGGGGCGCGTGTCGATCGACCTGACCTCGAAGAAGCTGGCGGAGGCACCCGCCACGGTACGCAACTACGGCTCCTGGGGAAGCCGGCTGTTCGACGCGTTCAACGTCGCGTTCCTCGTCGGTCTGGCGCTCATCACCGTCCTGCCGCTGATGTACGTGCTGGCCGGGTCCTTCGCCACCGAGGCGGAGATCTCCTCCAGGCCGTTCTTCCTGTGGCCGGAGCAGTTCGTCACCAGCACCTACGACTACATCTTCGGCACCCCCACCTTCGTCCGGGCGCTGGTCACCACGGTCTGCGTGACGGCGGTCGGCACGGTGGTGCAGGTGCTGCTGACGCTCACCATGGCCTACCCGCTGTCCAAGCGGCAACTCCCCGGCAGGACGCTGGTGCTGAACCTGGTGATCTTCACGATCGTGTTCAGCGGCGGCATGATCCCGACCTACCTCGTGGTGCGCGACCTGGGCCTGCTCGACAGCTACTGGGCGCTGATCCTGCCGCTCGCGATCAACCCCTTCTACCTGATCATCGTCAAGAGCTTCTTCCAGGAGCTGCCGCAGGCCCTGGAGGAGGCCGCCCGCATCGACGGCTGCACCGAGCTGGGCGTCTTCCGGCGGATCGTGCTGCCCCTGTCCAAGCCGATCATCGCCACGTTCTCGCTCTTCTACGCGGTGGGCATCTGGAACGACTACATGTCGCCGCTGCTGTACATCAACGACAACTCCAAGTGGACCCTCCAGGTGCTGGTCCGCATGCTCACCAGCCCCGCCGCCGAGCGGTCGGTGACCGCCTTCGACTCGGTCCTGTTCCCCGAGCAGGGCATCAAGTTCGCCGTCGTGGTCGTCGCGACGCTGCCGATCCTGCTGGTCTACCCGTTCCTGCAGAAGCACTTCGCCAAGGGCGTCCTGATCGGGTCGGTGAAGGAATGACGCACCTGCGCTGGCTGGAAGGTCCGCGCAGGCAGGGCGTCACGTGGGGGGTCCCCTGGCCCCGGGGAGCGGTGGCCGCGGGCTCCTCCTTCGCCCTGCGCGACGGCACCCCCGTGCAGAGCTGGATCACCGCCACCTGGCCGGACGGCTCGGTCAAGTGGTCGGCCCACGCCATCGGGCCGCAGGCCGTGCCCGCCGAGTCCTACGAACTCGTGCCGGGCGGGACGCCTGCCGTACCCGGCGAGCCCGTCACCGTGGACGGGCTCACCATCCGCACGGGTGCCGTCACGTGGCGGCTCTCCCGGGAGGCCCTGATCGAGAGCGTCTCGTACGGCGAGCGCGAGATCGTGCGGAACGTCCGGCTCGTCAGCATCCGGCAGGACACGCCCGACGAGGACGCCGGCCGTACCCGCACGAGGACCGTCGCCCGGATCGAGCGGGTCACGGTCGAGCAGGACGGCCCGGTGCGCGCGGTCGTCCGGGTGGAGGGGCGGCACGGCGACTGGCTGCCGTTCACGGTCCGGCTGTACTTCTACGCGGGCGCGGCCGACGTGCGGATCGTGCACAGCTTCGTCTGGGACGGCGACCCCGGGCGCGACTTCCTCGCGGGCCTGGGCCTGCGGGCCGACGTGGTCATGCGGGACGAGCCGCACGACCGGCACGTACGGCTGGCCGGAGCCGAGGGCTTCCTCACCGAGGCCGTGCGCGGCCTGACCGGGCTGCGCCAGGACCCCGGCGAGGAGGCACGGCGGGCGCAGGTCGAGGGCCGCCCGGTCGGCGAGATCGGCAACCCCGAGGTGGCGCGCAGGCTCCACCTGATCCCGGTGTGGAACGACTACACGCTCGACCAGTCCAGCGCCGACGGCTTCACGCTGCGCAAGCGCACCGCGCCCGGCCACGCCTGGGTGACCGTCCCCTCGGGCACCAGATCGCGCGGCTACGGCTATGTGGGCGGGGTCAGCGGCGGCCTCGGCTTCGGCCTGCGCGACTTCTGGAAGCTGCACCCCACCCGGCTCGACGTCCGCGGCGCGGCCACCGGCGTGGCCACCGCGACCGTCTGGCTCTACTCCCCCGGCGCCCCGCCGATGGACCTGCGCTTCTGGCACGACGGCCTGGGCCAGGACACCCACGCCGAGCAACTGGAGGGCCTGGAGATCACCTACGAGGACCACGAGCCCGGCTTCGGCACGCCGTACGGCATCGCCCGCACCCACGAGCTCAGCCTGCGCGTCCACGACAGCACCCCGGCGCACGAGGAGCTCGCCGAGCACGCGGCCCTGCTCGACGCCCCCGGCCTGCTCACCGCCTCCCCCGAGCGGATCAGGCAAGCCGGCGTCTTCGGCGTGTGGGGCCTGCCCGACCCGGCCCATCAGGACATCGAGGACCGGCTGGACTTCCTGGTCTCCTACTACCGGGGCCAGGTCGAGCAGCGCCGCTGGTACGGGTTCTGGGACTACGGCGACGTCATGCACACCTACGACGCCGACCGGCACACCTGGCGCTACGACGTGGGCGGCTACGCCTGGGACAACTCCGAACTGTCGCCCGACCTGTGGCTGTGGTACCAGTACCTGCGCACCGGCCGGGCCGACGTCTTCCGCCTCGCCGAGGCGATGACCCGCCACACCGGCGAGGTGGACGTCTACCACCTCGGCCCGTGGAAGGGGCTGGGCTCCCGGCACAACGTGCAGCACTGGGGGTGCAGCTGCAAGCAGCTGCGCATCTCCAACGCGGCCTACCGGCGCTTCTTCTACTACCTGACGGCCGACGAGCGCACCGGCGACCTGATGGACGAGCTGGCCAGGCCCGAGGAGACGTTCCAGGCGATCGACCCGCTGCGCAAGTACCGGACACGCGAGGGCATCGAGGTCGGGCTCGGCGCGGACTGGGGATCCATGGCGGCCGACTGGCTGACCCGCTGGGAGCGGCACGGCGACGAGCGGGCCCGCGACCGGCTGCTCGGCACGATGGCCGACATCGCGGCGCTGCCGTACGGCTTCCTCACCGGCGAGGCGCGGCTGGACCCGGAGAGCGGCCGGTTCGACACCTCGCGGGAGCGGATCGGCGTCTCCCACCTGTCGGCCCTGTTCGGCCTGCCGGAGATCTGCGCCGAGCTGATCGACCTCGACCTCGGCGTGCCGGGCTTCGAGGAGGCGTGGCTCGGCTACTGCCGCCTGTATCTCGCCTCGCCCGAGCGGCAGCGCATGGAGCTCGGGAAAGCGCTTACCGGCATCTCGTGCATCCCCGCCCACAGCAGGCTGGCCGCCTACGCCGCCGCCCGGCTCGGCGACCCCGAGCTGGCCGCCCTCGCCTGGCACGCCTTCCGCAGCGACGAAGGCGACCAGCTCGGCAACGCCAGCCCCCTGGCCCGCACTTCCGGCTGGCACGTCACCGAGGTCCGCGGACCCCGCGTGCTCATGCCGGTCCAGGAGGCGCCCTTCGTCTCCACCAACGACGCCGCCCAGTACGGCCTGGCGGCGATCCAGCTTCTCGCCCTCATCCCCCAGCACCGGAGGTAATCCCGCGTGGAACTCACCCGACGTGAAGTGTTAGCCGGAATGGCCGCCATCCCCCTCGTGTCGATGCTCGAAGGCCAGGCCGGAGCCGCGGCGGCAGCCGTACCGGAGGTCAAGCTCACCTGGCTCGAAGGCAGGCCGGGCACCTCCGCCGTCTCCACCTGGGGCACCCCCTGGCCCAAGGGCGCGGTGCCCGAGGACCAGTCCTTCGCGCTCGCCGACGGCACCCCGGTGCAGAGCTGGCCGCTGGCCTACTGGCCCGACGGGTCGCTGAAGTGGACCGCGCACGCCATCGCCGCCGACACGCCCGCCGAGTCCTACACGCTCACCGCCGGAACGCCGGCCGCGCCCGCCCGGCCGGTGACGGTCAAGGACGAGAAGAACTACGTGGACGTCGACACCGGCGTCATCCGGGCGCGCATCCGCAAGGACGGCAAGGAGCTCATCAGCCAGATCTGGCGCGGCGACGTCGAGATCGCCCGCAAGGGCCACCTCGTCAACCTCAAGCAAGACAAGATCGACGAGGACGAGGAGAGCACGACCGTCCTGGACCGCTACGAGAGCGACATCGGCAAGGTCACGGTCGAGCAGTCCGGGCCGGTGCGCGCGGTGGTCAGGATCGAGGGCCGCCACACCGGCAAGAAGGGCAGGTCCTGGCTGCCGTTCACCGTGCGGCTGTACTTCTACGCGGGCGCCGAGTCGATCCGCATGACGCACACCTTCGTCTACGACCGCGACGGGCGGCACGACTTCATCGCCGGGCTCGGCGTGCGGTTCCGGGTGCCGATGCGGGACGCGACGTATGACCGGCACGTCCGCTTCGTCGGCGAGGGCCACGGCATGCTGGCCGAGGCCGTCAAGGGCATCACCGGGCTGCGCCGCGACCCGGGCGCCGCCGTGCGCGCCGCGCAGATCGCGAGCGCCAAGCTGCCCGACCCCGCCACCTGGGACCAGCGGGTCACCACGCGCCTGCAGTACATCCCCGAGTGGGGCGACTACTCGCTCAGCCAGCTGTCGTCGGAGGGCTTCACGCTGCGCAAGAGGACCAAGAAGGGCCACGGCTGGATCCCGGTCGACCAGGGCAGGCGGGCCTCCGGCCTGGGCTACGTGGGCGGCGTCGGCGGCGGGCTGGCCTTCGGGCTGCGCGACTTCTGGCAGCGCCACCCCACGCAGCTGGACGTGCGGGGCGCGCACACCGAGGAGGCCGAGGTCACCGTCTGGCTCTGGTCGCCCGAGGCCGGGCCGATGGACCTGCGCTTCTACCACGACGGCATGGGCCAGGACACCTACCCCGAGCAGCTCCAGGGCCTGGAGATCACCTACGAGGACTACGAGCCCGGCTTCGGCACGCCGTACGGCATCGCCAGGACCAGCGAGCTGATGTTCTGGGCGCTGGCGGGGACCCCCTCGGCCGAACGGCTGGGCGCGATGGCCGACCAGGTGCGCACGCCCCCGCAGCTGATCAACCCGGTCGGGCACCTGGTGGCGGCCAAGGTGTTCGGCGGCCTGTTCGCGCCCGTGGACCGCTCGCACCCGGTCAAGAAGCAGATCGAGGACCACCTCGACTTCCAGTTCGCCTTCTACCAGGCCCAGGTGGAGGAACGGCACTGGTACGGCTTCTGGGACTACGGCGACATCATGCACAGCTACGACGAGGACCGGAAGGTCTGGCGCTACGACGTCGGCGGCTACGCCTGGGACAACTCCGAGCTGTCGCCCGACCTGTGGCTGTGGTATCAGTACCTGCGCACCGGCCGGGCCGACGTCTACCGCCTCGCCGAGGCGATGACCCGCCACACCGGCGAGGTGGACGTCTACCACATCGGGCCGTGGAAGGGCCTGGGCACCCGGCACGGCGTGCAGCACTGGGCCGACAGCGCCAAGCAGCAGCGCATCTCCACCGCGATCTACCGGCGCTTCCACTACTACCTGACCGCCGACGAGCGCACCGGCGACCTGCTGCACGAGGTGGCCGACTCGGAGAAGACCTTCCTGGTGCTGGACCCGATCAGGAAGATCCGCACCGAGCCGTACACCCCCGATCCCAAGGCGCTGGCCATCGGCCTGGGCACCTCCTGGAGCGGCCTGGCGGCCGGGTGGTTCACCGAGTGGGAGCGGAACGGGCCGCTGGCCGAGCAGTGCAAGCGCAACCTGCTGGGGACCATGGAGTCCATCGCCGCGCTGCCCAACGGCTTCATCCAGGGCGAGGCGCTGTACAACATGGAGACCGGCCGCTACGCGCCGGACACCGCCAAGGTCAGCGTCAGCCACCTGTCGGCCATGTTCGGGCTGGTGGAGATCTGCGCCGAGCTCATCGACGCGATCGACATGCCCGCCTTCGAGCAGAAGTGGCTGCAGTACTGCCGGCTCTACAACGCCACCCGGGCCGAGCAGACCGCCGAGGTCGGTAAGCACTTCGGCAACCTCATCCTCAAGCAGGGGCACACGCGGCTGGACGCCTACGCGGCCGTGCGGCTCAAGGACGACAAGTACGCCGCGCGGGCCTGGCAGATCTTCCTCAAGCCGCCGGAGGCCTGGGAGTACGCCCACACCCGGGACTGGTCGGCGCAGAAGGTGGACAGCACGCTGAACCCGTCCTCGCACGCGCCGTGGATCTCCACCAACTCCACCGCGCTGTTCGGGCTGGCGGCCATCCAGAACCTCGCCCTGATCGGCGACAAGCTGCCCGCCGCCTGAGCCGCGGGCGCCGGGCGGTCCCGCCCACGTCCGCCCGGCGCCCGCCCGCCCCGCCTGGAGACCCCGTGTCGCGTCTGGCCGCCTCCGCGCTCGCGCTCGCCGTACCCGCCGCCTCATGATGCCGCTCACCGCCACCGGCGCGGGCGATCTGGCCCGCCGTGCCTTCACCGGCTGGGGCAGCGGCTGCCGCGGCACTTCCGGCGCGGCATCCAGGCCCGCGGCGCCACGCCGGTGCTGGTGACGCCGATCGTCCGGCGGTGGTTCACGGGGACCGCGCTGAACTCCACCGGGCTGATCGTCAACGGGCTGGGCGTGGACCTGGTGGCGGACGGGCTGCGGGACCTGGGGCTGGTGCCGGACTGCCTCTGGGCCGGGTGAAAGTTTCACGTTCTAAAGGACATCGTCCCTGATGAAACAGCCTTAAGTCAGCGGGATATGGCGCCATGGAGGCCTCTCTGATTAAAACGTATTAACCAACCTGCGAAGGGATTTGTGATGCGCTTACGAATCCTCAGCGCGACGGCCGTCCTGGCGATGGCCGGGACGCTGACCTGCGCGCCACCGGGCGTCGCCCAGGCCGCGCCGACGCGCTACGAGGCCGAACAGGCACCCGCCACCTGCGACGGCGTGGTGGAGTCCAACCACGCCGGATACTCGGGGACGGGATTCTGCAACGGGACCAACGCCGTCGGCGCGGCCGTGCAGTTCACGGTGAACGCCGCCGCCGCGGGCACCGCCACGCTCGCCGTCCGCTACGCCAACGGCACCACCACGACCCGGCCCGCCGACATCGTGGTCAACGGGACGGTCGTGCAGGCGGCCACCCCGTTCGACGCCACGGGCGCCTGGACCACGTGGGCCACCAAGACGCTGACCGCGCCGCTGAACGCGGGCGGCAACACCGTCAGGATCGTCCCCACGAGCGCCGCCGGGCTGCCCAACATCGACTACCTCGACGTCGAGGCGGGCGGGGCGGCCGAGTCCGGCCGCCAGGTCGAGGACCTCGACCGGGGCCTGATCAGCGTGCGCTCCGGCACCGGCAACCTGGTCTCCTGGCGGCTGCTGGCCACCGACCCCGACAACGTCTCCTTCAACGTCTACCGTGGCTCGACCAGGATCGCGACGGTCACGAACTCCACGAACCACCTCGACTCCGGCGCGGCGGCCGACGCCTCCTACACGGTCAGGGCCGTGGTGAACGGCGTCGAGCAGGCCGCCTCCGAGCCGTCGCTCCGCTTCACCGGCGGCGACCACCTCGACGTGCCCATCCAGCGGCCCTCCGGCGGCACCACGCCCGACGGGGCCTCCTACACCTACAGCGCGGGCGACGCCAGCGCAGGCGACCTGGACGGCGACGGCCGGCTGGAGATCGTGCTGAAGTGGGATCCGTCCAACGCCAAGGACAACTCCCAGTCCGGCTACACCGGCAACGTCTTCGTCGACGCCTACCGCCTCGACGGCACCCGCCTGTGGCGCATCGACCTCGGCCGCAACATCCGCGCGGGCGCCCACTACACGCAGTTCCAGGTCTACGACTACGACGGCGACGGCCGCGCCGAGGTGGCCATGAAGACCGCCGACGGCACCCGATCCGGCACCGGCCAGGTCATCGGCAGCGCCTCCGCCGACCACCGCAACTCCAGCGGCTACATCCTCACCGGGCCCGAGTACCTGACCATGTTCCGCGGCACCGACGGCGCCGTCCTGTCCACGGTGAACTACCTTCCGGCGCGCGGCAACGTGTCGTCGTGGGGCGACAGCTACGGCAACCGCGTCGACCGCTTCCTCGCGGCCACCGCCTACCTCGACGGCCGGCGGCCCTCGCTGATCATGGCTCGCGGCTACTACACCCGGGCCGTCGTCGTGGCCTGGGACTTCCGCAACGGCACGCTCACGCACCGCTGGACCTACGACTCCGGCAACAGCGGCGGCGCCTACGGCCAGGGCAACCACAACCTGTCCGTCGCCGACGTCGACGCCGACGGCCGCGACGAGATCGTGTACGGCTCGGCCACGATCGACGACAACGGGGCGCTCATGTACGCCACGGGCTTCGGCCACGGCGACGCGATGCACGTGGGCGACCTGATCCCGGCGCGGTCCGGCCTGGAGGTGTTCACCATCCACGAGAGCGGCAGCTCGCCCGCCGCCGACGTGCACGACGCGCGCACCGGCCAGATCATCTGGCAGCGGCCCGGCAACGGCGGCTCCGAGGGCCCCGGCCGCGGCGTCGCGGGCGACATCCACGCCGGCAGCCCCGGCGCGGAGTTCTGGGGCGCGGGCACCCAGATGACCAGCCTGTTCAACACCTCAGGCGCGGCCATCGGCCGCACCCCGTCCTCGGCCAACTTCCTGGCCTGGTGGGACGCCGACCCGGTCCGCGAGCTGCTCGACGGCAACCACGTCGACAAGTACGGCACCGGCGGCGACACGCGGCTGCTGACCGGCTCCGGCGCGCACTCGATCAACGGCACCAAGGCCACGCCTTCCCTGTCCGGCGACCTGTTCGGCGACTGGCGGGAGGAGATCATCCTGCCGCGCGACGGCGAGGGCGCGCTGCGCATCTACGCCACCACCGTGCCGACCGACCGGCGCATCTGGACGCTGCTGCACGACACGCAGTACCGGGTCGCGATCGCCTGGCAGAACACCGCCTACAACCAGCCGCCGCATCCCAGCTTCTTCCTGGGGAACGGCATGTCCGCACCGCCTCGGCCCAACGTCTACGTCCGCTGACCTGAGGCCTTTCTCGCGCTTGGTGCTGGGCCTTCGGCGCATGAGAACGGCGCGGCTCCCGCCGCAGTGGCGGGAGCCGCGCCGCATGGGCTTGCCGTCAGGCGGGGAGCCGCCGCTGGATGTCGATCAGGACGCCCATGACATCCGTCTTGAACTCCCGGATGTCGGCCTTGACGTCATACATCTCGGTCTTGACCTCGTGCACCTCGGCCTTGACCTCGTCGACCTTGGTGTCAAGGCTGGTGACCTTGGCGTCAAGGCTGGTGACCTTGGCGTCAAGCGCCTTGACCTCGTTGGCGACGCCGTTGACCCGCTCGGTGAGCCGCTGGCCCAGTTCCATCTGATCGGCGCGGATCTGGATCAGCTCGTTCTCGACCGCCGTCGCGAAACGCATGGCCGCCTCTTTGATCCCCACGGAACCTCCCGTACGGTTGTCGTACGGGACCTGGGTGGTAAGCGCACTCAGGTCCCTCCGCTGTACCTAGAGTAACCGACGTGCCACGACCGATGGGGAAGGATCAAGAGATCCTCCCCCATCGGCCAAGAAGCGGTCAGCGCACGTCATGCCCGCGCGCGTAACGAATGCGTGGCTTCTCGGGCGCCGTCATCCCCGTCCCCAGGTAGAACCCGGGATGCGGCAGCTGGTTGTAGCCGACGTTCTGCCAGGCGACGCCCAGCCGGTACACCGGGTCGTGCATGAGTGTGCGAAGCCGCGCGCCGCGTCGTAGTCGTGGTCGACGATCTCCCGCAGCAGGTCGCCGTCCCACCAGGCGAGGAAGTTCGCGGGCGGGATCGCGGTGCCGATAGGCGAACCGGACGCCGAGCGCAGCTCGCCCTGGCCGGAGTTCCACTCGCCGGTCGCGGTCACGGCCCAGCCCTCGGCGCCCGGGTGGCGCGGGTCGACGTCGCCGGAGGCGGCCCGCCCGGTGTCCTTGGCAGCGGGCAGCGACCACAGCACCGCGCCCGTGGCCGCGTCGCGGAAGGTCGCGCCCCGGTTGCCGCTGCTGCCCATGTCCTCGTGCGCGGCGAACACCTCATAGCCCGGCCGGGCCGGGTCCAGGTCGCCGACGGTGTCGAGCGCCTTGCCGGTGACCCCTCGAAGACCGTGAGGTACTCGGGGCCGCTCAGCACGTACCCGCCGGAGTTGCGGTGGTCGCGGCTCGGGTTGCCGATGACCGCGCCCGTGCCGTCCACGGTGCCGTCGGCGGTCTTCATCATCACCTCCTTGTAGTCGGCCGGGGAGGCGTACCGGTCGGGCACGCTGACGGTGGCGTCGTTGTGGCCGAACTGGATGAGGAAGGAGTCGCCGGGCCTGATGAGGCGCAGGATCTCGTCCAGGCGGCCCTGGGTGAGGAAGTTCTTCGAGCTGCGCCCGCCGATGGCGTGGTTGTCGAAGGCCACGCCGGTGGTGAGGAACCGCTCGATCATCTGGCCCCATCCGGCCTCGGGCGCCCAGGAGGGTCGTAGGTCTGCACGGTGGAGTCGCCCGCGAGGTAGGCCGTGGGGACGGTGCCGGGGGCGCGTTGCGCCTGCCGTACCACGACCAGGGAGTTGATCTTCGGGGCGGCGCCGGAGAAGGCGAGGTCCAGCCGGCCGTCCACGAGCGCGATGGCGAAGGACATCTCCAGGTGCTCGCCTGGGGGCTTGGCCGTGGGCTGGACCTTCTGGATCGACTCGGCGGCGATCGCGATGTCGGTGGCCTCGGCGGCGTCGCCCGCGACGAGGGAGACGGTGTAGTCGCCGGTGGGCAGGTCGAGGCTGAAGGTGGCGCAGGCGGCGGTGACGAAGTCGAAGGCCCACCGGGTCTGGTCGGCGAGCGCGCGACTGGGCGTTATCGCTGACAGCACGAGGACGAGGGCGGCGAGGATGCGTGGCATGGGGGGTTCCCGTTCCGGTCCGTTCTGGTACGGCAGGGCACCTTAAAACGTGTGAATCACTTCACCGCCAGACCCTTCGCGCGTCGGGCGGAACTCGCCCGTCCAGGCATTGACGCGGTGCCGTGCCCCCTCTACTCTCGCTGCTAGCCTATTAAAACGTTTTGCTCGACGTCCTGTGGAGCCCCCGTGCAGCGAATCTGCTTCCTGTTGCAGGTCCGGCCAGAGCGCCTGGAGGAGTACAAGGAACGCCACCGGGCCGTCTGGCCCGAGATGCTCGAGGCGCTGCGCAGGACCGGCTGGCACAACTACTCGCTCTTCCTGCGCGAGGACGGCCTGCTGGTCGGCTACCTGGAGACCGAGGACTTCGAGGCCGCGCGCAAGGCGATGGCCGAGACCGAGGTCAACGCCCGCTGGCAGGCGGAGATGGCGCCGTTCTTCGCCGAGCTCGACGGCCGCCCCGACGAGGGCATGCGGCCGCTGACCGAGGTCTTCCACCTGGACTGAATCGGGGACCCCTCACCATGATCAAGGACCTGCTGCGGCAGCAGCGCATCGAGACGCCCTCCTGGGCCTACGGCAACTCCGGCACCCGCTTCAAGGTGTTCGGCCAGCCCGGCGTGCCGCGCGACCCGTACGAGAAGCTGGCCGACGCCGCCCAGGTGCACCGCCACACCGGGATCGCCCCCACCGTGGCGCTGCACATCCCCTGGGACGCCGTGGAGGACTACGCCGACCTGGCCCGCCACGCCGAGTCGCTGGGGATCGGCATCGGCGCCATCAACGCCAACCTGTTCCAGGAGGAGGACTACAAGCTCGGCAGCGTCACCCACCCCGACCCGGCGGTGCGCCGCAAGGCGCTCGACCACCTGCTGCAGTGCGTGGACATCATGGACGCCACCGGCTCGGCCACGCTCAAGCTGTGGTTCGCCGACGGCACCAACTACCCCGGCCAAGACGACCTGCGCGCCCGCCAGGACCGGCTGGCCGAGGCGCTGGCCGTCGTGTACGACCGGCTGGGTGCGCACCAGCGCTTCCTGCTGGAATACAAGCTGTTCGAGCCGGCCTTCTACGCCACCGACGTGCCGGACTGGGGCACCGCCTATGCGCACTGCGTCAAGCTCGGCCCCCGGGCGCAGGTGGTGGTGGACACCGGGCACCACGCGCCGGGGGTCAACATCGAGTTCATCGTCGCCTTCCTGCTGCGCGAGGGCAAGCTGGGCGGCTTCGACTTCAACTCCCGCTTCTACGCCGACGATGACCTGATGGTGGGCGCGGCCGACCCCTTCCAGCTGTTTCGGATCATGTTCGAGGTGATCCGCGGCGGCGGCTACACCCCGCAGGTGGCCTTCATGCTGGACCAGTGCCACAACATCGAGCCCAAGATCCCCGGGCAGATCCGCTCGGTGATGAACGTGCAGGAGGCCACCGCCAAGGCGCTGCTGGTGGACCGGCAGGCGCTGGCGGCCGCCCAGCAGGCCGGGGATGTGCTGGGCGCCAACGCGGTGCTGATGGACGCCTTCAACACCGACGTCCGCCCGCTGCTGGCCGAGCTGCGCGCCGAGATGGGCCTGGATCCGGACCCGATGGCCGCCTACGCCCGCTCGGGCTACTTCGAGAAGATCTGCGCCGAACGGGTCGGCGGCGCGCAGGCGGGCTGGGGGGCCTGATGAACCACCTCAACCAGACGGTGAAACAGTTGCTGGACCGCTGTCACACGCTGGGCGCGGACCGGCGCAACACCAACTACGCCGGGGGCAACGCCTCCGCCAAGGGCACCGATCGCGACCCCGTCACCGGCGGCGAGGTGGAGCTGCTGTGGGTCAAAGGCTCCGGCGGCGACCTCGGCACGCTCACCGAGGCGGGCCTCGCGGTGCTGCGGCTGGACCGGCTGCGCGCGCTGGTAGACGTCTACCCGGGCGTCGAGCGCGAGGACGAGATGGTGGCCGCCTTCGAGTACTGCCTGCACGGCAAGGGCGGCGCGGCCCCGTCGATCGACACCGCCATGCACGGCCTGGTCGACGCCGCCCACGTGGACCACCTGCACCCCGACGCCGGCATCGCCGTCGCCTGCGCCGCCGACGGCCCCGAGCTCACCGAGCGTATCTACGGCGACCGGGTCGTGTGGGTGCCGTGGCGCCGCCCCGGCTTCCAGCTCGGCCTGGACATCGCCGCGATCAAACAGGCCAACCCGCAGGCCATCGGCGTGATCCTGGGCGGGCACGGCATCACCGCCTGGGGTGAGACCAGCGAGGAGTGCCAGGCCAACTCGCTGGAGATCATCCGGACGGCCGAGCGGTACATCGCCGAGCACGGCCGGCCCGAGCCGTTCGGCCCGGTCGTCGTCGAGCCGCTGCCCGAGCGGGAGCGGCGGGCGAAGGCCGCCGAGCTGTTCCCAGCGATCAGGGGCCTGGCCTCGGCGAGCCATCGGGTGGTCGGCCACTTCACCGACTCCCCCGAGGTGCTGGACTTCGTCTCGCGCGCCGAGCTGCGCCGCCTGGCCGCGCTGGGCACCTCCTGCCCGGACCATTTCCTGCGCACCAAGGTCGCCCCGCTCGTGCTGGACCTGTCGGATGAGCTGGAGCCGCAGTTCGAGGCCTACCGGGCCGAGTACCGCGCCTACTACGAGCGGCACGCCACCCTCGGCTCGCCGCCCATGCGTGGCGCCGATCCGGCGATCGTGCTGGTGCCGGGCGTGGGCATGTTCAGCTTCGGCAAGGACAAGCAGACCGCCCGGGTGGCCGGGGAGTTCTACGTCAACGCGATCAACGTCATGCGCGGCGCCGAGGCGCTGTCGCGCTACCAGCCGATCGACGAGGCGGAGAAGTTCCGCATCGAGTACTGGGAGCTGGAGGAGGCCAAGCTCCGCCGCCTGCCCCCGCCCAAGCCGCTGGCCACGCGGGTCGCGCTGGTCACCGGCGGCGGGTCCGGGATCGGCGCGGCCACCGCGCGGAAGCTGGCTTCGGAGGGCGCGTGCGTGGTGGTGGCCGACCGGGACCTGGGCGCCGCCGAGAAGGTGGCCGCGGAGCTGGGATCCGCCGACGTCGCCGTCGCCGTGGAGGTGGACGTCACCTCCGAGGAGCAGATCGCGGCAGCCGTACGGCAGGCGGTCCTCGCCTTCGGCGGCGTGGACCTGGTGGTCAACAACGCCGGGCTGTCGATCTCCAAGAGCCTGCTGGAGACCACCGCCGCCGACTGGGACCTGCAGCACCAGGTGATGGCGCGCGGCTCGTTCCTGGTCTCCCGCGAGAGCGCCCGCGTGATGATCGCCCAGGGCATGGGCGGCGACATCGTCTACATCTGCTCCAAGAACGCCGTCTTCGCCGGGCCGAACAACCTCGCCTACGGCGCGGCCAAGGCCGACCAGGCGCACCAGGTCCGGCTGCTGGCCGCCGAGCTGGGCGAGCACGGCATCCGCGTCAACGGCGTCAACCCCGACGGGGTGGTCCGCGGCTCGGGCATCTTCGCCTCCGGCTGGGGCGCCAACCGGGCGGCGGTGTACGGCGTGCCCGAGGAGAAGCTCAGCGAGTTCTACGCCCAGCGGACCCTGCTGAAGCGGGAGGTCCTGCCCGAGCACGTGGCCGCGGCGGTCTTTCACCTGACCCAGCTGTCCCACACCACCGGCCTGCACATCCCCGTGGACGCCGGGGTCGCGGCGGCCTTCCTGCGATGAGCGGCGGCCTTCCCGGCGGGGGCGCGCGCTACGCGGCCGTCGACCTGGGCGCCTCCAGCGGCCGGGTGATCGTCGCCGAGGTCGGGCCCGAGCGGCTGGAGCTGCGGGAGGTCCACCGCTTCGGCAACGTCCCGGTCGAGCGGGACGGCACGCTGTGGTGGGACTTCGGCCGCATCCTCGACGGCATAGCCACCGGGCTGCGCGCCGCCGGCCCGGTGGACGGGATCGGCGTCGACTCCTGGGCCGTGGACTTCGGCCTGCTCGACGCCTCCGGGACGCGCGTGGGAGACCCCGTGTGCTACCGGGACCGCCGCACCGAGGGCGTGCCCGAGCGCGTGGACGCGGTCATCCCGGCCGAGGAGCTCTACGCCAGGACGGGGATCGCGCGCCAGCCGTTCAACACCCTCTACCAGCTGGTGGCCGCCCCGCCGCCGGCCGGGCGGACGCTGCTGCTCATCCCCGACCTGGTCGCGCACTGGCTGACGGGGCAGGTGGGGGTCGAGGTCACCAACGCCTCCACCACCCAGCTGCTGGAGGCCCGCACCCGGCAGTGGGACGCCGAGCTGATGAGCCGCGTGGGCATCGACCCCGGCCTGTTCCCGCCGCTGCGCTCCCCCGGCGAGGTGATCGGCCGGGTCCGTCCCGAGCTGGCCGCGCGGTTCGGCTGGAGCGAGTCTCCCCCGGTCATCGCGGTCGGCTCGCACGACACCGCCTCGGCCGTGGCGGCGGTCCCGGCCGAGGACCCGCACTTCGCCTACATCTCCTGCGGCACGTGGTCGCTCGTGGGCGTGGAGCTGGACAAGCCCGCGATCAGCGAGGAGGGGCGGCGGGCCAGCTTCACCAACGAGGCCGGCATCGACGGCACCGTGCGGTACCTGCGCAACGTGACGGGGCTGTGGCTGCTGCAGGAGTGCCTGCGCGAGTGGGGCTCCGGCGCCGGCCTGGCGGACCTGCTGCGGCAGGCGGCCGAGCTGCCACGTGGCGCGGTGGTCGACGCCGGCGACCCGGAGTTCCTGCCGCCGGGCGGCATGCCGCGGCGCATCGCCGAGCACTGCCGCCGCTCCGGCCGGCAGGTTCCGGCCACCCGCGCCGAGACGGTGCGCTGCATCCTCGACTCGCTGGCCGTGGGGCACCGCGCCGCGGTGGAGGACGCCGTCCGCCTCACCGGGCGGGCGGTCGACGTGGTCCACATCGTGGGCGGCGGCTCGCGGAACGAGCTGCTGTGCCGGCTGACCGCGCAGGCCTGCGGGCTGCCCGTCGTCGCCGGCCCGGTCGAGGCCACGGCCATCGGCAACGCGCTGGTCCAGGCCCGGGCGACGGGCGCGCTGGAGGGGACGCTGCGGGACCTGCGGGCGCTGGTGCGCCGCACGCAGCCGCTCACCCGGTATCCGCCGTCCTGACCGGGCCCTCGCCCCGGTCACATCCGGGTCGCGGGATCCGTCAGTGGTATGAAGGACCCCGACGAAGGATTGTGACCATGAGCGACTTCCTGGCCCGCCGTTTCGAGGAGCACCGTCCCCACCTGCGGGCGGTCGCCTACCGCATGCTCGGGTCCCTGGCCGAGGCCGAGGACGCCGTGCAGGAGGCGTGGCTGCGGCTCAGCCGTACCGAGGCCGGACAGGCCGGGCAGATCGACAACCTCGGCGGCTGGCTGACCACCGTGGTCGGGCGCGTGTGCCTGGACATGCTGCGCTCCCGGGCGGCCCGGCGCGAGGACCCCATCGGCGATCGGCAGCACGAGGCGGGCAGGGTGGATCCCGAGCACGAGGCGATGCTGGCCGACTCGGTGGGCGTGGCGCTGCTCGTGGTGCTGGAGACGCTGGAGCCCGCCGAGCGGCTGGCGTTCGTGCTGCACGACCTGTTCGGGGTGCCGTTCGAGGACATCGCCCGGATCGTGGACCGCACCCCGGCGGCGGCCAGGAAGCTCGCCAGCCGCGCCCGCGCCCGGATCCGGGGCGTCCGGGCGGTCCCCGCCGCCGAGCTGCCCCGGCAGCGGGCCGTCGTCGAGGCGTTCCTGGCCGCGGCCCGCGGCGGCGACTTCGAGGGGCTGCTGACCGTGCTCGATCCCGACGTCGTGGTCCGCTCCGACACGGACGTGGCAGGGCTGGTGCGCGGCGCCGCCGCCGTGGCCCGCCAGGCGCTCACCTACGCCACCCTGTCCAGGACGTCGCAGCTGGCCCTCGTCGACGGCATGCTGGGAATCGTCGTCACGCACGAGGGGCGGCCCGTCCGCACGCTGGTGTTCACGGTGCGCGACGACAAGATCACCGAGCTGCGTTCCGTCGCCGGCGCCGAACGGCTGGCGGAGCTGGAGATCAGCCTGCTGATCGACTGACGGCCCGTCCGCCCGCGGGATACGTGGATGTCTGGCTAGATTGGTCCACGTGACCGAAGAGGAACAAGCGCCATCATGGGTGGTGAACCCCCACATTCCCAGCGTCGCACGGATGTACGACTACTACTTAGGCGGAAAGGACAACTTCGCGGCCGACCGGGAGGCCGCCAGGAAGATCATCGCGCTGGTGCCGAACGCCCGGGAGATCGCACGGACCAACCGTGTCTTCCTCGGCCGGGCCGTACGCCACCTGTCCGCCTCGGGGATCCGCCAGTTCCTGGACATCGGCACCGGCCTGCCGACCCAGGAGAACGTCCACCAGGTGGCGGCGGAGGGGTCGCGGGTGGTCTACGTCGACAACGACCCCATCGTGCTGACCCACGCCCAGGCCCTGCTGGCCGACAACCCCGACACGATCGTGGCCGAGGGCGACCTGCTGCGGCCGGAGACGATCCTGGACAACCCCGCCGTGCGGGCGCACCTGGACTTCTCCCAGCCGGTGGCCGTGCTCATGCTGGCGATCCTGCACTTCGTGACCTCCGACGCGGAGGCGGCGCGGGCCGTGACGGCCTTCCGCGACGCGGTGGTTCCGGGCAGCCCGCTCGTCATCTCGCACGTCACCGCGGGGGATCTGAGCGAGAGCGAGGTACGGCAGGGCGACCAGATCTACCGGGCGACGCAGGCGGGCGGCATCGTGCCCCGCACGGTGGCGCAGGTCCGGTCGTTCTTCGAGGGGTACGACCTGGTCGAGCCCGGGGTGGTGCCGCTCGCCGACTGGCGGAGGGACCCCGACGAGATCGACCTGCCGGACAGGGGCGGCGCGGGAATCATCGGCGCCGTCGGCGTCAAGCGGCCCTGACCCGGCCTGGGGGTCCGGCGCGGGTTCTGGCGGGTCCGGCTCGGTCCTGATGGGTCCGGCGCGCCGGGCAGGCACGGGCTCAGCCGGATGACGGCCGGGCCGGGTGCAGCTCGGCACGCGCGAGGTCCCCGGCCCCGGGACCCGCCTCGGCGAGGCAGGCGCCGTCGGGGGCCCAGATGCCCGAGCCGCCGGCCGTACGGTCGTAGCCCTCGCCCGTGGGGCCCGCGAAGCTGGCCGTCGCCGTCCAGACGCCGTGGCCGGCGGCCACGCGGCGGGCGCGTTCGCCGTGCAGGCCGGCTTCCTCCGCCCTGTGCACGACCCCCGCGACGTAGACGTCCATGCCGAGCGCCGCCGTGTCGGCCGCGTGCCGCGCGACGCCCGTGTCCTTGCACACGGCCAGCCCGAGGCGCCAGCCGTCCACCTCGATCACGGACGGCGCCGCGCCCGGGCGGAAGCGCTCCGGCTCGCGCCCGCCCAGCCACACCTTGTGGTAGACCGGCATCACGCCCTCGCCGTCCACGGCCAGGACGCCGATGTGCGGCCCGGGCACGGGCGCGCCCACCAGCGCCACCGAGCCCGTCGCCGCGCACGCCGCCACGATCGGCGCCAGCCGCGGGTCGTCGGGGCTCACCTCGGGGGCGTCCAGGTGGTACCCCGTCAGCGACATCTCGGGGAAGACGACCACGCGGGCGCCGGCCTCCCGGATCGCCGCGGCGTGCGCCCCGGCGTTGGCCGCCACGTCGTAGGAGCGGCACGGAGGCTGGGCGACGGCGATGGCGAGTGGCGGGCGCATGCGCGTCATCCTAGGTCCAGCCCACCCGCCGCAGGACGGCGGCCGCCGCCTCCACGACGGTCAGGCGCGTGACGTCCACCGTCACGTCGTCCACCCCGGCGCGGTCGAGAATGCCGTCCAGCTCTCCCGCCCGATCCACGTACCAGACCGGCCCGTGCCCGTCGTGCTCGTGGCGGCGTCGGCCAGCACCGCCGCAGCCAGTCGAGGTCGATGACGGCGTTCGGCACCCCGGCGTCGGCCAGCGCGTCGCCGATCGCGTCCGCGACCGTGGTCTTGCCCACGCCGACGGTCCCGTTGACCAGCAGCGCGGCCGGAGAGCCCCTCACCGCACGTCCCGGGGGCGGAACTGGATGCTGATGCGCGGCCCCACCGCGCCCGCGGCCTTGGGCACCGCGTGCTCCCAGGTGCGCTGGCAGCTGCCGCCCATGACGATGAGGTCGCCGTGCCCCAGGTCGTGGCGGATGGACGGCCCGCCGCCGCGGGGACGCAGCAGGAGCGCCCGAGGGGTGCCGACGGAGACGATGGCGACCATGGTGTCCTCGGTGGCGCCGCGGCCGATCGTGTCGCCGTGCCAGGAGACGCTGTCGCGCCCGTCGCGGTAATAGCACAGCCCCGCCGTGACGAACGGCTCGCCCAGCTCGGCCGCGTAGTGGGCGTTCAGCGCCGCCCGCATGGCCTCCAGGGCCGGATGCGGGAGCCTTTCGCCCTCCTCGTAGAACTTCAGCAGCCGCGGCACGGCGACGACCCTGTCGTACATGCGCCGCCGCTCGGCCTTCCACGGCACGTCCGCCACGAGCCGCTCGAACAGCGCGTCGGCTCCGGCCAGCCAGCCCGGGCGCAGGTCGATCCACGCCCCGTGGGACAGGCGGGTGCGGCGCACCGCCGCGCCGAGCTCGCGGGGCCGGATCTCCTCGTCCAGGTCGAGCAGCGATGCCTGAAACATTCTTCGAGTATACGTTCGATCCGATCATGACGCAGCCCCGCGTGCCGGGTTCATCGCACCCGGGAGCATGGTGGGACAATCGTCGCACCCGCGATGACCATGGAGGGCGCGGGAGGCCTCGCCGTCCCGCCGGACCCGCACGGCGCGGTCTTCGCGGCCTTCGCGGTCGTCGCGAGCGAGCAGCCGCAGAGCCAGAGCTGAGGAAGGACCGCATGCCGCACCCGAACCTCGATCCGCAACTCGCCGCGGGCTGGGCCGCCCTGGACCTGCCCGCGGTGGACCTGCAGACCGCCGACCTCGCCGAGGTGCGGGCGACCCGGCGGGCCTGGGTGGTCCCCGCCGAACCCGACGACATCGCGATCGAGGACCGCCTGGTGCCCGGCCCGCCGGGGGCGCCGGACGTGCGGGTGCGGCTCTACCTGCCGCACGAGGGCGAGCGCCCGCTGCCGTGCCTGTACTGGATCCACGGCGGCGGCATGGTCATGGGCAGCCCGGAGGCCGATGACCACTTCATGGTCCAGATCATCCGGGAGGTCGGGTGCGCGGTGGTGTCGGTCGACTACCGGCTGGCCCCGGAGAACCCGTATCCGGCGCCCCAGGAGGACTGCTACGCCGGGCTGGTGTGGACCGCCAAGAACGCCGCCGAGCTGGGCCTGGACCCCGGCAGGATCGCGGTGGGCGGGGCCAGCGCGGGCGGCGGGCTGGCGGCGGCCACCGTGCTGATGGCCCGCGACCGGGGCGGCCCGGCGATCGCCTTCCAGCTGCTGGAGTGCCCCATGCTGGACGACCGCAACGTGACGCCGTCGTCCGCGATGGAGTACGACGACGCCCTGGTCTGGTCGCGCTCGAACAACCTGTTCGGCTGGCGGGCGCTGCTGGGCGATCTGGAGGAGGTCCCGCCGTACGCCGCCCCCGCCAGGGCCGAGGACCTGTCGGGGCTGCCGCGGACCTTCATCGACGTCGGCGAGCTGGAGGTTTTCCGGGACGAGTGCATCGACTACGCCGCCAGGCTGGTCAGGGCGGGCGTGTCGACCGAGTTCCACCTGTATCCGGGGGCCTTCCACGGCTTCGACGCCTTCGTGCCCGAGGCGGACGTCAGCCGCCGCGCGCTCGCCACGCGGCTCGCGGCGCTCCGCCAGGCCCTGCGCCGTGACGGCTGACCCCATGACGGCCGACCTCGTGACGGGCGGCGACGGCGCCCTCGGCGGGGTCTGCGTCACGGCCTCCCGCACGGCCTGCGCCACGCGAGAGCACGGCGGGCGGTCGTAGTGCTGGCGCGATACCTCGCGGGCGCGGTGGCCGCCCGGACCGGCAACGAGATGTCCGGTCCCGCCCTGCTCGTGCTCGCGCTGGCGGTGACCCGCTCGCCGGTCGTGGCCTCCTCGCTCCTGGCGGGGCTGACCGTCTCGGCGGCCGTGGGCGGCCCGCTGCTGGGCGTGCTGCTGGACCGCGCGGGCCGCCCCGGGCGGATGCTCGGCCTGACCATGGCGGGGTACGCCGCCGGGCTCGTGCTGATCGTGCTCGGCATCCCGTACCTGCCCCATGCCCTGCTGATCGGCATCGCCGTCGTGACCGGGCTCCTCGGCCCGGCGATGGCCGGCGGCTGGACCGCCCAGCTGCCGCTGGTGGCCACCGGCGACCGCCTGGCGCGGGCCAACGCCCTGGACGCGATGACCTACAACGTCGGCGGCCTGGCCGGTCCGGCGGCGGTGGGGGTGATCGCGACGACGGCGGGGCCGCAACCGGCGGCGCTGGCCGCCGTGGCGCTGATCGTCGCGGCCGTCGCGGGCGCCTGGTCCCTCCCCCGCCGCGCCGACGCGGCCACCGCCGGGAACACGGCAGGAGACACCGCCGCGGACACGGCGAGAGACACGGCAGGAGACGCGGCCAGGGACCCGGCAAAGGCGCGCGGCGTCCGGGCCGAGCTGGCGGCCGGGTTCTCGGCCATCGCCAGGCCGGGCCCGCTGCGCCGGGCGACGGCCACCTCCGTGGTCTCCATCGCCGGGGAGGCGATGTTCGTGGTGTGCGCGCCACTGCTCGGCGCGCGGCTGCTGGGTGAGCCCGGCTACGGGGCGATGCTGCTGACCGTCATGGCGGTGGCCGGGCTGGCCGCCAACGCGGTCCTGGCCCGGGTGCGGCACGACCCCGACGTGCTGCTGGTGGCCACCACCCTGGTGCTGGGCCTCGCGCTGGCCCTGGCGGCGCTGGCCACGTCCTTCGCGCTGGCCGTGGTGGCCGCCGCGCTGGCGGGGCTGGCCGAGGGCCCGCAGCTGACCGCCCTGTTCGCGGTACGGCACCGCGAGTCGCCCCCGCGGCTGCGCAGCCAGATCTTCACCACCGGCGCCAGCCTGAAGATCACCTCGTTCGCGCTGGGCTCGGCCGCCGCGGGCCCGCTCGCGACCGTCTCGCCCGGCCTCGCCCTGCTGGTCGGCGCCGGCATCCAGGTGCTGGCCGCGCTCACCTTCGCCGCCCTGTCGCGCAGGCCGTGACCGGCGGGCTCAGCGCAGGGGGCGCCGCCCGGCGAAGCCGAGCTCGGTCCGGTGGTACCAGCCCAGCTCCGGCTCGCCCTCGATCCAGCACAGCCGTACCGAGACCCCGTCGAGCACGGCGGGGAAGTCGACCAGCACGGGCGCGACGCCCTTGATCTCCAGGCCCCGGTCGGTCCAGCCGCTGAGGATCTCCTCGATGCGCGCCTCGCGGGCCTTCAGCTCCGCCAGGCCGCCCAGCGGCGAGGTCTCGCCCGTCTGGCGCGCGTAGGTGATCTCGGCCAGGTCCGCCCTGGCGGCGACCAGCTCCGCGGTCTCGGCCTGGATGACCGGCAGCAGCTCGCGTGCCTCCTCCACGGTGAAGGTCCTGTGCATGCTGGAACGTTAGCCCTTGGGCGCGTAGGCGCGCAGCAGCAGCTGCTCGGCATGGTCGAGGTAGGCCTCCAGGTAGCGGCCGGCCTCCTCGGCCTTCCCGGCTTCGACGAGCTCCAGCAGCTCGCGGTTGCGCTCGACGAACGGCTCGTGGAACTCGCGCGGGTTCTTCATCACGTGGAAGACCAGCCGCAGCTCGGCCAGCAGCTGCCGCATGGCCTCATCCAGGCGGGGGCTGGCGTTGAGGGCCGCCAGCGCCTGGTGGAAGCGGATGTTGGCGGTGCCGACGGCCTGCCAGTCGCCCGCGACGGCGGCCCGCTCGGCGTCGGCCACCGCCTCCCTGATGGCGGCGAGCGTCTCGGCGGACGCCTCGCGGCTGCGCCGTACGGCCGCCCCCTCGATGACGCGGCGCACGCGGTAGAGGTCGGCGACGTCGGCGGCCGACAGGATCCGCACGAAGACGCCCTTGTTGAGCCGGTGCTCCAGCAGGCGCTCGTGGCCGAGCAGCCGGAAGGCCTCCCTGAGCGTGTTGCGCGAGACGTCGAGCGCCTCGGAGATCTCGCCCTCGAGCAGCTGCATCCCCGGCCAGAAGACGCCCTCGGTGATCCGCTCGCGCAGGATGTCGGCCACCCACTCGGCCGTGCTGCTGCGGCCCAGGCGCAGGCGGTCGTGCTCCAGCCGGGCTACAACGTCACGCACATGTGACATGAAATCAGCCAACAAACCTCTTGTCGAGTTGTTCAACGATTCATATGTTGAAGGGAACCCCCTTAGCAGAGGAGCCTGACATGACCGGCAGCTCTTCGAACCAGACCCGGCGCGTGATCGTGGCCAGCCTGATCGGCACGTCGCTGGAGTGGTACGACTTCTTCCTCTACAGCACCGCGGCGGCCCTGGTCTTCGGCAAGCTGTTCTTCCCGACGCTCGACCCGGTCGCCGGCACGCTGGCCGCGTTCACGACCAATGCCGTGGCCTTCGTGGCCCGGCCCCTCGGCGGCATCGTCTTCGGCCACTTCGGCGACCGCGTGGGCCGCAAGACCGTGCTGGTGGTGACCCTGCTGGTGATGGGCATCGCCACCTTCCTCATCGGCCTGCTGCCCACCTACGCCGCCATCGGCGTGGCCGCGCCCGTCCTGCTGGCCGTCCTGCGCTTCGTCCAGGGGCTCGGGCTGGGCGGCGAGTGGGGCGGCGCGGTCCTGATGTCCATCGAGCACGGCGCGCGCGGGCGCCGCGGCCTGAACGCCAGCTGGCCGCAGGTGGGCGTGCCCGCGGGCAACCTGCTGGCCGCCGGTTTGCTGGCGGTGATGTCGGTCCTGCTGACCGACCAGGCGTTCCTGTCGTGGGGCTGGCGGGTGCCGTTCCTGCTCAGCGGGGCGCTGGTCGTGGTCGGCCTGTGGATCCGCCTGAAGATCACCGAGTCGCCGCTGTTCGAGGAGGTCGAGCAGAAGGGCGTCAAGGCGCAGATGCCGCTGCTGGAGGTCCTGAAGACCCACCCGAAGGCGCTGCTGTCGGCCTTCACCGCCCGCATCGGGGTGGACGTGGCGTTCTACACCTTCACCGCCTACATCCTCGTCTACATCACCAAGGATCTCGGCCTGGACCGCCAGATGGGCCTCAACGCGGTCCTGCTCGGCTCGGCGCTGCAGCTGGCGCTGATCCCGTTCTTCGGCGCCCTGTCCGACCGGTACGGCAGGCGCACGGTCTACCTCGGCGGCGTGCTGGCCGCCGCGGTCTGGGTGTTCGCGTTCTTCCCGCTCCTGGACACCAAGTCCTTCCCGATCATCGCGCTGGCCGCGATCGTCGCGCTGGCCGCCCACGCCGCCATGTACGGCCCGCAGGCGGCCTTCATCGCCGAGCTGTTCAGCACCCGCCTGCGCTACAGCGGCGCCTCGATGGGCTACCAGGTGGCCGGCATCGTCGGCGGCGGCCTGGCCCCGATCATCGCCGTGTGGCTGCACGACACCTACGGGTCCTCGGTGCCGGTGTCGCTCTACGTCCTGGCCGCCCTGGCCGTGACCACCGTGGGGCTGGCCATCGCGCCGGAGACCCGTGACCTGGACCTGGCCGCCGACCTGAAGGAGGCCCGGCGCGCCTGACCCGGCCCGCCGCGAGGGAGGGCGGGCGGCGGCTGCCACCGCCGCCCGCCGGCTCGCGTTCACCGCGTTCACCGCGTTCACCGCGTTCACCGCGTTCACCGGAGGAGCCCATGACCGCGAAGCGAATCGTCTTAGCCGCGCTGGCCGCGATCGTGGCCCTGCCCGCGCTGGTCGGCACGGCGCGCGGCTTCACCGGCACCGCGCCGGGCGAGGTCGCCGTGGTGCGCGACGGTGGCTGGTTCGACGACACCGAGATCCGCCAGGTGATCGGCCCGGCCTCCGGGCCGACCTGGACAGGCCTGTGGTCGTCGGTCCACACCTATCCGGCGCAGCAGCGCTTCTACACCATCACCGCCGACCCCAAGCGCGCCACCGCGCTCGGCGTGGACGTGGTGACCGTGCCCAGCAGCGACGGGGTGAACCTGGGCCTGGAAGGCACGCTGTACTTCACCCTCACCGCCGACGAGCAGGCGCTGCGCAGGTTCGACGACAAGTACGGCACGCGCACCTACCGCGGCCAGGACGACCGGTCGCTGGCCGCCTGGGACGGCGACGAGGGCTGGGCCGCCTTCTTCGGCCAGGCCGTCCGGCCCGTCGTCGACAACGCCCTGCGCGTCCAGGTCGGCGCCATGCGCTTCACGCTGGCCAAGGTGACGCTGCCGGCGGAGGTGCAGCGGGCGGTGGACCGGGCGCTGGCCGCCGGCGCCGCCGTGTCGGAGGCGCGGGCCCGCGTGGAGCAGGCCAAGGCCGAGGCCGCGGCGAACCGGGCGCGGCAGGAGGGCTACGACAAGTGCCCGGCCTGCGCGGAGATCGACAAGCTGAAGTCCCTGCCGCAGGGCATCACCGTCTACGCTCCCGGCAATCCGCAGTCGGTGGTCGTCCCGGCCCGGTGAGGCCCAGGCTCACGCGGTCGCGTCGGCCGGCGCCGTACGCCTCCTGGGCAGCAGCGCCATCGCGGCCAGGAACACCACCTGCCCGGCCAGCGCGACCTGCAGCCAGGTCTGCCAGCCGCCGGCGGCCACCACCTGGGGCGCCACCACCAGCAGGACGACGATCATCACGCGGACGACCATGCCCCACAGGCCGAGGGCGGCGCCCTGCAGGCGGGCGTCGACGTCCTCGGCGTCCTCGGAGAAGGCGGCCATCCACGGCACGTAGGCGATGCCGAGGAAGAGGAAGAGCAGGCTGTAGACGAGGGTCACGTGGGCGGCTCCCGGGCGGTCCCCCACGAGGCTGACGCAGTAGGCCAGGGTGGCGATCGTCAGCGCCGTGCCGGTCAGGACGAACGGCCTGC
Source organism: Thermoactinospora rubra (assembly GCF_002093975.1). Lineage (GTDB taxonomy): Bacteria > Actinomycetota > Actinomycetes > Streptosporangiales > Streptosporangiaceae > Nonomuraea > Nonomuraea rubra_A. The sequence continues at coordinate 242,410 of NZ_KZ084328.1, forward strand.
GCGTCAGCAGCCGGTCCGACACCCGGCCGACCACGACGACGGCCAGCGCGTTGAGCACGATGGCGAGCGCCACCACGCCGTTGGCCGCGGCGGTGTCCATGCCGAACGCCTCCACCAGGAGGGTCTGGCCGAAGATGGCGAAGGTCCAGTAGAGGACCTGCCAGGCGGTGTTGCCGGCGACGTGCGCCCATAAGTGCGGGTGGCGCAGCAGCGCGCGGACCTTGCCGGGGTCGACGGCCCGCTCGGCGGTGACCTCGGCCTCGGCCGTGAGCACCTGCGCGCGCAGGGCGGCGGACGGCTCGGCGATCTGCCAGATGATCACCCCGCACAGCGCCAGGGACACCACGCCCATGATGATCGCCTGGGACTGCCAGGCGTTGCCGAACAGGGGCAGCGTGAGGCCGGCGATGCCGGAGGCCAGGAACGAGGCCCCGACCGGCCCCCACGTCCAGAACGCGAACGCCTGCGCCCGGCCGAGCCGGGGAGAGAAGTCGCGCACCAGGCTCGCGGTGATGGTGATGCCCGCGCCCTCGATGAAGAGCATCAGGCAGCGCACGGCGAACAACTGGCCGGGCGTCTCGACGAGGGCGAGGAGAAAGTTACAGGCCGCGGTGACGGTCAGGGTGGGCACGAGGATGGCCACGCGGCCCCACCGGTCCGACAGGATCCCGCCGAAGCCCGCCGACAGGCCGCCGACCAGCACGGAGGCGGCGGCGATGAGCCCGTAGACGCGCAGGGACATGCCGAGGTCGGCCATGAGGAGGGGCAGGATGGTGGCGATGGTGGTCTCGAAGTTGGCCACCAGGCTGGCCAGGACGGCGATGGCCAGCAGGCGGATCCGCCTGGCGCCGACGGGGTAGACGTGCAGCTCGCGGACGTAGAACGGCTTCATCCGCCCTCCACCAGAACTGTTTTCTAGTACCGGGTTCACCTTCTCCGCGGTCCGAGAGGCCCGTCAACGCCCCGGGATATCACGATGTGATGTCGATCACAGCTCAGTGTGAAGGTTTCGGGCGGTTTCTCCCGCCTTTGATCGCAGAATGCGCATAAACTGCCCGCCTGTGAGTCTCCCTGTTCGCCAACGCTCCCCCCGCCCCGGCGGCGGACGCCACCGCGCACCGGTTCCCATGAGCCTGCCCTCCGACGCCCCGGTGCTGCTGCTGGCCGTGCCGGGTGACGTCGAGGGCGTCCCCGCCGAGATCGCCTCCGTCGTGCGCGTGGACAACCCCCAGATCGAGGTGCGCCTGGCCTCGGTCGCCGCGCTGGACTCCGCCTTCCCCGAGGGCCGCGCCGCCGTCGTGGTGCCGCTGATGACCTGGCCCGATCCCGCGGTGCTCGGCCAGATCAGCAAGGCCGTGGCCGCGACGGGCGCCGACGCGGTCGTGACGGGCCCGCTGGGCCCGCATCCGCTGCTGGCCGAGGCGCTGCACATCCGGCTGGCCGAGCGCGGCCTGGCCCGCGCGGACCGGGTGCGCCTGCTCAACATCTCCAGCCCGGTCGACGCGGTCGTCCTGGGCGTGCCGGGCGGCCCGGACGGCGTCCAGGCGGCCCAGCCGACCGCCGTGCTGCTGGCCTCCCGCCTGACCCTGCCGGTGGTGGCCGCCTCCCTGGAGGGCGAGCCGGGAGTACGGCTGGCCGCGCAGCGCCTGCGCGACGCGGGCGCCCAGCGCCTGGCCCTGGCGCCCTGCCTGATCGGCCACGAACTGCCCGCCGAGGCGGTGAGCGAGGCGGCCGCGTCGATCGGCGCCGGCCACGCCGCGCCCTTGGGCGCCCACAGCCTGGTCGCGGACCTTGTCGCGCGAGCTTACGGCAGTCAACTCGCTACTTGACAAAGGGTTGTAAAGATCGAGTCGCTCGGGTTAAGTTTCTCCCCATGCGTTGCGTCCAGGTCACCGGCGCCCGTCTCCGCCTTCGGGAGGTCACCCGCGACGACGTCGACGCCCTGCACGCGATCTACGGCGATCCCGCGGCCACCGAGCACCTCCCCTTCGACCCGCGCACGCCGGAGGAGGTGGCCGAGATCGTCGAGGAGGCGATCGAGGCGGCGATGGCCGAGCCGCGCAGGTTGTACCTGCTGGCCGTCACCGACGTCCACGACGGGCGGGTCATCGGCGTCGCGCGGCTCCAGATCGAGGCCGACCACCCGCACAGCGCCGAGATCGGCCTGGCGCTGCGGCCGGAGACATGGGGCCGCGGGCTCGGCACCGACCTGGTGCGGATGCTGCTGTCCTTCGGCTTCCGCGACCTGCGCCTGCACCGCATCTGGGGCGCCCGCTCCCCCGCCAACGTCCCGGCCCAGCTGGCGATGCTCGTGGCCGGGATGGTGGAGGAGGGCCGGGTGCGCCACCACTACCGGACGCCGCGGGGCTGGCGCGACTCGATCGTGCACTCGGCCCTGGAGGACGAGTGGGACGGCGACCGGCGCAGATGAGCCCTCTCAGAGGTAGGCCCGGGCGGCGGTGACCAGATCCGCCACCGCGTCGCGCGTGTCGACGAGCATCGCCCCCTCGGGGGTGCGCTCGCGCACGTCGCGGTCGCGGATGGCGAACACGGCCGGGACCGGCGCGCCCGTCTCGCCGAACCGCGCCGCCACCACCGCCGCCACCGCCCTCCTGAGGTCGGCGACCACCTGCCTGGCCGTGTGCCCCTCGCCGGCGGCGGCGAGGTAGCCAAGCAGGCCGGCGAACCGCATCTCCGTGCGGGAGGGCGGCCGCTGCCCGGGCAGCACCGGCCGGTCGAGCCAGAACACCCGCCCCACCAGGAAGCCGTCGTAGCGCAGGCCGTCGCGGTCGAGGGAACGCGCCGCCTCGGCGACGATCTCCCCGAACTCCGCCAGGTCCGCCCCGGGCGGCAGGTCGGTGGTGACGAACAGCGGCACGATGAGCGCGTCGAGCATGCGGCACATCGTAGAGGCCGCCACCGACACCCGCGGGCCGGCGCTCAGAACGTGATGAGCGGTCCGCCGAACAGACTCGCCACGAAGTTGACGAAGAAGAACCCGAAGAACAGGAAGTTGAGGACCAGGATCACGTAGTGCCACGGCCTCGGCCGCGCCGGCCTGGGCAGCTTGCTGTTGAGGTACATCAGCAGGAACGGGTAGATCAGCGCGCCCAGGTTGGACATGTTCGCCGACCAGTTGATCAGGTTCTGCGGCAGCGTCAGGTGGATGATCACGGAGATCACCACCAGCATGACGATCATGAACGGGTAGTAGAAGCGCCGGGGGTCGCCCTCGATCCTGGCGCGAAGCCTCGGGCTGGTCGCGTGAGCGGCGTCGGTGGTGACGCGCACCATCGCCTCGAAGATGCCCAGCTGCGTGGAGAACAGGACGAGCACGCCCACCAGCAGCAGCAGGTAGAACAGGCCCCTGCCGTACTCCTGGCCGAGAGCGGCGGCCGTGAAGGTGGGGATGTTGGCGTCGGTCGGCCGCTCCCCGGTCAGCCGTACGGCCTGCGTCATGAGGATGGTGGGCAGCAGCATGCCGAGCATGGCGCCGACGAAGAAGACGCCCCACATGTCGGTCAGCAGCAGCCGGTACCACCGCTTCCAGCGCGCCGCGTTCCCCGCGTCGTCGGGGAAGGTCACGCCGCTGGCCATGATCTCCCGCCGCTCGCCGCGCAGGCCGGAGATGAAGCCGGCCCGGTAGCCCATGCCGTACCCCTTGTCGCGGTAGTGGCCCATGACGTACCAGTTCAGCCCGGAGGCCAGCGCGGTGAAGCCGGCGATGGCGCCGATCTGCGTCGCGGTGATCCCGGCGGGCGGGGCGGCGGGGGTGAAGAAGCCGCGGATGCCCTCCCACCACAGCTCGAAGGGCACCACGAACAGGTCGACGGCGACGAGGATGAGCAGGATCGCGGCGACCATCACCCAGTTGGCCAGCTCCAGCGCCCGGCTGATGCGGCGGGCGAAGGCGGTGATGAGGAAGACCAGCACCAGCAGCGCGATGGCCCACAGCCTGGGCTCCTCGGCGCCCCGGGGCGGCACGACGCCGTGCACGAGCGCGTAGACGCCCTGCCCCGCCGAGGCGGCCCAGCCGCCGGCGATGAACGCGAAGATGACGACGAACACCGACAGCGGCACCCACAGCCACCAGCCCGGCGGCACGCGCCCCCAGCCGACGACCGGTACCTCGCCGGTGGCCATCACGTACCGCGAGCACTCCACGTTGTAGAACGTCTGCAGCAGCGCCGAGACGACGATCACCCATCCGACGCCGACGAAGCCGAACTCCCCGATGTTGCGCGGGCCGATGAGCCACTCGCCGCTGCCGATCGAGATGCCCAGCGCGATCAGGCTGGGGCCGACAGCGTACTTGACCAGCTCCTTGGGGCCGATCCGGGAGACCTTGAAGACCTCTTCAGGCGTGGGCAGGTCGGCGACCTCGAGATCCGGGCGGCTGACTCCGAGTTTGTACGGCATGGCACGCCTCCTCAGCTTCAGCGTGATCCCGGATCAGGCCGCCCGCAAGACCCATTTCGGCCTGCACCTGGGGCTTCACACGAGCGTGGAGTACAGCTCCAGGGTCCGTTCGGCGATGCGCTCCCACGAGAAGTGCTCGACCGCCCGCGCCCGCCCCGCCCGGCCCAGGGCCGCGGCGCGGCCGGGGTCGGCGAGCAGCGCGTTGACGCGCGAGGCGAGCTCGGCCGCGAAGGCGTCGGGGTCGCGCGGCTCGCCGTCGGGCCGCTGGCCGATCGGCACCAGCAGCCCCGTCTCCCCGTCGGCGACGACCTCGGGGATGCCGCCGGTCGCGGTGGCCACCACGGCGGTCTCGCAGGCCATGGCCTCCAGGTTGACGATGCCCATGGGCTCGTAGACCGACGGGCACACGAACACCGTGGCGTGCGTGAGCAGCTGGATCACCTCGTGCTTGGGCAGCATCTCGGAGATCCACACGACGCCGTCGCGCTTCAGCCCCCGCACGAGCCCGGTGACCTCCTCGGCGATCTCCGGCGTGTCGGGGGCGCCCGCGCACAGCACCAGCTGCGCCCCCGGGTCGAAGGAGCGGGCCGCGTGGAGCAGGTGGACCAGGCCCTTCTGCCGGGTGATGCGGCCCACGAAGACGACGTACGGCCTGGCCGGGTCGACGCCGTGCTTGCGCAGCGCGTCGTGGCCGTGGTCGGGGGCGTACTCGACGGTGTCGATGCCGTTGTGGATGACGCTGACCTTCTCGGGCGCGATGCCGGGGTAGGCGGCCAGCACGTCGCGCCGCATGCCCTCCGACACGGCGACGACGGCGTCGGCGGCCTCCAGCGCGGTCCGCTCGGCCCAGGAGGAGATCCGGTACCCGCCGCCGAGCTGCTCGGCCTTCCAGGGGCGCAGCGGCTCCAGGCTGTGCGTGGTGATCACGTGCGGCATGCCGTACAGGAGCTTGGCCACGTGCCCGGCGAAGTTGGCGTACCACGTGTGGCTGTGCACCACGTCGGCGCCCTCGCAGGCCGCCGCCATCTCCAGGTCCACCCCGAGGACCTGCAGGGCCGGGTTGGCGGTCTCCAGCCCGCCCGGGATGCGGTAGGCGGACACGCCGGGCTCCTCACGCGGGCCGCCGAAGCACCGCACGCGCACGTCCGCCAGGCGGCGCAGCTCGCGGGAGAGGTATTCCATGTGCACGCCGGCGCCCCCGTACACCTCGGGCGGATACTCCCGGCTCAGCAGATCGACACGCATGGCACGACACTAGAGCCTGGAGGGCGCGAACGGCCGTCACCCGGTATGGTAGGCGCCCCGTTTCGGGGTAGCTTCTGACCATGAAATCCTCGCCCAAGGTCCTCGCGGTCGTGCTAGCCGGTGGAGAAGGCAAGCGCCTGATGCCCCTCACCGCGGACCGGGCGAAACCCGCGGTGCCGTTCGGGGGGATGTACCGGCTCATCGACTTCGTGCTGTCCAACCTCGCCAACGGCCACTACCTGAAGATCGTCGTGCTGACGCAGTACAAGAACCACAGCCTCGACCGGCACATCTCCCGCACCTGGCGGCTGTCGGCGATGCTGGGCAACTACGTCACGCCCGTCCCGGCCCAGCAGCGGCTGGGGCCCAGGTGGTTCGCGGGGTCGGCCGACGCGCTGTTCCAGAACCTCAACCTCATCTACGACGAGATGCCCGAGCACGTGATCGTGTTCGGGGCCGACCACATCTACCGCATGGACCCCCGCCAGATGGTGGCCCAGCACGTCGACTCCGGCGCGGACGTGACCGTGGCGGCCATCCGGCAGCCGCTGTCGCTGGCCGACCAGTTCGGCGTGATCGAGACCGACCCGGCGGGGCGCAGGATCGTGGCCTTCCGCGAGAAGCCCAAGGACGCGGTCGGGCTGCCCGACGCGCCCGACCAGATCTTCGCCTCGATGGGCAACTACGTGTTCAGGACGCAGGCGATGATCGACGCGCTGCGGGAGGACGCCCTCGATCCCACCAGCAAGCACGACCTCGGCGGCAACATCATCCCGATGATGGTCAAGTCGGGCGGCGCGGAGGTCTACGACTTCGCCCACAACATGGTGCCCGGCTCCACCGAGCGCGACCGCGGCTACTGGCGCGACGTGGGGACCCTGGACGCCTACTACGAGGCCAACATGGACCTCATCGCCCCCCACCCGGTCTTCAACCTCTACAACGACCAGTGGCCCATCTACACCGGCCACGATCCGCTGCCCCCGGCGAAGTTCGTGCACAACGTGGGCGACCGGGTCGGCCGGGCCGTCGAGTCGCTGGTCTCCCCCGGCGTGATCATCTCCGGCGGTACGGCGCAGCGGTCCATCCTGTCGCCCCGCGTGGTGCTCCACTCGCACTCGCTGGTGGAGGACTCGGTGCTGATGGACAACGTCAAGATCGGCAGGGGGGCGATCGTCCGCCGGGCGATCATCGACAAGAACGTCGTGATCCCCGACGGCGCCAGGATCGGCTTCGACCTCGACTACGACCGCACCCGCTTCGCGGTCACCCGCAGCGGCGTCGTGGTCATCGGCAAGAACGAGGTCGTGGACCGGTAGCCCGGGTCAGGCGGCGCCCAGGGCGGCGCGGACCTCCTCCATGCGCCGCATCACGGCCAGGCTGTCGGCCACCGGCATGACCTCGCTCTCGGTGCGGCCCTCGGCCAGCGCCGCCGCGACCTCCCGCGCCTGCTCCTGGTAGCCGCCGCGGGAGGGGTCCAGCACGTGCTCCTCGGGCTCGACGCCGGGCCCGCTCAGCACCATCCGCCCGGGCGCCCAGAAGGGCGCGGGCAGGTCGGCGCGCAGGCCGGTGCCGACCACGGTGGCGCTGTTGGCCATGGGGCTGACCAGCGAGGTCTCCAGCAGCGCCCGCGCGCCCCCGGCGTAGGTCAGCAGCATCCCGGCCTCGGCGTCGACCCCGCTGGGCGCCAGCGTGCCCGTCACGTGCAGCGCCTCCGGCTCGCCGAGCAGCAGGTGGGCCAGGGCCAGCGGGTAGACGCCCAGGTCCAGCACCGCGCCGCCCGCGGTCGCCGGGTTCCACAGCCGGTGCTGCGGGTCGTAGGGCGCCACGAAGCCGAAGGACGCCTGGACCGAGCGGATCTCGCCGAACCGCCCGTCGGCGGCCAGGCGCCTGATGAGGGGGTTGAAGCGCATCCACATGGCCTCCATGAGGAACACCCCCGCGTCCTTGGCCAGCTTCGCCATGCGCTCGGCGTCGGCCAGGGACCCGGCCAGCGGCTTCTCGCACAGCACCGCCTTGCCCTCGGCGATGGCCGGCTCCGCCACCGCCAGGTGCTGGGCGTGCGGGGTGGCGACGTAGACGACGTCCACCTCCGGGTCGGCGCACAGGGCGGCGTAGGATCCGTAGGAGCGCTCGGCCCCCAGCTCCGCGGCCAGCGCCGCCGCCCTGCCCGCGTCGCGCGAGCCGACCGCCGCCACGCGCATTCCCGGTTCCGCGGCGATCACCGCTCCCACGGTCCGCGCGATCCCGCCCGTCGCCGCGATGCCCCAGCCGAGCTTCTTCACCAGTCCCCCCCAGCCGTGTCGTCGGTCCCCAGGCTGGCGTGCCGTACGGCTGGGCGGCAACCGTGTCTCACCCTTCGGCCACCGCCCCGGCCGGGCGGCGCCGCCGTACCGCCCGCAGGATCCCGGCCGGGGAGCGCAGCGCGGCCCACAGGGCGACGGCGATGTAGAGGGCCTGCTCGGGGACGCGCCGCCACAGCGGGGTGGCCGCCTCGCCGGCGAAGGGCGTCTCGCTCACGGCCGCGTAGACGTTCGCGGGCAGCAGCGCCACGAACAGCAGCGCCAGGGCCAGCCCCGCGGCGCGGCGGGTGGCGGGCGCCACGAGCCCGGCCGCGCCCGCCAATTCCAGCACGCCCGTCAGGTACACCGTCGCGCTGGGGAAGGGCACGAACGGCGGCACCATGCGGACCAGGTCGGCGTGGTTGGGCATGACCGTGACGCTCTCCGGCACGAAGTGCGCGCAGGCGGTGAGCACCAGCATGACGGCCAGCCCATGGGCCGCACTGGCGTGCCATGTGGCCCACCGGCGCGCGCCCAGCGCGCCGAGCAGGCGGAAGGTGAGCGTGGCGGCGACGAGGACAGCGGGGATCATCAGCGTTCTCCTCCCTATTGGATAGTGACACTATCCAATAGGTCCGGCGGAAGCGCAAGCGACGGGCAAGGTCCTTGCAAGAGGCCGGGTCCACCGTGAGAGCATGACCGCCGCAGCCCTGGCCGCCCGTGTGCGCACGGACCTGCGCAACCCCCTGTTCCTGCAGGGGTACGCGCTCATGGCCAACACCGGGATCACCGCCGTCCTCGGCCTGGGCTACTGGATGCTCGCGAGCAGGCTCTACTCCCCCGAGGCCTTCGGCGAGGGCCAGGCCCTCATCAGCGCGATGCGGCTGTTCTCCTCGCTCACCGGGCTGGCGCTCGCCGGCGTGCTGGCCAGGTTCATCCCGGTGGCCGGGCGGCGCACGGGCGAGCTCATCGTGCGCGGCTACCTGCTGGCCGGGCTGGCCGGGCTGGCGGCGGCGCTGGGCTTCCTGCTCACCCTGCCGCTGTGGGGGCCCGCCTACGCCAGGCTCGACGGCCTGGTCCCCGGCCTGCTGTTCCTCGGCTCCGTGCTGGTGTGGACCGTCTTCACCCTGCAGGACGTCGCGCTGACCGGGCTGCGCAGCGCGATCCTCGTGCCGGTGAACAGCCTGCTCTACGGGCTGGTCAAGATGGCGCTGCTCGCGGGGCTGGCGGCCGGGCTGCCGGAGACCGGCGTCTTCACCTCGTGGATCGTGCCGACCGCGATCGCGCTGATCCCCGTCAACTGGTACATCTTCCGCAGGCTCCTGCCCAGGGCCGCGGCCAGGGACACCGAACCGCCCACCACGGCGCAGATCGGCCGCTTCCTGGCCGGCGACGTGCCCGGCGCCCTGTCCGCCCTGCTGATCGTCTTCCTCGTGCCGGTCCTGGTGGCCGTCTGGCTCGGCGACGCTCGCCTGTTCGGCTACTTCTGCGTCGCCCATACGCTGGGATGCATGATCGCGCTGCTGCCCGCCAACATGGGCATCTCGCTGACCGTCGAGGGCGCCCTGGACCCCGGGCACCTGGCGCGCAAGACGCGCAGCGCGCTGCGCCGCGCCTTCGCCGTCGTCGGGCCCGTCGTCGCCCTGGTCTTCGCGGCGGCGCCGCTGATCCTGCGGCCGTTCGGCGCCGAGCTGGCCGAGCACGGCGCGCCGCTGCTGCGCCTCATGGCGCTCGCGGTGCTGCCCGCGACGGTCATCGAGATCCACCTGAGCACGCTGCGCGCCCTGCGGGCGGCCCGGCGGCTGGCGGCCGTCCAGATCGGCCTGGCCGTGCTGGTCCTGGGCGCCGTCTCGCTGGCCTTCCCGATCTGGGGTATGGCCGGAGTGGGGTACGCGATCCTCGCCAGCCAGCTCCTCGTCGCGGCCTTGGTGGTCCGGCACCTGCGCGGCCACATGACCAAGCACTAGCCTGGGAAAGGATCCATGGAGATCACCGTCATCCGGCCGGGAGAGCTGGGCGCTTCGGACATCGCGTCCTGGCGCGGCATGCAGCGCGCCCTGCCACAGCTGGACAACCCCTTCCTCAGCCCCGAGTTCACCCTGGCCATGGGCGAGGTCTCGCCCGACGCGCGCGTCGCCGTGCTCGCCGAGGGGCGGCCGGTCGGCTTCTTCCCGTTCGAGCTGCGCGGGCGCGGCGTGGGCGCCGCCCTGGGCGCCTGGGTGTCGCTGGGCCAGGGCCTCGTCCACGAGCCCGGCCTGGAGATCAGCGGCGAGCGGCTGCTGCGTGGCTGCGGCCTGGACGTGTGGGAGTTCGGCACGCTGGTGCGGGACCAGCCGTGGTTCGCGCCCTACCAGACGCTCGTCCAGGACAGCGCCATCGTCGATCTGGCCTCCGGCTTCGACGCCTACCTCAAGGGGCTGAGCAAGCAGTTCGTCGCCAACACCTTCCGCAAGGAGCGCAAGCTCGGCCGGGAGGCCGGCGAGGTGCGCTTCGAGTTCGAGGTGCGCGACGAGGCGCAGCTGCGGCTGCTGCGCCGGTGGAAGTCCGACCAGTACCGCGCCATGGGCCGCGCCGACCGCTTCGCCAGGCGGTGGGTGGTGGAGCTGGTCGAGCGCCTGTACGCGGTCCAGGAGCCCGGCTTCGCGGCGCCGCTGTCGATGCTCTACATCGGCGACGAACCCGTCGCCGGGCATTTCGGGATTTGTACTGACACCACGCTCGTCGACTGGTTCCCCGCCTACGATCCCGCCTACTCGTCCTACTCGCCCGGCCTGATCATGCACCTGCGCCTGGCCGAGGCCGCCGCCGCGCGCGGCATCCACACCTTCGACCTCAGCGTGGGCACCGGCTCGCAGTACAAGACGTCCCTGCGCAGCCGGGGCGAGCCCGTGGCCGAGGGCGTCGCGCGCCGCCGTACCGCCCGCGCCGCCGCCCACTGGCTCGGCACCGAGCCCGTACGGCGCGCCCGCCGCCGCGTGCTGGAGACTCCGCTGCTGTACGGCATGGCCGACCGGCTCATGCGTGGCTACGGCCGCCTGCGAGGCCGCCGGTAGGGTCGTGTCGAACTGGACGATGGCGGCTCACGTCCCAGTGGCAGGCAGGGCGCGGAGGTGCCGCGCCCTGCCCGCAGACGTCCATCGATACGTCACGACGACTGCACCGCCCGGTCCACCGTGGCCGGCTGCCGCGCGTCCGTATGCCAGTGCCGCGGAGCGGCCTTCATCCCGCTAGGGGGTGCCCGACCTAGCCGAGCTGCCCGCGGATGGCGCCATCCGGGAACTCCTCGTTGTGGACGTTGGCGTAGTACCGGCTCGGATTCTCGAGGATGGCCCGGAACTCCTCGAAGGTCAGCGTGGTGTCGGCGTTCTCGGCGGTCTGGCTCTTCACGGGCTGGATGCAGTCGTTCGCGAAGCCCTCGCTGGGCGCCTTCAACGCCACCACGATCGGACCCGCCTCCCCCCTCTCTCCCTCGTGGATGTGCGCGGCGGTCGCGGGCTGGATGTTGTGAGCGGTGATGACGTAGCAGAGCCGCCCGTCCTTCACCGTCTTGGCGAAGATGCCGACGCCGTCCGGATCGCCGGGACCGGGAACCTCCTGCTCCCCGGTCATCTCGACGAAGCGGTAGGACGGCGTGTGGCTGGCCGAGGCCATACCGGGAAAGACGGCCGCTGCCGCGGCGAGTGCCGGGATCACGATGAGTGCTTTGAGCACGGCAAGCCCTCCTTGGTAACTTTGGGTAGTGATCTAATTACTCTGAGCAGTCTCTCCAGGTCTGCCGAGCCGAAAACCACGCCGTGATGACCGGAATCGTCAAGTGACGGCATGACCGGCGACGACCTTGTGCCGCCCGACACGTCGAGCCCGGCGGCGTGGGCCTGCCGGCTCCTCCAGCTGACGGGACCTCGCGTCAGCGGTGAGGCGGCCACCCGGCCCCGTGTCACGCCGTACCGTGAACTTCGCCTTCCAGGCAGGCCGTGGTGGAATCCACGCCGGCCAGGTGGGGGTCGGCCTGCCCGCGGGCAGCGGCCTCGGCGATCACGGTCTGCATCAGGTGCTCACAGACGCCCGTCGTCGCCCACGACCGGAACCGGTGTGGACGGTGGACCACGGGCCGTACCCGGCAGGCAGCTGGGGGTGGTGCGGTTCGAAGGCAGGCATTCCAGTGCCGCCCCAGGGAATCGAACCCTGATCCTCCACGTCCTGAGCGTGGCGCCTCTGCCAGTTGGGCCAGGGCGGCGTCGGCCCCGGACGGACGGCTGGCGTGGGCCGTCGTCCGGGGCATGCGGGACCGTTTTCCAGCCGGGGGTTCGCCGTTCCCGTCGGCCAGAACGTTCTCCCATGAAAAAGCCGCCCTGGTGAAACCTCCACGGCGGCTTTCCGGAAAATCTCGGGGATTATCCGGTGGCCGGGCTGCGGAACGGCTCCGCGAGGCTCGGCAGCGACCGCATGTCCGGCTCCTTTCTCGTCGACGATTTCACGGTAATGGGCCTGTCCAAGGTGTCGCCACCGATTTATCGGCCGTCTTCGCCGGCCGGCCTTCCGCACCGCGTGCCGGGGCGTTTGCCGGGGCGCTCCAGACGACGCCGGCGCCCAGCACCGCGGCCCTGCCCGGGCATGAGCCGGCGCGCACGATCCACGGCGGCTGCCCGGCTCCCGGCCGATCCCGGATTCAGTGCACCGGGGCTGTGATCTGCTGTGGCTTGCCGTGGTCGTGCAGCGTAAGTTTCGCCCTGAAGAGCACGTTCACCGCCCGCGTCATGTCCTCGTTGCCCACGAGGAACTCGCTTTCGACCTCCAGGATCCGGGGACGGTCCTGCTCGTCCACAAAGAGTTCAAGCTGGATCAGCGCGTCAGGCGGATATACCCGGCGGGCGCGGTCGAGGATATCCGGAGCCTTTTTAAGGCATTCGCCTACCATGCAGGAAATATAGTATCTCCGTAACTGCGCGCCGGCCGTGGTGGTCGGGGACGGCGACCCGACCAGGTAGCCCTTGCTCCGGAACATCGCGGCGACCATGGTCGTCCGCAACATCGCCTCGGTGCCGGCCGGGTTGAGCCCGCGGTTCCCCACCACGGTCGTCGTCCCGGCGAGGGTTCGCCATTTGGACGATTGCAGCGTGTTGCGGACGTAGGTGCGACCGTCCACGGTGATCACGCGGACGGCCCCGGTGCGGACGAGATCCGGGCTGTATTCCCGCTCGACCGTGGTGGTGACCGACCGCAGATCGAGATCGGTGGCGGCCTGATCGGGCGCGGAGCGCTGGGTGCCCCGCATCTGCGCGTTCATCCTGATCGGCGGGATGGCCCCGCTTCTCACGAACACCTCGGCCTCGACGTCCGCCCGGAGCGGCCGCTCCAAACCGGTGAGGGCCTTCTCCAGATGCCGGTAGGCCCTCTCCGACGGATCCTCGGGAACCTCCTGCCCGCAGCCCGCGAGAACCACCGCCAGGGCTCCCAGTACGGTGGCCGCGGTGCGCCGATTCATTGCTTCTCCCTTTCGTGTGTTGGCTTTTCGCATGCCGGCACGTGCGGCCCAGCCGCCCGACCGTGTCGCGGCATGGGCGGCGCCCATCCCGCTCGCCGGCCCGCCGGGATCCGGCGTGGCGATCATGGAGAGTACGGCGGGGGCCGCGACCGTGGCGATCGCGCCCATGATGTGGCCGGGCATGGCGCAGTTCCCCGTTCGTTCCCATGGTGACCCGTGCACCCGAAGCCGGGAGCGCCCGATCGGTGTCACCCGTTCATGGATCCGCACCAATTCGGTAGCGCGCGGCGCCTATCCGATCGCTATCGGATGCCTGTCTGCGCCGGTGAGGGCGTTGCGCCGAACCGGATCAGGACGGGACGCTCGCTGATCGTCACGGTCTGCCCGGCGTGCACGGGCATGGACCGCCCGTCGAGATGGTCGATGCGCCGCACACCGCGCTCAAGCGTCATCGCGACAGCGCCTTCGGCCGTCCAGCGCACGGCGACCTCCTCGCCGCCGCGCGCGGCAGGGAGCGTGAACCGGCACTGCCACACCCCGTCCGCCAGGCCGTTGGCCCTGCCCCGCCCGCACGACCGGACCGACGCCCCGGCCAGCCAGCCCTGGAGCCGGTCGATGAACAGCGCCGCCCGGGTCGGCGCGCTCCCCTCCACCTGGAGCACCAGAGGCAGGTTGCGGACGCCCCAGCTGTAGAAGTACATACGGCCGTAACGGGCGTAGAGGCCCGCCAGGTAGAAGCGCACCGCGTAATTGTTGGCGTCGTCCTCCCGCAAGGGCTTGTCCGTGGGGATGGAGTGACCCGGCCCCGTGGCCCACATGGGCAGATGGACTCCGGCATTGTGCAGCGTGTTGTAGATGAGGACGGCCAGTTCCGTCATTTCCTCGGGACGGCCCGTGTTGCTGCGTGGATGAAGCTTGACGGCGGCGGCGTCACAAGACCGGTAACCGCCCATGGCCGCGAAGCTCGCGAGATCCCGACGGCCCTGGGGCGTCCACAGCTTCCCGAAGGAGGGACACACGACCGTGGCCCGCGGGTCCGCCTTCTTGATGATGGCCGCGGCCCGATGCGTCATCTCGCTCAAGGTCGCCAGGTCACCCGTGTAGTGCTCGGGGGTGTTGGCGAAGTCCCAGATCTCGTAGGCGCCGATGCGTCCCTTGTAGCGGGACACCACTGCCCGCACGTACCTGTCCCAGTGGGCGAGGTCGCGGGGCGGGGCCGTCCTCGAGCCGTCGTCGTACGCGCTTCTGGGAGCGTCGGGCGCCGCCCAGGACGGGGTGATGCCCATCGTGTAGAGGATCGGGAGGCGCTCGCGTTCGGCCCCCTCCACCATCCGGTCGAGATTGCTCCAGTCGAACGTGTCGGGTCCGGGCTGGACGTTGGCCCAGCGCGTGCGGCTGTCCCAGAAGCGGACCGCCCCGACGCGGAATCCCGGCATGGCGCCGCTCTTGGTTCCGACGGTCGTGCCGAAGAACGCCGCCGGCACCGGCTTGGGCGGTGCCTCCACCCAGGCAGGCCCGGAGACCAGCTGAACACCCGCCGGCTTCGGGGGCACCTCGGTGGTGAACCCGTCACCCACGGCCAGCCCACCGGCACAGACCACCAGCGTGATCGCCGCTCCCACTCCGATCATCCTGACCCGCTTGCCGCCGCCCGCCGGCCCGGCTACGACAGGTACGGCTTGAGCGGGCGGTGACGTGCGAGTGGCAGGCGGCTCCCGCGGGCGTTCCGGGGCGGCGGCGGGAGGGTCCGGGTCACGGTCGCCTCTCAGGATCACCTCGTGCAGGTCACGCAACCGGGCCGTCGGTTCCAGGCCGGTTTCCTCCACAAGTAACGCGCGCCCGCTGCGGTACACCTCCAGCGCCTCCGCGCGCCGCCCGCAACGATAGAGCGCCAGCATCAACCGGGCACGAAGCTCCTCTCGAAGGGGATGCTCGGTCACCAGCGCCGCCAGTTCCGCCACCACGGCCGCATGCCTGCCGAGAGCCAGCTCAAGGCCAAGGCACTCCTCGAGCGCCGTCAGGCGCAGTTCCTCCAGTCGTGCCGCCTCGCGGGACACGAACACCGCGCCGGCGCCTTCCAGCGGTTGCCCACGCCACAGCCCGAGCGCCGCACGGAACTCGGCGACGGCTTCGTCCGGCCGTCCACGAGCGGCGCAGTCCCTCGCGCGTTCGATCCGTCCGGTGAACTCGGAGACATCGATCGCCACGGAGATCTGCGCCGAGCCGGTGCGGAGCACATATCCGGGCGGGCTGGTCTCGATCAGGACCCCGGCCTCGCCCAGCGACTGCCGCACCCGGTACACCAGCGTGTGCACCTGGGTGCGGGCCGAACCGGGCGGCAGATCACCCCAGAGTTCGTCCACCAACCGGTCGATCGAGACCACGCGGTCGGCGCTGAGCAGCAGCGCCACGAGCAGCGCACGCTGCCTGCCGCCGCCGAGCGGCACCGGCCGGCCGCCGCTTCGCACCTCCACCGGGCCCAGCACCGAGAAGACGACGTCCAGCATGCACTCCTCCAGGTGTTCATGACGCCTGCCCGGCATCCACCGACACCACCATCTAGTGGTCGTGCGGCCGGTCGCCCGGATCCAGGTCGACGCGGAAGCGCGGCAGCGCGTCCGGACGGCGGGTCCTGACGTACTCCACCAGGTGCTCGCGGACGTCGCACTTGAGGTCCCAGACCGAGGCGGAGTCGGCCGCGCTCATCAGCGCCCGCAGCTCGACCAGGCCGTTGGGCAGGATGTCGGTCACCTGGAGGGTCCAGTCCTTCTGGTCCCACAGCGGGTGGTCCTTGATGAAGGCGTGCAGCTCGTCGCGCAGCTCCCGCACCGGGACCGCCCAGTCCATCCGCAGGTAGACGTGGCCGATGACGCGGCTGCCGTGGCGGGTCCAGTTCTCGAAGGGGTTCTGGGTGAAGTAGGAGACCGGGAACACCAGCCGCCGCTCGTCCCAGGAGCGCACCACCACGTAGGTGAGCGTGAGCTCCTCGATCCTGCCCCACTCGTTGTTGACGACGACCACGTCGTCCAGCCGGAGCGCGTCGCTGAAGGCGAGCTGGAGCCCGGCGAGCATGTTGCCGATGGTCGACTGGGCGGCGATGCCGACGATCGCGCCCGCGATGCCCGCCGAGGCCAGCAGGCCGGTGCCCAGGGCGCGCACCTGCGGGAAGGAGAACAGGATCGCGCCGAGGGCGATCACGACGACGACCGCCGCCGCGACCCGCCGCACCAGCGCGATCTGCGTGCGGATGCGGCGGGCGCGGCGGTCCCGGTCGCCCTCCACCTGCTCCAGCCGTTCCAGGACGACGTCGGTGACCGCGTAGGAGGCCTGGATGACCAGCCACGTGACGCCGACGACGGTCAGCAGGCCGAGGGCCCGGTCGACCAGGTCGCCGACCTGCCGTTCCTCCGGCCCGTAGCCCATCATGGAGGGCGTGTAGACCGTGTTCGCCGCCACCAGGACGGCCACGGTGAAGCCGGGCCAGATGCAGCGGCGCAGGAACGGCCCGGCGGCGGGCCAGCGGCGCGCCGCCCTGACGAGCCAGCGCCGGAGCAGCTCCACCGCGACGACGGCGCCGACGAGCGCGACGAGGAGGGTGAGCCAATTGAGCGACGCACTCATGCCCCAATCACATCAGAACGCCTCGTCGAAGGTCACACTCCCCTCCACCGCCACCTGGTAGGCCGAAACGCGCCGCTCGAAGAAGTTGGCCAGCTCCTGCACGTCCTGCAGCTCCATGAACGCGAACGGGTTGGCCGTGCCGTACCGGCGGGAGAAACCGAGCCGGGCCAGCCGCTGGTCGGCGACGTACTCCAGGTACTGCCGCATCTGGCCGGCGCTCATGCCGGGCATGCCGTCGCCGCACAGGTCGCGGGCGAAGGCCAGCTCGCAGGCCACGGCCTCCTCCAGCATCTGGACGACCTGGCCCTCCAGCTCGTCGTCGAAGAGCGAGGGCTCCTCGGCGCGCACGGTGTCCACGACGCTGAAGGCGAACTCCATGTGCATGGACTCGTCGCGGAACACCCAGTTCGTGCCGGTGGCCAGGCCGCCCAGCAGGCCGCGGGAGCGGAACCAGTAGACGTAGGCGAAGGCGCCGTAGAAGAACAGCCCCTCGATGCAGGCGGCGAAGCAGATGAGGTTGAGCAGGAACGCCCGCCGGTCCTCGGCGCTGTTCAGCCGCCGCACCCCGAACAGCGAGTCGATCCACTTGAAGCAGAACTCGGCCTTGTCCCGGATGGAGGGGATGTGCTCGACGGCGGCGAAGGCCTTGGCCCGCTCCTCGGGATCCGGCAGGTAGGTGTCCAGCAGGGTCAGGTAGAACTGGACGTGCACCGCCTCCTCGAACAGCTGCCGTGACAGGTACAGCCGCGCCTCCGGCGCGTTGACGTGCTGGTAGAGGTTGAGCACCAGGTTGTTGGCCACGATCGAGTCGCCGGTGGCGAAGAAGGCCACCAGCCGGTTGATCAGGTGCCGCTCCTGCGCGCTCAGCTTCGGCAGGTCCGCCAGGTCGGAGTGGAGGTCGACCTCCTCCACCGTCCAGGTGTTGCGGATGGCCGCCCGGTAGCGCTCGTAGAAGTCGGGGTAGCGCATCGGGCGGAGGGTCAGGTCCATTCCGGGGTCGAGCAGCATCACTGGCACGCCTCACACGTCTCGGGGTTCTCCAGGGAGCAGGCCGCGGCCGGTACGGCTGCCGCCGCTGTCGTCTGCACGGTGGCCTGCACGGTGGCCTGCACGGTCGTCTGCGCGATCCGCGTCGCGGGACGCGAGCGCAGGTAGTAGGTGGTCTTCAGGCCCTTCTTCCAGGCGTACAGGTACATCGACGAGAGCTTGCCGATGGTCGGGCTGGCCATGAACAGGTTGAGGGACTGGGACTGGTCGATGTACGGCATGCGCGCCGCGGCCAGGTCGATGAGCGCCTTCTGCGGCAGCTCCCAGGCCGTGCGGTAGAGCACCTTGAGGTCCTCGGGGATGCCCGGGATGTCCTGCACCGACCCGTCGGCCCGCTTGATCGCGTCGCGCATCCGCGGGGTCCACAGCCCGCGCGCCTGCAGATCGGCCACCAGGTAGCGGTTGACCTGCAGGAACTCCCCCGACAGGGTCTCGCGCTTGAAGACGTTGGACACCTGCGGCTCGATGCACTCGTAGCAGCCCGCGATGGACGCGATCGTGGCCGTGGGCGCGATGGCGATCATGAGGGAGTTCCGCAGCCCGGTGCGGGCGATCTTCTCGCGCAGCCCCTCCGGCACCGGGGCGCCGAAGTGGTCGGGGTGCAGCACGCCCCCCGCGGCGCGCGTGTCCTCGTAGGAGGGGTGCCGCCCGCGCTCGACGGCCAGGTCGGCGGAGGTGTCGTAGGCGGCCCACATGATCTCGGCCGCGATCCTCGTGGACAGCTCCAGTGCCTCGGGCGAGTCGAAGGGCAGCCGGAGGGCGAAGAACACGTCGGCCAGGCCCATGACGCCCAGCCCGATCGGCCGCCAGCGCCTGTTGGCGGCCTCCGCCTCCGGCGTCGGGTAGAAACCCAGGTCGATGGTCCGGTCCAGGAAGCGCACGGCGGTGCGGACGGTCCGGCGCAGCCTGGCCCAGTCCAGGCCGGTGGCATCGAGGTGGGCGGCCAGGTTGACCGAGCCGAGGTTGCACACGGCGGTCTCGGCGTCGCTGGTCACCTCCAGGATCTCGGTGCACAGGTTGGACAGGTGGATGACGTTTTCCGGCCGGGCGGTCTGGTTGGAGGCGCGGTTGGCGGCGTCCTTGAAGGTCATCCAGCCGTTGCCGGTCTGGGCGAGGGTGCGCATCATCCGGCCGTAGAGGGTGCGGGCCGGGATGGTCCGTACGGCCAGGCCCGCCGCCTCGGCCTCGCGGTAGGCGCGGTCGAAGGCCTCGCCGTACAGGTCGGTGAGGTGGGGCACGGTCTTGGGGTCGAACAGCGACCAGTCGGCGCCGGCCTCCACCCGGCGCATGAACTCGTCCGGCACCCAGTTGGCCAGGTTGAGGTTGTGGGTGCGGCGGGCCTCCTCGCCGGTGTTGTCGCGCAGCTCCAGGAACTCCTCGATGTCGGCGTGCCAGGTCTCCAGGTACACGCACGCCGCGCCCTTGCGCCGGCCGCCCTGGTTGACCGCCGCGACGGAGGCGTCGAGCGTGCGCAGCCAGGGCACGATGCCGTTGGAGTGGCCGTTGGTGCCGCGGATGAGCGAGCCGCGGGAGCGCACCCGGGTCCAGGAGATGCCGATGCCCCCGGCGTACTTCGACAGCCTGGCGACCTGCCCGTAGCGCTCGTAGATGGCCTCCAGCTCGTCGCGCGGGGAGTCCAGCAGGAAGCACGACGACAGCTGCGGGCGCCGCGCCCCTGAGTTGAACAGCGTGGGCGAGGAGGGCAGGTAGGCCAGCGTGGACATGAGCCGGTACAGCTCGGCGGCCTCCGCCACGGTCTGCGACAGGCCGCAGGCGACGCGCAGGAAGAAGTGCTGGGGCCGCTCCAGCACGGCCCGGCTGACGGGGTGGCGCAGCAGGTAGCGGTCGTAGACCGTGCGCAGCCCGAAGTACTCGAACCTGTCGTCGGCCCCGGGGTCGACGAGGGCGTCCAGCTCGGCGGCGTGCGCGGCCACGAACGCGGCCAGCCGGTCCTGGACCAGCCCCTCGGCGTGGGTGGCCGCGACGGACTCGGAGAAGGTCCGCACCCCGTGGGTGGCGGCCTCCTCGGCGATCTCCTCGGCCAGCAGGCGCGCCGCGGCGCGCGAGTTGGCCGGGTCCTCGATCACCCGCGCGGCGGCCTCCTCGATGGCCAGCCTGCGGTCCCGTTCGACGGTCTGCGTCACGTGCTCTCTCCTCGCGAGCTCTGCCGCCCCCAGGGCAGGCGAGAGCACGCGGGCACGCCGCGACGCCCCCGAGCCCTCCCTCGAGGCTCCGGACAGCTGAAGTCGCCGGCAGGTCTTCGGACTCGCGGGCGTGGTGGTCTGCCTACTGGCCGTCGCTTCCCAGATGCGCATCCAGTGCTTCGTGACGGCGGTCGTTCCCGCTCACCGCTGCGGGGCAGTCCCGGACTCGCACCGGGTTCCCTTTTGCTCCGCCCCCTGAGGGGCGAACCAGCGACGATCAGGATCCTACATCTAGTGGCCGTTTCCGCAACCGACCCCACAACTTGTGCTGTGCGTGTCGAGCAGGCCGAGATCCCGCAGCACGTGGCGGGTGCGTCCGAGCTCCGAGGCCAGCCACCGGGCGAAGTCCCCGCCCGCCAGCGGCATCGGCTTCCAGCCCCGGGTACGGCAGGCCTCCAGCCACTGCTCGGAGTAGGCGACCTCCTCGCAGGCTGCCACGGCGGCCAGCCGCGCCCTCTCCCCCATGTCGGGCGGGCCGAAGGCGGCGCACCACTCGCTGAAGTCCACGCGGACGCCGCACTCCCGCAGCGTCGGCGCGTCCAGGCCGGCGACGCGCTCGGCGGTGGAGACGGCCAGGACCCGCACCCTGCCCCTGTCGATGCGGGTGCGCCAGGCGGCCAGGGTCCCGGCCGCCGCGGCGACGGTGCCGGCCATCAGCGCGGCGGCGGCCTCCACGCTGGTGGAGTAGCCCGCGTAGTCCACGAGCCGGGTGTCGGCGCCCAGGCCCTGGGAGATGAGCCCGAACAGCACGTGGTCCGCCTCCCCCTGCGGGCCCCCGGCCAGCCGGATCGCGGCCGGGTCGGCGAGCAGCGCGGCCGCGAAGGCGTCGAAGCCGGCCAGCCGCGACTCGGCCGGGACGACCACGACCTCGGGCTCGCCGGTCAGCCTGGCCAGGGGCGTGGCGGCCTCCAGCAGAGGGGTGCGCTGGTTGACCTCGGCCGAGGCCACGGCCGACAGCCCCGTGACGGTGATGCGCGTCGCCGGGCCGGGGACCGCGGCCGCATGGCCGGCCGGCGGCGCCACCCGCTGCCGGAGCGCCCTGCCGTACACCTGGGCGACGGGCGCCCAGTGCTCGCCGTCGGCCACCACGGAGACATGCCCCAGGGCGGCGGTCCCGGCGGGGCCGGCCCGCCGCGACCCGCACCCCGCGGCGCTCACCGCCGCCCCCAGCCCGAGCGCCAAGAACCGCCGACGCCGCATGGCGTCCACCCCCGTGATCACGCCCCCGCAGTACTACGAAGAGTTATGCGCACATTCCAAGCAGCTACACATCCTCGTCATGATCTTCACAAGCCGGGCGTGCGATCTCGGGTCTAGTCGAAGGGGAGCACACTCGCTACCGTCCGGTTTATGGCCGATGTTGCGAAATATCCGTTCATGACCGGCCCACGGGGCGTCCCCTCCCCCGAGTACGCGCGGCGTCGTGAGCGCGATCCGCTCTCCCGGGTCCAGCTGCCCAGCGGCGACGAGGTGTACCTGACCACCACCTACGAGGACGCGCTGATGGTCCTCACCGACCCGCGCTTCTCCCGCGACCTGAGCGCCCCCGGCTCGCCGCGCATGTACCGCGGGTTCACCCTCGCCGAGGCGCCGGGCGGCCTGATCAGCCAGGATCCGCCCGAGCACACCCGGATGCGCCGCCTGCTGTCGTCGACCTTCACCCCCCGCCAGGTGAACCAGTGGCGGCCCCGGCTGCGCGAGCTGACCGCCGAACTGCTCGACGCCCTGCCGGAGGAGTTCGACTTCGTCACGGGCTTCGCCTTCCCGCTGCCCGTCCAGGTGATCTGCGACGTCATGGGCGTGCCGGGCATCGACTTCGGCCGCGTCCGCGCCTGGTCGGACGCCATGCTGTCGACCTCCGCCCTGCCGGAGGAGGACAAGCTCAAGGCCGCCGCGGAGTTCTACGACTACTGCGCCGGACTGGTCGCCGAGCACCGCGGGAACCCGCGCGACGGCCTGCTCGCCACCATGCTCAGGGCGCGCGACGGCGAGGACCGGCTCACCGAGGAGGAGCTGGTGCGCACGGTCCTCGGCCTGTTCGTGGCCGGGCACGAGACCACCGGCTCGGTGCTGTCGCGCGCCGCCCTGCGGCTGCTGGACCCGCGGGACGGCTACGCGAGCCTGGTGGCCTCACCCGAGCTGATCCCCGGGGCGGTCGAGGAGCTGCTGCGGCTGGACCAGCCCGGCGAGAGCCCGCTGATCAGGCTCGCCACCGAGGACGTGGAGCTGCCCTCGGGCACGGTCAGGAAGGGCGAGGGCGTCATCGCCTCCTTCATCGGGGCGAACTTCGACCCGGCGGTGTTCCCCGACCCCGAGGCCATGGTCCTGGACCGCGAGGCCCGCCACCTGTCCTTCGGGCAGGGCCCGCACTACTGCCTGGGCGCGAACCTGGCGAGGATGGAGATGCAGGAGATCCTCGGCGTGCTCGTCGCCCGCGCGCCGGACCTCACGCTGGCCCAACCGGCGCACGAGGTGCCGTGGACCAGCGGAAGCCTCGTCAACCGCCCCGTCAGCCTGTGGGTGCGCAGGTCCGCTACTCGACCGTGACGCTCTTGGCGAGGTTGCGCGGCTTGTCCACGTCCCGCCCGAGCGCCACCGCGGCGTGGTAGGCCAGCAGCTGCAGCGGGACGGTCAGCAGGATGGGGTCCAGCTCGATCTCGTTCTTGGGCACCACGATCACGTCGTCGGCCAGGCCGGCCTCCGGCTCGCGGTGTCCCACCATGAGCACCCGGCCGCCGCGGGCGTGGATCTCGCCCAGCGTCGTGAGGTTCTTGTCGAGCAGCTCGTCGTCCGGGACGATCGCCACGGTCGGCATCTCCGGGCCGATCAGCGCCAGCGGCCCGTGCTTGAGCTCGCTGGCCGGGTAGGCCTCGGCGTGGATGTAGGAGATCTCCTTGAGCTTCTGTGCGCCCTCCCGGGCCACCGGGTAGCCGCGGACCCGGCCGACGAACATGATGCTGGGGTAGGTCGCGTACTTGCGAGCCAGCTCGGCGATCCTGTCGCCCTGCTTGAGGATCTCCTCGATCTGGGCGGGCAGCCTGCGCAGCCCCTCGCAGATGCGCCGCCCGTCGGCCGGCGACAGGTCGTGCACGCGGCCGAAGTGCAGGGCGATGAGGGCGAAGGCCACGGCCGTGGAGGTGAAGGCCTTGGTGGAGGCCACCGACACCTCCGGCCCGGCGTGCAGGTAGACGCCGCCGTCCACCTCGCGGGCGATGGCGCTGCCGACCGCGTTGACGATGCCGATGACGCGGCCGCCCTTGCGCTTGATCTCCTGGACGGCGGCCAGTGTGTCGTAGGTCTCCCCCGACTGGCTGATGGCCACGTAGAGGGTGTCGGGGTCGATGACCGGGTTGCGGTAGCGGAATTCCGAGGCGGGCTCGGCGTCGGCGGGGATGCGGGCCAGCTCCTCGATGAGCTGCGCGCCGATCTGGCCGGAGTAGTAGGCCGAACCGCAGCCGATGATCTTCACGCGGCGGAAGGACCTGGTCTCGCGCGGATCCATGTTGAGCCCGCCGAGGTGGGAGACGTGGAAGCGGTCGTCGATGCGCCCGGACAGGGTCCGCGCCACCGTGTCGGGCTGCTCGGAGATCTCCTTGAGCAGGTAGTGCTCGTAGCCGCCGGTGTCGAAGTGGCCGGCGTCCCAGTCGACGGTCAGCGGCTCCTTGGCGGTCTCCCGCGCGTCGCTGGAGAAGGTGTTGAAGCCGTCGGCCTTGATGACCGCCAGCTCGCCGTCCTCGAGGTGGACGACCTGGCGGGTGTAGCGGATCATGGCGGCCACGTCGGAGGCGGCGAACATCTCCTTCTCGCCGATGCCCAGCACGATGGGGCTGCCGTTGCGGGCGACGACGATCTCGCCGGGCCGCTCGGCGTCGATCACGGCGATGCCGTAGGTGCCGACCACCCGCTTGAGCGCGAGCCGTACGGCCTCCTCCAGCGAGGCGGTCTCCTTGACGGTGGCGGCGATGAGGTGGGCCAGCACCTCGGTGTCGGTCTCCGACACGAACCGCACCCCGTCGGCCTGGAGCCTGCCGCGCAGCTCGTTGGCGTTCTCAATGATGCCGTTGTGCACGACCGCGATGCGCTCGTCGGCCGACAGGTGCGGGTGCGCGTTCACGTCGCTGGGCGCGCCGTGGGTGGCCCACCGGGTGTGGCCGATGCCCACCTTGCCCTTGAAGCTCGCCGGCACGGTCTGCGCCAGGTCCGCCACCCGGCCTTTGCACTTGCGGACCTTCAGGCCCTTGTTCGACACCACGATGCCGGCCGAGTCATAGCCGCGGTACTCCAGCCGCTGCATGCCTTCGAGCAGGATCGGGGCGGCGTCCTTGGGCCCCACGTACGCGACGATTCCGCACATGTGGTCTTCTCCTCATCCGTAAACGATCCGGCGCAGCTGCCGCAGCGTCAGCGGCGGGGCCGCGACCCGGCGCGCCGGCAGTTCCGCGGCGATCCTGGGGAAGATCTCGTCGTTGGTGAGCCCGCGAGCCTTGAGCTCGCGGTGCCGCCGCCTGACGAACTCCTCCACCGGCTCGGAGAAGTACGCCAGCACGTCGGCCACCACGCGCGCCGCCTCGCCCGGGCCGAGCGGGCTCGTCCGGGTGAGGTGCGCGATGAGGTCCTCGTGGGGATGCACGACGAGGACCGTACCCATGCGGAGGCACTCCAGCCAATATCCTGCCCGAAATCGGGCAAGAATTGGGAACCATCGCAGGCTTGATCGTCTCGGATGAACCGTCCACAGCCGGGCATGGTTACAGTATGGAGTTAATCAGTCGCGCTTCGTGGGGGTCAGCCATGCCGTACTGGATCGTCACCCTGCTCGCCGCCCTGATGGCCCCCCTCGGCCTGGCCGCCCCGGGCGAGCAGCCGGGCCGGCAGGGCGACTTCCGCAGGGCGGCGGCGGAGTACGGCGTGCCGGAGAGCGTACTGCTGGCGGTGTCCTACCTGCAGTCGCGGTGGGACGCCAACGCCGGGCTGCCCAGCGCGGCCGGCGGCTACGGGCCCATGCACCTGGTCGACGCGGCGGCCGTGCGGGCGGAGGAGGACCGGCGCGGCGACGAGGGCAGGCCGCTGCGCGCCGTGCCGCACGTGCCCGACACCCTGCGCGAGGCGGCGCGCCTGACCGGGCTGCCGCCCGAGCGGCTGCGCGCCGACCCGGCCGCCAACATCCGGGGCGGCGCGGCCCTGCTGGCCGCCTACCGTGCGGGCGGGAGCTGGCACGAGGCGGCCGCCCGCTACGGCGGGTCCGAGGCGTTCGCCGACGAGGTGATCGAGATCATGCGGACGGGCGCGCAGCGCGTCACCGACGACGGCCATCCCGTACGGCTCGCCGCCCACCCGGGCCTGGCCGCGCCGCAGCGGCCGCCGGCGCGCGCCGCCCGCCAGGCGGAATGCCCGCAGACGCTCAGCTGCCAGTGGCTGCCCGCCGCCCACGCCCGCTTCGGCAGGGGCGACTACGGCAACCACGACCGGGTGCGGGGCCGCCGGTGGATCGACTACATCGTCCTGCACGACATGGAGGGAACCTGGGGCGGCGTCCCCGCCATGGTCCGCGACCCCCGGTACGTCAGCTGGCACTACACCATCCGCTCCCGCGACGGGCACGTCGCCCAGCACGTGCGGACCCGCGACATCGCCTGGCACGCCGGCAACTGGTACGTCAACACGCGCTCGATCGGCATCGAGCAGGAGGGCTACCTGGCCAAGGGCGCGGCCTGGTACACCGAGGCGATGTACCGCTCGGCAGCCCGGCTGGTGCGCTACCTGGCCGACCGCTACGACATCCCGCTGGACCGCGACCACATCCTGGGCCACGACAACGTGCCGGGCCCCACGGCCAGAGAGCTGTCGGGGATGCACAACGACCCGGGGCCGTTCTGGGACTGGGCGCGCCTGTTCGCCCTCATGGAGGCGCCGCTGCCGGGGCCGGGCGAGGAGGGCGCGCTGGCGGCGGACGAGGGCGGCTCGGTGCTCGTCAACCCCGACTTCCAGGGGAACGCCCAGCCGTACACCGGCTGCGCGCGCAAGACCCCCTGCCGGCCGCAGGGCTCCTCGGCCGTGTGGCTGCGCACCGCCCCGCGACCCGACGCGCCGCTGGTCGACGACCCCGGCCGCCGCGGGCCCTCCACCGCGAGCGTCTACGACCACGGGGCCAGGGCCTCCGCCGGGCAACGCTACGCCGTGGCCGGCCGGGAGGCCGAGTGGACGGCGATCTGGTACCTGGGCCGCAAGGCGTGGTTCCACAACCCGCCGGAGGCGCCGGCCGCCGTGCCGGCCTCGGGTCCGCTGGTGACGCCGGTGCGCGACAACGTGCCGGTGTACGGCCGGGCCTACCCGGAGCGGGCGGCCTACCGGGGCAGGGCGCCCTACCAGCCGCTGTCGGCTCTGCCGTACCGGCTGGACAGGGGGCAGGCCTACGCGCTCGGCCTGACCGTGCGCGGGTCCTTCTACGCGGCCCGTTCGCCGGACCCGGCGCGGCACGTCCACGTCCGCGGCCGGACGGAGTACCACCAGATCCAGCTCGGGCACCGCATGGCCTTCGTCAGGGCCGCCGATGTGGACGTGATTCCATGAATTCGCGCGCCGCGGGCCCCTGGATGGGCGCATGCACTCCGTGGAGACGATAAAGTTTCCTCGTGGCCCGCGAACGGCGGGCGACGCGGAAGTGGCTCAGGGGTAGAGCATCACCTTGCCAAGGTGAGGGTCGCGGGTTCGAATCCCGTCTTCCGCTCGGAGCGCAAGACTCCTGGTGGAGTGGCCGAGAGGCGAGGCAGCGGCCTGCAAAGCCGTCTACACGGGTTCAAATCCCGTCTCCACCTCGGTGCTGGATGGCGGACCCGGCAGGATCCGCTAAAGTAGTGCACACGCCAAGCGGAAGTGGCTCAGGGGTAGAGCATCACCTTGCCAAGGTGAGGGTCGCGGGTTCGAATCCCGTCTTCCGCTCTCTGGACGATTAGCTCAGCGGGAGAGCGCTTCCCTGACACGGAAGAGGTCACTGGTTCAATCCCAGTATCGTCCACCAGGTTTTGAGCTTCTAACGCAACCACCGCAGAGCCGCGTCGGCGCAGTCCTCGGGGCTGCTGTTGAAGGCGATGGCGGCATCGGGCGCGTGCTGCCGGACCAGATTGACCACCTTCTCGAAGAGCTCGAGCAACGGCTCGTACGTGCGGATGCCGCCACCGATCACCACGCAGGCGTAGTCCTTGCGGGTCAGCGCCTCCACGATCGCTTCCTCGGGGTTCTCGTCGAGTGCCACCAGGCACCAGTCGGCCTCGATGCCGTGATCGTCGAAACGGGCCCGGCCGCGGGCTATCGCCGCCTGCACCGGCTCCGGATCCCAGCCCTGGATCTTGGCGGGGTCGAGACCGATGACCAGTACTCGTGCCACTGTCACGCGCCCTCCTCCTCGCGGAACGTTTCGATGCCGGCGCCCTGGTCCATCGTCATTGTCGATCTCCTCCAGTTCGTCACCGGTGTCCCGGTAGCGGCGGTGTCCCGGTAGCGGCGTGACCATGGTTCGCCGCCCGGAACACCGCCATGAGCACTTGGACAACAGCGGCCGCCCGGATCCCAGGCTGGATCGACGAGACGAACCGAACGCGGTGTCATGCTCAGGTTCAACCGGTCACCCGCTTGACGCCAGAGGGGTCGACGAGGAGGAAGCCGTTGCTCCGACGGCACCGTCCCGGCGCCTGGAGGAACATCGGGTCCTCCCGATGCCAGACCCCGATCCCGGTGAACCGGTCGCCATCCAGCAAGTCCCCCACGCCGGGCAGCGAGACACCGCGGTGGACGCCGGTGTGGAGCGGGGCCGTGCCTTGGGGCCAGATCGGCACCACGACGCCGCTGCCGGTGTCCACGGCCAGGCAGGAGTCATTGCTGATCCATTTCACCTGCCCGGTGAAGGGTCTGTGGCCGTCCTCCCGTGGGTCGTGTATGAGGATCTGGGGGTCGCTGCCGACCATGCAGACGGCGCCAGGGCAAGTTGTGGAGGTGGATGGGGCAGCCGCGGGAGAGGAGTCAGCTGCGCAGCCCCCTGAGACAGCGACGCCGACCAGGGGGACGCCAGTGGTGATCGCTGACTTCATCGGAGCCTCCGGCGATGAAGGGAAAGGCTGAGCCGGGCCGCTGTTGCGGCCGAGCGGGAGCTTGGCGAGCGGTTCGCGCGCCGCGAGGTCACCATGAAGGCGGTCACGCCGTTCTGGGGGTGATACCGGAACCACGTCGGCCGCGTCGGGACGGTTCGCAGCGCCTTGTGAAGGGACTTCTGGGCTTTCGAAGATCGGCCTCAGAGTAGCCCAGGGTGCCGTATCGCAACACCAGAATCGGTCCGAATCCGGCCCTTGTCACACCACACTCGTTGATGGAGCACATGCTCAGCTCGTGGTCTATGTCGCGAGTCTGGGGCTTCTTCCTGTCGGTAGTTGATCGCCGTTGTCAGCACCCTGGGCCGACGTTGTGCTGACCCTTGCATGACCTCACCTTGACCAAAGCCGTTGACGCTTCCTCGATCTGCGGTCAGGCTCGCGAGTGTGCAAGGAATCGCAAGCCCCAAACAAGGGAGAGCCTCATGGCGCTAGCGTTCTACGGCAAGGACCCGAGCAATCCAGGCAATAACTGTCCGGCCGTCTTCCGGGACCCCATCACAGGGGACTTCTACTTTCAGGGCGAGACCGTGACAGACCCGGAGATACTGGCGATGGTCGCGGCGAACAGCCCGATCCTGGACAGCGAGTCAGTCGTGCGCCTCCCCGCACGCATGATCGAGATCATCATGGAGGCATGCCGTGGCGGACTTCAACGAACTCCTGGCAACGTGTGAGCGCACCGCCTTCAAACTGGAGATGCGTGACCAGTACATGCTGGATGCCCCCGGCTACAAGGCTTGGGAGGCCGGAGACCTGGCCGAAGCCGTTCGGCACTATTCCGACTTCACTGAGACCGCTCGGGCGGCAGTAGCGCGCGGCGTTGCCATACGCCGGGTTCGTATCATCTCCGAACCGGTGAGCACCTACATCAGGTTCGAGTACGAGGTGACGCCAGGGGTCAATCTCTCCGCTGGAGAGGTGATCAGATGGTTGCCCAGGCGCTTGGCCTCAGATCTGGCCCTGCCTGGGAACGACGTCTGGGTCTTCGATGGCCGAGTGGTGCAATTCTGCCACTTTGCAGGGGATGGCACCTGGGTCGCCAACGACGAAAGTGAGGACCCGGCTACGGTAAGTCTCTGCACGACCGCGTTCGCGGCGGCTTGGGAACGAGCCATAGACCACGCGGAGTATCGAATCTGATCACCAAAACCCCGCACGACGTGGCACCGTAGATCATGGCTTCCCCGTACTCGGCCAGCTCCAGCGCTCAGGCAGCACGGCAGGCACTTGCATCCAAGCTTCGAGAGCTTCGCCTCGACGCGAACCTCACCGCCCGAGCGCTGGCAGCCAAGGCAGGCTGGCATGAGGCCAAGACCTCACGAATCGAACATGGTAAGAAGCAGCCCTCAGAAAGTGATCTAGCCGCCTGGGTAGAGGCGTGCGGGGTTCCCGGCCTGCTTCCCGAACTGATCGCGGAACTCCGTGCCGTAGATACCGCCTGGTTGGACTGGCGGCGGGCGGAGAAGTCTGGGCTGACGCGGCTAAACGTCGCGGTCCGGGAGTTGTATGAGCGGACGAAGCTCTATCGGTCCTACTGCCAGGATGTCATCCCCGGCCTGCTCCAAACGGCTGGATACACCACCGCCACCCTGGAGGCCATCCGCGATACCAGGCGTGTTCCTGTCGATGATGTCGCTGAGGCAGTTGCCGAACGGATGGCGCGTCAACACATCCTCTACGAGGGCAACCATCGCTTTGTGTTCATCCTGGAAGTGAACCACTCCGACTTTCGTGGAGGCCCTGAAGCCAGCATCATC
>NZ_KZ084329.1 GCF_002093975.1 Thermoactinospora rubra
CTGGTGGCTGTGTGTTGTTTGAGATTTGCATAGTGGACGCGAGCATCTTTGTGGCCAAGTTGTGTAGGGCACACGGTGGATGCCTTGGCATCAGGAGCCGATGAAGGACGTGGGAGGCTGCGTTAAGCCTCGGGGAGTCGCCAACCAGACGTTGATCCGGGGATGTCCGAATGGGGAAACCTGGCCCGAGTCATGTCGGGTCGCCGCCGTCTGAATGTATAGGGCGGTTGGTGGTAACGCGGGGAAGTGAAACATCTCAGTACCCGCAGGAAGAGAAAACAAAGTGTGATTCCGTGAGTAGTGGTGAGCGAAAGCGGAGGAGGCTAAACCGTGTACGTGGTAAAGCCGGCGGGCGTTGCGTATGCGGGGTTGTGGGACCTCTCTGATCTCTCTGCCGGGGGATCGGGCAGTGAAAAATCTTCGGGGTAGCCGAACGCTCTGGGATGGGCGGCCGGAGACCGTGAGAGCCGGGTAGGCGAAACTTCGGAGACTGCCGGGGGTGTTCCCGAGTAGCACGGGGCTCGAGGAATCCTGTGTGAATCTGCCAGGACCACCTGGTAAGCCTAAATACTCCCTGGTGACCGATAGTGCACGAGTACCGTGAGGGAAAGGTGAAAAGTGCCCCGGTGAGGGGTTGTGAAAGAGTACCTGAAACCGTGTGCCTGCAAGCCGTGAGAGCCCGGGCGCCGCTGGCTTGTGCTGGTGGTGTGGGTGATTGCGTGCCTTTTGAAGAATGAGCCTGCGAGTTATGGTGTGTGGCGAGGTTAACCCGTGTGGGGGAGCCGTAGCGAAAGCGAGTCTGAAGAGGGCGGTTGAGTCGCATGCTGTAGACCCGAAGCGGGGTGATCTACGCATGGGCAGGGTGAAGCTCAGGTAAGACTGGGTGGAGGCCCGAACCCACCAGGGTTGAAAACCTGGGGGATGACCTGTGTGTAGGGGTGAAAGGCCAATCAAACTCCGTGATAGCTGGTTCTCCCCGAAATGCATTTAGGTGCAGCGTCGCGTGTTTCTTGCCGGAGGTAGAGCACTGGATGGCCGATGGGCCCGACAAGGTTACTGACGTCAGCCAAACTCCGAATGCCGGTAAGTGAGAGCGTGGCAGTGAGACTGTGGGGGATAAGCTCCATGGTCGAGAGGGAAACAGCCCAGATCACCGACTAAGGCCCCTAAGCGTGTGCTAAGTGGGAAAGGATGTGGAGTCGCAGTGACAACCAGGAGGTTGGCTTAGAAGCAGCCATCCTTGAAAGAGTGCGTAATAGCTCACTGGTCAAGTGATTCCGCGCCGACAATGTAGCGGGGCTCAAGCACACCGCCGACGTCGTGGCACTCGGCTCTATGTGAGCCGGGTGGGTAGGGGAGCGTCGTGTATCCGGTGAAGCCGCCGAGTGATCGAGTGGTGGAGGGTGCGCGAGTGAGAATGCAGGCATGAGTAGCGCATCAGAAGTGGGAAACTTCTGCGCCGGATGACCAAGGGTTCCTGGGGCAGGTTAATCCGCCCAGGGTAAGTCGGGGCCTAAGGCGAGGCCGACAGGCGTAGTCGATGGACAACGGGTTGATATTCCCGTACCCGCGGCAACGCGCCCATATCGAACCCNAGTCCTTAGCCCGCCTCGGCCTTCGGGCCGGGGGTCGGGGTGAACGCTGGATCCGAGGGGGTAGTAGGTAAGCGATGGGGTGACGCAGGAAGGTAGTCCAGCCCAGGCGATGGTGGTCCTGGGGTAAGCATGTAGGGCGAGCGGCAGGCAAATCCGCCGTTCAGGTGCCTGAGGTGTGATGCCGAGCCGAGTGTGGCGAAGTGGATGATCCTCTGCTGCCGAGAAAAGCCTCTAGCGAGTGTTGCGGCGGCCCGTACCCGAAACCGACTCAGGTGGTCAGGTAGAGAATACCGAGGCGATCGGGTGAACTGTGGTTAAGGAACTCGGCAAATTGCCCCCGTAACTTCGGGAGAAGGGGGGCCCCTGCTGGTGATCGGACGTGCTCCGGGAGCTGGTGGGGGTCGCAGTGGCCAGGGGGAAGCGACTGTTTACTAAAAACACAGGTCCGTGCGAAGTCGTAAGACGAGGTATACGGACTGACGCCTGCCCGGTGCCGGAACGTTAAGGGGACCGCTCAGCCCGCGGGGAACCGTGGGCGAAGGTGAGAACTTAAGCGCCGGTAAACGGCGGTGGTAACTATAACCATCCTAAGGTAGCGAAATTCCTTGTCGGGTAAGTTCCGACCTGCACGAATGGCGTAACGACTTCCCCGCTGTCTCAACCGCAGACCCGGCGAAATTGCAGTACGAGTAAAGATGCTCGTTTCGCGCAGCAGGACGGAAAGACCCCGGGACCTTCACTACAGCTTGACATTGGCGTTTGAGGCGGCTTGTGTAGGATAGGTGGGAGACTGGGAAGCTCCGACGCTAGTCGGGGTGGAGTCGTTGGTGAAATACCACTCTGGCCGGTTCGAGCGTCTAACCCGCGCCCCTGGATCGGGGTGGGGGACAGTGTCTGGTGGGTAGTTTAACTGGGGCGGTTGCCTCCTAAAGGGTAACGGAGGCGCCCAAAGGTTCCCTCAGCCTGGTTGGCAATCAGGTGGCGAGTGTAAGTGCACAAGGGGGCTTGACTGTGAGACCGACGGGTCGAGCAGGAGCGAAAGCTGGGACTAGTGATCCGGCATCGGCGTGTGGAAGCGGTGTCGCTCAACGGCTAAAAGGTACCCCGGGGATAACAGGCTGATCTTCCCCAAGAGTCCATATCGACGGGATGGTTTGGCACCTCGATGTCGGCTCGTCGCATCCTGGGGCTGGAGTAGGTCCCAAGGGTTGGGCTGTTCGCCCATTAAAGCGGTACGCGAGCTGGGTTTAGAACGTCGCGAGACAGTTCGGTCCCTATCCGCTGCGCGCGTAGGAGACTTGATGGGGGCTGTCCCTAGTACGAGAGGACCGGGACGGACGAACCTCTGGTGTGCCAGTTGTATCGCCAGGTGCATGGCTGGTTGGCTACGTTCGGAAGGGATAACCGCTGAAGGCATCTAAGCGGGAAGCTCGCCCAAAGATGAGGTCTCCCACCCCCAGTGATGGGGGGTAAGGCTCCCGGGAGATGACCGGGTTGATAGGCCGGAGGTGGAAGCGCGGTGACGTGTGGAGCTGACCGGTACTAATCGGCCGAGGACTTGACCACAAGGCATCATCCCCCGTGGTGGGGGGTGTGCTCGCGTCCGCTACGCAATTCTGAGGCAACACCCGGCGTGGTGTGTGTCTGGCAGGGTTGCGGTGGTTATGGCGGGAAGGAAACACCCGGTCTCATTCCGAACCCGGTAGTTAAGCTTCCCAGCGCCGATGGTACTGCACCTGGGAGGGTGTGGGAGAGTAGGTCGCCGCCGCACAAACAGTAGAGGGGAGGGGGGCTGCCCGGCAGGGGCGGCCCCCCTTTCCTGCGTTATGGGGTCAAATCTCATGCTCATCCACCGCAGACCGATGAGCTCGGTGTGATCCACTGGTCTACCCGTGCGTAAGCCGTACTCGAGAAGGGAGACGCACATGGCGCACAGGGAAGCCACGGCCACGGTCGACGCCAGGTTCAGCAGCGACAACGCGGCGGCGCCGGCCTGGGATGACGTGGTGAGGCTGGTCAGGGACTCCAGGACGTACTGGCTGACGACCGTGCGGCGGGACGGGCGTCCGCACACCACCACCCTGCTGTCTATCTGGCTGGACGGCGTGCCGTACTTCTGCACCGGGCTGGACGAGCAGAAAACCAAGAACCTCGAGCACAACCAGCACTGCATCCTCATGACCGGGTGCAACGGCGACGCCGGGCTCGACGTCGTGGTGGAGGGCAGGGCGGTTCGCGAGACCGATGAGGACAGGCTCATCAGGCTGGCGGCGGGCTGGGAGGAGAAGTACGGCGAGGAGTGGCACTTCGACGTGCGGGATGGGGCGTTCCAT
Organism: Thermoactinospora rubra; assembly: GCF_002093975.1. Lineage (GTDB taxonomy): Bacteria > Actinomycetota > Actinomycetes > Streptosporangiales > Streptosporangiaceae > Nonomuraea > Nonomuraea rubra_A. The sequence goes on from NZ_KZ084329.1 coordinate 3,929, forward strand.
GCCGGAGGGAATTCGGCGGCCGTCTTCGCCGTCGTCCCGGACAAGATCCTCACGTTCGCCAAGGGTGAGACCTACAGCCAGACGCGGTGGACGTATCCGGTCTGAGGGAGGTCGCCGCCGTCATCCGGTGAGGCGGGTGACGAAGACGCCCCAGCCGAGGTGCCGGCGTTGGTACTCCAGGTAGGGCCGTCGTGATCTGTCCAGGAAGTCCCGCATGGCGGGCGCGTCGGGATCGTCAGGGTTGGCGCGGAGCCATTCCGTGATGGTCCACCACTGGCTCGCGACGTAGCGATCCCAGTCGTCCTGGCTGGCCAGGACCATCTCCACCAGCTCGTACCCGCCTGCCGCGAGCCGCTCCGCCGTACCGGCCAGCGAGGTCGCGTCGAAGTCGACATCGACATCGGACGGGGGTGGGGTGATCCAGTACGTCTCGCCGACGAGGGCGAGGCCGCCGGGCCTGAGGGGGCGGCGCATCAGGTCGAGGGTGCCGGACAGGCCGCCGCCGATCCACGTCGCTCCGATGCAGGAGACGATGTCGAAGGCGTTCTCCTCGGCTTCGTAGGCTCCGGCGTCGCCGTGCACGAACGTCACCTGATCGGAGACGCCCAGCTCGGCGGCGCGTTTGCGGGCGGCGTCGAGGAAGACGTGGCTGATGTCCATGCCGACGCCGTGCAGGCCGTACGTTGCCGCCCACGTGCTGAGCAGCTCGCCCTTGCCGCACGCGAGATCCAGGTGGCGGGTGCCCGGGGTGATGTGGCAGATGCGTCCCAGGAGGGCGAGCTTGTCCTCCGAGAGCGGGTTGAGGATACGGCGGTCTCCCTCGGAGATCTCATGGAAGCGAAGCGACATGCAGGTCATCGTTCCCCACGGGGTGGACGGCGGGCGAACGGTTTTCCGGTCCGTTCGGCGGTCACGTGCATGTCGGGGCCTTGCTAGGCTGGGAACACCGGGCCACCCCACCACGGGTGGCCTTCGTCGCGTAGGCGACCAGCAAGCTGAATGGACCAGAAGTGAACAGAGACAACGGATCGGGCGAAGACCGGCGACGCGGTGAAGGCCCTCGCGACGGCGAGCGGCGGCGCTCCTACGGCGATGATCGTGGGCGGGGTGGGCGTGACTCCCGGGGGGAGCGTTCGTTCCGATCCGACGACCGGCCGCGTGGCGACTACGGGCGCGACGAGCGCGGTTTCCGCGACCGTGACGACCGGCGTGGGTTCGAGCGTGGTCCGCGTCGCGAAGGTGGCTTCCGGGACAGGGACGATCGTGGTCCGCGTCGCGAGGGTGGTTTCCGGGACAGGGACGATCGTGGTCCGCGTCGCGAGGGTGGTTTCCGGGACAGGGATGACCGTGGTCCGCGTGGCGAAGGTGGCTTCCGGGACAGGGATGAGCGCGGTCCCAGGCGTGAGGGGGGCTTCCGCGACCGTGACGACCGGCGTGGGTTCGAGCGTGGTCCGCGCCGCGAAGGCGGCTTCCGGAACGGGGATGACCGTGGTCCGCGTGGCGAAGGTGGCTTCCGGGACAGGGATGAGCGCGGTCCCAGGCGTGAGGGGGGCTTCCGCGACCGTGACGACCGGCGTGGGTTCGAGCGTGGTCCGCGCCGCGAGGGCGGCTTCCGTGACAGGGACGAGCGTGGTCCGCATCGCGAGGGCGGCTTCCGTGACAGGGACGATCGTGGTCCGCGCCGCGAGGGCGGGTTCCGAGAAGGTGGCTTCCGCGAGGGCGGCTTCCGTGAGCGTGGCCCCCGGCGTGAGGGCACCGGCGGCAGTCGTCCGTTCCAGCGGCGTGACGACCGTGACCGGCCGTTCTCGCGTGACCGCGACCAGGGCGGCGCGACACGGGCGAGGTACGGCAGGCCGGAAGGCGGCGAGCGGCGGCAGCGTGAGCGCCTTCCCGAGGTGGCGCCCGACATCACCGTCGAAGACCTCGACAAGGACGTGCGCGACGAGCTCCGGACCCTGCCGGGCGACCTGGCCGAGCTGGTCGGCCGGCACCTGGCGGCCGCCGAGCGCGCGCTGTCCGAGGACGACCCCGAGCGCGCGCACGAGCACGTCAAGGTCGCGCGCAAGTTCGCCGCGCGGGTCGGCGTCGTGCGCGAGGCGGCCGGCATCGTCGCCTACCGCGCCGGTCACTACGCCGAGGCGCTGAGCGACCTGCGGGCCGCGCGCCGCCTGACCGGCTCGGACGAGTACCTGCCCGTCATGGCCGACTGCGAGCGCGGCCTGGGCCGTCCCGAACGCGCCCTCGACCTGGTCAAGTCGCGCGAGGCCGAGCGGCTGGACCGGGCCGGGCGCATCGAGCTGACCATCGTGGAGTCCGGCGCCCGCCGTGACCTCGGCCAGCATGACGCCGCCGTGATCACCCTCCAGCGCCTGCCCGAGCTGCGCGACCCCCAGCCGCGGCCCTGGTCGGCGCGCCTGGCCTACGCCTACGCCGACGCCCTGGCCGACGCCGGTCACACGCAGGCGGCGGTCGACTGGTTCTCCAGGGCCATGGCGTTCGACGAGGACGGCGAGACGGACGCGGCCGAGCGGTACGCCGAGCTGACCGGCTCCGTCATCGAGGACGTCGAGGAGGAGTTCCAGGAGGATCTGGGCGAGGGCTTCGAGACGGACCTCGGCGAGATGCTGGAGGGCCGCGCCGCGACGGCCGAGGGTGAGGCCGTGGACGTCGACCTCGAGGCGGAGGTGGACGAGCAGTACGAGGTGGCCGAGCCAGCCGAGGCCGTGGACGAGAACCACGACGCCGAGGCGGAGGTCGCCAAGCCGGGAGTGACGCCCGCGTTCATCGAGCCGGTCTTCAGCGACGTCCGCGACGTCCGCGACGTCAGCGACGACGACGCTGACGAGGACGCCGACGAGGACGCCGACGAGGACGCCGACGAGGACGCCGACGACGGTGACGAGTCAGACGACTCCGGCGAGCGGGACGCGCCCGGCGAAGGACGTGACCAGGGAAGGGCCTGACGGGGCGGCTCCGCCGTACAGGACTGTGAGATGACCGGAGAGCCCGCTTGGGACTCTCCGGTTTCTCGTCGAACCGCCTCCCGTACGGCGGAGCCGCGCCTGCGCGGCTCAGTCCTTCTGCTGCGGCCGGGGCGAGGTCTTGCCGAGCCAGTGAAGGATGCCGGCGACGTTCGACTCCGCGGGGCTGAGCAGCTCGAACTGCCTGGCGGTCGCCTCGTCCTTCAGGGCCGCGTACCGCTCGCGCGTGCGCTCGCGCACCATGGCGACGGCGTGGTCCAGGTCCATCCCCTCGGAGTGGGCCTGGCGCGTCAGGTCGACCCAGACGCGCAGCTCCTCGGCCGAGCGTTCGAGCGTCTCCTGGACGGCGTCGACGGGGCCGTAGTGGCTGAAGAGCAGCCGCTGGGGTTGCAGGTCGCGGAACAGCGTGAGCGAGTCGAGCGCGGTCTGCAGGTCGAAGTCGGGCGGCGGGCTGGCCGGGCGCAGGTCGCCGGTCTGCGGGAGGTAGACCCCGGCCGCGTCGCCGACGTAGAGGTCCCCCGTCGCCGAGTCGATCAGGCCGACGTGGTGCTTGGCGTGGCCGGGGGAGTAGTGGCTGATCAGCTTCCTGCCGTTGCCCAGGTCGATCGCTCCGGTGTCGCCGAGCGCGACGATGCGCTCGGCCTCGGTGGGGGACAGTTCGCCGAAAAGGGTGTCCAGGCGGTCGCCCCACACCATCCGGGCGCTCGCCATCAGCCTGGACGGGTCGACCAGGTGCCTGGCGCCCTTCTCATGCACCACCACCTGGGCGTTGGGGAAGGCGCGGGCGATGTCGCCCACGCCGCCCGCGTGGTCGAGGTGGATGTGCGTGACCACGACGGTGGCCAGGTCGCCCGGGCCGACGCCGAGGGAGGCGATCGCGTCGCGGACGGTGGGCGCTGACGTCGCCGTGCCGGTCTCGACCAGGCAGGGGCGGTCGCCGAGGATGAGGTAGCCCGCGGTGATCCCGGAGTGTCCCGCCATCTTCGTGTCGATTTCGTATACGTCGCCGCCGAGGGCGGTGATGTTGTCCACAGGCAACTCCCGTCGTGGAACCGCTGTCCCCAGAACGGCGCTCGGGCCGTACTGGCTCGTCTCTCATCGTAAAGAGTGATCTCCGGCACGAACGCGAACGGGAGGTCACATGGACCGCAACGAAGTGCGCCTCGTCGGGCGGATGTCGGAGACTCCTCCTCGGGAGAGACCCATGCCCAGCGGCGACACGCTCACCAGCTGGAACGTCATCGTCCGGAGGAGGGGCGGTCACCGGCGCGCGCCGTTCGACGTCGTGCGCTGCGTGACGTTCGATCCGGAGCTGGGCGCGCTCGCCAAGGGCTTGGCCGCGCGGGAGCAGGTGGAGGTGGTGGGCTCGCTGCGGTCGCGGATCTTCGGGCCGCCTTCGGGGAAGATCTGGACCTACGAGGTCGAAGTGGCCTCCATCGAGGCCGTCGCGCAGGCCGAGACCGGGGAGGAGACCGAGGAGCCGGTGCGGGAGCCGGAGGCCCGATCGCCGCGATCGGTGGCGTATCTCGCCGCGAGTGCCTGAAAGGCCCGGGCCGGTGGCTGCCGAGGCTCGCTCACACCTGGGTGCCGTGGCACGCTCACGCCTGGGGCGAGCAGGCGACCGCCCCGCCCGAGAGCCTTCGGACAGGCGTCGACGCCGGTGTACGGCGGAGCGTGCGGGCACTCAGTCGATCGCGAACGTCCGGAGCACCAGACCGGTGCGCGGCTTGGGCCCGAAGGAGGTGGACTTGCGGGGCACGCGCTCGCCGCCCTCGGCCACGGCCAGCACATGCGACACCGAGAGCGGCTTGAGGATCACCGCCGTGCCGTGGCTGCGGGCGGCCAGCTCCACGGCCGCCACGGCGTCATGGTGCACGATCCTGACGGTGTGCTCGTCGTCCCGCATGCCCCAGACCTTGGGCATGACGAACTCGGTCAGGACGGCGGTGTTGAGGGCGTTCCACCGGGGCGAGCGGTCCGCGGGCATCGCGTTGGCGAGCTGCAGCGGATCGGGGTCGGTCATGAGGTGGAAGCCTTCGGCGCCGCCGAGCAGGAAGGCGGGGTCGTCGGCGGCCTCCAGGGCGGCCAGCGCCTCGCCGAGGTGGTCGAAGTCGTGCACCTGCCAGGCGCCCTTGGCGCGCGCGGTGGCCTCCTGCAACGGCAAGGCGGGGATGACGCGGTGGATGGCCTTGAGGTCGGGCGGATAGGCGGCGGAGTCGACCAGCAGGGCCAGGCCGTAGTCCCAGGGGCCGTCGCCGCGCCCGGCGGCACGCTCGCGGCGCTGCAGCTCCCGATAGGTGGCGTAGCGGTGGTGGCCGTCGGCGATGAGCGCGCGCTTGTCGTGGAGGGCCGCGTTGACGGCGGCGATCGAGGACGGGTCGGTGAGCGCCCACAGGCGGTGCCGCACCCCGTCGCCGGTCACCGTGTCCACGACCGGCTCGTGGCGCATGGTCAGGTCGGGGCCGTTCTCGTACAGCAGGAAGATCGGCTCGAGGTTGGCCTGGGTGGTGCTCATGAGCGCGAGCCGGTCGGCGACGGGGCCGGGCATGACGTCCTCGTGGGGCAGCACGATGCCGAGCGAGGGGTCGGCGAGCATGAGGTCGCCGATGACGCCGCGCTGGAGGACGCCGGGGCCGCTCTGCTCGTAGACGTACAGGGCGGGCTCGGGGTCCGGCACGAGGACACCCGAGGCCAGCCAGGCCGCCAGGGTGTCGCGGGCCTCGCCGTACCTCTCCTTCCCGGTGGGAAGAATGAGGCGCACGACGTTGTTGGGATGGAGGTCCAGGAGCTCGGGCACGTCGCTGTCGGAGATCAGGTCGTACGGTGGTGAGGTTACCTTGGCCGGATCCTCGACAGCGAAGCGGACTCCGCGGAACGGACGTAGCACCAGCCCATCGGGTACCGGCAGTTCGGGCGTCGCCATATCGGGCATGTTCCCATATAGCCGGGAGATCCAGAATCACCAGGGTGCCCCCCGCCCCGAACGGCGTGGGGTCACGGTGTCGCGACGAGGAGGCCCCACACAGCATGAGTGACCCAGAAGGCGACGTCTACGACTGGTACCAGCGTGGGGTCAAGCTCCTGAAAGACGGCAGCCCGGCAGCGGCCGCCGCCCTGCTTGAGCGCGCCGCCCTCGCCGAACCCGAATCGCGCAGCATCCGCGAAGCGCTCGCCAGAGCGCAGTTCAACTCACGGCAGTACGAGCAGGCGGCCGAGAGCTTCCGCTGGATCGTCACCGCCAATCCGGCGGAGGACTACGCCTACTTCGGGCTCGGCTTGTCGCTGTGGCGGTCGGGCGACATGGAGGCGGCGCAGGAACCGTTGGCCATCGCGGTGGCGATGCGACCGGATGAGCGCAACTACGTCTCGGCACTCAGGAGCGTCCGCGCGACCCTGCGCGCCAGGCGCGAAAGCGCCTAGCCGCTCGGTCACTCCATGACCCGGCGCCGACCGGCATCGCGCCAAGGCCTGGGGTCTCCTGTCCGTGCTCGGGCTGACGCCGTCCCGGGCAAGCCAGCTATTCGTGTCTGGGTTGGCCGCGTCCAGGCAGCCGGTGAGCGGCGATCTGTCGTCCGGCATCGGCTGGACGGACCGCCTCCCGGGGTCGCCGCCCGTGGCGGGTTCGACGCCGTCGTCGGCGATCCGACGTTTCCGGGCGCCGGAGATCGTGCCGGTGTCCGATACGGTGAGCTCGGGGCCGGGCGAGGCACGGCACGGTGACCTTTGCGGCCAGGTGAGGTGGGCACGGTGACCTTCCGGCGGCTGGCGAGGGACGGCGTCCTCTGTGGCCTCTGAGGCCACGGCACCGCGTCGCCTGTGGCCTCGTGAGAGGCGGTACGGCACGCGCCATCCTCATCGCGACCAGCCCCTCGGCTGCCTCGGCCACTCCTGGGTGAGCGCATGCAGTCGCCCGTCCCACGAGGGCTCGCGGGCAGGCCGATGAGCGGCGTGTCACGCCACAGTGCAAGAGCCGTGCACAACCGGTCGTAGGCCTCCTGGGTACGGCCCGCCGCCCGTGCTCTGGCGATCAGATCCTCGAACAGCAGCGCGTCCAGTCCTTCCTTCCACCGGCACCTCGATCGCGTAGCCGGAGGGGTGGGTGACGATCCTGGCCCCCGGAGGCGCGGACCGTGTGACGCAGGAAGCTTCCGTAGGTCCCCCGAGGTTGGCCGATGCGGAGGGCGGTGGCGGTGGCGTTCGTGCGCTCCCCGCACGCGCCCCCAGGCCGGCCCGCGCGGCGAGCGGGCTTCGCGGCCACAGCGCCTCGATCAGCATGTCACCTCGGTCGGCGCATTCGAGTCGACCCCAGCGCGTTCGCGCCGGCCTCATGCACGTCCAAGCGGGCCGCAAGCACGTTCGCGCCGGCCTCCTGCGCGTCCAGCAAGAGCCAGGGCTTCCCGTCCGCGATGCGGAGGACCTCGTCCAGCCCCCGCACCCGCAAGGGACCAGAAGGGGCCCAGAACGGGCCGAGAACGGTGAAATCCGGCTGATCAACCACGGCACCCGCACCCACTCCCCGACTGGAGGCCATGGCGCCGGTTCGTCGGGTTACCCGTGTACCGGCTCGGCCTTTATACCGATTTTGGATGTTCTCTGTACGCCGGACCTCCACTCTTGATCCCCAGCAAGAGCGCTCGAGAGATCCACCAGACCGTGCGCGCTGCCGTACGGGCCTCGTCCCAGGGCACGCGCAGACACGCGCAGAAAGGATCCTGATGAGACCCAAAGGGGTGCTTACCTTAGGTTTCGCGCTGTTCCTCGGCCTCGCGGCGGGCCAGAGCGCGGCGGCGAGCCCGCTCGCGGCCGCCGCTCCGACCCCGAGCCCTGCGCCGACCGGCACGGCGACGCCCTCGCCGGATCCCACGCGGGACCCGAACGACCCCCCGAACGAGGTCGACGTCCCCGACGTGACGACCCTGGCGGCGCCGAGCTTCCAGCTTCCCTTCCCCTGCGGCCAGAAGTGGACGGGCAACTCCAGCGCGAGCAGCGCCCACCGCTCCTACGAGATCGACTTCAACCGGGGCAGTACCGCGGACGCCGACCTCGGGGACACGGTCGTCGCCGCCGCGGCCGGCACCGTGGTGATCTCCTCCCACCAGGGCTCGGCCAACGGCTTCGGCAACCTCGTCAAGATCGACCACGGGGGCGGCTGGACGACCTACTACGCCCACCTGAACGTGCGCTCGGTAAAGGCCGGCGACCGCGTCTCGCAGGGCCAGAAGATCGGCACCGTCGGCAAGACCAGCAAGCCGGGCAACAACATCTCACCCCACCTGCACTACGAGGTGCGCCAGGGCAGCGGCTACCCGGGCAACATCCGCAAGGCGGTGTTCAACGGGGTCACCTTCGGCTACCCGCACCAGACGCTGACCTCCAAGAACAAGTGCGGAGGCGGCACGACGAACCCGCACACGCCCGGGGAGGTGTGCGGCGCGGGGTACAAGGTGATCGACTCTGCGGCGTTGGGGTCGGCGGGCACGGTGTATCTGCTGTACAACGCGGGCAACGGCTACAACTGTGTGGCCACGTTGAAGAAGACCTCGCTGGGGACGGCCACGGCGACCAGCGCCTTCCTGGAGGTGCAGGGTAAGGCGCGGGTCACCGACAGCGGGAGTTTCGCCTACTACGCGGGGCCGGTGCGGGCCGCGGCGGCCGGCAAGTGCGTGAAGTGGGGCGGCAAGGCGGGCTCGGCCACCTACACCAGCCCCTTCGAACACTGCGGCTGACGCGCGGACGCCGTGCGCGCCTTTCCACTCCGGCGCCGTGCTCTCCGGGGGCGGCGCCCCTTTCCCGCGCGCGGCGTCCCTCCCGCGAAGAACCCGGACACCTTTCCGAGGAGAAACAACCTGTGAAGGCCCAACTCCGCCGCCGGGCCGCGCTGCTGACCGGCGCGCTCATCCCCCTCGCACTGCTCGCGCCACCACCGGCCGGCGCCTCGTCCGCCGAGCCCATGGCCGCCGCGTTCGACTCCGCGGCCACGGCGTACGAGGTGCCCCGCGACCTGCTGGTGTCGCTCGCCTACGCCGAGACCCACCTGGACGGGCACGGCGGCGAGCCCAGCGCCAGCGGCGGCTACGGCGTGATGCACCTGGTCAGCAACCCCACCACGCACACCCTTGAGCGCGCGGCCACGCTGACCGGCAAGCCCGCCTCCGCGCTGAAGACGGACGACGCCGCCAACATCGCGGGCGGCGCCGCCGTCCTGCGCGCCTACGCCGACGAGCTCGGGATGGACGCCGCCGCCCGCAAGGACCTGGGCAAGTGGTACCGCGCGATCGCCAAGTACGGCAACGCCGCCTCGGCCGATGTCGCCAGGCTCTACGCCGACACCGTCTACGACCTGCTGGCTCAGGGCATCCGCGCCACCACTCCCGGCGGCGAGACCGTCACGGTGCAGCCGCGCGCCGTCCAGCCCGACAGGGGCGAGTACGCCAAGGCCCGCGACCTGGACAACCCGGCGAAGACGCTGGCCGCGTCCGCCGACTACCCGGCGGCCCAGTGGGTGCCCGCGCACAGCAGCAACTACGCGGTCTCCAACCGGCCGGCCAGCGACGCGATCGACCGCATCGTCATCCACGTGACCCAGGGCTCCTACGCCGGGACGATCTCCTGGTTCCAGAACGGGCCGCGGCCGAACCCCACCTCCGCGCACTACGTCATCCGCTCCTCCGACGGCGCCATCACCCAGATGGTCAGGGAGAAGGACAGGGCGTTCCACGCGGGTGGCTACAACCGCCGCTCCATCGGCATCGAGCACGAGGGCTACGTGAACAACGCCTCGTGGTTCACCGACGCGATGTACCGCGCCTCGGCCGCGCTGGTCCGTACCATCGCCGACCGGTACCGCATCCCCAAGGACCGCACCCACATCGTCGGGCACCACCAGGTGCCCGGCACCGACCACACCGACCCCGGCCCCCACTGGGACTGGAACAGGTACATGCAGTACGTCACCAACGGCTCGGGTGGCGGGACGAACCCGCACACGCCCGGGGAGGTGTGCGGCGCGGGGTACAAGGTGATCGACTCTGCGGCGTTGGGGTCGGCGGGCACGGTGTATCTGCTGTACAACGCGGGCAACGGCTACAACTGTGTGGCCACGTTGAAGAAGACCTCGCTGGGGACGGCCACGGCGACCAGCGCCTTCCTGGAGGTGCAGGGTAAGGCGCGGGTCACCGACAGCGGGAGTTTCGCCTACTACGCGGGGCCGGTGCGGGCCGCGGCGGCCGGCAAGTGCGTGAAGTGGGGCGGCAAGGCGGGCTCGGCCGCCTACACCAGCCCCTTCGAACACTGCGGCTAGCTGTGGTGGCCGCGACACACTCGGCCCCGGCGCCGCGCACCGCGACGCCGGGGCCCCGGCTTCTCACCACGGCGAACCGGGCCCGGACCTACGACGCCGCCCGGGCGGCGTTGGCCGCGATCGCGTCCCGGAGGTAGGCCGCCAGTCCCGGAGCCGCCCTGTCGATCGAGGACGTGAACCGGGGATCGGCCACGTACATCTCCCCGAGCCCCCGGTGCGTCTCCACGTCGCACGAGTAGAACCACCGCGACAGCAGCAGCCGGTGCTCCTCCGCCGCGGCGGCCGCCTCGGCGCTGTCGGCCGGCGTCCCCGCCCGCATGAGCGCCACCAGCCGGTCGGTCACCTCGGCCGACTCCGCCTTGAACCGCTCCCAGTCCGCCTTCGTGTAGGACGAGACGCGGCGCTGGGACTCCGCCCAGGCGTCGGTGCCGCCCCAGCGTTCCTCGGCCTCGGCGGCGTACCGGCCGGGGTCGAAGTCCCCGAACAGCTCGGAACGGTCCTCAGGTGTCAGCTCGTCACTCGTCATGGCGCTGACGCTAGAGTCTCACGCAACGTGAGAGTCAACCGGAGGCAAGGTGCTGATCGACGCCTACGACACGTTGCTGCTCGACCTGGACGGCGTGGTGTACCTGGGCGAGCACGCGGTGCCGGGCGCGCCGGAGGCGCTGGGCAAGGCCAGGGACCAGGGCGTACGGCTGGCGTACGTCACCAACAACGCCTCCAGGACGCCCGCGGCGATAGCCGAGCACCTGCGAGAGCTCGCGGTGCCCGCGCAGGCCGGGGACGTGGTGACCTCGGCGCAGGCGGCCGCGCGGCTGGTGGCCGAGCGCGTGGGCCGGGGCGCGAAGGTGCTGGTCGTGGGCGGCATGGGGCTCCGGCAGGCCGTACGGGAGCAGGGGCTGCGCCCGGTGACCACGGCGGCGGAGGACCCGGCGGCCGTGGTGCAGGGCATGTGGCAGGGCCTGAGCTACGGGCTGCTCACCGAGGGCACGCTCGCGGTACGGCGGGGCGCGCTGTTCGTGGCCGCCAACGGGGACACCACCATGCCCACGCGGCGCGGCGAGCTGCCGGGCAACGGGGCGATGGTGCGGGTGATCGCCACGGCGACCGGGGTGGAGCCGGTCTACGCGGGCAAGCCGGAGCCGCCGCTGCACCGCGAGTCGATGATCAGGACCGGGGCGGAGAGCCCGTTGATCGTGGGCGACCGGCTGGACACCGACATCGAGGGAGCCACCCGGGCGAACGTGGACAGCCTGCTCGTCCTGACCGGGGTGACGACGCCGCGTGACCTGCTGACGGCCGACCCCGCGCACCGGCCGACGTACATCGCCGAGGATCTCGGCGCGCTGCACCGGCCCTACCCCAAGACGCCGCAGGGCTGGCGCGCCGTCTGGGAGGACGGCCGGCTCCGCCTGGAGGGCGACGGCTCCTGGATCGACGGCCTGCGGGCGGCGTGCCAGGCGGCCTGGGCCGCGGGCGTGACGGACCCGGAGGCCGTCGCCCCCGTGCTGGACAGGCTCGGCTGACCGGCGCGCCACGGTCCGTGAAGCCATCCAACGCGCCACGGCCCGGGAACACGCCGGGCGCGGGCCGGCGTCACCGCACCCGGTCGGCCGTCTGCCGGGCGAACTACCACGATCCGAGCGCGAGCAGCCCGGCCGACACCGCCACCAGCGGCACGACCAGCACCTGGGCCGAGTTCATGCCCACCTGGAAGACGAACCGCGACAGGATGATCGAGCTCCTGCGGATGGGCATGCTGAGCAGCTTGTCCAGGTACCCCGTCTCCTCGTCGAACAGCAACGGCATGGCCGCGGTCACGCCGTTGCCCGCGACGGTGAAGTGGTAGAGGGCCGCCTCGATCTTGGCCTCCTCCCGGCCGGTGAGCATGTGGTACCCATGGGGGAGACCTGCTGCATGGCGTAGCCGACGCGCCGCCGTACCTCCTGGGCGGCCCGCGTGACCTCGAACCCGCACACCCGCGCGGCGCCCGAGGTGGGCGGCGGCAGGGTCACCGGCATCCGGATGGTGGTCTTGCCCGCGCCGTTGGGCCCGAGCAGGCCGAAGATCTCTCCCCGGCGCACCCGGAAGGTGAGGGGGTCCACCACGGTGCGCTCGCCGAAGGCGCGGCTGAGCCGGCCGGTCTCGATGATCATGCGAACACCGCCTCGGCAGTGGGCCGGAGGATCACAGGAGACGGCGCAGCCGCAGCAGGTCGCCGAAGCTGGCGTCGATCTTGACGCGCCCTCCCAGCAGCGCTCTGGCCATGTCGAGCTCCCCGTCCACCAGCCGGATCAGGTCGTCGCTGGCCATGGTGAGCCTGATGTCGGAGTTCGCGCCGGCGGGCTCGTCGAGGATCTCCAGCCGTCCCTGGTGGATGCGGCCGTGGAAGGTCATGTCGAGGTCGGTGATGCGGCAGCTCACGGTGCGGTCGACCACGTGCTTGGCGCGGTCGGCCGCGTCGATCTCCTCGAACTGGGCGACGAGCTTGCCGAGCGCCGCACGGCACTCCTCGACGCTTGCCATCGTGGGTGGCTCCTTTCACACGTGTCCCCGCACGGTAGTGTTCCGCACGTTGATTCAACGCGCGACAGGCCGGCCCGGGTGCCGGGTGCGTTACGGTCATGACATGAGCGAAGAGCCGATCGAGGCGGTCGTGCGCGGGCTGGGCCGGGTGGCCGAGCTGCCGGTGGGCGCGCAGGTGGCGGTCTTCGAGCAGGCGTGCGCCGCCCTGGAGGAGGCGCTGGCCGCCATGGACGACGCATGATGACTCGTCGCGTCAGGCTCGACAGCGAGCTGGTGCGGCGGGGGCTGGCCCGGTCCAGGGAGCAGGCGGCGCAGCTGATCGAGGCCGGGCGCGTGAGCGTGGGCGGCCAGGTCAAGACCAAGCCCGCCACGCAGGTCGGCACGGACGCGCCCGTGGTGGTGACCGCCCAGGAGGGGCCGGAGTACGTCTCGCGGGGCGCCCACAAGCTGCTCGGCGCCCTCGACACCTTCCCCGCGCTGCGGGTGGAGGGCCGCCGCTGCCTGGACGCGGGCGCCTCCACCGGCGGCTTCACCGACGTGCTGCTGCGCCGCGGCGCCGCCCACGTGGTCGCGGTCGACGTCGGGTACGGCCAGCTGGCCTGGTCGCTGCGCACCGACCCGCGCGTGACCGTGATGGAGCGGGTCAACGTGCGCGACCTGACCCCCGAGATGGTCGGCGAGCCGCCGTCGCTGGTGGTGGGCGACCTGTCGTTCATCTCGCTGAGGCTCGTGCTGCCCGCCCTGACGCGGGTCGCCGCGCCGGAGGCCGACCTGGTGCTGCTGGTCAAGCCGCAGTTCGAGGTCGGCAAGGACCGGGTGGGCGCGGGCGGCGTGGTGCGCGACCCGGCGCTGCGGGCAGATGCCGTACGGCAGGCCGCGGCGTGCGCGGCCGGGCTGGGGCTCGTCGTGCGCGGGGTGACCTACAGCCCTCTGCCCGGCCCCTCGGGCAACGTCGAGTACCTGCTGTGGTTGGGCAAGGGCGCGGGCGAGCCGCCCGTCGCCGACGTCGAGGCCGCGATCGAGCGGGCCGTGGCGGAAGGGCCGCGATGAAGCGAAGCATGCTGGTGACCGTCCACACCGGGCGCGAGGCGGCCATCGACAGCGCGCGGCTCGTGGTCACCCGGCTGGTGGCGGCCGGGGTGACCGTGCGGGTCCTGGAGAGCGAGGCCGCCGAGATCGGCTGCGCGGGCGTCGAGGTGGTCTCCTGCGAGCCCGACGCCGGCAAGGACGCCGAGATGATCATCGTGCTCGGCGGCGACGGGACCATCCTGCGCGCCGCCGAGATGGCCAGGCCGGCGCGCACGCCCCTGCTCGGCATCAACCTCGGGCACGTGGGCTTCCTGGCCGAGGCCGAGGTGGAGAACCTGGAGTCGGCCGTCGACAACCTGCTCGCCGGCCGCTACGACGTCGAGGAGCGCATGACCATCGACGTCAGCGCCCGCCTGAACGGCACCGTCATCGCCGACACCTGGGCGCTGAACGAGGCCACCGTGGAGAAGGGCGACCGCATGCTGGAGGCGGTCGCCGAGATCGACGGCGCGCCGCTGTCGCGCTGGGGCTGCGACGGGGTGATCTGCGCCACGCCGACCGGCTCGACGGCCTACGCCTTCTCCGCCGGCGGCCCGATCGTCTGGCCCGAGGTGGAGGCGCTGCTGGTGGTCCCCATCAGCGCGCACGCGCTGTTCGCCAAGCCGCTGGTGGTCTCCCCCCGCTCGGTGGTGGCGGTGGAGCTGCTGCCGCACACCCCGGGCGGGGTGATGTGGTGCGACGGCCGCCGCCGGTTCGACCTGCCCTCCGGCACGCGCGTGGAGGTGCGGCGCTCGCAGACGCCGGTGCGGCTGGCCCGCATCCGGGGCGTGGAGAGCACGGGCGCGCCGTTCACCGACCGGCTGGTGGCGAAATTCGAGCTGCCGGTCGCGGGATGGCGTGGAAGGGTGCGTCCCTGACTGCCGCTGCGCGTAGGATCTCATGCGCACAGGTGTTCTCATGGACTCCGGGTGAGAGAGCGAACAGGAGCAGGCGGTGCGACCAAGGGTCGAGGAGGTCCGCATCCAGGGGCTCGGCGTCATCGACGAGGCCGTGCTGGAGCTGTCGCCCGGGTTCACCGTGGTCACGGGGGAGACCGGCGCCGGCAAGACGATGGTCGTGACGGGGCTCGGGCTGCTGTTCGGCGGGCGCGCCGACCCCTCGCGCATCCGGCCGGGCGCCGAGCGCGCCACGGTCGAGGGCACGCTTGTGGTCGAGCCCGGCGGCCGGGTCGCGCAGCAGGTGGAGGACATCGGCGGCGAGATCGAGGACGGCACGCTGATCATCTCCCGCACGGTGTCGGCCGAGGGCCGCTCCCGCGCGTGGCTGGGCGGACGCTCGGTGCCCGTCGGCACGCTGACCTACCTGGCCGACGACCTGGTGGCCGTGCACGGGCAGATGGACCAGCAGCGGCTGCTGCAGCCGGCCCGCCAGCGC
The DNA here is from genome assembly GCF_002093975.1 of Thermoactinospora rubra. GTDB lineage: Bacteria > Actinomycetota > Actinomycetes > Streptosporangiales > Streptosporangiaceae > Nonomuraea > Nonomuraea rubra_A. Next base: position 19,199 of record NZ_KZ084329.1, read on the forward strand.
GCCGCGCTCGACCGTTACGCGGGGGAGGAGCTCGTCAAGCCCCTGCGCGCCTACACCCAGGCCTACCGGCGGCACAAGCAGGTCACCGCGCAGCTGGAGGAGCTCACCACCCGGGCCAGGGAGCGGGCGCAGGAGGCCGACCTGCTGCGCTTCGGCCTGGAGGAGATCGAGAAGGTCGCCCCCAAGGCGGGTGAGGACGTCGAGCTGCGCGAGGAGGAGGAACGCCTGTCGCACGCCGACACGCTGCGCACCGCCGCCACCGCCGCGCACGAGGCCCTGCTGGGCGACCCGATGGACACCTCCGGCGGCAACCACGACGTGGTGTCGCTGCTGGGCCGGGCCCGGGCGGCCGTCGAGGGCGTGCTCGACCACGACCCGTCGCTGGCCGGCATCGCCGAGCGGCTGGCCGAGGCGGGCTACCTCATCTCCGACGTGGCCACCGACCTGGCCGCCTACGCCGAGTCGATCGAGGCCGATCCGGTACGGCTGGCCGTGGTCCAGGAGCGCCGGGCCGCGCTGTCGGGGCTGATGCGCAAGTACGGCGACTCCGCGGCCGCGGTCCTGCAGTGGGCCGAGCGGGCCGCGGCGCGCCTGGCCGAGCTCGAAGGCGACGACACCAGGATCGAGGAGCTGCGCCAGGAGGAGGCCGAGCTCACCGCCAAGCTGGGCGAGCTGGCCGGCGAGCTGACCCGCGTCAGGCAGGCCGCCGCCGAGCGCTTCGGCCGGGCCGTGACCGAGGAGCTGACCGCGCTGGCCATGCCGCACGCCCGCGTGGTGGTCCACCTCACCCAGGCCGGGGAGTTCGGCCCCGACGGCGTCGACGAGGTGGAGCTGCGCATGTCGGCCCATCCCGCCGCGCCGCCCCTGCCGCTGCACAAGGGCGCCTCCGGCGGCGAGCTGAGCCGCGTCATGCTGGCCATCGAGGTCGTCTTCGCGGGCGCCGACCCGGTGCCCACATTCGTCTTCGACGAGGTCGACGCGGGCGTGGGCGGCAAGGCGGCCGTGGAGGTGGGCCGCAGGCTGGCCCGCCTGGCCCGCACCGCGCAGGTGATCGTCGTCACCCACCTGCCCCAGGTGGCCGCCTTCGCCGACCAGCACCTGGTGGTGGAGAAGTCCGGCGACGGCAGCGTGGTCCGCAGCGGCGTGGTCGCCCTCGACCACGAGGGCCGCGTGCGCGAGCTGTCGCGCATGCTGGCCGGGCTGGAGGACTCCGAGCTGGGCAAGGCGCACGCCGAGGAACTGCTCGCCCTGGCGGCGGCCGACAAGTGACCGCTCGTGACCTTCCGGCCACCGGGCCGGCCAGAATTGGACAATGCCGGATAAGGCTTGCCATTAGTCATGTTTCTTGCCGGTATCAGACACGCCGTGCCGTGCTTGGCTCCCGGGCTGCCCGCCTCTGGCAGGATGGTCAGCGATGAAGGTACCGGGAAACAAGTTGCCGGGCCTGCGCGCCAGGAAGGTCGCCGACCTTCCCGGTCTGACGGCGGTGGCGAGAGTGGACCGCCGGACCAAGAGACTGACCAAGCGTCTCAGGCCCGGCGAGATCGCGATCATCGACCACGTCGACCTCGACCGGGTCAGCGCGGAGGCCCTGGTGTCGTGCGGCGCGGCGGCGGTGGTCGACGTGGCCAGCGGCATCAGCGGCCGCTATCCCAACCTCGGCCCCCAGATCCTCGTCGAGGCCGGCGTGCCGTTCGTCGACAACGCCAGCCCCGAGCTGTTCGAGCGGGTCAGGGACGGCGACGTCGTGCGCCTGCACGAGGGCATCGTCTACCGCGGCGACGAGGTGATCGGCAAGGGCGAGGTCCAGACCGCCGACAGCGTCGAGGCGGCCATGGCCGAGGCGCGCGCCGGGCTGGCGGTGCAGATCGAGGCCTTCGCGGTCAACACCATGGAGTACGTCCGCGGCGAGGGCCGGCTGCTCATCGACGGCGTGGGCGTGCCGGAGATCCGCACCCGCATCGAGGGCCGCCACGTCCTCATCGTGGTGCGGGGCTACCACTACCGCGAGGACCTGGCCCTGCTGCGGCCCTACATCCGCGAGTTCCGCCCGGTCCTCATCGGCGTCGACGGCGGCGCCGACGCCCTGCTGGAGGCCGGCTACCTGCCCGACATCATCGTCGGCGACTTCGACTCGGTGTCCACCAAGGCGCTGTCGTGCGGCGCGGAGCTGGTCGTCCACGCCTACCGCGACGGCCGCGCGCCGGGCCTGGACCGGGTGCGCCAGCTCGGCAGGGAAGCGGTGATCTTCCCGGCCACGGGCACCAGCGAGGACATCGCCATGCTGCTGGCCGACGACAAGGGCGCCGAGCTGATCGTCGCCGTCGGCACCCACTGGACCATGGAGGAGTTCCTCGACAAGGGCCGCTCGGGCATGGCCAGCACCTGGCTGACCCGCCTGCGCGTGGGCAGCAAGCTCGTCGAGCCCAAGGGCGTCAGCCTGCTGTACCGCAGCAGGATCTCCTGGCCGTCGCTCATCCTGCTCGTCGTGGCCGCGCTCGTCACCATGGGCGTGGCGCTGTATGTCTCGCCGCTGGGCCAGACCTGGTGGAACGGCGTGCAGAACTTCTGGAACGGCTTCGTCTTCTGGCTGGTCGGACTCTTCTCGTGATCGATTTCCGCTACCACCTCGTGTCCATCGTCGCCATCTTCCTGGCGCTGGCCACCGGCATCGTGCTGGGCACCACCGTCCTGCAGGAGCCGGCGCTGCAGTCCGCCAGGCAGGTGACCGACACGCTCAACAAGGAGACCGACGACCTGCGCGGCCAGCTCGACGTCCTGCGCAAGCGCGAGAGGGGCAACGACTCCTTCGTCGCCGCGCTGACCCAGGAGCTGGTGAGCGGGCGGCTGGCCGGCCAGCGTGTGGTCCTGGTCGAGGTGCCCGGCCTGAACTCCTCCCTGCGCGAGCAGCAGGAGCAGGTGTTGACGCAGGCCGGCGCGGCCGTGACCGGCCGCATCGCGCTCACCGAGGCCTACACCGACCCCAAGTCCACCCTGCTCGACCAGCTGTCCGCCCAGTTCAAGCCGGCCGCCGTCGCCTTCCCGGAGAACGCCTCGCAGTACCAGAAGGCCGCCACGGTGCTCGGCGCGGCGCTCATGGGCAAGGAGGACGCCGCCACGCCGGTGGCCGGCACGACGCTGGCCGCCTTCGAGCAGGCGGGCGTCATCAGCGTCGAGGAGGAGATCACCGACCGGGCGACGCTCGCGGTGATCTTCGCTCCCGAGACCGTCTACTCGGGCGAGAACGCCGACACCCAGGCGGGCGCGATCGTCGAGCTCGCCTCCGGGCTGGACGCCGCCGGGCGCGGCGCGGTCGTCACCGCCACGGCCGCCGCCACGGCTCCCGGCGGCCTCATCGCGGCGGTGCGCGACGACAGCGAGGCGGCCGCCCAGGTCTCCACCGTCGACTCGCTCGACATGCCCTCGGGCCGCGTCGTGGTCGTCTACGCTCTGCGGGAGCAGATCGACGGGGGAGCCGGGCAGTACGGCATCGGCACGGGCGGCAAGACGTTCCAGCCGCCGGTGGCCTCCCCCAGTCCCACTCCCACAGGAGGCTGACATGGCTCGCGCGCTGGTGGGCGCCCTGGCCGGAGCGGCGATCGGCGCCCTGGCGGCCCGCGCCGCCTACACCGCTCTCACCCGCCGCCCCGGCAAGCGCTGGGAGCGCACCAACCACCGGGGCGAGACGCTCACGCTGCTGGAGGGCCCCGCGCTGGTGGCGGGCTCGGCCGCCGGCGCCGCGCTGGCCCCCGGCCTGCCGCCCCGCGTACGGCTGGCCGCGCTGCTGGCCGGAGCCGGCAGCGGCGCGCTGGGCGCCTACGACGACCTGTACGGCACGGCCTCCTCCAAGGGGTTCAAGGGCCACCTGGGCGCCCTGGCGCGCGGCGAGGTGACCAGCGGCGCGGTCAAGATCCTCGGCATCGGCGCCACCGGGCTGGCCTCGGCCGCGCTGGTCTCCCGCGGGCCCGTCGACACCGCGCTCAACGGGGCGCTGATCGCGGGCAGCGCCAACCTGGCCAACCTGTTCGACCTGCGTCCCGGCCGCGCCATCAAGGTCGGCCTGCTGGCGGGGGCGCCGCTGCTGGCCGCCTCGCTGCTGCGGGACCGGCCGGCCGCCGCCGCGCTGGCCGCCGTCCCGCTGGGCGCGGCGGGGGCGCTGCTGCCGGAGGACCTCGGCGAGCGGGCCATGCTGGGCGACGCGGGCGCCAACGCCCTCGGCGCGCTGCTCGGCCTGGCCGCCGCCACGCAGCTGGGCCGTCCGGGCCGCCTGGCGGTGCTCGGCACGGTCGCCGCGCTCACCGCCGCCTCGGAGAAGGTGAGCTTCACCCGCGTCATCGCCGGCAACCGCGTGCTGAACAAGCTCGACATGCTGGGCCGGCGGCCCTGACGGCCGTGTCCCCCCGGACGGTGAAAGGCGTCGCCGCGGCCGCGGCGCTCATCGCGGTCATCACGATGGCCGCCCGCGTGGCGGGCTTCGGCCGCTACCTCGTGCAGTCCTCGGCGCTGGGCAACGGCTGCCTGAACACCGCCTACAGCACCGCCAACTACGTCCCCAACATCGTCTTCGAGCTCGTCGCGGGCGGCGCGCTGGCCGGCATGGTCGTCCCCGTGCTGGCGGCCGCGGCGGCCGACCCGGCGCGGCGCGAGGAGGCGGGCCGGATCGCCTCGGCCCTGCTCACGTGGGTGACCGTGGTGCTGGTGCCGCTCACGGTCCTCATCGCCGTGCTGGCCGAGCCCATCGTGCGGCTGCTGACCGGCGACGACGTCCCCGGCTGCCGGGTCGAGCAGGTGGTCGGCGTCGGCGCCGACATGCTCAGGGTCTTCGCCGCGCGCATGCTGTTCTTCGGCTGGGCCGTCGTGCTGTACGGGGTGCTGCAGGCCCACCGCCGCTTCCTCGGCCCGGCCCTGGCGCCGCTGGTCTCCAGCCTCCTCATCGTCGGCTCCTACGTGGCGTTCCTGCCCGTCGCCCGCGACGCCCAGGGGGATCTGGGCCGCCTGTCCGAGGCGGGCGAGCTGACGCTGTCGCTCGGCGCCACGGTCGCCGCCGCCGGGATGGTCCTGACCGTGCTGGGCCCGGTCGCCCGGCTGCGCCTGCGCTGGCGGCCCTCGCTGCGCTTCCCGCCGGGCGTGGCCGCGCGGGCCCGCGCGCTGGGGCTGGCCGGGGTGGCCGTGCTCGTCGCCCAGCAGGTGGCGCTGGTGGTGGCCATCCGGCTGGCCAACGACGCCGGGGGCGCGGGCGCGGTGCCGGTCTACAGCTATGCGTGGGCGCTGCTGCAGCTGCCGTACGCGGTGCTGGCCGTCCCGATCGGCACCAGCGCCTTCCCCGCCCTGTCCACGCGGGCCGCCGAGGGCGACAAGGCGGGCTTCGCCGCCCTGGCGGCGGCGGGCACCCGCGCGGTGCTGCTGCTGTCCGGCCTGGCCGCGGGCGTCATGGCGGCCGTCGCGATCCCCGTGGCCCGGGTGTTCATGCTCGGTACGGCGGGCGCCGGGCCGGAGATGATGGCCTGGGGGGTGGCGCTGTTCGCCCCCGGCCTCATCGGGTATTCGGCGCTGTTCCACCTGGGGCGCGTGCTGTACTCCGCCGGGCACGGCCGCGCCGCCGCGACCGCGACCGTGACCGGCTGGCTGGTGACGCTGGCCGCCCAGCCGCTGTTCGTCCTGCCGGCTCGCGGGCCCGAGCAGGTGGTGGGCGGGCTGGCGCTGGGCGGCACGCTCGGCATGACCGTCGGCGGGGTGCTGATCTGCCTGGCCGTACGGCGGGCGCACGGCAGCGCCGCGCTGGCCGGGTGCGGGCGGGCCCTGGCCGCGGCCGTGGCCGGGGCGGCGGTGGCGTGCCTGGCCGGGATGGGGCTGGCCTGGCCGCTGGCGGACCTGGGCCGGTGGGGCAGCGTGGCCGCCGCGGTGGCGGTGGCCGTGGTCGCCGCCGGGGCGTTCCTCGGGGCCGCCCTCGGGCTGGACCGCGGCGACGTCCGGGATGCGCTGGGGCGCGTGCTGCACCGGGGAGGCGGCCATGGCTGAGGGGGCGCGCGTGCTGCTGGTGCTGGGCACCAGCGCGGGCGGCGTGGGGCGGCACGTGCGGATGCTGGCCGAGGAGCTGGGACGGCGCGGCCACCGCGTGGTGGTCGCCGGGCCGCGCGCCACCGAGGAGGCGTTCGGCTTCACGCGCGCCGGCGCGGGCTTCGCCGAGGTGGCCGTCGCCGACCGGCCGCGCCCGGCGGGCGACCTGCGGGCCGTGGCCGCCCTGCGGCGCCTGGCCGGCGAGGCCGGCGTGGTGCACGCCCACGGGCTGCGGGCCGGGGCGCTGGCCGCGCTCGGCCGCAGGCGGGGCGTGCCGCTGGTGGTGACCCTGCACAACGCGCTCACGACCGGCGGCCTGGTCGGCGCGGTCTACGGCGTGCTGGAGCGGATTGTGGCCGGGCGCGCCGACCACGTCCTGGTCGTCTCGCCCGACCTCGGCGAGCGCATGGCCGCCCTGGGCGCGCGGCGGGTCTCGCCCGCCGTGGTGCCCGCCCCCGCGCTGCGGGCGCCGGCGCGCGCCCCCGAGGAGGTGCGTGCCGAACTCGGCGCCCTGGGGCGGCCCCTCGTCCTCACCGTCGCCCGGCTGGCCCAGCAGAAGGGCCTGGAGGCCCTCCTGGACGTGGCCGCGGGCCCCTGGCCGGAGGGCGCGCCGCTGTTCGCGGTCGCCGGCGACGGCCCGCTGCGGGCGGCGCTGCAGGCCAGGATCGACCGGGAGGGCCTGCCGGTGGTGCTGCTGGGGGACCGGGCGGACGTGCCCGACCTGCTGGCCGCCGCCACGGTCGTGGTGTGCCCCAGCCGCTGGGAGGGCCAGCCGCTGAGCCTCAGCGAGGCGCTGATGGCCGGCCGGCCCGTGGTCGCCACGGCCGTGGGCGGCATCCCCGGCCTGCTCGGCGACGCCGGGGTGCTGGTGCCGTACGGAGATGTGGAGGCGATGCGCGCCGCCGTACGGAGGCTGACCGCGGACCCCGACGAGGCGGGCAGGCTCGCGAGGGCGGCGGCCCGGCGGGGCGGGCGGCTGCCGGACGCGAGGGCGGCCGTGGAGGCGGTGCTCGCCGCCTACCGGGCCGCGGGCCTGAGCGGCGCTTGGCCGGAAACTTAGCTGAAACTGGGATGAAAAGGTCTCCCTGCGGCGTTCATCTATACTGCTTGCCTTGGGAGGGGAGTATCCCTTCGCGGTAGTCTCGTCATCACGGTTCAGTCCGACGCCATCGGGCCCCCGGGGCTGCCGGTCCGCGCTGTCGCTGGCGGGAGAGACCTCCGGCTGTCAGTCATGCGTGCCGGAAGGTTGTTGAATCGTGGTTGTACCTGTTTGGGCGTGGATCGCCGTCATCGCCGGACTCCTGCTCGTCGTCGCCGTCGACCTGTGGATCGTCGACCGGGGCGAGGCGCGGGAGTTCTCTATGCGCCAGGCGACCTTCTGGGTCAGCTTCTATGTGGTGCTCGCCATCGCCTTCGGCTTTTTGATCTGGGCGACGGCCGGCGGCGTGAGGGCGGGTGAGTTCTTCGCCGGGTACATCACCGAGTATTCGCTCAGCGTCGACAACCTGTTCGTGTTCTTCATCATCATGAGCAGGTTCGCCGTGCCACGCGTCTACCAGCACAAGGTCCTGCTCGTCGGCATCCTCATGGCCCTGGTGATGCGGGGCATCTTCATCGCCCTCGGCGCGGCGGCCCTGCAGCGGTTCAGCTGGCTGTTCTACCTGTTCGGCGCCTTCCTGATCTACACCGCGATCAACCTCGTCCGCCACCACGTCAAGGGCGAGGACGAGGAGTTCCAGGAGAACGCGGTGCTCCGCTGGGTGCGCAGGGCGTTCCCCACCACCGACACCTACGTCGGCTCCAAGGTCACCGTCAAGATCGACGGCAGGCGCATGGTCACCCCGATGCTGATCGTCATGGTCGCCATCGGCAGCACCGACCTGCTGTTCGCGCTCGACTCCATCCCGGCCATCTTCGGCCTGACCACCGACCCGTTCATCGTCTTCACCGCCAACGCCTTCGCCCTGATGGGCCTGCGCCAGCTGTACTTCCTGCTGGGCGGGCTGCTGGAGCGCCTGGTCTACCTCAGCTACGGCCTGGCGTTCATCCTCGGCTTCATCGGGGTTAAGCTGATCCTCGAGGCGCTGCACCTGGGCGGGGTCTCCTGGGCCCCCGAGATCCCGATCTCGGTGTCCCTGTCGGTCATCGCCGGGACCATGGTGATCACCACGGTCGCGAGCCTGCTCAAGTCCCGCCGCGAGGCGCGCAAGCCCGAGAGCCCCGTCTCCAAGGCGGACCTTCGCCAGGGCTAGCGCGACGGCGGCCGACGCGCTTTGCTGGTGAGGGTCATGCCGTGACCTATGTACCATCACGCAAGGCGCTGCCTCACAAGTCATCCACATCAAAAGGTTGTCCGTGTCATCCGTGTCAGACGAATCCGCCAAGACCCGCCGCGTGCCCCTCGCGCGCGGCATCACCCCGTGGTTCCTGCCGACGGCCGCCGCCGCGGCGGCCACGGCGCTGCTCACCGGCCGTGACCGGCGGTGGGCGCTGGCCTCCGTGCCGCTGACGGCGCTCACGGGGGGCATGCTCTGGTTCTTCCGCGACCCCGAGCGGACTCCCGGGCAGGGCCGCATCCTGTCGCCCGCCGACGGCGTGGTGCAGAGCATCGACCCCTGGCCGGACGGCCGCACCCGGATCGCGATCTTCATGAGCCCGCTGAACGTGCACGTCAACAGGGCTCCCCTTGCGGGCACGGTCACTTCCGTGGAGCATGTGGCGGGTGGGTTCCTGCCGGCGTTCAACAAGGACAGTGACCGGAACGAGCGCGTGGTGTGGCATTTCGAGACCGCGCTGGGCGACATCGAGATGGTGCAGATCGCGGGCGCGGTGGCGCGCAGGATCGTGCCGTACGTGAGCGCGGGCGCGAAGGTCGCCCAGGCCGAGCGCATCGGCTTGATCAGGTTCGGCTCGCGCGTCGACATCTACCTTCCTGAAGGGATCTCGCCCGCGGTGTCCGTCGGGCAGAGGACGGTGGCGGGGGTGACCCGAATTGACCGAGGCTGAGGCCGCCGGCTGGCAGGCCGAGGAGGAGCAGCCGCGCGGACCGGTGGGCAAGGCCTTCCGGCTGTCGGCCGCCGACTCGCTGTCGCTGGGCAACGCGCTGTGCGGGTTCCTGGCCGTGTGCGTGCTGGCCACGGCGGCGATCCAGTCGCTCCAGCAGGTCGGCGGCGACCTGCGGATCGCCCCGCGCTTCTTCGCCACCGCGGTGGTGCTGCTGCTCATCGGTGCCACCTGCGACCTGTTCGACGGCCTGGTGGCCCGCCGCTTCCGCGCCTCCGCGATGGGCGCCGAGCTGGACAACCTGGCCGACGCCATCAGCTTCGGCTTCGCGCCCGCCTTCATGGTGGTGATCTGGGGCGGCTTCTCGCCCGACGTGGAGCTGTGGGCGGTGCTGCTGGCCGCCGGCGCGGTGCTGCTCGCCGGCGTCGTACGGCTGGCCCGCTTCGCGTGCGTGAAGACCAAGAGCGGCGACTTCATGGGCCTGCCCATCCCCATGGGCGCCATGACCGTCATCTCCCTGGTCATGCTGTTCAAGCCGAGCTACCCGGTCCTGCTGGCGCTGCTGGGCGTGGCCTGGCTCATGGTCAGCCGGATCGAGTACCCCAAGCCCAAGGGCCAGCTGGCCGCCGTCGTGCTCGGCTGGATCATGGTCAACGTGGCGTTCCTGACCGTCTGGGTGGCCTTCCCCGACGGCGGCGACATGCCGATCAAGGTGGGCGCCAGCATGCAGATCGCCCTGGTGGCGGCGATCCCGCTGCGGATGCTGTTCTACAAGCGCGAGCAGCGCAGGGAACGCAAAGACTCGCTCAGCGGCTGAGATTCCGCGCGATTGGCCGGGGACATTTCCCCGGCCATCGGCTTTCATGGACTCATGCGCGAGCACACCCGGACCTACTACCTCGGCAGGCTGGCCGACGAGCTGCAAGCCAGGGGACTGGACGTGACGCTGCGCTCCGACCCTCCCGCGCTGAAGGTGAGCGACCCTGACACGGCGCTGATGACCGAGACGGTCGACTGCGTGCCGCTGTCGGGCGGGTGGTTCTACCGGTGGTCGTGGGGGGAGACGCTCGGGCTGGCCGACGACCCGGCGGGCGCGGCCCAGCGGATCGCCGGCCTGTTCCGCGTCACCGGACGCGGATGATCACGACGGCCTTGTCGGCGCCGCCCCTGCCGTCCAGGATCCGATAGGCGAAGCCGTCCACGCCGCGGAAGCGCTTGGCCGGGGTGTAGGTGAAGCCGCCGTCGGGGTGCAGGACGAGCTTGCCCCAGCGGGGGCCGCGCAGCCTGGTGACGGTGAGCCGGTCGCCGTCGGGGTCGGCGTCGTTGGCCAGCACGCCGGGCGCGCCGAGGCCGAGGATCCGGTTCTTGCGGGTCTGGTAGAAGTCGGACCTGGCGTCGGGCGGGCGGTTGGCCCGCTCGCGGATCTCGCCCGTCGCGCAGTCGTAGACGGCGCCGATGGCGTTGGCGCGGAAGAAGCCGTTGATCGCCGGGCAGAGCGCCGCGGGCTCTTCCGGCAGCTTGGCGCAGTCCAGGCGGTCGGGATAGCTGTGGTCGCGCAGCCAGGCGTTGACCTTCACGCAGGCTTCCAGCCGGGGATCGGGCCTGTCGGCGATCTGTCCGGTGGCGCAGTCGTAGACGGCGCCGATGGCGTTGGCGCGGAAGAAGCCGTTGATGGCCGCGCAGAGCGCCGCGGGCTCTTCGGGCAGCTTGGCGCAGTCCAGGCGGTCGGGGTAGTTGTGGTCGCGCAGCCAGGCGTTGGCGTTCGCGCAGGCCTCTTCCCGCGCCGGGGCCGCGGCGCCGGCCGTACCGGGAGCCGGCAGGAAGGCGCCGAGCAGGGCGAGGACGAGCAGCAGTGTGCGTCTCATGCGCCCAGCGTCGGGCGGGCCGCGCCGGGCGGACAGAGTATGGCCTACTCAAACGGACAGGGCGGGCCTGCTCAACCCGCTACCAGCCGCGGGCGCGCCACTCCTCCAGGTGCGGCCGCTCGGCGCCGAGCGTGGAGTCCTTGCCGTGGCCCGGGTAGAACCACGTGTCGTCGGGGAACCGGTTGAAGATCCGCTCCACCACGTCGGTGTAGAGCTGGGTGAAGCGCTCGGGGTCGTTCCACGTGTTGCCCACCCCGCCCGGGAACAGCGAGTCGCCGGTGAACAGGTGGCCGGGGTAGGACAGCGCGATCGAGCCGGGCGTGTGGCCCCGCAGGTGGATCACCTCGAGCGTGACCTCGCCGAAGGTGATCTCGTCGCCGTGCTCGACCAGGCGGTCGGCGGCGACGGGCAGCGCCGGCGCGTCGAGCGGGTGCGCGATCGTCGGCGCGCCGGTGACCTTGGCCACCTGCTCCAGCGCCTGCCAGTGGTCGCCGTGCTGGTGGGTGGTGACGATGGCGGCCAGCGGCTGGTCGCCGACCAGGGCGAGCAGGCGGTCGGCCTCGTTGGCGGCGTCGATGAGCAGCCCCTGGCCGGTCGCGGTGCAGCGCAGCAGGTAGGCGTTGTTGTCGAAGGGACCGACGGCCAGCTTGGCGATGGTCAGCCCGGGCAGCTCGCGCACGTCGGCCGGGCCGCCGACCCGGACGTCGCCGGTATACGTCATGGGTACTCCTCCGGTGGCGCGGCGGGCAGGCCGGCCGGCGCGATCCTGGTCATCCAGGGCGGCGGCGCCGGCAACGGCCCCTGCGGCACCACCTTAACCCCCTCGCCGGCGGAGCGGCCGGTCAGCCAGGCCAGCACGTCGGCGGGCGCGCCCTCGACCAGCGGGCCGTCGCCCAGGTCGCGAGCCATGAGGGCCAGCCGCTCCGGCCCGCCCTCGAACCGGATGCCGCCGATCGTGCTCCGCTCGCGCGGCCAGCAGGCCAGGCAGTCGTGCAGCTCGCGCACGACGAACGGCTCGGGCCAGTCGGCCGGGCCGTACCCGGACCCCAGGTCGACGTGGTGGATCTCCACCTCGCGCAGCCTGCGCACCAGGATGTACCAGGCCGGGTGCGACGGGCCGCGCAGCCCGCCGACCATGGCCGGCCAGGCCTGCTCGGGCGTCGACCTGATCTCCTGGGCCAGCCGCGCGGTGCTGTCCTCCAGGTCGGCCACGTGCTCGGCGGCCGGACGCGCCGCGCCCGCCTCGATCTCGGCGTCCCTGGCCTCCTGGGAGGGGTACTGCGGCGTCACCACGCCCGTGCGGGCCCACGTGAGCAGCCGGATCAGGCTGTCGGCGTTGCGCGCCAGATGGGTCAGCACGTGCCCGCGCGTCCAGCCGGGCAGCCGCGAGGGCGCGGCCACGTCGGCGTCGGACAGGGTCACCGCGGTGGCCAGCAGGCGGTTGGTGGCCGCCGCCAGCTCGGCGCTCAGGCCGGGGATGACGGTCATAGGCGGTATTCCACCACGGGCGCCGCCTGCCGTACCACGGCGGAAACGCGCAGATGGCGGGGCCTGTCGGGGAAAGTGAGCCTGCCCGGTCGCGGGGAGGCCGTAATCTGGAGGGCGGCTGGTTTTCGGGCGGCGAGCGGGCCGCAGAAAAATGTCAGTGCCCCCCTCTACCATCCGCGTGGACCTATCAACTCACTACATGATCCGGGATCACCGTGGCAGACCGCTTGATCGTGCGTGGCGCACGTGAGCACAACCTCAAGGACGTCTCGCTGGACCTTCCGCGAGACTCTCTGATCGTCTTCACCGGCCTGTCCGGCTCGGGCAAGTCCAGCCTCGCCTTCGACACGATCTTCGCCGAGGGCCAGCGGCGCTACGTGGAGTCGTTGTCGTCCTACGCCCGGCAGTTCCTGGGCCAGATGGACAAGCCCGACGTCGACTTCATCGAGGGCCTGTCGCCCGCGGTCTCGATCGACCAGAAGTCCACCAGCCGCAACCCGCGCTCGACCGTCGGCACGATCACCGAGGTCTACGACTACCTGAGGCTGCTGTGGGCGCGCATCGGCAAGCCGCACTGCCCGGTCTGCCGCCGCCCGATCGCCCGGCAGACCCCGCAGCAGATCGTCGACCGGGTCATGGAGCTTGAGGAGGGCACCCGCTTCCAGGTCCTGGCGCCGGTGGTGCGCGGCCGCAAGGGGGAGTATGCCGAGCTGTTCCGCGAGCTGCAGAGCAAGGGTTTCGCGCGGGCCCGCGTCGACGGCACGGTGGTCAGGCTCGAGGAGCCGCCCGCGCTGAAGAAGTACGAAAAGCACGACATCGAGGTCATCGTCGACCGGCTGTCGGTCAAGGACTCGGCGCGGCGGCGGCTCAACGACTCGGTGGAGACCGCGCTGCAGCTGTCGGGCGGCACGATCACGCTGGAGTTCGTCGACCTGCCCGAAGACGACCCGGGCCGCGAGCGCTTCTACTCCGAGCACCTCTACTGCCCCTACGACGACCTGTCCTTCGAGGAGCTGGAGCCGCGCTCGTTCTCCTTCAACTCGCCCTACGGCGCGTGCCCGGAGTGCACCGGCCTGGGCACGAAGATGGAGGTCGACCCCGAGCTGGTGGTGCCCGACCCCGAGCGGACGCTGCGCGAGGGGGCGCTGCACCCGTGGTCGGGCGGCCACACGAGCGAATACTTCGTCCGCCTGATCGAGGCGCTGGGCAACGCCATGGGCTTCACCCTCGACACGCCGTGGGAGAAGCTCAGCAAGAAGGCGCAGAAGTCGCTGCTGTACGGGCACGACGAGCAGGTCCACGTCCGCTACTCCAACCGGTACGGCCGGCAGCGCGCCTACTACACCACCTACGAGGGCGTGATCTCGTGGGTGCAGCGCCGCCACGCCGAGGCCGAGAGCGACGCCACGCGCGAGCGCTTCGAGGGCTACATGCGCGAGGTGCCCTGCCCGGCCTGCCAGGGCGCCCGCCTCAAGCCCGTCTCGCTGGCGGTGACGATCGCCGGCAAGTCCATCGCCGAGGTGTCGGCCATGTCGATCGGCGAGTGCGCGAAGTGGCTGGCCGGCCTGAAGCTGTCCGAGCGCGACATGCACATCGCCGAGCGGGTCGTCAAGGAGATCAACGCTCGCATGGGCTTCCTGCTCGACGTGGGCCTCGACTACCTCACGCTCGACCGGGCGGCCGGCACCCTGGCCGGCGGCGAGGCGCAGCGCATCCGGCTGGCCACCCAGATCGGCTCTGGCCTGGTCGGCGTGCTGTACGTGCTGGACGAGCCGTCCATCGGCCTGCACCAGCGCGACAACATGCGGCTGCTCGACACGCTGATCCGGCTGCGCGACATGGGCAACACGCTCATCGTGGTCGAGCACGACGAGGACACCATCTCGGCCGCCGACTGGGTGGTCGACATCGGCCCCGGCGCGGGCGAGCACGGCGGCCAGGTCGTGGTGTCCGGCACGGTCCAGGACCTGCTGGTCTGCGAGGCGTCGCTGACCGGCGCCTACCTGTCGGGCCGCAGGAGCATCGAGATCCCGGCCGTGCGGCGGCCCCGCAACAAGAAGCGCCAGATCTCGGTGAAGGGCGCCCGCGAGCACAACCTCAAGGGCGTCGACGTCGACTTCCCGCTCGGCCTGTTCACCGCCGTCACCGGCGTGTCGGGGTCGGGCAAGTCCACGCTGGTCAACGACATCCTCTACAACGCGCTGGCCAAGGAGCTCAACGGCGCGCGCACGGTGCCGGGCCGCCACTCGCGGGTCACCGGCATCGACCTGGTCGACAAGGTCGTCCACGTCGACCAGTCGCCGATCGGCCGCACCCCCCGCTCCAACCCGGCCACCTACACCGGGGTGTTCGACCACATCCGCAAGCTGTTCGCGGCCACGACCGAGGCGAAGGTCCGCGGCTACCAGCCGGGGCGCTTCAGCTTCAACGTCAAGGGCGGGCGCTGCGAGGCGTGCGCGGGCGACGGCACCATCAAGATCGAGATGAACTTCCTGCCGGACGTCTACGTCCCCTGCGAGGTCTGCCACGGCGCCCGCTACAACCGCGAGACGCTCGAGGTCCACTACAAGGGCAAGACCATCGCCGAGGTCCTCGACATGCCGATCGAGGAGGCGCTGGGGTTCTTCGACGCCATCCCGGCGATCAAGCGGCACCTGCAGACGCTCAACGACGTGGGCCTGGGCTACGTCCGGCTGGGCCAGCCGGCCACCACGCTGTCGGGCGGCGAGGCGCAGCGCGTCAAGCTGGCCTCGGAGCTGCAGCGCCGCCAGACCGGCCGCACGATCTACGTGCTCGACGAGCCGACCACCGGCCTGCACTTCGAGGACATCCGGCGGCTGCTCGGCGTGCTGGGGCGGCTGGTCGACGGCGGCAACACGGTGATCGTCATCGAGCACAACCTCGACGTCATCAAGACGGCCGACTGGATCATCGACATGGGCCCGGAGGGCGGCTCCCGCGGCGGCACCGTGGTCGCCACCGGCACGCCGGAGGAGGTCGCGCTGGTGGACGAGAGCCACACGGGACGCTTCCTGCGCAAGATCCTGTCCGTGTGACGGGTACGACGGGGCGCGCTCGCCGCCGGTCCTTCCCGCCGGGTCGCGGTGTAGGTCATGGGGAGGGCTGGGCGCTTCGCCGTACGCGATGGAGACTCACGGGGCGGCGGGTTCGAAGCTCTTCAGCAGCGTGGTGAGCGCCTCCTGGTCGGGGCCGGTGAAGGCGGGGGCCATAGGTGCGAGAGCGAGGGTGTCGAAGAAGTCGCGCGAGCGGTCACGAGCGGGCGGCAGGTGAGAGCTGAGGATCAGCGGCGGGTCGGCGTCACGCAGGGGCCGGATGGTGGCGAGGTAGGCGTCCTGGTTCACCAGGTGCACCCACGGGCTGTCGACCGCCGCCCACAGCAGTTGCGCGTCGCGCACCGAGCTGTCGCCGATCTCGGGGACGCTCGCGTCCTCCACCGCGGGCAGCGGCGCTCCGCAGCAGTCGGAGCTGAAGCACGCGCCCGATCCCGTGTCGAGGAAGCCCACCGTGGCCGGGTTGTCGAACAAGGGCGGGCGGAAGGCGGCCAGGGTCCGGTCGCCGACGTCGAGCCGCTCGCCGGGATTGACGATGCGCACCCGGTCGGGCGGGAGCGGGCGCTCGGTGGACATGATCCCCATGCCGAGGAACGTGGTGACGACCAGCGCGCGCGGCGCGGCCTCCAGAAGATCGTGGGGGGCTCCGGTGTGGTCGCGGTCGGGATGGGTGAGCCAGATCCAGCGGACGTCCTCCGGCGCGACGGCGGTGGCCAGCGCATCGAGGAAGCCCCGGCCGGGCAGGCCCACGCCGGTGTCGACGACGACGGGCTCGGCGGCGTGCAGGACGAAGGCGTTGACGGGCAGGAAGCCCAGCCCGGGCACGGGCAGGCAGTCGTTCAGCACGGTGACGTCAGGGGTGACGTGGTGGACGAGCATGGGCCCTCCGTTCCGGAGGGTGATGATGGCTGTGGAAGGTGACGAGAGGGCGGCAGGAGAGCCTCGCAAAGGCGGCTCGGAAAGGCGTGAGAAGGCTCAGAAGGGAACGGGGTTCCGCAGCGGGCCCGTGCCGGTGCCCCGGCCCGACAGGATCCGGCAGAACTCCACCGCGTCCTCGACGATCTCCTCCCCGTCCTCCCCGTCGTCGCCTCGGCTGAAGGTCCCGCCCGCCGGTCCCGTCAGCGTGAGCCGGTACGGCCGGCCGTGCCGCCAGGCCCATTCGGCGACGACGTCGGCGATGAGGCGGCCGTCGTGCTCCGGCGTCAGCTCGATGTCGCGCCCGATCGCCCGGCAGATGTCCACGCGGTGCATCCACGTGTCCCTGGTGAGGATGACCTTGAAAAGGTAGCCCAGCGACCAGGTCTCCATCCCGCCGTCGAACTCCTGCCGGGTGGGCAGCCAGCCGACGGCGGCGGCGCGGCGCAGGCGGGAGCGGGCCGCGACGGGAGCCATCGTGGCCAGGCGCTCGGCCAGCTGCGCCTCCGTGAGGTGGGCACGCTCGGCGACCTGCACCTCCGTCATCCCGTCGATCACCGGGCGGCCTCGGGCCGCACGCTTTCCGGCACGCAGGACGTGCATGAACTCCCGGGTGGACGACGCGAACTCCATCATGCCGAGCACGTGCCCGGCCATCGCCCGCACGTCCCACGCCGGGCACTCGGTCTGCTTGCTCCACTCGCCCGGGCCGAGAGAGCGGATGAGCCCGGCGAAGCGGCGGTTCTCGGTGGCGGCCAGGGTCGCCGCCTCATGGCGGGACAGTCCGATGGGAGGCATCACTCATCACTTGTCCTTCTGTTCTTGACGTGGGCCAGGAACATCTCCATGGCCTCGTCGGCCAGCCGCGTCCAGCGGTCGCCGCCGGGGTCGTTGGCGATCTGCTGGGAGGCGAGCCCGGCGTTGATCGCGGTGAGCAGGTCGAGCGTCCGCTCGTCGTCCAGGCCCAGTGCGGCCAGCCGTTCCCGTGCGAGGTCCAGGCACTTCACCGCGAGCGCGTAGGACTCGGGTGAGGGCTCGAACCCCGGGATGGTCCGCTGGTTCATGAGCTGGAAGCGGGCGGGGTCGGCGGTGGAGAACTCGAGGAAGTAGCGGGTCATGCTCTTGAGGTCGGCCAGCGGGTGGCCGGTGAGGGGCATCTCGCCGTACCCCTCCAGGAGCCGGCGCCAGCCCTGGGCGAACATCGCGTCGTAGATCGCGTGCTTGGAGGCGAAGTACGAGTACAGCGAGGGGGCGCGCATGCCGACCCGCTGTGCGACGTCCCGCAGGGTCAGCCCGGCGAGCCCTTCGGCCCGTGCGATCTCCCAGGCGGCGTCCAGGATCTCCTCACGTGTCCTCTCACGACGTTCGGTTTTCCTATCGCGCTTCGGTTCTCCGTACATAGTTAGGAGTTTCGCACGCTGTTAGGCGAGGGTCAAGGCCCTGAATCGGGGACCGGCAGGGTGCGCCCCTAGGCTTTCCGGTGGCAGCGAACGTCAAAGGCCGCCCCCAGGGGCGGTTTCGTCATGACGACGGGGGAGGATCCGTTGGCGCAGGGGGATGCTGACGTGCGCGCGCTCGGGCGGCGCGAGATGCTGGGAGCGGCCGGAGTGGCGGCCTGCGGCCTGGCCGCGGCCGGGTGCTCGGGAGGCGCGCAGGCGGGCGGCCCGGCGCCGGGCATCAAGGGCAAGGTGATCGCCAAGACCTCCGAGGTGCCCGTGGGCGGCGGCAAGATCATCCAGAAGTGGAAGATCGTCGTCACCCAGCCGACGGCGGGCGTCTACAAGGCCTTCAGCGCGGCCTGCCCCCACAAGGGCTGCGCCGTGGGCAGCCCGCGGGACGGCGTGATGACCTGCCCGTGCCACGGCAGCCAGTTCGACGCCGCCACCGGCAAGTGCCTCAAGGGCCCCGCCGACGCCCCGCTGCCGGCCTACTCGGTCAAGGTCGAGGGCGACGGCATCGTCATCCTCTGAGGCGTCAAGCCGTAAATTTGCCTTTTCCCAGGAAATTCCCATGCGGCAGGCTGAACCGGCGCTGCGGCGGGAGCCGTACTTCTGGAAGAAACGGAACCTGGGAGGGATCATGGCGGATACGACGCGACGCGCGGTGGTGCTGGGAGCCGGAGGGGCCGGGCTCACGGCGCTGCTGGCCGCGTGTTCGGGGTACGGCCAGCAGCAGGCGGACACCGGCGCGACCGCCGATCCGCCGGCCGAGCAGAGTCCGGCGGCGACCGCGAACCCCGAGAAGGGCGAGGCCAAGGGCGACGCGCTCGCCAGCACGGACGACATCCCCGTGGGCGAGGGCAAGGTCTTCAAGGAGCAGAAGGTCGTCGTGACCCAGCCGGCCGCGGGCGAGTTCAAGGCGTTCAGCGCCACGTGCACGCACCAGGGCTGCACGGTGGCCGACGTGTCGAACGGCACGATCAACTGCCCGTGCCACGGAAGCAAGTTCAAGATCGAAGACGGCTCGGTCGCCGACGGGCCCGCCACCAAGCCGCTCCCCGAGAAGCAGATCACCGTGGAGGGGAACTCGATCCTGCTTTCATGATTTTCTCATGACCGTGCGCTTGGCTGCCCGCATGACAGACAACCGGCACACGCGCAGGGCAGTGATCGCGGGCCTGGGAGCGGGCGGCCTGGCCGTGACGCTCGCCGCCTGCGGCGGGGATTCGACGGACACGGCGGCGGCACAGCCTTCCCAGGGCTCGCCGTCGTCCCCCGCCCCGCAGGCGGCGGGCGGATCGCTGACCACGACCAGCGAGATCCCCGTCGGCGGGGCCAAGGTCTTCAAGGAGCAGAAGGTCGTGGTCGCGCAGCCGACCGAGGGGCAGTTCAAGGCGTTCAGCGCCGCGTGCACGCACCAGGGCTGCACGGTGGCCGACGCCTCGAACGGCCAGATCGTCTGCCCGTGCCACGGCAGCGCCTTCGCCATCGCCGACGGCTCGGTCCTCAAGGGCCCGGCCACCAAGCCGCTGCCCGAACAGCCCATCAAGGTCGAGGGCGACTCCATCTCCCTGGCCTGACCTCTCCTCCACCCACCTGTGCGGCCACTACGGCGGTCAGCAACGCTCCTACGCCAGCCACCGATACGGCGACCAGGCAGCACTCGTACCTCAACCACTGAGGGGTGCCTCGGGCGTTCCACGCCCGAGGCTGCGAGGGGCGCGGCTCGCTCTGGACTGAGGAGGGTAAGGGCGCCCCGGCGCCCTCACCCGACGAGGGAAGAGTGAGCCTTCCCGGCGCCCCGAGCTCGTCGCAGCCGAAGGCTGCGACAATAAGCGCGTGTTGAGTTTTCGGCCCAAGCCGGGCTCCATTCCCGACTCCCCCGGGGTCTACAGGTTCAAAGACGCCGCCCAGCGGGTCATCTACGTGGGCAAGGCCAAGAGTCTCCGGCAGCGGCTGAACTCCTACTTCGCCGACTTCGCCGGCCTGCACCCGCGCACCCAGACCATGCTGTCCACGGCGGCGTCGGTCGACTGGACCGTCGTCGGCACCGAGGTCGAGGCGCTCCAGCTGGAGTACTCCTGGATCAAGGAGTTCGACCCGCGCTTCAACGTCAAGTACCGCGACGACAAGTCCTACCCCTACCTGGCCGTGACGCTGAGCGAGGAGTTCCCGCGGGTCCAGGTGATGCGCGGGGCGCGGAAGAAGGGCAACCGCCACTTCGGCCCCTACTCCCACGCCTGGGCCATCCGCGAGACGGTCGACCTGCTGCTGCGGGTCTTCCCGGTGCGCACGTGCAGCTCGGGGGTGTTCAAGCGGGCCGGGCAGATCGGCCGTCCCTGCCTGCTCGGCTACATCGACAAGTGCTCCGCGCCGTGCGTGGGCCGGGTGACCCCCGAGGAGCACCGCAAGATTGCCGAGGACTTCTGCGACTTCATGGCGGGCAACACCGGCCGCTTCATCAAGCGGCTGGAGAGGCAGATGCGGGAGGCGGCCGCCGAGCAGGAGTACGAGCGGGCGGCCCGGCTGCGCGACGACATCCAGGCGTTGCAGCGGGCGCTGGAGAAGCAGGCCGTGGTGCTGGGCGAGGCGACCGACGCGGACGTGATCGCGCTGGCCGAGGACCAGCTGGAGGCCGCCGTCCAGGTGTTCTACGTGCGGGGCGGGCGCATCCGCGGCCAGCGCGGCTGGGTGGTGGACAAGGTGGAGGAGACCACCCCCGGCGAGCTGGTGGAGCACTTCCTGCTGCAGATCTACGCCGACGCCGAGATCCCTCGCGAGGTCCTCGTCCCCGCGCTGCCGCCGGATGCGGAAGCCGTACAGGAGCTGCTGGCAGAGCAGCGCAAGGGCCGTGTCGAGCTGCGGGTGCCGCAGCGCGGCGACAAGAAGGCGCTGATGGAGACCGTCGAGCGCAACGCCAGGGAGGCGCTGGCCCAGCACAAGATCAGGCGCGCGAGCGACCTGACCACCCGCAGCCGGGCGCTGCAGGAGATCGCCGACGCCCTGGAGCTGGACCAGGCGCCGCTGCGCATCGAGTGCTACGACGTCTCCCACCTGCAGGGCGAGAACGTGGTGGCCTCCATGGTGGTCTTCGAGGACGGCCTGGCGCGCAAGAGCGAGTACCGGCGCTTCGCCATCAAGGCCGCCGAGGGCGACGTGGCCTCGATCCACGAGGTGATCACCCGGCGGTTCAAGCGCTACCTGGAGGAGCGCTCGGCCACCGGCGAGATCGCCGCGGCCGACGACTTGGGGCCCATCGACCCAGAGACCGGCAAGCCGCGCAAGTTCGCCTACCCGCCCAACCTGGTGGTCGTCGACGGGGGCCCGGCCCAGGCGGCGGCCGCCCAGCGGGCCCTGGACGAGCTGGGCATCGACGACGTCAGCGTGTGCGGCCTGGCCAAGCGGCTGGAGGAGGTGTGGCTGCCCGGCGAGGACCAGCCGGTCATCATGCCGCGCTCCAGCGAGGGCCTCTACCTTCTGCAACGGGTTCGTGACGAGGCGCACAGGTTCGCCATCAACTACCATCGGACCAAGAGGGCCAAGAGCGTCAAGGAGAGCGCGCTCGACGCGGTTCCCGGGCTCGGCCCCGCGCGCAGGCAGGCGTTGCTCAAGCACTTCGGATCCGTCAAGCGGCTGCGGGAGGCCGACGTCGCCGAGATCCAGCAGGTCCAGGGCATCGGCCCCGCGCTCGCCGAGGTCATCGTGTCGACTCTGAAGGGGGAGGGCCGTGAGCGAACGTAGCGATCCTGCGTTCGTCATCGTCACCGGCATGTCCGGGGCGGGACGGAGCACGGCCGCCAAGGCCCTGGAGGACATCGGCTGGTTCGTGATCGACAACCTGCCGCCGGGCCTGCTGTTCGCCATGGCGGAGGAGGCCGGCCGGGTCAAGCTGGCCGCCGACAAGGTCGCCGCCGTCGTCGACGTGCGCAGCCTGGCCTTCACCACCGACCTCAACGCCGCCATCGAGGAGCTGGAGGGCCGGGGCGTCCCGGTCCGGGTGGCCTTCCTGGAGGCCAGCGACGAGGAGCTGGTGCGGCGTTTCGAGAACGTGCGGCGCCCCCACCCGCTGCAGGGCGACGGGCGGCTGGTCGACGGCATCGCCCGCGAGCGGGGCATCCTGCGCGAGGTGCGCGCCAACGCCGACCTGGTCATCGACACCTCCTCGCTCAACGTCCACGAGCTGCGCAACAAGATCGTCTCCTTCTTCGGCGGCGACCAGCGTCCCGGCCTGCGGCTCAACGTCGTCTCCTTCGGCTTCAAGTACGGCCTGCCGGTCGACGCCGACCTGGTGGTCGACTGCCGGTTCCTGCCCAACCCGCACTGGGTGCCCGAGCTGCGCCCGATGAACGGCCTGGAGGCCCCGGTGCGCGACTACGTGCTGGGGCAGCGCGGCGCCAAGGAGTTCCTCGACGCCTACGAGGAGGTGCTGCGGGTCGTGGCCACCGGCTACCAGCGGGAGGGCAAGAGCTACGCGACCCTGGCCGTCGGCTGCACCGGCGGCAAGCACCGCAGCGTCGCGATGGCCGAGCAGATCGCCGCCCGGCTGCGCGACCGCGGCATGGACGTCCAGGTGACCCATCGGGATGTGGGGCGCGAGTGACCGATGAGCGTCACGGCCCGGCCCTCCCCCCGCATGTTGGGCCGGCGCCGGGGGGCGCGGCTTCGCCGTACCCCGGCGGATCTCGGAGCGAGGGGGCGGGCGGCGGGCCGAAGGTGGTCGCGCTGGGCGGCGGGCACGGCCTGTATGCGTCCCTGTCGGCCCTCAGGATGGTCACGCGCGACCTGACGGCCATCGTCACGGTGGCCGACGACGGGGGCTCCAGCGGGCGTCTCAGGCGCGAGCTGGGCGTCCTGCCGCCGGGGGACCTGCGCATGGCCCTGGCCGCGCTGTGCGGCGACGACGAGTGGGGCAGCACCTGGAGCGAGGTGGTCCAGCACCGCTTCAGGAGCGAGGGAGAGCTCCACGGCCACGCGGTCGGCAACCTGCTGATCGTGGCGCTGTGGGAGCTGCTGGGCGACACGGTGGCCGGGCTGGACTGGGTCGGGCGGCTGCTGGGCGCCCACGGCCGCGTGCTGCCGATGGCCTCGGTCCCGCTCGACATCGTCG
The DNA here is from genome assembly GCF_002093975.1 of Thermoactinospora rubra. Classification (GTDB taxonomy): domain Bacteria; phylum Actinomycetota; class Actinomycetes; order Streptosporangiales; family Streptosporangiaceae; genus Nonomuraea; species Nonomuraea rubra_A. The sequence goes on from NZ_KZ084329.1 coordinate 42,144, forward strand.
CGGAGGTGGAGCTGGAGGGGCGCATGTCGACCGTGCGCGGGCAGGTGGCCTGCGCGCTCACCCCCGGCAGGGTGCAGTCGATCTCCCTCGTTCCGCGTGACCCGCCGGCGCCGCCGGAGGCCATCGAGGCCGTGCTGGAGGCCGACTGGGTGGTGTTCGGGCCGGGCTCGTGGTTCACCAGCGTGCTGCCGCACCTGATGGTGCCCGAGCTGGCGCGGGCGCTGCACCTGACCAGGGCCCGGCGGCTGGTCACGCTCAACCTGGCCCCCCAGCCGGGCGAGACCGACGACTTCTCGCCGCAGCAGCACCTGGAGGTGCTCAGGCAGCACGCGCCGGAGCTGGCCATCGACGTGGTGCTGGCCGACACCGGCGTGGTCGACGACCGCGACGCGCTGGAGAAGGCGGCCGCCGCGATGGGGGCGGGCCTGGTCATGTCGGACGTCGCCGCCGAAGACGGGTCGCCCCGGCATGATCCACGACGTCTCGCCTCCGTCCTGGCCGAGATTTTCCTCCAGAAGCGGTGATCCTGGCCCAGGAAGCGCCATGGGCGGACCGAAGGTGCGGCAGACTGCTGGCAAGCCGGTCTGGATGGGGGAGGACTGAACGCTTATGGCGATGACGGGTGTGGTGAAGGACGAGCTGAGCCGCCTGCCGGTGCTGAAGCCCTGCTGCCGCAAGGCGGAGGTCTCCACGCTGCTGCGGTTCGCGAGCGGGCTGCACCTGGTGGGCGGGCGCATCGTGATCGAGGCCGAGCTCGACACCAACGCCACCGCACGGCGGCTGATCAAGGACATCGGCGAGGTGTTCGGCCACAAGGCCGAGGTCATGGTGCTGGCGCCGGCGGGGCTGCGCAAGGGCTCGCGCTACGTCGTGCGGGTCTACAAGGACGGCGAGGCGCTGGCCAGGCAGACCGGCCTGATCGACAACCACGGGCGCCCGGTGCGCGGGCTGCCGCGCCAGGTGGTGGCGGGGGCGGCGTGTGATTCCGAGGCCGCCTGGCGGGGGGCGTTCCTGGCGCACGGCTCGCTCACCGAGCCGGGCCGGTCGATGTCGCTGGAGGTCACCTGCCCGGGCCCGGAGGCCGCGCTGGCGCTGGTGGGGGCGGCGCGGCGGCTGAAGATCCACGCCAAGGCGCGCGAGGTGCGCGGGGTGGACCGGGTCGTGGTGCGCGACGGCGACGCCATCAGCGCGCTGCTGACGCGGCTGGGCGCGCACGACAGCGTGCTGGCCTGGGAGGAGCGGCGGATGCGCCGCGAGGTGCGGGCCACCGCCAACCGGCTGGCCAACTTCGACGACGCCAACCTGCGCCGCTCGGCGCGGGCCGCGGTGGCGGCCGGGGCGCGGGTGCAGCGGGCGCTGGAGATCCTGGGCGACGACGCGCCCGAGCACCTGGTGACGGCCGGGCGGCTGCGCGTGGAGCACAAGCAGGCCTCTCTGGAGGAGCTGGGCCAGCTCGCCGACCCGCCGCTGACCAAGGACGCCATCGCGGGCCGCATCCGCCGCCTGCTGGCCATGGCCGACAAGCGCGCCGCCGACCTGGGCATCCCCAACACGGAGGCGAACCTGACCGCCGAGATGCTCGCCCCCTGACCGATCGTCTTCCGGTACGGCCGTGCCGGGGCGGCGTCAGTCCTGGCGGGGGGTGAACAGGTCGCCGGGCTGGGCGGTGGCGGGACGGGGCGGGACGACGGGCTCGAAGGCGCCCCGATACTCGGCGTCGTCCTCCTCGACCGCCGGCTCGGAGGCGGAGGCGCCGCGCTCGGCGTCCACGGCGTCCACGGCGTCCACGGCCGCGTCGTCGCGGGCGCGCAGGCGCAGCACGCGCCGCAGGACCAGGAGGAAGGCCGTGGCCCCAGCGAGGGCCGCCAGCGTCCACAGCGTCCAGGCCTTCTTGGGCGGTTCGGCGACCCACTGGCGGGCCACCTCAGCGAAGACCGCGGCCAGCTCGGCGGCGTCGCCGGGCTGGGGCCGGCCGCCCACGGGGTACACGGTGCCCTGCGCGGAGTCGAGCGTGACGGCGGCGAGCACGCCCAGCGCGCCGGCGGCGCCGCCGTACAGGAAGGCCAGCGGCGGGAGGAGCAGGCTGCGCGGCCGGACCGCGCACAGGGCCAGCCCGACGAGGAGCCCGGTGAGCAGGGCGAGGCCGCCGTGGAACGGCCAGCCGTCGGCGAAGCGGACCACCGCGCGGGGGAGGCGGTCGTCGAACCACAGTGCCGCTCCCGTGGCCGCCGCCCCGGCCAGCGTCGCGACAAAGCCGACCACCAAGCCGGCGGCAAGTCCGGATCGCCGAGAAGGCATGCGTCCCCCAGAGTCTCCCCGTTTTACTCTGACGAGTGGGGCACTTTACTTCATGGCCGCAAATCTCGTCCAAAGAACGAGGTGAAAGAGATGGGCCCTGAAGAGGTCTAAACCAATCCTGTTCCGATAGTGTTCGTGGTTGAGGTTTCAGCCCGCATCACGTACGAGGAGATCGGTTTCCGTGAGCATCCGCGTAGGCGTCAACGGCTTCGGCCGCATCGGCCGCAACTTCTGGCGAGCGGTCGCCGCGAGCGGCAAGGACATCGAGATCGTCGCCGTCAACGACCTGACTGACAACGCGACGCTCGCCCATCTGCTGAAGTACGACAGCATCCTCGGCCGCCTGCCGTACGAGGTGAAGGCCACCAGCGACGAGATCACCGTCGACGGCAAGGCGATCAAGGTCTTCGAGGAGCGCGACCCGGCCAAGCTGCCCTGGGGCGACCTCGGCGTGGACGTGGTGGTGGAGTCGACCGGCCTGTTCACCGACGCGACCAAGGCCAAGGTGCACGCCGACAACGGCGCCAAGAAGGTCATCATCTCCGCGCCGGCCAAGAACGAGGACGTCACCATCGTCATGGGCGTCAACCACGACGTCTACGACCCGGCCAAGCACACGATCATCTCCAACGCCTCCTGCACCACCAATTGCCTGGCCCCGATGGCCAAGGTCATCCACGACACCTTCGGCATCGAGAAGGGTCTGATGACCACCATCCACGCCTACACCCAGGACCAGAACCTGCAGGACGGCCCGCACAAGGACCTGCGCCGCGCCCGCGCCGCCGCGCTCAACGTGGTGCCGACCTCCACCGGCGCCGCCAAGGCCATCGGCCTGGTGCTGCCGGAGCTGAAGGGCAAGCTCGACGGCTTCGCCATGCGCGTTCCGATCCCGACCGGCTCGGCCACCGACCTGACCGTCGACGTCTCCCGCGAGGTCAGCGTCGAGGAGGTCAACGCCGCGATGAAGGCTGCCGCCGAGGGGCCGCTGAAGGGCATCCTGTCCTACACCGAGGACGAGATCGTCTCCGCCGACATCGTCACCGACCCGGCCTCCTGCATCTTCGACGCGGGCCTGACCAAGGTCATCGGCAACCAGGTCAAGGTCGTGGGCTGGTACGACAACGAGTGGGGCTACTCCAACCGCCTGGCCGACCTCATCGAGCTGGTGGGCCGCGACCTGTGACCATGCGCACGATCGACGATCTCGACGTGAAGGGGCGGCGCGTGCTGGTGCGCGCCGACCTCAACGTGCCGCTCGAGGACGGGCGGATCACCGACGACGGGCGCATCCGCGCCTCCGTGCCGACCATCAGGGCCCTGCTCGGCCGGGGCGCCAAGGTGATCGTCTGCGCGCACCTGGGCCGCCCCAAGGGCCGGCCCAAGCCGGAGTACTCCCTGCGTCCCGTCGCCGCCCGCCTGGGCGAGCTGCTGGGCCGCGAGGTCGCCTTCGCGACCGACGTGGTGGGCGAGTCCGCCCAGGCCACGGTGCGCGGCCTGGAGGACGGCCAGGTGGCGCTGCTGGAGAACCTGCGCTACGAGCCGGGCGAGGAGTCCAAGGACGACGCGGAACGGCAGGCCTTCGCCCAGCGGCTCGCGGAGCTCGCCGAGCTGTACGTGGGCGACGGGTTCGGCGCGGTGCACCGCAGGCACGCCAGCGTCTACGACGTGCCCAGGCTGCTGCCGCACGCGGCGGGCGGGCTGGTCGTGGCCGAGGTGGAGGTGCTGCGCAAGCTGACCGAGCACCCCGAGCGCCCCTACGTGGTCGTGCTCGGCGGCGCGAAGGTCTCCGACAAGCTGGGCGTCATCGCCAACCTGCTGACCAAGGTCGACCGGCTGCTCATCGGCGGCGGCATGGCCTACACCTTCCTCAAGGCGCAGGGCCACGAGGTCGGCCGGTCGCTGCTGCAGGAGGACCAGCTCGACGACGTGCGCGGCTTCCTCAACGAGGCGGCCAAGCGCGGCGTGGAGCTCGTGCTGCCGGTCGACGTGCTGGCGGCCACGCACTTCGCCGAGGACGCGCCGCACGAGGTGGTCGACGCCACGGCCATCCCGGCCGACCGGCAGGGGCTCGACATCGGCCCGCGCACCCGCGAGCTGTTCGCGGGCAGGCTGGCCGACGCCCGCACGGTGTTCTGGAACGGCCCGATGGGCGTCTTCGAGTTCGAGGCGTTCTCGGGCGGCACGCGGGCGATCGCCGAGGCGCTGGTCACGTCCGAGGCGTTCACCGTGGTGGGCGGCGGCGACTCGGCGGCGGCCGTCCGCAAGCTGGGCCTGCCGGAGGACGGCTTCTCGCACATCTCCACCGGAGGCGGTGCGAGCCTGGAATACCTGGAGGGCAAGACCCTCCCCGGACTCGCCGCACTGGAGGAGTAGCCGTGCGCAAGCCGCTCATGGCCGGCAACTGGAAGATGAACCTCAACCACCTCGAGGCCATCGCCCTGGTGCAGAAGCTGGCCTTCGCCCTGACGGACAAGGACTTCGACAACGTCGAGGTGGCGGTGCTGCCGCCGTACACCGACCTGCGCAGCGTGCAGACCCTGGTCGACGGGGACAGGCTGCGCATCGTGTACGGCGCGCAGGACCTGTCCGCCCACGACGCCGGCGCCTACACCGGCGAGATCTCCGGCGCGATGCTGGCCAAGCTCGGCTGCACCTACGTGGTGGTGGGGCACTCGGAGCGCCGGCAGTACCACGGCGAGGACGACGCCCTGGTCAACGCCAAGGTCCACGCCGCGCTGCGGCACTCGCTCACGCCGATCCTGTGCGTGGGCGAGGCGCTGCCGATCCGCCAGGCCGGCGGCCACGTGGCCTTCACGGTCTCCCAGCTCGACGGTGCGCTGCGCAAGGTGACCGCGGAGCAGGCACAATCGGTGGTGGTGGCCTACGAGCCGGTGTGGGCGATCGGCACCGGCGAGGTGGCCACGCCCGAGGACGCCCAGGAGGTCTGCGAGGCGCTGCGCAGGCGACTCGCCGAGCTGTACGACCCCCAGGTGGCCGATGGTATCCGTATCCTGTACGGAGGCTCGGTGAAGTCCGGCAACATCGCGGGGATCATGGCTCAGCCCGACGTCGACGGCGCGCTCGTGGGCGGCGCGAGCATCGACGCGGGGGAGTTCGTGAAGATCTGCCGGTTCACCGAAATGTCGGGCTAACCATGACATATCGGAGGCGCGACTTGACAACAGGTCGTACCCTCTAGAAGCAAGTTTGAATCGTCACGCAGTCCAGAGCACCGAAAGAACAGGTCTACCGTGGTCATTGGAATCTCCATCGCCCTGATCCTGGCGAGCTTGCTCATGATCCTGCTCGTCCTGCTCCACAAGGGCAAGGGCGGCGGTCTGTCCGACATGTTCGGCGGCGGCTTCTCGTCGAACTTCGGGGGTTCCTCGGTGGTCGAGCGCAACCTCGACCGGCTCACCGTCATCACGGGCGCGGTCTGGCTGGTCTGCATCATCGCTCTGGGCCTGCTGCTCAAGCCGTAGGCAGCGCAGGTTCGCACGCGCGTGACAGTGATTCTTCCCCCGTGTCCCGCGGGGCGTTCGAGCGAGGAGTTCATCCGTGGGTAGTGGCAACGCGATCCGTGGCAGCCGGGTAGGCGCGGGCCCGATGGGCGAGGCCGAGCGCGGCGAGGCCGCCCCCAGAGTGCGGGTCTCGTTCTGGTGCGCGAACATGCACGAGACGCGCCCCAGTTTCGCCAGCGACGCGGCGATCCCCGAGCTGTGGGACTGCCCGCGCTGCGGCCTGCCCGCCGGTCAGGACCAGTCCAATCCGCCTGCGCCGCCGAAGAACGAGCCCTACAAGACGCATCTGGCGTACGTCAAGGAGCGCAGGAGCGACAAGGACGGCAAGGCCATCCTCGAAGAGGCGCTGGAGCGGCTGCGCATGAACAAGAGCCCCTGGTGACCGGCGGCTGACCGGCCCCCGCCGATCTTCGGCGGGGGCTTTCGCCGTATCGCGCCTTTTGGGGTGGTACGGCCGTGCACAATGATCTCCATGATGCTGAGGAGCGCCGTCGTGGCGCTGCTGATCACGGGCCTGCCGGCTGCTCCCGCCGAGGCGTCGGCCTCCTGGCGGCCCACCTGGACGGGGAGCCTCGCCTTCCACGAGCGCGACCACGAGATCGACGGCGAGCGCGCGATCGCCTTCGACTGGGCGGATCGTGAGACCTGGCACATGCTGCGCTGGGACGGCAGGCGGTGGAAGCGGGCGGCCACCCCGGCGGCCTTCCGCAAGGCGGCGCACGCCAGGATCAGCGGCCCGTGGGTGTTCGGCGACGTGCGAGGCGGCACACGCGGCGGGACCATTCACACCTGGCGGGTGTCGGGCAACCGCTGGAGCGACCATCCGATCCCGGGCGCCGGCCGGCTGGCCGACGCCGTCGCGACCGCCGACGGCCAGGCGTGGGTGGCGAGCTCCGGCGGGAGGATCTGGCGCTGGGACGGCGCCTCCTGGGCCCGCCAGGACGCCCCCAGGGCCGTCTCCAGGCTGCTGGCGGCCGGACCCGGCGACATCTGGGCGCTGAGCGCCGACGGGAAGACGCCCCTGCACTGGGACGGCGGTCAGTGGATCGAGACGTCGCTCCCCGGCGACTCGCTGCCGCCCAAGCCGAAGGGCGGCTTCTCAGGGGCGTGCGGCTCCACGCTCACCGAACCGGCCGTCGAGATCACCGACTGGGCCACCGGCGCCGGCGGCGAGGTGTGGGCCTCGGCCGAGATTCGCTCGCACCTCACCAAGTGCGTCGGCCACGTCTACACGAGGCTCGGGGACTTCGCCCTGCACTGGGACGGCCGGCAGTGGCGGCGCGTCACCCCGCCCGCCAAGGACGTCGACCTCCAGCACGTGGCGATCGCGGCGTCCGGCGACGTCGTCTTCACCGATGACGCCCTCACGCTGCCGCGCCTGTTCCTCCTGCGGGAAGGCAGGTGGCGGACCCTGAAGCCGCCCCGGCACCTCACGGAGGCCCTGGCACTGGGCCGGACGCCCGCCGGGCGCCTATGGCTGTGGGGCGACCTCTCGGACGCCCGGGAGAGGATCTACGAGCTCTCGTAGACCGCCTCCCCGTTTAGGAACGTCATGCGCACCCGCGTCGTCCAGATGTCGCCCGGGTCCAGCCGGAACGGGTCGCGGTCCAGCACGACCAGGTCGGCGGGGCGGCCGGGCTCGATGACGCCCGCCGGGGAGCGGTTGATCCACGCCGATCCGGCCGTGTAGGCGGTCAGCGCCGTCGCCAGGTCGATGCGCTGCTCGGGCAGGAACGGCGTCTGCGCGGTCGGGTAGCCGGCGTGGACCGAGCCGCCGGGTTCGGTACGGTTGACCGCCACGTGGAGCGCCTGGACGGGATCGGCGTTGGACACCGGCCAGTCGCTGCCCGCGCAGAACCGGGCGCCCGCCTTGCGCAGGTCGGCGAACGGGTACTGCCAGGCGGAGCGCTCCTCGCCGAGGAACGGGATCGTCAGCTCATCCATCTGGGCGTGGTGCGTGGCCCACAGCATCTGCAGGTTGGCCGTCACGCCGAGGGCGGCGAAGCGCGGCACGTCGGACGGCTCGATGATCTGCAGGTGCGCGATGTGGTGGCGGTTGGCCGGGTCGGTGCCCTCCAGGCTGTCCAGCGCCTCGCGCACCGCCCGCTCGCCGATCGCGTGGAAGTGCACCTGGAAGCCGTGCCGGTCCAGCTGGGCGACGTACTCCTTCAGCTTGCCGGGGTCGACGTAGGACAGGCCGGTGCCGCCGCACCTGCAGTACGGCTCCAGCACGGCGGCGGTGAAGTTCTCGGTGATGCCGTCCTGCATGATCTTGACCGAGGTGGCGCGGAAGCGCTCCAGGTGCTCGGCCGAGCGGCGGCGCTCGACCAACTCCTCGATCTGGTCGGCGCCGCGGGTGCGGTCCCACCACAGCGCGCCCACCACGCGGGCCTTGAGCGTGCCGCGCCCGGCGGCGGACAGGTAGGTCGGCAGCTGGTCGTCCGACCCGGCGTAGGAGCCGACGATGGCGTCCTGCCAGCCGGTGACGCCGAGCGTGAACAGGTGCCGCTGGGCGTCCAGGAGGGCGTCGTCGAGGTCACGGGCCGTGGGGCGGGGGGTGAGCAGGCCGACGAGGTCCATGGCGCCCTCGTGCAGCACGCCGGTGGGCGTGCCGTCCGGGTCGCGCTCGATCCTGCCGTCGGCGGGGTCGGGGGTGTCCCTGGTGATGCCCGCCCGCTCCAGGGCCCTGGTGTTCACCCAGGCCGCGTGGTGGTCCCGCTGGATCAGGTAGGCCGGGCGGTCGAGGAAGTCGAGCTGCTCGCGGCGCGGCAGGCCGCCGGGGAAGGCCGACATGTCCCAGCCGCCGCCGTCGATCCACTCCCTGCCGGGATCGCTCTCGGCGTAGGCGGCGACCTTGGCCAGGTAGGCGTCCAGGCCGTACACCTCGGACAGGTCGCACTTGGCCCGCTCCAGCCCGGCCTGGACGGGATGGATGTGCGCGTCGGTGAAGCCGGGCGTGAGCAGCCCGCCGTCCAGGTCCACCGTCTCGTGCCCGGGGGAGGCCGCCCCGGCCAGCTCGGCCTCGCCGCCCACGGCCGCGATCACGCCGTCGCGGACCAGCACGGCCTCGGCGAACCCGCCCGCCGCGGTGAACACGCGCCCGCCTCGGAAGAGGATCTCCATTGCTCTCCTTGTCGAATGAGTGGGGTGGGCGACCTTCAGTGGCCGGTGACTTCGGTGGCCGGTGACTTCAGTACCGCCGACTTCAGTGCCCGGTGATGAGGTCGGCGAAGCGGGCCAGGACGGACGTGCGGCGCATCGTGCGCTCCCGGGCGTCGGCCATCCGGTACAGCCGGTACATGGAGTGCACCCCGAGCCACCGCAGCGGCTCGGGCTCCCAGGCGCGCACCTTCCGCCCGACCCACGGCAGCGTGACGAGCTCGGTGTCCTCTCCCAGGATGAGGTCGCGCAGCGTGCGCCCCGCCAGGTTGGCCGTCGTGACGCCGTGGCCGGTGTACCCGCCCGCCCAGCCGAGCCCCGTGGCCGGGTCCAGGTGCACGGTGGAGCACCAGTCGCGCGGCACCCCCAGCACCCCCGACCAGGCGTGCGCGACCGACGAGGAGGCCGCGGCCGGGAAGAAGTCCACCAGCAGCCGCCACAGCGCCTCCACGGTCCAGTCGTGGGTGTGCCCGCGGGCGTCCACCCTCGACCCGTAAAGGTACGGCCGGCCGCGCCCGCCGAAGGCGATGCGCCCGTCGGCGGTCCGCTGGGCGTACATGTAGTAGTGCGCCGTGTCGCCCAGCAGCTCGCTGCCCGACCAGCCCACGGACTCCCAGAACGACTCCGGCAGCGGCTCGGTCACGATCATGGAGCTGTTCATGGGGAGCCACTGGCGGCGCAGCCCGCGCAGGCGCGGCGTGAAGCCCTCGGTCGCGCGGATCACGAACTTCCCCGTCACCGTGCCGTAGGGGGTCACCGCCCGCCGGGGGGCGATGGCGGTCACCGGTGTCTGCTCATACAGCTCCACCCCCAGCTCCCTGACGACGCGCGCGAGCCCCTGGACCAGCTTGGCCGGCTGGATGCGGGCGCAGTGCGGGCTCCACGCCGCCTCCACGGCCCCCGCGACCCGCAGCCGCGCCTCCCGCTCCTCCGGCGGCAGCAGCCGCAGGTCCGCCTGCTCCAGGCCCCAGGCCCGCAGACCCGAGACGTGCGCGCGCAACCGTGACGCCTGCGCCGTGTTGCGCGCGACGGTGAGCACGCCGCCCTTGACGATGTCGGCGTCGATGCCCTCTTTGGCGCACACGTCGATCACCTCGTCGATGGAGGCGAACATCTCCCGCTGCAGCGCCCGCACCGCGTCGGCGCCATGGGTCCTGGCGTAGCGGGCGTGCGAGCCTGCCAGGTCGCCGGTCAGCCAGCCGCCGTTGCGGCCGGACGCGCCGAACCCGGCGAACTCCTGCTCCAGCACCACCACGCGCAGCTCGGGCGCGGAGCGCTTGAGGTAGTACGCGGTCCACAGCCCGGTGTACCCGGCCCCCACGATGACGACGTCGGCCGACAGCGACCCCTCCAGCCGCGGCCCGGGCGCGGGCACGCCGGAGGACCGGTACCAGAACGAGACGTCACCATTGACGAAACCGGCGGAAAGCGGAACGCGCGTACTCATGAGCCCACATCATGCCATTCACCTAGAAACACCCACGTAGCGGCGGTGTAACAGACCTCCCGCATGCTGGAGGACATGGGATTCCTGCGCATCAGAACGACGGTCGACGAACGACCCGGCAGGCTCGCCAAGCTGGCCGCGGCGCTGGCCGAGCGGGGCGGCAACATCCTGGGCCTGAGCGTCCAGCCCGACGTCGACGGCACGGTCGACGAGTTCGTCGCGGACATCCCGGCCTCCCCGGAGGCCGTCAGGCAGGCCCTGGAGGCGGCGGGCGGCAGGCGGGTGCGGGTCGTCCCCGCCACCGCGCACGAGCTGACCGACGAGCCCACCCGGGTGCTGCTGCTGGCCGCGCGGCTGCGCGCCACCCCGTGGCGCCTGCCGGAGCTGCTGGCCGAGCTGCTGCGCGCGGACGACGCCCGGTGGATCTATGGTGAAGCGGTGAACGATCTTCCCGACCCGACCCAGCTGGTGGTGCGCGTGACCGACAAGCGGTCGGTACGGCTGCGCCGTACCGGCCTGCCCTTCACGTTGACCGAGTCGGCCAGGGCGGCGGCGCTGGTCCGCCTGGCCCAGCCGCCCGCCGAGGACCGCGGCGGCGACCGGGAGATCACGCTGTCGGACGGCACCCGCCTGGAGGTGCGCCCGCTCACCCCGATGTACCGCGAGGCCGTCCGCGACCTGCACGAGCGGTGCTCGCCGGAGTCGCGCAGGTTCCGCTACTTCACCTCGCTGCCGGCGCTGCCGCCGCGCGTGTTCGACCGCATGTGCGACCGCGGCCGCGGCCTGTCGCTGGTGGCGGGCCACGACGGGCAGGTCGTGGCGGTGGCGAACCTGATGTTCACCCCGGACCCCGGCATCGCCGAGATGGCCTTCCTGGTCGAGGACCGCTGGCAGGGCCGCGGCCTGGGCACGCTCCTGGCCGGGAAGCTGGTGCGGGCGGCCAGGGACCTGGGCTACGCCGAGGTGCGCGCCACCCTGCTGTCGGACAACGTGCGCATGCGCCGGCTGATGGTGAGGCTGGGCGCCACGCTGAGCTACACCGACGACCCGGGCGTGGTGGAGGCGCGGCTATCCGTCGGTGCCGGTGTCCTGGTCTGAGCCGGAGTCGCGGCGGCCCTCCAGAGCCTCCAGGCGGGCCTCGATGCGGTCCAGGCTCTGCTGGATGCGGTCCAGCCGTTCCAGAAGCTCCCGCTCGACGGCCGAGCGGCCGTGCTCGGCCCCGGGCCGCTTGTGCCGGATCCGCTCCACGACCCGCTCGCGCAGGTCGGCCAGGTTCAGCCCCTGGCCGGTCAGCACCTGCGCGGCCACCCCCTCGCCCTCGCGGATGAGGCCGAGCAGGATGTGCTCGGTGCCGATGTAGGTGTGGTGGAGCTGCAGCGCCTCCCGCAGCGACAGCTCCAGCACCTTCTTGGCACGCGGCGTGAAGGGGATGTGCCCGGCGGCGACCTCGGTCGCGCCCACGCCGATGATGTCCTTCACCGCGCGGCGCACCGTCTCGAGGTCCACCCCGGCGTCCCTGAGGACCTGGCAGGCCAGGCCCTCGTGGTCGTGGAGGAGCCCGAGCAGGATGTGCTCGGTGCCGATGTAGTTGTGGTGCAGCATCCGGGCCTCGTCCTGGGCCAGGACGACGACGCGGCGGGCGCGGTCGGAGAAGCGTTCGAACACGTCGGCCTCCGGAGGAGCGGGCGACCATGAGCGCTGTTTCCACTATGCGCTACAAGTCCCCATCGAGGGGTATCCCCCTTGCGTGGATCTTGACGAGGTCGCCGACCGGCTCTACGCGCTCCCGCCCGGCGAGTTCACCGCCGCCCGGGACGCCGAGGCCCGCGCCGCCAAGGAGGCGGGCGACGTACGGCTCGCCCGCGAGATCGGCAGGCTCCGCAAGCCCACGGTCTCGGCCTGGGCGGTCAACCGGGCCGCGCGCGAGCACCCGGGGGAGCTGGCGGAGCTGGTCCGGCTGGGGGAGGAGCTGCGCGCCGCCTGGGAGCGGCACGACGCCGACGCGCTGGCGGCGCTGACGCAGCGCCGGGGCACGGTCACCGGCAGGCTGTCCCGGCTGATCCGCGACCGGGCGGGCCTGTCGGCCGCGGCGGCCGCCGAGGTGGACCAGACCCTCGACGCCGCGGTGGTCGACGCCGAGGCCGCCGAGCAGGTACGGCGGGGCCGCCTGGCCAAGCCCCTCAGCTACAGCGGCTTCGCCCCCGCCCCCGTCCCCAGGCAACGGCCGCCCCGCAGGGCCAGGCCGTCCCAGGAGGAGGCCGGGCAGGCCGAGGAACGGCGGGCCAGAGCGCGGCGGGAGGCGCAGGCCGACCTCGAGCAGTGGCGCGAGAGGCTGGGGCAGGCCGAGCGCGAACGCCAGGATCGGGCCGGGCGCGTGGCCGAGCTGGAGCGGGAGCTCGCCCAGGCCAAGAGGGAGCTCGCCGAGGCGGGCCAGCGGCTGGAGGTGGCCAGGCGGGAGGAGCGGAACGCGCGCCGACGCCTGGAGGCGCTATAGGGTGTACGAAACGGTACCGTACACCCGGAGGGTCCCATGAAGACCGCCATCGTCACCGGCGGCAACGCCGGCATCGGCCTGCCCACCGCGCGGGAGCTGGCCAGGAGAGGCATGCGGGTGATCGTCGCCGCCCGCTCGCCCGAGAAGGGGCGGGCGGCGGCCGAGCTGATCCGCCGGGAGGTGCCGGGCGCGCAGGTCGTCCACGGCCGGCTCGACCTGGCCGACCTGGGCTCCGTGCGGGAGTTCGCCGCGGGCGTCGAGGCGGTCGACGTGCTGGTCAACAACGCCGGCATCGGGATGATCCCGCGCGGGGAGACCAGGGACGGCTTCGAGCTGCAGTTCGGCGTCAACCACCTCGGGCACTTCGCGCTCACCGGCCTGCTGCTGCCGTTGCTGCTCAAGAGCCCCGGCGCGCGGGTGGTCACCGTCTCCAGCGACGCGCACAAGGCCGGGCGGCTCGACTTCGCCGACCTCGGCCTGACTCGCGGCTACGGACGGTTCAGCGCCTACGGCCGGTCCAAGCTGGCCAACCTGCTCTTCGCCCTGGAACTCGACCGGCGGGCCAGGCGGTCGGGGGCCGGCCTGGTCAGCGTCGCCACCCACCCCGGCGCCACCGCCACCGGCATCTTCAAGGTCGGGCCGCTCCAGCCGCTGCTGAGGGTCTTCCTCCAGTCCGCCGAGGCCGGCGCCCGGCCGTCCGTCCACGCCGCCACCTCGCCGGAGATCCGCGGCGGCGAGTACATCGGCCCTCGCCTCAAGCTCCTCACGCCCTCCCCCGACGCCCGCTCCGCCGAACTGGCGGCACGGCTGTGGGAGGTGTCCGCCGAGCTCACCGGCGTACGATTCGAGGAGATCGCCCATCGATGAAGGACGTGTACGTGGCGCCATTGGATCCGGACCGGGAGACAGCCATCCTCGACGCCACGCTGCAACTGCTGTCGGAGGTCGGCTACGACCGCATGTCCATCGACCAGATCGCCAGGCGCGCCAGGGCCAGCAAGGCGACGATCTACCGCCGCTGGGCCGGCAAGCCGGAGCTGGTCGTGGACGTGATCTGCCGCCGCTTCGATGCGGAGGCCGCCGCCGAGGCCGCCGACACCGGCTCGCTGCGCGGCGATGTGATCTCGCTGGTGGCCGCGCTCTGCCGGAAGGTGGAGCGCAAACACTCGGTGGTCATGGGACTGTCCTCGACGCTCGTCTCCCACCAGGAGCTGGCCCGCACGCTGCGCGCCCACATGCCCGTGAAGGACGTGACCGGCGCCGCGGCGCTGCTGGAGCGGGCGGGGCTGGGCGGCAAGGTGGATCCGGCCAGGCTGCACTCCGTGGCCGAGGCGATGGTCTGGCATCGGATGATCTTCGTCGGGCCGCCGCTGGACGACGACTTCGCCGCCAGGACGGCCGACGAGATCCTGCTGCCGCTCATCCAGGCATGGGCCACATCTTGACATTCTTGTGGGAGATTAAGCCGAAAAGTCTGGAAATATCACCCTGAAAGGACGATCGTCGGGCGGTATGACGATCGACGCCTTCATCGACGCCCTGCCCAAGGTCGAGCTGCACGTCCACCTCGTCGGCTCGGCCTCGGTGCCCACCGTGCTGGAGCTGGCCAGGCGGCATCCCGACGGCGGCGTGCCCACGAACGAGGAGGAGCTGCGCGCCTTCTACACCTTCCGCGACTTTTCCGACTTCGCCCGCGTCTACCAGCGCGTCAACGCCCTGGTGCGCGAGCCGGAGGACGTCGCCACGCTGGTGACCGGCCTGGCCCGCGACCTGGCCGCACAGAACGGCCGCTACGCCGAGCTGCAGGTCACGCCTTACTCCCACTGGCGCATGGGCCTGCCGATGCCCGCCGTGACCGAGGCGCTGGACCTGGCCGCCCGGCAGGCGCAGGAGGAGTACGGCGTGCGGATCGCCTACATCTTCGACATCCCGGGCGAGTACGGGGAGGAGGCGGCCAAGGTCACGCTACGGCACGCGCTGGAGCATCCTCCCGTGGCTTTGACAGGTTTCGGGCTGGCCGGCATCGAGCAGGAGCGCGGGCCGTACCGGCAGGCCTTCCGCGACGCCTTCACCGCGGCCCGCGCGGCGGGCCTGCACAGCGTCCCGCACGGCGGCGAGATGACCGGGCCCGAGACGATCTGGGAGGTGATCGACGGCCTCGGCGCCGAGCGCATCGGCCACGGCATCAGCTGCCTGGCCGACCCCAGGCTGGTGGACTGCCTGCGCGAACGGCAGCTGCCGCTGGACGTGTGCCCCACCTCCAACGTGTGCACCGGGCAGGTGGCCGCGATCGAGGACCACCCGCTGCCCAGGCTGCTGGCCGAGGGGCTGTTCGTGACCATCAACAGCGACGACCCGCCCATGTTCGGCACCACGCTGACCGACGAGTACCGGATCGCGGCCCGCGTCTTCGGGCTGGGCCAGGCGGAGCTGGCCCGGCTGGCGGCCAACGCGGTGACGGCCTCGTTCCTGCCGGAGCCGGACAAGCAGCGGCTGCTGGCGGAGATCAGGACCGCAGCAGGTGCCTGATCACCGCCGCCACGCCCACCGCGCCGAGGGCGCCCACCGGCAGCACGACCGCGAGCGGCACTCCGGCCAGCAACGGTGGCCCCAGCTGGACGGCCAGGCCGAGCAGCGCCGACAGGCCGACGACGAGCGCGACGCGCAGCGCCCAGCCGCCCAGCAGCCGCGCCGGCACGTCCGCGGCGACCGGCACCTGCGCGCCCAGAGCGGCGGCGCTGTGGTGGACGTACAGCAGGCAGCCCAGCAGCAGCGCCGTGGCGGCGGTGGGCGTCTCGCCGTAGATCATCCCGCCCGCGACCCACAGCGTGAAGGCGATGGCGAGCGTGGCGCCCACCGCGGCCGAGCGCGGCCGGACGGCCGAGCACACCGACACCACGACGACGATGACGGGCCAGGCCAGGCGCTCGGTGAACGGGGCCGGGAGCGCCACGGCGAGCGCCGCGGCGCCCGCCACCGCCACCACGCACCGCACGAGCAGCGCCGAGAGGGTGACCTTCGGCCACGCGGTCGGCTTGGCCGGCTTCGACGGCCTGTCCGGGTTGCCCGGCTTCGACGGCTTGCCCGAGGTGGTCGGGTTGGCCGAGGTGGTCGGGTTGGTCGGGCTGGCTGGCTTGGTCGAGTCGGTGGGCTTCATCGGCGCATCTCCGCCCGCGTCACGTCGCGCAGCACGGCGTCCAGGCTGGCCGAGCCGTGCCAGGGCTCGACCGGCACACCGGACTCGCGCAGCCGGTCCAGGAAGTTCTCGCGCTCCAGCCGCCAGATCCGCTCGGGCAGGCTCCCGGCCCGCCCGGTGCCGAGCGTGTCCACGGCCACGAGGGGACGCCGGGAGACGGCCAGCGCGGTCAGCCCGGCCACGCTGCGCTCGTCCACCAGCGGCGTCAGCATGAACACCAGCCCGCGCCCGCGCGGCAGGGCCGAGGTCAGCAGCCGCTCGCCCGCCTCGTCGCCGCTGCCGCCGTGGGGCCTGACCCCGGCCAGCCACTCCAGCGCCGCCAGCAGGTGCCTGCGGCCCGTGCCCGCGCGCAGCCTGCGCGGCAGCGAGCCGAACTCCGTCAGCGTCACACGGTCGCCGGTCGAGGCGTAGTGGCCCGCTATCGCCGCCGCGGCCCTGACCGCGGTGCCGAGCGCCGTCTCGTGCAGCACGTCGATCATGATGACGATCTCGGCGTCGCGCTCCGACAGCGTCGCGTTGACGTGGGTCTCGCCCGTGCGCACGGTGGTGCGCCAGTCGATGCGGCGCAGCCGGTCGCCGGGCTGGAAGCGCCGCACGCCCGCCAGCTCGCCGCCCTCGCCGGGGCGGCGCGAGCGGTGCGCGCCCGACAGCCCGGCGGCGTGCGGCAGCTGGGCGCGGGAGGTGAAGGAATCGGCCAGGGGCAGGACGGCCACCCGCCGCACCGGCACCCGGAACTCCGGCAGCTCCAGCAGCCCGTCGCAGGCGAAGGACGTCACGTGGACCGGGCCGACCTCCAGCACGCCCCAGGTCGTGGCGGTGTAGCCGAAGGCGACCCCGGCGGCGCGGCCCGGCCGTACCGGAACGGCGCGGTGGCGGGAGCCGTAGGCGGGCTGGAGCTGGGGCGCGGCGCGCGGGGTGAGCAGGCAGTGCATCGGCTCGGCGCCACGGACGGTCACCTTGGCGCCGACCACCTCGCCTCCAGGACGGACACCGCCTCCAGGCTCAGGTCGGCCCGCGGCGCGCCGGCGGGCCGCCTGCTCAGCGCGGCCACCGCCCCGACGACCATGGGCACGGCCACCAGCAGCACGTCGGGGCGGCCCAGGAACAGGGCCAGCAGCGGCGCGACGGCGGCCAGCACGGCCACGCGCCGCAGCGCGGGCGTGGGGGCCCAGCGCGGCGGGCCCGCCGCGTTCCCCTGCGAGCTCATCGGCCGCTGTAGGAGGGCAGCTGGGCCGAGGCCGGGACGGGCACCTGCTCGCACACCTCGGCGACCACGGCCGCCGGGTCGACCTTGCGCAGCCACACCTCCGGGCGCAACGCGATCCGGTGGGCCAGGGCGGGCACGGCCAGGTGCTTGACGTCCTCCGGGATCACGTAGTCGCGACCTTGCAGGACGGCCCTGGCCCGGGAGGCGAGCAGCAGCGCGAGGGAGCCGCGGGGCGAGGCGCCCATCTGGACCTGCGGATGCCCGCGGGTGGCCGCGGCCAGGTCGACCATGTAGCGGGCGACAGAGTCGTCGACGGCGACGTCCTCCAGCGCCTCCTGCATGGCCATGAGCGTCCGGGCGTCCACCACCGGTTCGAGCACGCTCTCCTCCCGCCTGCGCGCCATGCGCCGGGTGAGCACCTCGACCTCCTCCTCGGCGGTGGGGTAGCCGAAGGACACCCGCAGCAGGAAGCGGTCCAGCTGGGCCTCGGGCAGGGGATAGGTGCCCTCGTACTCGACGGGGTTGGCGGTGGCCAGCACGTGGAACGGCGAGCTGAGCGGGTGCGTGACGCCCTCGACGCTGACCTGCCGCTCCTGCATGGCCTCCAGCAGCGCGGCCTGGGTCTTGGGCGGGGTGCGGTTGATCTCGTCGGCGAGCAGCAGGTCGGTGAAGACCGGGCCGCGGCGGAACTCGAACTCTCCGGTGCGCTGGTTGTACAGGTACGAGCCGGTCACGTCCGAGGGCAGCAGGTCGGGGGTGAACTGCAGGCGGCGGAAGTCCAGGCCGAGGGCCTGGGCGATGCTGCGCGCGGTGAGCGTCTTGGCCAGGCCAGGGAAGTCCTCGAGCAGCACGTGGCCGCCCGCCAGGATCCCGGTCAGCACGGTCTCCAGCGCCTCGCGCTTGCCCACCACGACGGTCTCGACGCGGTCGAGCACGGCCCGCGCCAGGCGGCAGACCTCCGGCAGGTCCATCTACGTCTCCTCGATGCGGGTGATGAGCCGGGCCAGCTCGGCCTCGGACGGTACGCGGGCCACGGGAGAGGTCAGCATGGCGTGCGCCTCCTCGCCGAGGACGGCCGCCGCCTCGGCGAGACCGACGCCGTGCCGGCGCCGCAGCCGCTCGTCGGCGATCTCGGCCAGCCGCGCGAGGACCGTGCGCCGGAAGCGCTCGGGGTCCTCGCGGCCCGCCGACAGCCGCAGCCGCCACAGGTCCACCCCGGTGGACACGCGCGGCGCGTGGAGCGCGGTCTGGGACGAGCGCGGGCGCAAGGCGGGCGGCCTGGGGCGGGGGAGCGCGCGGGTCAGCGCGAAGACGGCGAGCCCGGCCCCGGCCAGCGCGGCGGCGCGCCAGCCTGGCATCTCGTAGCCGAGGGACGCCATGGCCGGGGGACCGGCGAACCAGGCGAGCACGGTCCCCGCGGCGACGATCAGCATCCAGCGCGTGCTCATGCGCGGTTCTCCCCGGACGCCGGACGGCTCGGCCTCATGGGCGGGCTCCCCGCGAAGGCCAGGCGGCTCGGCCTCATGCGCGGCTCCCTCCGAACGCCAGGAGGCTCAGCGCCCGCCGGGCCGTCGCGCGCAGCTCTTCGGGGACGTCGTGCGGCGCGTACCGGGCCAGGCGGTAGGCGCCGGCCAGCTCGTCCAGCGCCTCCCGCTCGACGCCTTCGCCGCCCAGCAGCCGCGCCACCAGGTCGGCCGGGGTGTCGGACACCCGCCGCGGGACGCCCGCCTCCGCGGCGGCCCGCTCCAGCCGCAGCCAGCACGCGATGACCGCGCGGCGGGGATCGTCGCCCTCGTCCAGCTCCGCCAGGCCGGCCAGCACCGCGGCCCTGGCCTGCTCGGTGTCCTCCTCCAGCTCCATGGCCGGGCCGCGGGCCGCCGTCCTGGGCGGCGCGCCCCGGTCGCGCAGCAGGTGCTTGAGGATGGTGTAGAGGATGGCGCCGGCGGTCACCAGCAACAGGGCCACGATCACGCTGCCGGCGAGGGTGACCCACAGGTCGGTGTCGAAACCGCTCTCGCGGAAGCCGAAGACGCCCTCCTCCTCCTTGCGCTGGTCCACCGTCTTGATCTGGTCGGCCCGGCCCAGCCAGCTGAAGTCGCCGATCCTGGAGGTGAAGTCGCCCTCCACGCCCCCGGCCACCCCGGCGGCCGTCCCGGCGCACACCAGCGCCACGGCCGCCAGGACCGGCGGCAGCCACGGCCGTAGCCGCATGTGTGAACCTCCCCGTGATCGTGGCCATAGTGTCAGCCAACCCGCCGGAATGTCCACATACGGCCTTCCGGGCCGGATCTACGGCGAGGCGATGCGTCCCATGCTCGGCGGGATCTTCGCGGCCGCCGCCCGGTCCAGCAGGAACAGCGTCCGCTGCCGCCCCCTCGCGCCCGCGGCGGGCACCTGCACCGGGCCGGAGTCCGACAGCGCCAGCCGTACCGCGCCGGACTTCTCCTCGCCCGCGGCCACCACCCACACCTCGCGGGCGGCCTGGATCGAGGGCAGGGTCAGCGAGATCCGGGTGGGCGGCGGCTTGGGCGAGCCGTGGACGGCGACGACCGGACGGGTGTCGTACAGCGCCGGCATGCCCGGGAAGAGCGAGGCGACGTGGGTGTCGGGGCCCATGCCCAGCAGCAGGATGTCGAAGGACGGCACCGGGCCGTGGTCCTCCGGGCGGGCCGCCTGGCGCAGCTCGGCGGCGTACGCCTCGGCGGACTCCTCGGCGGTCATCCCCGAGTCGGGGCCGCGCATGACGTGGACGCGGGCGGGATCGACGTCGACGTGGTCGAGCAGGGCCTTGCGCGCCCCCGTCTCGTTGCGCTCGGGGTCGCCGGAGGGCAGGAAGCGCTCATCGCCCCACCACACGTCCAGGCGCCGCCAGTCGACCGCGTCCCGCGCCGGGGTCTCGGCGATCGCGGCCAGCGTCGCGATGCCCACCGTCCCGCCGGTCAGGACGATGGAGGCGGACCCCTTGGCGGACTGGGCGTCGACCAGGCGGGTGATGATGCGCGCCGCGACGGCCTTGGCGAGCACGTCGGCGTCGCGGTGCACGACTACGTTGGGAACACTCACAGTCTTAACTCTTTCATGGGCGACGCCCGCCGATGCCCCTTGATCGCCGTGGCGGCGGCTCGGGCGGGTGCCGGGCCGCCGCCGGACGGGTGGGACGGTCAGGAGCGGTGGGAGCGGGCGACCCGCTTGACCGCCGACTCGAAGATCTCGTCGGGGTCCAGCCGCCTGAGCTCCTCGGCCAGCAGCTCGGAGGTGTGCCGACGGGCCAAGGCGACGTGCCTGTCGGGCTGGCCCGGGCGCGACAGCGTCGCCAGACGCCCGTCGCCGCGCGTGAGCGCCAGCTCCCCGTCAGGCAGCGACAGCCGTACCGCCGTCAGCCCAGGCCCCGCCGACTCGGCGAGCTTCACCGGCGCGTCGAGCCGGTCAGACAGCCAGGCCGCCAGCAGCGGAGCGCTCGGGTGCCGCGCCGGGGCCTCCACGAAGCCCTTCCTGACCCTCCCCACCGGCTGGTCGAAGGCCGCCGCCAGCAGGCTGCGCCAGGGGGTGAGCCGGGTCCAGGCCATGTCGGTGTCCCCGGGCGTGTAGCCCTTGGCGAGCGTGACCAGCGCCGCGATGCCGTCGGGAGCCGACCGCGCGTCGGTGATCCGCCGTTGGCCCAGCGCCCCGATCGGGTCCTTGGCCGGTACGGCGGGCGCCTGCCCCGGCCACCAGACGACCACCGGCGTGTCGGGCAGCAGCAGCGGGCTGACCACCGAGTCGGCGTGCTCGGTCAGCTCGCCGTACAGCCGCAGCACGACCACCTCGCCCGGCGTGGACTCCCCGATGCGCAGCTCGGCGTCCAGCCGGTTGGCCTCCTCCCGCTCCCGGTTGATGACCGCCAGGATGCGGGAGGGATGCTCGCGCGCCGCCTCGGTGGCGGCCTTGAGCGCGTCGTACTGGTCGCGCTCGTCGGTGACCACCACGAGCGTGAGCACCATGCCGATGGCCGGGGCGCCCATCTGGTGGCGCAGGTGCGTGAGCTGGCTGGAGATCTTGCCCGCGGTGGTGTCGGTCAGTGCGAACGCGGTCATCAGAGCCGCCTCCAGGTGCGCCCGTCACGGGCCATCATGGCGTCGGCCGAGGGCGGGCCCCACGTGCCGGCCGGATAGGGCTCCGGCTGGCCCTGGGTGGCCCAGAACTCCTCGATCGGATCGAGGATCTGCCAGGACAGCTCCACCTCCCGCTGGTGCGGGAACAGCGGCGGGTCGCCGATCATGACGTCCAGCAGCAGCCGCTCGTAGGCCTCCGGGGAGGACTCCATGAACGACTCGCCGTAGGCGAAGTCCATGGAGACGTCGCGCACCTCCATGGCCGTGCCCGGCACCTTCGACCCGAACCGCACCGTGACCCCCTCGTCCGGCTGGACCCGGATGACCAGGGCGTTCTGCCCGAGGATCTCGGTGTCGTCCTTGCTGAAGGGCAGGTGCGGGGCGCGCTGGAACACCACGGCCACCTCGGTGACGCGGCGGCCCAGGCGCTTGCCCGTGCGCAGGTAGAACGGCACGCCCGCCCAGCGCCGGTTGGCGATCTCCAGCTTGATGGCCGCGTAGGTCTCGGTGATGGAGTCGGCGGGGATGCCCTCCTCCTCCAGGTAGCCGACGACCTTCTGGCCGCCCTGCCACCCGGCGGCGTACTGGCCGCGCGCGGTGCCGAGGGCCAGGTCGGCGGGCAGCCGTACGGCCTGCAGCACCTTCTCCTTCTCCCGGCGCAGCGCCTTGGCGTCGAAGGAGGTCGGGTCCTCCATCGCCACCAGCGCCAGCAGCTGGAGCAGGTGGTTCTGGATCACGTCGCGCGCCGCGCCGATGCCGTCGTAGTAGCCCGCGCGGCCACCGATGCCGATGTCCTCGGCCATGGTGATCTGCACGTGGTCGACGAAGCTGCGGTTCCAGATCGGCTCATACAGGTTGTTGGCGAAGCGCAGCGCCATGATGTTCTGGACGGTCTCCTTGCCCAGGTAGTGGTCGATCCGGAAGATCGACGACTCGGGGAAGACCTCCGTGGTGATCTCGTTGAGCTCGCGGGCGCTGTGCAGGTCGTGGCCGAAGGGCTTCTCGATGACCACGCGCCGCCAGGAGCCCTCCGGCGGGCTCGCCAGGCCTGTCCGCTTGAGCTGCTGGACCACCGTGGGGAAGAACTTCGGCGGGATCGACAGGTAGAAGGCGTAGTTGCCGCCGGTGCCGCGGGTCTGGTCGATCTCCTTCAGCGCCATCGCCAGCGCGTCGAAGGCGCCGTCGTCGGTGAACTCGCCGGGCACGAAGTGGATGCCCTCGCTCAGCTGCTTCCAGACCTCCTCCCGGAAGGGGGTCCTGGCGTGCTCCTTTACCGCGTCGTGGGTGACCTGGGCGAAGTCCTCGTCCTGCCAGTCGCGGCGGGCGAAGCCGATCAGGGAGAAGCCCGGCGGCAGCAGGCCGCGGTTGCCCAGGTCGTAGATCGCCGGCAGCAGCTTGCGCTTGGCCAGGTCGCCGGTCACGCCGAAGAGCACCAGCACGCAGGGGCCCGCGACGCGGGGCAGCCGCTTGTCGCGGGGGTCGCGCAGCGGGTTGGCCGCCGCCACCTCGCTGGTGGTGGCGGTGCCCGCCACGGCGGCGGCGGCCGTGACCGTCTCCTCGGCCGGCGCCGCCGGCTCGGGCACGGCCTCGCTCGGCGCCTCGGCGGTCTTGCTCCGAGCTCCCCGGTTGCCGCTCGGATCGGTCATGTCAACCCACCAGCTTCTTGGACAGGGTTTCGAGCAGCTCGTTCCAGGAAGCCTCGAACTTCTCCACGCCCTCCTCCTCCAGGACCCTGACCACGTCGTCGTAGTCGATCCCGGCCTCGCGCAGCGCGGCCATGTGGTTCCAGGCGTCCTGGTAGAAGGGGCGCACCGTGTCGCCGGTCACGTTGGCGTGGTCGGCGACCGCGTCGAGGGTCTTCTCCGGCATGGTGTTGACCGTGCCGGGGACCACGAGCTGGTCGACGTACATGGTGTCGGAGTAGTCGGGGTTCTTCACCCCGGTGGAGGCCCACAGCGGGCGCTGGGCGTGCGCGCCGGCCGCGCGCAGGCGCTGCCAGCGCTCGGAGTTCATGACCTCCTCGAAGGCCGCGTAGGCCAGGCGCGCGTTGGCGACGCCCGCCTTGCCCTTCAGCTCGGGCCTGCCGAGCTTGTCGAGCCGCTTGTCGATCTCGGTGTCGACGCGGCTGACGAAGAAGGAGGCCACCGACTCGATCGCGGCCAGGTTCAGGCCCTTGGCCTGCGCCGCCTCCAGGCCGGCCAGCCAGGCGTCCATGACCTGGCGGTAGCGCTCCAGGGAGAAGATCAGCGTGACGTTGACGCTGATGCCCTCCGAGAGCGCCTGGGTGATGGCGGGCAGCCCCTCGAGCGTGGCGGGGATCTTGATGAACAGGTTGGGCCTGTCCACCAGCCACCACAGGGCGCGCGCCTCGGCGACGGTCTTGTCGGTATCGCGGGCCAGCCGCGGGTCCACCTCCAGCGACACCCGGCCGTCCACGCCGCCCGTGGCGTCGTAGACCGGCCGCAGCACGTCGCAGGCCCAGCGGATGTCGTAGGCGGTGATGGAGCGCACCGCCTCGCCGACGTCGACGCCGCGCACGGCCAGGTCGTGCAGCTGGGTGTCGTAGGCGTCGCCCTTGCTCAGCGCGCCGGCGAAGATCGTCGGGTTGGAGGTGACCCCGACGACGTTCTTCTCGCGGATCAGCTGCTCCAGGTTGCCGGTGAGCAGCCGGTCGCGGCTGATGTCGTCGAGCCAGACGGCCACGCCCTGGCCGGACAGCTTCCTCAGGATCTCGCTCATCTCAGTTTCCCGTCGTCTCGCCTTTGTCGTAACCGAGCTTGGCCAGGCTCGCGTGCGCCGCGGCGGCCACGCGCTCGGCCGTGAGGCCGAACTGCTCATACAGCGTCCGGTACGGCGCGGAGGCGCCGAAGTGCTCCAGGCTGACCACGCAGCCGTGCTCCCCGACGAACTCGCGCCAGCCCAGCGCGACGCCGGCCTCGACGGCGACACGCGCCTTGATCTCGGGCGGCAGCACCGTCTGCTGATATGCGTGGTCCTGCCCGTGGAACCACTCGACACACGGCATCGAGACCACCCGCGTGGGGATGCCCTGCGCCTCGAGCAGGTCGCGGGCGCCCATGGCCAGCTCGACCTCGCTGCCGGTGGCGATGAGGATCACCCTGGGCCGCCCGGTGGAGGCCTCGCGCAGGATGTAGCCGCCCCGGGCCACGCCCTCGGCGCGAGTGCCCTCGTAGACCGGCAGGTTCTGGCGGGTCAGCGCGAGCGCCGCGGGCCGGTCGGTGTGCTCCAGGATCGTCTTCCACGCCGCCGCCGTCTCGTTGGCGTCGGCGGGCCGTACCACGTCCAGGCCGGGGATCGCGCGCAGCGACCACAGGTGCTCGACCGGCTGGTGGGTGGGGCCATCCTCGCCCAGGCCGATGGAATCGTGCGTCCACACGTAGATCACCGGCAGCTTCATCAGGGCCGCGAGTCGTACGGCGGGGCGCATGTAGTCGGAGAACACCAGGAAGGTGCCGCCGTAGGGGCGGGTGCCGCCGTGCAGCGCGATGCCGTTGAGGATGGCGCCCATGGCGTGCTCGCGGATGCCGAAGTGCAGCGTGCGGCCGTAGCGGTGGCCGGGGAACTCCTTGGTCTGGAACTCCTCGGGGATGAAGCTCGGCTCGCCCTTCATCGTGGTGTTGTTGGACTCCGCCAGGTCGGCCGAGCCGCCCCACAGCTCGGGCAGCACCGGGGCCAGCGCGGTGAGCACCTCGCCGGAGGCCTTGCGGGTGGCCATGCTGCCGCCCGGCTCGAAGACGGGCAGCTTGGCGGCCCAGCCGTTGGGAAGCACACGCCTGGAGATACGGTCGAACTCGGCGGCGCGTTCGGGGTTGGCCTGGCGCCACTCGGCGAAGGTCTTGTCCCACTCGATGCGGGCGGCGTGGTTGCGGTCGATGACCTGGCGCGCGTGCTCCAGCACCTCGTCGGGGACGTGGAAGTGCTTGCCGGGGTCCATGCCCAGCACCCGCTTGGTGGCCGCGACCTCCTCGGCGCCCAGGGCCGAGCCGTGGATCTTGCCGGTGTTCTGCTTGTTCGGCGCCGGCCAGCCGATGATCGTGCGCAGCTTGATGAAGGAGGGCCGGTCGGTCTCCGCGCGGGCCGCCTCCAGGGCCGCGTACAGCGCCTCGACGTCCTCGGCGTACTCGCCCGTGGCGGTCCAGTCGACGCTCTGCACGTGCCAGCCGTAGGCCTCGTAGCGCTTGAGCACGTCCTCCGACAGCGCGATCTGCGTGTCGTCCTCGATGGAGATGTGGTTGCTGTCGTACAGGACGATCAGGTTGCCCAGCTTCTGGTGGCCGGCGAGGGAGCTGGCCTCGTGGCTGATGCCCTCCTCGATGTCGCCGTCGCTGACGATGCACCAGATGTGGTGGTCGAACGGGCTCGTGCCGGGGGCGGCGTCGGGGTCGAACAGGCCGCGCTCGCGGCGGGCGGCCATGGCCATGCCGACGGCGTTGGCGATGCCCTGGCCCAGCGGCCCGGTCGTGGTCTCCACCCCGGCCGTGTGACCGTACTCCGGGTGGCCGGGCGTCAGGCTGTCCCACTGGCGCAGGCGCGTGAGATCCTCCAGCGTGAGCCCGTATCCGGCCAGGTAGAGCTGGATGTACAGGGTGAGGCTGGAGTGCCCGCAGGACAGGACGAAACGGTCACGGCCCGCCCACGTCGGATCGGTCGGGTCGTGGCGCATCACCCGCTGGAAAAGCAGATAGGCGGCGGGAGCGAGGCTCATCGCGGTTCCGGGATGGCCGGAGCCCGCCTTCTCAACGGCGTCCATTGCCAGGGCCCGGACCACGTCGACCGCCTTGCGGTCGAGGTCAGTCCACTCCAGGGCCGGCACGAGTTCGGTGCTCAAGTGCTCGATCTCCGCAATCTAGTTGTCGTTAACAGCTGGCAGTTCCCGCCCACACCGGACGATAACCGAGTGGACCTTGGGAGCGATTCCCAACACCCCGTTGACCGGACCGCGCCTGCCGGCGACTACAGTTCTGTTGTTCTGTTCGCAAGGGATCCGCTCAATCAGAGGTTACGCGTTGACTCCGCACACGCTGGAAGCGCCTTGGCGGTGCTGACCAACAGGCAGGCGGCCGCCCCTCCGGGGTCCGCCGCCCCACGCCGGGCTTCCCGGACTGCGGGTGCGGTCATCGGGGCCTACGTCGCGCTGATGAAGCCGCGGGTCATCGAGCTGCTCCTGATCACCACGCTGCCGGTGATGTTCCTGGCGGCAGGCGGCCTGCCGCCGCTGTGGACCTCGCTGTCGGTGATGGTCTTCGGCACGTTGTCGGCGGGCAGCGCCAACGCGCTGAACTGCTACATCGACCGCGACATCGACGTCAAGATGCGCCGCACGCGCCGCCGCCCCCTGGTCAGGCACCAGGTCACGCCGCGGGCGGCGCTCGTCTTCGGCATCGTGCTGGGCGCGCTGTCCACCGCGGGCCTGTGGGTGACGACGAACTGGCTGGCCGCGGCGCTGTCCCTGGGCGCGATCCTGTTCTACATCTTCGTCTACTCGATGCTGCTCAAGCGGCGCACCAAGCAGAACATCGTGTGGGGCGGCATCGCGGGCTGCATGCCGGTGATGATCGGCTGGGCGGGCATCACCGGGCGGCTGGACTGGGCGCCGCTGGTGCTGTTCGGCGTGGTGTTCTTCTGGACGCCGCCGCACACCTGGACGCTGGCGATGCGCTACAAGGAGGACTACGCCGCCGCGGCCGTGCCGATGCTGCCCGTGGTGGCCACCGAGCGGCGCGTGGTGCTGGAGTCCATCGCCTACACCTGGGCGACCGTGCTGTGCTCGCTGCTGCTGTGGCCGGTCGCGGGCACCACGCTGTTCTACCCGGTCGTGGCCGCTGCGCTGGGCGCGGTGTGCCTGTGGGAGGTATACGGCCTGCTGGCCCGGCTCAACGCCGGCAAGACCGGGGTCGCCCTGCGCCCGATGCGATTCTTCCACTGGTCCAACGCCTACCTGGCGCTGCTGTCCCTCGCGGTGGCGATCGACCCCCTGCTCGTGTGAGCTTGCCCCGATCCGGCGCCGCCGTCTATGCTCCAACATATGAATAGCTCTTCAGGTGTTATTGACGAGGTGGACACCTGCGCCGCGAGGGTCGAGGCCACGCGCCCGCACCTGGTCACCCCGGAGGAGGCCACCCGGCTGGCCGAGCTGTTCCGCCTGCTGGGCGACCCCACCCGCGCGCGCCTGCTGTACGCGCTGCTGGAGGCCGGGGAGCTGTGCGTCCACGACCTGGCCGAGGTCGTGGAGGTGACCGACACCGCGGTCTCCCACGCGCTGCGGCTGCTGCGCACGGCCGAGATCGTCGCCAGCCGGCGGGCCGGGCGGATGATCTACTACCGCCTGGCCGACGCCCACGTGCGCATGCTGCTCGACCTCAGCCGCGAGCACCTGCGAGAGGTCCGTCATGGGCGCTGACCACGGGCACGGTCGTCACGGTCACGGGCACGGTCACGGGCACGCCGTGAGCGCCGACGCGGACAGGCGCTACCTGCTGGCCGCGCTGGGCCTCATCGTCGGCTACATGGCGGTCGAGGTCGTCGTCGGCCTGCTGGCCAACTCCATGGCCCTGATCGCCGACGCCGCCCACATGCTGACCGACGCCAGCGCCATCGTCCTGGCCCTGGTGGCCATGCGCATCGCCGCCCGGCCGGCCGGGGGCGCCTACACCTTCGGCTACAAGCGCGCCGAGATCCTGTCCGCCCAGCTCAACGGCGCGACGCTGCTGGTGCTGACGGCGTACTTCACCTACGAGGGCATCGCGCGCATCGTCGACCCGCCCGCGGTCAAGGGCCCGCTCGTGGTGGTCACCGCCCTGAGCGGGGTGGCCGTCAACGCGGCGGCCGCGTGGCTGCTGTCCAGGGCCAACCGGCGCAGCCTCAACATCGAGGGCGCCTTCCAGCACGTCCTGAACGACATGTACGCCTTCATCGCCACCGCGGCCTCCGGCGTGGTGGTGTGGGCGACCGGCTTCACCCAGGCCGACGGCGTCGCCACGCTGGTGGTGGCCGCGCTGATGGCGCTGGCGGGCTGGGGCCTGCTGCGCGACTCCAGCCGCGTGCTGCTGCAGGCGGCGCCCAGCGACCTGGACCCCGACGAGATCGGCCGCGTCCTGGCCGCCGTGCCGGAGGTGGAGGAGGTCCACGACCTGCACGTGTGGACCGTGACCAGCGGCTACCCGACGCTGTCCGCCCACGTGATCGTCAAGGAGGGCTGCGGGACCTGCCACGAGGTACGGCAGCGCCTGGCGGGCCTGCTGCACGACCGGTTCGGCATCGAGCACACCACGCTCCAGGTCGACCACGGCGGCGACAGGCCGGGCGAGGACCTGCACTGCCCCGACCCGCACGGGCCCCGCCACCGGGGTGGCCACTCCCGTGTCGGCACCGACCAGTGATCGCGGCCTCTTGGTAAAGTCACCCTATGACGTCCCGTGATCCACGCTGGGTGTTCAAGGATCGCCCGTCCGTCGCGTTGATCATCGGGTTGGTGCTGACGGGGATCTGCGCGCTGGTGTCGTTCTCCTTCGACGTGATCAACGGCGCGCCGGTGGAGTTCTTCGTCTCGCTGGCCTTGGCGCTGGCCCCGGTCCCGCTGCTGCTGGCCGCCGTGCTGGCGCTGGACCGCATGGAGCCCGAGCCGCGCAGCAACCTCGCCTTCGCCTTCGCCTGGGGAGCGGGCGTGGCGGTCCTGGTCGCGGGCGTCGTGAACTCGCTCAACCTCCGCTACATCATCCACGCCACCGACCTGCCCCCCGACAACGCCCGCAACATCGCCGCCACCTTCGGCGCGCCGCTGGTGGAGGAGACGATGAAGGGCCTGGTGCTGCTGGGCCTGCTGAGGTTCCGCCGGGCCGAGCTCGACGGGCCCACCGACGGCGTCATCTACGCCTCCATGGTCGGCCTCGGCTTCGCCATGAGCGAGAACGTCAGCTACTACATCGCCGCCTTCGACTCCCCGCAGGGCGTCACCGGGCTGGCCGTGACCGTGGTGCTGCGCGGCATCCTGTCGCCGTTCGCCCACCCGCTGTTCACGTCCATGATCGGCGTCGCGGTGGCCTACGCCGCGCCGCGCCCGCCGGGCGAGCGGGCCGCCATCGTGCTGAGCGGCTGGGGCGGCGCCATGCTGCTGCACGGCCTGTGGAACGGCCTGGCCTCCTACGGCGGGGCCGCCGGCCTGGCGGTGGCCTACGTGACGCTGCTCATCGTCATGTGCGTCCTGATCGGCGTGGTGTGGCGCGACCGGCGCCGCATCGTGGAGCTCCTGCTCCGCTACCTGCCGCCCTACCAGCCCACCAAGCTCGTCGACCCGGCCGACATCCACATGCTGTCCTCGCTGTCGCGGCGCAGGCGGGCCCGCCAGTGGGCCAAGGCGTACGGCGGCAGGAAGGGGCTGCGGGCCATGAGCGACTACCAGCTGGCCGCCACCGAGCTGGGGCTGCTCCACGAGCGGGCCGAGCGGCGCATGGTCGACGACCACACCTTCCACGAGGAGCAGCGCGCGCTGCTGGAGTGCATGAGCGCCGCGCGCGCCGAGCTGCCGGCACCGCTGCCGGAGGCCTTCATGGCGATGGGCAGACCGCCCGGCTACGCTCCGCCGCCCGCCTGAGCGACGATCCGCCGCAGCGAGGTCTCCCGGGGGCCGGGGAAGACCGGCGGGGTCCTCAGCACCGCGTCGGCCATGCCCTTGGCGGAGGCGAACACCTCGCGGGCCGCGTAGGCGTAGGTGGGCTCCGGGAAGGCCCTGGCGGAGTCGTCGCCCACGCCGAAGGTCTCCAGCCCCGCCGTACGGCACAGCGCCACGGCCCTGGGCAGGTGGAAGACCTGCGTGACCACGGTCACCCGGTCGGCGCCGAAGACCTGCCGGGCCCGCACGCAGGAGTCCCAGGTGTCGAAGCCCGCGTAGTCCAGGACCATCACCCGGTCGGGCACGCCGCGGCCGCGCAGGTAGTCGCGCATCGCGGTGGGCTCGTCGTAGTTCTTGCGGCTGTTGTCGCCCGACAGCAGCAGCGCCCTCACCTTGCCCGCGTGGTAGAGCTCGGCGGCGATGTCGAGCCGCCTGGCCAGCATCGAGCTGGGGCGCGAGCCGTACACGCCGGCGCCGAGCACGAGCGCGGTGGGGGAGTGGGGCACGCGCGCCGGCCAGCCGTCGGCGCCGGCGACCACGCGGTGGCCGGAGCTGTCGAGCAACACCCAGGCGAGCGGGGTCAGGACGAGCAGGGTGGACACGGCGAGCACCTGATAGGCGCGCCGTAACGCTTTCCTCCGCACGAGATCGGTTATACCGCCTGTTTGGCCGGCACGGGCGCGATGGGGGAGGGGAGCGGGTCGCGCACCCGCAGCGAGGTGACCACGCGCAGCGTGGCGATCCACACCAGCGTGGCGCCCAGGACGTGCAGCAGGACCAGCGCGGCGGGCACGGCCAGGAAGTACTGGACGTAGCCGATGAGGCCCTGGGACAGCTCGACGCCGAGCAGGGCCAGCGCCGCGCGGCGGGCCGGGCGGGGCGCGCCGGTGACGCGCAGGGCGAACAGCAGCGCGAAGGTCAGGCCCACCACGACGTAGGCCACGTCGGCGTGCAGGCGGGCGACGGTCTCGATGTCGAAGGCGAACCGCGTGGCGATCACGTCGCCCGAGTGCGGCCCGGTGCCGGTGACCACGACCCCGGCGACCACCAGCGCGAGCGCGGCGCCCACCAGCACGTGGCCGAGCCTGCGGATGTCGCGGCGCACCACGGCCCGCGCGGGGCCGTCGCCCTCGCTCGCCCTGGCGTACAGCATCCAGGCGGCGGCGATCATGCCGACCGACAGCAGGAAGTGCACGCTCACCGTCACCGGGTTGAGGGCGGTCTTGACCACCAGGCCGCCCCACAGGCCCTGGACCGCGCAGCCGATGGGCTGCAGCCAGGCCAGCCGCACCAGCGACCTGCGGCGCGGGACCAGCCGCAGCGCGGCGATCACGCACGCCGCGGCGACGGCGAGCACGAGGAAGGTGAGCAGCCGGTTGCCGAACTCGATCAGCGTGTTGACCATCGGGATGTCCTCGTGCCTGGCGGGCACGAAGCTGTCGGGCGTGCAGCGCGGCCACGTCGGACAGCCCAGGCCGGAGCCGGTGACGCGGACGGCGGCGCCCGTCACGGTGATGAGCGCGTTGACCACCACGGCGGCCAGGGCCCAGGCCCGCATCGATCGAGGGGTCGGCGTCCAGAAGTTCACCTCTCGATGGTAGGCGGCCCTGCGGCCGGTCCCGCCGCGAGGGTGCGCCAGCTTTGGGTATGTGACATATTACTGGTGGGAGGTGAGCATGGCCGACGTCATCGTCATCGGTGCCGGAGCGGTCGGCGCGGCGTGCGCCTACTACGCGGCCCGCGCCGGCCTCGACGTCACCGTGGTCGACCGCGGCCCGGTCGCGGGCGGCACGACGGGCGCCGGCGAGGGGAACGTCCTGGTCTCCGACAAGGAGCCGGGCCCCGAGCTGGACCTCGCGCTGCTGTCCAACCGGCTGTGGCGCGAGCTGGCCGAGGTCGCCGACTTCGAGTACGAGCCCAAGGGCGGCCTGGTCGTCGCCGAGACGCCCGAGGTGCTCGCCCGGCTCGAGGAGCTGGCCGGCAAGCAGGGCGTCGAGCACACCCGCGTGACGGACCTGCGCGATTATGAGCCCCATCTGGCTCCCGGGCTGGCCGGCGGCGTCCACTACCCCCAGGACGCCCAGGTCCAGCCCATGCTGGCGGCCGCGCGGCTGCTGAAGGCCGCGCGTGAGCGGTACGGCTCGCTGCGGCTGCGCACCGGCGTGACGGTCACCGGCGTGCTCACCTCCTCCGGCCGCGTCACCGGCGTCCGCACGACCGAGGGCGACATCCTGGGCGGCGCCGTCGTCAACGCGGCCGGCACGTGGGGCGGGGAGATCGCCCGGATGGCCGGGGTGGAGCTGCCGATCCTGCCGCGGCGCGGGTTCATCCTGGTGACCGAGCCGCTGCGCGAGCCGCTCGTCCGGCACAAGGTCTACACCGCCGCCTACGTCACCAACGTCGCCAGCGACTCGGCCGGGCTGGAGACCTCGGCCGTGGTCGAGGGCACGCCCGCGGGCACCGTGCTCATCGGCGCGTCACGCGAGCGCGTCGGCTTCGACCGCACCGTCTCCCTGCCCGTGCTGCGGCGGCTGGCCGCCCAGGCGGTCGCCCTGTTCCCCGCGCTGCGCGACGTCCGCGCGATCAGGGCCTACTGCGGCTTCCGCCCGTACTGCCCCGACCACCTGCCGGTCATCGGAGAGGACCCGCGCCTGCCGGGCCTCCACCACGCCTGCGGCCACGAGGGGGCGGGCATAGGCCTGGCCCCGGCCACCGGCCACCTGCTCGCCCAAGTCCTGTCCGGCGAGCGGCCCGACCTGGACCTGACGCCCTTCGACCCGGGGAGGTTCTCGTGAACGACCTGGCCGGCGCCCGGCCCGAGCAGCCCTTCGACATCCTCGTCGACGGCCGCGCGGTGCCCGTCCTGCCGGGGCAGACCATCGGCGCGGCGCTGCACGCCGCCGGCATTCGCGCCTGGCGGACCACGCGGTTCGGCGGCCGGCCGCGCGGCCTGTTCTGCGGCATCGGCGTCTGCTTCGACTGCCTGGTGAGCGTCAACGGCGCCCCCGAGCAGCGCGCGTGCCTGCTCCAGGCCCGGCCCGGGGACGAGGTGCGCACATGAGTGCCTACGACCTGGCCGTGGTGGGCGGCGGGCCCGCCGGCGTGGCGGGCGCCCTGACCGCCGCCCAGGCCGGGCTACGGGTGGCGCTGCTGGACGCCGCGCCCCGCCTGGGCGGGCAGTACTTCCGCCGCCTGCCCGAGACCTTCCACGCCACCCGCGAAGCCGCGCTGCACCACGGCCTGGACCGTTTCCTGCGGCAGAGCCGCGCCCTGCGCTCGCTGGCCGACGTGCTGCTGGAGCACCGGGTGTGGGCGGTGGAACGGCACGGCGGCCTCGGGGACTTCGTCGTGCACGCCGTGGCGGGGGACCGGGAGGAGCGTCCCGTCACGGTGCGGGCCTCGGCCCTGCTGATCGCGACCGGGGCGCACGACCGGCCGCTGCCGTTCCCGGGCTGGGACCTGCCCGGGGTGCTGACGGCGGGCGGGGCCCAGGCGCTGCTGAAGGGCAACCTCGTGGTGGCGGGGCGGCGCGTCGTGGTCGCGGGCACCGGCCCCTTCCCGCTGCCGGTCGCGGCGGGCCTGGCCCGGGCCGGCGCGAGGGTGGTGGAGGTGCTGGAGGCCAACGGGCCGCTGGGGCTGGCGCGCCATCCGGCGCTGGCCGCGTCCAAGCTGGGCGAGGCCGCCGGGTACGCGCTCGCGCTGGCCCGGCACCGCGTGCCGTACCGGGCCCGCCAGGCGGTCGTCGCCGCGCACGGCGACGGGGAGCTGACGCACGTCACGGTGGGGCGGCTGGACCGGGACTGGCGGGTCGTCGCCACGCGCACCGTCGAGTGCGACACGCTCGCCGTGGGGTACGGCTTCGTACCGCAGGTCGAGCTGGCCGTCCAGGCGGGGTGCGCGATGGGGCACGACCTCGACGGCAGCCCGGTCGTCAGCGTGGACGCGGCCCAGCGCACCAGCGTCGCGGGCGTCTACGCCGCCGGGGAGCCCACGGGCGTGGGAGGCGCCGAGCTGGCCGAGGTCGAAGGGCGCATCGCGGGCCACGCCGCGGCGGCCGACCTCCGCTCCGCCGTACACCTGGCCGCCGAGCCGCCCGGCACCGCCGTACACCGGCCCGCCGAGCCGCCCGGCACCCCCGCGCACTGGGCCGCCGGCCCGGCCGGCCTCGCCGTGCCCGAGCCGCTGCTCCGCCGCCGGGCCCGCCTGCGGGCCTTCGCCCAGGCCCTCCACCGGGCCTACCCCGTCCGTCCCGGCTGGCGGGACTGGCTCACCCCCGCCACCCTGGTCTGCCGCTGCGAGGAGGTGCCCTACGAGGCCGTCCGCGAGGCCATGGACCTCGGCGCCACCGACGCCCGCTCCGTCAAGCTCCTGGCCCGCCCCGGCATGGGCTGGTGCCAGGGCAGGATGTGCGGCTACGCCGTCGCCTGCCTGGCCGGGGAGCTTCCGCAAGCCCCCCGGCGCCCGATCGCCCAGCCGATCACGCTCGGCTCCCTTGAGAGGATGACTGATGACCCATCGTGACAAGCCCTGGCGCGGCGTGATGGTCGCCACCGCCCTGCCGCTCCGTCCCGACCTGTCGGTGGACTTCGACCGCTACGCCGGCCACTGCCGCTGGCTGGCCGAGAGCGGCTGCGACGGCGTGGTGCCCAACGGCTCGCTCGGCGAGTACCAGACGCTCACCCCCGAGGAGCGGGCCCGCGTGGTGGAGACCGCCGTGGCCGCCGTCGGCGGCCGGAACGTGATGGCCGGCGTGGGCGCGTACGGCTCGGCCGAGTCGCGCCGCTGGGCCGAGCAGGCCGCAGCGGCCGGATGCGGCTCGGTCCTGCTCCTGCCGCCCAACGCCTACCGGGCCGACGAGCGAGTCGTGATCGAGCACTACCGCGAGGTCGCCAAGGCCGGCCTGCCGATCGTCGCCTACAACAACCCCTACGACACCAAGGTCGACCTCACCCCGGCCCTGCTGGCCAAGCTGTTCGACGAGGGCCTGATCGTCGCGGTGAAGGAGTTCACCGGCGACCCCCGCCGCGCCTATGAGCTGGCCGAGCTCGCCCCGGGCCTGGACCTGCTGATCGGCTCCGACGACGTGCTGCTGGAGCTGGCCATCGCGGGGGCGGCCGGCTGGATCGCCGGCTACCCCAACGCCCTGCCCGCCTCCTGCGTCGAGCTCTACCGGGCCGCCGTGGCCGGCGACCTGGAGACGGCGCTGCCGCTGTACCGCAGGCTGCACCCGCTGCTGCGCTGGGACTCCAAGACCGAGTTCGTCCAGGCCATCAAGCTGTCGATGGACATCGCGGGACGCTACGGCGGCCCCTGCCGCCCGCCGCGGCTGCCGCTGGCGGCCGAGTCCGAGGCCGCCGTGCGCGCCGCCACCGAGAAGGCGCTCGCCGAGGGCCTGCGATGAGGACGAAGCGGGTCTTCCACGCGGTCGACTCCCACACCGAGGGCATGCCGACCCGCGTGATCGTGGGCGGCGTGGGCGTCGTGCCGGGCGCGTCGATGGCCGAGCGGCGCCTGTACTTCCGCGACAACCTCGACCACATCAAGCAGCTGCTGATGAACGAGCCGCGCGGCCACGCCGCCATGAGCGGCGCCGTCCTGCAGCCGCCCACCCGGCCGGACGCCGACTGGGGCGTGATCTTCATCGAGGTCTCCGGCTACCTGCCGATGTGCGGGCACGGCACGATCGGGGTGGCCACGGTGCTGGTCGAGACCGGCATGGTGGAGGTCACCGAGCCGGTCACCACGGTGCGCCTGGAGGTGCCCGCCGGGCTGGTGGAGGCCCACGTCGCCGTCGAGGACGGCCAGGCCGTGTCGGTGACGCTGCGCAACGTGCCGTCCTTCGCCGAGCGGCTCGACGCCTTCGCCGAGGTGCCCGGCTTCGGCCGCATCCGCTACGACCTGGCCTACGGCGGCAACTTCTACGCCATCGTGGACCTGGAGGACTACAAGCTGCCCTTCGACCGGGCCGCCAAGAACGAGATCCTGGCCGCCGGGCTGGCCACGATGGCCGCGATCAACGCCGCCGACGAGCCCGTCCACCCCGAGGACGAGCGGATCAGGGGCTGTCACCACGTCTACTTCAAGGCGCCGGGCTCCACCGCCGAGCACTCCAGGCACGCGATGGCGATCCACCCGGGGTGGTTCGACCGCTCGCCCTGCGGCACCGGCACCAGCGCCCGCATGGCCCAGCTGCACGCGCGCGGCGAGCTGCCGATCGGCCGCGACTTCGTCAACGAGTCGTTCATCGGCACCCGCTTCATCGGCCGCCTGGTGGAGGAGACCAGCGTCGGCGGACGCCCGGCCGTGATCCCGACGATCACCGGCCGGGCGTGGATCACCGGCACGGCGCAGTACTTCCTCGACCCGCGCGACCCCTTCCCCGAAGGGTTCGTCCTATGATCTCGACGGTGGACTACCACACCGGCGGCGAGCCGTTCCGCATCGTCACCGGCGGGGTGCCGCAGATCCCCGGCGCGACGGTGCTGGACCGCAGGAGCAACGCGCCCGCGACGGTGGACCACATCCGGCGGCTGCTGTGCCACGAGCCGCGCGGCCACGCCGACATGTACGGCTGCTTCCTGGTGCCGCCCGACTCCCCGGAGGCGCATCTGGGCGTGCTGTTCTGGCACAAGGACGGCTACTCCACCGCCTGCGGGCACGGCACGATCGCGCTGGGCGCGTACGCCGTCCACGAGGGGCTGGTCGACGCCGCGCCGGACGGCGAGACGGACGTCGTCGCCGACGTGCCCTCCGGCCGTGTCACCGCCCGCGTGCGCTGCGCGGGCGGCAAGGTCACCGCCGTCACCTTCCGCAGCGTGCCGTCGTTCGTGCTGGCCCGCGGCGTGCCGGTGGCCGGGGTCACGGTCGACCTGGCGTACGGCGGAGCCGTCTACGCCGGCCTGCCCGCCTCCGCCCTCGGCCTCACGGTGGCCCCGTCCGACCTGGTGCCGCTGATCGCCGCGGCCCGCGCCGTCAAGGCCGGGCTGGCCGGGCACCCGGCGACCGAGCACCCGGCCGACCCGCGCCTGTCGGGCGTCTACGGCGTGATCTTCTACGACGAGCTCGGCCCCGGCCACCAGCGCAACGTCACGGTCTTCGCCGACGGCGAGGTGGACCGCTCGCCCTGCGGCTCGGGCACCGCCGCACGCCTGGCGCTGCTGCACGAGGACGGGTTCAGGGGGACGCTCGTCCACGACAGCATCGTCGGCAGCCGCTTCCTGGGCACCGTGGCCGAGGTGTCGCCCGAGGGCGTGATACCGGAGATCGAGGGCATGGCCTACCGTACGGGCAGGCACCAGTTCGAGCTGGATCCCGACGACCCGCTGGGGACCGGGTTCACGCTCCGCTGACCCAAGCCCCGGCCGGGGCGGGGAACCGCGCCCCTCGCCCCGGCCGGCTCCACCCGGAGGATCTGATGGACGCCCTGCCGTACCTCGACGCCGACACTCTCGCCGCGCTGGTGCCCCTGTCGCGGGCCGTGGAGGTGCTGGAGCAGGCGTTGCGCGACGGGCTGGACCCGGAGCGGACGCCGCCGCGCGCCGGCGTGCCCGTGCCGGGCGGCGAGCTGCTCATGATGCCCGCGGGCGACGGCCGGTACGCGGGGGTCAAGGTGGTGAGCGTCGCGCCCGCCAACCCGGCCCGCGGCCTGCCGCGCATCCAGGGGACGTACCTGCTGTTCGACGGGGACACCCTGCGCCCTCTCGCGGTGCTGGACGGCATGGCGCTGACGTCCCTGCGCACGCCCGCCGTCTCGGCCGTGGCCGTGTCCCGCCTGGTCGCCCCGCACGCGCGCCGCCTGGTCCTGTTCGGCACGGGCCCGCAGGCCTGGGGCCACCTGGCGGCCATCCGGGCGATCCGCCCGCTGGAGCACGTCACGGTCGTCGGCCGCAACCCCGCCGGCGTCGGCGCGCTGGCCTCGCACTGCCGCCGACTGGGCCTGCGGGCCGAGTCGCTGTACGGCCCCGCCGGCACGGCCACCGGCCAGCCAGCCGACGAGCACGCCGGCAGGGTGGCCGAGGCGGTCGCGCTGGCCGACATCGTGGCCTGTTGCACGACCGCCAGGACCCCGCTGTTCCCCGGTAAGCTCGCCCGCGACGGCGCCGCCGTGGTCGCCGTGGGGTCGCACGAGCCGGACGCCCGCGAGGTCGACGAGGACCTCGTGGCACGGGCCACCGTGGTGGTGGAGTCGAGGGCGGCGGCCCTGGCCGAGGCGGGCGATGTGATCATCCCCGTCCGGAACGGTACGATCACCACTGGTCACCTGGCCGGCAACCTGGCCGACCTGGTGTCCGGCCGCCTCCTGCCGGGCCCGGGCCCCAGGCTGTTCAAGAGCGTGGGGATGGCCTGGGAGGACCTGGTGGTCGCGGCCGCGGCCCACGAGGCGGCGACGGCGCGGCGGCCCGGGTGAAGCCGGGCGGAGGACGAAAGGATGTGCGCGATGCAGGGTCGGCTGGACCTGCCGGCGGTGGGAGAGCGGCAGAGCCTGCGCGAGCAGGTGGCCAACGCCCTGCGCGCGGCCCTCGTCACCGGCGAGATGCGCCCCGGCGTCGTCTACTCCGCGCCGGTGCTCGCGGCCCAGTTCGGCGTCTCGGCCACGCCCGTGCGTGAGGCCATGCTCGACCTGGCGAAGGAGGGCCTGGTCGAGGCGGTGCGCAACAAGGGGTTCCGCGTCACCGAGCTGTCGGATCGCGACCTGGACGAGCTCACCCAGATCCGCGAGCTGATCGAGGTGCCGACCGTGGCGGCGCTCGCCGACCCCGGGCGCGCGGGCGATTTCGACAGGATCAGGCCGATCGCCGAGGAGATCGTCTCTGCCGCAGAAAGGGCGGACCTGCTGGCATATGTCGACGCTGACCTGCGGTTTCACGTGGAACTGCTGAGCCTGTCGGGCAACGCCCACCTCGTGGACGTGGTGCGGGACCTGCGCAACAGGGCGCGTCTGTACGGCCTGTCCCAGCTGGCCGAGCGCGGCACGCTGGCCGACTCCGCCCGCGAGCACCTTCAGCTGCTGGACCTGCTCGTCCAGGGCGACACCGAGGGCTCCCGGCGGCTGATGGCCCAGCACATCGGCAAGGTCCGCGGCGTGTGGGCCAAGCCCGCCTCCTGACGGGCGGGCCGCCTCAGCCGCGGCTCGTCCGGGTCGCGCCCAGGCTGGCCCCGACGATGCACAGCACCGCCACCCACTGCTGCACCCCCAGCATCTCGCCCAGCACCACGAGCCCGATCAGCGCCGCCACGGCGGGCTCCAGGCTCATCAGCACCCCGAAGACGTGCTTGGGCATGCGCCGCAGCGCGTGCAGCTCCAGCGAGTAGGGGATCACCGACGACAGCAGCGCCACGCCCAGCCCGATGAGCAGCACCTCGGGCCGCAGCAGCTCCGCCCCTCCCGTGGTGAGCCCCACCGGGGCGATGAAGACCGCGGCGATCACCATGGCGAAGGTGAGCCCCGTCGTGCCGGGGAAGCGGCTGCCCGCGGCGGCCGACAGCAGGATGTAGGTCGCCCAGCACGCGCCCGCCGCCAGCGCGAACCCGATGCCCGCCCAGCTGACCAGCGCCGACTCGCCCCACGGCGCGGTCAGGGCCACGCCCAGGCCCGCCAGCGTCACCCACAGCAGATCCAGCCGCCGGCGCGAGGCCGCGACCGCCACGCCGAGCGGCCCCAGGAACTCGATGGCCACCGCGATGCCCATCGGCAGCCGGGCGAGCGCCTCGTAGAAGGTGAGGTTCATCACCGCGAGCGTGACGCCGAAGCCCGCGCCGACCGCCCAGTCGCGCCAGGTCAGCCCCCTCATCCTGGGCCTGGCCAGGGCCAGCAGGATCAGCGCGCCCGCCGCGATCCGCAGGAACACGATGGCGCTCGGCGACACCGCGGCGAACAGCTGCTTGGCGAACCCCGCGCCCAGCTGGACCGACAGGATGCCCAGCAGCACCAGGCCGGAGGGCGGGACGGCGTCGGCGGCCGTCTTGAGCAGCGCGCCCACGCGCGGCAGGCCGGACCTGCCGCGGTCGAAGGGACGGTCGAGGGCGTTGACGGTCACGGGATCCTCTCCAAGGGGCAAGCGGAATCCCGAGCTTACCGAGGCCGGCCGACATTCCCGGAGGCCACCCCCGGCCCCTCACTCCCAGCGGAAGGTCCGCGCCGCCAGCCCCAGCGTCAGGACCGCCCACGCCGCCAGGATCCCCAGCGGCGCCAGCGGGAAGGCCCCTTCGGCGAGCACCGCGCGCACCCCGCCGGTCAGCGCGGCGATGGGCAGCGCCTCCAGCACGGGCCGCACGCCCTCGGGAAAGGCCGACAGCGGGAACACCACCCCGCCGCAGCCCAGCAGCACCAGGTAGACCAGGTTGGCCGCCGCCAGCGTGGCCTCCGCCCGCAGGACGCCCGCCATCAGCAGCCCCAGCCCGCTGAAGGCCGCCGTGCCCAGCAGCAGGTACGGCAGCGCCGCCACGACGAGCCCCTCGGGCCGCCACCCCAGCAGGTACGCCACCACGACGATCACCACGACCTGCAGCAGCTCGACGGCCAGCACGGCGAGCGTCTTGGCCAGCATGAGGCCGAAACGCGACAGCGGCGTGGCGCCCAGCCGCTTGAGCACGCCGTACCGGCGCTCGAACCCGGTGGCGATCGCCTGCCCGGTGAACGCGGTCGACATGACGGCCAGCGCCAGCACGCCGGGGGTCAGGAAGTCGACCCGCCGCGCCGCGCCCACGTCGACCAGCGGCGCCAGCGAGAAGCCGACCAGCAGCAGCACCGGGATGATGAGCGTGAGCAGCAGCTGCTCGCCGTTGCGCAGGATGGCCCGCGTCTCGGCCGCCGCCTGGGCCAGGACCATGCGGCGCAGCGGCGCGGCGCCGGGGGCGGGCGTGAAGTCCAGGGTCATCGCAGCTCCCGCCCGGTCAGCTCCAGGAAGACGTCCTCCAGGGTGCGCCGCTCGATGCGCAGGTCGTCGGCGGTGACGCCCTCGGCGGCGCACCAGGCCGTCACGGTGGCCAGCAGCTCGGGGTCGACCTGGCCCTCGATGATGTAGTGCCCGGCGGGCGACTCCTTGGCCGCGCTGCCCACCGGCAGGGCCGTCAGCAGCTCCTCCAGCGCCAGCCCGGGGCGCGCGCGGAAACGCAGCTGCCGCTCGGCGCCGGTGAGCGAGGCGGGGCTGCCCTCGGCGACGACCCGGCCGTGGTCGATGATCACGACGTGGTCGGCCAGGCGCTCGGCCTCGTCCATGTGGTGCGTGGTCAGCACCACCGACACCCCGGCCGCGCGCAGCTCGCCCACCAGGTCCCAGCACGCATGGCGGGCCTGGGGGTCCAGCCCGGCGGTCGGCTCGTCGAGGAAGACCAGCTCGGGGCGGCCGACGACGGCCGCGGCCAGGGACAGGCGCTGCTGCTGCCCGCCCGACAGCCGGCGGTACGGCGTGCGGGCGTGCTCGGCCAGGCCCAGCCGTACCAGAAGGGCCTGGACGTCCAGGGGGCAGGCGTAGAAGCGGGAGACCAGCCGCAGCCACTCCGCGCAGCGCATGGCGGGGGGCACGCCGCCGGACTGCAGCATCACGCCGACGCGGGGCCGCAGCGCCGGGTCGCGGGGATCCCGCCCCAGCACCCGGACCAGGCCCGAGTCGGCCGTGCGGAACCCCTCGCAGATCTCGACGGTCGAGGTCTTGCCCGCGCCGTTGGGGCCCAGGATCGCGGTGACCGCGCCGCGGGAGGCGGACAGGGTCAGCCCGTCGACGGCGGTGAGGCCGCCGTAGCGCTTGACAAGGTCGACGACCTCGACGGCTGGGGATCCCATGGCCACGAGTCTAGGGACCCTGGGGCGCGGTCGGCCCCCAGGGAGCCGCTTCCCCGGTTCCCTCAAGAAGCCGCCAAATCCGCTGACGGCCTTCGGGGGCCGTGAAAGGGTGACATCGACCGAAGGAGGCTGGGATGTCGGTACGCGACGGCTTCGATCCCGGCGTTCCGTGCTGGGTGGACCTGTCCACCACGGACGTCGAGGCGTCGGTGCGCTTCTACGGCGAGCTGTTCGGCTGGGAGGCGGAGTTCTTCCCGCAGCCCGAGGCCGGCGGCTACGGGCAGTTCCGCTCCGGCGGCAAGGTGGTGGCGGGCGTCGGGCCCGTCTACGCCGAGGGCATGCCCTCGGTCTGGAACGTGTACGTGTGCGTCGAGGACGCCGCCGCCTGCGCCGACCGCGTCAAGAACGCGGGCGGGCAGGTCCTGATGGAGCCGATGCAGGTCTTCGACCAGGGCCGGATGGCCGTCTTCCAGGCCGCCGACGGCTCGGCCTTCTCGGTGTGGCAGCCGGGCGCGCACAAGGGCGCCGAGCTGGT
This sequence comes from Thermoactinospora rubra, assembly GCF_002093975.1. GTDB lineage: Bacteria > Actinomycetota > Actinomycetes > Streptosporangiales > Streptosporangiaceae > Nonomuraea > Nonomuraea rubra_A. Next base: position 84,506 of record NZ_KZ084329.1, read on the forward strand.
CAACGAGCCGGGCGCCTTCTGCTGGGCCGAGCTCGACAGCACCGACGTGGAGGTCGCCGCGCGCTTCTACGGCCAGGTGTTCGGCTGGGAGGTGGAAAGCCACCACGCGGAGGTTCCGGGCGTGGGGCCGTTCGCCTACCACGAGTACCGGAGCCGGGGCCACCCCATCGCGGGCATGGCCGCCATCTCGCCGTTCCATCCGCAGGGCACGCCGTCGCACTGGCTGGCCTACTTCGCCGTGGCCGACCTCGCCGCGACCCACGCCAAGGCCCGCGAGCTGGGCGCGGCGGTCCTGATCGACTCCATGCCCTCGCCGAAGGGCGAGTTCATGCTGTTCCAGGACCCGCAGGGGGCACACGCCTACGCGATCCAGCTCAACGAACCCGCCTAGAAACCGCCTAGAAACATGCGACATGTGGGAATTGCCGTGACCAGATGGATGTTGTGATCCCTCGGCCCTCGTCGGGCCACCTGATCGCCGGCTCGCGAGGGAGAGGGATTCACGCATGTCCGTGGCAGCACAGGCGGCGACCACCGTCAAGGAACCCCTCGCCGGGAGAGCCGGGGGAGAGCGCCGCGGGCTGCTGCTGCTGATCCTCGGCGCGCTGTCGGCCATCGGCCCGCTGTCCATCGACATGTACCTCCCCGCGCTGCCCGCCATCGCCGGGGAGATGCTCACCGGCCCGGCGCAGGTCCAGCTCACGCTCACCGCCTGCCTGGTCGGCGTCTCGGCCGGGCAGGTGCTGGCCGGGCCGATCAGCGACAGCCGGGGCCGCCGGGTGCCGCTGCTGATCGGCGTCGGCGGCTACGCCGTCGCCTCCCTGCTGTGCGCCTTCGCCCCGTCCGTCACCGCGCTGGTCGTCCTGCGGCTGGTCCAGGGCATCATGGGCGGCGCCGCGCTGGTGATCGTCCGCGCCGTGGTGCGCGACCTGTACGACGGGGCCGTCATCGCCCGCATCTTCGCCACGCTCATGATGGTCAGCGGCCTGGCCCCGATCCTGGCTCCGATCGCGGGCGCGCAGCTGCTGGCGTTCACCTCCTGGCGCGGCGTCTTCGTGGCGCTCAGCCTGGCCGGGCTGGTGCTTCTGCTGCTGGTCCTCCCGGGCGTGCGCGAGACCCTGCCGCGACAGGCCCGCGCCCGCGGCGGGCTGCGCGGCACCGCGGCCACCTTCTGGCGGCTGCTGCGCGACCGTTCCTTCATGGCGCCCGCGCTGGCCTGCTCGCTGGCCTTCGCGGGCATGTTCGGCTACATCTCCGGCGGCTCGTTCGTGCTGCAGGACCTGTACGGCGCCACGCCGCAGCAGTACTCCCTCATCTTCGGCGGCAACGCGCTCGGCCTGGTGGTCACCGCCCAGATCGGCGGCAGGCTCGCCGGCCGCGTCAACCCGGCCCGCCTGGTGCTGACCGGGCTGCTGGCCGGCCTGGCCGGCGGCGCGCTGGTGCTGGCCGCCGTGCTGGCCGGATGGGGGCTGGCCGGAGTGGTGGCCGGGCTGTTCGTCCTGCAGTGCGGCGGCGGGCTGGCCCTGCCGGGCGGCGGCGCGCTGGCCCTGGCCAGCCAGCGGCCCCAGGTGGCCGGCAGCGCCTCGGCCTTCCTCGGCGTCATGCAGTTCGCCCTCGCCGGGGCGGCCGCGCCACTGGCGGGCCTGTCGGGCGCCGCCTCCGCCGTCCCCATGGCCGTCGTGATCATCGCTCTGACGGGCGCCGCCCTGATCGCGTTCGTGCTGCTCCGGCGCATTAGGTAAGGCTATCCTGCGTGACGAATTCCATCCCGGCTCCGGTTGGCCACCGGGAAGGAATTACGGCACACTGATGTTGTGAAAAACATGCAGGGGATCGAGCCGGGCGCGGAGCGCAGCACTCGCGCGCGCGTGGCCAGGCTGATCCTCGAGCATGGCCCCATCACGGCCGCCGCGCTCGGCGAGCGGCTCGGGCTCACGCCCGCCGCCGTCCGCCGCCACCTCGACGCGCTGGAGGCCGAGGGGCTGATCGAGCCTCGCTCGATGCGCCCGCGCGGGCAGCGCGGACGTGGGCGGCCGGCCAAGCTGTTCGCCATCACCGACGCGGGGCGCAGTGCCTTCGAGCACGCCTATGACGACCTGGCCGGCAGCGCGCTGCGCTTCCTGGCCGAGCGCATGGGCGAGCAGGCGGTGGCCGACTTCGCCCGCTCCCAGGTCAAGGGCCTGGTGGAGCGGCTGGCGCCGGTCATGGCCGCGGTGCCGGCGGACCGGCGCGTGCAGGTCCTCGCCGAGGCGCTGTCGGCGGAGGGCTACGCCGCCTCGGCCAGCAAGGCCAAGTCCGGCGGCGACCAGCTCTGCCAGCACCACTGCCCGGTGGCGCACGCGGCCGCGGAGTTCCCCCAGCTGTGCGAGGCCGAGACGGAGGCCTTCGCCCAGCTGCTCGGCACGCCGGTGCAACGGCTGGCCACCATCGCCCACGGCGACGGGGTCTGCACCACACACGTAAGCCCGCACGTTCTGAGAGACAAGAGCAAGGAGACCGGAAGGTGACTGTCACCGACCGCCCGGAGCTGGAAGGCCTCGGGAATTACAAGTTCGGCTGGGCCGACCCGGACATCGCCGGAGCGGCGGCGAAGCGCGGGCTGTCCGAGGAGGTCGTCCGTAACATCTCCGCGCTCAAGAACGAGCCGGAGTGGATGCTCGACCTGCGCCTGAAGGGCCTTCGGCTGTTCGAGAAGAAGCCGCTGCCCACGTGGGGCGCCGACCTGTCGGACATCGACTTCGACAACATCAAGTACTTCGTGCGCTCGACCGAGAAGCAGGCCGCCTCCTGGGACGAGCTGCCCGCCGACATCAAGAACACCTACGACAAGCTCGGCATCCCCGAGGCGGAGAAGCAGCGCCTCATCGCGGGCGTGGCCGCGCAGTACGAGTCGGAGGTCGTCTACCACAAGATCCGCGAGGACCTTGAGGAGAAGGGCGTCATCTTCCTCGACACCGACACCGGCCTGAAGGAGCACCCGGAGATCTTCAAGGAGTACTTCGGCTCCGTGATCCCGGTCGGCGACAACAAGTTCGCCGCGCTCAACACCGCCGTGTGGTCGGGCGGCTCGTTCATCTACGTGCCGCCGGGCGTGCACGTCGAGATCCCGCTGCAGGCCTACTTCCGGATCAACACCGAGAACATGGGCCAGTTCGAGCGGACCCTGATCATCGTGGACGAGGGTTCCTACGTCCATTACGTCGAGGGCTGCACCGCGCCGATCTACTCCAGCGACTCGCTGCACTCGGCGGTCGTCGAGATCATCGTGAAGAAGAACGCCCGCTGCCGCTACACGACCATCCAGAACTGGTCCAACAACGTCTACAACCTGGTCACCAAGCGCGCCGTGGCCTACGAGGGCGCGACCATGGAGTGGATCGACGGCAACATCGGCTCCAAGGTCACGATGAAGTACCCGGCCGTCTACCTGATGGGCGAGCACGCCAAGGGCGAGACGCTGTCGGTCGCCTTCGCCGGCTCCGGCCAGCACCAGGACGCCGGCGCCAAGATGGTGCACCTGGCGCCGCACACCTCCTCGACGATCGTGTCCAAGTCGGTGGCGCGCGGCGGCGGCCGCACCTCCTACCGCGGCCTGGTCCAGATCGAGGAGGGCGCCCACCACAGCGCCTCCACCGTCAAGTGCGACGCGCTGCTCGTCGACACGATCAGCCGCTCCGACACCTACCCCTACGTCGACGTCCGCGAGGACGACGTCGCTATGGGCCACGAGGCCACGGTCTCCAAGGTCAGCGAGGACCAGCTGTTCTACCTCATGAGCCGCGGGCTGAACGAGGACGAGGCGATGGCGATGATCGTGCGCGGCTTCGTCGAGCCGATCGCGCGCGAGCTGCCCATGGAGTACGCGCTCGAGCTGAACCGCCTGATCGAGCTGCAGATGGAAGGAGCCGTCGGCTGATGGGCCTGGACACGAAGCCCCTGTCGACCCTGCACGACAAGTCCTCCTACGACCTCGAGGACTTCGAGGTGCCCACCGGGCGCGAGGAGAACTGGCGCTTCACGCCGCTGTCGCGCCTGAAGGGGCTGCACAAGGGCACGGCCGGCCCGGTCGGCGACACAGGCGGCCACGTGGTGGTGCACGTCGACGCAGCTCCCGAGGTGACCGTCGAGACGGTCGGCCGCGACGACCCCCGCCTCGGCAAGTCCTTCGCCCCCACCGACCGGGTCAGCGCCCAGGCGTGGACCAGCTTCGAGAAGGCCACCGTCATCACCGTGCCGCGCGAGGCCGTCGCCTCCAAGCCGACCGTGGTGACGCTGACCGGCTCCGGAGACGGGGCCGCCTACGGCCACTTGCTGGTCAAGGTGGAGCCCATGGCCGAGGCCGTGCTGGTGCTGGAGCACCTGGGCAGCGCCGTCTACGCCGACAACGTCGAGTTCGTCGTCGGCGACGGCGCCACGCTCAAGGTCGTCAGCCTCCAGGACTGGGCCGACGACGCCGTGCACGTCTCCCAGCACCACGCCCGGCTCGGCCGCGACGCCACCTTCCGCAGCTTCGTGGTGACCCTGGGCGGCGACCTGGTACGGCTGTCGCCGAGCGTGTCCTACACCGGCCCGGGCGCCGACGCCGAGCTGCTGGGCGTCTACTTCGCCGACGCCGGCCAGCACCTGGAGCACCGCCTGCTGGTCGACCACACCCACCCCCGCTGCAGGAGCAACGTCGACTACCGCGGCGCGCTGCAGGGCCAGGACGCCCACGCGGTGTGGATCGGCGACGTGATCATCCGGGTGGAGGCCGAGGGCACCGACACCTACGAGCTCAACCGCAACCTCATCCTCACCGACGGCGCCCGCGCCGACTCCGTGCCGAACCTGGAGATCCTCACGGGCGAGGTCGCCGGGGCGGGCCACGCCTCGGCGAGCGGCCGCCTGGACGACGAGCACCTGTTCTACCTGCAGGCCCGCGGCATCCCCTATGAGGAGGCCCGCCGCCTGGTGGTGCGCGGCTTCCTGGGCCAGCTGATCGAGCGGATCGAGGTGCCCGAACTGCGCGAGCGCGTGTTCGCCGAGGTCGAAGCGGAGCTGTCCAAGTGACGTTCGAGAAGATCTGCAAGGTCAGCGACATCCCCGACGAGGGCGTCATCGGCGTCGAGGTCGGGGACACGCCGGTCGCGCTGGTCCGCCGGGGCGAGGAGGTCTTCGCCCTGCACAACGTCTGCTCGCACGCCGAGGTCATGCTGAGCGAGGGCGAGGTGTACGACGGCACCCTGGAGTGCTGGCTGCACGGCTCGTGCTTCGACATCCGCACCGGCAAGCCCACCGGCCCGCCGGCCACCAAGCCCGTCAACGTCTACCGAGTCAAGATCGAAGGCGACGACGTCCTCGTCTCGCTCTCGAAGGAGTAATACGTGTCCACCCTAGAGATCCGTGACCTGCACGTCGCCGTCGAGGACAAGGAGATCCTCCGCGGTGTGAACCTCACCGTGAAGGCCGGCCAGACCCACGCCATCATGGGCCCCAACGGCTCGGGCAAGTCCACGCTCGCCTACGCGATCGCCGGTCACCCCAAGTACACCATCACCGGCGGCCAGGTGCTGCTCGACGGCGAGGACCTGCTGGAGATGTCCGTCGACGAGCGCGCCCGCGCCGGGCTGTTCCTGGCCATGCAGTACCCCGTCGAGGTGCCGGGCGTGAGCGTGTCGAATTTCCTGCGCTCGGCCGTCACCGCCGTCCGCGGCGAGGCGCCCAAGCTGCGCGAGTTCGCCAAGGACCTCAAGGCGGGGATGGAGGCGCTGGCCATCGACCCGTCCTTCGCCCAGCGCAACCTCAACGAGGGCTTCTCCGGCGGTGAGAAGAAGCGGCACGAGATCCTCCAGCTCGAGCTGCTCAAGCCGAAGATCGCCGTGCTCGACGAGACCGACTCCGGCCTCGACGTCGACGCGCTGCGCGTGGTGTCGGAGGGCATCAACCGCTTCCGCGCCAAGGGCGACACCGGCGTCCTGCTGATCACCCACTACACCCGCATCCTGCGCTACGTGAAGCCCGACTTCGTGCACGTCTTCGCCGGCGGCCGGATCGTCGAGGAGGGCGGTCCCGAGCTGGCCGAAAAGCTCGAGGCCGAGGGCTACGCCGCCTACGTCAAGGAAGTCGCGTGACCGATCATGGTCAGCTTCGTGCGAGGGGCGCGGCGGTGGCCGGACTGAGGAGCGAGGGAGCTCGGGACGAGCTTCCCCGCGACGAGGGAAGCCGCCGCCTTGCAGGCGCCCCGAGCCGGGCTCGCGGAGCGAGCCCCATCGACACGGAGAAGGTCCGGGAAGACTTCCCGGTCCTCTCCCGTGAGCTGCCCGGCGGACGTCCGCTGGTCTACCTCGACTCGGGCAACTCCTCCCAGAAGCCCTTCCAGGTCATCGACACCATGCGCGAGCACCTGGCGCGGCACTACGGCAATGTGGGCCGCGCCATGCACGTGCTGGGCAGCGAGTCGACCGAGGCGTACGAGGCCGCCCGCGACAAGGTCGCCGCGTTCATCGGCGCGCCCTCCCGCGACGAGGTCATCTTCACCAAGAACGCCTCCGAGGCGCTCAACCTGGTCGCCTACTCCTTCGGCAACCCCGCCGCCGACGACCCCCGCTTCCGGCTCGGCCCCGGCGACGAGATCGTCATCTCCGAGATGGAGCACCACTCCAACATCGTGCCGTGGCAGATGCTCGTGCAGCGCACCGGCGCGACGCTGAAGTGGTTCGGCGTCACCGACGAGGGGCGGCTCGACCTGGCCGACGGGGTCATCACCGAGCGCACGAAGATCGTCTCGATCGCCCACCAGTCCAACGTGCTCGGCACCGTCAACCCGGTCGCCGAGGTGGTCGCCCTGGCCCGCCGGGCCGGCGCGCTGGTGATGCTCGACGCCTCCCAGTCGGTGCCCCACCACCCGGTCAACGTCGCCGAGCTGGGCGCCGACTTCATCGCCTTCACCGGCCACAAGATGGTCGGCCCCTCCGGCATCGGCGTGCTGTGGGGACGCCGGGAGCTGCTGGAGGCCATGCCGCCGTTCCTCGGCGGCGGCGAGATGATCGAGGCGGTCTGGATGGACCACTCGACCTACGCGCCCGTGCCGCACAAGTTCGAGGCGGGCACGCCGCCCATCGTCGAGGCCATCGGCCTGGGCGCGGCGGTCGACTACCTCAACGGCGTCGGCATGGAGGCCGTCGAGGCGCACGAGCGCGCCCTGACGGCCTACGCCCTGGAGGCGCTCAAGGAGGTGCCGTCCCTGCGGATCATCGGGCCGCAGAGCCCGGAGGGCCGCGGCGCCACCCTGTCCTTCACGCTGGAGGGCATCCACCCGCACGACGTGGGCCAGATCCTCGACGACCGGTTCGGCATCGCCGTACGGGTCGGCCACCACTGCGCCCGCCCGCTGCACCTGCGTTTCGGAATACCCGCGACCACGCGGGCGTCCTTGTACCTGTACAACACCACGGGCGAGATCGACGCCCTGGTGCGCGGCCTCCACCACGTCCAGAAGGTGTTCGCCTGACATGATCACCGACTCCATGTACCAGGAGCTGATCCTGGAGCACTACAAGCACCCCCAGGGCAAGGGGCTGCGCGAGCCGTACGACGCCGAGGTCCACCACGTGAACCCGACGTGCGGCGACGAGATCACGCTCCGGGTCAAGGTCGGCGAGGGCGGCAAGGTCGAGGACGTCTCCTACGAGGGGCAGGGCTGCTCGATCAGCCAGGCGGCCGCCTCCGTGCTGCACGAGCTGGCCACCGGCTCGACCGTGGAGGAGACGCTGGCGGTGGTCGAGGAGTTCACCAGGCTCATGCAGGGCAGGGGACAGGTCCAGCCGAACGAGGACGTGCTGGGCGACGCCGTCGCCTTCGCGGGGGTGGCCAAGTTCCCGGCCCGCGTGAAGTGCGCGCTGCTGTCCTGGATGGCCTACAAGGACGCTGTTGTGAGGAGTGTTGGCGCATGAGCAAGCCGGTGGAGACGCCCACGGGCTACGACGGCGAGACCACCTACGAGGAGGTCATGGAGGCCCTCAAGGACGTCGTCGACCCCGAGCTGGGCATCAACGTGGTCGACCTGGGCCTGGTGTACGGGCTCAACCTCGACCCCGCCCCCGACGGCGGCCGTCCCGTGGCCACCATCGACATGACGCTGACCAGCGCCGCCTGCCCGCTCACCGACGTCATCGAGGACCAGGCCAACTCCGCCCTGGAGGGCATGGTCTCCGACGTGAAGATCAACTGGGTCTGGCTGCCGCCGTGGGGCCCTGACAAGATCACCGACGAGGGCCGCGAGCAGCTGCGTATGCTAGGCTTCAACGTCTGATCTTTTCCGATCGGTACGGCTGGCGGTCTGGCCGCCGGCCGTTTCGGTGGGGAAGCGCGGAATAACCCCGCCAGTCCCGCGCGTTACACCCAGAGCGCCCGATCGCGGGTGCGACACGCCTCCCTGCGCCGCCTGCGGCCGGCCGGGAGCGCGGTGAGGGCCCCAGAGCGGCCCGGGCGCCCGATGCGCCCCGACCAGATCGCGTACGGCTCGGCCGTACCTCCCCGGCTCGTCCTTTCGCAGAAGTGACGTGCCACTTTGACGAAAGGCACGAGTTCGTGACCATGCTTGACGCTGTCCTGCCCGAGACCCTCGAGGAGACCGTCTCGGAGTTCGAGCTGCTGGGCCTGCCCAGGCCGCTCGTATCCGGCCTGGCCCGGCAGGGCATCGAGACCCCCTTCCCCATCCAGAGCGCCACCATCCCCGACGTGCTGGCCGGGCACGACGTGCTGGGCCGCGGCCAGACCGGCTCGGGCAAGACGCTGGCCTTCGGCCTGCCGACCATGGCCCGTATCGCCGGCACCCGCCCGGCCCCCGGCCGTCCCCGCGCCATGATCCTGGTGCCCACCCGCGAGCTGGCCCTGCAGGTCCACGACGCCCTGGAGCCGCTGGGCCGGGGCCTCGGGCTGCGCATGAAGGTCGTCGTGGGCGGCATGTCCATGGGCAAGCAGATCGAGGCGCTGCGCCGCGGCGTCGACGTCGTCGTGGCCACCCCCGGCCGCCTGGGCGACCTCATCCGGCAGGGCGAGTGCTCGCTGGCCGACATCGAGGTCAGCGTCCTTGACGAGGCCGACCACATGTGCGACCTGGGCTTCTTCCCCGTGGTGTGCGACCTGCTGGCCCAGACCCCGGCCGGCGGGCAGCGCCTGCTGTTCTCGGCCACCCTCGACGGCGACGTCGACAAGCTCGTCCAGCGCTTCCTGAAGGACCCGGTCACCCACTCGGTGGCCCCGGCCACCTCGCCCGTCGACACTATGGAGCACCACCTGCTCCAGGTGACGCGCGAGGAGAAGTTCGACGTGGCCGCCGAGATCGCCAACCGCGAGGGCCGCACGATCATCTTCGTCCGCACCCAGCACGGCGTCGACCGGCTGTGCAAGCAGCTGGCCCGCGTCGGCGTCAGGGCGGGCGGCCTGCACGGCGGCAAGCGGCAGAACCAGCGCACGCGCATCCTGTCGGAGTTCCGCGAGGGCGAGATCAACGTCCTGGTGTGCACCGACGTGGCGGCCCGCGGCATCCACGTCGACAACATCAGCCTGGTGCTGCACGTCGACCCGCCGCAGGACCACAAGAGCTACCTGCACCGCGGCGGCCGTACGGCACGCGCGGGGGAGAAGGGCACGGTCGTCACGCTCGTGCTGCCCAACGAGCGGCGCTCGACCGACGCGCTCACCCGGCGGGCGGGGATCCATCCGTTCAAGCTGAAGGCCGCGCCGGGCCATCCGCGGGTGGCCGAGGTCACCGGGGCCCGGACGCCGAGCGGCGAGTCGATCCCGGTGTGGGAGCCGGACGTGCGCAAGCCGCTGCGCGGGCGCGGCGAGGGCGACTCCGACCGCGGCCCGCGCCGCGGCCGCCGCCCCGGCTTCGACGGCCGCCGCCGCGAGGGCGCCGCCCGGCCGTACGGCGAGCGGTCCCACGGCGGGTCGCGTCACGAGGGTGACCGCCCGTTCGGCGGTGACCGCCAGGAGCGCGTGCGGTCGTTCGACGGTTCGCGTCAGGAGGGTGACCGGCCGTTCGAGGCGCGTCATCGTGAGGGCGGGGAGCGCTTCTCGCGAGCCCGGGAGGGCGGCGACCACGTCGGCCGCGCCCACGAGGGCGACCGCTTCCGCCGCCGCCACGACGGTGACCGTCCCTGGAGCGGTCGCGCCGAGGACGGCCGCGGCTCGCGAGACCGCGACAACTCCTCGGGCCGCGACAACGCCTGGGAGCCGCGCGCCTTCGGCGAGGGCCGGGCGCCCCGGGGCCGCGCCTACGGCGACGACCGCGGGAACGGCGGCCGGTCCGACGACCGCCGCCGGTTTTCCCGCGAGGACCGTCCGTGGAACGGCCACCGGGGTGGCGAGGACCGCTCACCGGGCGGCCACCGCGGCGCCGACGAGCGCCCGTGGGGCGGACGCCGCGGCGATGACCGGCCCTGGAACGGCCGCCGAGGCGAGGACCGCTCGTGGAACGGTCACCGCGGGGACGACCGCTGGGGCGGGCGCCGCTCCGACGGCGAGCGCCCCCGAGGCGACCACCGCGCCGGTTACCGGCCCGACCCGCGGGGCGAGGACCGCCCCCGAGGCGGTTACCGGTCCGACCGCGGCCGGCCTTTCTCCGCAGAAGGCCGTCCCTTCTCCGCCGAAGGCCGCCGCTTCGACCGGGCCGTCCGGGACGGCGAGCGCTCCCCTCGCACCGAGCGCTGACCGCCTCCACGGCAAGCCCGCACCTGCCCGTGAGCTGCCCGCCGTACCCGCAAGACCGGGGTACGGCGGGCAGCGCCGTTCTCACCTCCCGCAGACGCCTCCGTTGAGGACGAACACCTCCGGAGCCGGGTTGGGCCCGGGCGCGGCGGCCCCGAGGAAGCCCAGCGTCACCGACCGGCCGGGCGCGATCTTCGCGTTCCACGGCAGGCTCTTGGCGGTCACCACCGAACCCTCCTGCCGCACCGTCGCGTTCCACGCGCGCCGCACGTTCTGCCCGCCGAGGAACCACCACCGCAGCGTCCACCCGTCGACGGCCTTCTCCCCGGTGTTCGTGATCGTCACCTGGGCGTTGAAGCCGTCGGACCAGCTGCCGTGCGTGGTGTAGGACACCCGGCAGGAGGCCGCCGGGCGCCGGTCGGCGAGGAACGAGGAGATCCACGCCAGCGGCGAGTTCCAGTTGATGGTCAGCTCGTTGGTCGACCACGACTCGATGTGGTCGATGTAGCAGAACTGCGGCTTGCACCCGCGCAGCAGCCGCTGGGCCAGCGGGTCCTGGATGCTGGAGTTCGGCCCTCCGGCGAGCGTGCCGTGCGGCGGGTTGGGCAGGCTCGGGTCGAGCTGGCGCGCGTACCAGCGGCTGTGCTGGTTCTTGGAGGCCACCTCGCCGTAGCCGGTGACGTAGGACTGGTTGAGCGCGTTGCGTCCCAGGATGTAGTCCATCGCCTCGCGCACGCCCGCGCGGTACTTCTCCTCGCCGCTGATGTCGAACGCGACGGCCATGACGACCATGTTGTTGAGCACCAGGTTGTTGGACCCCCAGTCGAAGTCCGGCGGGTTGTACGGCAGGCCGTACGGGTGCTCCCTCATGGTCTTGAGGTACTTGTCGGCCCCTTCCAGCACCGAGGCCCGCACGCGCTCCCGGTCCGGGAGCTTGTTGGGCACGGTGGCCAGCTCCAGGCGGCCCAGCTGGGCGGTGTTGCCCCAGTCGAAGCCGCGCTCGCGCCAGATGTCGCCGGTGTGGTGCTTAGAGGCGAGCACGTGGTCGCGGAACTGCTTGTCGCCGGTGGTGATGTACAGCTCGGCCGCGGCCCAGTAGAACTCGTCGGTCACGTCGTTGTCGGGGTAGGCGCCGCCGCCGGTGCCGTCGTTGGGGTCGGCGTAGACCTCGGGGTTCTTCACCGCCGCGGCCCACGCCTTGACCGCCGCCTGCTGGTTGCGCTCGGCGAACTCCTTGTCATACGGCGCGAACAGGCGGGCCGCCTGCGCGGCGGTGGCCGCCAGGTTGAGCGTGGCCGCGGTGCTCACCGGGTGCAGCTCACGCTTCTGCGGGTCCAGGTGCGGCAGCAGCGGCAGTCCCGTCCACTGCGCGTCGTGGATCTTGTGGTGCGCCATGCCGTCCGGCCGCTGCATCTTGAGCAGGAACTCCATCTCCCAGCGCGCCTCGTCCAGGATGTCCGGCACGCCGTTGCCGCTTTCCGGGATGGCCAGCTGCCCGTCCGGGAAGGCGGTCTTGTCCCGCTCGTAGGCCGACATCAGCTGGTGCACCGAGATGCCGCCGTTGACGACGTACTTGCCGTGGTCGCCCGCGTCGTACCAGCCGCCGGAGACGTCCAGGGTGTAGTCGCACACCCCCGCCTGGCAGGGGACCTGCTTGTCGCCCTGGTTGGGCGCCTGCTGCACGTGCCCGGCGGGCCTGCCGTACCCGGGGCGCAGCGAGTCGAGGATCTCGATGCCGCTGCGCTGGGTGTAGTAGAACTTCAGCGCGTCCACGCGCATCTCGTCGTACAGGTCGGGCGCGATGTCGAACGGGCGGCTGGTCTCGCCGTCGGCGGTGAGCGTGTAGCCCTCGCCGCGCACGCGGTAGGAGCTGAAGTCGATGGTGTGGACCTTCTGTCCCGAGCTGGCGTCCAGGCCGCGCGGGGTGGTGGCGCCCTCGGCGACCGTCTGCCCCGCGTCGTTCCTCAGCCGCCAGGGCAGCGGCTCGTCCTCGTCGGTGACGACCGTGGCGTTCTTCGGCCCCTCGGGCAGGTAGCCCACCATGTTCACGCGCACGCGCGGGCCCGTGTCGGGCTCGTAGACCTCCGGCGGCGCGCCGCCCTTGAGCGAGACCTCGTCCAAGCAGAACCTCCAGGGTTCGGCGCTGCCGCCCAGCTGGAAGGCCACCTGGGCGTTCGGCAGGCCGGCGGGCGCGGTGAAGGTGTAGGAGTAGGAGTTGCCCGAGACGCTGAGCTCGGGCGCCGCCGACAGGTACTGGGTCCAGGGGTCGACGGGCAGCTGCACCAGCGCACGCGCAACCTTGGCGGGGGCGGCGGAGGCGTAGAAGCGGTAGGCGTAGCTCTCGCCCTCCACCAGCTTCAGGTCGTTCTGGCCGATGATGACGTCCCAGGGGTTGACGGTGCCGCCGGGGATGTCGGCGCACAGCCGGCCGTCGACGATCTCGGGGGTGACGTTGGAGGTGTGCCACCAGGGGGCGAGCCCGGCGTCGAAGGAGCCGTTGACGATCTGTTCCGGCCCCTCGTCGGCCGCGTTCGCGGCGCCCGGCGGGAACGCGGCTAACGCGGCTAACAGCGCCAGGGCCGCGACAAGGTGTCGTGTCATGGGTGCCTCTCGATGGGTGGGAGCGCTCCCAGCCTCACGGTGCGTGGCTGTGCGGTCAAGAGGGCGATGAAACTTTCATGAACCGCTGCCTGAACCGATTCACTTACTGATCTCATCCTGGCGCCTGCATAAGGTATGAAACGGTTAAGTGAGCTACGATCATTCCATGCCCTTCCGCCCTCTCCATGACGCCTGGACGGTCAGCGCCGCCGGCGGCCCGGCCGTCCCCGTGTCGATGCCCGAGTCCGTCCCCGCGACCGTGCCCGGCTGCGTGCACACCGACCTGCTGGCCGCGGGCCTGATCCCCGACCCCTACCTCGACGCCAACGAGACCGCGCTGGGCTGGATCGGCCGCACCGCCTGGCGCTACGAGACCGGCTTCGACTGGCACGACGACGGCGAGGACCGCGTCGACCTGGTGTGCGAGGGGCTCGACACGGTCGCCAGGATCGAGCTGAACGGCCACCTGCTGGGCGAGACCGCCAACATGCACCGCTCCTACCGCTTCGCCGTACGCGACCTCCTGCGCCCGGGCGGCAACCGTTTGTCGGTACTGTTCTCCTCGCCGCTGGAGTACGCCGAGCGGCTGCGCGAGCGGCTGGGGCCGCGCCCGGGCGCCTACGCCGAGCCGTACAACTTCATCAGGAAGATGGCCTGCAACTTCGGCTGGGACTGGGGTCCGGCGCTGGTCACCTCCGGCATCTGGCGGCCCGTCGGCCTGCACTCCTGGAGCGGTGCGCGGCTCGCCTCGGTCCGCCCGCTCGTGACCGTCGAGGACGGCGCGGGCGTGGTCCGCGTGCACGTGGAGGTGGAGCGGGCCACCGGCGAGCCGCTGCGGATCGACGCCTCGGTCGCCGGCGTCTCGGCCTCGGCGACGCTGCCCGCCGGGCAGAGCGCGGCGGTGCTGGAACTGCGGGTGCCCGGCCCGGCGCTGTGGCACCCGCGCGGGTACGGCGAGCAGCCCCTGCACGAGCTCGTCGTGACGCTCGGCGAGGAGCGGTGGCGGCGGCGCATCGGCTTTCGCACCGTCGAGCTCGACACCGCCGGCGGCGCCTTCACGCTGAAGGTCAACGGCCTGCCCGTCTTCGCCAAGGGCGTCAACTGGATCCCCGACGACTGCTTCCCCACGCGCGTCGGCCGCGCCCGCTACGCCGCCCGGCTCGCCCAGGCCGTCCGGGCGGGCGTCAACCTGGTGCGCGTGTGGGGCGGCGGCCTGTACGAGAGCGAGGACTTCTACGAGCTGTGCGACGAGCTGGGCCTGCTCGTCTGGCAGGACTTCCCCTTCGCCTGCGCCGCCTACCCCGAGGAGCCGCCGCTGCGCGAGGAGGTCGAGGCCGAGGCCCGTGAGCACGTCACGCGCCTGAGCGCGCACCCCAGCCTGGTGCTGTGGTGCGGCAACAACGAGAACATCTGGGGCTACTTCGACTGGGGCTGGCGCGAGCCGCTCGCGGGCCGCAGCTGGGGCGAGGGCTACTACCTCGACCTGCTGCCGCGCGTCGTCGCCGAGCTGGACCCCACCCGCCCGTACTGGCCGGGCAGCCCCTACTCCGGCTCGATGGACCGCCACCCCAACGACCCCGGCCACCACACCATGCACATCTGGGACGTGTGGAACGAGCGCGACTACACCGCCTACCGGGAGTACCGCCCGCGCTTCGTGTCGGAGTTCGGCTTCCAGGCGCCCGCCGCCTACGCCACCATCCGGCGGGCCGTCGCCGACGAGCCGCTCGCGCCCGACTCGCCCGGCCTGCTGCACCACCAGAAGGCCGTCGACGGCAACCTCAAGCTCGCCGCGGGCCTGAAGGCGCACTTCCCGCCGCCCTCCGGCTTCGACGACTGGCACTACCTCACCCAGGTCAACCAGGCCAGGGCCATCCGGCTGGGCGTGGAGCACTTCCGGTCGCTGTGGCCGCACTGCTCGGGGGCCGTGGTGTGGCAGCTCAACGACTGCTGGCCGGTCACCTCCTGGTCGGCGGTCGACGGCGACGGGCGGCCCAAGCCGCTGCTGCACGCGCTGCGCCGGGCCTTCGCCGACCGCCTGCTGACGCTCCAGCCGGAGGGGGACGGCCTGGCGCTGGTGGCCGTCAACGACACCGCCCGCCCGTGGCGGGGCCGGGCGCGAGCCGTACGGCACGGCCTGGACGGGCGGGAGCTGGCCGCGGCCGGCTTGGAGCTGGACGTGCCGCCCCGCGCCGCCGTACGGCTGAGGCTGCCCGAGACGGTCGCGACGCCGGGCGACCCCGCCCGCGAGCTGGTCGCGGCCACCACCGGGGACGCCGAGCGGGCGCTGTGGTTCTTCCTGCCCGACAAGGACCTGGCCCTGCCCGAGCCGAAGTGGATCGCGGTCGCCGAGCCGGAGGGCGACGGCGTGGCCGTGACCGTCACGGCCGGGACGATCCTGCGCGACCTGGCGCTGTTCCCCGACCGGCTGGACCCGGCCGCCGAGGTGGACGACCAGCTCGTCACGCTGTTGCCGGGGGAGAGCGTCACCTTCCGCGTGGCCACCCGCCGGAGCCTGGACGGGCAGGCCCTGACGAGTGGCCCGGTGCTGCGGTGCGTCAACGAGGTGGTGGCCGCCCGGCCGGTCACCCCCTGAGGCCGCTGAGGGCGATCCCCCGGGTGAAGTACTTCTGGAAGACCAGGAAGAAGGCGATCGTGGGCAGGGAGGCCAGCAGGCCGCCCGCCATGATCGCCCCCTGGTGGTCGGGCCCGGCGAAGTAGGAGTTGAGCCGGGCCAGCGCCACCGGCAGGTTGGCCATCTCGTCGCTCTGCACGATGATCAGCGGCCACAGGAAGTTGTTCCACTCGGCCAGCACGATGAAGATCGACATCGCGGCGAGGGCCGGGCGCAGCAGCGGCAGCACGATCCGCCACCAGATGCGCCACTCGCCCGCGCCGTCCACCCGGGCGGCCTGGATGAGCTCGTCGGGGATGGACTGCAGGTACTGCACGAGGAAGAAGAGCACGAAGGCCTTGGCCAGGGCGGGGACGATGTACCCGGCGTAGCTGTCGAGCCAGCCCAGGTTCCGCATGATCACGTAGTTGGGGATCAGCGTGGTCTGCCAGGGCACCATCATCGACGCGATGATCATGACGAAGACGACCTTGCGGCCCTTGACGTCGTGCTTGGCGATGACATAAGCGGCCAGGGAGCAGATCAGCAGCGAGCCGACCGTGATGGCGGTGGTGATCACGATGCTGTTGAACATGAACCGCCAGAAACCGAAGTCGACCTGGAAGCGCTGGAAGATGCCCTGCAGGTGGCCGGGATTGACCCCCGAGGGCGACCACAGCGGGTCGTAGAAGTTGTCCAGCACCGGCTGCTCGGGCACGAACGACGGCGGCAGCTTGGCCAGCTCGGCGGGCCGCTTGAAGACCGTGATGAGCAGCCAGTAGAACGGCACGATCATCGTCAGCGACAGCAGGTAGAACGGCAGCCGCAGCAGGTGCCGGTTCACCCGCGCCCTGCGGGAGCGCGGGCGCGCGGCGCCGCGCGGGGAGACCGCGGCGGCGCCGGGCGGGGTCGTGGTCGGGGCGATGGCCATCACAGCTCCTTCGTCGCGCGGCCCAGGCGCAGGTTGACCAGGCTGATCACGAAGATGATGAGGAACAGCACCCAGGCGACGGCCGAGGCATAGCCCAGCTTGAAGTGGGTGAAGCCCTGGTCGTACAGGTAGGGGACGATCATGAGGCCGGAGTCCAGGACGCCGCCGATCTGGTTGGTGCCGCGGAAGACGATGTAGACGGCCTCGAAGACCTGGAAGGCGCCGATGAGGCCGGTGACGACGACGTAGGTGGTGACCGGCCGCAGCAGCGGCAGCGTGATGCGGCGGAACTGCTGCCAGGTGGAGGCGCCGTCGATGCGGGCGGCCTCGTAGTACTCCTCTGGAATCGCTCCCAGTCCGGCCACGTAGAGCACCATCCCGTAGCCCATGCCGCCCCAGACCGACATCAGCACCAGGATCGGGACCGTCAGGCCGGGCGTGGCCAGCCAGGCGACCGCCTTCTGCCCGAACCAGTCCAGCACGGTGTTGGCCAGGCCCACGTCGCTCGGGAAGAAGATCCACTTCCACATGAGCATGAGCGCGATGGAGGAGGTGACCGAGGGCAGGAAGAAGATCGTCCGCATGACGCGGTGCGGCCAGCTCGACCCGTTGAACGCCAGCGCCAGCCCCAGTGACAGCAGCGTGCCCAGCGTCACCGAGGCCGCCACGTAGACGGAGGTGTTGCCGAGGGCGTGGCGGAACCGCTCGTCCTCCACCAGCAGGCGCCGGAAGTTCTCCAGGCCGGTGAACGTGGGCGGCTTGATGCCGTCGAAGCTGGTGAAGCTCAGGTACAGCGAGTTGAGCAGCGGCCAGATCAGGAAACCGGCGAACAGCCCCAGGAACGGCACCAGCATCAGGTAGGAGGTGCCGTAGCGGCGCAGCCTGCTCCGCCGGAGGGAGACGGCGTGGTTTGCCATGTCTGCTCCAGATGCCATGTCTGCTCCAGATGTCGGAAAGGGCGCCCGGCCGGAGGCGGCCCGGCCGAGCACGGGTGGGCACGGGCGGATCAGCCGGCGTTGCGTTCCATGATCTTGGCGGACTCGGCCAGGGCGGTCTTGACGTCCGCCTTGCCGAGGATCGCCGCCTGCAGCTGCTTGCTCACGTCCGGCGCGCTCTCGTCCCAGCCGGGGCAGCCGGGCGCGGCCTTGCCCGAGCCGATCGACTGGGCGAACACCGCCGACTGCTCGGGCGTGAACGTCGACTCGGCGATCTTGTCGGGGCGCGGCGGGATGTAGGGCAGGTTGCGCTTCTTGCCCTCCTCGACCATGGCCCTGATCGCCTCGTCGCCGTAGAGGAACTTGATGAAGTCGGCGCCCTGCTTGGCGTACTTGCTGAACGCCGTCACCCCGATGGCCCGCCCGCCGATGAACGTCGTCGGCCCGGCCGGGCCCGCCGGCAGCGTGGCCATCGCCCACTTGCCCTTGAGGTTGGGCTTGCCCGTGTCGATGCCCTTGGCGATCCAGCTCCCGGCCACCACCAGCGCGGTCCCGGTGTCCAGCGCCTCGGCCCCCTCCACGGTGGCGGTCGGCGCGCCGTGCTTGCGGTACAGGTCCACCCAGTACTGCAGGGCCTGCTCGGCCTGCGGGGTGTTCAGGGACGGCTTGCAGTCGTCGGTGTAGAAGCCGCCGCCCGCCTGGTACAGGTAGTTGAAGTAGCCGATCCAGTCCAGGTTCCCCCAGTCCTGGCTGTACGGCTTGGCCACGCCCGCCTTCCTGAGCTTGGCGATGGCGTCGGTCAGCTCCTCCCAGGTCTTGGGCGGCCCGCCGAGCCCGGCCTTCTCCAGCAGGTCGGTCCGGTAGTACAGGGCGAAGGTCGACATGTCGAGCGGCACGCCGTACACCGAGCCGTCGGGGGAGATCGCCGAGTCCCACTGGGCGGGCTGCGCCTGCGCCTTAAGGGCGTCCAGGCCGTGGGAGCGCAGGTCGACCATGGCGCCGCGGGCGCCGAACTGGATCATCCAGGTCATGCCGCCGGAGACGATGTCGGGGCCGGTGCGGCTGGTGGCGGCGGCCAGCAGCTTGGCGTAGGCGTCGTCCCAGGTGAGGGTCTGGACCTTGATGGTGACGTTGGGGTGGGACCGCTTGTAGAGGTCGGCGGCCTTCTGGAAGATCGCGGTCTCGTCGTCGCCGCCGGTCGACCAGAACGACAGGCTGGCGGGGGCGTTGGCGTCGGCCTGCTCGGTCTGCTGCTGCCCGCTGGTGGCGCAGGAGGTGAGGGTAGCGGCCAGGAGAGCGATGCAACCGATTGCGGTGAGTCGTCGCATGGGCTATCCGATCGTCGGGGGCGTGACGGGTCGGGCGTGGCCCGATTTAGTTGGATCTCACCACTTAATCGGATAAGTCACGATATGCAGAGATTAATGTTGCCGAATTGTTTCCATCGGGCTTTCCGGCGGCTCGGTCTCGCCCGGCCTGCCATGAATCGGTTCAGCCAGGCAGTTCAGCTCTCCAGGGCCGCGGTGCTGCCGCGCGGGACGAGCCTGGCCACGGCGTCCTCGAAACCCTCGACCTCCTCGCCCTCGATGCGCCGCAGCAGGAGGCGGGCCGCGTGCTCGCCGTAGGCGGGGATGTCGCGGGTGAGGGCGGTCAGCGGCGGGCGGACCACCTGCGCGAGCGGCGAGTCGTCCCAGGCCACGATGGACAGGTCGGCGGGCACGCGCAGCCGCATCTCCTGGGCCACCGACAGCCCGGCGACGGCCATGATGTCGTTGTCGTAGACGATCGCCGTCGGCCGCGCCCGCGAGCTGAGCAGCCGCCGCGTGGCGCGGGCGCCCTCCTCGCCGGTGTAGTCGGTGTGCGCGAGCTGCGGCTCCAGGTCGGCCATCGCCTCCTGGAAGGCCCGGTCCCTGATCGCGGTGTGGGCCAGCGCGGGCAGCCCCGCCACGCGGGCGATGCGCCGGTGGCCCAGCGCGGCCAGATACTCCACCGTCTCCCGCATCGCGGCGGCGTCGTCGGACCAGACGGCCGGTAGCGACCCGGCCGCCGACGGGTGGGCGACCGCCACGGCAGGCATGCCCAGCCGCTCCACCTCCGGCACGCGCGGGTCGTCGGCGTGCAGGTCGACCAGGATCGCGCCGTCCACCCGGCCCTCGCCCCACCAGCGGTGGTAGACCGCGATCTCCTGCTCGTGGTCGGCGACGACCTGCAGCATCAGCGCGCCCGAGCTCGCCGCCAGCTCGCCCTCGATGCCGCTGATCAGCTCCATGAAGAACGGCTCGACGCCGAGGAAACGCGCCGGGCGGCACAGCACCAGGCCGATGGCGTTGGCGCGGGCGCCGCTGAGCGAGCGGGCCGCCAGGTTCGGCCGCCAGCCGATCTCCTTGGCGATCGCCTGGATCCTGGCGCGGGTGGCCTCCGACACCCCCGGCTGGCCGTTGAGGGCATAGGAGACCGCCCCCTTGGACACCCCGGCCCGCCGTGCGATGTCGGCGATCGTCGGCCTCTTCACCGCCCACCCCTCTTTCTGAACCGAATCAGGCCTGTTGGCAGCATGCTGCCTGGAAGTTTACGGTCGGCATGCTTATCCGGTTCATAACCCGCTCGCGTGCCTGCGTCCAGGTCACCATGGTCGAGCAGGAGCCCCGCCTTGCGCCATGCCGTACACGAGATCGAGATCGACCCGCCCGCCGCAGGCGACGGCGGTCTCACCGGGACAGGCGGGCCCGTTGAGACGGGCCCGGTGAGATAGGCTCGGTGAACGTGATCGACCCCCTGACCAACCCCATCAAGGACTACGCTTGGGGGTCGCGCACCGCGATCGCCGCGCTCACCGGGCGGCCGACGCCGTCGCCGGGTCCCGAGGCGGAGATGTGGCTGGGCGCGCACCCCTCGGGTCCCTCGATGCTGCGGCGCGGCGAGACGGAGCGGACGCTGGACGAGGTCGTCGCCGCCGACCCGGCCGGTGAGCTGGGCGAGGCGACCCTGACGCGGTTCGGGCCGCGCCTGCCGTACCTCATGAAGCTCATCGCCGTGGCCGCCCCCCTGTCCCTGCAGGTGCACCCCACGGCCGAGCAGGCGCGCGAGGGGCACGCCCGGGGGAAGTACGTGGACCCCTGCCCCAAGCCGGAGCTGGTCTGCGCGCTCACGCCGTTCACCGCGCTGGCCGGGTTCCGGCCGCCGCGGGAGGCGGCCGAGCTGGTCGCCGCACTCGGCGTCGCGGAGCTGGAGCCGGTGATCGGCCGGCTGCGCGACGGCCAGACGTCGCAGGCCCTGCGCGCGCTGCTGGAGTGGCCGCGCGAGCGGCGGCGCGAGCTGGTGTCCGCGATCGCCGCCAAGGGCGACGACCTGGTGGTACGGCTGGCCGAGCTGTACCCCGAGGACCCGGCCGTCCTCGCGCCGCTGCTGATGCGCCGCCACGAGCTGCGGCCCGGCCAGGCGCTGTTCCTGGGCGCGGGCGTGCTGCACGCCTACGTCGACGGGTTCGGCGTGGAGATCATGGGCGCCTCCGACAACGTGCTGCGCGCCGGGCTGACCCCCAAGCCGATCGACGTGGAGGAGCTGCTGCGCGTCGTCGACCCGGCCGGCCAGCCCCTCGAGGTCGAGCCGGAGGGTCACCTCTACCGCACCCCGGCCCCCGAGTTCGCGCTGGGCCGGGCCCACAACCCGAGGCTGCGCCTGACCGGCGGGCTGCCGCGCATCCTGCTGTGCACCGAGGGCGAGGTGCTGGCGAACCGGCGGCGGCTGGCGGCGGGGGAGTCGGCGTTCGTGGCGGCCCGGGTGGGCGACGTCGAGCTCCACGGCCGCGGGACGGTCTTCTGGGCCCAGCCGAACCTCGCCTGAGGGCCGCTCTTGGCGGGTCTCGCGTGCTGGACGGTGCACCGGCCCGTCGCCGGTAGAGACTAGGCTGGTCACGCACGTCTGCCGAGCGCCGAAGAGAGACCATGAAGACCTTCGAAGAGCTGTTCGCCGAGCTGTCAGACAAGGCGCGCACCCGGCCGTCGGGCTCGGGCACCGTGGCCCTGCTCGACGCCGGCGTCCATGCCATCGGCAAGAAGGTCGTGGAGGAGGCCGCCGAGACGTGGATGGCCGCCGAGCACGAGTCCGCCGATCGCGCCGCCGAGGAGATCTCGCAGCTGCTCTACCACCTGCAGGTGCTGATGATCGCCCGCGGCATCGGGCTGGACCAGGTCTACAAGCACCTCTAGAGGGTTGGGATCATGCTGCGGCTCGCCGTACCGAACAAGGGCGCCCTCAACGAGGCCGCCCAGCAGATGCTCAAGGAGGCCGGCTACCGGTCTCGCAAGGACGCCAAGGAGCTCGTCGTCGTCGACACCGACAACGGCTGCGAGCTGTTCTTCCTGCGCCCGCGCGACATCGCCGTCTACGTGGGCGAGGGCACGCTGGACGCGGGCATCACCGGGCGCGACATGCTCATCGACTCCGGCGCGCCCGCCGAGGAGATCATGCCGCTGGGCTTCGGGGCCTCCACCTTCCGCCTGGCCGCCAAGAGCGGCTCGCTGTCGTCGGTGCACGACCTGCAGGGCCTGCGGGTGGCCACCTCGTATGCGGGGCTGCTCGGCAAGTACCTGGCCGACCAGGGCGTCGACGCGCGCGTCATCAAACTCGACGGCGCGGTGGAGACCGCCATCCGGCTCGGCGTGGCCGACGCGGTGGCCGACGTCGTCGAGACGGGCACCACGCTGCGCAACGTCGGCCTGGAGGTCTTCGGGGAGCCGATCATGCGCTCGGAGGCCGTGCTGATCAAGCAGCGCGGCGCGGCCGAGCACAACGGGCTCACCCAGCTGGTGCGCCGCCTGCAGGGCGTCATCCACGCCCGCGACTACGTGATGATGGACTACGACATCCGCGCCGAGCGGATCGAGGAGGCCATCGCGCTCACCCCCGGCATGGAGGGGCCGACCGTCTCGCCGCTGCACCGCGAGGGCTGGGTCGCCGTGCGGGCGATGGTCCGCAGGAAGGGCCACCAGCAGGTCATGGACCAGCTGTGGGACATCGGCGCCAGGGCCATCCTGGTGACCGACATCTACGCCTGCCGCCTCTGACACCCGCCTCAGCGCAGCGCGGCCACGGCCTTGACGGCCTGGTCGACCTCTTCGGGCGTGTTGACGATGGTGGTGCCGAAGCGCAGCAGCGGCTCGCTGTACGGCGTGACGCCGGCCTCGATCCGGTGGCGCTCCCGCAGCAGCTGGACCGCCCGGTAGGGCTCCAGGCCGTCGACCGAGCAGCACACCAGCCCGGCCGACAGCTCGCGCGCCGCCGGGGTGGCGAGCCTGACGTGCGGGAGGCCGGCCAGGCCGGTCTTCAGGCGCGAGGCCAGCTCGGCGGTGCGGTCCGCGACGCGCTGCTTGCCGATGGCCTGGTGGAGGGCGAAGGCGGCGGGCAGCGCCCAGCGGTGCTCGAAGGCCTTGAACCCGCCGGGGGTGAAGTAGTCGGCGCGCGGGGCGCGCGGCGGCGTGCCGAGCTGCCAGGCCTCGAAGGAGGCGCCGCTGAAGCTGGCGATGACCGGCGACAGCGCGTTCCAGTCGCGGCCCCACAGGATGCCGGTGCCGCGCGGGCCGAACAGCCACTTGTGCGTCCCGGTGGCCAGGAAGTCGCAGCCGAGCTCGGCCACCCCGTCGGCCAGCGCGCCGAAGCCGTGGACGCCGTCGACGCACAGCAACGCCTGGTCGGCCGCGTCGCGGCCCTTGTTGGCCTCGGCGAGCATGTCGGCGATCGCCTTGATCGGCAGGCGGACGCCGGTGCTGGAGTGGACCCACGTCACCGCGACGACCCGGGTGCGGGGGCGCAGGCCGGCCCGCAGGCGCGAGACGATCTCGTCGGCCGAGGCGCGGGCGGGGTCGTCGTAGAGGCGCACCCGCCGCACCCGCGCGCCGGTGCGCTCGGCGAGCAGCCGAAGCCCCTCGTGCGTGGCCAGGAAGTCGTGCTCGGTGGTCAGGACGTCCTGGCCGGGGCGCAGCCGCAGCCCCGAGTACAGCAGGCCGAGCCCCATGGTGGTGCTGTCGGTCAGCGCGATGTCCTGGCCGCGGGCGCCGAGGTAATCGGCGGCGGCGTCGCGCGGCGCGTCGTCGGGGTTGGCGCCGCCCGCGGGGACGTAGTGGGGGTCGGCGTCGAGGGCGTCGCGGTGCCGCTGGATCGCCTGCCGTACCGGGGCGGGGTGCGGGGCCAGGACGAAGGCCGCGAAGTGCGCGAGGTCCGGCTTCAGGGCGAACTGCGCCCGCACCGAGGCCCAGTCGTCGGCCCAGTCCTCCAGGGCGGGGGCGTCGCGGGCGGGGGCGGGCGCGGAGGTGCAGGCGGCGACCGGGCCCAGCAGCCCGGCGCCGAGCAGGGTCCGGCGGGTCAGCGCGTGAGTCACGCCCCCTTCCTACCCGCCGTCAGCTCCTGACGAGCTCCCGCATCAGGTCCGAGACGCGCACGATGCCCATGCACCGCCCGAGCTCGTCGGTGACCACCAGGTCGTCGTAGGCGCGCCCGCTGTCCCTGCCCGCCAGCTGCATGGCGGCGATGGCCGGGGTGGTCTTGGGCACCGCGCGCGGCGGGTCGGCCAGCCGCAGCGCCGGCTTGCTGCCGTGCAGGGCGTGGCCGTAGCGGGAGGAGAACGACAGCAGGAAGCGGTTGCGGTCCAGGCTGGCCACGGGCCGCTGGTAGTCGTCCACGAGGATCACGCTGGTGGTGGTCGGCTCGGCGAACGCCTCCAGCGCCTGGTCGGAGGTGGCCGGCTCGGGCAGCGTCACCGCGGGCACGAGCAGCTCCTGCACGCGCGGCCCGAGCACCGCGCCGGACTGCTCCTCCATCGGGGCGGCCAGCGGCACCGGCACCCGGCCGGTGGCGTCGGGCCGCAGCGCCGGGCCGTCGGCCAGCCGGATGCCCGCCGACCTGGCGGTCACCAGCTGCTGCTCGTCGGCGAGGTCGGTGGCCAGCAGGTGGGTGCCCAGCACCCGGCACAGCTTCACCAGGGCCTCGGTCAGCGCCGCGCGCCGCGGCGCGCCCGGGACGATCAGCCCCGGCGACAGGGCCACCAGGTACGGCGAGGCGTCCGCGACCGTCTCCAGCGGGACCGGCCCGCCGCCCAGGTCGCCCAGCGCCACGAGGTAGCCGACGGCGCGCAGCCCGGCCAGCGCGTTGACCACGGCGGGACCCGCGCCGGGCGGGAAGTCTGCGCGGACCATGAGCACGATCTCGCCCGGCCGCCGCCCCGCGGCCCTGAGCGCCTCGTGCAGCGGCGCGAGCGCGCCGGGGCCGCCCAGCACGATCCGGGAGGGCAGGGTCAGCAGCAGCGGCAGCCGCGTCTCGTGCCGCGTGGCCTCGAGCGTGGCGCGCACGACGGCGGGCAGGTTGTCCACCGTGGGCTGGAGCACCGCCCGCAGCCCGATCACGCCGCCCGTCTCGAGGTCCACGATGGGGACGCAGGCCTGGGGCGAGGGCGGGGGAGCCGGGCGAGCCTGGAGGTTCAGCGGAGTCGGCACACGCCGATGATGCTGGGGAGAATAGCGTTCTGACAGCGGGCGGCGCGGGAGTTCATCAATAATTCGCCTGCCGGAGAGGAAGTTGTCGATGGCGAGGCCGGCCAAGGGCGGAGGCCGCTGGGTGGAGGTGCCGCCCGAGCGGCTGCACCGCTGGATCGACGGCTTCGCCGGCCGGCACGGGCCCGTCCAGGCCTCCGCCGGCCCGCTGGTGGTGCGGCTGGTGGCCGAGGACGGCGCGGTGGCCGAGTTCACCGTGCCGTTCCCGCCGCTGGAGCCGGCCGCGCCGTACGTGGCCCGGCTGGTGGCCCACGCGCGCAGGGACAGGACGGTCGGCGTGGCCCTGGTACGGCTGGGCGGCTTCGCGGCGGGGGTGTTCCGCGGCGAGGAACTGGTGGCCTCCAAGGTGGGATCCCGCCACGTGCAGGGCAGGACCGCGGCGGGCGGCTGGTCCCAGCAGCGCTTCGCCCGGCGGCGGGCCGGACAGGCGGACAAGGCACTGGAGGCCGCCGCCGACGCCGTGGCCGGGGTGCTGCTGCCGCGCCTGGGCGAGCTCGAGGCCGTGGTGCTCGGCGGCGACCGCCGGGCCGTCGACCGGTTGCGCGCCGACCCCCGCCTGGCGCCGGTGCTGGCCAAGGAGTGCCCGCCGTTCCTCGACGTCCCCGATCCCCGGCTGGCCGTGCTGCGGGACACGCCGCGGCTGTTCCGTGCCGTCAGGGTCCGGGTGGTGGACCCGCCATGAACGCGGGCAGCACCACCTCGTCCACGATCTCGGCGATCACGTGGTCGGGGATGGGCACCCCCTGGAAGAGGAAGTGGCTGCGCAGCATCGCCTGGGCGGCCTCCAGGCGGCGGGGCGTGATCGAGGCCGGGTGGATCTCCCCGCGGGCCGCAGCCCGGCGGGCGATCTCCTGCATGGCCCTGCGGCCGACGCCCTGGGAGTTGCGGCGGATCTGCAGCGTCCCGTCCCGGTCGCTCAACGCCTCGCCGAGCAGCCCGCGCAGCGCCTCGCCCGCCGGTCCGGCGAGCGCCTCGGCGGCCTGGCGCAGCCAGGCGATCAGGTCGCCGCGCAGGCTGCCGGTGTCGGGCGGGGAGTCCGGATCGGGCAGCGTGTGGTAGACGGCCTCGATCGCCAGCTGCAGGCGGGTGGGCCAGCGCCGGTAGAGGGAGGCCTTGCTGGCCCGCGCGCGCTCGGCGACCCGTTCCATGGTCAGCTTCGCGTAGCCGTTCTCGGCCAGCTCCGCCAGCGTGGCCTGGAAGATCGCCGCGTCGAGGGCCTCGCCCCGGCGGCGCGGCCGCTTGCGGTGGTCGGTGTCCTGGCCGCCCATGGCAGAGATCCTAGGCATGCCGGAGATCCTGGGCCGCCGCGACCACTCGGCCGCTGTCGCCGTCCACGGTCACGATCTGCCCGTCGGTCAGGACCGTGGTGCCGGTCACGGTGCCCATGACGGCGGGCAGGCCGTACTCGCGGGCCACGATGGCGGCGTGGGAGGCGATGCCGCCGGTGTCGACGACCACGGCCGCGGCGCGCTGGAACAGCGGGGTCCACGACGGGTTGGTGTAGGGGCAGACCAGCACGTCGCCGGGGGCGAGCCTGCCGAACTCCGACGGGTCGCGGACGACCTTGACCGGGCCGGTGGCCGTGCCGCCGCCGGCCGGGGCGCCGGACACCAGCGCGTCGGCGTGGCGGTCGTCGGCGGGGAAGACGGCGCGGGGGTCGATGAGCCGCACGCCCGACAGCTCCTCCCGCCGGGCGGCCCTGGCCAGGGCGAGGCCGCGCAGCCGCGCCACCTCGGGACCCTCGGGGTCCGCGATTCCCTCCAGCTCCTCCAGCCGCAGGTGGAAGACGTCCTCGGGGCGCTCCAGCAGCCTCCGCCCGATCTCCAGCAGCGCGCGGCGCAGGATCGGCATGGGCTTGGTGAACCAGAAGTGGGTGTCCTCACGGAAGGCCACGCCCAGGCGGGCCCGTGCCACCAGGCGCTCCAGGAGCCGGCGCTGCCGGAGGCCGCGCCGGTCCAGCAGCCGCTTCATCGCCGCCTCGGCCAGGTCCTCGGCCGGGGGCGCGGGCGGCCGGGAGGCCAGCACGGCGATCAGGTCGCGGACCGTCCGCGGCGAGTCGGCCCACGTGGGCGGCGTGATGAGCACCGGGCTGACGGTCTCGCGGTTGCCGAACTCGGCCAGGAACGCGGGCAGCCGGTCCTCGACGTCCTCGCCGCGGCGCACGCGCTCGGCCAGCTCCTCCAGGGCCCGGTTGGCCGCCTGCGTCCGCGTCTCGGCGCCCATGACGAGGTCGGCCATCAGGCCGGTACGGCGCAGCAGCCGCAGCGTCAGCAGCAGCCGGGCCAGCGCCAGGCCCGCTCCCGGCAGGTAGTCGGCGCGCAGGCCGGTGATCGGCTCGACGAGCCTCAGGGCCCGCCTGGGCACGCCGACCAGCCGCTCCCACGGCAGGGCGGTCAGGTCCAGGCGCTCCAGTTCGCGCAGGTCGCGCAGGAAGCCGACGAAGCGCGGGTCCTGCTGCCAGCGCTCCAGGCGATGGCGGCGGGCGCGCCACAGCAGGATGAACGGCGCGGCCAGCACCCGCGGGGTGGGCCTGGGCGGCTGGGGGACCAGCCGGTAGACGACGCCGTCGACCTCCTCCAGGGCGCCCTCGAACAGGCCGCGCAGGCCGAGGCCGCGGGTGATGGACGCCATCATGCCCATCGGGCCGTGCGGCACCCAGGTGCTCATGTCGATCGGGTACGGCCGGACCGGCAGGTACTCCAGCAGCACCGAGCCGAGCCGCCGCTGGATCGCGTTGAGCTTGACGGGCGGGGGCGGCAGCGCGGTCATCGGGCGCGCCTGCACGAGCACGACCTTCTCGCCCGCGAGCGCCCACTCGATGTCCTGCGGGCGGCCGAAGTGGCCGGCCACGGCCGTGCCGAGCCGGGCCAGCTCCTTCAGGGTCGCCTCGCCCAGCAGCGGCTCGCCGGTCGCCCGGCCCTCCTCGCGGCCCACGCCGCCGCCGGGCGCGCTTGTGATGACCACCTCGCGGCGGCCGGGCGACCAGTCGCGCACGGCGCCGTCGCGGTCCAGCACGTAGTGGTCGGGCGTGACGAGCCCGGAGACCACGGCCTCGCCGAGCCCGCTGCCGGCGTCCACGACCAGCTCGGCCCGCTCGCCGGTCACCGGGTTGGCGGTGAACAGCACGCCGGCCGCCTCGGCGGGCACCATGACCTGCACCACGACCGCGATGCGCACGTCCGCCGGGTCGATGCCGAGGCGGGCGCGGTAGGCGACGGCGCGCTCGCCCCACAGCGAGCCCCAGCACCGCCGCACCGCCCGCAGGACCGCCTCCTCGCCCACGACGTTGAGGTAGGTCTCCTGCTGGCCGGCGAAGGCGGCGCCGGGCAGGTCCTCGGCGGTCGCGCTGGAGCGGACGGCGACCGGCCCCGCGCCCAGGGCGGCGTAGGCGTCCAGGATGGCCTCGCGCAGCTCCGCGGGCAGCTGCGCGGCCTCGACCGCCTCCCTGCCGGTGGCTCCCCGTACGGCTGCCGCGTAGGCGTGGGTGGTGACCACGAAGCCGTCGGGCACCGGGAATCCGGCGCGCAGCAGCTCGCCCAGGTTGGCGCCCTTGCCTCCGGCCAGCGCGAGGTCGGCGGCCTGCACGGCGCCGAGGGGGAGGACGAGGGGTGGTGTCATGACGGGCCTCCGGTGTGGGCGGTGGTGCGCAGCGGTCGCGCGGGCAGGGCGAGGGTGAGCAGGAAGGCGAGCCCCAGCAGTGGCGTCATGGCGGCGAAGACGGGCGGGAGGGCCTGGCCGAACGCGGCGGCGACGGCCTGCCGCGCGTCCTCGGGCAGCCGGGCGATGGCCTGCGGGGTCAGCTCGGTGACGGCGCCGCCGTACAGCTCGGTGAAGCGCCAGGTCGCCAGCGCTCCGGCGGCGGCCACCCCGAGCGAGG
Source organism: Thermoactinospora rubra (assembly GCF_002093975.1). Taxonomy (GTDB): domain Bacteria; phylum Actinomycetota; class Actinomycetes; order Streptosporangiales; family Streptosporangiaceae; genus Nonomuraea; species Nonomuraea rubra_A. The sequence continues at coordinate 113,700 of NZ_KZ084329.1, forward strand.
CGCCGACCTGCCGCAGCAGGGTGACGGCGGAGGTGGCCGCGCCGAGGTCGGCGTATGGCACGGCGTTCTGCGCGGCCAGCACCATGACCTGCATGACCAGGCCGACGCCCAGGCCGAGCAGCAGCAGGGCGGCCATGGCGGGCACGGTGCTGTCGGTCACGCTGTCGGTCACGGTGGTCGCGGCCAGCAGCGCCATGCCCGCCGTGGCCAGGGCGGTGCCGGCCACGGGGTAGGCCTTGTAGCGGCCGGTCCTGGTGATGAGCCGCCCGGAGCCGACCGTGGTGACCAGCACCCCGGCCATCAGCACGGTGACCACCGTGCCGGCCCCGGTCGCCGTGGCGCCCTGCGCGATCTGCAGGTAGGCGGGCAGGTAGGTCAGGGTGCCGAACAGGGCGAAGCCGATGAGGAAGCCGGTGGCGGCCGGGACGGCGAAGGCGCGGTCGCGGAACAGGCGCAGGGGCAGCACCGGGTCGGCGGCGCGCCGCGCGGTGGCCAGCCAGGCGAGCCCGGCCGCCGCCGCGAGGGCCAGCCACCCCGGGCCGCCGCCGGGGGCGGCGGTGACGCCCACGACCAGGCCCACGACGGTCAGGGCCAGCGTGAGCGCGCCGGCGTAGTCGACCGGCGGCCCCGCCGGGGGCCTGGGCAGGCGCAGGGTGCGCGTCAGCACCACCAGGGCGGCCAGCCCGAGCGGCGGGTAGACGGCGAAGATCCACCGCCAGCCGAGCCCGTCGACGACCAGCCCGCCCAGCACGGGGCCGCCCACGGCGGCCACGACGTAGGCCGCGCCGATCAGGCCGAGGTAGCGGCCCCTCTCGCGGGGGCTGACGAGCTCGCCGAGGACGGCCTGGGCGCCGATCATGAGCCCGCCGCCGCCCGCGCCCTGCACGGCGCGGAAGGCGACCAGCTGCGGCATGGTCGTGGCCAGCGCGCACAGCACCGCCCCGGCCACGAAGATCACGATGGCGGCCTGCATGAGCGGCTTGCGGCCGAACCGGTCGCCGAGCTTGCCGTACAGGGGCATGACGGCCGTGGCCGCCACGAGGTAGGCGGTCGCGACCAGCGGCATCTGGTCCAGCCCGCCGAGGTCGCCGGCCACGGCGGGCAGGGCGGGGGTCATCACCGTCTGGTCGAGCGCGCCCATCAGCATGGCGATGACCAGGCCGGGCAGGGCACGGGTTACGGGCGGCACGCCGCCTCCTCAGGTAGAGAACGATGCGTTCACTATTAGAGTACGCATCGTTCTCTAGGTTTTCCAGAGGTGTTTCCCCGGCCGCGGGCCATACACTGATCCCCATGCGCGCTCCCGACTGACCCGGCCGCTGCCGTCCCCTGACCACGACCTCCGGGAGCCTCTCCCCATCATGATCATTGCCACTGACATCGAACTGCGCGCCGGCTCGCGGCTGCTGATCGAGAACGCCACCTTCCGCGTCAATCCCGGCGACAAGATCGGCCTCGTCGGCCGCAACGGCGCCGGCAAGACCACGCTGACCAAGGTGCTGGCGGGCGAGGCCCTGCCCGCCGCCGGCAGCGTCACGCGCACCGGCAGCGTCGGCTACCTGCCGCAGGACCCGCGCACGGGCGACCTGCAGATCCTCGCGCGCGACCGGATCCTGTCCGCGCGCGGGCTGGACGAGGTGCTGCGCAGGCTACGCGAGGCCGAGCAGGGCATGTCGAGCCCCGACGAGCGGGTCAGGGAGAGGGCGGTCAGGCAGTACGGCAGGCTCGAGGACCAGATGCACGTCCTGGGCGGCTATGCGGCCGAGGCCGAGGCGGCCTCGATCGCCTCCAGCCTGGGCCTGCCCGACAGGGTGCTGCGCCAGCCGCTGGAAACGCTTTCCGGCGGCCAGAGAAGGCGCGTCGAATTGGCGCGAATTCTCTTCAGCGGCGCGGAGACTCTCCTCCTCGACGAGCCGACAAACCACCTCGATGCCGACTCAATCAGCTGGCTTCGTGATTTTTTGCGATCCCATCAGGGTGGTTTGGTGATCATCAGTCACGACGTCGGCCTCCTTGAAGCGACGGTCAACCGCGTCCTGCACCTGGACGCGAACCGGTGCGTGATCGACGCCTACAACGTCGGCTGGAAGGCCTACCTGGCCCAGCGCGAGACCGACGAAAAACGCAGAAAGCGCGAGCGCGCCAACGCGGAAAAGCAGGCCGGCGCGCTGCTGGCGCAGGCCGACCGGATGCGCGCCAAGGCCACCAAGGCCAAGGCCGCCCAGGACATGGAGCGCCGCGCCCGGCGGCTGCTGGCCGCCACCGAGGAGGAGCGCAGGAGCGACAAGGTCGCCAAGCTGCGCTTCCCGCAGCCGGCGCCGTGCGGCAGGACGCCGCTGCAGGCGGTGGGGCTGTCGAAGTCCTACGGGTCGCTGGAGGTCTTCACCGACGTCGACGTGGCCGTCGACCGCGGCAGCCGGGTGGTCGTGCTGGGGCTCAACGGCGCGGGCAAGACCACGCTGCTGCGCATCCTGGGCGGGCTGGAGCGGCCCGACGCCGGCGAGGTGCGCCCCGGCCACGGCCTCAAGCTGGGCTACTACGCCCAGGAGCACGAGACGCTCGACCCCGAGCGCACGGTGCTGGAGAACATGCGCTCGGCCGCGCCGCCGGAGGTGACCGACTCGGAGCTGCGCAAGCTGCTCGGCTCGTTCCTGTTCTCCGGCGACGACGTCGACAAGCCCGCCGGGGTGCTGTCCGGCGGCGAGAAGACCCGCCTGGCGCTGGCCACGCTCGTGCTCTCCAGCGCCAATGTGCTGCTGCTCGACGAGCCCACGAACAACCTTGATCCGATCAGTCGTGAACAGGTGCTGAACGCCCTAAGATCCTATTCTGGGGCGATCATCCTCGTTACCCACGACGAGGGTGCCGTAGACGCCCTGTCACCTGATCGGGTGATCTTGCTGCCGGACGGAACAGAGGACGCCTGGAGCGAAGAATTTTCCGATCTTGTGGCACTTGCCTGATCTTAATTTGAGCGGGTACGGATCTTTTCCTCTGGAGTAGGTAGCCGATCCCGCCGAAATGACTGATCATGGCGGAGTAACGCTGCGGAAGTCTGGCACTACAGGAGGTACTCGTGGCCGAGACTCTGAAGAAAGGCACCCGGGTCACCGGGGCCGACCGCGAGAAGCTGGCCGGCGATCTCAAGAAGCGCTACGCCGCGGGTGAGTCCATCCGCGCCCTGGCCGCTTCGACCGGCCGATCCTACGGGTTCATCCACCGCATCCTGTCGGAGTCCGGTGTGACTCTGCGCGGGCGCGGCGGAGCCACCCGAGGCAAGTCCAAGAGGTAACTCTGGACCAACATGGAACGCGCGTCCGCAGCCGCACGTCCCCAGTCAGCCGCCTCCGCCGCGCCCGAGCAAAGTTCTAGTAAGCTCGGGCGCGGCGGACCAGCGACTCAAGGGAGGCTGCGCGTGCAAGGGGGGAACCTGGAGGCCGTCGGCCTCCGCTTCGAGGTGGACGGTGAGATCGCGACGATCACGCTGGACCGGCCGGACAAGCGCAACGCACAAACGTTCGCCCTCTGGTCGGCCCTGGCCGGCATCGGAGAGACCCTGCCGGAGCAGGTCCGTGTCGTCGTGGTGAAAGGTGAGGGACCGTCCTTCTCGGCAGGTATCGACCTGTCCATGTTCGGGCAGATGACCGGCGCGACCGATCTCGAACGGCGGATCGAGGAGTTCCAGCAGGCGTTCCTGTGGCTGCGCCGTCCCGAGATCGTCTCCATCGCGGCGGTGCAGGGACACGCGATCGGGGCCGGCTTCCAGCTGGCGCTGTCCTGCGACCTGCGCATCGTGGCCGACGACGTCAAGTTCTGCATGAAGGAGCCCGCCCTGGGCCTGGTCCCCGACCTGACCGGCACCAAGCCGCTGGTCGAGCTGGTCGGCCTGGCCAAGGCGGTCGACATCTGCCTGACGGCCAGGACCGTCGGGGCCGAGGAGGCCTACCGGATCGGGCTGGCCGAGAGGGTCGTGGCCAGGGACGAGCTGGACCAAGCCGTCCAGGACAAGGCGGCCGAGCTGCTGTCGGTCGACCGCGACGCGGCCGCGGCCACCAAGAGGCTGCTCCAGGGCGCGAGGGGGCGCACCCTGGAGGACCAGTGCGCGGCCGAGCGCGCCGAGCAGATTGAGCGGCTCCGCTCCCTCGCGCGGCTCGCCGAGGTCCGCCGGTAGCGGCCGTCGGGGTCCGCGGACAGCGGCCCGCCGGGGTTCGCCCGCAGCAAAGCGCGGAATCGCCGCGCCCTGCCGTACGCTTCACTGACCATGGTGATGATGGGCGGGGGGTTCGGCTCCCAGGCGATGCGGTCGCTGCGGCGCGACGAGTCGGTCATGCGGCAACGGCTCCGCCCGGGCACGGTCCGGCGGATCGCCCGCTACGCCCGGCCCTTCTCCCGCCAGATCGCCGCCTTCCTGCTGCTCGTCGTGGCCGGCGCCGTCATCGTCGTCGCCAACCCGCTGCTGATGAAGGCGATCATCGACGACGGCATCCTGCCCAGGCGGGCCGGGCTGGTCGTCGGGCTGGCCGTCGCCATCGCCGCCCTGGCACTGGTCGACGCCGTTCTCGGCCTGGCCCAGCGGTGGTTCTCCGCCCGCATCGGCGAGGGCCTGATCTACAACCTGCGCACCGAGGTGTTCGACCACGTGCAGCGCATGCCCGTGGCGTTCTTCATGCGGGCGCAGACCGGCGCGCTGGTCTCCCGGCTCAACACCGACGTGATCGGCGCACAGCGGGCGCTGACCAGCACGCTGTCGTCGGTGGTGTCCAACGTGATCAGCCTGGTGCTGGTGCTGGGCGCCATGTTCGTGCTGTCGTGGCAGGTCACGCTGATCGCCCTGGTGCTGCTGCCGATCTTCATCGTCCCCGCCAAGTACGTCGGCCGCCGCATGTCGGCCCTCACCCGCGAGCAGATGCAGCTGGACGCCGAGATGAGCTCGGTGATGACCGAGCGGTTCAACGTGGCCGGCGCGATGGTGGCCAAGCTGTACGGCAGGCCCGAGGAGGAGGCCGAGGTGTTCGCCCAGCGGGCCGCGAGGGTCCGCGACGTGGGCGTGACGGTGGCGATGTACGGCGCGGTCTTCCGCATCGCGCTCGGCCTGGTCGCCGCCCTGGCCACGGCGCTGGTCTACGGCATCGGCGGCGTGCTGTCGGTCAACGACGTGTTCGAGCTGGGCACGCTGGTGGCTCTGGCCGCGCTGCTCATGCGCCTGTACGGCCCGCTCACCAGCCTGTCCAACGTGCACGTCGACGTGATGACCGCCCTGGTGAGCTTCGACCGGGTCTTCGAGGTGCTCGACCTCAAGCCGATGGTGGCCGAGAAGCCGGACGCCAGGCCGGTGCCGGACGGCCCGGTGACGATCGAGTTCGACGACGTGCACTTCCGCTACCCGGCCGCCGAGGAGGTCTCCCTGGCCTCCCTGGAGTCCGTGGCCCGCCAGGACACCGGCCCGTCCAACCCCGTGCTCAAGGGCGTGAGCTTCACCGCCCGCCCCGGCAAGCTGGTCGCGCTGGTCGGCCCGTCGGGCGCGGGCAAGACCACCATCACCGCGCTCGTCTCGCGCCTGTACGACGTCAACGAGGGCGCGGTGCGCCTGAACGGCCTGGATGTGCGCGAGGCCACCCTCGCCTCGCTGCGCGACACCGTGGGCGTCGTCATGCAGGACCCGCACCTGTTCCACGACACCATCGGCGCCAACCTCCGCTACGCCCGCCCCGGCGCCACCGACGAGGAGATCTGGGAGGCCCTGCGCGCCGCCCAGATCGCCGAGCTGGTGGAGGCGCTGCCCGAGCGGCTCGACACCGTCGTCGGCGAGCGCGGCTACCGGCTGTCGGGCGGGGAGAAGCAGCGCCTGGCGCTGGCCAGGCTGCTGCTGAAGGCCCCGCGCGTGGTGATCCTCGACGAGGCCACCGCCCACCTGGACTCCGAGTCGGAGGCGGCCGTGCAGCAGGCGCTGAAGTCCGCGCTGGCCGGGCGGACCTCGCTGGTCATCGCGCACCGGCTGTCGACCATCCGCGAGGCCGACGAGATCCTCGTCATCCAGGACGGCCGCGTGGCCGAGCGCGGCAGGCACGAGGAGCTGCTGGCGCGCGGCGGCCTGTACGCCGAGCTCTACCGCACCCAGTTCAGCACCCAGTCCGGCGGGGTCAGCCCGCCAAGTAGCCCAGCCGTGTGAGCTCCTGGCGGGCGACCTTCTCCACCAGCTCCCGGTCGGCCGGGCGCAACCGGCCGCCCGCCCGCCGGGTGCGCCTGCCGTACAGGGCCACCGTGGACACGGGCGTCTCCAGGAAGGCCGACAGGGCGGCCACGGCCGGGCCGGGGGAGGCCAGCAGCTCCTCGTAGCGCACGGTCATGAGCTGGTCGGGCGGCAGCTCCCGGCGCAGCTCGGCGCTCAGGCGCACGGCGCTGCGCCAGCGCAGCGCCGCCTTGCCCGCCACCGGCATGGCCTTCCAGCGCTCGCGGTGCTCGCCGCGGCTGACCCCCAGGAAGGGGTTGGGGAACTCGGTCTCCTCCGGCAGCATGGCCGGCTTGAACCACGCCAGGCAGGCCGGGTCGGCCAGCATGTCGGCGGCCACGTCGCGGCCGTCGCGGATGAGCTGCACGAACCGGGCGTCGGGGAAGGCCGCCAGCAGCGTGTGGGCGCTGTAGAGCAGGTCGGGGCTGGCGTCGCAGAACCGGGTGAGCGTCGCGGTGGACACGCACGGCCCCTCGCCGGTGACGCCGCCGGCCTCGCGGCACGCCTCGGCGCACTGGGCGCACGCCCCCGGCGCCACCTGCCAGGACTCGGCCATCGCGTCGCGCATCACCCGCACCGCCCCCGACGACCGGCCGATCGACGGCCGCCTGGCGAAGGCGTAGACCACGTGGGCCACGCAGGGCCGTCCCATGGTCACATGGAAGCCCGGAGAGCGCTTCAGGGCGCGCGCCAGAAGGTCCGTGCCCGAGTGCGGGGCGCCCAGGAGGAACACCGGCCGGCGGACCTTGATCCCGTTGACCACGAGGATGTGTCGCATACGGGGGTAAGTGTGGCACTGTTTGCCTGATGAACGTGACCGTCTTGACGGGCGCCGGGATCAGCACCGAGTCCGGCATTCCCGACTACAGGGGGCCGAAGGGGTTGTGGACCGCCGACCCCGACTACGAGAAGCTGGTCACCATCGACTACTACCTGGCCGACCCCGGCATCCGCCGCCGCTCCTGGGAGTTCCGCCGGGCCGGCCCGGCGCTGACGGCCGAGCCCAACGCCGGCCACCTGGCCCTGGTCGAGCTGGAGCGGGCCGGGCTGCTGGACCGGCTGATCACCCAGAACGTCGACGGCCTGCACCAGAAGGCCGGCAACGACCCGGCCAGGGTGCTGGAGCTGCACGGCAACATGTTCGGCGTGCGCTGCCTCGGCTGCGACGCGCGCTCCACCCTGCGCGAGACGCTGGAGCGCATCGACGCCGGGGAGGACGACCCGGCCTGCCTGGCGTGCGGCGGCATCCTCAAGACCACGACCGTGATGTTCGGCGAGCACCTGGACCACGACGTGATCTCGGCGGCCGTCTCCGCCACGCGGCGCGCCGACCTGTTCCTGGCCGTCGGCACCTCGCTGCAGGTGCATCCCGCCGCCGCCCTGGCCGGCATGGCCCGGCGCCTCGTCATCGTCAACGACCAGCCCACCCCCTACGACGCCGGCGCCGAGCGCGTGGTGCGCGAGCCGATCGGCGTGGCCCTGCCCGCTCTCGTCAAGGAGTTGATCCATGAGGCCCGGTGACACCGTCGCCGTCGTCTGCCCCTCCGGACCCGCCGACCCGCTGCGGCTGCGCCGCGGCGTGCGGCTGCTGGAATCGCTCGGGTTGAAGGTCGTCGTGGGCGAGCACGCGCTGGAGCGCGGCACGCCGGAGGGGCTGGGCTACCTGGCCGGCTCCGACGCCGGCCGCGCCGCCGACCTGCAGGCGGCCTGGTGCGATCCGGCCGTCACGGCGGTCTTCTGCGCCCGGGGCGGGTACGGCACGACCAGGCTCCTGGACCTGCTCGACTGGGAGGCCATGCGGGCGGCGGGTCCCAAGGTGCTCATCGGCTCCAGCGACATCACCGCCCTGCATCACGTCTTCGGCGTGGAGTTCGGCGTTCCGACCCTGCACGGGCCGATGCCCGCCTGCTCCACCCTCAGCGACGAGGACGGGCCCGAGCCGCTGACCTGGGCCAGCCTGCAGGCAGCGCTGTTCGGCGAGCCGCAGCCGGTCGCCGGCACGATGGCGCTCGCGCCCGGCCGCGCCGAGGGCGTGCTGGCGGGCGGCAACCTGTCCCTGCTGGCCGCCCTGTGCGGCACCCGCTACCAGCCGTCCTTCGACGGGAAGATCGCCTTCCTGGAGGACGTCGGCGAGGAGCCCTACCGCGTCGACCGCATGCTGACCCAGCTGCTCCAGGCGGGCGCGTTCGACGGGGTGCGCGGCATCGTGCTGGGCTCGTGGGTGGGCTGCGGCGACCCCTACCCGGTGCTGCGCGACCGGCTGCTCCCGCTCGGCGTGCCGATCCTGGCCGGGCTGCCGGTCGGGCATGGCAGCCCCCAGATGAGCGTGTGGTTCGGGGCTCTTGGGAGTTTCGATACCGAATCGTGCTCGCTGTCTGGTCGGCTGGGCGGCGCGGAGCAGGCAAGGTAGGACGGATAGGGGGACAAATCTGGAGAAAGGGCATGGAGGCGTGGACCGCACCTCACCGAGATCAGTCGAGGACGTGGACGTCGACTCACTCCTCGCCCTGGTCGCGGAGTCCCTGGGGTACACCTGCGTCTTCGCGCCGGACGGGGCGTCGCTGACGCTGCTGGGCGGCGCGGGCGCCGACGGGGACGGCCACCGGGAGATCCGCCGGGAGATCCCCCGGGAGATCACCGTCAGGGTGTCGGGGCTGCGCCGGGAGGCCGGCCGGCGGGCGCGCGAGGACTGGCCCATGCTCGTCTCCGAACACCTCGCCCGCCGCGTGGCCGACGCCGCCCTGCCCGATCCGTGCGACCTGGACCAGGTCAGGACCGCGCTGCGGGTCACCGTGGAGGCCGTCGACGACGTGCCCGACCTGTCCAGGGTCGTGGGCCGCCACCTGGGCAGCGACCTGGTCGAGCTGCTCACCGTGCGTTCGCGGCCGGTGCGTCCCGAGGAGGCCGGCTGCTGGCCCATCCCGCCCGCCCAGGCGCTGGAGGTCGCGCTGGCCAACATGCGCGGCGACCGGCGGCTGTCGGTCTCGCGCGCCGAGGAGCTGACCGGCGTGCGCGCCTGGCGGCTCAGCGGCGCCACCGCCTCGCACCTGCGCTGGCTGGGCGAGTACGTGGCCGTGCCGCGCGACGGGGTGCTGGTGGTGCTGCCCGACCGCGGTAGCGTGGTCGTCCACCCGGTGGAGGGCATCGGCGTCGTGCGCGCCATCGAGCGGCTGCGCATGCACGCGCTGCGCTCCGGCGGGCCCACCACGCAGGTGTACTGGTGGCACGAGGGCCGCCTGACCCGCATCAGGGCCGACATCGTGCTGCAGGAGGGACAGACCCGGCTGGTGGTCGTCCCGCCGCCGGACTTCGCGCGCGTGCTGGCCCGCCTGGCGGGCTGAGGCCCGGGCCGCTAGGACAGCGCCCGCGCGGCGTGGATGAGCGGCACGTGGCTGAAGGCCTGCGGGAAGTTGCCGACCAGCCGGCCGTAGCGCGGGTCGTACTCCTCCGCCAGCAGCCCGACGTCGTTGCGCAGCGCCAGCAGCCGCTCGAACAGCTCGCACGCCTCGTCCTTGCGCCCCTGCATGGCCATCACCTCCGCCAGCCAGAAGCTGCAGGCCAGGAAGGCGCCCTCGCCGCCGGGCAGGCCGTCCACGTCGTTGTCCCGCGCCACCGGGTAGCGCAGGACGAAGCCGTCGCTCATCAGCTCCCGCTCGATGGCCGCCACCGTGCCGGTCACGCGCGGGTCGTCGATCGGCAGGAAGCCCACGAGCGGGATGAGCAGCAGCGCCGCGTCCAGCTCCGAGGAGCCGTAGGACTGGGTGAAGGTGCCGCGCACCGTGTCGAACCCCTTGTCGCAGATCTCCTGGTGGATCCGCTCCCGCAGGGCGCGCCAGCGGTCGAGGGGCCCGACGCGGCCGAAGTTCTCCACGTACTTGATCGCCCGGTCCACCGCCACCCAGCACATGACCTTGGAGTGGGTGAAGTGCCGGCGCGGCCCGCGCACCTCCCACAGCCCCTCGTCCGGCTCGTCCCAGTGCTCCTCGACGTAGGCCAGCAGCTCGCGCTGGATGGACCAGGCGCGCTCGTCGGCCGCCAGGCCCGAGGTGCGCGCGGAGTACAGGCAGTTCATCACCTCGCCGTAGACGTCCAGCTGGAGCTGGTTGACCGCCGCGTTGCCGATGCGCACCGGCCGGGAGCCCTCATAGCCCGGCAGCCAGTCCAGCTGCATCTCCGGCAGCCGGCGTTCGCCCGCCACGCCGTACATGATCTGCAGGTCCTGGGGGCGGCCGGCGATGGCCCGCAGCAGCCACCTCCGCCACGCCTCGGCCTCGGCCAGGTAGCCCGAGCCGATCAGGGCGTCCAGCGTCAGCGTGGCGTCGCGCAGCCAGCAGTACCGGTAGTCCCAGTTGCGCACCCCGCCCAGGTCCTCCGGCAGGGAGGTGGTGGCCGCGGCGACGATGCCGCCGGTGGGGTCGTAGGTCAGCGCCTTGAGCGTGATGAGCGAGCGGATGACGGCCTCCCGCCAGGGGCCCTTGTAGGTGCAGTGGGCGACCCACTCGGCCCACATGGCCTCCGTCTCGCGCAGCTGGTCCTCGCAGGAGATGAGCTTGGGCATCGGCTCGTGCGAGGGGTGCCAGGTGAACAGGAACGGCAGGCGCTGCCCGGCCTCGACGGTGAAGGTGGCGCGGTGGGCGTAGTCGCCGCCGGTGAGCGGGACGGGGGAGTGCAGCCACACCGAGTCGGGGCCGCCGATGGCCTGCAGGTGGCCGTCGGAGCGGCGCACCCAGGGCACGATGCGCCCGTAGTCGAAGCGGATGCGCAGCTGCGTGGCCATCTCCACGCTGCCGCTGACGCCCTCGACGATCCGCACCACGTCGGGGTTGCGGTCGCGGGGCGGCATGAAGTCGATCACGCGGACGGTGCCGGTGGGCGTGTCCCACTCGGTCTCGAGGATGAGCGTGTCGGGCCGGTAACGGCGGCGCGTGCCCATGGGCCGGCCGGCCGGGCCCAGCCACCAGTGGCCGTTGCGCTCGCTGCCGAGCAGGGCCGCGAAGCAGGCGGGCGAGTCGAACCGGGGCAGGCACAGCCAGTCGATGGAACCGTCCCGGCCGATGAGGGCCGCCGACTGCATGTCTCCGATGAGCGCGTAGTCCTCGATCCGCATGCTTTGACGCTACTCGCCCGAGGCTGGATCAAGCGGGAACCACCTGGTGAAAAGGTGAGTTATCGGGCCGATGGCCACGGCGAACACCAGCGTGCCGATCCCGGCCTTGCCGCCCAGCAGCCACCCCAGCGCCAGCACGCCGGCCTCGATGAGGAAGCGCGCCAGCCGCACCGACAGGCCCAGCCGCACCAGGCCGGTCATCAGGCCGTCGCGCGGGCCGGGCCCCAGGCCGGCGCCGATGTAGAGCACGGTCGCGAAGCCGACGGTCACCACGGCCGCCGCCAGGTACAGCGCCGCCACGGCCCAGTGGCCGGGGTCGGGCAGCAGCCACAGCGTGGCGTCGGCGAACAGCCCCACCAGCAGCACGTTGCTGATCGTGCCCAGGCCGGGCCGCTGCCGCAGCGGGATCCACAGCAGCATCACCAGCGCGCCCACGATGATGATCCAGGTGCCGACCGACAGGCCCAGGCGGATCGACAGGCCCTGGTGGAAGACGTCCCAGGGGGCGCCGCCCAGGGCCGAGGAGATCTGCAGGCCGATGCCGGCGCCGTAGAGGGCCAGGCCGCCATACAGGCGCAGCAAACGGGTGGAGAGCGAGGTCGTCCGCATAATGGCCCCAGAGTGGCAGGCCATGGGCTTCCCATAACAGAGCCAATCCCGAAAAATGGCCTCATGAGGTTCGTGTCCGCTCCGCAGGTCGCCCGGCTCCTCGACGCGGACCGTACGGCCCGGCCGTACTACCGGGCGCTCGCCGACGCCCTGCGCGGCCTGGTCGTGGACGGCCGCATCCCCGTGCGGGTGCGCCTGCCGGCCGAGCGCGACCTGGCCAGGACGCTGGGCGTCAGCCGGACCACGGTCACCGCCGCCTACGACCTGCTGCGCGAGCGCGGCTACCTCGACAGCCGCCAGGGCTCGGGCAGCTGGACCACCCTGCCCGACCCGGCCACCACGGCGGACAACCCCTGGCTGTCCTCCGGCGGCGACGGGCTGCTGGAGCTGCACTGCGCCGCCCCCGCCGCGCCCGGCCAGCTTCAGCAGGCCGTCGCCGAGGCGGTGGCCGAGCTGCCCCGGTACGCCATGGGCGTGGGCTACGACCCGATGGGCCTGCCCGTGCTCAGGGAGCGCATCGCCGCCCGCTACACCGAGCGCGGCCTGGCCACCCGGCCGGAGCAGATCCTCGTCACCACCGGCTCGCAGGGCGCGCTGGCGCTGGTGATGAGCCTGCTGGCCGGCCCGGGCGACCCCGTGCTGGTGGAGTCGCCGACCTACCCGCACGCCCTCGACACCGTGCGCGGCCGGGGCGCCCGCCTCGTCCCGGTCGGCATCGGCGCGGAGGGCTGGCAGGCCGACCTGGTGACCTGCGCCATGCGGCAGTCCGCCGCCCGCCTGGCCTACCTCATCCCCGACTTCCACAACCCCACCGGCGCGCTGATGCCCGACGCTCTGCGCGCGGAGATCGCCGGCCAGGCCCGGCGCCTGGACATGACCGTCGTCGTGGACGAGGCCTGGGCGGAGCTGGCCGTCGACGAGGCGGCGCGGGCCGCGCCCCTGGCCGCCTTCGACACCGACAGCCGCGTAATCACGCTCGGCTCGGCCTCCAAGCTGTGGTGGGGAGGGCTGCGCGTGGGCTGGGTCCGCGCCACCGCCGCGCTGGCCCGCCGCCTGGCGGCCCACCGCGCCGCCCACGACATCGCGCCTCCCGTGCTGGAGCAGCTGGTGGCCGCCCGCCTGTTCGACCGCATCGAGGAGACCAGGACCGAGCGCCGCCGCACCCTGCGGGCCTCCCGCGACGCCCTGGTGGCCGCGCTGCGCGCCGAGCTGCCCGAGTGGTCCTTCAGGATCCCGCCCGGCGGGGGCACCCTGTGGGTACGGCTGGCCGGCGAGAGCGCCACCGCCCTGAGCGAGGCCGCGGCCTCCCACGGGGTACGGCTCGCGCCCGGCCCGTGGTTCGGGCTGTCCGGCGCGCTGGAGGGCTACCTGCGCCTGCCGTACACCCGGCCGGCGGCGGTGCTGGAGGAGGCGGTGCGGCGGATCGCCCGGGCCCGCCTGAGCGGCCCGCTGGGCGCGCGCCTGGCCGAGCCGGTCAGTCCGCTGGTGTGATGCCCCTGGCCAGCGGCGCCCGCCAGTTGAAGCGCATGGCGGCGATGCGCAGCGCGAAGGCCACCAGCGCGGCGGCCAGCGTGGCGGGCCAGCCGTGCAGGCCCGAGGCGAACTCCACGGCGCGCAGCGCCGAGCCGACCATGGCCGGGACGGCATACAGCTGGCGGTCGTACAGCAGCGTGGGGATCTCGCCCGCGAGCACGTCGCGCAGCATGCCGCCGCCGACCGCCGTCGCCACGCCCAGCAGGGCGGCGTGCAGCGGGCTGAGCCCCGCGCCCAGCGCCTTCTCGGTGCCGACCGCCGAGAACAGGCCCAGCCCCGCCGCGTCGAGCACCAGGATCGCGGGCATCACCCGGGCGACGTGCGGATGCCAGAAGACCACGATGACCGTCGCGGCCAGCGGGGTCAGCACGTAGCCGAGGTTCTCGAAGGCCGCCGGGCGGACGTTGAGGATCAGGTCGCGCACGACGCCGCCGCCCAGGGCGGTGATCTCGGCGAGCACGAGCATGCCCACGACGTCCAGGCGCTTACGCACGCCCATCAGGGCGCCGGTCAGGGCGAAGACGAAGATTCCGGCGAGGTCGAGAAGCTCTGACACGCTGCCGATGCTTTCACGCCACGGTGGGTCACGCCGCGGGGGCGTGGTCGTGCTCGGCCATCAGCCTCCGCAGCCGGCCTGCGAACACCGCCAGCACCACCGCCGCCAGCACGGCCGGCACGCCCAGCGCCAGGAAGAAGCCGCCCTCGCCGACCACCGGGACCAGGAACCTGCCGCCTGGCTCGGCCCGGCCTTGTGCCGTCATGGTCGCACCCCGTGCAGGCGATCCTCGCGGTGCCCCTTCCCTGGGGCTTGTGGCACGTAACGAGGTGTGGTGCGATGCAACCCATTGGTGCAAGAGAGCACTTACTGGGGAGGCGCCGTCATGGCCGACGTCCTGACCGACGTCCTGGAGACGAGGGCGGAGATCGAACGCGAGATCTCCGGCCTGACCGTTTGCGAGCAGCTCCGGCGGACCGCTGAGCGGTACCCGGACTCGCCCGCCTACTCCGACCCCGCCGAGGGCGGATGGACCACCCTGACCTACGGCGAGGCCCGCGGCCGCGTCCTGGAGATCGCCGCCGCCTTCGCCGCGCTCGGGCTGCGGCCCGGCGAGGCCGTGGCGCTGATGATGGTCAACAGGAGCGAGCACGTCCTGGCCGACCTCGGCGCGGTCCACGCGGGCGGCGTGACCTGCTCGATCTACTCCACCTTCGCGCCCGACCAGATCGCCTTCGTGGCCGGCGACGTGGCGGCCAGGTACGCCGTGCTCGGCGGCCCGGCCGAGCTGGCCCGCTGGGAGCCGGTGCTGGACCGGCTCCCCGGCCTGGAGAAGATCGTCGTTCTGGACGGCGCGCCGGCCGGCGACCGCTTCCTGAGCTGGACGGACTTCCTGGAGCTGGGCCGCGCCAGGCTGGCGGAGGACCCGGCCGAGGTGGAGCGGCGCTGGCGGGCCGTGACCGCCGAGGACGTCGCCACGGTGCTGTACACCTCCGGCACCACGGGCATGCCCAAGGGCGTCCCGCTGACCCACCACAACATCTTCTACGAGGTCGCCGCCACCGACCGCATGTCCAACCTCCCACTGCAGGGCACCCAGATCTCCTACCTCACCTACGCCCACATCGCCGAGCGCGTGCTCAGCCTCTACCTGCCGCTCACCAAGGTCTCCCACGTCCACTTCTGCACCGACCTGGCCAACCTCGGCGCCACGCTGGCGCAGGTGCGGCCGATGATGTTCTTCGGCGTCCCCCGCGTGTGGGAGAAGATGATGGCCAAGCTGCAGGCGCTGCTGGCCACCCAGCCCCCCGAGCAGCAGGACAAGGTACGGCAGGCGATGGCCGCCGGGGCGGCCTACGTCGAGGCCGGCCAGTACGGCAGGACCGTCACCCCCGAGATCCGGGCCGCCTACGAGGCCGCCGACTCGGCGCTGCTGTCGGTCGTGCGCGGCATGATCGGCTTCGATCGGGCCGAGTGGACCGCCACCGGCGCCGCGCCGTTCCCCGCCGACGTCCAGCGCTTCTTCGCGGGCCTGGGCCTGCGGGTCATCGACGTGTACGGCATGACCGAGACGACCGGCGCCTTCACCGGCAACAGCCCCTCGTGCTACAAGCTGGGCACCTGCGGCCGCGCCGAACCCGGCGTGGAGGTGCGCATCGCCGAGGACGGCGAGATCCTCACGCGCAGCCCGCTCAACACGCGCGGCTACCTCAACCGCCCGGAGGCCACCGCCGAGCTCATCGACGCCGAGGGCTGGCTGCACACCGGCGACATCGGCTCGATCGACGAGGACGGCTTCGTCAGCGTCGTGGACCGCAAGAAGGAGCTCATCATCACCGCGGGCGGGGAGAACATCTCGCCCGCCATGATCGAGAGCTACCTCAAGGAGCACCCGCTCATCGGCCAGGCCCTCGCCTACGGCGACAACCGGCCCTACCCGGTCGCCGTGCTGACGCTCGACGCGGAGGTGGCCCCCGGCTGGGCGCAGGGCCGCGGCATCGCCTTCTCCTCCCTGGCCGAGCTGGCCGAGCACCCCGACGTGCGCAAGGAGGTCGAAGCCGCCGTGCAGGCCGCCAACGAGAAGCTGGCGCGCGTCCAGCAGGTCAAGCGCTGGGCGCTGCTGGGCACGGAGTGGACGCCGGACACCGACGAGCTCACGCCCAGCCTCAAGCTCAAGCGGCGGGTGATCCACGCCAAGTACGCCGAGATCATCGAGTCGCTGTACTCGTAGCCCGCAGGCCCCGCCGCGGCACGGAGAGGGCTCGCGGCGGGGCCCGCGCAGCTCGCTCAGCGCTCGCTCACGCCGCCCGGGCGGCGGCCACGGCCCGGCGGGTCTCCTCGGCGACGAGGTCGGCGTTGATCTGGGCCGCCGCGGCCGCTCCCGCCGCGGCGGCGGCGCCGACCTGGGCGGACGGATCGGTCACGTTGCCCGCGACCCACACCCCCGGCACCTCGGTACGGCCGGCCGCGTCGGCGGGAACGTGCTCTCCCGCGCCGCTGGGATGCTCCACCGGGCGCAGCCCGAGCTCGCCCAGGAAGCCCGCACGCGCCACCATCCGGGGGGCCACGGCCAGCACCTCGCGGCGGACCAGCGTGCCGTCGCGCAGCCGTACCCCCGCGATCCGGTCGCCGGCGATCTCCAGGCCCGCCACCTCGCCCTCCACCACGCGGATGCCGCGGGCCGCCAGCTGCGCGGCCACCTCGCCGCCCGGCGGCTCGGCGGTGTGGCAGAAGAACGTGACATCGGAGCTCAGCTGCCGGAACAGCTGCGCCTGGTGCGCCGACAGCGGCCCGCTCGCCAGCACGCCGATGGCCCGGTCGCGGACCTCCCAGCCGTGGCAGTACGGGCAGTGCAGCACGTCCCGGCCCCACCGCTCGCGCAGGCCCGGCACGTCCGGCAGCTCGTCCACCAGCCCGCTGGCGACCAGCAGCCGGCGCGCCAGGACAGACCTGCCGTCGGCCAGCCGCACGGCGAACCGCTCGCCCTGCCGTACCGCCGAGACGACCTCTCCGGCCACCACCTCGCCGCCGTAGCCGCGGACCTCGGCCCTGCCGCGCTCCAGCAGCTCGGCGGGCGGCGTCCCCTCCCGGCCCAGCAGCCCGTGCACCCCCGTGGCGGGGGCGTTGCGCGGCGCGCCCGAGTCGATCACCACCACCGACCGGCGCGAGCGGGCCAGCATCAGCGCCCCGCTCAGGCCCGCCGCGCCGCCGCCGATCACCACCACGTCATAGCCGTCGTTCATGACCTTCACCTCCATGCCCCACCATGCGGGCCGCGCGCCCGCGGTGGCAAACTTTGTTGCCAATCTGGCAAAATGGCGGGCATGGAGGACGACCTCGACCGGGCCCTCGCGCAGGTCGGGCCGCGGCTTCGCGAGCTGCGCCGGGAGCGCGAGACCACGCTGGCCGACCTGTCGGCGGCCACCGGCGTCTCGGTGAGCACCCTGTCCCGGCTGGAGTCGGGCGCCCGCCGCCCGACGCTGGAGCTTCTGCTTCCGCTGGCCAAGGCGTACGGCGTCACGCTGGACGAGCTCGTCGACGCCCCGCCCACCGGAGATCCGCGCGTCCACCTGCGCCCGGTCACCCGCAACGGCATGACCATGCTGCCCCTGACCCGCCGGGCCGGCGGCATCCAGGCCTACAAGCTCGTGCTCCCGGCGGGAAGCGGCAAGAGGGAGCCGGATCCGCAGCGCCACGAGGGCTATGAGTGGCTGTACGTGCTCAACGGCCGCCTCCGGCTCGTGCTCGGCGACCGGGATCTCGTGCTCATGCCCGGCGAGGCGGCCGAGTTCGACACGCGCGTCCCGCACTGGTTCGGGGCCGCCGACGACGAGCCGGTCGAGTTCCTCAGCCTCTTCGGCACCCAGGGCGAGCGCGCCCACCTGCGCGCCCGCACCAGACCCCAGGATCCGCCCGGGCGATCCGCCTCCCGATCCCGGCAGTCGTGACGGACCTCGTCCGGGAGAGTGGCGAGGGGCCGCTTTTTTGCCGATCGGGGCGTGTGTCCTACACCTGGGCATGACCGGGCGGTTCCTACCGTCTTGATCATGACCAATCGACTGCTGCTCGCCGCGCTCGCGATCGGGGCGCTCACGGTGCCCGCCCCGGGCTCCGCCGCCGCGGCCGAGCCGGCCATCCGGGAGATCATCGTCCGGCCCGCCGAGCCCGTGGTCGGCCCGCGTGGGTCGGTGCGGCTGGTGATCGACGTCATCGCGCGCGGGGCCCAGAGCGAAAGCGGCGTGACCATCGACGTCGAGCCCGCGGGCAAGGCCGGGGGCGGGCGGTCCGGCTCCAAGGGGCCCGGCACGCAGCCGCCGCGGCCCAGCGTGCCGCCCGTCCTGCCCTCCGCCGAGCCCTCCGCCGAGCCCTCCGCCGAGCCTTCCGCCAAGCCTTCCGTCGTGCCCTCGGCGCCGCCCGTCGTGCCGTCCGCGCAGCCCTCCGGCGCGCCGCCGGGGTCGCCGACCGCGCCTCCCGTCGCGCCGTCGCCGCCGCCCGGCCTGCCCGTGCGCCCGCCTCTCGGCCAGTCTCCCGGCTACCTCGTCTACCCGGACGGCGCCGGGAGCGCGCAGCGGCTGGCGCTCGCCGTACCCGAACAGCAGGCGGCGGACGGCACGACGGACGGCACGGTGGACGGCTGGGAGACCTGGCGTTTCCTGCCCGCCCGCGGGCTGAACCGCTTCTACCCCTCGGGGCCGTGGACGGTCACCGCCACCGCGCACGCCGCCGACGGTTCGACCGCCACCCTGAGCACCACCTTCACCCTGCGCCGCGAGACCCGGCTGACGGACTTGCGGGCGGTGCGGGCGGGCGGCGGCAGGGTACGGCTGCGCGGCGCGCTGGAGCGCGTGGACCCGGCCGGGTACAGCGACTACTCGCCCTACGCCGGGCAGCAGGTGGAGATCCTGCACCGCCGGTCGGCCGGCGAGTCCTGGACGCGGGTGGCGACGGTGACGACCCGGCGGTCAGGGGAGTTCGCCAAGGTGGTTCCCGGCCGTGCGGACGGGGAATGGCGCCTGTACTTCCCGGGAAACGCGCACCATGCGCCAGATAGCACGAAAGCCCTTGAAGCCTGATAAATAAGATAAAAGCGATATAGCGGCGTATAACCGGCGTTGTGTAAATGTGATCGGCATTCCCGCAACCTTTCCCCGTCCCGCGTCGTCGTTGGGCGTAGGCGCGCTCCGCAGGAGGGCGTGCCGTCCGACGGGGAGAGGACTCTTCAGATGATGCGACGTCTGGCCGCCGTTGCCGCCTTGACCGCCGCGCTCGCGACCGCCCTGGCCACCGCCTCGCCCGCCTCGGCCACGACGCCTCCGGGGTACTGGGACGGCGACGACCGGGGCGCCACGCGCCTCAGCTTCGACGCCGCCCCCGAGCCCGCGTGGGCAGGGAAGGCGCTGTCGCTGGCCGGCAGGCTGTCGGTGGCCTGCGAAGAGGACTACATCGACGGGTTCGTGGTCGTCTTCCACGCCGACGACTGCAGCGCCGACGAGCGCTGGCACCGCCTGGGCTGGAAGAAGATCGTGATCCTGTTCCGCCCCGCCGGGTCGCACCGGTGGGAGTACGTCGACACGCTCAGGACCGACCGCTGGGGCTCCTTCTACACCGAGGTCCCGGCCTACACCTCGGGCACCTGGCGGGCGATCTTCGAGGGCTCGCACCACCTGCGGCCCAGCGAGGCCCGCGACTGGGTGAAGGTCATCCGCCACTGACCGCCTCGCGCGGCCCGGCGCCCGCCGGGCCGCGCGTTTCACTTGAGCTCGCGCGTTTAATTGAGTTGCGCGGGGTGCGCCGTCCCTGGCGTCATTGACCGAGGTTCGCGATCAGCGGGCGACTCGGAAGGGAGGCGACACACAGATGACGTACACGGAGGTAGCGGGCACCAGGCATCCCCTGCGGATGTGGGCGGACCCCGCCACGGTCGAGCCCGCGGCCATGCAGCAGCTGCGCAACGTCGCCGACCTGCCGTGGGTCCACGGCGTCGCCGTCATGCCCGACGTCCACCACGGCAAGGGCGCCACCGTCGGCTCGGTCATCGCCATGCGCAGCGCCGTCTCCCCGGCCGCGGTCGGCGTGGACATCGGCTGCGGCATGACGGCGGTCAAGACCAGTTACCGCACCTCGCAGCTCCCCGACAACCTGGCCTACCTGCGCGGCAAGCTGGAGCAGGCGGTGCCCGTCGGGTTCGCCCACCACAAGCGGCCGGTCGACCCGGCGAAGGTCCACGGCCTGCCCACCGCCGGGTGGAAGGAGTTCTGGAAGGCCTTCGACGACCTGGCGCCCGCCGTACGGGCCCGCCGCGACCGGGCCGAGGTGCAGATGGGCACGCTCGGCGGCGGCAACCACTTCCTGGAGGTGTGCGGCGACGACGAGGGCAACGTGTGGGTCGTCCTGCACTCCGGCTCGCGCAACATCGGCAAGGAGCTGGCCGAGCACCACATCGAGGTGGCGCGCGGGCTGAGCCACAACCAGGGGCTCGTCGACCGTGACCTGGCCGTCTTCCTCGACGGCACCCCCGAGATGGAGGCCTACCGGCGCGACCTGTTCTGGGCGCAGGACTACGCCCGCCGCAACCGCGCCGTCATGATGGGCCTGGTCTGCGACGTGCTGCGCCGCCACCTGCCGGGCATCACCTTCGAGGAGCCGATCTCCTGCCACCACAACTACGTGGCGGCCGAGCGGTACGACGGGGTGGACGTCCTGGTCACCCGCAAGGGCGCGATCCGGGCGGGCCGCGGCGAGCTGGGCATCATCCCCGGCTCCATGGCGACCGGCACCTACATCGTCAGGGGCCTGGGCAACCCGGCGGCGTTCAACTCGGCCTCGCACGGCGCGGGGCGGAAGATGAGCAGGGCCAAGGCCAAGAAGACCTTCACCCTCGAGGACCTGCAGCGCCAGACCCTGGGCGTGGAGTGCCGCAAGGACGCCGGGGTGATCGACGAGATCCCCGGGGCCTACAAGGACATCGAGGACGTCATGGCCGCCCAGACGGACCTGGTCGAGGTCGTCGCCCGCCTGCGCCAGCTGATCTGCGTCAAGGGCTGAGCGAGGGGGCCGGGGTCAGCTTCCCGGCGGCAGGAACACATACCGCTTCTTGCCGCCGGGAAGCCGCAGCTCGACCCGGGTCCACGAGGTGAGGAAGGGGGCGGGGGGCCGGCGGGTGGCCGTGATCACGGCCACCCGCTCGCCCCGCGCCATCGCGGCCCTGATGGAGGACGGCACGGACAACGCGCCGCCGTAGTTCCTGAAGACGGTCCTGAAGACGCCGTGCGAGGCGCACCGGGCCAGATAGCCGGTCTGGATGGCGTCGTGGCCGTACAGGAAGCACGGAGGGCGCAGGCCCAGCTGGGGGAGCCGGGAGGCCACCTCGGGGACGACGGCGCGCGCGGCGTGGACCTGCCTGCCGTGGACGTAGGCCGTCCTGCCCTGCAGGGCGAAGTAGCACAGGACCCCGGCGCAGGCGAGCACCGCGGTGCCGCGCCGCCGGCACAGCCACACGACGCTCACGGCCACCGGGAGCGCGAGCAGCGCGTAGGCGGGCAGCAGGAAGCGCGGAGCGGCGTAGCCGACGGTGAAGAGGTAGGCGAAGGCGAGCGAGGAGCCGCAGGCCAGGGCCGCCACGAGAGCACGCCGCCCCAGCCACGCGCCCAGCGCGGCGAAGACCGGCACGGCCGCGAACCAGGCGATGTGCGCCGGCGGGAAGCCCCCGCATTCGACGCCGAAGCGGCACAGCAGGGGCCCGTTCAGCGCGCGGAGGTGGTCGGGCAGGCTGAAGTGCAGCCCGGTCGCGTTCTCGGCCCCGGCCGCCCGCAGGCGGGCGAGCGGCCCGCCGAACAGGAGGGCCGCCTCGGCCATCCACTGCGCCCAGCCGATCGCGAGCCCGGCGGCCGTGGCGAGCGCCATGCGCGGGCGCCGCCGCGCGATGCCGTACCCGAGCAGCGGCAACGCCAGCCAGGTCGCGTCCGTGGGGCGGAGCAGCGAAGCCATCGCGAAGGCCGCCACGACCCCGGCGACGGCCGGGCGGGCTCTGGGGCGCGTCTCGGCCAGGCAGGCCAGGCCCACCCCGGCGACGCCGCAGTAGGCGACCCACATGTTGGGCATGGCCTCGTTGGCGTAGAACAGGGACAGCCACAGGCCGGCGAAGAGGGCGGCGGCGAGCGGCGCGACCGGTCCGGGGCGCAGCCGGATCCACGGCAGGTAGGCGAGGAACAGCGCGGTCCCGGACAGCAGGCTGAGATAGACCCGGATGGCGGTGACCGAGGGCGTGATCAGCGCGACCGGGGCGGCCAGGAGCTGGACGCCGCGGGCGCGCGGCGCGGTGTACTCGGCCGGGGGGACGCCGCGGGCCACCTGGCTCAGGTAGACGCTCTCGTCCCAGCCGAGCCCGATCCGGACGGTGAACGCCAGCTGAAGCGTCGTGTACGCGACGGCCACCAGCGCCAGCGCCGCGTGCGGCCGGTGCGCGGCCGGCCACGCCCGCGGGGCGCGCTCCCCGGCCCGCACAGCGGGGGCCGCCCGGCCCGCGGACGGATCAACGTCTGCCTCGTGCATGCCTCTCACGCTACGAACGGCGAGGTCAGGGCCTGTTCAGGGCAGGGTCGGCGCTCCGTATTCCCCTTCGCTGCCTTGGGCCGATCGTTGGAGCATCCGCCAAGGAATCGGGGGTGCGCGGACGGTGTTGTTCATAGGGTGACCCACCGGTTTTGGGGACTGTCGGCGCTCCGTCGTAGGCTGGCGCCCTGACCGGGAGAACAGGAGGTGACGCCCCGTGTTGCGAGACTCGTTCGGGCGGGTGGCGACGGATCTGCGGGTGTCCCTCACCGACAAGTGCAACCTGCGCTGCACGTACTGCATGCCGCCCGAGGGGCTCGACTGGCTGCCAACCGCGCAGGTGCTGACCGCCGACGAGATCGTCCGGCTCGTCCGCATCGGGGTGGAGATGCTGGGCATCACCGAGGTCCGCTACACCGGCGGCGAGCCGCTGGTCCGCCGCGAGCTGGTGGAGATCGTCCAGCGCACCGCCGCCCTGCGGCCCCGGCCGCAGATCTCGCTGACCACCAACGGCATCGGCCTGGCCCGCCTGGCCGAGCCGCTGCGGGCCGCCGGGCTGGACCGCGTCAACGTCTCCCTCGACACCCTCGACCGCGAGCACTTCAAGCGGCTGACCCACCGCGACCGGTTCGACGACGTGATCGCCGGGCTGCGGGCCGCGCACGAGGCGGGCCTGCGGCCGATCAAGGTCAACACGGTGCTCATGCGCGGCATCAACGAGGACGAGGCCGTCTCGCTGCTGCGCTTCTGCCTGGAGCAGGGCTACGAGCTGCGCTTCATCGAGCAGATGCCGCTCGACGCCCAGCACGGGTGGAGCCGCGCGGCCATGGTGACGGCCGACGAGATCCTGGCGAAGCTGTCGGCCGCGTTCGACCTGACGCCCGACCAGGAGGAGCGTGGCAGCGCCCCCGCCGAGCGCTTCCTCGTCGACGGCGGCCCGGCGCGGGTGGGCGTCATCGGGTCGGTGACGCGGCCGTTCTGCGGATCCTGCGACCGCGTCCGGCTCACCGCCGACGGCCAGGTGCGCAACTGCCTGTTCGCCAGGGAGGAGTCCGACCTGCGGGGGCCGATGCGCGCCGGGGCGTCGGACGAGGAGCTGGCCGAGCGCTGGCGCGCCGCCGTGCGCGGCAAGCGGGCCGGGCACGGCATCGACGACCCGTCGTTCCTGCAGCCCTCGCGGCCCATGTCGGCGATCGGCGGCTGAGCCGTACGGCGCACGGCAGGGTGGTTTCGACCCCGCTGGAGGGCTCCGCCGTGCCCGAACGGATCCTCCCCATCCTGCCGTGCCGTTCCATCGACGACGTCGGACCCTTCTGCGCCGCGCCCTCCGGACGGCGTGCGCCGGTTCCTCGGGACCGATCCGGCGGTGACTCCGTCCGTGGAGAACCGGAGGAGGGCAGGCTCGCGCGCTCGCTGAGGAACGTCCTCGTGATCGGGGAGTCCCGCGAGGACTACGCCCAGGCGGCCAGGATCCTGGACACGGCGCTGCGTTCCGCCGGTTCCGAGCCCGCCGTCGCGCCGGCGAGGACGCTCGTCGGCGCCTTTTGATCTACTTTGTAAAGGTGCCGGGCTGGTTGATCTCATGTCCAATCGGTCCCGGCCCGCCGGGGATTGGAGCACCGAGGGCGTCCCAGACGGCTCTGTGGCGGCTTCTGAGCCCTCCTGCGCCACACGGGATCATTACAAGGGCCGATGAGCGCCCAGGAGGGCTCTAAGAGCCCCTGACGCCGAGCTTCGCCTGCAGCAGACGGCAAAAGAAAAAGGCAAGGACGTCGAGCACTCCCTGCCACTTTCACCGTATACCGCACCGGGGGCCTTGCGGCAAGACCCGGGTCGTGCCGCAGAATTGGCGGCTCGGGCCAGGACCTGCGGAAACCAGAGGTTCGCCAAGCACGTGTGTCGTTGCCGGCGTCTGGGGCGCGCGGGATGCCGAGCCGCTGGCTGGACCCGGCGCGGAGGTGCGGGTGCGCGGGTGTGCGCGCCGCCGGACTGCGCGGCGGCCGGCCGGAATCCACTGTCGTCGAAGGGGTTTTCATGATTGACGTGATCGTGGTCGGCGGCGGGCCGACCGGCACGATGCTGGCCGGTGAGCTGCGGCTGCACGATGTGCGCGTGGTCGTGCTGGAGAAGGAGACCGAGCCGGCCAAGTACGTCCGCTCGCTCGGCCTGCACGTGCGCAGCATCGAGATCATGGACCAGCGGGGCCTGCTGGAGCGGTTTCTCGCGCACGGCCGGCAGTACAAGATCGGCGGTTACTTCGGCGGCATCCAGAAGCCGTGGCCCGACCGGCTGGACACCGCGCACCCCTACATCCTCGGCATCCCGCAGCCCATCACCGATCGCCTGCTGGAAGAGCGCGCCGCCGAGCTCGGCGCCGAGATCCGGCGCGGCTGCGAGCTGGTCGGGCTGAGCCAGGACGACCAGGGAGTGACCGCCGAGCTGGCCGACGGCACGCGGCTGCGCTCGCGCTACCTGGTCGGCTGCGACGGCGGCCGCAGCACGGTGCGCAAGCTGCTCGGCGTCGGCTTCCCCGGCGAGCCGTCCAGGGTCGATACGCTGCTGGGCGAGATGGAGGCGACCGAGGATCCGGCGAGGATCGCCGCCGCCGTCGCCGAGATCCGCGAGACCGAGAAGCGCTTCGGCCTCGGGTCCCTGGGGGACGGGGTGTACCGCGTCCTCGTGCCCGCCGAGGGGGTGGCCGAGGACCGCGCGGCCGCGCCGACCTTGGAGGAGTTCAGGCGGCGGCTGCGGGCGGTCGCGGGCACCGACTTCGGCGTGCACTCACCGCGCTGGCTGTCCCGCTTCGGCGACGCCACCCGGCTGGCCGAGCGCTATCGGGCCGGCCGGGTGCTGCTGGCCGGCGACGCGGCGCACATCCATCCGCCGGTCGGCGGGCAGGGGCTCAACCTCGGCATCCAGGACGCGGTCAACCTCGGCTGGAAGCTGGCCGCCGAGGTGGACGGCTGGGCGCCGGAGGGGCTGCTGGACAGTTACCAGGCCGAACGGCGCCCGGTGGCCGCCGACGTGCTGGACAACACCCGCGCGCAGATGGTGCTGCTGTCCACCGAGCCGGGGCCCCGGGCATTGCGCCGGCTGCTGTCGGAGCTGATGGACTTCGAGGAGGTGAACCGCCATCTGATGGAGAAGATCACCGCGATCGGGGTCCGCTACGACTTCGGCGAGGGCCACGACCTGCTCGGCCGGCGGCTGCGGGACGTGAGGCTGAAGCGGGGGCGCCTTTATGAGCTCATGCGCGGCGGCCGGGGGCTCCTGCTCGACCAGACCGGCCGGTTGTCGGTGGCGGGCTGGGCCGACCGGGTCGACCACGTCGTCGACGTCAGCGAGGAGCTGGACGTGCCCGCCGTACTGCTGCGGCCGGACGGCCACGTGGCCTGGGCCGGCGAAGCCCAGACGGATCTGCTCGACCGGCTGCCCAGGTGGTTCGGCGCGCCCGCCGGCTGAGCGCGTTTGTGGCCTGACAGGGCAGGCCGCCGGGGCCGATGCGAGCGGGCGCCGTGCGCCCGCTCCGGCCCGGCGGCGTAGCCTGGCCCCGTGACACAGCGGGCGGGCTACGACGCCGTCATCCTGGCCGGGGGAGCGGCCAGGAGGCTGGGCGGCGCCGACAAACCCGGACTGCGCGTGGCGGGCAGGACGCTGGTGGAGCGCGTGGCGGCGGCCGTGGCGGACGCGCGGCGGACGGTCGTGGTGGGCCCGCCGCGCGAGGTGCCCGGAGCGATCTTCACCAGGGAGGACCCGCCGGGCGCCGGCCCCGTCCCGGCCCTGCGGGCCGGCCTCGCCCACGTCACCGCCCCGGCCGTCGCGCTCCTGGCCGCCGACCTGCCGTTCCTGCGCCCCCACCACGTGCGGGCCCTGCTGGAGGCCGCCGAAGGCGCCGCGGGAGCTGTCCTGCTGGACGAGGACGGGCGCGAGCAGTGGCTGACCAGCGTGTGGCGGTCGGACGTGCTCAGGTCCGCCTTGGAGGGCTACGGCGGCAGCTCACTCAAGGGGCTCTTGTCCCCGCTTGGCCCGGTCCGTCGGCGGTTGCCGGGTATGCCATGGTTCGACTGCGACACCATCGACGATCTGGAGGAGGCTCGCATGAACGTGCTCACCGAATGGACGGCCCTGGTCTGCAAGGAACTGGGGCTGGACCCCTCGGCGGTGGACCGCGACGCGATCCTGGAGCTCACCAAGGAGGTCGCCCACGGGGTGGCCAGGCCGGCCGCGCCGCTGACGGCCTACCTGCTGGGCCTGGCGGAGGGCTCGGGCACCGCGCCGGCGGACGCGGTGGCGCGCCTGACGACGCTGGCGCGCAATTGGGAGCGGGCCACCACCGACACCTTGACGGACGGTTGACGGGCGCCCGAACTCGATCAGTCAAGCGAAGCTGAAGATTTCCTGGGAATTTGCTGCAAGCTCCCGGAAAGCGTTTCGGGAAAGCGGCCCTACCGGCCGTTATCGGACACCCTGTCAGAAAAAAGGTCCAGGAAAGGGCGACGCCGGGTGGTTACGGGGGCAAACCACCCGGCGTCGCGTCATCGGCGTTCCGACGGGGGCCCGGAACGCCGGCACCAGCACTCCGACGGGGGACCGGAGCGCTTGGTTAAAGCGTACACCTCCAACCCATGGGATGCGTCAAGAGTTAGTCACGACCCGATCTCGCGTCGATGCCGTGGTATCTCGGTTTGGTTAGCTTCCGGTGAGGTAAACGTGGGCGGAGGCAGCCCCTTACCCCGCTCATTGGCACCGATTACGGCTATGTATGGCAAAAAGACGGCGCCGGCGATGAACAGCAGCCGGTACGGCCAGGGCAGCGGCAACGCCACCGCCAGGATCAGGCAGATCGTGCGGATCCCCATCTGGATGAGGTACCGCTTCTCCCTGCGCCCGATGTCGGCGCTCAACGACGGCTGCGCGTCGGTCACCTGATGGACGACCCGCCTCCTGTGCCAGCCCTTCACGTCTCCACCCTACGCTTCGGTTATGACCGATCGAACGTACCGGGTGACCGAGATCGTCGGCACCTCCAGCGAGAGCGTTGACCAGGCCATCCGCAACGGGATCAGGAGAGCCGCGCAGACGCTGCGGCACCTGGACTGGTTCGAGGTGACCGAGATCCGCGGCCACATCGACCAGGGCGAGATCGCGCACATCCAGGTGGGGCTGAAGGTGGGGTTCCGGCTGGAGGACGCCTGAGCCACACTCGAGGGGTGAGGCTCCTCGCCGCGGCGCTCGCCGTACTCGCGCTCGTCTCCTGCGCGTCCGCACCCGCGGCGACCCCGCGGGGAGTGCTCCGGCAAAGCGCCCAGGACGTCGCCAGGACGGTCGCCACCCTGCGCCAGGTGGACGACCTGCCGCTGTATGAGATGACCTACCACGGCGGCTACGACGCCGAGGCGCCGCTGACGGAGGAGGAGCTGGCCCGCGGCTCGGAGGGCTGGGCCTGCTCGCTGTTCCTGCGCGGCACGGAGTTCGGGCGGAACTTCGACTGGGATCCCAACCCCGCCATGGTGGTCAGGGCCGACCCGCCCGCCGGCCACGCCTCGCTGTCGGTGGCCGACGTCTCCTACCTGCTGGGCCGCCCGGGCCCGCCGGACCTGCGCGACCCGCGGGACCGGCGCAGGCTCGCGCACGCCGTCCTGGCGCCCTTCGACGGGATGAACGAAAAGGGCCTGGCCGTGGGCCTGGCGGCGACGCCGGACGCCGAGCCGCCCGCCGACGACGGCCGCGTCACGGTCGGCAGCGTGCGGATCATCCGGCTGCTGCTGGACCGGGCCGCCACCGTGACCGAGGCCCTGGAGCTGATGAAGCGCTACCGGATCGACTTCACCGGCGGCCCGCAGGTGCACTACCTGATCGGCGACCGCACCGGCAGGGCGGCCGTCGTCGAGTACGGCCAAGGCCGCATGAACGTGATCGACGACCGCGTGCTGACCAACATCGCGATGACCGGCACCTCACGCCAGGACCGGCTGGCCGACGCCCGCTACCGGATGCTGGCCGAGGGTCTGCCGACCCGGGCGACGTCGCTGGAGCTGCTGCGGCGCGTCGCCCAGGGCCACACGCGGTGGTCGGTGGTCTACGACCTGGCCGCGGGCACGGCCAGGCTCGTCACGAACAAGCGGTGGGACACCGTCCACACCTTCGCGATCAGCTCGCCTGGCTGACCGTCGACATGTTGAAGTCCGGCACCCGCAGGGCGGGCATCCGGGTGCGGGTGAACCAGTCGTTCCACTCGCGGGGCAGCGTGGGCTCGCTCGCGCCGACCTCGGTGAGGCGGCCGAGCAGGTCCACCGGGCTCTCGTTGAAGCGGAAGTTGTTCACCTCGCCCACGACGTGGCCGTCCTCCACCAGGTAGACGCCGTCGCGGGTGAGGCCGGTCAGCAGCAGCGTCTGCGGGTCGACCGAGCGGATGTACCACAGGCACGTCAGCAGCAGGCCCCGCTCGGTCGCGGCGATCATCTCCGCCAGGCCGCGGCCGTCGCCCGGGCCCTCCATGACGAGGTTGTCGATGGAGGGCGTGACCGGCAGGCCGCTCAGCCGCGCCGAGTGGCGGGTCTGGCGCAGCGCCGCGAGCGTGCCCTCGGCCAGCCAGTCCGTCGGCGACAGCGGCAGGCCGTTGTCGAACACCGACGACTCGCGGCTGGAGGCGTGCGCGATCGTGAAGGGGGCGCAGGCCAGGCCCGGCTCCCCTGGATCGCTGCGCAGCGTCACCGGGATCGCGGCCAGCCGCTCGCCCACGCGGGTGCCGCCGCCGGGCTTGGAGAACACGGTGCGGCCGTCGAGCGCGTCGCGGGCGCCCATCGACCAGTACATGTAGACCATCAGGTCGGCGACGGCGCTGGGCGGCAGCAGCGTCTCGTACCGGCCGGCGGGCAGCTCCACCCGGTTCTTGGCCCACTCCAGCCGCTCGGCCAGCTGGGCGTCCAGCGCCGCGACGTCCACGTCGGCGAAGTCGCGGGTGGCCACGCCGCTCCAGGCCGAGCGCTTGAGGTCGGCCGACTTGGCGTTGACCTCCAGCCGGCCCGTCGGCTGGTCGTGGCGCAGCCGCAGGCCCCTGGTGGAGCCGACGAAGGTGGTGGTGAGGGTGTGCTCGGCGAAGCCGTACAGCCTCCTGCCGCCCCGCTCGGCGGCGGCGAACACCTCGCCCAGCGCGGGCGTGAAGCGGCCGAAGACGTCGATGTCGGTGGGCTGGAGCGGCTCGCCCCACGAGGCGCTGGGCTCGGTCCCGGCGATCAGGTCACCGGCGTCCTCGGCGGGCTGGGCCTCCCGCGCCGCCCGGTCGGCCGCGGCCACCAGCTCCTCCAGCTGGTCGGGCCGTACGGCGGAGCGCGACACCACGCCCGACGACCGCCCGGCGACGGAGATGACGGTGATCCTCGTCGACTCCATGGTGCCGTTGGTGGTCAGCGTGTTGCCCGCGAAGCGCAGGTTGGCGCTGGAGACGTGGTCGGCGATCACGATGCAGTCGTCGGCCCTGGACAGCTCCAGCGCCTTGTCGACCATCCCCTGCAAGCTCACTTGCCCGCCTCCTGAACCGTGTTGAGAATCCGGACGCCCCGGAACAGCGCGGCGGGGCAGCCGTGGCTGACCGGCGCGACCTGCCCGGGCTGGCCCTTGCCGCAGTTGAAGGCCCCGCCCAGCAGGTAGGTCTGCGGGCCGCCGACGGCCTCCATCGAGCCCCAGAAGTCGGTGGTGGTGGCCTGGTAGGCGAAGTCCTTGACCTGGCCGGCGAGCCTGCCGTGGTGGATGCGGTACGCGCGCTGGCCGGTGAACTGGAAGTTATAGCGCTGCATGTCGATCGACCAGCTCTTGTCGCCGACGATGTACAGCCCGCGCTCCACGCCCGCGATCAGCTCCTCGGTGCTCGGCCCGCCGGGCGCGGGCTGGAGGGAGACGTTGGCCATGCGCTGCATCGGCATGTGGCCGGGGGAGTCGGCGAAGGCGCACCCGTTGGACCGCCCGAGGCCCTTCATCAGCGCCATGCGCCGGTCCAGCTGGTAGCCGACCAGGATGCCGTCGCGCACGATGTCGAAGCTCTGGGCCTCGACCCCCTCGTCGTCGTAGCCGATGGTGGCCAGGCCGTGCACGGCGGTCCGGTCGCCGGTCACGTTCATCGGCGGCGAGCCGTACACCAGCTCGCCCAGCTGGTCGAAGGTGGCGAAGCTGGTGCCGGCGTAGGCGGCCTCGTAACCCAGGGCGCGGTCCAGCTCGGTGGCGTGGCCGATCGACTCGTGGATGGTCAGCCACAGGTTGGTGGGGTCGATGACCAGGTCGTAGGCGCCGGCCTCGACGCTGGGCGCGGCCAGCTTCTCGGCCAGCAGCTCCGGCAGCTGCGCCAGCTCGTTCTGCCAGTCCCAGCCGGTGCCGGTCAGATACTCGTAGCCGCGGCCGACCGGCGGGGCGAGCGTCGACATGTCCTCGAACCCCGACTCGCCGATCTTGACGGCGTTCAGCTCGGGGTGCAGGCGCACCCGCTGCTGCAGCGTGGAGGTGCCGGCGCTGTCGGCGTAGAACTTCTGCTCCTTGACCTGCAGCAGCCGGGCGCTGACGTGGTCGGCGCCCTTGAGCAGCGCGGCCGACCAGTCGGCCAGCAGCCCCACCTTCTCGCTCTGCGGCACCTCGAACGGGTCGATCTCGTAGGCCGAGACCCACTCCTGATCGGAGTACACCGGCTCGGGGGCCAGCTCGATGCGCTCGCGGTTGATGGGGGCGCTGACCTCGGCCACCCGCACCGCCTGCTCGGCGACCCTGACCGCGGCCTCCGGGGTGAGCTCCACGCCCGAGGCGAAGCCCCACGTCCCGTTCTTGACCACGCGCACGGCCAGGCCCAGATCGTCGGCGTCCAAGGCGCCCTCGAGCCGGGCGTCGTGGAGGGCGAGCGTCTCGGCCCTGATGCGCTCCAAGCGGAAGTCGGCGTGCTCGGCGCCAAGCTCGCGGGCGCGCTGGAGCGCGGCGTCGGCCAGCCGCCTCAGCGGCAGCGATCTGAAGTCGTCGTCGATCTGGCGCATGTCCACGATCCTAACCCCGTGATCTTGTGTCTCCCGGATAAGCGGATACCGGCCGGTAGCGGATAGCGTCAGGTCTCATGGCACGCTCTGTACTCGTCACCGGAGGCAATCGCGGCATCGGCCTGGCGATCGCCCGGGAACTCGCCGCGAACGGCGACGCCGTCGCGGTCACCTACCGCTCGGGGGAGCCGCCCGAGGGCCTGTTCGGCGTCCGCTGCGACGTGACCAGCACCGCCGAGGTGGAGGCGGCCTTCGAGAAGGTCGAGGCCGAGCAGGGCCCGGTGGAGGTCCTGGTGGCCAACGCGGGCATCACCCGCGACACGCTGCTGGCCATGATGAAGGAGGAGACCTTCACCGAGATCCTCGACGCCAACCTCACCGGCGCCTTCCGGGTCGCCAAGCGCGCCATCCGGCCCATGATGCGCCTCAAGCGCGGCCGGATCATCCTCATCTCCTCGGTGGTGGCCATGCTGGGCTCGGCCGGGCAGGCCAACTACGCCGCCTCCAAGGCCGGCCTGATCGGCTTCGGCCGCTCGCTGGCCAGGGAGTACGGCTCGCGCGGCATCACCGTCAACGTCGTGGCACCCGGCTTCGTGCAGACCGACATGACGGCCGACCTCGACCACGACGCGCTGGTCAAGAACATCCCGCTGGGCCGCCAGGCGCAGCCGGCCGAGATCGCCCGCGTCGTGCGTTTCCTGGCGAGCGACGACGCCTCCTACATCACCGGGGCCGTGATCCCCGTCGACGGCGGACTGGGAATGGGGCACTGAGCATGGGCATCCTCGACGGCAAGCGCATCCTCGTCACCGGCGTCATCACCGACGCCTCCATCGCCTTCTCGGTGGCCAGGCTGGCCCAGGAGCAGGGCGCGCAGGTGGTCCTGACCGGGTACGGCAGGCTGTCGCTGGTGGAGCGCATCGCCAAGCGGCTGCCGTCCCCGCCGCCGGTGGTGGAGCTCGACGTGCAGAACACCGAGCACCTCGACACCCTCGCCGACCGGGTGCGCGAGCACGTCGACGGGCTCGACGGGGTGGTGCACTCGATCGGCTTCGCGCCGCAGACCGCCCTGGGCGGCAACTTCCTCAACACGACCTGGGAGGACGTGGCCACGGCCCTGCACGTGTCCACCTACTCCTACAAGGCGCTGGCGGTGGCCTGCCTGCCGCTGATGAAGCAGGGCGGCGCGGTGGTCGGGCTGGACTTCGACGCCTCCAAGGCGTGGCCGGTCTACGACTGGATGGGCGTGGCCAAGGCCGGGCTGGAGTCGTGCAACCGCTACCTGGCCCGCGACCTGGGCCGGCAGGGGATCCGGGTGAACCTGGTGGCCGCCGGGCCGCTGCGGACCATGGCGGCCAAGTCGATCCCGGGCTTCAAGGAGTTCGAGGACAGCTGGCCGGAGAAGGCGCCGCTGGGCTGGGACCTGGCCGACCCGCTGCCGACCGCCAAGGCGTGCGTCGCGCTGCTGTCGGACTGGTTCCCCGCCACCACGGGCGAGATCGTCCACGTGGACGGCGGCGTCCACGCCATCGGCGCCTAGCGGGCCGCTCGCGAGGCGGGCGGCCTCGGGCGGGGGCGTCAGAGGCCGGCCAGGCGGTGGCGGCCGCCCGCGCGCACCGGCTGGAAGGGGATGGACGCGCTGTCCTCCTCGCGGCGGCGCCGCTGCTGCACGATCCGCGTGGCCAGCACGGCCGAGGCCAGCAGTGCGGCGGTGAGCGCGGTGCCCAGCACGTCGGGCCCGCGCTCGCTGGGCCGGACGACGTCCTGGCCGGTCATCGGCCCCTCGAGGCGCTCGGCGAACGGGTTGGGCCACAGCAGGTCCAGCCGTGGCAGGTCGGTGTCGGCCGCCCGCTGCGCCGGCTCGGCGAGGACCCGCTCGCCGGTGTCGATCAGGTGCGGCTCCCTGCGGGGCGGCCGGGGCGCCTCGGTGGGCAGCAGGGACTCCTCACGCGGAGTGGGAGAGCCGCTGGGCCGCGGCCTGGGCTTGGCGGGCCGTGCCGTGGGAGCCGGCGTGCGGCCGACCACGCCGTCCAGGACGCCCTCGCCCTCGCAGGCCAGCCCGGGCAGGCAGACCTCCTCCAGCACCGACGGCAGCAGGCCCGACGGGGTCGGCGTGGGCTCGCCACGCTGCGAGGGCGGCTGCCGCGTGGGGGTCGGCGCGACCTTGCCCACGGTCTCGTTGACGCCCTGGACGGCCTTGTCCGCGGTGTCGGTCACCGGGCCGAGGCTGTCGCCGGTGACCGCGTCGACGGTGTCGGTCACGTCGTCGACGAGGTCGCACAGGCGGTCGGTGAGACCGGATAACACGCCTTGCCCCCGGTCGCAGTCCCCGGCCGCGACTGCCGGGGCGGCGCTGAGCGCCACCGCCGTCAGGGCGACCGACAGGACTCCGGCCGTGCGTCGCATCGGGATCCTCCCCATAGCGGTACTGTCGGGGACATCTTTACGGACATCCCCATCGCTCCCCACGGAAAGTTGCGATTCGGTATCGACTAGTGATACGCGAGTCGGTATCTCGTTCGGTTTCTCAGTCGCTTTTCCCGTCGTTTTTCTCAGTCGGCCGACACGTCGTCGAGCGCCTCCCGGATCTCGCGGGGCAGGACGACCTCCTCGGCCTGCAGGATGGCCTTCAGCTGCGCGCAGGTGCGGGCGCCGACGATCGCCGAGCAGACGCCCGGCTGGTCGCGCACCCACGACAGCGCCACGGCCAGCGGCGAGCACCCCAGGCCGTCGGCGGCGGTCATCACCGACTCCACCACGCGGCGCGAGCGCTCATCCAGGTAGGGGCGGACGAAGTCGGCGAAGTGCGGCGTGGCGGCGCGGGAGTCGGCGGGGACGCCGGTGCGGTACTTGCCCGTCAGCACCCCGCGGCCCAGCGGCGACCAGGCCAGCACGCCCACGCCGCAGTGCTCGGCCGCCGGGATCAGCTCCCGCTCGGCGTCGCGGGCCAGCAGGGAGTACTCCACCTGGGCGCTGGTGATGGGGACGCGGCCGGGGACCACCCGCTGGGCGGTGGCGGCGGCCGCCAGCTGCCAGCCGGTGT
Organism: Thermoactinospora rubra; assembly: GCF_002093975.1. GTDB lineage: Bacteria > Actinomycetota > Actinomycetes > Streptosporangiales > Streptosporangiaceae > Nonomuraea > Nonomuraea rubra_A. Next base: position 148,278 of record NZ_KZ084329.1, read on the forward strand.
AGTCGCACACGCCCGCGTAGACCGCGCGGCCGGAGGTCACGATGGCGTCCATGGCGGCCAGCGTCTCCTCCAGCGGCACCTCCGGGTCGTAGGTGTGGAGCTGCCACAGGTCGACGTAGTCGACGCCGAGGCGGGCCAGGGACTCGTCGACGGCGGCGAGCAGGTGCCGGCGCGAGGCGTCGCGCGGGCGGCGCCCGGCCGGGGTCACCACGGCCTTGGTGGAGATGACGATCTCCGAGCGCGGGACCGCCTCGCGCAGGAGCCGCCCGAGCAGGCGCTCGGCGTCGCCCGCCGTGTAGACGTCGGCCGTGTCGACCAGCGTGCCGCCCGCCTCGACGAAGGTGCGCAGCTGGACGGCGGCGTCGTCGGCGTCGGTGTCGCGCCCCCATGTCATGGTGCCCAGCCCGAGGCGGGAGACCGGCAGGCCACTGCGGCCGACATAGCGTTGCTCCATGATCAGGCTAGACTACGCCACCGGCCTGCGGGGCTGGCCATACTTTGCAGTGTGACGACTGTGCTGCTGGCCCGCCATGGGCTGACGGATCTGACGGGGCCGGTGCTGGCCGGGTGGACGCCCGGCGTCCACCTCAGCGAGGCGGGCAGGAAGCAGGCCGAGGCCCTGGCCGGGCGGATCGCCGAGGTGCGGCTGGACGCCGTGGTCTCCAGCCCGCTGGAGCGCTGCCGCGAGACGGCCGCCGCCGTGGCCGAGGGGCGCGACCTGGCCGTGGAGGTCGACGAGCGCTTCGGCGAGTGCGGCTACGGCGAGTGGACCGGGCGGGAGCTGAAGGAGCTGGCCAAGGAGCCGCTGTGGCAGGTGGTCCAGGCGCATCCCAGCGCCGCGGTGTTCCCCGGCGGCGAGGCGGTGGCGGACATGCAGCGGCGCGCCGTCAAGGCGGTCAGGGAGTGGAATGATCGTCTTGGGGAGAAGGCTGTCTACCTGGTGTGCAGCCACGGAGATGTGATCAAGTCGATCGTGGCCGACGCGCTCGGGCTCCATTTGGATCACTTTCAGCGGATTACGGCGGACCCGGCCGCGCTCACTGTCATTCGCTATACCCCCATTCGTCCCTTTGTGCTGAGGCTTAACGATATGGGGGAATTGCGGTTGCCTGAGGGTTCGGAGGAGAAAGACGGGGGAGAAAACTTCACCGGGAGCGATGCCGCCGTCGGGGGCGGATCGGGAACCACGTAAGGTTCGGGTTATGCCGGTCTTCGACTACGACCCACCAGAGAGGTTCGTGGCCGGTGCCGTGGGGCAGCCGGGCTCGCGGGCCTTCTTCCTGCAGGTTAGAGGAGAGGGCAGACTGACGACGGTGGCGCTGGAGAAGCTGCAGGTGGCGATGCTCGCCGACAGGCTCGACGAGCTGCTGGACGAGGTGCTGCGCCTCAGCGGCGGCACGGCCCGCGTCCCCGCGCTGCCGCCCGCCGACCTGACCGACGACGACCCGCTCGAGACACCCATCGAGGAGGACTTCCGGGTGGGCACGATGACGCTGGCGTGGGACGAGGAGCACGCCCAGGTCGTGATCGAGGCGCAGGAGCTGGTCGACGCCGAGCAGGACGAGGGCGGCGCCGAGCCCGCGGTGCTGCGCGTGCGGATCAGCGCCGGGATGGCGCGCGCCTTCTCCCGGCGCGCCATGCAGATCGTCGCCGCCGGGCGCCCGCCCTGCCCGCTGTGTTCCCAGCCCCTGGACGCCGAGGGGCACATCTGCGTCAGGCTCAACGGGTACCGCGGGGGTGAGCTGGCATCGTGAGCGAGCGGACGCGGCCGATGCGCGGGCACGGATGAGCAGCGTGCCGGACAGCGAGCCCGCCGTCAGCCCCCTGCCCCCCGCCGCGGGGGGAGAGGAGGGCACGCTCAAGCTGCTCGCAGAGGGACGCATGGAGGTCGTCGGCCGGCTGGTCGAGGCCACCAACATGACCCTGTACTGCACGGTCGCCCTCGCAGGGCGCACCGCCGCCTGCGTCTACAAGCCCGTGCGGGGCGAGCGCCCGCTGTGGGACTTCCCCGACGGCACGCTGGCCGCCCGCGAGGTGGCCGCCTTCGAGGTGTCCCAGGCGATGGGCTGGCGCATCGTGCCGCCCACCGTCTACCGCGACGGCCCCTTCGGCCCCGGCATGTGCCAGCTGTGGATCGAGACCGAGCACGAGGTGGACCTGATGGCGCTGGTGCGCAGCCGCAACCCGGCGCTGCGCCGGATGGCCGTCTTCGACGCGGTGGTCAACAACGCCGACCGCAAGGGCGGTCACCTGCTGCCCATGCCCGACGGGCACGTCTACGGCGTCGACCACGGCGTGTGCTTCGCCGAGGAGGACAAGCTGCGCACGGTGCTGTGGCAGTGGCGCGGCAAGACGCTGCCCCGCGAGGCGGTCACGGCCCTCGCGGCGCTGGAGCGCGACCTGGACTCCGGGCCGCTCCACCGCCGACTGCGCGAGCTGCTCACCCTGGCCGAGGTCGAGGCCACCTGGCGGCGGGTCAAGCGGCTGCTCGACACCGGCGTCCACCCCTACCCCTCCAAGGACTGGCCCGCCGTACCGTGGCCGCCGATCTAGACGAAACCGGACTCCCCCGATGTGCACAGTGATCGTCAGACCCGGCAAGCTCATGGGCATCAGGGACGAGTTCGCCGACCGCCCGTGGGAGGGGCCGGGGGAGCACTGGCCCGAGGAGTACCCCGGCGTGGTCGGCGGGCGCGACCTGAAGGCCGGCGGCACGTGGCTGGCCGTCCACCGGGCCGGCGGGCGGGTGGCGGCGCTGCTCAACGGGCGCGGCGTCATGGCCGAGGAGACCGTCCGCGTCTCGCGCGGCGACCTGCCGCTGCGCGCCGTCGTGGCCGGCGGGCTGCCCGAGGCCGACCTGTCCCGCTACGACCCGTTCCACCTGGTGCTGGCCGACTCCTCGGGCGCGCGCCTGTGGTCCTGGGACGGGGTACGGCTGAGCCGTACCGGCCTGCCCGACGAGACCGTCATGATCGTCAACACCGGCCTGGACCCCGACAGCCCCCGGGTGCGCGCCCACCTGCCGCGCTTCCGCGCCACCGACGACTGGTGGTCGCTGACGCGGGAGGAGCCCTCCAGCGCCCCCGAGGCGCTCATCCTGCGCCACGAGCTGCCCGACGGCCGCGTCTTCGCCTCCCTGTCGATCACCCAGGTCACACCCGGGACCTACGAGTTCCACGACCTTGGAGGGCATATAGGCTCGAATCCATGAGATCGTGGTCGGCCCCGAACATCCCCCGGCTTCCAGGTGACAGCGTCCCTCTGCGGCTTTACGACACGGCCACCAAGGAGATCAGGCCGACCGACCCGGGACCGACCGCCCGGCTGTACGTGTGCGGCATCACGCCGTATGACGCCACCCACCTCGGCCACGCCAACACCTACCTGGCCTTCGACCTGGTCGGCCGGGTGTGGCGGGACATGGGCCGCCAGGTGCACTACACGCAGAACGCCACCGACGTCGACGACCCGCTCCTGGAACGTGCCGACAAGACCGGCCAGGACTGGCGCGAGCTGGCCGAGCGCGAGATCGAGCTGTTCCGGTCCGACATGGAGGCGCTGCGCGTCATCCCGCCCCGGGACTACGTCGGCGTGACCGAGGTCGTCGGCGAGGTCGCCGAGCTGGTGCGGCGCCTGGGCCCCAGCACCTACACCCTCGAGGGCGACATCTACTTCGACCGGGCCGACGCCCCCAAGTTCGGCGAGGTCTCCGGCTACTCCGAGGCGCAGATGCTGGCCCTGTCGGCCGAGCGCGGCGGCGATCCCGCCCGCCCCGGCAAGCGGGACCCGCTCGACTGGCTGCTGTGGCGCGCCGAGCGGCCCGGCGAGCCGGCCTGGGACACCGTGCTGGGCCGCGGCCGGCCCGGCTGGCACGTGGAGTGCACCGCCATCGCGCTGGCCACGCTGGGCGCCGGCTTCGACGTGGCGGGCGGCGGCTCGGACCTGATCTTCCCCCACCACGAGTGCGGCGCCTCCGAGGGCCACGCCGCCACGGGGGAGTGGCCCTTCGCCCGCTTCTACTCGCACGCCGGCATGGTGGGCCTGGACGGGGAGAAGATGTCCAAGTCCAAGGGCAACCTCGTCTTCGTCTCCAGGCTGCGCGAGCAGGCCGACCCGATGGCCGTCCGCCTGGTGCTGCTGGCCCACCACTACCGCGAGGACTGGGAGTACACCCCCGGGCAGCTGGCCGCCGCCGAGGCCCGGCTGGCGCGCTGGCGCGCCGCGGTCGCCGGCGACAGCGGCCCGGACCCCGAGCCGCTGCTGGCGGCCGTGCGCGAGCGGCTGGCCGACGACCTGGACGCCCCGGGCGCCCTGCGCGCGATCGACGCCTGGGCCGAGGAGGCGCTGGCCGGACGCGGCGACCGGCCGGCCGGGCTGGTGCGGGACCTGGTGGACGCCCTGCTGGGCGTCGAGCTCTGAGTTTCACCGGCCGTCGTCGGGGCAGGCGGGCAGAATCCAGGACGAAAGGAAGGATCATGCCCACTGCTCGCGACATCATGACGCCCAACCCCGAGTGCGTCAACGCCGATGAGACGGTGCTCGAGGCGGCGGAGAAGATGGCCAGGCTCGACGTCGGATCCCTGCCGATCTGCGGCACCGACAACAGGCTCAAGGGCATGCTCACCGACCGCGACATCGTCGTGAAGGTGCTCGCCCAGGGCAAGGACCCCAAGTCCACGCTGGCCGGAGAGCTGGCCCAGGGCGAGGCCGTCACCATCGGCGCCGACCACGACGTCAAGGAGATCCTGCGCACCATGGCCAGGCACAAGGTCCGGCGGCTGCCCGTCATCGACGGTCACACGCTCGTCGGCATCGTCGCCCTGGCCGAGGTCACGCGGGCGGTGCCCGACGCGACCGTCGGCGACCTCCTCGACGTCCTCACCTCCGACTGAGGACGCCGAGTTCGGCGCGGAACCACTCGATGGTCCTGCGCAGTCCCTCCTCGGCGGGGACCCGTGGCCGCCAGCCCAGGTGCTCGGCGGCCACGGTCGTGTCCGGGCGGCGCACCCGCGGGTCGTCGGCGGGCCGGTCGACGAACTCGATCGGGGAGTCAGACCCCGCCAGCTCCCTGATCAGCTTGGCGAGGTCGGCCATGGTCATCTCGTCGGGGTTGCCGATGTTGACGGGCCCGGGGAAGTCGCCGAAGGCCAGCGCCAGGATCCCGTCCACGGTGTCGTCGACGTAGCAGATCGACCGCGTCTGGGTGCCGTCGCCGGTGACCGTGATCGGCTCGCCGCGCAGCGCCTGGCGGATGAAGGTCGGGATGGCCCGGCCGTCGAAGGGCCGCATCCTGGGCCCGTAGGTGTTGAAGATCCGCACGATGCCGGTGTCGGCGCCGCGCGACTCGCGGTAGGCCGTGGTCAGCGACTCGGCGAAGCGCTTGGCCTCGTCGTAGACGCTGCGCGGGCCGACCGGGTTGACGTTGCCCCAGTAGGTCTCCTTCTGGGGGTGTTCGAGCGGGTCACCGTACACCTCGCTGGTGGAGGCGAGCACGAAGCGGGCGCCCTTCTCGCGGGCCAGGCCGAGCGCGTGCAGGGTGCCGATGCTGCCCACCCGCAGCGTCTCGATGGGGTAGCGCAGGTAGTCGGCGGGGGAGGCGGCCGAGGCGAAGTGCATCACGAGCGCCACCTCGCCGGGCACGTGGACGAAGCCGGTCAGGTCGCACTCGACGATCTTGAAGTTGGGGCGGCCGACGAGATGCTCGACGTTGCGCGGGCTGCCGGTGAGGAAGTTGTCCATGCAGATCACCTCCCAGTCCCGCTCGACCAGCCGCTCGCACAGGTACGAGCCCAGAAAGCCCGCGCCCCCCGTCACCACCGCCCTCATGGCAGCACCTCCAGCACATCGCAGACCGAGATCTTCAGCAGGCCCGGATCCGGTTCCAGGCCGTGCGGGTCGCCCTCGCACCCCGCCCACAGCACCACGTGGCCGCGCCCGGGCGGCGGGCCCCACAGCTCGGGCGAAGTGGGCCCGAACAGCAGCACCGACGGCACGCCGAACGCGGTCGCCAGATGCCCCACGCCGGTGTCGCCGCAGACCACCAGCCGCGCGGTGGCCATCAGCGCGGCCAGCTCGCCCAGATCGGTCCGTCCGGCCAGGACCCGGCCGGCGGGCAGGCCGGCCAGGTCCGCCACCCGGCGGGCCGGCTCCGCCTCGCCGGGGCCGCCGGTGACGACCACGTCCTCGCCCAGCGCCCTGGCCACCTCGGCGAACCGCTCGGGCGGCCAGCGCCGGGCGGGGTAGGCCGCGCCGGGGTGGACGATCGCCGGGCCGCTCCTGTCGGTCCGGCCGAGTGCCAGGTCGCCGGGATCGCAGGCGATGCCGTACCACTCCAGCAGGTCGCACCAGCGGCGCACCTCGTGCACCCGCTCCGGCCAGGCCGGGCCGGCGCCGTAGCTGAGCAGCGCGCCGGGGCGCGTGGCCCGCAGCGCCTCGATGCTCTGCGGGCCGCGTCCGTGCAGGTTGACGGCCAGGCCGGGCCGCTCGAACGGCACCGGCCCCGGCCCGGAGACGTCCAGCAGCTCGTCCACCGCGCCGATGAGCGGCAGCAGCGGCCGCAGCGGCTCGGGGGCCGCCAGCGTGATGCGGCAGCCGGGCAGGGCCCGGCGCAGCCCGCGCAGGGCCGGGACCGCGGTCAGCAGATCGCCCAGCCCCAGCCCGCGCAGGACCAGCGCCTCTAGGGCCACGACGGCTCCCGCGAGGGGCACACCACCAGCTCGCGCACCTCGCACCCGGGCGGCTGGCCGAGCGCGAACACCACCGCCCGCGCCACGTCCTCGGGCCGGTTGAGCTGGGCGTCGGGCCCCGGCTTGTACTGCTCGTCGCGCCCGTCGAAGAAATGGGTGGCCATGCCGCCCGGCACCAGCAGCGTCACGCCCACGCGCCCGGCCAGCTCCACGGCCAGCGCCCGGGTGAAGCCCACGACGCCGAACTTGGAGGCACAGTAGGCCGTCGCGTCGCTGAGCGCGCGCAGCCCCAGCGTGGAGGCCACCGTGACCACCCGTCCCCCCGACTCCAGCAGGTACGGCAGCGCCGCGCGCACGACGGCCGCCGTCCCCAGCAGGTTGACCTTGACGACCCGGTCCCAGTCGCCGGCCGGGACGTCGGCCAGCTGCCCGCAGGCGTCCACGCCCGCCGCGGTGACCACCCCGTGCAGGCCGCCCGCCCGGCCGGCCAGCTCCCTGACGGCGCGCTCGGCGGCGTCGCGGTCGGCCAGGTCGGCCACCGCGTGCTCGAACTGCGGGTCGGGCGCCTTGATGTCGACGACCAGCGGCCGCCAGCCCTCCTTGGCCACGGCGTGCGCTGTGGCCTCGCCCAGCCCGGAGGCTCCGCCGGTGATCAGGATGTTCACGAGATCTCCCTCCGTAGGGCCAGCACCGGCGCGACGGCCTGCACGCGCAGGGCGGACGCGCCGCCCGCCGCCACGAACCGGGAGGCCTCGCCGACGCCGATGGTGACCGCGTCCTCCATTGACTTGCCCTCGCACAGCGCGAGCGCCGCGGCGGCGGCCAGGCGGTCGCCGGCCCCGCAGGCGTCCCGGTCGGCGTAGCAGTCCGGCGCCGGGATCCTGGTGACCGCGGCGCCCTCCTGGGCCAGCGCCGCTCCGCGCTCGCCCAGCGTCACCGCCACCGCCTGCGCGCGCAGGCCGCGCAGCAGCTGGGTGGCGGCCTGGTCGGGGCCGATGTACGGCTGGCCGCACATCAGCCGCGCCTCCGACTGGTTGGGCGTCACCAGCGCGCACCCCGGGACCGGCACGGCCCCCTTGGGGTGCGGGTCCCACACCAGCGGCGTCCGCAGGTCGCGCAGCAGCTCCCGGGTGGCCTCCACGACGCCCCTGCCGTAGTCGGAGACGAGCACCGCCCCGGCCTCGGCGACGGTCTCGGCGATGAGCGCCCGGCCCTCCTCGGCGGCCCGGCGGGCGCGCCCGTCGCCGGTGTCGAGCCTCAGCAGCGTCTGGCCGGAGGCCCGGATCCTGGTCTTGCGCACCGTCGCGCCGCGCATCGGCAGCGGCATCAGCCGGACGGCGGCCCGCAGCATGGCGCGCAGCCGCCGCCCGCCGGAGTCGTCGGCCAGCGCGGTGACGAGCACGACCTCGGCGCCGTCGCGGGCGGCCAGCAGCGCGGCCAGTCCCGCGCCGCCCGGCCGCATCCGCTCCTCGACGCCCTCGACGACGGGGACGGGCGCGTCCGGGCACAGCCGCTCGGCCTGCCCGACCAGGTCGACGTCCAGCAAAGTGTCGCCGATCACCACCAAGGGGCTCATAGGGCTTCCTCCACGGACTGACACAGCATGTGGATCATGGCCAGGTGCACCTCCTGGACGGTCGCGGTGTCGGGGGAGGGGACGGAGACGGCCTGGTCGCACAGGGCGGCCAGCGGGTTGGGCGCCCGGCCGGTCATGGCCCACGTGACCACGCCCACCTCGTGCGCGGCCCGGGCGGCGGCCAGCACGTTGGGGCTGGCCCCGCTCGTGGACAGGCACAGCAGCACGTCGCCCGGCCTGCCGTGGGCGCGCACCTGCCGGGCGTAGACCTCCTCGGCGCCGAAGTCGTTGACGATGGCGGTGACCGAGGAGGTGTCGGCGTGCAGGGCGATCGCGGCGAACGGCGCCCGGTCCTCCCGGAAGCGGCCCACCAGCTCCGCGGTCAGGTGCTGGGCCTCGGCGGCCGAGCCGCCGTTGCCGCAGGCCATCAGCCGCCCGCCGCCGCGCAGCACGGCCGCGAGCTTGGCTCCCCACACCTGGATCCTGTCGGACTCCTCCTCGACCAGGGCGATCACCTCGGTCAGGCGGCGCAGATGCTCGTGCACGCTAACCTCCGTAGGCGAACAGCCGCGGGACCCGGTCCCGGGTCACCTGCTCGTAGACCGCCTCCACCTGCTCGGCGACGCGCGGCCAGCCGTACCTGTGCCTGGCCCGCCGCACGCCCGCGTGGCCGAGCCGCACCCGCTGCTCGGGGGCCTCCAGCAGCCGGCGCAGGGTCCTGGCCAGGGCCTGCGGCCGGCGGGGCGGGATCAGCACGCCGCAGTCGGCGACGGTGTCCAGGTGGCCGCCGACCGCCGAGGCGACCACGGGGACGCCACAGGCCATCGCCTCGACGGGGACCATGCCGAACGGCTCGTACCAGGGCACGGAGACCACCACGTCGGCCGAGCGCATCAGCGCCGGGACCTGGTCGCGGGGGACGCTGCCGATGACGCTCACGCGGTCGGCCATGCCGTACCCCTCGGCCAGGCGGCGCAGCCGCACGGCCTCCTCGTCGCCGGGCGAGCCGCCGGCCACGACCAGCTCGACGCCGGGCAGCTCGCGCAGAGCCCGCACGACGGTGTCCACGCCCTTGCGCGGCACCAGGCGGCCGATGCTGAGCACCCGCGGGCGCCGGCCGCGCGGGGCCCGCGGCCCGTCGGGGCGGAAGCGCTCCAGGTCCACCCCGCAGGGGACGATCGTGATGCGGTCCCCCGGCACGCCCATGGCGTGCAGCTCGCTGACCTCGTCGGTGCAGGTCGCCAGGATCGCCGCCGCACGCCTGCCGATCTCGCACTCCACCGCCACCCGGTGGGGCGGGCTGGTGTCGGCCCGGCCCTGCCAGCGGCGCTTGACCGTGCCCAGGGCGTGGTAGGTGTGCACGACCGGGATGGCGCCCGCCGCGTCCAGGGCGGCCTGGCCGCTCATCCAGAAGTGCGCGTGCACCACGTCCGGCCGCCGCGCCCGCCACCGGCGCCTGAGGTGTTCGGCGAACTCCGGCATGTGCGGCGGCAGCTCGTCCTTGGGCAGCGGGACGGCCGGGCCCGCCGGAACGTACTCCACCGTGACGCCCGGCGCCATCGCCACCGCCTCCGGCCGGCCGGGGTCGGTGCGGCGGGTGTGGACCACCACGTCGTGCCCGCGCGCGGCCAGCGCCTCGGCCAGCGCGGCGACGTAGACGTTCTGGCCCCCCGCGTCGACGCCGCCGACGGCCGCGAGCGGGTCGGCGTGTTCGGTGATGAGGTCGATCTTCATGAGCTCAGCTCCCTGATGGCCTTGACGACGTCGTCGGGTCGCACGGTGGTCAGGCACGGATGCCCGTCGACCGGGCAGCGCCTGGCCCTGCTGCCCGCGCACGGCGCGTGCTGGTCGCCCAGCAGCACCGCCGGGACCCCGTACGGCGCCCACCGCTCGGCCGGGACCACCGGCGCGAACAGGCTCACCACCGGCGTCCACACCGCCGCCGCCAGGTGCGCGGGGCCGGTGTTGCCCGCCACGAGCGCCACCGCGCGTTCCAGCACGGTGGCCAGCTCGGCCAGGCTCGTCCTGCCGCCCAGGTCCACTCCGGCCCGGCCGGCGACGTAGGCGGTCAGCTCGCGTTCCCCCGGCCCGCCGGTCACCACCACGCGGTGGCCGTCGGCCGCCAGCGCCTCGACGGCCTGGCGGTGCAGCTCGCGCGGCCAGGCACGGGCCGGGACGGACACGCCGGGATGGACCACCACGTACGGCTCGGCGGGCACCTCGAAGGGCGGCAGCGGCCGGCGCACCGCCAGCCTGCCGTCGTCGACCGGCTCGTAGCCCGCGGCGCGGACCACGGCCAGCATGCGTTCCGGCTCGGGGACGTGCCGCGTCTCGTCCCACGTGACCCGTACGTCCAGCAGCGAGCCGGGATAGTCGTTGCTGATGGCGGTGATGCGGCCGACGCCCGCCAGGCGCAGCAGCAGCGCCGCCGGCAGGGCGGACTGGTGGAAGGAGGTCAGGATGATCGCCTCGTCCAGGCCCGCCACCTGCCGCAGCAGCGCCTCCACGTGCCGCCGGGTCACGCGCGGCGGCTCCGGGTCGATCCACGGCGTGAGCCACTCGATCACCCGGCCGACCCCCGGCAGCAGGCGCGCGGCGGCCGTGCCGTGCGGCCCCGTCAGCAGCGCGACCTCGGCCCTGGCGGCGACCGCCCTGATCGCAGGCCCGGCCAGCAGGACGTCCCCGGCGTTGTCCGGCCTGACGACCAGTACCCTGCGGCTCATAGCCGCGCCCTGACCTCTCCCAGCAGCCGGTGCAGGCACGCCGCGGGCGGGATCGCCGCACTGGTCACGATCATGCGCAGGACCTCCTCCCGCGTCCGCGGGCCCGGCTTGATCCGCGCCCACGCGAACTCGGCGGTCAGGGCGGCCCACCCGGCCGCCGCCGCGCCGCCCGCCGCCTTCCAGCCCGGCCCGCGCCCGGCTGCCGCCTCAACCGCCGCCCCGGCTCCCAGCAGGCCGAGCGCGGTCGCCAGCACGTGCCGGGGGAGGCGCCCCGGCGGGCCGCCCAGCAGCTCGCGCCAGCCCCGGCCGTAGCGGCGGCGCATCAGCGCGTCGTCGGCGTTGCCGCGCTGGCGGCGCACGCTGGCCCAGAACCCGTCGTCGCGGACGGGATGCCGGCTGCGCCGCTCGCCGCGCACCAGGCGCAGGCCCAGCTGCCGCACCCGCAACGCCAGGTCGGCGTCCTCGCGGTAGGCGCGCGGGAAGCGCTCGTCGAACCCGCCGGCGCGGTGCAGCACGTCGCGCCGGTAGGCCATGTCCGCGGTGATCCACTCGGCGCCGGCCAGCCCCGCGGTGTTGCGCTCCTCGTCGGTGGGCGGCCGGTCGGCGGGCAGCGGCACCTCGATGCGGCCCTGCGAGCCCGCCACGTCGGGCGGCAGGTCCTCCAGGTCCCGCCGCGCCGCCTCCGCCCAGCCCGGCTGGGGGATGACGTCGTCGTCCAGGAAGGCCACCCACGGCGTGCTCGCGGCCAGCCACCCCACGTTGCGCGCGGCGGCCGGGCCCCGGCCGCCCGAGCGCAGCACCCGCACCTCGCGCCCCGCCGTACGGGCCAGGGGGAGGGGAGCAGAGGCGGCGGGCCGGTCGTCCACGACCAGCAGCGGCAGCGACGGGTCGAGGGCGGCCACGGCGGCGGCCAGGCTCGGCCGGCCCACGGTGGGGATCACCACGGTGATCATGACGCGAACGCCTCCCCCCTCCTGATCACGTACGGCCCGAGGACGAGCACGTCCACGGGGGAGGAGCCGAAGCACTCCAGCGCGTCGCGCGGGTCGTCGACCATGGGCCGCCCGGCGGTGTTGAGGCTGGTGTTGACCACGACCGGCAGCCCGGTCAGCGCCTCGAAGCACTCCAGCAGCCGCGCCACCAGCGGCTCGCGCCCGGGCGAGACCGACTGGATGCGGGCCGTGCCGTCCACGTGCACCACCGCCGGGATCCGCGCCCGCCAGGCGGGGCTGACGTCGTGGACGAAGAGCATGTACGGCGAGCGGGACGGCCCCCGGGAGAAGATCTCGCCCGCCCGCGACTCCAGCACCATCGGCGCGATGGGCCGGAACTGCTCGCGGCCCTTGACGTGGTTGAGCCGCTCGGTGTTGGCCGCGTACCCGGGGTGGGCCAGCAGCGAGCGGTGGCCCAGGGCGCGCGGGCCGTACTCGCTGCGCCCCTGGAACCAGGCGACGATCCTATCGTCGGCGAGCTCCCGCGCGACGGCCGCGGCCAGGTCGGCGGGCTCGCTGTACGGCACGCGCGCCACCTCCAGCCAGGCGCGCAGCTCCTCGCCGGTCCAGCCGCGGCCCAGGTCGGCGCCCGGCATCGGCGCGGGCCGCTCCCCGTGCGCCCGGGCCAGGTGCAGCGCGCCGCCCAGGGCGGTGCCCGCGTCCCCGGCGGCCGGCTGCACCCAGATCTCCTCGAACGGCCCCTCATCCAGCAGGCGCGTGTTGGCCACGCAGTTGAGCGCCACTCCGCCCGCCATGGTCAGCACCCGCTCCCGGGTCCGGCCGTGCAGCCAGGACGCCAGCTCCAGCAGCACCTCCTCCAGGCGCTTTTGCACGCTGGCGGCCAGGTCGGCGTGGTCGCCGTTCCAGGAGCCGCCCCGGAGGACCTTCTTGGCGTAGACGTTCCAGTCGATCGGCTCGACCCGGAAGCCGCCGTCGCCGGTGGTGTAGATCAGCTCGCGCAGCGACTCCAGGTGCCGCGGCTGGCCGTAGGAGGCCAGGGCCATGACCTTGTACTCGTCGCTGGAGCGCAGGAAGCCCAGGTGCTCGGTGACCTCCTCGTACATCAGGCCGAGCGAGTGCGGCAGCTCCTGGGCGGCCAGGACGGCCAGCTCGCCGTCGCGGTAGTGCCCGGCCAGGTGGGAGGCCGACTCGCCGCGGCCGTCGCAGACCAGCACGGCGGAGCTGGCATGGGGGGCGGCCAGCCCGGCGGAGGCGGCGTGCGCGATGTGGTGCGGGACATAGGACACCTGCGCGGGATCCAGGCCCGGCAGGGCGGTGGCCAGGAAGTTCGGCGCCCGCACGGCGTAGGTCGTGCGCAGGTCCTCCCAGCGCTCGTCCAAGCCCTGCTGCCCGGGGCGGACCAGCGCCGGATCGTAGGAGTAGGCGACCGCGTCCAGGTCCTCGGGCTTCAGCCCGGCCTCGGCCAGGCACCAGGCGGCGGCCTGCTCGGGCAGCTCCCAGGCCGAGAACGGGACCGGGCGCTTGCCGTGCTTGCGGCGGCTGAAGCGCTCCTCCTCCGCGGCGGCCACGATCTCCCCGTCGACGACCAGCGCCGCAGCAGGATCATGGAATATCGCGTTTACCCCTAGGAACTTCACTTGTCATCCTCCCCGCAGGCAGACAGAACCGCTACCGAGAGAAGCGCTTCTCAAACATTTCCCAGGACATTCCTGCTCTTGGCTACTCTCCGTAACCGTTTGCGGATCTTGGCGGGGGGTAGCCGCGGGGCATGGAGAACCGCCGCCCCGCCGCCGTTCTGTTCGACCGCGACGGCACCCTGATCGCGAACGTCCCCTACAACGGCGATCCGGAAAAAGTCGTGCCGATGCCCGGCGCCGCCGAGGCACTCAGCCGCCTGCGCCGCGAGGGCGTGTTCGTGGCCGTCGTCACCAACCAGTCCGGCGTGGCCAAGGGCCTCATCAGCCCCGATCAGATGCACCAGGTCAACGCGCGGGTGGAGGAACTGCTCGGCCCCTTCGACGCCTGGGCCATCTGTGTGCACGACGACGCCGACGGCTGCTCCTGCCGCAAACCCAAACCCGGGCTGATCATCCGGGCCGCCGCCACCATGGACGTCAGCCCCCTGGACTGCGCGCTCATCGGCGACATCGGCAGCGACATGGAGGCCGCGCGCGCCGCCGGGACCCGCGGCATCCTCGTGCCCACGGCCGAGACGCTGCCCGAGGAGATCGCCGCCGCCCCCGAGGTCGCCAAGGACCTCACCACGGCCGTGGACCGCATACTGGCGGCCGACCCGATGGACGAGCTCAACCGCCTGGTGTCCGGCGGGGCGCTGAGCCGGGCCCAGATCGCCCACTGGAGCCGCTGGTGAGGATCCTGGTCTGGCACGTGCACGGCTCCTGGACGACCGCGTTCGTCCAGGGACGGCACGAGTACCTGGTGCCCCTGGTCCCCGACCGCGGGCCCGACGGGCGGGGCAGGGCGCGGACCTACGACTGGCCCGGCAGCGTCCGCGAGGTGCCGTGGGACCGGCTGGCCGCCGAGGACGTGGACGTGGTCGTCTATCAGCGCCCGCACGAGATCGACCTGGCCAGGGAGTGGCTCGGCCGCGAGGTGCCCGGCGTCTACGTGGAGCACAACACCCCCAAGGGGGACGTGCCGCACACCCGGCATCCGCTGGCCTCGCGCTCGGACATCCCGCTGGTCCACGTCACGCACTTCAACGAGCTGTTCTGGGACAACGGCCGGGCGCCCACCCGGGTGATCGAGCACGGCGTCGTCGACCCCGGCCACCGCTACACCGGCGAGCTGGCCCGCGCGGCCGTGGTGGTCAACGAGCCGGTCAGGCGCGCCAGGGTCGCGGGGACCGACCTGCTGGCGCGCTTCGCCGAGGCGATCCCGCTGGAGGTCTTCGGGATGAAGGCCGAGGCGCTGCCGTACCCGTCGCAGGACCTGCCGCAGGTGCGGCTCCATGAGGAGATGGCGCGGCGGCGCGTCTACCTGCACCCCTATCGGTGGACCTCGCTGGGGCTGGCGCTGATCGAGGCCATGCACCTGGGGATGCCGGTGGTGGCGCCGGCGGCCACGGAGGCGGTGGAGGCGGTGCCGCCCGAGGCGGGGGTGATCTCCACGCGGGTGGACACGCTGGTCGCGGCGCTGCGGGAGTTCGCGGCCGACCCCGAGTCGGCCCGGCGGGCGGGCAAGGCGGCGCGGGACGCGGCGCTGGCCCGGTACGGCCTGCGGCGCTTCCTCGACGACTGGGATCGGCTGCTCGCGGAGGTGTGATGCGGCTCTGACGGGGTAGGGCCGCGCCCACGAACTACCACAAACGGGACAATCATGGGTGCCTTCATTGACTGGACCGACAGCGCCGCGTGCCTGAGCGAGGACCCGGAGCTGTTCTTCCCCATATCCCAGCAGGGCCCCGGCCGCGCCCAGGTTGAGCGGGCCAAGGCGGTGTGCCGCCGCTGCGGGGTACGGCAGGCATGCTACGACTTCGCGATCCGGACCAAGCAGCCCCACGGCGTGTGGGGCGGCGCGGACCCCGAGGAGAGACGGGCGGCCACCGCCTGGGCCAGGACGGCCTGACCCGGCCCTCAGGCCAGGTTGTCCGCCGCGGGCAGCCGGTCGGTGAACAGCACGCCGTCCAGGTGGTCCGCCTCGTGCTGCAGCACCCTGGCCAGCGTGCCGATCGCCCGCACCGTCAGCGGCTTGCCGTACATGTCGCGGCCCCGCGCCGTGACCGCGAAGGAGCGTTCCAGCGGCCGCCACATCCCGGGGGCCGACAGGCACGCCTCGTCGGCCACCACCGTGCGCTCCGACAGCTCCAGGCGCGGGTTGACCAGGTGCCCGGCCTTGCCGTCGCAGTCGAAGACGACCACCCGCAAGGGGACGCCCAGCTGCGGGGCCGACAGCCCGGCCCCGCCGGTGGCCCGGCGCATCGCCAGCGTCAGCGCTTTGACCAGCCGCCTCAGCTCCTTGTCGAACGCGGTGACCGCCTCGGCCGCCGTCCGCAGGGCAGGGTCGTCGAAGGCACGGATGAACACACGCAACTCCCCGAAGCGTCGCGACGTCACCGCCAGGATTCCCCGCGCCGCCTCCCGCCAACCGCGCCCGCGTGTTAACGCCGTGTTGCCCGCGTGACCGTGAAGTAACCGGCGCACAGTCGCTCAACGTCAAAGTGCGTAACGGGCGATTCCTAATCTCGCCGCCATGACGCGATGGATCACCGACTGGCGCCCCGACGAGGCGGCCTTCTGGGAGAGCACCGGCAAGCGGGTGGCCAGGCGCAACCTGGTCTTCTCCATCTTCGCCGAGCACCTCGGTTTCACGGTCTGGACGTTGTGGAGCATCGTGGCCGCCAAGCTCGGCGCCTACGAGTTCACCACCGACCAGCTGTTCTGGCTGGTCGCCCTGCCCAACCTCGTCGGCTCGGCGCTGCGCATCCCCTACACGTTCGGCCCGGCGCGCTTCGGCGGGCGGAACTTCACGGTCGTGAGCGCCCTGCTGCTGCTCATCCCCGCGGCGCTGCTGGGCGTGGCCGTGAGCAGCCCGGACACGCCGTACTGGCTGTTCTTGGTGATCGCCGCCACCGCCGGGTTCGGCGGCGGCAACTTCGCCTCCAGCATGGCCAACATCACCTACTTCTACCCGCAGTCCAAACAGGGCTCGGCGCTGGGGCTGAACGCCGCCGGGGGCAACATCGGCGTCAGCTCGGTGCAGCTGGTGATGCCGCTGGTGATCGGCGCGTTCGGGCTGGCGGCGGCCGGATGGTTCTGGATCCCGCTCATCGTGGTCGCCGCGGCCTGCGCGTGGTGGTTCATGGACAACCTGGCCGTGGCCAAGGCCTCCCCGCGCGAGCAGCTGAAGGTGGCCGGCAAGGGCCAGACGTGGGTGATGTCGTTCCTCTACATCGGCACCTTCGGCTCATTCATCGGCTACTCCACCGCCTTCCCCCTGCTGGCCAAGAGCCTGTTCCCCGGATCGCCCTGGGCGTCGGTGGCCTTCGCCGGGCCGCTGGTCGGCTCGCTCATCCGGCCCGTGGGCGGCTGGCTGTCGGACCGGCTCGGCGGCGCGCCGGTGACGCTGTGGAACTTCGCCGCCATGGGCGCCGGCGTGCTGCTGGTGTGGCTCACCAGCGCGGCGGGGAACTTCTGGCTGTTCTTCCTGTCCTTCCTGCTGCTGTTCGTCACCGCCGGCATCGGCAACGGCTCGACCTACCGCATGATCCCCGCCATCTTCCGCGCCAAGGCGGTCGAGGAGCGCGGCGAGGAGAGCGAGGCGGCCATCGCCCTGGGCAAGCGCTGGGCGTCGGCGGCGGTCGGCATCATCTCGGCGGTGGGCGCCTTCGGCGGCTTCCTCATCAACCGCGCCTTCGGCATGTCCTTCGCCGCGACCGGCAGCCCCGGCTCCGCGCTGGCCGCCTTCGGCCTGTTCTACGTGGCCTGCTTCGCCGTCACGTGGTGGTGCTACATGCGCACGGTCGGCGTCTCCCGCGTTCCCAGCCTGGCCCACGCGAGGGTCTGACCTGCGGGTGTGTCGCCTCACGAACGCGTGTGAGCCGGTGTTAGCACGCTGGTAACAGAAGGGACCCAGGTGTGAAATCACCCGAAAGCAGCATCGAGCCCGTGAAGACGCACTGCCCGTACTGCGCCCTGCAATGCGGCATGACCCTGACGCCGGGCGCCCCCGTCGTGGTCGGCCCCAGGGACGACGTCCCCGCCAACGCGGGCGGTGCGCTGTGCCAGAAGGGCTGGACGGCGGCCGAGCTGCTGACCCACCGCGACCGGCTGACCACGCCGCTCCTGCACGGCGAGCCGGCGAGCTGGGGGGAGGCGCTGGACTACGTCGCCGGGCGGCTGCGCGCGCTGCGCGCCGAGCACGGCCCGGACTCGGTGGCGGTCTTCGGGGGCGGCGGCCTGACCAACGAGAAGGCCTACCAGCTGGGCAAGTTCGCGCGGGTGGCGCTGGGCACCAGCCAGATCGACTACAACGGCCGCTTCTGCATGTCCTCGGCCGCCGCCGCGTCGATCAGGGCGTTCGGCATGGACCGCGGCCTGCCGTTCCCCGTCACCGACCTGGCGCAGGCCGAGGTGGTGCTGATGGCGGGGGCCAACGTCGCCGAGACCATGCCGCCGTTCGTGCGCCACCTGCCCCGGCTCATCGTGATCGACCCCCGCCGCACCGCCACCGCCCGCCTGGCCTGGCTGCACCTGCAGCCCGCCCCCGGCACCGACCTGGCCCTCGCGCTGGGCCTGCTGCACCTGGTGATCGCCGAAGGGCTGCTGGACAAGGGCTACATCGCTGAGCGCACCACCGGCTTCGAGGCGGTGCGCACCTCCCTGGCCAGCTGGTGGCCCGAGCGGGTCGAGCGCGTCACCGGCGTGCCCGTCGCCCGCATGCGCCAGGCCGTCCACGCCCTCGCCGGCGCCGCCAAGGCCGTCGTCCTCACCGGCCGCGGCGTCGAGCAGCACGCCAAGGGCACCGACACCGTCACCGCCTTCATCAACCTCGCCCTCGCGCTCGGCCTGCCGGGCCGCCCGGGCTCCGGCTACGGCTGCCTCACCGGCCAGGGCAACGGGCAGGGCGGCAGGGAGCACGGCCAGAAGGCCGACCAGCTGCCCGGCTACCGCAAGATCGACGACCCGGCCGCGCGCGAGCACGTCGCCGCCGTGTGGGGCGTGCGCCCCGAGGACCTGCCCGGCCCCGGCCGCTCGGCCTACGAGCTGCTCCAGGCCCTCGGCACCCCCGAAGGCCCCCGCGCGCTGCTGCTGTTCGGCTCCAACCCCGTCGTCTCCGCGCCCCGCTCGCTGGCCGTGGCCGAGCGGCTGAGGTCCCTGGACCTGCTGGTCGTCTCCGACCTGGTGATGTCGGAGACCGCGGCCCTGGCCGACGTGGTGCTGCCCACCACCCAGTGGGCCGAGGAGACCGGCACCATGACCAACCTGGAGGGCCGGGTGCTGCTGCGCCGCAAGGCCGCCGAGCCTCCGCCCGGCGTCCGCTCGGACCTGCAGATCATCCAGGGCCTGGCCGTACGGCTGGGCCACCGCTTCGCCGCCGAGCCGCGCGAGGTCTTCGACGAGCTGCGCCGCGCCAGCGCCGGCGGCATCGCCGACTACTCCGGCATCACGTACGAGCGGATCGAGGCCGAGACGGGCGTGTTCTGGCCCTGCCCCTCTCCCGGCCACCCGGGCACGCCCCGGCCGTTCCTGGACTCCTTCGCCACACCCGACGGACGCGCCCGGTTCGTTCCCGTCGAGCACCGCGCCCCCGCCGAGGAGACTTCGGAGGACTACCCCGTGTACCTGACCACCGGCCGCGTCCTGGCCCAGTACCAGAGCGGCGCGCAGACCCGCAGGATCGGCCCGCTGGTGGAGGCGGCGCCCGAGTCCTTCGTGGAGCTGCACCCCTCGCTCGCCGCCCACCTGGAGATCGACGCCGGCGACCGGGTGCGGGTGACCAGCCGCCGGGGCAGCGCCGAGGGCGTCGCCAGGATCACCGACGCCATCCGGCCCGACACCGTCTTCATGCCCTTCCACTGGGAGGGCGCCAACCGCCTGACCAACCCCGCGCTCGACCCCACCTCCCGCATGCCCGAGTTCAAGGTGTGCGCCGTGCGCCTGGAGGCCGTCCGATGAGGATCGTCGTGGTCGGGAACGGCATGGCCGGGTCCCGCTTCGTCAGCGAGGTGCGCGCCCGCTCGAAGGAGGCGCGGATCACCGTCTTCGGCGCCGAGCCGTGGCAGCCCTACAACCGGGTGCTGCTGTCCAACGTCCTGGCCGGGAGTTCGGGGCCCGACCAGGTGCGGCTGCTCGACCCGGCCTGGTACGCCGAGCACGGAGTGCGGGCCGTGCTCGGCTGCCGGGTCGAGCAGATCGACCGCGACACCCAGGCGGTCATCACCGAGGACGGGCGGCGGGAGCCGTACGACGTGCTGGTCCTGGCCACCGGCAGCGACCCCATCGTGCCGCCGATCCCGGGCGTGGAGCGGGCCGTCCCGTTCCGCACGCTCGACGACTGCCGGCGGATCCTCGCCGCCGCCGAGAACGGCTCGCGGGCCGTGGTCGTCGGCGGCGGCCTGCTGGGCGTGGAGGCGGCGCGCGGGCTGGCCGGGCGCGGCCTGCCGGTGACGCTGCTGCACCTGGCCGGGCACCTGATGGAACGCCAGCTCGATCCCGAGGCCGGGCTGGTGCTCAGCGAGACGCTGGCCGGGCTGGGCATCGAGGTCCGCACCGGCGTGCAGGTCAGCGAGGTCCTGCCCGCCGGGGTACGGCTGGCCGGCGGCGAGGTCGTCGGCGGCGACCTGGTCGTCCTGGCCTGCGGCGTGCGCCCGGTGACCGCCCTGGCCGCCCAGGCCGGCCTGGAGGTACGGCAGGGCGTCGTCGTCGACGACGAGATGCGCACCGACGACCCGTCGATCTTCGCGATCGGGGAGTGCGCCGAGCACGACGGCACCGTCTACGGCCTGGTCGCCCCCGCCTGGGAGCAGGCCGAGGTGGCCGCCACGGTCATCACCGGCGGCAAGGCCCTCTACCGCGGCTCCCGCCTGGTCACCAGGCTCAAGGCGCGCAGCGTCGAGCTGGCCGCCATGGGCGAGACCCACCTGACCGAGGAGCAGGCCGAGGTGGTGCGCTTCAGCCACCGCGCCCGCGGCACCTACCGCAAGCTCGTCATCAGGGACGGCCGCCTGGTGGGCGCGATCCTGCTCGGCGAGAGCGACGTGGTCGGCACGCTCACCCACCTGTTCGACCGCGGCGGGCCGCTGCCGGGCGACCGGGCGGACCTGCTGTTCCCCGGCCTTGCGGGCCGGGCGGTGGCCGACAGCCCCGTGCGCATGCCCGACTCGGCCAAGGTCTGCCACTGCAACAACGTCACCAAGGGACAGATCAGGGCCTGCTGGGAGGCCGGCGCGCGGGACGTCGCGGGCGTCGCCGCCGCCACCCGCGCCACCACCGGCTGCGGCACGTGCAAGGACGCGGTCGAGGGGATCGTCGGCTGGCTGTGCGAACAGGAAGGGGTTTCAGCGTGAGGGTTGTCGTCGCCGGGTACGGGCCCTCGGCCCACCGCCTGATCGAGACGCTGGTGACGCGCGGCTTCGACGGGGAGATCGTGGTCGTCGGCGAGGAGCCGCGCCCCGCCTACGACCGGGTCCACCTGACCTCCTACCTCACCGAGGGCGCCGACCTGGGCTACCCGGTGCCGCCGGGCGTCACCACTTTGCTGGGCGCCCGCGTCACCGGGATCGACCGGGACGGCAAGGCCGTCGTCACCGACGACGGGCGGCGGGAGCCGTACGACGTGCTGGTGCTGGCCACCGGCTCGGCGCCGTTCGTGCCGCCGGTGCCGGGGGCCGAGCGGGCCTTCGTGTACCGCACCATCGAGGACCTGGAGGCCATCCGGAAGGCGGCCGAGTCCGCCCGCCACGGCGTGGTGGTGGGCGGCGGCCTGCTCGGCCTGGAGGCCGCCGACGCCCTGCGCGGCCTCGGGCTGAGCACCGCCATCGTGGAGATCGCCCCCTGGCTGATGCCCCGGCAGGTCGACGAGGGCGGCGGCGCCGTGCTCAAGGGCCACATCGAGGCGCTGGGCCTGGGCGTCCACACCGGCGTCATGCTGGAGCGCGTCGAGGACGGCCGGGTGGTGCTCAAGGACGGCGGCGAGATCCCGGCCGAGGTCGTGGTGTTCTCCGCCGGCATCCGGCCCCGCGACGAGCTGGCCCGCGCCGCCGGGCTGGAGGTCGGCGAGCGCGGCGGCATCGTCGTCGATGCGGGCATGCGCACATCCGACCCGTCGATCTACGCGATCGGCGAGTGCGCCCTGGCCGGGGGCATGGTGTACGGCCTGGTCGGGCCGTGCAACACCCAGGCGGAGGTGGCCGCCGACCGCATCATGGGCGGCGAGTCCTCCTTCGGCGGCGCCGACATGTCCACCAAGCTCAAGCTGCTCGGCGTCGAGGTCGCCCAGTTCGGGGCGATGGGCGGGGCGCTCGACGTCACCTACATGGACCCCGTCGGCGGCGTCTACAAGCGGCTGTTCATCAGCGACGACGCCCAGACCCTGCTCGGCGGCATCTGCGTGGGCGACGCCACGCCGTACACCAACCTGAAGGGGTTCGTCGGCAAGCCGCTGCCGGCCGCGCCCGCCGACCTGCTGTTCACCGGCTCGGGCGTGCAGCTGGACCTGCCCGACGACGCGCAGGTCTGCTCCTGCAACAACGTCTGCGCCGGCGAGATCCGCGAGGCCATCGCCGTCCAGGGCCTCACCGACGTCGGCGGGATCAAGAGCTGCACCCGCGCCGGGACCACGTGCGGCTCCTGCGTGCCGATGCTCAAGCAGCTGCTGGTCAAGTCCGGCGTGGAGGTCAGCAAGGCGCTGTGCGAGCACTTCGACCAGAGCCGGGCCGAGCTGTTCGACATCGTGCGGGTGCGCGGCATCACGACCTTCTCCCAGCTCATCGCCGAGCACGGGCGGGGCCGCGGCTGCGACATCTGCAAGCCCGCGGTCGCCTCCATCCTGGCCTCCCTGCACAACCAGCACGTGCTGGACGGCGAGCTGGCCGCGCTGCAGGACACCAACGACCACTTCCTGGCCAACATCCAGAAGAACGGCACCTACTCGGTCGTCCCACGCATCCCGGGCGGCGAGATCACCCCGGACAAGCTCATCGTCATCGGCGAGGTGGCGCGCGACTTCGGGCTCTACACCAAGATCACCGGCGGGCAGCGGATCGACCTGTTCGGCGCCCGCGTCGAGCAGCTGCCGCAGATCTGGAAGCGGCTGGTGGACGCCGGGTTCGAGTCCGGCCACGCGTACGGCAAGGCGCTGCGCACGGTCAAGTCGTGCGTGGGCTCGACCTGGTGCCGGTACGGCGTGCAGGACTCCGTCGGCCTGGCCATCGCGCTGGAGCTGCGCTACCGGGGCCTGCGCTCGCCGCACAAGCTCAAGGCCGCGGTGTCCGGCTGCGCCCGCGAGTGCGCCGAGGCCCGCTCCAAGGACTTCGGCATCATCGCCACCGAACAGGGCTGGAACCTCTACGTCTGCGGCAACGGCGGCTTCAAGCCCCGCCACGCCGACCTGCTGGTGTCGGACGTGCCCACCGACGAGCTCATCAAGATCATCGATCGGTTCCTCATGTTCTACATCCGCACGGCCGACCGCCTGCAGCGCACGGCCGCCTGGCTGGAGTCGCTGGAGGGCGGCCTGGACTACCTGCGGCAGGTCGTGGTCGAGGACTCGCTGGGCATCTGCGCCGACCTCGAGGCCCAGATGGAGCGGCACGTGGCCACCTACTTCGACGAATGGCGGGCCGTACTGGAGGACCCCGACAAGCTGCGCCGCTTCACCAGCTTCGTCAACGCCCCCGGCGTGCCCGACCCGTCGATCGTCTTCGAGACCGAACGCGACCAGATCAAGCCCGTCCTCGTCCCTCTGGAGGTGGTGCGCAAATGACCGAGCTTCTGATCGACCGGCCCATCGGCACGTGGGTCCCGGTGTGCTCCTACGCCGAGCTGATCCCCGAGCGGGGGGTGTGCGTGCTGGTCTCCGGGCGGCAGATCGCGATATTCCGGGACTTCGGCGGCCGCCTGTACGCCGTCGGCAACCTCGACCCCTTCAGCGGCGCCCACGTCCTCTCGCGCGGGATCGTGGGCACCCGCGGCAGCGAGCCGACCGTGGCCTCGCCGATGCACAAGCAGGTGTTCTCCCTGGTCACCGGCGTCTGCCTGGACGACCCGGCGGTGTCCGTCCCGACCTACCCCGTCCGCGTGCGCGAGGGACGGGTGGAGGTGTCGGCATGAGCGCACTGGCGGCCGAGACGCCCGCCACGCCCGAGACGGCCCCGGACGCGCTGGCCGGGTTCACCGTCGGGGTGACCGCCACCCGGCGCCGCGAGGAGTTCCGCGCGCTGCTCGAACGCCGCGGCGCCCGGGTGGTCAGCGCGCCCGCGATCCGCCTGGTGCCGCTGCCGGAGGACGCCGAGCTGCTGGCGGCCACCCGCCGGTGCCTGGCCGCCCCCGTGGACGACGTCGTGGTCACCACGGGGGTGGGCCTGCGCGGCTGGGTGGCCGCCGCCGAGGGCTGGGGCCTGTCCGCCCAGCTGCTGGAGCACCTGGGCGCGGCGCGCATCCTGTCGCGGGGGCCCAAGGCGCGCGGCGCGGTCAAGGCGGCCGGGCTGACCGACCACTGGACCGCCCCCTCCGAGTCGTGCGCCGAGGTCCACGACTACCTGATGGGCCAGGACCTGGCCGGGCGGCGCATCGTGGTCCAGCTGCACGGCGAGCCGCTGACGGAGTTCGTGGCCTCGCTGCGGGAGGCCGGGGCGGAGGTGATCGAGGTGCCGGTGTACCGGTGGCTGCCCTGCCGCGACCCCTCGCCGCTGCGCCGCCTCATCACCCAGACCATCGCCGGCGGCGTGGACGCCGTGGCCTTCACCAGCGCCCCGGCCGTCCTGGCCATGCTGGGCGCGGCCCGCTCCGAAGGCGTGGAGGAGGAACTGCTGGCCGCCTTCCGCGGGGGCGTCGCCGCGGCCTGCGTCGGGCCCATCACCGCCCAGCCGCTGGTCGCCCGCGACGTGCCGGTCATCCAGCCGGAACGCTCCAGGCTCGGCGCGCTGGCCCGCACGCTCGCCCGGCACCTGCCCGAGCACGGCGTCACCCGGCTGGTGGCCGGCGGGCACCGGCTGGAGATCCGCGGGCACGCCGTCGTCGTGGACGGCGAGCTGCGCCCGCTGCCCCCCGCGCCGATGGCGGTGCTCAAGCGCCTGGCCGACAAGCCCGGCCACGTCGTGCACCGGGCCGAGCTGCGCACGGTCCTGCCGGGCAGCCACACGCGCGACTCCGCCGAGCACGCCGTCGAGATGGCCGTCACGCGGCTGCGGCGGGCGCTCGGACCGGCGGGAATCGTCGAGACCGTGGTCAAGCGCGGCTACCGGCTCGCCACGGACCGGGACGGCGACCTGTGACGGCCTTCCCGCCGGCGCCGCCGTACGGGCCGCGAAGAGGACCGGCCCGGCCCGGCACGGCGGCGGGGCCGGTGCTCGTCCTGGCCGCGCACGGCACGCGCAGCCGGGCGGGGGAGCAGACCCTGGAACGGCTGGCCGGCGCCGTGCGCGCCCAGCGGCCGGGATACCGGGTCGAGCTGGCCTACCTGGAGATCAGCAGGCCCCTCCTCGCCGACCTGCTGCCCACGCTCCACGGGCCGGTCACGGTCGTGCCGCTGCTGCTGGCCGGGGGCTACCACGTCCACATCGACCTGCCGGCCGTCGTCGCCCGCACCCGGCCCGGCGCCGTCGTCACCCGCCACCTGGGGCCGCACTACCTGCTGGCCGAGTCGCTGGCGCGCCGCCTGGCCGGGGCCGGGCTGCGCCCCCACCAGCCGGTGGTGCTCGGCGCCGCCGGATCGGCCGACCCCGCGGCGCTCGCCGAGGTCCGCGCCACGGCCCGCCTGCTGGCCGCGCGCCTGGCCCGCCCGGTGACCGCCGCCTTCGCCGCCTCCGGGACGCCCGCCGTCGGGGACGTCGTCACCCCGGAGACGGCCGTGGCCTCCTACCTGCTGGCGCCGGGCTTCTTCCACGACCGGCTGCTGGCCGCGGGCGCCGGCCTGGTGACCGAGCCGCTGGGGGAGGAGGCGGCCTCGCTCGTGTGGATCCGCCACGACGCGGCTCACCGGGCCGGTCACCGGGCCAGGAAGTGCCAGCCCGCCCACCACCACGCCAGCACCACCAGCACCCGCCCCGCCGGGTGACCCATCGCCCAGGCCAGGCACTCGCCCGCCGTGGGCAGCGCCGAACCGGGCCGCCGGGCCAGCGCCTCCAGGACGATCAGCCCGCCTACGGCCAGGCCGTACGCCACCGCCATCGTCACCGGCGCACCACCCCCCACCCGGCCAGCAGCCACACGCCCCAGGCGAGCCCGCGCCACACCGGCTCGGCCAGGACCGGGTCCATGAGGTCGCTCACCGTCGGCTGCGCGGGATCCAGCAGCGCCCACGCCTCCAGCCCGGCGAACGCCGCGCAGGCGACCGCCCAGGGCCACCACAGGGCCGGCCTCTCGCGTGCCCGCGCGGTCCTGACGTGGGTACGGCAGGCCGCGCCGAGCACCACGACGCCGACCGCGATCACGGCGGCGTAGGTCGCGGGGGCGAACGACGGCAGGCCGGCGCCGGCGACGGCCGCGGCGGCGAGGAGGGCGGCGAGCAGGCCGCGCCGCGGCCACCCGCCCCGCGCCTGCTCGCGCCGCCCGGCCAGGCCTCCCGTGGGCTCTTCCATCCCGTGCCTCCGGCCGCCAGCGTATCGCCGCCCCCCGCACCGGGCCAGGCACCGGGCCAGGCACTGGGTCGTGTGCCCGACCATGCATCCGACCGAGGCCCCGCCCAGGCACACGGGCATGCGCTGCACCATGCGCCGACGTGTCGCCGTGGCCGGGCCGCGGGCGCCCTGGCGGCATCGCCCGGACCGCCCCTCGCGCGGCTGCGCGGCCGGCGTCTGCGCAGCCGCGCGAGGGGCGGAAATCGGGAACGCGGTCAGCCGCGGAAGAACTCCGTCACCGCGGCGGCGACGGCCTCGTCGTCGGCGCCGTGCCAGCCGCCGGGCAGGCTGCGCCGTACGCCGTGGGGGAGCGCCGCGGCGATCGCGGCGGTGCCGCCGGTGAGGTCGTCGGAGCTGCCCTGGCTGTCGAGCACCAAGGCCGGGACCCGCACCTCGCGGAGGAGGGCGTGGGTGGTGGCGTTGGAGATCTCGCAGTCGTAGACCAGGGTGTGGGCGACCGCCTCCAGCGCCGGGAGGGTGGGACCGAGCTCGGCCATCATCTCGGGCGGCACGCCGGTGGAGGTCAGGAACTCCCGGACCGCCTCGGCGCGTCGGCCGGCGGCCACCAGCTCGGCGATCCGCGCGGTGAAGGCGAGGTCCGGCGGCTCGTCCTCGCCTCGCACGGGCGGTTCGAACAGGGCGAGCCTGGTGATGGGCAGCCCGCCGGCCGCCGCGTGCAGGGCCAGCAGCCCGCCGGAGGAGAACCCGTAGACGCAGGCCGAGCCGCCCGCCTCGGCGATCACCGCGGCCAGGTCCTCGACCTCGCGCTGGACGGCGTAGGGCGGGGTGTCGCCGCTGGCGCCCCGGCCGCGCCGGTCGTAGGTGTGGACGGTGAAGTGGTCGGCGAGCAGGGAGCCCAGGCGCCGGATGGTGTCGAATCCGGAGTAGCCCCCGGCGGGATCCACCATCACCACCGCGGGCCCGCTGCCGGAGCGTTCGAAGGCGATCGGTGTGCCGTCGGCCGACTTGGCGACGTCCTGAGACGTGTGCATGACCTCCTCCTGGAGATGTGCGGCGTCCGATGCTGCCGTATAGACCGTGCGGCGGGCCGGAACTCATCGCCGCCCTGGAGGGCGGGCGTGACGGCGGGGAGGCGAGGCGCGGCCGGCCCGCCGGAACCGCTGGCCTTGCCCGCCGGCGGCTAATACGCTCCCAGCCTGTCAGCACAGCCGACCTGGCAGCAGGAGGGACCGGCAGCCATGCCCGACGAGGCGCACCAGCGGAGAGGAGTGCCCCTGTGACTGTCCGAGCGACGGGCCGGTTCGAGGTGAAGTGGGACGAGCAGCCCGCCTACGACGAGCGGGAGGGCGCCACGCTGTCCCGCGCCACCGTCACCAAGAGCTTCACCGGCGACATCGAGGGCTCCAGCGTCGCGGAGGTGACCAAGGCCGTCACCGGCGTGCCGGGCTCGGCCGGATACGTGGCGGTCGAGCGGCTGGAAGGCTCCGTCCACGGCCGCTCCGGCAGCTTCGTGCTGCTCCACACCGGCCTGATGGACCGGGGCGACGCCTCGCTGACCGTCAGCGTGGTGCCCGACTCCGGCACCGGCGAGCTGACCGGCATCCGCGGCCAGATGGTCATCGACGTGGCCGACGGGCGGCACTCCTACACCTTCGACTACACCCTCGGCGGCTGAGCCGTGGAGCGGTACGCGGCGCTGCTGCGCGGGATCAACCTGGGCAGCAGGATGCGCATGTCCATGGCCGACCTGCGGGACCTGCTGGCCGGCCTCGGCTACACCGACGTGGCCACCCACCTGCAAAGCGGCAACGCCGTGTTCACCGGCACGGGCGGCGAGCAGGAGGTGGCCGCCCGCATCGAGGCGGCCATCCGGGAACGGCTCGGCATGCCGGTGCGCTGCCTGGTGCGCGGGCGGCGGGAGCTGGCCGACGTGGTCGCCCGCGACCCGCTGCGGGAGGCCGTCACCGACCCGGCGCGCTACCTGGTCACCTTCCTGTCGGACAAGCCCGACCCCGGCCGGTACGCCGACCTGGACCCCGCCCGGTTCGCGCCGGAGACCTACGTCGTCGGCGAGCGCGAGATCTACGTGTGGCACCCGGACGGCATGCGCAACAGCAAGCTGACGCACGCCTTCTGGGAGAAGCGCCTGGGCCTGGTCGCCACCTCGCGCAACTGGAACACCGTCACCAAGCTGCTGTCCATGCTGGACTGAGCCCGGAGCCGCCGGCCTGGCGCGGGGTGACGGCGGAACGTTCCCGCG
The DNA here is from genome assembly GCF_002093975.1 of Thermoactinospora rubra. GTDB lineage: Bacteria > Actinomycetota > Actinomycetes > Streptosporangiales > Streptosporangiaceae > Nonomuraea > Nonomuraea rubra_A. The sequence continues at coordinate 176,736 of NZ_KZ084329.1, forward strand.
GTCACCCCTTCTCCCTCGACTTCTCCCTCAACGGCGGCCGCGCGGACGTGCTCGACGCGACCTCGAGGCCGTCACGGAGAGCCGACCTCCACCGGCTCCACCCGCAGCTCCCGCACGATCTGCGCCGCCGCCTCGTCGCGGCCGGGACCGAAGTCCTCGCCCACGAACATCTCGTTGTAGGCGTGCTGGAAGCAGCCGGCCAGCAGCAGCCGGGCGGTGGCCTGCGGGTCGACCTGGGGCGAGACGCGGCCCAGCCGCTGCTCGGCCTCCAGGTAGGCGGCCAGCGGCACGATCTCGGCCATGGGGCCCAGGCCGTTGTCTCGCACGGCCTGGCGGAAGCGGACGGTCACCGCGGGTTCGGTGAAGGCGGGCAGCGCCGCCGACTGGATCTCGGAGTAGTAATCGATGCCCGCACGGGCGACGAATATGAGGTTCTCCCGCACCTCGCCCCTGCCCGGGGTGAGGTTGTGGAGGATGCGGAGCCATAGGGGGAGCCGGTCCTGGAGAAGGGCGAGGAAATGATCCACCGGCCCGCCCGTGCGGTCCTCCCGCAGCGAGAGGGCCATCTCCAGCACTCGTCGTCTGGTGTCCTGACTTCTTTGGTGCGGATCTACATGGGAAGTCACCATGGTAGGCCTAACGTGCGCAGTCACAGGGGCATGATTCGACGTGGCACCGTTGGTTGTCGCCGAAGTTTGCAGAGCCGTGCTTCTCCTGGTTGTCCAATCGTTGCAAGCTGGGATCCCAACTTGGTGCAGATTTGTATGAACTTCGTGGGTCCCCGATTATTCCGCGAAACCGGTGCGAATACGCTGAAAATTAGCTGTCAGTGTTGTTGTTGCGGCGCCGGAGGTAACGCTCGAACTCCGCGGCGATCGCGTCGCCGCTGGCCTCGGGCAGCTCGGCGGCGTCCTTGCGCTCCTCGAGCTCCTTGACGTACTCGGCCACCTCGCTGTCCTGGGAGGCCAGCTCGTCGACCCCGCGCTCCCAGGCGCGGGCCTCCTCCTCCAGGTCGCCCAGCGGCATGGCGATGTCGAGCAGGTCCTCGATGCGGCGCAGCAGCGCCAGCGTGGCCTTGGGGTTGGGCGGCTGGGCCACGTAGTGGGGCACCGACGCCCACAGCGAGACCGCCTGCAGCCCGGCCTGGCCGAAGGCGTTCTGCAGCACGCCGACGATGCCGGTCGGCCCCTCGTAGCGGCTCAGCTCCAGGTTGATCGAGCGGGCCAGGCCCTCGTCGGTCGCCGCGCCGATGACCGGCACCGGACGGGTGTGGGGCGAGTCGTTCAGCAGCGCGCCCAGCATGACCGCCAGCTCGACGCCCAGCTCGCGGCACAGCTCGATGATCTCCTCGCAGAACGACCGCCAGCGCATGTTGGGCTCGATCCCGCGCAGCAGCACGACGTCGCGCGAGGACCCCGGCGGCCGGGCGTAGGACAGCCGCGTCGTGGGCCAGATGATGGCCCTGGTGTGGCCCTCGCCCATCTCGACGATCGGCCGGGTGACCTGGAAGTCGTAGTAGTCCTCGGGGTCGATGGCCGCCAGCGGCTTGGCCTGCCAGGCGCTCTCGAGGTGGGCGATCACGCCGCTCGACGCCTCGCCCGCGTCGTTCCAGCCCTCGAACGCGGCGATCAGCACCGGGTCGACGAGCTCGGGGAGCCCTTCGAGCTCGATCACGCGCCCTCCTCTCGCTGGTGTCTGGTTAAGCCTATGCGGTGCAACGGCCGGAGCGTCACGGTCCGCTTCGATCATCTTGTCCGCACGCCGGGTGGCGCGCCACCCGCCCAGGTCACCGGCGACAGAGGCGGCCGCTCAGCCCCGGCCGCCCGGAGTGGTGTGCACGATGAGCACGTCGCACCCCGCCCGGTGGGTGACGGTCGACGGCACCGAGCCCAGCAGCCGCCCGGCCAGGCTGTTGAGCCCCCTGTTGCCCACCACCAGCAGGTCGGCCCCGTGGGCGGCGGCCAGCGAGACCAGCACGTCGGCCGCGTCGCCCTCCTCGGCGGCCAGCACGACGTCGGCGGCCCCGGCCGCGACGGCGTGCTCGCGGGCGGCCCGCAGGGCGTCCTCGGCCGGGGTGGAGCCGCTCACCTTGTAGGCCAGCTCGCCCAGCCGGTCGGCGGCCGCGGCCCGCTCCCGCTCGCGCATGGGCAGGTAGGCGCAGGCCAGCACGAGCCTGGCGCCCGTGGCATGGGCGAGCGCGCCCGCGGCGGACACGGCGCGGAAGGAGGAGGGGGAGCCGTCGGTGCCCACGAGGATGGTGCGGTAGGCCATCGGAACCTCTCATTGGACGGAAGGTTCAATTACGGGGATGACTAAGCTTAGGGTCATGAGCCACTCGCCGTCCTTCCGTGATGTCCTGTCCCAGCGCGTCATGGTGGCCGACGGGGCCATGGGGACGATGCTGCAGTCCTACGACCCGTCGCTGGACGACTTCGAGGGGCACGAGGGCTGCAACGAGGTGCTCAACGTGACCCGGCCCGACATCGTGCGAGCCGTCCACGACGCCTACTTCGAGGCGGGCGTCGACTGCGTGGAGACCAACACCTTCGGCGCCAACTACGCGGCGCTGGGCGAGTACGGCATCAGCGACCGGATCTTCGAGTACTCCGAGGCCGGGGCCAGGATCGCCCGCGAGGCGGCCGACCGCTGGAGCACGCCCGAGCACCCACGGTTCGTCCTGGGCTCGATCGGGCCCGGCACCAAGCTGCCGACGCTGGGGCACCTGCCGTACTCCACGCTGCGCGACGCCTACCGCGACAACGCCGCCGGGCTCGTCGCGGGCGGCGCCGACGCCCTCATCATCGAGACCTGCCAGGACCTGCTCCAGCTCAAGGCCGCCGTCGTGGGCGCCAAGCGGGCCATCGAGGCGGCGGGGAAGGACGTGCCGATCATCGCCCAGGTCACCATCGAGACCAACGGGGCGATGCTGCTGGGCTCGGAGATCGGCGCGGCGCTGACCGCCATCGAGCCGCTCGGCGTCGACGTGGTCGGCCTCAACTGCGCCACCGGCCCGGCCGAGATGAGCGAGCACCTGCGCTACCTGGCCAGGCACAGCCGCCTGAAGCTGTCGTGCATGCCCAACGCCGGCCTGCCGGTGCTGACCGCCGACGGCGCCTACTACCCGCTGCGGCCCGAGGAGCTGGCCGACGCCCACGAGGCCTTCACCCGCGACTACGGCCTGGCGCTGGTGGGCGGCTGCTGCGGCACCACCCCCGAGCACCTGCGCCAGGTCGTCGAGCGCGTCCGCGGCCGGCAGCCCGCCCCGCGCAGGCCCCACCCCGAGCCGGGCGCCTCCTCCCTCTACCAGAGCGTGCCGTTCCGGCAGGACACCTCCTACCTGGCCATCGGCGAGCGCTGCAACACCAACGGCTCCAAGGCCTTCCGCGAGGCGATGCTGGCCGGCCGCTGGGACGACTGCGTCGAGATGGCCCGCGAGCAGGCCCGCGACGGCGCCCACATGCTCGACCTGTGCGTCGACTACGTCGGCCGCGACGGCGTGGCCGACATGAAGGAGCTGGCCTTCCGCTTCGCCACCGCCTCCACCCTGCCGATCATGCTCGACTCCACCGAGCCGGCGGTCATCCAGGCCGGGCTGGAGATGCTGGGCGGGCGCGCGGTGGTCAACTCGGTGAACTACGAGGACGGCGACGGCCCCGACTCGCGCTTCCAGAAGATCATGCGGCTGGTCCGCGAGCACGGCGCCGCCGTGGTCGCCCTCACCATCGACGAGGAGGGCCAGGCCCGCACCGCCGAGTGGAAGGTCCGCGTCGCCACCCGCCTGATCGAGGACCTGGTGACCAACTGGGGCATGCGGGTCGAGGACATCATCGTCGACTGCCTGACCTTCCCCATCGCCACCGGCCAGGAGGAGACCCGGCGCGACGCGCTGGAGACCATCGAGGCCATCCGCGAGCTCAAGCGCCGCTACCCGGGCGTGCAGACCACCCTGGGCGTCTCCAACGTCTCCTTCGGCCTCAACCCCGCGGCCCGGATGGTGCTCAACTCGGTCTTCCTCAACGAGTGCGTCAAGGCCGGGCTCGACTCGGCCATCGTGCACGCCTCCAAGATCCTGCCGATGGCGCGCATCCCCGACGAGCAGCGCCAGGTCGCCCTCGACATGATCTACGACAGGCGGCGCGAGGGCTACGACCCGCTGCAGCGGTTCATGGAGCTGTTCGCCGGCGTCGACGCCTCCTCCATGCGGGCGGGCAAGGCCGAGGAGCTGGCCGCCCTGCCGCTGTGGGAGCGGCTCAAGCGGCGCATCGTCGACGGCGAGCGCAAGGGCCTGGAGGCCGACCTCGACGAGGCCCTCGCCCAGCGGCCCGCCCTGGAGATCATCAACGACGTGCTGCTCGACGGCATGAAGACCGTCGGCGACCTGTTCGGCTCCGGCCAGATGCAGCTGCCGTTCGTCCTGCAGTCGGCCGAGGTGATGAAGGCCGCCGTCGCCTACCTCGAGCCGCACATGGAGCGCGTGGAGGGCGAGACCAAGGGCCGCATCGTGCTGGCGACCGTCAAGGGCGACGTGCACGACATCGGCAAGAACCTCGTCGACATCATCTTGTCCAACAACGGCTACGAGGTGATCAACCTCGGCATCAAGCAGCCGGTCAGCGCCATCCTGGAGGCAGCCGAGGAGAAGCAGGCCGACGTCATCGGCATGTCCGGGCTGCTGGTGAAGTCCACGGTGGTGATGAAGGAGAACCTCGAGGAGATGAACGCCCGCGGCCTGGCCCGCCGCTACCCGGTCCTCCTCGGCGGCGCCGCCCTCACCCGCGCCTACGTGGAGCAGGACCTGGCCTCGCTGTTCGAGGGCGAGGTCCGCTACGCCCGCGACGCCTTCGAGGGCCTGCGGCTGATGGACGCCTTCATGGCCGTCAAGCGCGGCGTGGCGGGCGCCCAGCTGCCGCCGCTGCGCGAGCGGCGCGTCAAGTCCGGCGCCGTACTGCAGCGCACCCCCGTCGAGGAGCTGCCCGCCCGCTCCGACGTGGCCACCGACAACCCGGTGCCCGCCGCGCCCTTCCACGGCGACCGCATCGTCAAGGGCATCCCGCTGGCCGACTACGCCGCCTTCCTCGACGAGCGCGCCCTGTTCCTCGGCCAGTGGGGGCTCAAGCCCACCCGCGGCGGCGAGGGCCCCGGCTACGAGGAGCTGGTGGAGACCGAGGGCCGCCCGCGGCTGCGCATGTGGCTGGACCGCATCCAGACCGAGGGCCTGCTGGAGGCGGCCGTCGTCTACGGCTACTTCCCGTGCGTCAGCGAGGGCGACTCGCTGGTCATCCTCGACGGCGACGGCGACGAGCGCACCCGCTTCACCTTCCCGCGCCAGCGCCGCGACCGCCACCTGTGCCTGTCGGACTTCTTCCGCCCCCGCGAGTCCGGCGAGACCGACGTGGTCGCCTTCCAGGTGGTCACCATGGGCTCGCGCATCGCCGAGGCCACCGCCGAGCTGTTCGCCAAGGACGCCTACCGCGACTACCTGGAGCTGCACGGCCTGTCGGTGCAGCTGACCGAGGCGCTGGCCGAGTACTGGCACGCGAGGGTCCGCTCCGAGCTGGGCATCGGCGGCGAGGAGTCGCTGGAGGACATGCTCAAGGTCAACATCCAGGGCTGCCGCTACTCCTTCGGCTACCCCGCCTGCCCCAACCTGGAGGACCAGCGGCAGCTGTTCGAGCTGCTCAGGCCCGAGCGCATCGGCGTCGCCCTGTCGGAGGAGTTCCAGCTCCACCCCGAGCAGTCCACCTCCGCCCTCGTGGCGCACCACCCGGAGGCCAAGTACTTCAACGTCTGAAGTCCCTGACGCAGCGGGAGAACCCCGTTACGGTCGGTGTCCGTGATGGTTGTCTCCTTCCAGAGCGTGGCCGAGGAGGCCGTCTCCCGGGCCAGGTACGACTGCGGCAACGTCCGGGACCTGGCCGCCCTGTTCACCCCCGACAAGCTCGCTGTGCTGCGCGAACAGGTCGGCGTGTGCTGCTTCCTGGCCTTCCACGCCCGCGGCGACCGGGAGATCGCCGGCTACGTCCGCTCCGGGACCATCGCCGACGACAGCGGGCCCGACATCCTGGTGCTGTTCGCCCTCGACGAGCCCGCCCCGATCGCCGTGCCGCTCGGCGGCGGCTCCTTCGAGCGGTGGGGCGAGGCCCAGCGGAGCGTGCACCCGGCCTACCGGCTGGTGCGGATGCTGTTCGACGGTGCCGCGCCGCCGCTGCCGGGGCTGGTGGTCTTCGGCGACATCGCCGCCGACACCGACGCGGTGTACCTGCCGCTGGGCCACCTGGCCGACGAACAGGAGGTGCGCACCCACCTGCGGCAGGTGTTCGCCGACATCGCCCACGCCCACGCGGCGGCCAGGTCCGGCAGGTTCCTCGACGACCTGGGAGTGGCGTGGACACGGCGCGGCCTGGCCTACGAGCGGACCGACCGCAGGCCCATGCGCGAGTGGCTGATCGAGGGCTTCCGCGTCGTGCGGGAGAACTACGGCGACATCGTCACCACCCTCGGGCTGCTGTGATGACGCTGTGATGTTCGTGACGACGATCCAGGTCGCGGGCGGTGACGTGCTCGTGGAGCTGACGGCGTCCCTGGTGCGCGAGGCGGCCCTGGCGAGCGCGGCCGACTCCACCGGCTGCGGCCTGTTCGCGGGGCGGATCCGTCTGCACGGCACGCTCGTGCGTGACGCCGAAGCCCTGGAGCGCGCCCTCGGGCTGCGCTTCGGGCCCGTGGAGCTGCCCTACCTGCTCCTGGTACGGCGGGGCAGCGATCGCCTCAACGGCTACCTCACCCCTGCCCACCCGCCACGCGATCGCGCTGCTGCTGCGCCGCGACCCCGGAGGCGCTGGTGCGGCTGTTCTTCGGCGCCGGGCTGCACCCGGCCGTCAAGGCGGTGTGCGGCCAGCTGGCCGAGATCGACGCCGACTACCACGCCGTCGCCGCGGTGCTCCGGCTGGGCGGCGCGCCCGTGATGACCTCCGTCCTGCGCGGCCAGCGGGACAGGCGGGAAACCTTCCGTCGCGCCGGGGACGTCTGCGGCGACCGGTTCGCGCGCGAACGCATGCTCGGCCCCCGCCACCTCCTCGACCACCGGGGCGAGCTGCCGCCCCCGTGGCGCGGTCCCGGCCGGCGGACCGCCTCGCTGTGGCCGCGCATGGGCCTCCCGTACGGCCTGCCGCCGCACCACGCCCTGGTCGTCTCGCCCACCGACCCCGGCCTGTGGCGTGACCTCGCGCGACACCTCCGCGACACGGGCGCCGCCCGGTCAGCCGCTCTGGCCGATCACATGGCTATGCTGACCGCCTCCGGCTGAAACGCCGCCGGGCAGGAATCTCCTCGCGCTCCGAGCCGTTGAATCCTGCCCACGACCGACACGAAACGGGGAGTCATGGAAGCGGTCTTCTTCGACATGGACGGCCTTCTCGTCGACACCGAGAAGGTGTGGCTGGAGCTGGAGACCGAGGTGATGGCGCAGCTGGGCGGCCAGTGGACGCCCGAGCACCAGGCGCACCTCGTCGGCGGCTCGATGGAGCGGACCGTCTCCTACATGCTGGCCGTCTCCGGCTCCGACGTGCCGCCGCAGACCCTGCGCCGCTGGATGGTCGACGGCATGGTGGCCAAGCTCGCCGGCGGGGTGACCCCCATGCCCGGGGCGCTGGAGCTGCTGGAGGACCTGCGCGGCGAGGGCGTGCCCGTGGGCCTGGTGACCTCGTCGCTGAAGGAGATCGCCGAGGCCGTGCTGACCTTCGTCGGGCGGGACCGGTTCGACGCCGTGGTCACCGCCGACGACGTGGCCAGGACCAAGCCGGACCCCGAGCCCTACCTGACCGCCACCCGCCTGCTGGGCGTCGAGCCGGTGCGGTGCGTGGTGCTGGAGGACTCGCCCAACGGCGTGGCCGCCGCGACCGCGGCCGGCTGCGCGGTCGTGGCGGTGCCCAGCCTGCTGCCGATCGAGCCCGCCCCCGGGCGGCTCGTGGTCTCCTCGCTGACCGAGGTCACCCCGGACGACCTGCGCGCCCTCCTGTGAGGGGAGTCCCCGGCCGCGGCGCCGCCGTCCCCTAGGGGATGATCCCTCCTGGCGGAGGAGCGCCGCCGGCGTACCCGCGTGCCAGGATGGAGAGGTACCGACACGAGGGGCGGCCGAGATGCTCAATCAGATCCCGTGGTTGCTGGTGTGCGGCGGGCTGACCGCCGCGGGGCTGGTGCTCACGATCCTGACCTTCCGCCGCAGGGGAGCGGCGCCCGCCATGCGGCTGGCGGCCTGGTCCCTGCTCCCCATGGCGGCCTACCTCACCGGCGCGATCGGCGCCCTGTGGACGATCGGCGCCACGGCGGTCGGGTTCGTGACCAACCTGGTGCTCAACCCCCTGGTCTGGGCCGGGGTGGCGCTCGCGGGCGTGTCGCTGGTCCTGTTCGTGGCCTCCGGCGTTCTACGCTCCAAGAAGATCGCCCAAGCCGGCGGGCGGCCGGCCAAGCCGAAGGCGGCTCAGGCCGCGCCTGACAGGCCTGCCGTACCGCAGAAAACGCAGAAGACCACGGAGGACGATTTTTCCGACATCGAGGAGATTCTGCGCCGTCGTGGCATCGGCTAGTGCTATGTCACAGTTCTGAGACGCAACCTAGACGGCGTGTTGACATTCCATCCAAGATCGATACGAATGCGTTTCGCGTCAATCACAGTTGAGCCACATCGGCGTCTGGGGGACTGGTCATACCAGCTCAGCGCATAGATTCTGCCTCCGGGGGTCGCGACAACGCGATCCGTGCAAGCATCACGTGAGTCCCGAACGGACAACGTCGTCTGGAAGCCCGGGGAGCCCAACATGCGCGAGCGCAGTCGATGCGGGGCGAGCCAGAGGAGGCACTATGGCTACGCCGCTTGACGCGCAAGGCACCACAGCGGAGGCGCAGCCGGAAGCGATCGTCTCAGGGGTCGACAAGAAGGCCATCCAGGGCCGTTCCCTCGGACAGATCGCCTGGATGCGCCTCAAGCGCGACAAGGTCGCCATGACCGGCGGCGCGGTGATCGTCTTCCTGATCCTGATGGCCATCTTCGGCCCGATGGTGATCCGCGCGATGGGCTTCGACCCGCTGGAGTTCCACCAGGACCTCATCGACCCCTCGACGCTGGCCCCCAAAGGCACCTTCGGCGGCATGAGCATCGAGCACCCCTTCGGCATCGAGCCGGTCAACGGGCGCGACATCTTCAGCCGCATCGTCGAGGGCGCCTGGATCTCCCTGCTGATCGCCTTCCTGTCGACCCTGCTGTCGGTGGTGATCGGCACCATCCTGGGCATGACGGCCGGCTACGTCGGCGGCTGGGTCGACACGCTGATCAGCCGCACGATGGACATCTTCCTGGCCTTCCCGCTGCTGGTCTTCGCGATCGCGCTGGTGGGCGTGGTGAGCCAGTTCGAAGCCGACCTGGACATCAAGGGCAACACGCTGCGCATCGCCCTGCTGATCTTCATCATCGGCTTCTTCAACTGGCCCTACATCGGCCGCATCATCCGCGGCCAGACGCTGTCGCTGCGCGAGCGCGAGTTCGTCGACGCCTCCCGCAGCCTGGGCGCCACGCCGTGGTACATCGTCTTCCGCGAGCTGCTGCCCAACCTGATCGCGCCGATCCTGGTCTACTCGACGCTGCTGATCCCCAGCAACATCCTGTTCGAGGCGGCGCTGTCCTTCCTCGGCGTGGGCGTCAGCCCGCCCACCCCCACCTGGGGTGGCATGCTGTCGGAGGCGGTGAAGTTCTACACCATGCCGCACTTCGCGCTCTACCCCGGTCTGGCGATCTTCATCACGGTGCTGGCCTTCAACCTGTTCGGCGACGGCCTGCGCGACGCCTTCGACCCCAAGGCCCGATGACTGCGTGACCCGCTCCGGGGCGACACATCCCGGCTCCCACCACAACAAGGAGTGGACAAGTTAGATGAAGAAATCCACCATCGCCACGGCGGCGGTCAGCGCCGCGCTGGCACTGGGTCTGGCGGCCTGCGGTGGCCCGACCCAGACCCAGACGGGCGGCACCGGTCAGCAGACCGGCGGCCAGGCCGCGGCCCAGGACGCCTTCAACGCCGCCAACAGCGGCAAGGTCTTCAACCCCTCCACCAAGAAGGGCGGCACCCTCAAGTTCGCCAACTCCGGTGACTGGGACTCCCTCGACCCGGCCAACACCTACTACGGCTACGCCTGGAACTTCGGCCGGCTGTACTACCGGACGCTGACCGTCTACAAGACGGCCCCCGGCGCCGAGGGCAACGAGGTGGTCCCCGACCTCGCCGAGAGCCTCGGCAAGCCGAGCGACGGCGGCAAGACCTACACCTACACGCTCAAGCAGGGCCTGAAGTTCGAGGACGGCACGCCGATCACCTCCAAGGACGTGGCCTACGGCGTGATGCGCTCCTTCGACAAGGAGACCTTCCCCAACGGCCCGACCTACCTCAATGACCTGCTGGACTGGCCGAAGGACTACAAGGGCCCCTACAAGACGCCCGACATGGACGTCAGCTCGGCCATCGAGACGCCGGACGACCGCACGATCGTCTTCCACTTCAAGCAGCCGTTCGCCAGCGTTGACTACCTGATGCAGATGTCGCCGACGGCGCCCGTGCCCAAGGCCAAGGACACCGGCACCAAGTACCGCGAGCACGTCATCTCCTCGGGCCCGTACATGTTCGAGGGCGAGGCCCCGGCGGGCAAGAACTTCGCGCTGGTGCGCAACCCGCACTGGGACCCGGCCACCGACCCCAACCGGCCGGCGCTGCCCGACCGCATCGAGGTCTCCGTCAACGTCGAGGCCAACGACCTGGACAACCGTCTCATCAACGGCGACATCCACATCGACATCGCCGGCAGCGGCATGCAGCCGGCCTCGCTCAGCAAGGTGCTGACCGACCCGGCGCTGAAGGCCCGCACGGACAACCCGACGCTGTCGCGCCTGTGGTACGTGTCGATCCCGACCACGGTCAAGCCGCTGGACAACATCGAGTGCCGCAAGGCGGTCATGTACGCGGCCGACCTGACCGGCTACCAGACCGCCTACGGCGGCCCGGTCAACGGCGGCGACATCGCCACCAACCTGCTGCCGCCCACGATCCCCGGCCACAAGAAGATCGAGCTGTACCAGACGCCGGGCTACAAGGGCGATGTGGAGAAGGCCAAGCAGCACCTGCAGGCCTGCGGCCAGCCCAACGGTTTCGAGACCAACATCGCCTACCGCGCCGAGCGGCCCAAGGAGAAGGCGACCGCCGAGTCGCTGCAGCAGTCGCTGGCCCGCGTCGGCATCAAGCTGACGCTCAAGCCGTACCCGCAGGGCGAGTACTTCGCCCAGTACGCCGGCAACCCCAAGTTCGTCAGGGAGAACAACATCGGCCTGGCGGTCAACGGCTGGGGCTCTGACTGGAACGACGGCTACGGCTTCCTGCAGCAGATCGTCGACAGCCGCGTCATCCGCGAGACCGGCGGCTCCTCCAACATCTCCGTCCGCATCCCGGATGTGGACAAGCTGCTGGACCAGGCCGCCAGCGAGACCGACGCGGCCAAGCGTGAGGCGATCTGGTCGCAGATCGACCAGCGCGTGATGGAGGAGGCCGTCGTCCTGCCGGGCGTGTGGGCCAAGTCCCTGCTCATGCGCGGCAAGGGCCTGACCAACGTCTTCATCAGCGACTCGCAGCAGATGTACGACTACGTCGCCCTCGGCGTGGCCCAGCCGTAAGTCTCCCGGTAATCACGATAGGCAGGTGAAGGCGAGCGGGGCCGGCCCGACCGGCCGGCCCCGGAGCCGAGAACTGTGATCACATTCATCATTCGGCGCCTTCTGGCATCCGTGCTGATGCTCGTGATTGTCAGCATGGTGACGTTCGCGATCTTCTTCCTCGTTCCGCGGCTCGTGGGCGCCACCCCTGAGACGATCGCCACCCGATACGTCGGCCGCACCGCCACCGCCGAGACGGTCAAGGACGTCGCCAGCAAACTCGGCTTCTACGACCCCTTCATCGTCCAGTACGGCCGCTTCCTCAAGGGCGTGGTGGCCGGCGCCGACTACAGCACCGGCCCGTCCGTTGAGTACTGCGCGCCGCCCTGCTTCGGCTACTCCTTCCTCACCCAGCGGCCGGTGTGGCCGGAGATCCTCGACCGCTTCCCCGTCACCTTCTCCCTGGCGATCGGCGCGGCCCTCATCTGGCTGCTGTCCGGAGTCGCGGTCGGGGTGCTGTCGGCCCTGCGAAAAGGGTCCCTGTTCGACCGCGCGGCCATGGGCGTGGCCCTGGCCGGCGTCTCGCTGCCGATCTTCTGGACCGGCCTGATGTCGCTGGTCATCTTCAGCTACGGCCTGCACATCACCGCCCCCGGCGGCAGCTACGTCCCGATCAACGTCAACCCCGGCCAGTGGGCCTACAGCCTGCTGCTGCCGTGGATCACGCTGGCGCTGCTGTTCGCCGCCGGTTACGCGCGGCTCACCAGAGCGGGCATGCTGGAGACGATGAACGAGGACTACATCCGCACCGCCCGCGCCAAGGGCCTGCGCGAGCGGGTCGTGGTCACCAAGCACGGCCTGCGCGGCGCCCTCACCCCCATCGTCACCATCTTCGGCCTGGACCTGGGCCTGCTGCTCGGCGGCGCCGTGCTGACCGAGACCGCGTTCTCCCTGCCCGGCCTGGGCCGCTACGCCATCCAGGCCATCACCGACAACGACCTGCCCAAGGTCATGGGCGTCACCATGGTGGCCGCCTTCTTCGTGGTGATGGCGAACCTGATCGTCGACGTCCTGTACGCGGTCGTCGACCCGAGGGTGAGGCTCGGATGAGTTTCCTTGAGGTCAAGGATCTGCGGATCCACTTCCCGACCGACGACGGCCTGGTCAAGTCCGTCGACGGGCTGTCGTTCTCCCTGGAGCGCGGCAAGACGCTCGGCATCGTCGGCGAGTCCGGCTCCGGCAAGAGCGTCACCAGCCTGGGCATCCTGGGCCTGCACAAGGGCGGCAACGCCCGCATCGGCGGCGAGATCTGGCTGGACGGCGAGGAGCTCGTCGGCGCCTCCGCCGAGCACGTGCGCGGGCTGCGCGGCAAGAAGATGGCGATGATCTTCCAGGATCCGCTGTCGGCCATGCACCCCTACTACACGGTCGGCGACCAGATCATCGAGGCCTACCGGATCCACCACGACGTCACCAAGAAGGTCGCCCGCAAGCATGCCATCGACATGCTCGCCCGGGTCGGCATCCCCCAGCCCGACAGGCGCGTGGACGACTACCCCCACCAGTTCTCCGGCGGCATGCGCCAGCGCGCCATGATCGCCATGGCGCTGTCGTGCGACCCCGAGCTGCTGATCGCCGACGAGCCCACCACCGCCCTGGACGTGACGGTCCAGGCCCAGATCCTCGACCTGATGCGTGACCTGCAGCGCGAGTTCAACTCCGCGCTCATCATCATCACCCACGACCTGGGCGTGGTGGCCGAGCTGTCGGACGACATCCTGGTCATGTACGCCGGCAAGTGCGTGGAGTACGGCACGGCCCAGGACATCTTCTACCGGCCCGAGCACCCCTACACCTGGGGCCTGCTGGGCTCCATGCCGCGCCTGGACCGCGAGCCCACCGAACGGCTGCTGCCCATCAAGGGCTCGCCCCCGTCCCTGATCAACGTTCCGCCCGGCTGCGCGTTCCACCCCCGCTGCCCCTACCTCGACCGCACCGACGGCAAGGGCGACACCGTCGTGCCCGAGCTGGTGCCCACCGAGCGCGGTCACCTCGTGCGCTGCCACATGCCCGCCGAGGAGCGGCGGAGCCTGTGGGAAAACGAGATCAAGCCAGCCCTGGAGACCCAGTGAACCCTCAAGAGCCGCTCCTTTCCGTCACGGACCTGCAAAAGCACTTCCCGGTGACCAAGGGCCTGTTCAAGAGGCAGGTCGGCGCCGTGAAGGCGGTCGACGGCATCAGCTTCGAGGTCTTCAAGGGCGAGACGCTGGGCCTGGTGGGCGAGTCGGGCTGCGGCAAGTCCACCACCGGCCGCCTGGTCACCCGGCTGCTGGAGCCCACCGGCGGCAAGATCGTCTTCGAGGGGCAGGACATCACCCACATGTCGCAGAGCAGGCTGCGCCCGCTCCGCCGCGACATGCAGATGATCTTCCAGGACCCCTACTCCTCCCTCAACCCCCGCCACACGGTCGGCGCCATCGTCGGCGCGCCCTTCCGCATCCAGGGCATCAAGACCGAGCAGGGGATCAAGAAGGAGGTCCAGGACATCCTCGCGATGGTCGGCCTCAACCCGGAGCACTACAACCGCTACCCGCACGAGTTCTCCGGCGGCCAGCGCCAGCGCATCGGCATCGCCCGCACGCTCGCGCTCAAGCCCAAGCTGATCATCGCCGACGAGCCGGTGTCCGCCCTGGACGTCTCCATCCAGGCCCAGGTCGTCAACCTGCTGGAGGACCTGCAGAACGAGCTGGACCTCACCTACGTGGTCATCGCGCACGACCTGTCGGTGGTGCGGCACATCAGCGACCGCGTCGCGGTCATGTACCTCGGCAAGATCGTCGAGATCGGCGACCGCAAGTCGCTGTACAGCTCGCCGATGCACCCCTACACCAACGCGCTGCTGTCGGCGGTGCCCATCCCCGACCCGGCCGCCCGCACCGAACGCGAGCGCATCCGCCTGGTCGGCGACGTCCCCTCGCCGCTCAACCCGCCGCCGGCCTGCCGCTTCCACACCCGCTGCTGGAAGGCCCAGGAGATCTGCAAGACGGTCGAGCCCCCGCTGGAGGAGCTGGCCAGCGGCCACCGGGTGGCCTGCCACTTCCCGGAGAACACCCCGGCGGTGCCCGCCCCCGCCGGCGACGCCGTCACCGCCTGACCGCCTTCTCGCCCTTTCGGCCGGCGTACGGCGCAGCCGCCCGCCCGGGCACCTCCCGGGCGGGCGGTGACGCCTGCCGTACGGCAGGCCCGGGCGGGACGCGGCGCCTTTTCCGGTCCCAGGCGCCTTTCCGGTCCCGGACGGCTTTCCGGTCACGGCGGCCCGGACCCCCGGGCGGTGCGCGAGGGGGCGGCTGGTAGCGTGACCTCCGGACAAGTCCCAGGTGGAGGCCCGATGACAGCCGATCGCCCCTCGCCGCGGCGCGAGCGCCTCAGCGCGGAGGAGGCCCTCCGGATCGCCGGCGGCGCGCCCGGCAGCACCGGCTTCTTCTTCGACTTCGACGGCGTCCTCGCGCCCATCCAGGCCGACCCCGCCGCCGTGCGGCCCACCCCCGGCGTGGTCGAACGGCTCGCGGACCTGGTCCGGCTCACCGCGAGGGTCGGGGTCATCTCGGCCCGCCCGGTGTCCTTCCTGCGCGACCGCCTCGGCGGCGTCCCCGGCCTGTCGCTCTACGGCCTCTACGGCCTGGAGAGCGCCCGGAACGGCGCCGAGATCGCCGTCGACCCCGAGGCCGAGCCCTGGATCCCGGCCGTCCGCCAGGCCGTCGACCGCGCCCACCGCGAGCTGCCCTCCGACGTCCTCGTGGAGGACAAGCACCTGGCCGTCGCCCTCCACTACCGGACCGCCCCCCACCACGCCCGCGAGGTCGCCGGCTGGGCGGCCGCCGTGACCGCCGAGCTCGGCCTGGCCGTCCAGGAGGGCCGCATGGTCGTGGAGCTCAAGCCCCCGGTCGCCCGCGACAAGGGCACCACCATCCGCCGCGAGATCGGCGACCTGGACGGCGCCTGGTACTTCGGCGACGACGTGTCCGACGCCCGCGCCTTCCAGGCGCTGGCCGACCGGGAGGCCGAGCGGCGCGGCTTCGTCGGCGTGCGGGTGGCCGTGGCCAACGACGAGACGGGCCAGGCGCTGAAGGACCTGGCCGACTTCGTCCTGGACTCCCCGGCGGCCACCCCGGCCTTCCTCGGCGACGTCGTCGCCCGCCTCACCTGAGCCGCCACGCAGGCGACGGCTACGGCAGCGCCCCCGGCGTGATCAGGCCGGTCTCGTAGGCCAGCACCACCGCCTGGACCCGGTCGCGCAGCCCCAGCTTGGTCAGCACGTTGCCGACGTGGGTCTTCACCGTGGTCTCGCTCACCACGAGCTTGGCCGCGATCTCGGCGTTGGACATGCCGCGCGCGATCAGCCGCAGCACCTCCAGCTCCCGCTCGGTGAGCCGCTCCAGCCGGGCGGGGGTGGCCTGCTCGTGGGCGGGCGGCAGCTTGGCGGCGAACCTGTCCAGCAGCCGCCGCGTCACGCTCGGCGCGACGATGGCGTCCCCGGCGGCCACCACGCGGATCGCCTGCACCAGCTCGTCGGGCGGCACGTCCTTGAGCAGGAAGCCCGACGCCCCGGCGCGCAACGCCTCCACGATGTACTCGTCCAGGTCGAACGTCGTGAGCACCAGCACCTTCGGCACGTGCGGCCCGGCCGCGCCCTCGCGCACGATGCGCCTGGTGGCCTCGATGCCGTCGATGCCGGGCATGCGGATGTCCATGAGCACCACGTCCGGCAGCAGCGCCCTGGTCTGGTCCAGCGCGTCCTTGCCGTCGCCGGCCTGGCCGACCACCGTGATGTCGGACTCGGCCTCGAGGATGAGCCGGAACCCGGTGCGCAGCAACGGCTGGTCGTCCACCAGCAGCACCCTGATCGTCATGCGGTCATGCTCCGCCCTCCGCGCGCCCAGACGGCCGCAACGGGAACCTCGCCTGGATCTCGAAACCGCCGCCCGGTCGCGGCCCGACGCTCAGAATTCCACCATAGAGAGCGACGCGCTCGCGAATGCCGACCAGGCCGTGCCCGCCGCCCTCGACCTCGCCGTTGCGGGCGCCCCTGCCGTCGTCCAGGACGGCGACCTCCAGCTCGGCGGGCGCATGCCGTACCGTCACCGTGGCCTGCGCGCCCGCGCCCGCGTGCCGCAGGGTGTTGGTCAGGCCCTCCTGGATGAGCCGGTAGGCGGCCAGGTCCACCCCGGCGGGCAGCGGGACGGGATCGCCTTCGACCTCCAGCCGCGTGGGCAGCCCGGCCTCCCGCATCTGCTCCACCAGCGTCGGCAGGGCGTCCATGCCCGGCTGGGGGCCGCGCTCGGCGGGGGTGCGCAGCAGGCCGACCAGCTCGCGCATCTCGCGCATGGCGATCCTGCCGGTGGTCTCGATCGCCGTGAGGGCCTCGCGGGCCTGCTCGGGGTCCTCGGCGAGCACGCGGCGGGCGGCGGCGGCCTGGACGGTCATGACGCTGACGTGGTGGGCGACGACGTCGTGCAGCTCGCGGGCGATGCGGGAGCGCTCCTCGGCACGGGCGGCGCGCGTGTCGGCCTCCCGGGCGGCCTCCAGGCGGGCGGCGCGCTCCTGCAGCTCGCGCAGGTAGGCGCGGCGCAGCCGGGCGGCGCGGCCCGCCGCCCACATGGCCAGCAGCAGGACGACCCACACCAGGGCGCCGTTCCAGGTGACGGGCAGCGGCCACAGCGTCACCGTGGCGAGCGTGGCCAGCAGGGCGCAGGCCAGCCCGAGCAGCGCCACGGCCAGGCCCCGGCCGCCGGCCACCGAGTAGGCCAGCACCAGCCCCGCGGCGCCGGGGAAGCCCCACAGGTAGCCCAGCACCGCCAGCACGAGATGGGGCACCGTCGAGGCGCACAGCGCCGCCAGCGGCCACCTGCGGCGCGCCGCCACGGGCAGGCAGCCGAGCCCCACGAGGACAGCGCCCAGGACGTCCGGCCCCCGGACGCCCGCCGTGCCCTGCCAGGCCCCGGCCGCGACCGGGTCGGTCAGCCAGAACGCGGCGACCGAGGCGGCCGCCACCATCGCGGCCAGCACCGAGTCGAGGAGCAGGGCCCGGCGGTTGCGCACGCCTTCACTGTAGGCGCAGGTGGAAGGGCTGCTCCTCCTCCCGTGGGAGGATCCGGCCGTCGGCCGTTCCGGGGGGTGCGCGCCCGTGCTCGGCGGCGCCGGAGGTCAGCGGGACGCCCGGCTCACAGCTCGTCGGTCGCGGAGCGCCGGTTGCTGCGCAGCGTGTCGCCCGGCTGGCGGTCGGGCACGGGCGGGGGAGTGCCGCCGAACTCGGGGCACAGCGCCTGGTGGTCGCACCAGTCGCACAGGCGGGAGGGCCGGGCCCGCCACTCGCCCGACTCCAGCGCCCGCTGGATGGCCTGCCACAGCGCCTGCACCTTCCGCTCGGTGGCCCGCAGGTCGGCCTCGTCGGGCGCATAGCGCAGCACCTCGCCCTGCCCGCCCAGGTAGACCAGCTGCAGCAGCCGCGGCACCCGCCCGTGGAGCCGCCACAGCACCAGCGCGTAGAACTTCATCTGGAACAGCGCCTTGGCCTCGAACTCCGGCCCCGGCGCGCTGCCGGTCTTGTAGTCGACCACGCGCACCTCGCCCGTGGGCGCCACATCCAGCCGGTCGACGTAGCCGCGCAGCAGCAGCCCGCTGTCGAGCACCGCCTCCACATACAGCTCCCGCTCGGCCGGCTCCAGCCGGGTGGGGTCCTCCAGCGTGAAGTAGCGCTCCAGCATGGCGCGCGCCTCGGCCAGCCAGGCGGCCTGGTCCTCCTCGCCGGCGAACATCTCCGCCAGCGCGGGATCCTCCTCCATCAGCCTGCGCCACTGCGGCTCCACCAGCTCCAGGGCCGCCCGCACCGAGCGGGCCGGGGCCGGCAGGTCGAACAGCCGCTCCAGCACCGCGTGGACCAGCGTGCCGCGCACCGCGGCCGGGGACGGCTTCTCCGGCAGCTGGTCGATGACGCGGAAGCGGTACAGCAGCGGACACGTCATGAAGTCGCCCGCCCGCGAGGGGGAGAGGGCTCCGATGATCACGGGCTCGGTCAACGTCATGCTCCGCACTGTAGGCCAGGACCCCGACAGATTCGCCCCCCGATCCCCGGCGCGCCATCGGGTCCGCCCGCCGGGGCGCGTAGCATCGAGGCAACAGCGGCCCCGACGATCAGATGGAGTTGGTGACAGCCGGTGAGCGAGCAGAGCCAGCGGCAGGAGTTCTCCGGTATTCCCATGGGCAGGCCCTTCGGCATTCCAATCTACGTCTCCTGGACCTGGTTCATCGTCGCCGCCGTCATCACCGTGTGGTTCGCCGAGGACTTCCGTGTCTGGGCGCCGCACCTGAGCGTGGTCGGGTCCTACCTGGTCGCCTTCGCCTTCGCGGTCCTGCTGTATGTGTCGGTCCTGCTGCACGAGCTGGCCCACAGCGTGGCGGCCAAGCTGTACGGCCTGCGCGTGCGCCGCATCACCCTCTACCTGCTGGGCGGGGTGTCGGAGATCGAGAGCGAGCCCAGGTCGCCGGGCCGGGAGTTCGTCATCGCGGCCGTGGGCCCCCTGCTGTCGCTCGGCCTGGCCGGGATCGGCTTCGTGGCCGACGCGGCCGTGTTCGACGGCGGCGGCATCGCCGAGCTGCTGGTGCGCCAGCTGTGGCTGGCCAACCTCATCGTCGGCGTGTTCAACCTGCTGCCCGGGCTGCCCCTGGACGGCGGGCGCATGCTCCGCGCCGGGGTGTGGAAGGTCAGCGGCGACCCCGCAGCCGGCACGACGGCGGCCGCCTGGGTGGGCAGGGCGCTGGCGGTGGTGCTGGTGGTGGGCCCGTTCGCGCTGTCCACGATGAGCGGCCAGCCGCTGGACATGCGGTTCGTGTGGTCGCTGATCCTCGGCGCCTTCATCTGGATGGGCGCCGGCCAGGCGCTGCGCGTGGCCCGCGTGCGGGCCCGCATCCCGCAGGTCAACGCCCGCGCTCTGGCGCGCAGGGCGATCCCGGTGACCGCCGACGTGCCGCTGTCGGAGGCGCTGCGGCGGGCGGCCGAGCAGCGCGCGGGCGCCGTCGTCGTGGTCGACCACGAGGGCCGCCCGATCGCCATCCTCAACGAGGCGGCCGTCGAGGCCACCCCCGAGCACCGCCGCCCGTGGGTGAGCGCCGGCTCGCTGGCCCGCACGCTGGAGCCGTCCATGGTGCTGGCCGCCGACCTGGCCGGCGAGCCGCTGCTGGAGGCCATGCGCCAGGCGCCCTCGGCCGAGTACCTGCTGGTGGAGCACGGCGGGGAGGTCTACGGCGTGCTGTCCACCTCCGACGTCAACCGCGTCTTCACCGGCGTGTGACGGCCGGGGCGGGCCTTTGGGATCGTGGCGGGGATCATGGCGGGACCGCGTCTGCGATCAAGCCCCTACCGGCGCGCTGACCATTGCCGATAGGGTTGTCGCGGGTCCTTGGGGTTCACCGAAACGAGACCGTCCGTGGGCGTCACGTGACCTGCGGTTTGGGTATGCGTAAGGCTGTGGTCCGCGGGACCTGGTTGCCGTGGTGTGCCGCGGCGGGTGCTGTTGCGGGGAGGAGACTTCAGTGACCGACCAGGGCTTCGGGGTGGTGCGACCGCTCCCGGGCAACGGGCTGGTCGCCCACATGGGTGGCCTGCTGCTGGTGTGCGACGCGACCGAGGCGGCAGGCGAGGAGCTGCTCCAGGCGCTGCGCGAGACGGCCGCCTCCGGCGGCGACGGCAGGGCGCTGGCCCGCCGCGCCGCGCAGGTCCTGGCACGCTCGATGACCGGCGACCCCGCGACCTGCGCGGTGGCCGGCCCCGGCGGCGAGGGCACGGTGGCCGTGCTGGTCAGCGGCGCGGCCTCGGCCCTGGTCCGCACCGGCGACGGCGAGCAGCGCCTGTCCGGCAGCGACGCGCTCACCTGGACCGACCGGCTCATCAAGGGGCCGGTGCTGCGCGTGGAGCTGAGCCTGCCCGGCGCCGGTCCCGCCCATCCGGCCGTCCGGCTGGACGGCGGCGTGGTCGTCGGCGGCGGTGTGGTGCTCGACCTCACCGAGCAGGGGCCGGGCCTGCCGGTCCCGCCGCCGCCCGCGCCTTCCCGGCCGCTGACCGCCGAGCTGCCCAACACCGCCTACCACGTCGAGCCCGACCTGCTGCCGCCGCGCGAGAGCCGCCCGGAGCCGCAGGCGCCCGGGCCGATGTCCGGCCCCCAGCTCGCCGGGCCGCCGTTCCCCGGCGCCGAACGGCAGGAGCAGCCGCCCCCCGACCGGCCGCCGGTGCAGATGGCGCCCTACCCCCTGCAGGGCCCCTCCCAGCCGCAGGAGGTGCCGCCGCCCCCGCCGGAGCGGCAGCCGCCCTCCGGCCCGGCCGTCCCGGGGCCGCCCTCCGGGCCGATGCCGCCCCAGGGCCCGCCGTCGGGCCCCGTGCCGCAGCAGGGCCCCCCGCCGGGCCCGATGCACGGCGCCCCGCCGTTCGAGGAGCCGCGCGAGGCCACCGCTCCCGAGGCTCCCCAGCCCCAGCCGCAGGAGGAGCCGCAGGGCGAGGGCCCGCCCCTGGTCTACGGCGTGGACTGCAAGAACGACCACTTCAACGACCCGCGGCTGCCGTACTGCGCGATCTGCGGGGTGGCGCTGGTGCAGCGCACCCTGGTGCCCTACAAGGCCCCGCGGCCGCAGCTGGGCACGCTGGTGCTCGACGACGGGACCGCGTTGCCGCTCGACGGCGACTACCTGCTCGGGCGCGACCCGGAGCGGGCGCCGGAGGTCTCCGGCGGCGCCGCCCGGCCGGCCAAGGTCACCAGCCCCGACGGGTCGGTGTCGCGGCGGCACCTGCGGGTGGCGCTCGACGGCTGGGACGTCAACCTCGTCGACCTGGGCTCGGTCAACGGCACGCAGATCCAGCCGCCCAACGACCCCAACTTCTACGACATCCCGCCGAACGAGCCGGTGACCATCACCCCGGGCACCACGGTGCGGATCGGCGTGTCGCGGACCATGCGGTTCGAGCCGCGCAGGGGCTGACAGGCTTCGGCGGAGCCTCAGCGGAAGGCCTGGACGCCGCGCAGCATCCGCACGGCGGCCTCCAGGCCCCTGGCCGCCTCCAGCGCCCGCCCGGCGGCGGTGGCGAAGCGGCCCAGCAGGTGCTCGTCGGCGTCGTCGAAGCTCCGCCCGGCCGCCCACACGTACGCCTGCTCGAAGGTGGCCAGCGGCACGGGCACGGCCAGGAAGCCCGGCTCGCCCGCCGCCGCGTCGCCCGCCAGCCGGATCGGGCCGCGCCCGGCCGCCAGCACCTTCAGCACGCTCGAGTCGCGCAGCCAGGCGCGGATCCGCAGCGGGTCGCCGGGCGGCACGTGCACCCGCACGGGCCGGGCCAGCTCCTGCCGCACGTCGACCTCCACCAGCCCCGCGCAGCCGGTCCCGGCCACGGCCGCGGCGGTCAGGGCCAGCCGGTCGAGCACCTCCTCGGCGTCCACCCGGGAGAAGACGACGATGAGCTCCCGCAAGGCAGACGGCACGGTTCGTGTGGTCACGGGCGATCCTCTCGGCGCACGCCGGTTGATCACGAAAACGTCATGGGCGGTGACTCAGAGTCTCACTCCTGCGGCGGCCGTTGGCCAGACCCGAACGGGAAATCGCGGATTCCTCTCCCGCCCCTCCTCACGAGGCCCGCAGGCGCAGCCACACCAGCTCGTCGGAGCGCTCGCCGCCGGGCCGCGGGAACAGCTCCCGCTCCCGGTGGTGCAGCGTGAACCCGGCCCGCTCCAGCACCCGCTGGGAGGCGGCGTTGTCCACGTCCGTGCCCGCCAGCAGGCGGTGCAGCGGGGTGTGCTCGAAGGCCCAGTCCGCCAGCAGCCGCACCGCCCGCGTCATCAGCCCCCGGCCGCGGAAGCGCGGCAGCAGCGAGTACCCGACCATCGCCTGGTCCAGCTCCTTGACCACCTGCACCAGCTGCAGGTGCCCGGCGAACTCGTCCGTGGCCGCGTCCCTGACGGCCAGCTCGATCCGCTGGCCGGTCGCCCACCAGAAGCCGGTGTAGCGGCAGCGGCGGGCGATGTCCTCCAGCGAGGTCTCGCCGATCATGGACCAGCGGGCGGTGCTCGGCTCGGTCACGGTCTCGTGCAGGCGGGGCGCGTCCTCCTCGGCCAGCGGCGTCAGCCGTACCACGCCGTCGGTCAGTTCGGAGAAGAACGGCAGGTACGGCACGGCGGCCCGGCCGGCGTCGCGCGGCAGCCGGGCGAAGCGCACCCAGTCCGCCCTGCGCCCGTCGCGCAGCGTCTTGGCCTCGCGCTCCACGCCCTCCTGGGTGAACCCGGCGGCCAGCGCCACCTTCACGCTCGCGACGTTCTCCACCTCCGCCAGCAGCACCACCCGGGGCACGCCGCGGTCCAGCGCCCACTCCGTCACCGCCCGCGCGGCCCGGGAGGCCACGCCGCGCCCGCGCGCCCACGGCGCCACCCAGTAGCCGATCTCGTGCGCGCCCCACACGTCCGGAGCCGACAGGCCCACCACGCCCACCAGCTCCCCGTCGCGGGTGATCGCGAACTCCGCGCCGCCCTCGCCCCACCGGGTCTCGGCCTGGCCGATGTAGGATAGGGCGTCCTGCACGGTGTACGGCTGGGGCAGCCGGGACAGGAATCGGGCGGTCACCGGGTCGCCGGCCGCCCGGGCGATCATCTGGGCGTCGCCGAGGGCGGGCGGGCGCAGGACCAGGGGACCGGTGGAGATCACGTCACGGGAGAGCATGAGGGCACCTTAGCCCCGGCCGCGACCCAGTAGCCTTTGGCCATGGGTTTCCGCAGGCACGGGCCGTTCCAGCCCGGGGATCAGGTGCAGCTGACCGATCCCAAGAACAAGCGCCACACGATCACGCTGAAGGAGGGCGGGGTCTTCCACACCCACAAGGGCGCCATCCCGCACAGCGACCTGATCGGCCGGCCGGAGGGCTCGGTGGTGCGCTCCTCGGGCGGCACGCCGTACCTGGCCTTCCGCCACCTGCTGCAGGACTACGTGCTGTCCATGCCGCGCGGCGCGGCCGTGATCTATCCCAAGGACGCGGCGCAGATCGTCGGCATGGCCGACATCTTCCCCGGGGCCCGCGTGGTCGAGGCGGGGGTGGGGTCGGGCGCGCTGACCTGCTACCTGCTGCGCGCGGTCGGCTCGGAGGGCCAGGTGATCTCCTACGAGCGGCGCGAGGACTTCGCCGAGGTCGCGCGCAAGAACGTGGAGCGGTTCTACGGCGGCCCGATGGACAACTGGCGCCTGGTCGTGGGGGACCTGGTGGCCTCCATCGACGAGATCGACGTCGACCGGGTGATCCTCGACATGCTGGCGCCGTGGGAGTGCGTCGACGCCGCCGCCAAGGCCCTCACGCCGGGCGGGGTGATCTGCGTCTACGTGGCCACCACCACCCAGCTGTCCAAGACGGTGGAGGCCATCCGGGATCATGGAAGTTTCACCGAGCCCCATGCGTGGGAGACCCTGTCACGCGACTGGCATGTCGAGGGACTGGCCGTGCGGCCCGACCACCGGATGGTCGGCCACACCGGGTTCCTGGTCATCGCCCGCCGCATGGCGGAGGGGGTGCTCCCGCCGCCGAGACGCCGACGTCCGAAGGGGACCATCGAGGAAATATGACAATTCGGCTACGAGAGTGCTTCGATCCGCGTTGAGGGAACAGATCACTTCCCCGCTACGCTGCTACGACTAAACGCTCAAATGAGGACGTATTACCGAATACATACTGTCACTGGACGAATACGGCCCGGCCAGGTTACGGAAAGGCCCGAGATAGGTAAGGTCCTTAGTAGTCGCCCTCGACTGGGAAGGAGGTGACGGGGCGTGGCAGCTCGCGATGAGGAAGCTCGGCACGCGGCGCGTGATCGAGAGGTCGCCGAACTCACAACACAGGTCTCCTTCCTCCAGGAAGAGATCACCGCGCTGAGGCGGAAGCTGGCGGAATCTCCCCGTCAAGCCAGGGTTCTCGAAGAGCGCCTCCATGAGGCACAGGCCAACCTCGCGGCCGTCACCGCGCAGAACGAGCGCCTGGTCTCGACGCTCAAGGAGGCCAGAGACCAGATCGTCGCCCTCAAGGAGGAAGTCGACCGGCTGGCCCAGCCGCCGTCGGGTTTCGGCGTCTTCCTCGAGGCCCGGGAAGACGGCACGGTGGAGGTGTTCACCGGGGGCCGCAAGCTCCGCGTGAACGTCAGCCCTTCCGTTGACGTCGAGAGCCTCAAGCGTGGCCAGGAGGTCATGCTGAACGAGGCGCTCAACGTGGTCGAGGCGCTCGGCTACGAAGAGGTCGGCGAGATCGTGATGCTCAAGGAGCTGCTGGAGGACGGACAGCGCGCCCTGGTCATCTCCCACGCCGACGAGGAGCGTGTGGTGCGCCTGGCCGAGTCGCTGCTCGACCAGCCCATCCGCGCCGGCGACTCGCTGCTGATGGAGCCGCGCTCCGGCTACGTCTACGAGCGCATTCCCAAGTCCGAGGTCGAAGAGCTCGTCCTGGAAGAGGTCCCCGACATCTCCTACGAGGAGATCGGCGGCCTGTCCCGGCAGATCGAGCAGATCAGGGACGCCGTCGAGCTTCCCTACCTGCACTCGGACCTGTTCAGGGAGCACAAGCTCCGCCCGCCCAAGGGCGTGCTGCTGTACGGCCCGCCCGGCTGCGGCAAGACGCTCATCGCCAAGGCCGTCGCCAACTCGCTGGCCAAGCAGGTCGCCGAGCGCACCGGCCAGGAGGGCAAGAGCTTCTTCCTCAACATCAAGGGCCCGGAGCTGCTCAACAAGTACGTGGGCGAGACCGAGCGGCACATCCGCCTGGTCTTCCAGCGGGCCCGCGAGAAGGCCTCCGAGGGCACCCCGGTGATCGTGTTCTTCGACGAGATGGACTCGATCTTCCGCACCCGAGGCTCCGGCGTCTCCTCCGACGTGGAGAACACCATCGTCCCGCAGCTGCTCAGCGAGATCGACGGTGTCGAGGGCCTGGAGAACGTCATCGTCATCGGCGCCTCCAACCGCGAGGACATGATCGACCCGGCGATCCTGCGGCCCGGCCGCCTGGACGTCAAGATCAAGATCGAGCGGCCGGACGCCGAGGCGGCCAAGGACATCTTCTCCAAGTACCTCGTGCCCGACCTGCCCCTGCACCCCGACGACCTGGCCGAGCACGGCGGCGACCGCGAGGCCACCATCGCCGGGATGATCCAGAGCGCGGTCGAGCGGATGTACGCCGAGACCGAGGAGAACCGCTTCCTGGAGGTCACCTACGCCAACGGCGACAAGGAGGTCCTGTACTTCAAGGACTTCAACTCCGGCGCGATGATCCAGAACATCGTCGACCGGGCCAAGAAGATGGCGATCAAGCAGTTCCTGGAGAACGGCCAGAAGGGCCTGCGGGTGCAGCACCTGCTCACCGCCTGCGTCGATGAGTTCTCCGAGAACGAGGACCTGCCTAACACCACCAACCCCGACGACTGGGCCCGCATCTCCGGCAAGAAGGGCGAGCGGATCGTCTACATCCGCACCCTGGTGTCCGGCAAGCAGGGCTCCGAGGCCGGACGGTCCATCGACACGGTGGCCAACACCGGTCAGTACCTGTAGGGGAATTCGAGGGCGACGTACGGGGCCCGCGCGGCATGTGCCACGCGGGCCCTGTGCTGTCCCGGCCCCGAGGAGCGTGCTCAGCGGCAACAGGCTCCACGTCCCGCTCGAGGTGTTCCACGCCGGCGGCATCGCCGACGCCGCCCTGGGCGCTCAGGCTCTCCCCGGCTACCGGCTTGCCGTCGCTCGCCGCCCCGACGTCGCACTCGACCTGGTGGAGCACCGGCCGTACGAGCTGCCGGTGCCGCCGGCCGGGCACCGCGACGCGCGGCCCCGGGTACGGCTGGCCGACCCGGCCCGGCGAGCCGAGGACCACCGCCTTCGGGCCGAGCACCCGGCCTCCATCCGGAGCGCACCGGCGATCCGGTGCCGCAGCGACCCTGACGAGGTGACGATCCGCCTGGTTCGGGCCGGGCTTGGCGTCGCCCTGGCACCCAGCCCCGGGGTGCAGGGCGCCACCGGGGTGCACACCGTACGGCTGCGCACCCCCAGGCTGTTTCGCCGCATCTTCGCCGCATCTTCGCCGCATCGGGGCGGCCAGGCGCCCCGCCGCCCCACCCGGCCGCCCGCTCGTTCGCCGCCTACCAGCGCAGCGCCGTCGCCCAGCTGCTCAACCCCATGGGGCCAGAGCTGCGACGACCGTCCCGGCCTGCCGTACGGCGCGGGCCAGCCGGTCCTCCGACCCCGGCGGGCCGGCGGCGAGCACCGCGTAGGCGAGTCCCCCCGCGGCGCCGCCCATGATCCCCACGTCGGCCCGCACCCCGGCGTCCACGCCGGTCTTGTTGGCCAGCCAGCCGCCTTCCGGGTCGTGCCTGACCAGGGCGGGCACCAGGCTGTGGTCGGTGTTGGCGGTCATCCACCCCCGCAGGCGCGCCTGCCAGGCCCCGCCGGAGGCCACCAGCGCCGCCAGCCCGGCCAGCTCGCCGGCCGTGCCGAGGGCGAACGCCGGCGGATGCTCGGGCAGCCGCGGCTCCCGGATACGGTCCAGCAGGCGCGTACGGGTCAGGCCGATCGCCGCGGCGGCGGCGTTGACCCGGCCGAGCCCGACCGTGCGCAACAGCGCGTTGGTGGCGGTGTTGTCGCTCACCGCCGCCGTCAGCAGCGCCAGGTCGCCCACGCTCCAGCGGCGCGCGGACAACCCGACCGGCCCGGCCAGCAGGCCGGACCCGCCGCAGTAGTCCTCCTCCAGCAGCTCGACCGGCTCGCCCGCGTCGAGGACGCCGCCCTCGACGCCCATCGCCACCTCGGCCAGCAGCAGCAGCTTGCCCACGCTGGCCAGCGGCAGCTCCACGGCGGCGTTGAGCGACAGGACCGGCTCGCCGCCGAGGCGCGCCTCCACGGCGAGCGTCCCCGGACACTCGGCGGCGATCTTCTCCAGCGTCTCCAGCTCGGTCACAGCGTGACGATCCCTCCCCGTCGGGTCCCGGCCAGCGCTCCGTCGCACGCCACCACCTCGCCACCGGGGGCGGGGGATCGGCGAGGGCAGCGGCACCGCCCACCGTACCGGGGCCGAACACCACCAGGTCCGTGTGGGCGGGTTCGCGATGCGGGTCTGGTGGGGAAGGTCCGCGAGTGCGGGTCTCGTGGGGCGGGTCGCGTGGGGCGGGTCTGCGTGGGCGCCGTCGCGCAGCACGCCCCGCCTCGCCCCACCCTGCCCGCCCGGACCGTCGCCATGCCGGTCATCCCCTGCGCCGCCCGCTCGAGCGTGAGCAGCCCTTCTCACGGGCGTGGCGGTCCGGCTCGACGTGGTGGAAGAGCGGGTCGCCGTCGAGGCATCTCCTCGCGGACGGGCGGTCCGGCTCCCCGTGGGAAGGTTCCGGCGACGAGCGCGTACGGCCGCCCGGGGTACGGCCCGCCCGGGCTACGGCACGCCGTCCGAGCCGATCACTGCGCCGACCTGTACGGCGCGCCGTACACCGCCGCCCTGGTCCCGCGCCGCCCCCACGCCACTGCCCGCCCCGTCACCGTCGTCGGCGGGCGCTGCGAGAACGGCGACCTGCGCCGTGCGGCGGGCGGGCGCGCGTCGTCGTCCGGCGTGAGACCGAGGAGGACCCGCTGCGCCCGTACCCTCGACCGTCACCGCAGCACGGCCGCCGCCGGATGCATGAAGCTGTTGCTGACCATGAGCAGTTCCTCGCCGGTGAAGGTCAGCTGGCTGGTGTAGGGCATGAAGATCAGGTCACGGGGGTAGGGCGGCCCCATCGGCGTCGCCCTACCGTCCGACACCCGCATGCGGAACGCCTGGGGCGGCTCCTCCGCCGTCCCCGTGCGCATCGCGATCACCGTGTCGCCGTCGACGCCGACCGGGACCGCGGTGTTCTTCTCGCCCAGCGACCCGGCCCAGCGCACCTTTCCGGAACGCAGGTCGAAGGCCACCACCTGGTTGGTGTCGCGGATCTCGGTGACCTGGCGCTTGCGCGTCACCCCGACGAGCACGTCGCCGGAGACGGCCAGATGGTGGCGGGGGTAGTCCTGCGAGGTCACGCCGATCCCCGACAGGTCCAGCTCGCCGAAGTCACCCTTGGCGGGGATGACGTGCCGGACCTGGCCCGTCTCGCCGAGCGTGATCAGCCGTGCCCCGCCCTCCAGGGAGGAGTTCACCACCACCGGCGGATCGGCGGACAACAGGCGCAGGTTGACGCCGGAGTCGTCGCCCACGGTGTCCTCCGGCAGGTACACGCGCCACCGCTGCCGGCCCGAGGCCGGGTCGAGGGCGTACACCCCGAGCGGGTACGGCTCCTCGCACGCGGCCAGCAGCACGGCGGCGTCGGCCCGCGGCATCACGTCGACGAACGTGCAGCTGGAGTCGCCGTTCTTGGCGGGGACGTCCTTGACCTCCCACGCCCGCCCGCCGTCCGCGGCGTCCAGACCCACCACGCTCCAGCCGTAGGCGACCACCACCGTGTCACCGGCGCGCGACAGCGCGACCTGCTTGGGCGGCGAGCTGCCGATGCGGCGCAGCGTCCTGACGTTGAAGGTCTGCTCCAGGGACGCCTTCCAGCGCATGCGGCCCGTGGCCGGGTCGAGCATGGCCACGAACAGGCAGTCCTGGTGCTTGAACGCCGGATTCACGGTCGAGGCCCGCACCGGGCCGTAGGCCACGGCGATGCCGCCGTCCGCGTCTTCGCGGGTGACGCCGCAGAACCGGCCGCCGCCGGGCGGCCGCGTCTGCCACAGCGGCCTGCCCGAGGCGCGGTCGTAGGCGCGTACCGCCAGCTCGTCGGCCCTGACCACGGCCCGGTCGGTGAGCCAGCCGTGCAGAAGGGTCTCGACCGGCGAGCCGCCGCGGGGCGACTTGGGCAACTGCCAGGCGACCTTTCCCGACAGCTCGCCGGTGTCCTTCTCGCCGCCCTCGCCGTCGCCCGTGCCGTCCGAGGTCTCGCCGGTCTCGCCCTGCTCGCGGCCGGCCTGGACGCCGCCGGGGGAGTCCTTGCCCGGCAGGAAGACGACCAGGGCCGCCACGAGGGCCGCGACCAGCAGGCCGCTGACGACCGCCACGGGGATCAGCCAGCCGCGTGACCCCGCGGGCCGCCGCCCAGGTGGGGGCGGGCCGCCGGGTCCTGGATACAGCCCGCCGGGACCTGGATACGGGCCGCCGGGACCCGGGTACGGCCCGCCTGGGCCGCCTGTGCCGCCCGGCCATGGCGCTCCCGCTGGTGGCCGGCCTGGATGCGGACCTCCCGGGTGGGCGGGGCCGGGATGCGGGCCGCCTCCCGGATGAGGCGGCCCGGCCGGAGGACGCGGCTGCCACGGCGCCCCCTCCGGCGGCGGGCCGTACCCTTGCCCCTCCGATGGCGTGCCCTGCCCCCAGCCGGGCGGGCCGTACGGTCCCCCCGGCTGAGATCGCCGATCCTGCGCGTCGGTCACGTAGAACCCCCGTGGTGCCTCTGGTGCAGATGGAACCAATGTGACATATGTGGCGTCCAATGTGCGTGCACAAGCCCCTCCCCCCGGAGCGCCCGTGACGGCCCGGCACGCACGCGGCGACGGACGCCTCGCCGAGCTCGACCTCCTTCGTTTCCTCGCAGCCCTGCTGGTGCTGGCCTTCCACTACCTGGTCGCCTTCGCGTCCGTCTGGGGCGAGCGGCCCTCGGAGCTGTTCCCCGCCCTCGCGCCGCTGGCCGGGCTGGGCATCCTCGGCGTCGAGCTGTTCTTCATGATCAGCGGCTTCGTCATCCTCATGACCGTGTGGGGGAGGGGCCTCGGCTCCTTCGCCTGGTCCCGGTTCGTCCGCTTGTATCCCGCCTACTGGCTCAGCCTCGCCGCCGTCGTCGCCGTCACCGCCCTGGCCGCCGTCAAGGGCCCGGACGCCAGGCTCGACGCGGGGGAGTACGCGGTCAACGCCACCATGGTCCAGCGCCTGTTCGGCGTCCCCGACGCCAACGGCGTCTACTGGTCCCTGTGGGCCGAGCTGCGCTTCTACCTGCTCATGGCCCTGATGGTGCTGGTCGGCATCACCTACCGCCGCATCCTGGCCTTCATGGCCTGCTGGCTGGCCGCCGCCGCCGTCGTCGAGTGGAGTCCCCAGCTCGGCTCGCTCCTCGGCCTGGAGTGGCTGGCCGGCCTGGAGACGACCAAGCTCGTCACCGAGGCCGTCATGCCGCGCTACGCGCCCTACTTCGTCGCCGGCATGGCCCTCTACCTCATCCGCAGGCACGGCTCGGCCTGGCTGCCCTGGCTCATGGTCGTGGCCGGCTGGGTCATGGCCCTGCACGCGGCGCTCGAACGGGTCGGCGGCCGCATCGCCAAGGCGGGCTTCAAGGCCATGCCCGTCACCGACGCCGGCGTGATCGTCACCATCACCCTGATCTTCGCGGTCATGTCCCTCGTCGCCCTCGGACTGCTGCGGCTGCCCGCCTCCAGGGCGCTCACCGGGCTGGGCGGCACCACCTACCCGCTGTACCTGTTCCACACGCCGGTCGCGGTGGCCCTCATCCCGGCCCTCCGTGACGCGATGCCCCCCTGGCTCCTCGCCACCCTCACCACCCTGGCCGCGATAGGACTGTCCTATCTCGTCTACGCCTGCGTCGAACGCCCGATCCAGCGGCTGCTGCGGCCCCGCCGTACGCCCACGCCTCCCGTGGTGACGCGGGAAAAGGCTGCGGTGCCATAACTCTGTGGCCTCGGGGCACTGTGAAGGGCATAGGCTCGGGCATATAAACGGCGGAAAGACAGCTCAGGTGAGCTTCCGGTCGAACGGATGAGGGTGCGCATGACGGTGCGTCGGGTGATGGGCATCGAGACCGAGTACGGAATCTCCGTACCTGGCCAGCCAGGCGCCAACGCGATGGTCACCTCCTCCCAGGTGGTGAACGCCTACCTGGCGGCCTCCGCCGCCAGGGCGCGCAGGGCGCGATGGGACTTCGAGGAGGAGAACCCTCTGCGCGACGCGCGGGGCTTCGATCTGGCCCGCGAGGTCGCCGACCCCAGTCAGCTCACCGACGAGGACCTGGGGCTGGCCAACGTCATCCTCACCAACGGGGCGCGGCTGTACGTCGACCACGCCCACCCGGAGTACTCCACGCCGGAGTGCACCAACCCCCGCGCGGCGGTCATCTGGGACAAGGCGGGGGAGCGGGTGATGTACGACGCGGCCACCCGGGCCTCGGCCATCCCCACCAACGCGCCCATCCAGCTCTACAAGAACAACACCGACGCCAAGGGCGCCTCCTACGGCTGCCACGAGAACTACCTCATGCGCCGCGCCACGCCGTTCGCGGACATCGTGCGGCACCTGACGCCGTTCTTCGTCTCCCGCCAGGTCGTCGTCGGCGCGGGCAAGGTCGGCATCGGCCAGGACTCGCGCGGCGAGGGCTTCCAGATCAGCCAGCGGGCCGACTTCTTCGAGGTCGAGGTGGGCCTGGAGACCACGCTCAAGCGGCCGATCATCAACACCCGGGACGAGCCGCACGCCGATCCGGAGAAGTACCGCCGGCTGCACGTGATCATCGGCGACGCCAACATGTCGGAAATTTCGACATATCTGAAGCTGGGGACCACGGCCCTCGTGCTCGCCATGATCGAGGACAACTTCCTCACCCGCGACCTCACCGTCGACAACCCCGTCCAGGCGCTGCGGGCCGTCTCCCACGACCCCACGTGCCGCTACCAGGTCCCCATGCGCGACGGGCGCAAGCTCACCGCCATCCAGATCCAGATGGAGTACCTGGAGCAGGCCCGCAAGTACGTCGAGGAACGCGGCACCGCCAACGAGGAGATGACCAAGGACGTCCTGGACCGCTGGGAGTCCGTCCTCGCCCGCCTGGCCGACGACCCCATGCAGCTGTCCCGCGAGCTGGACTGGGTCGCCAAGCTCGAACTCCTCGAGGGCTACCGCAGCCGCGACGGCCTGGCCTGGTCCCACCCGCGGCTGCAACTGGTCGACCTGCAGTACTCCGACATCCGCCCCGACCGCGGGCTGTACAACCGGCTGGTCGCCCGCGGCCGCATGCAGCGGCTGGTCACCGAGGAAGAGGTCCAGCGCGCGGTGGAGAACCCGCCCACCGACACCCGCGCCTACTTCCGCGGCCGCTGCCTGGCCCAGTACAGCGACTCGGTGGCCGCCGCCTCCTGGGACTCGGTCATCTTCGACATCCCGGGCCGGGAATCCCTCCAGCGGGTCCCGACCCTCGAACCGCTGCGAGGCACCAAGGCCCACGTGGGCGAGCTGTTCGACCGCTGCCGCACCGCCGCCGAGCTGGTGGCCGCGCTGACCGGCGGCGAGTAGCCCCGGCCGCTCGATCCGGTACGGCGGGGCGATGCCGTACCGGATATGAATCTACAAAGTAAAGGCGTTCGGTTCAGAGCAAACCGATGCCGAGAAGCACCGTGCCCACCGCCAGGCAGGCGCCGCCGGCGAAGGTCAGCCAGATCAACCGGTTCGGCTTGGTGTCGACCGGGCGGACGACCGACAGGAAGAAGCCCAGCGGCATCAGGATCGGCGCGGCCACGATGAGGGTCCGCACCAGCGCCCGCATGCCGTCGGACAGGTCGGCCTGGTCGACGTACAGCATCGCCACCAGGCTGAACAGCACCAGCACGCCGGCGTGCGCGTGCCCGGCGCGCCACAGCCCGCGCCGCACGGGGTTGTCGCGGTAGCCGGGCACGTTGCGCATGAGGAACGTCAGCAGGGTGACACCGCCGTAGGCGATGCCGGGGACCGTGATGAGGAGCACGCCTGCGGTGCTCAGCGACGAGGGGGACATCTCGCACCTCCGCGTCCCAGTATTGGATAGTATAGCTATCCAGTCAAGTGAGGAAGATCGCGAGCCCGGCGACGCGAAACTGTCGTTAGGTTGGGGAAGATATCTGTGAGAAGCAGTCCCCCAAGCGGAGGTGGCAGACATGGCGACCAAGGACACCGGCGGCCAGAAGCAGGCCGGGCGGCGCGAGGGCGAGGTCGAGGAGACCGAGGCGACGGCGGCGGCCGATGTGCAGGAGCGGCACGAGAAGCTGACCGACGACGTCGACGCAATTCTGGACGAAATCGACGAAGTTCTCGAAGAGAACGCAGAGGAATTTGTCAGGAGCTATGTCCAAAAAGGCGGCCAATAGGGGAAATCGGACACACGAAGGGAGGTAAACCGGGTGGAAACACCGGAGGCTCTAAAGTGCTGCCCGGACTGCGGTGAGGAAAAACCTGTATCGGAGTTCGGGCTAAATAGGCGGATGGCCGATGGACGCGCTCGCTACTGCAAGGCCTGCTTCCGGCTGCGGTCCCAGTGCAGCTATCGCAAGCGCAAGGCGGAGCAGGGCAAGAAAGTGCGTGAGCGTGTAGAGGTTCCACCTGGACACAAATATTGTCCGCGCTGCAGGGAAATAAAGCTGCGCGATGAATTCGGCCGGAACAGGGCGCAGAAAGATGGGTTGGCGGCCTACTGCAAGCCCTGCCATACTATCGTGATGCGGGAAAACAAGATAAAGAAGTACGGGAGCGAGCGAAATTACATGCTCCAGTACCGCTATGGCATTACCGAGGACGATTTCCAGCGCATGCTCGCCCAGCAGGGCGGGCTGTGCGCCATCTGCCGCGACGTGGAGGCGACGCACGTCGACCACTGCCACGACACCGGGCAGGTGCGCGGCCTGCTGTGTTTCAACTGCAACAACGCGCTGGGGCACTTCCGCGACTGCGTGGCCACCATGACGTTGGCGGCGCTGTATCTGGAGGGCTACGACTACTGGCCGGACTTCGTGGTGCTGCCGAAGCAGCGCTCCAGGTCCACAGCCCGGACCCGGACGTATCACCTGACCCGGCGGTATCGGCTCCGTGAGGAGGACGTGGAGCGGATGATCGAGGATCAGCTTGGCCTGTGTGCCGTCTGCTGGTCGAATCCTCCCGAGCACGTCGACCACTGCCACGAGTCCGGCCTCGTCCGCAAGGCTCTGTGCCTGCCGTGCAACTCCGGTATCGGGCAGTTCAGGGACGATGCGCGGAACGCCTGGCAGGCCGTCTCGTATGTGGAGGGGCCGCCGCGGGAGGAGCTGGAGCTGTCGGAGGAGGAACTGGTCCGGGCCGCCGACGAGGAGCTGGTGAGGGTGCTCGATCACCTGTCCGAGGCGACGATGGTGTGACGGGCGGCTTTCCGGCCGACTGTGCGGGGGCGGTGGGGCGGGTCGGCGGTGGGGCGTGAGTTCGGTCCTTGCGGTGGGTCAGTTCTTGGGCTCGTATTCCACGCCGACGCCGATCAGCCGTACCGGCCTGGTGAGGTCGAAGCGGTCCAGGATGGCCACGGCCGTGGTGTCGACGGCGTCGGGGTCGGTGGTGGGGGAGGGGAGCTTGGTCTGACGGGTGAGGGTGTCGAACGGCCTGAAGCGGATCTTGACAGTGACGCGGACGATCCGGCGGCCCGCGTCGTCGGCCTCTGCGGCCAGGCGGCGCGCGAAGGCCGACACGTGGGCGGAGATTTCCTCCGGTGAGGTGAGGTCCTGGGTGAAGGTGGCCTCGCGGCTGTGGCCGCGGGGGATCCATGGGGTGTCGCTGACGGTGGCCTCGCCCTTGCCGAGCGCGAGGTAGCGCAGCCATGGCCCGTTGGTGGGGCCGAAGCGTTCGGCGAGGTCGGCGGGGTCGGCGGCGGCCAGCTGGTTGACGGTGTGGATGCCCATGGCGGCGAGTTTGGCGGCGGTCTTGTCGCCGATGCCCCACAGGGCGGTGGTGGGGCGTTCGCCCATGACGGCCGTCCAGTCGTCGCCGGTCAGGCGCGCGACTCCGGCGGGTTTGCGGAATCCGGCGGCGAGCTTGGCCTGGTGCTTGTTGTCGCCGATGCCGATGGAGCAGGTCAGGCCGGTGCGTTCGTGGACGGCGCGCTGGATGTCGCGGGCCAGCGCCTCGGGGTCGTCGGTGCGGCAGCCGAGGAAGGCCTCGTCCAGGCCCCAGACCTCCACGACGACGGGGAAGGTGCGCAGGACGTCCATGACCTGGGCGGAGACGGTTTCGTAGGCGGGCAGGTCGACCGGCAGGAAGATCGCGTCGGGGCATTTGCGGTGGGCGGTGCGCATGGGCATGCCGGAGTGCACGCCGTACTGCCTGGCCTCGTAGGAGGCGGTGGACACGACGGTGCGGGGGCGGGTGGGGTCGCCGTCGGCGCCGACGATCACGGGCCGGCCGCGGAGTTCGGGGTTGCGCAGGGTCTCGACGGCCGCCATGAAGGAGTCGAGGTCGACGTGGAGGATCCAGTTCCTCATGGCTCCCAGTGTTCAGCAAACCGGTCGTCGATGGAGACCAGGGCGCGGGTACGGCGTGGCACGGCCCGGGCGTGGGTGTAGCCGTCCGGGCCGGTGAGGCGGGGCCGGCCGGGTGGGGTACGGCGGCGCCGGCGGGGCCGGCCGGGTCAGCCCGCGACGTTGGCCGCGCCGCCGACGAGCCCTTCGAGCTTGGCCTGGTAGGCCGAGGCGGCCTCGTCGGGCGGGGTGCCGGAGACGACCGCCGCCGTGGCCTCCTGCACGGCGACCGACACCTGCGGGTAGACCGCCAGCGGCGGCCGGTAGGCGGTGATCGGCAGCACCTCGTCGGCGATGAACTTCAGCATCGGGTCCGCGCCCAGCACCTCGTCGTTGACGTCCTTGCGGGCGCTGATGCGGACCTGCCCGGCCAGCTCGGCCTTGGTGGCCTCCTTGGAGTGCATGAAGCTCAGCAGCTCCCAGGCGAGCTTGCCGTTCTTGGTGAAGGGGTTGAGCACCCGCACCGCGCCGCCGGACATGGACACGAAGTCCTGTCCCCGGATCCCGGCGCCGGGCTGCTTGGCCGGGATCTTGGCGTAGCCGACGACCTGATCGCGGTCGGCCATCTTGGCGATGCCCGCCTGCGGCTCGACGACGGAGCGCCAGAAGTAGTCGCTCTCGGCCAGGATGCCGATCTTGCCCTCGGCGAACTGGGCGAAGGACTTGTCGCGCCCCTTGGCCTCCTGCTGGAGCTTGGGGTCGCCCAGGCCGCTGCCGCCGTACAGCTGCCGGTAGAAGGCCAGGACGTCCTTCATGGCCTGGGAGGCGCCGGTCCACTTGCGGTCGGCGTAGATCTCCGCGCCCGCCCCGGCCAGCAGCGGCAGCACGCCCTGCATGGTGGTCGCCTCGCCCATGGCGGTGCCGGCGTTGATCTGGACGGGCACGGGCACGCCGGCGTCCTTGAGCCTGCGGCCGGCGTCCAGGATGTCCTGCCAGCTCGTGGGCTGCCACGTCTCGGGCAGCCCGGCCTTTCTGAACAGGGCCTTGTTGTAGAACAGCACCCGCCCGTCGGTGCCGAGCGGCAGGCCGTACTTCTTGCCCTCGAAGACACCCAGGCCCTGGACGGCCTGCGGGATCTGCGTCCAGCCCTCCCAGGAGTCGACGCCGGGGCCGCCCACCTCGGCCAGCGGCTTGAGGTAGCCGGCCTGGGCGAACTCGCCGACCCAGATGCCGTCGACGGCGATGACGTCGGCGCCGCGCCGCGACTTCAGGTCCAGGGCCAGCCTGGTCTTGTACTGCTCGTCGTCCACGCCGCTGGGCTGGAAGAGCACCTTGACGTTGCGATGGGTGCTCTCGAACCGGGGGATGACCCAGTTCTTGATCCAGTCGGCGCCCTCGGCGTTCTTGCCGCCGGAGATGGCGTTGGCGGTGATCGTCAGCGTCACGGTCTCCGGTCCGGCCGGTCCGCCGGTGCCGCAGGCCGGCAGCGCGAGGACCAGGGCGAGGGGCACGGCCACGGGCAGCGGTCTCACAGCGGCCTCCAGCGTGGGATGGACGTGCAGACATACCGACAATCGCACGGGCCCCCGCGGGCGTAAAGAAACGATCTGGTGAACACAGCCGGTTCGCCGCCAGCTGATCGAGACGAGTGCAAGCGGGGGCAGAAGATGAGTAGGGTCAAGCCTGTCGACGTATCGTTGGGAGGGAGTCGCGTGGCACCGCACAGGGATCTGCCCGCCGGATTGATGCACAACCTTTTCCAGAACACCGGCAACTCCTCGTTCACCGATTTTCTCGGGCACTACGCGCCCGAGCTGCTGCAGCGGCGGACGGAGCGGCTGGCGGCACCCATCGGCGACCAGGTCCCGCACGCCACCACGATCGCGGCGGCGACGTTCGCGGGCGGCGTGGTCATGGCGGGGGACCGCAGGTCGACCTCGGGGAACATCATTGCGCAGCGTGACATCGAGAAGGTGTTCCGCGCCGACGACTACTCGTGCATGGGCATCGCGGGCACGGCCAGCACCGGCATCGAGATGGCCCGGCTGTTCCGCGTGGAGCTTGAGCACTACGAGAAGATGGAGGGCCGCACGCTGTCGGTGGCCGGCAAGGCCAACCGGCTGGCCACGATGATCCGCGGCAACCTCGGCATGGCGATGCAGGGGCTGGTGGTGGTGCCGCTGTTCGCCGCCTACGACCCCGACCGCGACGCGGGGCGGATCTTCAGCTACGACGTGGCCGGCGGGCCGTACGAGAAGGACCGCTACGACGCGATCGGGTCGGGCTCGATCTTCGCCAAGGGCGCGCTGAAGAAGCTCTACCGCGACGACGCCGGCGCCGACGACACGGTGACGATGCTCATCCAGGCGCTCTACGACGCCGCCGACGACGACTCGGCCACCGGCGGCCCCGACGTGACCAGGAAGATCTGGCCGGTCGTGGCGGTGATCGACGACAACGGCTTCCGCCGCCTGGGCGACGAGGAGGTCGCCGAGGTCGTCCAGCACATGCTGGATGAGCGGATGATCTCCCCCGACGGCCCCATCGCCCCGCTGCGCTAGAAAGGATCACCTCCGGTGACCATGCCTTTTGGATACGCGTCCCCTGAGCAGATCATGCGGGACAAGGCGGACTACGCGCGCAAGGGCATCGCGCGTGGCCGCAGCGTCGTGGTGCTGCAGTACCAGGACGGCATCCTGTTCGTGGCGCCCAATCCGTCGCGGGCGCTGCACAAGATCAGCGAGATCTACGACCGCATCGGCTTCGCGGCGGTCGGGCGCTACAACGAGTTCGAGGAGCTGCGGCTGGGCGGCATCCGCTACGCCGACGTCAACGGCTACACCTACGACCGCTCCGACGTGACCGGCCGGGGGCTGGCCAACCTGTACGCCTCCTTCCTCGGCAAGGCCTTCACCGAGCAGATCAAGTCGCTGGAGGTGGAGGTGGTGGTGGCCGAGGTGGGCGAGACGCCCGACCGCGACGCCATCTACCGGCTGACCTTCGACGGCTCGGTGTTCGACGAGCACGGTTTCACGGCGATGGGCGGCCAGGCCGAGGCGGTGGCCTCGCGGCTGAAGGAGCGCTACCGGGAGGGCATGCCGCTCGCGGAGGCGCTGGAGGTCGCGCTGGCGGCGCTGACCGAGCCGGGCGGGGAGCGTCCGGCGGTGGGGCAGCTGGAGGTGGCGGTGCTCGACCGCAACCGGGAGCACCGCAAGTTCCAGCGCCTGGTGGGGCCGCGGCTGGAGCGGCTGCTGGCGCGCCCGGCGGGCCAGCAGCAGGCCCAGCAGCAGGCCCAGGAGCAAGCCCAGGAGCCTTCGCAGGAGCAGCCCGCTCAGCAGGAGGGCGGCCAGCCGCCGACCGCGCCCGAGGGGCCGCTGGACGACGGCTCGGGCGGCTGAGGGCCTGTCCGCGCAGGGAAAGGGGCCGTCCCCGTCGGTGGGGCGGCCCCTTTCGCGTGCGCCGGTGACGGGCTCGCGGGAGCCGTATGGCATGCCGCCGGAGGGGCGTGCCGAGCGCGGGCGGGAGCCGTACCGGAAAACCGGCGGAAAGAAAACCCGCGCCAAGATCTCTCCCGCCCGCCGATTCGGGGAACTAGTGTGAGGTGATGGATCGTCGCATCTTCGGGCTGGAGAACGAGTACGGCGTGACGTGCACCTTCCGGGGGCAGCGCAGGCTGTCGCCGGACGAGGTCGCGCGGTACCTGTTCCGGCGAGTGGTGTCCTGGGGCCGATCGAGCAACGTCTTTCTCCGCAACGGCGCGCGCCTGTACCTGGACGTGGGCAGCCATCCGGAGTACGCGACCCCCGAGTGTGACAACGTCGTCGAGCTCGTCACCCACGACAAGGCCGGCGAGCGCATCCTCGAGGGTCTGCTGGTGGACGCCGAGAAGCGGCTGCGCGAGGAGGGCATCGCCGGCGACATCTACCTGTTCAAGAACAACACCGACTCGGCCGGCAACTCCTACGGCTGCCACGAGAACTACCTCGTGGGCCGGCACGGGGAGTTCGGGCGCCTGGCCGATGTGCTGATACCTTTCCTGGTCACCCGGCAGATCATCTGCGGCGCCGGCAAGGTGCTGCAGACCCCGCGCGGGGCGGTGTACTGCGTCTCGCAGCGGGCCGAGCACATCTGGGAGGGCGTCTCGAGCGCCACCACGCGCAGCAGGCCGATCATCAACACGCGGGACGAGCCGCACGCCGACGCCGAGCGGTTCCGGCGGCTGCACGTCATCGTGGGCGACTCCAACATGAGCGAGACCACGATGCTGCTGAAGGTGGGCGCGACCGACCTGGTGCTGCGCATGATCGAGGCGGGCACGGTGATGCGGGACCTGAGCCTGGAGAACCCGATCCGGGCGATCCGGGAGGTCTCGCACGACATGACGGGCCGCCGGCGGGTACGGCTGGCCAACGGCCGGGAGGCCTCGAGCCTGGAGATCCAGCAGGAGTACCTGTCCAAGGCCAAGGACTTCGTCGACCGGCGCGGCGGCGACGCGATCACGACGCGGGTGCTGGACCTGTGGGAGCGGACGCTGCGGGCGGTGGAGACGGGCAACCTCGACCTGGTCAGCCGCGAGATCGACTGGGTGACCAAGTACCAGCTGATCGAGCGCTACCGCCGCAAGTACGACCTGCCGCTGTCCAGCCCCCGGGTGGCCCAGCTGGACCTGGCCTACCACGACGTGCACCGGCGGCGCGGCCTGTACTACCTGCTGCAGAAGCGCGACGCGGTGGAGCGGGTGGCCTCCGACGTGAAGATCTTCGAGGCCAAGTCGGTGCCGCCGCAGACGACGCGGGCGCGGCTGCGCGGGGAGTTCATCAGGAAGGCCCAGGAGAAGCGGCGCGACTTCACCGTCGACTGGGTGCACCTGAAGCTGAACGACCAGGCGCAGCGCACGGTGCTGTGCAAGGATCCGTTCCGCAGCGTGGACGAGCGGGTGGACAAGCTCATCGCCGGGATGTAGCCGCGCCCGTTTACCCCGGGCCTACGCGGAAGTCGGGTAGGGTGGCGCGGTCCGCATCGAGAGTCTGCCGAGGAATTCGTCATGCGCCGCGCTTTGGCCGTTGTGGCCGCCCTGCCACTGTTGTTCGCCGCCGCCTGCGGTTCGGGAGCGCCCGAGGCGCTGCAGGTGACGGGGAAGGTGGGGGCCAAGCCCGAGGCCACCTTCCCCACCGGCGCCCCCGCGAAGGTGTCCTCCTACCAGGTGCTGGACCCGGGCAAGGGGGCCCCGCTCGCCAAGGGCGAGACGGTCATGACCCACTACACGATCTGGACGTGGGACGGCAAGGACAACAAGGAGGAGATCTCCTCCTACACCGCCGACAACCCCGCCCCCATCAAGATCGACGACACGTTGCCGAAGGTCCTGGTGGAGGGCTTCACCAAGACGAAGATGGGCGGCCGGTTCATGGCCGTGGTCGCGCCCGACGCCCTCACCAAGGAGGAGGCCGAGCGGGTCAAGAAGCAGGGCCAGGACCCGAACAAGACCCAGGTGTTCGTCATGGACCCCATCTCGCTCATGCCGAAGGCCGCGCAGGGCAAGGAGACCGGCGAGACGGTCGAGGGGGTCAAGGTCGTCAACCCCGGCGGGGACAAGGCGCCCACGCTGACCACCAAGACCGATCTCAAGCCGCCGAAGGAGCTCGTGGTCAAGACCCTCATCCAGGGCACGGGCCCGAAGGTCGTGGCCACCGACACGGTCATCGCCCACTACACCGGCAAGATCTGGGGCACCGACAAGCAGTTCGACTCCAGCTGGAGCAGGGGCGAGGCGGCGACCTTCAGCCTGGACGGCGTGATCGCCGGGTGGCGTGAGGGGCTGACCGGGATCCCGCGGGGCAGCCGCGTGCTGCTGGTGATCCCGCCGGACAAGGGCTACGGCGACGAGGCCCAGAACGGCATCCCCGCCAAGAGCACGCTGGTGTTCGTGGTCGACGTCCTCTACGCGGGCTGACAATCCGTCCAATAGCGCTGTCCGTGGGCGGGGTCGCGCCGGTAGCATCACGGGGCATGCGCCGCTGGCTCGTGCTGCTGTCGCTGCTTGCCGCGTGCGGGTGCGCCCCGGGCGGCCAGGAGAAGGAGCTGAGGGTGGGCGGGGCGTTCGGCGCCAGGCCCACCGTCGTGTTCCCCTCGGGCGAGCCCGCGGGCAGGCTGCAGGTCGACCAGCTCGCCGAGGGCCGCGGGCCCGTGGTGCGGCAGGGCGACCTGGCGATCGTCCACTACACCGCCCACGTGTGGGACGGCCGGGACAACCGGCTGGTCGACTCCAGCTTCGCCCGGGGCGGCCCGGCCGCCTTCCCGGTCGGCAAGCTGCTGCCGGGGCTGGACCGGGCGCTGCGGGGCCGCAGGGTCGGCAGCCGCGTCGTCGCCGCCATCCCGCCCGCCGAGGGGTTCGGCGCGAACCCGCCGCGGGGCGTCGGGCCCGGCGACGACCTGCTCTACGTGATCGACATCCTGGGGACGCACGGCAAGGGCGTGCCGGGGAAGGCCGCGCGTTCCGGCGTGCTGGCCGGGGTGCGGATCAGCGGCGGGGCTCCCCCGCGGGTCGTCGTCCCGCGCGGGGAAGCGCCGGCCAGGTTCGCCGCCAAGGTGCTGGCCAGGGGCCGCGGGCCGAAGGTCGAGGCCGGGCGGCTCGTCGTCACCCAGTACGTGGGCGTGGTGTGGGCGGGCGGCCGGGTGTTCGACACGACCTGGCGGGACGGCCGGCCCAAGGCGTTCACCGTCGGCGACGGCGCCGTGATCAAGGGCTGGGACCGCGCGCTGGTGGGCGTCCCGGCCGGCAGCCGCGTGGCGATGGTGGTGCCGCCCGCTCTGGGGTACGGCAAGGCGGGCCTGCCCGCGGCGGGCATCCGCGGCGGCGACACGCTCGTGTTCGTGGTCGACGTGCTGGCCGCCTACTGACCGGTCGCGGGCGGGCGGGGGCGTCTGCCTCGGCATGCCGTACCGTGCCGGGACCGTCCTAGACTCGCCACGTGAGCCCTGAGGACCTCGACGCGCTGGCCTCCCTCCACGACCCGGTACGGCGCAGCCTGTATGAGCTGGTGTCCGCCGCCGGCGAGATCG
Organism: Thermoactinospora rubra; assembly: GCF_002093975.1. Classification (GTDB taxonomy): domain Bacteria; phylum Actinomycetota; class Actinomycetes; order Streptosporangiales; family Streptosporangiaceae; genus Nonomuraea; species Nonomuraea rubra_A. The sequence goes on from NZ_KZ084329.1 coordinate 219,748, forward strand.
GCAGGGCGCAGGCCGCCGAGGCGGTGGGGATCTCCCGCACGCTCGCCGCCTTCCACCTCGACAGGCTCGTCGAGGCCGGCCTGCTCGAAAGCGGGTTCAAGTCCCCCGCCCGCAAGGGCCCGGGCAGCGGCCGGCCCGCCAAGGTGTACCGCAGGGCCAAGGCCGAGCGGGTGGTGAGCCTGCCGCCGCGCGACTACGGGGAGCTGGCGGCGGTGCTGGCCGAGGTGGTGGAGGCGCTGGGCGCCGACGAGCGGGCCGAGGAGGCCGCCAGGCGGGCGGGTGAGCGCCTGGGCAGGCGACGCCGCGGCGAGCCCGTCACCGACGTGCTCAGGGCCCGCGGCTACGAACCCTACGCCGAGGGCGAGTCCGTGCGGCTGCGCAACTGCCCGTTCCACGCGCTGGCCGAGCGCCACCCGGTGCTCGTGTGCTCGATGAACCTGGCGCTGTGCCGGGGCCTGCTGGAGGGCCTGGGCCAGGACCCGGAGGCGGCCGTGATGGACCCCAGACCCGGGGAGTGCTGCGTGGCCCTTTCTAAAACAAACGAAAATTGACATAGTGGTGCCATGCATCTCGCCCAGCTGAACGTGGCGCGCCTGCGCGCCCCCATCGACAGCCCCACCCTCGCCGAGTTCGTCGCCAATCTGGAGCCGATCAACAAGCTGTCCGACGCCGCGCCCGGCTTCGTGTGGCGGCTGAAGGAGAGCGAGGAGGACCCCACCCTCACCGTCCGGCACGACTACGGCGACGACCTGCTGATCAACTTCTCGGTGTGGGAGTCGCGCGAGACCCTGTGGAACTTCGTCTACAAGTCGCGCCACCTGGAGTTCCTGCGGCGCCGCCGCGAGTGGTTCCGCCACATGGCCGAGCCGTACACGGTGATGTGGTGGATCCCGCAGGGCGTGATCCCCACGCTGGCGGAGGGGATGGAGCGGCTGGCGCGCCTGCGCGAGCACGGCCCCACCCCGCACGCCTTCACCTTCAGGGACTTCTACGAGCCGGCCGAGGTCGCCGGGGAGGCCACCGCGACGCCCAGGCACATCTCGTCCTGGGTGCCCTCGCCCCAGACCACGTAGCGGGGCGGCAGGTCGCGCAGCAGCGGCAGTTGCGCGCGCAGCGAGGCGTCGTGGGTGCAGGTGACCCTGATGACGTCGCCCCGCTTGACCTGGACCGGTTCGGCCAGCGGCCGCAGCGTCTGGTTGTCGAAGTCGTAGTCCGGCACCTCCAGCAGCTTCTTCGCGCCGGGCTTGCCGGGGTTGAGCTCCATGGAGATCGAGCGGCCCAGCAGGTGCATGTGGCCCAGCACCGCGTGGATGGTGGCGGGCTGCTCGACCGGGATGTCGCAGTGCTGGGTGTCGCCGGGGACCGGCTTGCCGCCGGAGCACAGCTGCGCCAGCTGGTCGGCGGCCTGGCCGGCCTCGGCGCCGAAGCGCTTGGCGACGTCGGCGATCGCGGCCGGCCGCTCGCACAGCGGGCCCTTCTCCTGCGGCGTGCAGGGCAGCTCGATGGGCGCCGGGAAGGTGGCGGTGCGCAGCGGCGTCAGCTTCCCCGAGGCCAGGCGCAGCCGCACGCTGGACTGGTCGGCGCCGGCCGGGCGGTCGCCCAGCGCGAGCGTGCTGTAGTGGATCTGCATCACCAGCGCGCTGCCGGCCGGCATCGGGTAGCCGAGCTTGGGGTCCAGCAGCACCTCGGCCACGCCGGGCGCCCACTGGCCGATCCACTCGCCCTCCTCGACCCCGGCGTCACCGAAGCACGTCCAGCCCTCGCCGGGGGAGGCGGCGTCCATCCGCCGCGCCTCGCCGGTCCTGTCGGCGTCCAGGCGGAACAGGATGGCGTGGTGCACCACCTCGGTGTTGCGCGGCTGGAACTGCGCGCCGGTGAGGAAGGTGTCCTCGCCGCTCAGCTTGGGGTCCAGCAGGAAGCAGCGGTACTCGTCGGTGCCGCCGGCCGGGGGCTTGGGGGTGTAGGCGGCGGGCATCGTCAGCGTGGCGAAGCGCTCGCCCGGCCGCAGTGGCTGGGCGGCCGGCGTGGTGGCGGCATGGTGCATCCCCTGGGAGGCGCTGGGGGCGGGGCTGGCCGCCGCGTGGGGGGAGGAAGACGCGTGATGGGAGGGCGTGCGCGTGGCGCCGCAGGCTGCCAGCGCGGGCAGCACGGCCAGGGCGGCCAGGGCGGCGGCGACCCGGAGGGACGTCCTTGTCATGCCTCCACGCTGCCGCGCGGGCGGCCGCGGCGGCGTCCTCCCTGGGGATGGACCGCCTCCGCCGTTCGGATGATCCCGTGAGGCCGCCGGTCGTAGCAGGGGCGGGCGGTCCCGTCAGCCGGCCGGGCGCAGCAGGCTCGCGGCGTGCCGCCCGGCCGCGGCCGAGGCCAGGAACGCGGCCGGGTCCTCCTCCAGCCCGCGTCCCATGGTCGACAGCCGCACGGGCGAGCCGGCCAGCGCCTCGCGCAGCCCGTCGACGGGCACGTGGACCAGCTCGTGCCGGCCGGCCAGCGCCTGGGCCTGCTCGCGCACCCGCGCGCCGAACTCGCCGGGCAGCTCGGGCACCACCACCTGGGCGCGGGCCAGCGCCACGCGGCCGTAGGCGGTCAGGGAGTGGTGGGAGACGCCCCGGTGCCGCTCGCGGGCGTCGCCCTCGCTGACGCGCAGCGCCGCCACCGGGCGCCCGCCCAGGACCGCGGCGGCGTTGACCGCCTCGCCCGCCGACACGCCGGAGAACCCCCACCGGGTGCCGGTGCCCAGGTTGCCCGGCCCCTGGGCGACGATCGCCACGTCCGCCTCCAGCACGTGCCGGGCGGCCAGCAGCCCGGTGTGGGTGGTCACCGCCTCCACGTCGCCGCCGAAGGCCTGCCCGACCGTCACCACCCCGGCCAGCCAGCCGGTCTCGCGCAGCCGGGAGCACGACATGGAGAACCACGCCGGCAGCGCGCCGCCGTCGAGCATGACGTAGACGGCGCGAGCCGTACGGGGCAGGCCGCACAGGATGGCCGGCAGTGCCGAGTGCAGGTCGGCCACCACCACCGGCATGCCGTCCAGGGAGTCGGCCTCGCGCAGCACCTCGTGGTACGGCGAGCCCTGCTCGTCGGCGCCCAGCACCGTGGCCTGCAGCGGCGTGTAGCGGGCCTTCACCAGGTGCCCGGGGCCTTGCGGATCTTCCGGCAAACGGTTCGGCACGGCCACCACCATGGCGTAGCCTCCCGTACCGAGACCCATCGCGAGCGCGGTCGTGTTGAGCAGCACCTCGTCACCGGGTTCTGGCCGGCCCACCAGCGCCGGGTAGGCCAGCGCGCGGACCTGGCCCCCGTCGGCGGGGACGGCGACGTCCAGCTCGACCGCTCCGTGCCACTCGCGCCGGATCCGCGCGACCTGCCCTGTGCGCCATCTGATCACGCAAGGCAGGGTAGCGTCGCTTTAGACAAGGAGGGGGCAGATGTCGCGCCGTAAGACCGAGCGGTTGCTGAACCTGGTGATCTGCCTGCTCGCCACCCGGCGTCCGCTGTCGGCCGAGCAGATCCGCCACGCGGTGCCCGGCTACGACCGCGAGAGCGACGAGGCCTTCCAGCGGATGTTCGAGCGCGACAAGAACGAGCTGCGCGAGATCGGCATCCCCATCGACGTGGTGCGCGATCCGTGGGAGGACGAGCCGGGCTACCGCATCGAGCGGCAGTCCTACGAGCTGCCGGAGATCACCCTGGAGCCCGACGAGGCCGCGGTGCTGGGGCTGGCGGCCCAGGTGTGGCAGCGGGCCAGCCTGGCGGAGGCGGCCTCGGGGGCGTTGCTGAAGCTGCGCGCGGGCGGGGTGGAGGCCGACGCCGCGCTGGGCGGGGTGCTGGAGCTGCGCGTCGACAGCAAGGACCCGGCCTTCCCGCCGCTGTGGGAGGCGGTGCGCGACCGGCGCGTGGTCCGCTTCGACTACCGTGGCGCCGGCAGCGAGAACGTCCGCACCCGCACGGTGGAGCCGTGGGGGGTGGTGAGCCGGCGGGGCCGCTGGTACCTGGTGGGCTTCGACCGCGACCGCGAGGCGCCGCGGGCCTTCCGGCTGTCGCGCATCGTCGGCCAGGTCGACACGGTGGGCAGGCCGGGCGCGGTGACGGTGCCCGAGGGGGTGGACCTGCGCGCCATGGTCGGCTACCCCGAGGAGCCGATGGAGGCCCGCACCGCCGTGGTGGCCGTGCGGAAGGGATCGTGCGAGGGGCTGCGCCAGGTGGCCGGGGCCGTGCATGCCGGGGAGGGGGAGTGGGACAGGGCCGAGCTGTCCTTCGCCGACCCCGAGCGGCTGGCGGGCTGGCTGGCCAGCCTGGGCGCGGACGTGCAGGTGGTCGAGCCGCCCGACGCCCGCGAAGCGGTGATCCGACGCCTGAAGGGGGCCCTGACGTGAAGGAGCAGCCATGAGCGCCGCCGCCGACCGGCTGCCGAGGTTGCTGGCGCTGGTGCCGTACCTGATGTCGCACCCGGGCGCGCGGGTGGACGAGGTGGCCCGCGTGTTCGGGCTGAGCGAGAAGCAGCTCATCGACGACCTGCAGCTGGTGTGGATGTGCGGGCTGCCCGGCCACACCCCCGGCGACCTGATCGACGTGTCGTGGGACGGCGGCGAGATCCTCATCGACAACGCCGACACCATCGCCCGGCCGCTGCGGCTGGGCATCGACGAGGCCAGCGCCCTGCTGGTGGCGCTGCGGATGATCGCGGCCATGCCGGAGCTGGCCGGGGCCGTGCAGGGCGACGCGCTGCCGCGCGTGGTGGCCAAGCTGGAGCAGGCGGCGGGCGCGGGCGCGGCGGCCGTCAGCAGCCAGGTGGCCGTCGACGTGGAGGCCGCCCCCGACGCGCTGCCCCGGGTGCGCGAGGGGCTGCTCAAGGGGCGGCGGCTGTCGCTGCGCTACTACGTGCCGGGCCGCGACGAGGTCACCCCGCGCGAGGTGGACCCCACCCGGCTGGTGGTCGCCGACGGCCGCACCTACCTGGAGGGCTGGTGCTACCGGGCCGAGGCGATGCGGCTGTTCCGGCTGGACCGCATGCTGAGCGTGGAGGTGCTGGACGTCCCGGCCGACCCGCCCGAGGAGGCCGAGCCGATCGACGTGACCCAGGGCGTCTTCCGGCCCTCGCCCACCGACGAGCTGGTGGAGCTGGAGGTCACCCCGGCCGGGCGGTGGGTGGCCGAGTACTACCCGTGCGAGCAGGTCACCGAGCTGGGGGAGGGCCGCCTGCGCATCGCGCTGCGGGCCCGCGACGAGGACTGGGTGCTCAAGCTGGCGCTGCGGCTGGGCGACACCGGGCGGATCGTCTCCCCGCGGCGCCTGGCCGAGCGGGTGCGCGGGGAGGCCGAGCGGGCGCTGGCGCTGTACTCTTCTGGCCCATGACGTGGATCTTCGCCGCCGCCGTGGTCCTCGCGGGCGTGGCCGTTCTGGGCTGGCTGGGCGTGCGTGTCCTGCTGGCGGCCCGTGAACTGCGGGCGGAAATCGCCCGTACGGCGGCGCACATTCGGGCAAATGGGGTCGTGGAGGGATGAGTCTGTGCCCGGCACGGCGTACGATCGTGCGTGAGACAGCATCGCGCTCGGTAGTAAGGAAGTTCGCATGAACCTGGGGCCCACGGAAATCATCCTGATCCTGCTGGTTCTGGTGCTGCTGTTCGGCGCCAAGAAGCTGCCGGATCTGGCCAGGGGAGTCGGCCGGTCCCTGCGCATCTTCAAGGCCGAGACCAGCGGGCTGGTCTCCGACGACGACAAGCCCTCCACCGTGGTGCAGGCCCAGCCCGTGCCGCCCCAGCAGGCCCAGCAGCCGCAGATCCCCGCCGCCGCCGTCTCGCCCGAGGAGCAGGCGCGCCGGCTGGAGGAGGAGGCGGCCCGGCTGCGCGCCCGCGCCAAGGCCGACAACCAGGGTTAACACAGGGCTTTAGGGACTGCCTCGATGGCGCTGCTGAAACGGTCCGGCAAGGAGCGCGCGCCCCGCGACCCCGAGGGGCGCATGCCGCTGATCGAGCACCTGCGCGAGCTGCGCAACCGGCTGCTCATCTCACTGGCCGCCGTCCTCGTGGGCGTCGTCGTCGGCTGGATCTTCTTCGACCCGCTGTGGGCGGTGCTGAAGGAGCCCTACTGCTCCACGCCGCAGGCGCACCAGCTCAAGGGCCAGTGCGCGCTGACCTACTCGGGCATCTTCCAGTCGTTCTTTATCACGCTGAAGGTCTCGGCCATGGCCGGCCTGGTGCTGGCCTCGCCGGTGTGGCTGTACCAGCTGTGGGCGTTCGTCACCCCGGCGCTGTACCGCAACGAGAAGCGGTACGCGGTGACGTTCCTGGCGCTGGCGGTGCCGCTGTTCGCAGGCGGCGCGTTCGTGGCCTACTTCATCATGGACACGAGCCTGGCGTTCCTGCTGAGCTTCAACCTCGACGACACCGTGGCCACCATCGGCATCGACGACTACCTCGACTACGTGCTCGTCATGCTCGTGATCTTCGGGGTGTCGTTCGAGCTGCCGCTGCTGCTGATCTTCCTGAACATCATCGGGGTGCTGCAGCGGGCGACGGTCGCCAAGCACCGCCGCATGATCATCTTCTTGATGTTCGTGTTCGGCGCGATCGTCACGCCCGGCGGCGACCCGCTGGCCATGCTGGCGCTGGCCGCCCCGATGATCCTCCTGTTCGCCGGGGCCGAGCTGTTCATGTACCTGCGCGAGAGGCGGCTGCCCAAGACCGAGGAGTGGTCGCACGTGCCGGACGACGAGGCCTCACCCCTGGATCTGGACGCCGATTCCCGGTAGGTTCCGGGCGTGCCGCCCCATCTCGCCCTCCTGGTCAACCCCTCGGCGCGCAACGGCAGCGCGTTGCGCCGGATGGAGCCGGTGGTCCGGCGCCTGCGCTCCGGGGGCGCCGACGTCACCGTGATCGTCGGCGCCGACGCCGCCGACGCCCTGGCACGGGCCTGTACGGCTGTCGCCGAGCGGCCGGACGCGCTGGTGGCCTTCGGCGGCGACGGGCTGGTCCACCTGGCGGTCCAGGCGGTGGCCGGGACCGACGTGCCGCTGGGCGTCATCCCGGCCGGGACGGGCAACGACATCGCCGCCGCGCTCGGCCTGCCCTGCCGCGACCCGCTGGCCGCCGCCGAGGTGGTGCTGGGCATGCGGCCCCGCGTGGTCGACGCGGCCAGGGCGGGACAGGAGTGGTTCGCCGGGGTGGTGTGCTGCGGGTTCGACTCGCGGGTCAACGAGCGCGCCAACCGGCTGGCCTGGCCGCGCGGCACGGCCAAGTACCTGGTGGCGCTGGCGCAGGAGCTGCGCTCCTTCCGGCCCGTGCCGTTCCGGCTGACCCTGGACGGCGAGGTCGTCGAGCAGGAGGCGATGCTGGTCGCGGTGGGCAACACGCGCTCCTACGGGGCGGGGATGCGGATCTGTCCCGGCGCCCGGCCCGATGACGGGCTGCTGGACGTGACCGTGCTGGGGGCCGTGCCCACGGGGCAGTTCCTGCGGACCTTCCCGCGCGTGTACCGGGGGACCCACGTCACGCACCCCCGGGTGATGACGCGCAGGGTCAGGAGCGTGCGGCTGGAGGCGCCCGACGTGGTCGCCTACGCCGACGGGGAGCGGCTGGGGCCGCTGCCGCTGTCGTGCGAGGTCGTGCCGGGCGCGCTCACCGTCCTCAACTGATCTACTTTGTAAAGGCGCGTGGCGAGGAGCATCGCCGCCAGCATGGTCGCTCCGGCCGCGAAGAACACCGCGTCGACCCCGGCGACGAAGCCGTGGGCGGCGGCCACGCGGTTGAGGAGCACGCCGAAGATCGCGCTGCCGACGGCGGTGCCGAGGATCTGGACGAAGCGCACCGCCGTGGTGGCGGTGCCCAGCTGGTGGACCGGCACGCCGTCCATCACCAGGAACATGACCGGGCCCAGCGCCTGGCCGAAGCCCAGCCCGAGCAGGCCCAGCCCGGCCAGCACCAGCCAGGCGGGGGTGTCGGCGCGCAGGAAGCCGAACAGGGTCAGGGCGAGCGTGATGGTGGCCAGGCCGGTCACGAGCGAGGAGCGGCGCTGGGACAGCAGCGCGCCGGAGGCGACCATGCCGATGGCCGCGGGCAGCAGGTACAGGCTGGAGGCCGTGGGCGTGACGTGCTGGGCGACCTGCAGGTAGACGACCATGTAGAAGATGCCGCCGGCCAGGCCGAAGCCCAGGAGCAGCTGCACCGGCAGGGCGATGCGCAGCACCGGGTTGCGCAGCAGGTCGGGCGGCAGGATGGGTTCGGCGGCGGTGAGCTGGCGGCGGGCGAAGGCGGCGCTCAGGGCGAGGCCGGCGGCGATCATGCCGAGGATGAGCGGCGAGGTCCAGGGGTGGGTGCGTCCGCCCCATTCGGCCACGAGGACCAGCAGGCAGCCGGCGGCGGCCAGCAGGGCGGCCCCGGCGTAGTCGACGCGGTGTTCGCGGCGGCCGTCGTTCAGGCGCAGGACGAGGCAGGTGGCCAGGACGGCCAGGCTCAGGGGCAGGTTGATGAGGAAGATCCAGCGCCAGCTGAGCGTCTCGGTGAACAGCCCGCCGACCAGGGGGCCGGCGACCATGCCGACCCCGGCGATGAGGCCTCCGGCCGCGCCGGCCGAGCCGCGCTTGCCGGGCGGGGACAGGTGGGCGGCCACGACCATGGTGACGCTCATGAGCCCGCCGCCGCCCAAGCCCTGGAGGGCGCGGAAGGCGATGAGCTGGGTCATGTCCTGGGCGAGGCCGCACAGGGCGGAGCCGAGGGCGAACACGCCGACCGCGGCGAGGTAGACCCGTTTGGCGCCGTGGATGTCGCACAGCTTGCCGTACAGGGGGAGGACGGCGGTGGCGGCCAGGGCGTAGGCGGTGACGAGCCAGGGCAGGCGCTCCAGGCCGTGGGCGGGGTCGAGGTCGCGGACGATGGGCCAGGAGGCGGTGGTGACGATGTTCTGGTCCAGGACGGCGAGGATGAGCGTGATCGCGACGCCGATTCCGGCCAGCAGGCGTTGCTTGTCGGTCATGACGGCTTATACTGAGTCAAAATTTTGATTCAGTCAATGTCGTTAGGCTGAGGGTGTGACGTTGCGGGAGCGCAAGAAGGCGGCGACGCGGCAGGCGATCCGGGAGGCGGCCCTGCAGCTGTTCGCCGAGCGCGGATTCGCCGAGGTGTCGGTGAACGACATCGCCGACAAGGCGGGCGTGTCCCGGATGACGGTGTTCAACTACTTCCCGACCAAGGAGGACATCGTCGTCGCGCCCCTGGAGGAGGAGCTGGAGGAGATCCCGGCCTTCCTGCGGGAGTGCGCGGCGGGCGAGCCGCTGGTGGCGGCGGCGCGCCGCCACTTCCTGGAGCGGCTGGCCGCCCACGCCCCCGAGACGGGCCTGGACGACGGCCCGGAGTACCGGCGGGTGCTGGATCTGATACGGGCCACGCCGTCGCTGATGGCCAGGGTCATGATGTTCCAGGTCAGGGTCGAGCAGGCCCTCGCCAGGGCGCTGGAGGAGATCACGCCGGGCGACCCGCGCGTGCCGTACGTCGCCGGGCAGCTGCACTCCCTGTTCCGCACGCTGGCGCAGCACAACACCGCGCTCATCTACAAGGGGATGAGCGCCGAGGAGGCCTACCCGCAGGCGGTGGAGGCCGCGCGGATCGGGTTCGGCCTGCTGGAGCGGGGGCTGGGCGGCTACCCGGCCTGACCGGAACGGCCGTTTCTGTAGGCTGAAGGTTATGACAACGCCAGCGGAACGCTATGCGGCCTTCCGTGACAAGTACGGGGACGACGGCGCCGCACTGAGATCGTTCCGGGGGCTGTACGACTTCGAGCTGGACGATTTCCAGCTCGATGCCTGCCGGGCGCTGGAGGCCGGAGACGGGGTGCTGGTGGCCGCGCCCACCGGGTCGGGCAAGACGGTGGTGGGGGAGTTCGCCGTCCACCTGGCCCTGGAGCAGCGCCGCAAGTGCTTCTACACCACCCCCATCAAGGCGCTGTCCAACCAGAAGTACAACGACCTGGTCAAGCGGTACGGCACGGCCAAGGTCGGGCTGCTGACCGGCGACAACAGCATCAACGGCGACGCGCCGATCGTGGTGATGACCACCGAGGTGCTGCGCAACATGCTGTATGCCGGGTCGGCGACGCTGACGGGCCTGGCGTTCGTGGTGATGGACGAGGTCCACTACCTGGCCGACCGCTTCCGCGGCGCGGTGTGGGAAGAGGTCATCATCCACCTGCCCGAGTCGGTGCGGATCGTGGCGCTGTCGGCGACGGTCAGCAACGCCGAGGAGTTCGGCGAGTGGCTCGGCACCGTGCGCGGCGAGACCACGGTGATCGTGGACGAGCACCGGCCGGTGCCGCTGTGGCAGCACATGATGGTCGGCAACCGCATCTACGACCTGTTCACCGCCGACGTCACCGACGGGCTCAAGCACATCAACCCGACGCTCATGCGCATCGCCCGCGACGAGGAGCGGCTGGCGGGCCGGGGCCGGCGGGGGTACGGCAGGCCGATGCGCAACCGGCCGCCGGACCGGGCGCAGATCATCGCCAAGCTCGACGCCGAGGGGCTGCTGCCGGCCATCACGTTCATCTTCTCGCGGGCGGGCTGCGACGCGGCGGTCATGCAGTGCCTGTATGCCGGGATCCGGCTGACCACCGACCGGGAGCGGCACGAGATCCGCCAGATCGTCGACGAGCGCACCGCCCACCTGCCGGATGAGGACCTGGCGGTGCTGGGGTTCCTGGAGTGGCGCGAGTGCCTGGAGCGGGGGCTGGCCGCCCACCACGCGGGCATGCTGCCGACCTTCAAGGAGGTCGTGGAGGAGCTGTTCACCCGCGGCCTGGTCAAGGCGGTCTTCGCCACCGAGACGCTGGCGCTGGGCATCAACATGCCCGCCCGCACGGTGGTCATCGAGAAGCTGGACAAGTGGAACGGCGAGGTGCACGCCGACCTGACGCCGGGGGAGTACACCCAGCTGACCGGGCGGGCCGGGCGGCGCGGCATCGACGTGGAGGGCCACGCGGTGGTGCTGTGGCAGCCGGGCATGGACCCGCTGGCGGTGGGCGGCCTGGCCGGCACCCGCACCTACCCGCTGCGCTCCAGCTTCCAGCCCTCCTACAACATGGCGGTCAACCTGGTGGGGCAGTTCGGCCGGGAGCGGACCAGGGCGCTGCTGGAGGCCTCCTTCGCCCAGTTCCAGGCCGACCGGGCGGTGGTGGGGCTGGCCCGGCAGCTGCGCAAGCAGGAGGAGGCCCTGGCCGGCTACAAGGAGGCGATGACCTGCCACCTGGGCGACTTCGGCGAATACGCGGCGCTGCGCAGGAGACTGTCGGACCGGGAGGCGGAGCTGTCCCGGCAGCGGGGAGCGGCCCGGCGGGCCGCGGCGCTGCGGTCGCTGGAGGCGCTCAAGCCGGGCGACGTCATCCGCGTGCCGGGCGGGCGCCGGGCGGGGCTGGCCATCGTGCTGGATCCGGGGCTGACGCCGCGCGGCGACGGGCCGCGCCCGCTGGTGCTCACCATCGGCAAGCAGGTCAAGAAGCTGGACGCCGGCGACTTCCCGGTGCCGGTGGAGCCGGTGGAGACGCTGCGCATCCCCAAGAACTTCAACTCCCGCAGCCCCAAGGAGCGGGCCAACCTGGTCTCCACGCTGCTGGCCAAGATCGGCGACCGTGACCTCGGCAAGCCGCCGCGCGCCCGCGACCACGCCGCGGAGGACGAGGAGATCCTGCGGCTGCGGCGGCAGCTGCGCCAGCACCCCTGTCACGGCTGCGACGACCGGGAGGATCACGCCCGCTGGGCCGAGCGGTACCACAAGCTGCTGCGCGAGACCGAGGGGCTGCGCCGCCGGGTCGAGGGCCGCTCCCACGTCATCGCCCGCACCTTCGACAAGGTCTGCGGGGTGCTGGAGCAGCTGGGCTATCTGGAGGGCGAGACCGTCACCGCCCACGGCCGGCGGCTGGGCCGCCTGTACACCGAGCTGGATCTGCTGACGGCCGAGTGCCTGCGGGCCGGGCTGTGGGAGAAGCTGGAGCCGGCCGAGCTGGCGGCGTGCGTGTCGGCGCTGGTGTTCGAGTCGCGGCAGTCGGATGACGCGCGCCGGCCCAAGATCCCCGCGGGGCGGGCGCAGGAGGCCCTGACGGCGATGATCCGGCTGTGGGGGGACCTGGAGGGGATCGAGCGCGACCACGGGCTGGCGACCATCCGGGAGCCGGACATGGGGTTCGCGTGGGCGGCCTTCCGGTGGACCAAGGGCCACAGCCTGGACGCGGTGCTCATGGACGGGGTCAACGGGGCCGAGCTGGCGGCCGGCGACTTCGTGCGGTGGATCAAGCAGCTGATGGACCTGCTGAGCCAGCTGGGCGACGCGGCGCCGCCGGGCAGCGCGGTCAGGCAGACCGCGTCCAAGGCCATCGACGCCATGCGGCGCGGCGTGGTCGCCTACTCCTCGCTGGTGTGATAGGGGCTGACCGGGCGGTCAATGTCGTGTGGTCGGCGGTTCACCCATCGTCACCTCCCGGTCAGTTTCCTGTTTGATCTCAGCGGCAATCCCCATGTCGCAAGCAAGCCTCGGACGCCCCCCGCTGCAGGCCCGCCCCCCACGCGGATCGCGACGTCCGGCCAGTCCGCCCGGAGGTTTCCATGTTCGCTCTCCTCGCCGCCCTGCTGTTCGTCCTCGCCCTCATCTTCGAGATCGCCGGCGTGGCCGTCGGCGACGTCGTCACGGTCACCACGCTGGGCACCGCCGGTCTGCTGTGCGTCGCGCTCCACCTCATGGGGATCGGCGCGGGCTGGTCGCCGCTGAAGAGATAGCGCCGCCCGCCGTCGAAGGCCGCGCCGGCCTGGCGCGGCCTCTTTCCGTGCGGTGTACGGCGCTCAGGCCACGGTGAAGCGGACCTCCCGGGTGGCGGGGTCGGCCTGGGCGAGGCGGACGGCGATGCGGGCGCCGAGCGGCAGGTCCGCGCCGTCGCAGCGCGCGATCACCGCCGGGTCCAGCAGCTGCACCAGCCCGCCGGAGCGCCGCTCGTCCACGTCGATCACGGCGGCCTGGAAGGTGTCGCCGATCCGGTCCCGCAGCAGGAACGCCTCCACCAGGTCCACGCAGGCCCGCTCCACCGCGCCGGCCCGCCGCCCGGACACCGACATGATCTCCGGCAGCGCGGGCAGCGCCTGCTGCACCTCCTCCGGCACCGGCTCGCCGGCCGCGATGGCCAGGCACACCTCGGTGGCGTAGCGGTCGGCCAGGCGCCGCAGGGGAGCGGTGACGTGCGCGTACGGCGCGGCCACCGCGAAGTGGTCGGCCAGCGGCGGAGGCTCGCCGGCGAAGGCGACGTAGCCCGAGCCGCGCAGCAGCACCCGCGACTCGTGCAGGAAGGCGGCCTGGCGGGGCCCGGAGGGGTCCAGGTCGTGCACGACCGACCCGTAGGTGGCGCCCTGCGGCCAGGGCACCTCCAGCGCGGCGGCGACCCGGCGCACCTTGGCCAGGTCGCCGGGGCGGGGCGGCGGCAGGACGCGCAGGACGCCCAGCTCGGCGTCGAGCATCATGGCGGCCGCCGCCATGCCGACAAGCAGCGAGATCTGCGCGTTCCACGCCTCGGCGGGCAGCGGCGTGCGGTACTCCACCCGGTAGCCGCCCTGCGGCGCGGGCGTGATCTCCTGGTCGGGCGTGGGCAGGGTGACGCCGCCGCGCTCGCGTTCCAGGGCCAGCCGCAGCCGGCCGACCTCGGCCAGCAGCCCCAGCGTGCCGTCGGCGGTGCCGGTGTCGACGGCGGCCTGGACGTAGTCGTAGTCGAGCCGCTCGCGGCTGCGCACCAGCGCCCGCTGGACGTCGGCGCCGATCGTGCGGCCCTCGGCGTCCAGGTCGACGCGCCACAGGGCGGCCGGGCGGTCGGCGCCGGGCAGCAGGCTGGCCGCGCCCTCCGACAGCACGGGCGGGTGGAGGGGGATCTTCCCGTCGGGCATGTAGACGGTCTCGCCGCGGGCGCGGGCCTCGGCGTCGACGGCGCCGCCGGGCCGGACGAAGGCCCCCACGTCGGCGATGGCGTACCAGACCCGGTAGCCGGTGCCCTGCCGTTCGATGCACACGGCCTGGTCCAGGTCCATGGCGCCGGGCGGGTCGATGGTCACCAGCGGCAGGTCGGTGTGGTCCTTGCCGGCGTGGGCGGGCGACTGGGCCATCCAGTCGGCCTCGTCCAGCACGGCCCGCGGGAAGGCGGCGGGCAGCTGGTGCTCGCGCCTGATCCGGTCGAAGCCGCCGGCCAGCCGGCGGTCGGTCTCGGCCGGCACCCGGAGTCTGGTGTGGGGCACGGGGTTCAACCTATCGGGTCCGGCCCGCCGGCCCGGGCGGGCGATCGGCTGCGGGGCCGTCAGGGGCGGCTCTCAGCGGGTGAGCGCGGCCAGCAGGCGGTTGAGCGGGCCGTCCAGGCCGTAGCGGTCGGCCAGCCGTACCAGCGCCTCGGGGTCGCGGGGGGCGGCGGGCAGGGTGAGGTCGGCGGGCGGCAGCGGGGCGTCGGGGGCGACCCTGACCACGGCCGGGGCGACGGCGAGGTAGTCGCGGGCGGCGGCCAGCTTGGCACGTGCCCCGGCCGGCAGGCCCTCGGTGACGCCGGCCTCCAGCGCCTGCAGCAGCCCCTCCAGGGAGCCGAAGCGGCTGATGAGGGCGGCGGCGGTCTTCTCCCCGACCCCCGGCACGCCGGGCAGGCCGTCGCTGGGGTCGCCGCGCAGGACGGCGAAGTCGGCGTAGGCGCGGCCGGGGATGCCGTACTTCTCCCGGACGAACGCCTCGTCGACGACCTGCAGGTTGCGGATGCCGCGCCCGGTGTACAGCACGCGCACCCGCCGCGTGTCGTCGACGAGCTGGAACAGGTCGCGGTCGCCGGTGACGATGTCGACGGGCCCGCCGGCCTGGGCGGTGAGGGTGCCGATGACGTCGTCGGCCTCATAGCCGGGGCACTGCGGGCGGGCGATGCCGACCGCGTCGAGGACCTGCTCGATGACGGGGATCTGCGGGGCCAGCGTGTCGGGCACCTGCTCCTGGTCTCCCTGGGCGACGCGGTGCGCCTTGTAGGAGGGGATGGCCCGCACGCGGAAGGCGGGCCGCCAGTCGGCGTCCATGGTGGCGGCCAGCTCCTTGGGGGCGTGGTCGCGCACCAGCGTGGCGATCATGTCGATGAGCCCGCGCACGGCGTTGACGGGCATGCCGTCGGGCGCGGTGATCGACTCGGGCACGCCGTAGAAGGCGCGGAAGTACAGGGACGGGGTGTCCAGGAGCATGCGCACTAGCCCAGTATGCCGACTGCCAGCAGGCAGGCGTCGTCTTCGGGGTTGGGGCCGCCGATGCCCTCCAGCAGGCGGTCGAGCGCGGCGTCCAGGTCGCGGGGCGGCAGGCCGCGGGCGGCGCGCAGGGCGGCGTCCAGGCCCTCGTCCAGGTCCTGGGCCCGGCGTTCCACCAGGCCGTCGGTGAACAGCAGCAGCACGTCACCCGGGCGCAGCGGGGTGGCGGCCAGGTCGTAGGGCTGGTCGCCGGCCACGCCCAGCAGCAGGCCGCAGGGCGGGGCGAGCTGGCGGGCGGCGCCGTCGCGGATGAGGATGGGCGCCAGGTGCCCGGCCCGGGCCCAGGCGAAGACCCGGGTGCGGGGGTCGAGGTGGCCGATCACGGCGGTGGCGGTGGTCTCGGGCAGCCGGTGCACGACCAGCTCGTTCAGCCAGGCCAGCAGCCGGTCGGCGGGCCGGCCGGTCATGGCCAGGCCGAGCAGGGCGTGGCGCAGCTGGGCCATGTGGGCGATCGCGGGCAGGCCGTGGCCGGACACGTCGCCGATGGCCAGCAGCGCCCGCCCGTCGGGCAGCGCGGCGGCCTCGAACCAGTCGCCGCCGAGGTTGGCGGCCTGCTCGGCGGGGACGTAGCGGACGGCGACGCGGGCGCCGGGCAGCTCCAGGGCGGCGTGCGCGGGCAGGATGGCCTCGCGCAGCGTGAGCATGACCGTGCGGTCCTCGGCGGCCCGGGCGCGCTGCTCGGACATGATGCGCTCGGCGCGGCGGCGCCCGGTGATGTCCTGGATGACGCCGTGCACTCCGGCAGGCCCGTCGGGCTCCGGCAGCGGCTCCAGGACCATCCGGAGGTTGCGCAGCTCCCCGTCGCGGCGGATGCGCAGCTCGGCGTGGGCGGGGGCGGCCTGGTCGGCCACGGCGCGCAGCAGCTCCTCCAGCACGGCCTCGTCGCCGGGTTCGAGGTAGCGGGCCAGGTCGGCCAGGGCGGCGGGGCCGGCTCCCGGATCGCGGCCGAAGATGACGTAGACGTGGTCGGACCACAGCGCCTCGCCGGTGCGCAGGTCCCACTGGGCCCAGCCCATGTTGCCCAGGCGCTGGGCGTGCGCGAGCTGGGCGGCCAGCAGGGCGGCGTCGCGCCCGGCGGGCCGGCGGCCGGTGAGCTGGCGGAGGAGCTCGGCCGCGGTGACGGGACGGCGGTCCTGCGAGGGGGAGACGGGGCCGGCCATGGAATCCACTCTCGGAGCAACGGTGAAACATGGGGCAATTGCCCCAACGGTAGGTGATCGCCCTTGAACGGAGTGTAGCGATGAGTTGCCGGGCTGTAAGCCTCTTTCGGGGATTTTGCCGAGTAGATTGACTGCTGTGACGACGACCTCGGATCTGTACCCCGTCTCCCGCCTCGCCGCCGTCCAGCAGGCCACCGCCGCGGCCGGCATCGACGCGCTGCTGCTGACCCCCGGCCCCGACCTGCGCTACGTCAGCGGGTATGAGGCGCTGCCGCTGGAGCGGCTGACGTGCCTGGTGGTGCCGGCCTCCGGCGAGCCGTTCATGATGGTGCCGCGGCTGGAGCTGCCGGCGGCGCAGGCCTCGCCCGCCGCGCGCCTGGGCCTGGAGTTCGTGGCCTGGGACGAGACCGACGACCCCTACGCGATGGTGGCCGCGCGCCTGGGCGCGGTGCGCACGGTGGGGCTGGCCGACCGGATGTGGGCGCTGGCCTCGCTGCGTTTCCGCGCCGCCATGCCGGGCGCCGAGCAGGTGCTGGCCGGCAGCGTGCTGCGGCGGCTGCGCATGCGCAAGTCGCCCGCCGAGGTCGCCGCGCTGCGCGAGGCCGGGCAGGCCATCGACACGGTGCACCGGCAGGTGCCGGCCCTGCTGAAGGCCGGGCGGACCGAGCGCGAGGTCGGCCGCGACCTCCACGACGCGATCCTGGCCGCCGGCCACACCACGGTGGACTTCGTCATCGTGGGCTCCGGGCCCAACGGCGCCAGCCCCCACCACGAGCTGTCCGACCGCGTCATCCAGGCCGGCGAGCCGGTCGTGGTCGACATCGGCGGGCAGCTGCCCAGCGGCTACTGCTCCGACTCCACCCGCACCTACTGCGTGGGCGAGCCGCCGGCCGACTTCGCCGCCTACTACGCCGTCCTCCAGCGCGCCCAGGAGGCCGCCTGCGCCGCCGTACGGCCCGGCGTGCCGTGCGAGGCGGTCGACGCGGCGGCCCGCGAGGTGATCGCGCAGGCCGGCTACGGCGAGTACTTCATCCACCGCACCGGGCACGGCATCGGCATCGAGACGCACGAGGAGCCCTACATCGTGGCCGGCAACGCCGAGCCGCTGGAGCCGGGCATGGCCTTCTCCGTGGAGCCGGGCATCTACCTGCCGGGCCGGCACGGGGCGCGCATCGAGGACATCGTCGTGTGCACCGAGGGCGGCGGGGAGCGGCTCAACGCCGTGCCGCGGGAGCTCATCATTATCTGACACAAGTCCTGACATGTCGTGATAAGGGGCTGCTGGACAGACTTGGGTCTTGAGGGGCTTTTGAGGTGTTGTTAGAGTCCTGACACGACTCTTGACTAGGGCACGAGGCGGTGCTGCATGGATCGCTGGCGGCTGCCGGTGGCGATCACCGTGGTGATCGCGGGAGGCGGCGGCGCGGGCAAGACCACCCTGGTGCGCGCGGTCTCCGGCGCCCGCCCGCTGCGCACCGAGGAACCCTCGCCCGGCGGCGACGGCTGGACCAGCGTGCCGGTGGACGTGGGCCGGCTGACCATCGGCGACCAGTACACGGTCTACCTGCTCGACACCCCGGGCCCGGTGTGGGACCAGGTGGCCGGGGGCGCCACCGGCGCGCTGGTGGTGGCCGACGGCCGCCGCCCCGAGGGCTGCCGGCCCGCCGTGGAGTACTTCACTGCCCGCCACACGCCCTTCGTGGTCGCGGTCAACTGCTTCGAGGGCGCCCGCCGGCCCGCTGAGGAGGAGGTACGGCAGGCGCTCGGCCTGGCGGCGGGCGTGCCGGTCATGGCCTGCGACGCCCGCCGCCGCGCCTCGGGCACCCAGGTCCTCATCGCCCTGCTGGAGCACGCCCTGGCCCGTGCGGCGACACCGGCCTGACGGCGCTACCTTTGTCCGATGGAGGAGATCGACCGCCGCATCGTCACGCTGCTGGCCAGGGATGGCCGGATGAGCTTCACCGACCTTGCCAAGGAGACCGGCCTGTCCGTCTCCGCCGTGCACCAGCGGGTGCGCCGCCTGGAAAAGCGCGGCGTGCTGCGCGGTTACACCGCGGTCATCGACCACGACGCCGTCGGCCTGCCGCTGACCGCGTTCGTGTCCATCAAGCCGATCGACCCGGCCGCCCCCGACGACGCCCCCGAGCGCCTGGCGCACCTGGCGGAGATCGAGGCCTGCCACAGCGTGGCGGGGGAGGAGAGCTACATCCTCAAGGTCCGCGTCGCCTCCCCGCGCGACCTGGAGGACCTGCTGCAGCGCATCCGCGCGGCCGCCAACGTCTCCACGCGCACCACCGTCGTGCTCAGCACGCCGTATGAGTACCGCCCGCCGGAGCTGGGCGGCGGCCTGACCGAGACGGCCCCCTGACGTGTGCATACTGGAGAGTTGACACCTGGAGCACTGGAGCCGTCCCATCACCGACAAGACCGAACTCGCCAAGGAGCAGGAGTACCTCTCCCGCCTCTACCACCGGCTCGACGAGCTGCGTGAGCGCACCCAGCGCCAGCTCAAGGAGGTCCTGGCCGCCGGCGCCGTGGGCACCCAGCAGAACAGGTCCGAGCGCGACACCTTCGCCGGGATGTACGCCGCGCGCCTGGCCCGCCTGTGGGCGGTCGAGCGCGGCCTGGCCTTCGGCCGCCTGGACCAGGCCGACGGGCAGCGCTTCTACATCGGCAAGATCGGCATGACCGACGACGAGCAGAACCGCCTGCTCATCGACTGGCGCGCCCCGGTCGCCCAGCCGTTCTACCGCGCCACCCCCGCCCGCCCCATGGGTGTCACCCGGCGGCGCCACCTGCAGACCAGGGGCCGCACGGTGATCGGCGTCGAGGACGACCTGCTCGACCTCGACGCCATGAGCGAGGCCGACCGGGTCACCCTGAGCGGCGAGGCCGCGCTGCTGGCCGCGCTGGACGAGGAGCGCACCGGCCGCATGCGCGACATCGTCGCCACCATCCAGGCCGAGCAGGACCGCGTCATCCGCGCCGACCTGAGCGGCGTGCTGGTGGTGCAGGGCGGCCCCGGCACCGGCAAGACCGTCGTGGCCCTGCACCGGGCCGCCTACCTGCTGTACTCCCACCGCGAGCGGCTGGAGCGGCGCGGCGTGCTCATCCTCGGCCCCAACCCCACGTTCCTGCGCTACATCGAGCAGGTCCTGCCCTCCCTCGGCGAGACCGACGCGCTGCTGTCGACCGTGGGCGAGCTGTATCCGGGCATCACCGCCACCAGGCGCGACCGGCCCGAGGTCGCCGCGCTCAAGGGCGACCCGCGCATGGCCGAGGTGCTGGCGCGAGCCGTACGAGACCGGCAACGGGTGCCGCGCCGCCCCATCGAGCTGCCGCTGGGCCGCTACACCCTCACCATCGACGGGCGCATGCTCGACTCGGCGCGCAGCAAGGCGGTCAAGTCGCGCCGCCCCCACAACGCCGCCCGCGCGATCTTCGTCCGCTCGCTGCTGAACGCGCTGGCCCGGCAGGCGGCCAGGAAGCTCGGCAAGGGCCTCATCGACGAGGAGGAGCTGGCCGACCTGCGCGAGGACCTGCGCACCGAGCCCGTGGTCAAGGCCGCGCTCAACCGGCTGTGGCCGTACCTGACGCCGCAGCGGCTCCTGCTGGGCCTGTACGGCTCGGCCGAACGGCTGGAGTACGCGGCCGGCGAGCTGCTGACGCCGCGGGAGCGGGAGCTGCTGCGGCGCGAGGGCGGGGAGTGGACCGACTCGGACGTGCCGCTGCTGGATGAGGCCGCCGAGCTGCTGGGGGAGATCGACGAGCAGGTGCTGCGCGCCTCGGCCGCCCACGCCGAGGAGGAGCTGGCCGCCGCCCGGCTGGCCGAGCAGCGCGAGCGCGAGTCGGAGCTGGCCTACGCCCGCGAGGTGCTGGAGCTGACCGGGCTGTCGGACGTCATGGAGGCCGAGCGCCTGGCCGAACGGCAGCGCGACGAGGGCCCGCACCTGACCACCGCCGAACGCGCCGCCGCCGACCGCACCTGGGCCTACGGGCACGTGATCGTGGACGAGGCCCAGGAGCTGACCCCCATGGCCTGGCGGGCCGTCATGCGGCGCATCCCGTCCAGGTCCATGACCATCGTGGGCGACATCGCCCAGACCGGCGCGAGCGGCGGGGCCCGCTCCTGGGCGGCGGTGCTCGACCCGTATGTGGCCGGCCGCTGGCGGCAGGAGACGCTGACGGTCAACTACCGCACGCCGGTGGAGCTGATGGAGGTGGCGGCCGACGTCCTGCACGCCATCGACCCGTCGCTGGAGCCTCCCCGGTCGGTACGGCACAGCGGCGCCCGGCCGTGGGCGGCGCCCCTGGGGGAGCTGGCCTCGCTGGCCAAGGCGTCGGCGGAGGCGGGCGGCAAGACCGCGGTGCTCGCCCCGGAGTCCATGCTGGAGGAGGTCGGGGCCACGGTGACGGCGGCGGTAGGCGGGGCGGTGCTCGTCCGGCCCGGCGTGCGGGCCGGGGCCGAGGCGCTGGACGCGCCGGTGGCGATCATGGGGGTGACCGACGCCAAGGGGCTGGAGTTCGACTCGGTGATCGTCGTGGAGCCGGCGCGGATCGCGGGCGAGTCGCCCCGGGGGCTGAGCGACCTGTACGTCGCGCTCACCCGGGCCACGCAGCGGCTGGGCGTGGTGCACGATCTGCCGCTTCCCGCATACCTGCGGCGCCTGTCCCCGTGCCCGAATATCTAGCCCTATGGCGCAGTGCGTCCGGGCTGCGAAAACATAGGCCCCCGCTGATCAGGACACGGTTGACATCATCGCCGAAGGCGGTAGTTTGCTGCGCAGTCCAGCACGGGACTTGGCCGGTTGGCCGTCTCTGACATCGCGGATCCTGCGTCCGTGACGGAGCCGCTTCTCGAGGGGCGCAGCTTTCGTCCACACAGCCAGGTGCAGGGCCGTCGGTCCGTCGAGTCGGGGCACCCCAACCGGGCGGGGGGTTGGACCCGGGACGGGCCCGGATGCCCAGTAGACAACGGAACTCCGCGCTCGCCGCCGACGGGACGGATCCGGTCCGAAGGGTTTCCGGGCCCTCTTCCGTTCCCGTGCCCACGGACTCGCCGCGAGAGCGCCGGGTGATCCTTTCCTCAAGGGGTCATCCGGCCTGCCCTCGTCCGCGCCGAGGCGTGCGGGGCGGTAGCGTTGCTGCACAGGCAGCCCTTTCATCCGTCCGTCGCGAGGAGACCGAGGCAGTGGCGCAGGACCTCACAGGCCACCCCGAGGCCGACCCCTCCTCCCCGATCCCGGGGCCCGACGCCTCCCCGCCTCCCCTGCACGCCCCCGAGGCCTCCTCCGCTTCCTCCCGCACCGCCGAGGGCTCTTCCCCCCCTTCCGGCTCCACCACGGGGGCAGGCGCCCCGGGCGGCTCCTCGCCTTCCCTCGCCGCGGGCGGTCCTTCCCCTTCCCCCGCCACGGGTGGTTCTTCCCCTTCTTCCCGCGCCCCTGAGGTGGGTGAGCCGGGCGACGGCGGGAGGGAGGCGCCGGCGGGATTCCCGTGGACGCGATTGGCAGGGGCGGCGGCCGGGGGGCCGGCGTTGTTCCTCGCCTTCCCGCCCCTGGACTGGTGGCCATGCGCCCCCCTCGGCCTGGCCCTCCTCACCTTGAGCCTGTACGGCCTGCGCCCCCGCCGGGCCGCCTGGGTGGGCTACCTGGCCGCCCTGGTCTTCCTGCTGCCCGCCCTCGCCTGGGTGCGCCCCATCGGCTACGACGCCTGGCTCGCCCTGGTCGCCGTCGAGGCCCTCTTCTACGCCGCCTGGGCCGCCGCGACGGCCCTGGTGGTGCGCCTGCGATGGTGGCCGCTGGCCGTGGCGGCGCTGTGGGTGGCGATGGAGTGGGCCCGCTCGACCTTCCCCGTGGGCGGCTTCCCCTGGGTGCGGATCGCCTTCAGCCAGGGCGAGTCGCCGTTCACCCCCTACGCCTCCCTCGGCGGCGCGCCCCTGGTGAGCTTCGCCGTCGCCCTGTGCGGCACGCTCCTGGCCGCCGCCGTCCGCACGCTGCGGCACCCCGGGCGCCAGCACAGCCGCCACCGCGCCACCGCCGCCCTGACCGCCGGGGCGCTGGCCGTACCCCTGCTGACCCTCCTGATCCCCCGCCCGCCCGATGAGCACCGCACCGTCAACGTCGGCATCGTCCAGGGCAACGTCCCGGGGGAGGGGATCTCCGCCTTCGGCGACGAAGCCGCCGTTGTCCTGAAAAATCATGCGAACGGCACGCACGAGCTGGCGAAAGCCGTACGGGACGGAAGGCTCCCCAAGCCGGATCTCGTGGTCCTCCCGGAGAACTCCACCGACATCGACCCCTACCGAGACCCCGAGGCGTACCGGATCATCGACGGGTCGGTGCGCGACGTCGGCGTCCCGGTCCTGGTCGGCGCGGTGGTCGCGATCGGTGAGGAGCACCGCGCCACCCGCAGCCTGGTGTGGGACCCCAGCACCGGCCCCGGCGCCTACTACGACAAGCAGCACCTGGTCCCCTTCGGCGAGTACACGCCGTTCAAGGAGGTCTTCCTGACGCTGTTCGAGCGGGCCCGGCTCGTCGGCAGGCAGTCGGTGGCCGGGACCAGGCCGGGGGACCTGGTCATGGGGCCGGTGACGATCGGCGCGATCAACTGTTATGAGGTGGCCTTCGACGGCACCGTGCGCGGCACGGTCCGCGCCGGCGGCTCGCCGCTGGTGGTGCAGACCAACAACGCCACCTACGCGCTGTCCAACCTGCCGCCCCAGCAGCTGGCCATGTCCAAGCTGCGGGCCGTGGAGCACAACCGCGCCGTCCTGACCGCCGCCACCACGGGAATCTCCGCCTTCGTCACGCCAGACGGTAAGGTCTCCTGGCAGACCAGGGAGCGCGTCGCCGACCAGACCGTGGTCACCGTGCCGGTTCGCACCCGCGGCACGGTCGCCACGGCGGTGGGCCAGGCGCCGGAATGGGCATTGATAGTGATGGGAGCGGCGGCCGTCGGGGTCGCCGCACGTCGTCGGGTGAGGGACGCCAGATGATCGACACAGTCGGCCGGGTTCTCGTCATCGTGCCCACCTACAACGAGCGCGAGAACCTGCCGATGATCGCCGGCCGGGTCCGCGCCGCCGTCCCCGAGGCGCACCTGCTCGTCGTCGACGACAACAGCCCCGACGGCACCGGGCGGGTCGCCGACGAGCTGGCCGCCGCCGACGACCACGTTCACGTCCTGCACCGGGAGGCCAAGCAGGGCCTGGGCGCCGCCTACATCGCCGCCTTCCGCTGGGGCCTGGCCGAGGGCTTCGACGTGCTGGTGGAGATGGACGCCGACGGCTCCCACCAGCCCGAGGAGCTGCCCAAGCTGCTGCAGGCGCTGGAGCAGGGCGCCGACCTGGCGATCGGGTCGCGCTGGGTGCCCGGCGGCCGGGTGGTGAACTGGCCGGGCCGGCGCGAGTTCCTCTCCCGCGGCGCCAACATCTACACGCGGGTGATGCTGGGCCTGCCGGTGCGCGACGCGACGGCCGGGTTCCGCGCCTACCGGGCGGCCACGCTGGAGAAGGTGGGGCTGGCCGACGTGCAGTCGCAGGGCTACTGCTTCCAGGTCGACCTGACGCTGCGGACGGCCCGGAACGGCCTGCGCATCGTGGAGGTGCCGATCACGTTCGTGGAGCGCCAGGTGGGCAGGAGCAAGATGGGCCGCGACATCGTCACCGAGGCGTTCTGGCGGGTGACCGTGTGGGGCGTGAAGGGCCTGCCGCGCCGGCTGCGCCGCGGCCGCGCCTGAGGAACGTCCGCCGCGGCCCGGACGTTGAGAAGAGGGAGTACGGCTCCCGCGCCCGAGTGAGGAAACCATGCGCCTGCTGCTCTTCTTGGCCTTCCTGGTGGTCCCGGTGCTGGAGATCTGGCTGCTCATCCAGGTGGGGCAGGCCATCGGCGGCTGGACCACGGTCGCGCTGCTGATCGCCGACAGCCTGCTGGGCGCCTGGCTGGTGCGGCGGGAGGGCCGGCGGGCCTGGCGCGCGCTGCAGGCGGCGCTGCAGTCGGGCCGCATGCCCGACCGGGAGCTGGCCGACGGGGGGCTCATCCTGGTGGGCGGCGCGCTGCTGCTGACCCCGGGCTTCCTGACCGACGTGCTGGGCTTCGCCTGCGTGGTGCCGTTCACGCGGCCGCTGATGCGGCGCCTGGCCGGGTGGTTCTTCGCGCGCAAGGTCAAGAGCATGGCGGCGGCTTCGCCGTACGCGCGGCTGGTCTACCAGGACGACGACCTGGGCCGGCAGAGCCAGCCGGGGGACCGGACGGGCCGGCCGGGCAAGGTCGTGCACGGCGAGGTCATCGACGAGGACCGCTGACGGGCGTGCGGACATGCCGCATCACATGCCAAACCCCGGGCCGCGGCGGCCCGGGGTTTCGCTCACCGTGGTGCGGTCAGGCGCTCTTGCGCCGCTGCGCCCGCAGGATGGCCAGCCGCTCGTTGAGCACCTCTTCGAGGTCTTCGATGGAGCGGCGCTCCAGGAGCATGTCCCAGTGCGTCCGCGGCGGCTTGGACTTCTTGGCCTCGGGCAGCTCGCCGTCGACCCGCCAGGCGGTCGCGCCGCACATGCGGCACTCCCACGTCGGCGGGACCTCGGCCTCGGCGGCAAGCGGGACCTCGAAGCGATGGCCCTTGGCGCAGGTGTAGGACACGTCCTGGCGCGGAGCCAGATCCGTGTTACGGTCGTTCTCGTAGCTGGTTGCCCCGAGCCGGGTGCCACGAAGCGCGCGCTCGCCCATGTCTCAATGCCTCCTACAGGACCCCGTGTCCGAGGGGTCTGTCTCCCACGGTGTGTCTAACGCTTGATACCGTGTTGGGATTCCCACTGGGCGGGTGATCCAATCGCGCTTTTGCTCCTTTCCCTCGCTATCTCCCGGTCACCACGGGCACCAGGCGGCGGTCGCCCAGGTCGGTGGCGAGCACGAGGGGAGCGGTGAGCGGGCCGAGCAGGCGGGCCAGCGCGGGGCGTCCCTTCCGGCGGGCCAGGGCCGGGCCCAGGGCGGCCATGAGCTTGGTGAGCGCCGGCAGCGGGCGCACCCACAGCGTGAGCTCGGCGATGCGGGCCTGCTCGTCCAGCCGGAGCAGCACGCTCTCCTCCAGCTCGGTGCCGTCCAGGCGGCCCGTCGCCGCGAGCATGCGGGTGCGCTCGTCGCCGACGTCGGTGTGGTAGCGCACGTCGCTCACCACCGACAGGGCGGCGGAGAGCACCTCCTCCACCTGCCGCGCGCCGTGGAAGCGGGCCCGGGAGCTGAGCGGGGAGCGCAGCACGGCGTCGGGGGCGAGCGTCGTCGTCAGCAGGGCGATGTCCTTGGTCTCGCTCGCCTGCCGGTAGCGTCTGGCCGTGTCCTCGGCGGCAGTCGTCATGAGGCCTCCCGGTTAGTCCTGATTCTGAACTTAGAAGGAGTGGGTTCAGATAGTCAACCCACTATGCTGGCGGCATGAACAGGTTCGGGGAGATGCACTGCTCGATCGCCCAGGCGGTGAGCGTGGTGGGGGAGCCGTGGACGCCGCTCATCCTGCGCGACCTGTTCCTGGGCGTGCGGCGCTTCGACGACCTGGCCCGCGACCTGGGCGTGTCCCGCAACCTGCTCACCCAGCGCCTGGAGCGGCTGATGGCGGCCGGCGTGGTGAGCAGACGGCCCTACCAGGAGCGGCCCGTGCGCTACGAGTACCACCTGACGGAGGCGGGGCTCGACATCGTGCCGGCGCTCATGGTGATCATGGCGTGGGGTGACAAGTGGGCCACGCCCCCCGGCGGGCCGCCGGCGGTGCTGGTGCATTCCTGCGGCCGGCCGTTCACCCCGGTGGTGGCCTGCCCCCACTGCGGCGGCCCGGTCACGGCCGACACGGTGACGGCCACGGCCGGACCCGGCGCGGCGCCCGGCCCGGGCACGTGGGTGCTGGCCGGGGGCCTGGCGCCGGGGTGATCAGATCTTCTCGGGCACCTGGTTGCCGGCCGCGCGGATGGCCTTGGGCATGTTGACGAGGGCCAGCAGCACGCCGCCGAGGACGAAGAAGGCGATGAGCGAGACGATGGCCAGCCGGTAGCTGTTGGTCAGCTGCAGGGCCAGGGAGAGGGTGTAGGAGCCCAGGAAGGTCGAGCCCTTGTCGCTGATCTCGTACAGGCTGTAGTACTCCGCCTCCTTGCCCTTGGGGATGACGTGGGAGAACAGCGAGCGCGACAGCGCCTGGGTGCCGCCCATGACGATGGCGATGGCGAAGCCCATGGCGAAGAAGGCCACCGCCGAGCCCCGGGGCAGGAAGTAGGCGACGCTGACCACGGCGGTCCAGGCCACCAGGGCGGCCAGCACGACCCGCTTGGCGCCGTAGGAGCGGGCCAGGCGGCCCAGCAGCAGCGCGCCGAAGAAGGCCACCAGCTGGACCATGAGGATGGCGCTGATCTGGATGTCGCGGCCCAGGCCGAGCTCCTCGCTGGCGTAGGTGGCCGAGAAGGAGATGACGGTCTGCACGCCGTCGTTGTAGATGAGGTAGGCGACCAGGAAGGCCAGCGTGAGCGGGTACAGGCGCAGCTCGCGGATGGTGCGCCCGAGCTGGCGGAAGCTGCCGGCCACGGCCTGGCCGGCGGACTGGGCGCCGGCGGCGTGGGCGCGGCGGTTGCGCAGGCGCAGCAGGGGGATGACGGTGAAGCCGCCCCACCACACGCCGGCCGAGGCCAGCGCGAGCCGTACCGCGTCGCCCTCCGACAGGCCCAGCGCCCCGTGGCCGAGGTACATGCCCAGGTTGACGGCCAGCAGCAGGAAGCCGCCCAGGTAGCCGAAGCCCCAGCCGCGCGCGGAGACCCTGTCGCGCTCGTCGGCGGTGGCGATGTCGGGCAGGAAGGAGTTGTAGATGATGAAGGCGCAGGCGAAGGAGAGGCTGGCCACCAGGTAGAGCAGGCCGCCCAGCAGGTAGCGGCCGTCGGCGACGAACCACATGGCCAGCGTGGCCAGGGCGCCGAGGTAGGCGAAGAAGCCCATGAGCTCCTTCTTGCGGCCGGTGTGGTCGGCCAGGGCGCCGGCGATGGGCATGAGGATGATCTGCAGGACCGCGGCGGTGCCGACCACGAAGGGGTAGAAGGCGCTGGGCCGCATGTCCATCCACAGCACCTCGACGTAGCCGAGCCCGGGGTTGGCGCGGGCCAGCTGGTCGAAGGTGTCCATACAGGTGGCGGCGGCCACGCCGGCGAAGTCCTTGGCGCAGGCCGCCGACTCGGCGATGGAGGTCAGGTAGGGGCCGAGGAAGACGGTCAGGACGGTGGTGGGGAAGGCGGAGTTGGCCCAGTCGTAGAAGTACCAGCCTCGTTGCTCGCGCCGGCGGGCGGCGGGGGACTCGTCGAAGACCGCGGGGGGTGCGGGGGATGTCATGCGGCGACTCCGTGGGGGTGCCAGAGCCCGCGCCTGTCGAGCACCTCGCGCAGGCCGGTGATGTTGTCGGTCATGATGCCGTCGACGCCGAGGTCGAGCAGCTGCTCCATGCGGAGCGGGTCGTTGATCGTCCACACGTGGACGTGCATGCCCAGGGCGTGGGCGGTGCGGACCAGGGCGTGGGTGGTGACGCGCAGGCCGCGGAAGCCCAGGGGGATCTGGGCGCAGGGGATGCCGGCGCGCGACAGGCGGGCGAACAGCCTGCCGTACCCGGAGGTGGCCGCGGCGGCGCGCAGAGTGGCCACGCCGCGCGGGCCGAGCGCGGAGCAGACCTCGCGGCCGAGGGCGGCCTTGGCGCGGGCCAGGCGCTCGTCGGAGAAGGAGGTCAGGCAGATGCGGTCGTAGGCGTTGGTGCGCCTGATCGCCTCGGCGAGGGGGAGGATGGCGGCGGCCTCCTTGACGTCGATGTTGAAGCGGGCCTCCGGCCAGGTGCCCAGCAGGTCCTCCAGCAGGGGGATCTCGTGGACGCCGCCGATGCGGGCCTGCCGTACGACGGAGTAGGGCAGCTCGGCGATGCGACCGCGCCGATCGGTCACCCGGTCGAGGGTGTGGTCGTGGAAGGCCACCAGGACGCCGTCGGCGGTGGCGTGGGCGTCGGTCTCCAGGTAGCGGTAGCCCAGCCGGACGGCCCACTCGAAGGCCGGGAAGGTGTTCTCCGCGCCCTCCAGGGCGCCGCCGCGGTGGGCGAAGGCCAGCGGGCCGGGGTGGTCGAGGAAGGCGAAGCGGCGGCTGAGCACGTCGGAAGTATGCCCTTCGTGAGCAAAACTTTGGGTTACAGATCGGAGAGGTTCTGCCATTCCTGGCGGCGGGCCTCGGCCAGGGCGATGGCGGCGGCGACGGCGACGTTGAAGGAGCCGACGCGGCCCACCTGGGGGATGTAGCAGGCGCCGTCGGCGGCGGCGAGGGCGGCGGGGGAGCAGCCGTGGTCCTCGCTGCCGACCAGCAGGCACACGTCGCGGTCGAGGCGGGCCTTGTGCAGGGGTACGGCGTCGGCCGTCAGCTCCAGGGCCAGCACGGCGTAGCCGTCGTCGCGGGCCTCCTGGACGGCTTGCAGCACGGGCACGGAGTCCTTCCAGGCGACCAGCCGGTCGGTGCCCAGGGCGGTCTTGCCGGCCTTGGGGTTGGTGGGCGGGGTGGTGTTGCCGGCCAGCCAGATGCGCTCGACGCCGAAGGCGGCGGCGCTGCGGAAGATCGAGCCGACGTTGAACGGCCCGGTCACCGACTCCACGATCAGGGCGACGCGGTTGGCGGTGTTGCGGCGCCAGGTGCGGTTGAGCCGCTTGACGTCGGTCGGGCGCAACTGCTTGCTCATGGTCGGGTCACCTTCAGGATGCGGTAGGCGGCGCGGGAGGCCGCGCGGGTGGCCTGCCAGCCCTGCTCGGCGAGCCAGCGCTGCAGGGAGTCGGAGCCGAGGTGCTTTTGGACCACCAGGTAGGCGACCCCGTCGCCGGTCAGGCGGGACAGCCAGCGGGTGAGCATGGCGTGCAGGGCCGGTTTGCCGATGCGGATGGCCGGGTTGGACCAGATGGCGCGGAAGCGCACGTCGGCGGGCACCTCGTCGACGTGGACGGGTCTTACTTTGTAAAGGCGGGCGGCTTGGGCGTTACGCTCCGTAAGCTCCAGGCTACGGCGGTTGACGTCGACAGCCCAGACCGTCGCCTGCGGCGCGCGCGCGGCCATGGTCAGCGCGATGGGGCCGTAGCCGCAGCCGAGGTCGAGCAGGTCGCCTTCCTGGGGCGGCGGGGGGAGGGTCTCCAGCAGGATGCGGGTGCCCAGGTCGATCCGGTCGGGGGAGAACACGCCCCGGTCGGTCTCCAGCTTCAGGTGCAGGTCGGGCAGGATGAGGTCGACCGCGCCCGGGCGGCTGGCGGCTTGTGGCTGCTCCTGGAAGTAGTGGCCCACATGGGGAAACGTTACGGGATGCGGGAGCCCAGCAGGACCGCCGCCGTGGCGACCAGCAGGCCGGCGGCGATGGCGGCGACGATGAACCACTGGGTGATCTCCTGGTTGACCAGCTTGAACCCCAGTGAGGTGCCGATCTGCTCGTAGACCTCGCGCAGTTCGGTGCCGGATTCGGCGCTGTAGGCGCGTCCGCCGGTGCCGTCGGCCAGGGATTGCAGGGTGGCCTTGTTGACCGGGACGTTGACCGGGCGGCCGTCGATCTGGACGGTGCCTTCCTGCGTGCCGTAGGCGATGGTGGAGACCGGGACGCGGGCCTGCATGGCGGCTTCGATGGCCTCGGCGACGGCGCGGCCGGAGGTGTTGTCGCCGTCGGACAGCAGGACGATGGCGGCCGGCGGGGGGTCGGTGGCGGCGCGCTGGTCGAAGGCGCGGATGGCGTCGAGGGAGTTGAAGACGGCTTCGCCGATGGCGGTGCCGGGGCGGGTGTCGAGGGTGTTGATGGCGGTGGCGACGGCCTGGTGGTCGGTGGTGGGGGAGACGACGACGTTGGCGGAGCGGGCGAAGGACACCAGGCCGACGTTGAAGCGCTGGGGCAGGTCGAGGGCGAACTGCTGGGCGGCTTTCTGGGCGGCGGTGATGCGGTTGGGCGGGACGTCGTCGGCTTCCATGGACAGGGAGACGTCCAGGGCGATCATGATGGTGGCCCGGTCGCGGGGGACGCGCACCTGGTCGGCGGGGCGGGCGGCGCCGATGACCAGCAGGCTCATCATGATGAGGAACAGCAGGGGGGCGATGTGGCGGCGCCAGCCGGGGGCGGCGGGCATGACGAGGTCGAGCAGGGCCAGGTTGGTGAAGCGGACGGTGTAGCGGCGACGGGCGAGCTGGGCGGCGATGTAGGCGGCGGCGAGGAGTGCCACCAGGGCGAACAGCCACAGCCACGCGGGCGCCAGGAAGGTCACCGGAGCCTCCTGCGCTGGCGGAGGGTCCATTGGGCGATGTCGTGCACCCAGTCGCGGTCGGTGCGCAGCACGAGGTGGGCGGCGCCGGCGCGGCGGAGAGCGAGGCGGGTGCCCTCGCGCTGGAGGGCGGCGGCTTCGGCGTAGGCGTGCCGAATCTTGGGAGAAAGGTGCACTTCGCGTACTTTCCCGGTCTCGGGGTCGCTGAACGCCACGCGGCCGACGGCGGGCAGTTCCAGTTCGCGGGGGTCGATGATTTCCACGGCGAGGACCTGGTGGCGGGCGGCCAGGCGGCGCATGGGCCGTTCCCAGGGGCGTTCGGCGTCGGGGTCGAGGGTGGGGTGGGCGTCGAGGAAGTCGGAGACGATGACGCGCAGGCCGCGCCGGGTGCGGGTGGCGGCCAGCACGTCGAGGGCTTCGGCGAGGTCGGGGGCGTCGGGTACGGCCCGGCCGCGTGGGGCGTCCATGAGGGAGTGGAGCAGGCCGTACAGGGCGGCGCGGCCGGTGCGGGCGGGCATGCGGTGGATGTGTTCGTCGTGGAGGACCATGACGCCGAAGCGGTCGCCGACGCGGCTGGCGAGGAAGCCGATGGCGCCGATGGCGGAGACGGCCAGGTCGCGTTTGTCGGTGGCGGCGGTGCCGAAGTCCATGCTGGGGGACAGGTCGGCCAGGGCCCAGGTTTCCAGTTCGCGGTCGGCGATGAGGTCGCGGACGTGGGGGACGGTGGTGCGGGCGGTGACGGCCCAGTCCATGCGGCGCACGTCGTCCTCGCCGGGGACGTAGACGCGGCTGTCGCCGGCTTCGCTGCCGGGGCCGGGCAGCAGTCCCTGGTGCTGGCCGTGCATGAGCCCGTCGAGCTTCCTGGTGATGGTCAGCTCGAGGCGCCGGAGGACTTCCTCTGCCCTGTCGGTCACCGTTGGTTGTTCCAGACGACGAGGGGGGGTGGGACGGCGTGGAGGATCTGGCGGATGACCTGTTCGGGGTCGACGCCGTCGGCGATGGCGTCGAAGGTGAGCATGAGGCGGTGGGCCATGACGTCGACGGCGACGTCGCGCACGTCGTCGGGCAGCAGGTAGTCGCGTCCGCGCAGCAGGGCCAGGGCGCGGCCGGCGGCGACCAGGCCGAGGGTGGCGCGGGGGCTGACGCCGATCTCGATGGTGTCGTCGAGGGGGGCCAGGCCGTAGTCGGCGGGGGAGCGGGTGGCCATGACGAGGCGGACGACGTAGTCGGCGACGAGCTGGTGGACGGAGACCTGTTCGGCCTGCTGCTGGAGGGCCAGGAGGCGGTCTGGGTCGAGGATCTGGCGGGGGGTGGGCGGAGTGACGCTCATGCGCTGGAGGATTTCCATTTCCTCGTGGGCGCTGGGGTGGTGGACGCGGACGCGGAACAGGAAGCGGTCGCGCTGGACCTCGGGCAGGGGGTAGACGCCTTCGGATTCGATGGGGTTCTGGGTGGCCAGGACGATGAAGGGCTTGGGCAGGGGGTGGGTGACGCCGGCGAGGGTGACCTGGCGTTCGGCCATGACCTCCAGCAGGGCGGACTGGACTTTGGCGGGGGCGCGGTTGATTTCGTCGGCGAGCAGGAAGTTGACGAAGACGGGGCCGAGTTCGACGTCGAACTGTTCGCTGGAGGGGTGGTAGACGCGGGTGCCGACGATGTCGCTGGGCACCAGGTCGGGGGTGAACTGGATGCGGGCGAAGGTGCCGCCGACGACGGTGGCCAGGGTGGAGGCGGCCAGCGTCTTGGCGACGCCGGGGACTCCTTCCAGCAGGCAGTGCCCGCGGGCCAGGAGGGCGACGAGGAGTCGTTCGACCATGTGGTCTTGGCCGACGATGACCTTGCGGACCTCTTGGAGGGCCTCGCGCAGGGCTGCCGCGTCGGTGCCGCTGGGCAGGTCTTCGGCGACGCTCATGCTTGCCATGTTCACCAATCTTCCCCAACTTTTCCGGAAACGTGCACGGAGGCGGGTGTCGGGGAAGATTGATGCCGTGACCGTCAACGTGACCGCTCCGTTGCAGTACGGCGATCCGCCGCGGGTGGGTCCTTTCGTGGTGCAGGCGCGTTTGCATGCGGCGCCTGCGGGGTTTGTGTACCTGGGGCAGGCGGCGGACGGGCGTGCGGTGTCGATCGCGTTGCTGACCAGGGGCGCGGCGCTGGACGGGGCGGCGCGGGAGCGATTTGTCTCGGCGGTCAGGCAGGCGTCGGGGCGGCGGGGGCTGTTGTGGCGCGGGCGTGGCGCGGAGGCCGGCGGGGCGGGGGGCGTGCCGCGGGTGCTGGCGGCGGATCTGGGGCGGGCGCCGTGGGTGGCCACGCCGTACCTGCCGAACGGGCCGGGGGCTGAGCGGTTCCTGGAGCCGGTGCTGGTGGGCGGGACGCTGCTGGGGGAGCCGCACGGGCCGGACTTCGTGCCGTACTGGCTGGCGGATCGGGCGCCGGCGCTGCCGGGGGCGGGCGGCGGGCGGCTGCCGTTGACCGAGACGCGGCGGCGGGTGCTGACGGCGCTGGCGGTGCTGGCGGTGCTGTGCGTGCTGGGCGTGGTGATGGTGGTGTTGCTGGTGCGGGATCCGGATGACAGCGAGCCGGTGCGGCGGCCGTTGCCGGCGACGGTGTTCGAGCCGACGCCGCCGCCTTCGCCGGTCACGCCGCAGCCGCAGCCCAGTCCGTCGCCGAGCCCGTCGCCGAGCCGGTCGGGCCCGGCCAGCCCGGGGCCGTCGCCGGGGGATGAGGCGGATGACAGCGGGTCGATCTGAGTCGAGCTGAGTCGATCTGAGCGGCCGGGGAAATCGGCTTGAGCCTCACGTTGCGTGAGGTTCTAGCGTCGCCGGCATGGACATCGTCATTCACGACACATTGCCGGCGATGGAGCGGATGCTCCAGGGGC
Organism: Thermoactinospora rubra; assembly: GCF_002093975.1. Taxonomy (GTDB): domain Bacteria; phylum Actinomycetota; class Actinomycetes; order Streptosporangiales; family Streptosporangiaceae; genus Nonomuraea; species Nonomuraea rubra_A. The sequence continues at coordinate 253,331 of NZ_KZ084329.1, forward strand.
CGGTGGAGAAGCGGCCGGAGGCGCTGCGCGCGATGCTGGCGCCGATGCGGGAGGCCATCCCGATGCCGGGGGACCTGGTGGACATGCACCATCAGGGCGGGGGCTTCCGGGTGGACCGGGAGGACGAGCGGTACCTGCCGGCGCTGCGGTGGCTGGCGGAGACGGACCTGCCCGGGCAGATCGAGCGGCTGCTGAAGCTGTCGCTGGGTTACCTGCGCGATGCGGTTCCGGGCCTGCGTCATCCGGAGACGCTGCAGGTGATGTTCGTGCTGGGCGATCCGGACAACGAGCATCTGATGCGGACGACCGGCGGCTACTACGGGATGGGGTCGGCGCCGGGCTGGCTGTATCTGCTGGCCTGGCCGACCGAGGAGAACGTCGGCCGGATCGCGCACTGCGCGGTGCACGAGTTTCACCACCAGGTGCGCTACTCCAACGTGGCGTGGGATCCGGCGACGGTGACCGTGGGCGAGCACGTGGTGGCCGAAGGGCTGGCGGAGGCGTTCGTGCGGGAGCTGTCGGGACCGGAGGCGATGGGGCCGTGGTCGGCGATGGTGACGGGCGCGGACTTCGAGCGGGCGTACGAGAAGATCGTGGCCGACATCGACCTGCAGGGCATGCAGCACACCCCCGCCTACGTGCTGGGGGATTCGGCGATGGCCCGGTTCGGCGGGACGCCGCGCGGGATTCCGGACATGGCGGGGTACGCCGTGGGGTTGCGGCTGGTGGAGGCGCACCTGGCGGCGACGGGGATGTCGGTGGCGGCCAGCACGGTGCTGCCGGCGGCGCAGATCCTGGCCCCGGCACTGGAGGGGGCGCTGGATGGTCAGCGGGGGCGGACGAAGCCGGACTCGTAGGCGGCGATGACGGCCTGGGTGCGGTCGCGGGCGCCGAGCTTGGCCAGGACGTTGCCGACGTGGGTCTTGACGGTCTCGGCGCTGACGACGAGCCGGGCGGCGATCTCGCCGTTGGACAGGCCCTGGGCCATGAGGGTCAGGACCTCGCCCTCGCGGTCGGTGAGGCGGTCGACGCCGGGGACGGGCGTGCGGGGGCGAGCGGCGGCCAGGCGGCGGATGGCGGCGGGGAACAGCAGCGACTCGCCGGCGGCCACGAGGCGGACGGCCTGGGTCAGGTCGTCGGGCCTGGTGCGTTTGAGGAGGAAGCCGCTGGCGCCGGCGCGCAGGGCGTCGTAGACGTAGTCGTCGTTGTCGAAGGTGGTGACGACGATCACCTTCGGGGGGTGGGGGAGGGCGAGCAGGCGGGCGGTGGCGGCGATGCCGTCCAGGCCGGGCATGCGCACGTCCATGAGGACCACGTCGGGGCGTTCGCGGCGGGTCACGGTGAGGGCCTCGGCGCCGTCGGCGGCTTCGCCGACCACCTGGAGGTCGGGTTCGGCGTCGATGATGATCCGCAGGCCGGTGCGGATGAGGGCCTCGTCGTCGGCGAGGACGACCCTGAGCGTCATGGGTGACGACGGTAGCGGGTCGCCGGGCCGGGGAGGCCGGCGGGAGCCGGGGGTCACTGGGAGCCGGGGGTCAGCGGGAGCCGTACCGTGACCTGCCAGGTGCCGGCTTCGGGGCCGGCCTGCAGGGTGCCGCGCAGCAGGCGGGCGCGTTCGCGCATGCCGGCCAGGCCGCGCGCCCCGGTGGCGGCCGGCGCGGCGAGGCCGGGAGTCAGGGGGTTGGCGATCTGGAGGTGGAGGGCGTCGTCGTGGACGGCGGCGGCCAGCCGTACCGGGCCGTGGCCGTGTTTGATGGCGTTGGTCAGCGACTCCTGCAGGATCCGGTAGGCCTCGCGGGAGACCAGGGCGGGGACGGCGGTCAGGTCGCCGATGCGGGTGTGGACCTGGGCGCCGCTGGCGCGGATGAGGTCGTCCAGGTCGGCCAGGGTGGGGGTGGGCTGCCGGTCGGGGGTCTCGTCGCGCAGCAGGCCCAGGACGTGGTCGAGGTCGTCGAGCGCGGCGCGGGCGGAGTGCTCGATCGCGGCCAGGGCGGTGCGCGCGGTGGCCGGGTCGCGCTCCAGGACGCGGCCGGCGGCGGCGGCCTGGAGGGTGACGACGCTGAGGGCGTGGCCGACCGAGTCGTGCAGCTCGCGGGCGAGGCGGGCGCGTCCGGCGAGGTCTTGGGCGTGGGCCTCGGCCTGGGCGAGGCGTTCGGCCGCCGAGGGGCCGAGCAGGGCGGGCGCGAGCCTGGCCAGCAGCACGCCGGCGCCGCGGACCAGGGCGAGCAGGGCGGCCAGGCTCGCCAGCCCCAGCGGCGGCCACCAGGCGGCGCTCCAGCCCGGGCCGTAGGGCCGGCCGAGCAGGCCCAGGGGGTTGCCGACGATCGGCACCAGGAAGGTCCATACGGCGAAGGGGGCCACGGCCAGGGTGCAGCCGCTGGCGACGCCGCCGACGGCCAGGTGGACGGTGAACCAGGTGGCCGAGCGGCGGCGCTCGTCCCAGGTGCGGGGGCGGTCGCGGCGCGGCGGTTCGACGGGGGCGCCCAGCAGGTCGCGGGCGGGCGGGGCGGCGAGCTCGCGCACGGGCAGCGCCAGGCCCGTCAGGGCGACGATGGGCAGCACGGCCAGGAAGATGACCGGCTGCACGGCCAGCAGGGGGTCGCCGGGGGCGCTGGGGCCGTACAGGCTCCAGACGACCTGCCCGGCCATCATGTACGGCATCAGCAGCGCCCCGCCGAAGATCAGGCACAGCCAGTGGCGGGCGAGCACGCTCCATCTCACACGCCCCATCATATGTCGAGGGAAATTCGCGCACGGCGGATTATGCTTTTCGAGAAAATGCGCTGCCGGCGAAAAGGGCGTGAATTCGAAAATGTGGCGGGCTAGCGTCGGAGGGAGTTCGCGAGAGAAAGGAAGGCGTCATGACCGAGACCCCGACCGTGCGCTGGCCCGAGCAGCTCAACCAGCGGCTGCTGAAGGAACGCATCGTCGTGCTGGGGCAGGAGGTCGACGACGACATTTGCAACCGGCTGTGCGCCGAGCTGCTTTTGCTGGCCGCCGACGACCCCGACAGCGACATCACGCTTTACATCAATTCTCCGGGCGGCTCGGTGCACGCCGGGATGGCGCTGTATGACATGATGCAGTTCGTTCCGTGCGACGTGGCGACCGTCGCGATGGGTTTCGCGGCCTCGATGGGGCAGTTCCTGCTGTCGGCGGGCACGCCGGGCAAGCGGTACGCGCTGCCGCATGCCCGGATCGTCATGCACCAGCCGCTGGGCGGCATCCGGGGCACGGCCAGCGACATCCAGATCCAGGCCGAGAACCTGCTGTACACCAAGCGGCTGATGGCCGAGCTGATCGCCCGGCACACCGGCCAGCCGCTGGCGCGTATCCAGGAGGACTCCGACCGCGACCGGTGGTTCACCGCGCAGGAGGCGCTGGAGTACGGCTTCGTCGACCACGTGGTGCGCAGCGCCAAGGACGTGGTGGCGGGGGTGACGCCGCGATGAGCCGGTATGTGGTGCCGTCGTTCACCGAGCGGACCTCCTACGGGGTGAAGGAGTCCACGCCCTACACCCGGCTGTTTGAGGACCGGGTGGTGTTCCTGGCCACGCCGATCGACGAGACCTCGGCCAACGACGTGATGGCGCAGCTGCTGACGCTGGAGTCGATGGATCCGGACGCGGACATCAACCTCTACATCAACTCGCCGGGCGGGGAGTTCACGGCGATGACGGCGATCTACGACACGATGCTGTTCATCCGGCCGCAGGTGCACACCGTCTGCATCGGGCAGGCGGCCTCGGCGGCGGCGGTGCTGCTGGCGGCCGGGTCGCCGGGCAAGCGGGCGATGCTGCCGCACGCCCGGGTTCTGCTGCACGAGCCGCACACCCAGGGCGGGTACGGCCAGTCCAGCGACATGGAGATCGCGGCGCGGGAGGTGCTGCGCATGCGGGAGCTGCAGGAGCGGCTGCTGGCGCGGCACACGGGGCGCGAGGTGGGGCAGATCCGGCGGGACCTGGCGCGTGACCGGGTGCTGACGGCCGCGGACGCCAAGGGGTACGGGCTGGTGGACGAGGTCTACACCAGCAGGAAGCGGTCCTTGGCGGCGGTGGGGTGAGGCGGGTGCCGCCTTCGTGAGGAGGCGGAGGTGGCACCCTTATTGATCTACATTGTAAAGGCACTAGGTTAGATGAGTGTCCTCCTACCTCACCTTGAAAACCAGCATCGAGCACGAGATCGAGGTGCGCCGCTCGCGGTTCGTCTGCGCGGTCGCGCCGGCGGGCAGCGTGGGGGAGGCGCAGGCGTTCATCGCCCGGCGGCGGGCTTTGCATGCGGGTGCGACGCACAACTGCTCGGCGTATGTGATCGGTGAGCGGGTCGCCAAGGGTGACGACGATGGGGAGCCGGGTGGGACGGCGGGGACGCCGATGGTGCAGGCGCTGGTGGGGCGTGGGTTCAGTGATGTGGTGGCGGTGGTGACGCGGTATTTCGGGGGTGTGTTGCTGGGGGCGGGCGGGTTGGTGCGTGCTTATGGCGGGGCGGTGACCGAGACGTTGGATCGGGCGCTGGATCGGGGGGAGGTTGTGCGGATGGTGCCGGCGCGGTTGGTGCGGGTGTGGGTGTCGCACGATTTGGCGGGGCGGGTGGAGAACGGTTTGCGGGCGTCGCGGTATGCGGTGCGTGAGGTGGTTTATGGGGCGCGGGTGTGTTTGACGGTGGCGGTGGGTGCCGACGAGGTGGGGGTGTTTAGGGGGTGGGTGGCTTCGCTCACGGCGGGGCGGGTTGAGGTGAGTGAGGGTGAGTGGGTGAGTGTGCCTGGTTAGCCTTCCAGGGCGTATTGCATGACGCGGAATTTGGCTTGGGCTTCGGCGAGCTCGGCGGTGGGGTCGGAGTCGCCCATGATGCCGCATCCGGCGAACAGGCGGGCGCGGGTGCCGTCGATGATGGCGGAGCGCAGGGCGATGCCCCATTCGCCGTCGCCGTTGGCGTCGATCCAGCCGACGGGTCCGGCGTAGCCGGCGCGGTCCATGCCTTCGAGGGTGCGGATGAGGTCGACGGCGGTGTGGGTGGGGGTGCCGCCGACGGCGGCGGTGGGGTGGAGGGCGGCGACGACGTCGAGGACGGTGGCGCCGTCGGTGAGGTGGCCGGTGACGTGGCTGGCGAGGTGTTGGACGTTGGGGAGGGTGAGGAGCTGGGGTTGGTCGGGGGTGTGGAGGGTGGAGCACAGGGGGGCCAGGGCTCGGCGGACGGAGGCGATGGCGCATTCGTGCTCGTGGCGGTCTTTGGGGGAGGTGAGGAGGGCGGCGCCGCGGGCGAGGTCGTCGGCGGGGTTGGTGCCGCGTGGGGTGGTGCCGGCCAGGACGAGGGATTCGATGTGGGGGCCGGTGCGGCGGATGAGGAGTTCGGGGGTGGCTCCGATGAGGCCGTCGACGGAGAAGGTGTAGCAGTCGGGGTAGCGGGTGGCCAGGCGGGTGAGCAGGACGCGGGTGTCGATGGGGTATTGGGTGGTGGCGAGCAGGTCGCGGGCGAGGACGACTTTTTCGAGGTGGCCGTGGCGGATGTGGGTGGCGGCTTGGGTGACGATGTGTTGCCAGGCGGGGGCGGTGAGGGTGCCGTCGCCGTAGCTGACGTGGCCGGGGTCGCGGAGGGGGGTGGCGGGGCGGGGGTCGGGGTCGCCGATGGTGGTCAGGTGGGTTTGGCCGTTGCGGCGGGTGAGGATGGTTTGGGGGATGACGAGGACGGAGCCGGGTGAGTTTTCGTCGAAGGTGAAGCTGCCGAAGGCGATGGGTCCGGGCTGGTGGGTGTGGGCGAACAGCTCGGTGAGCCATTGGCGGGCCCAGGTGAAGCGGTTGGGGCCGGGTGGGATGTGGGCGCGGGCGGCCTGTCCCCAGCCGATGATGCCTTCGCCGTGCCTGATCCAGGCATAGGGGGCGGTGTCGGGGAGGGTGGGGAGGGTGCGGGTCAGGTGGCCGGGGTCGCGGACCAGGGTGGTGCGGACCGGCAGTGGGCGGGTGGTTCCCAGTGCGACGCTCACTCGAGACACTCTATGCGGTAGTTGAACGTGTTCGACTTGGGCCCCCCGGGTGGGTGTCAAGGGGTCATATGGACTCGGTTGGGTGGGGGCGGTGGTCGTGCGGGGTGGTGGGGTTGGTCTTTACGGTCGGGTCATGGTGGTTCGTGGGGTTGTGGTTGTGGCGTTGTCGGCTGGTTTGGTGTCGGGTACGGCGGAGCCGCCGCGGGTGATGGCGGCGTTGGGGGATTCGATTTCGACGGGGTTCAACGCGTGTGGGTGGTATGTGTCGTGTGTGTCGCGGTCGTGGGCGGTGGGGGAGGATCGGGAGGTGGGGAGCCATTATGTGCGGCTGGGGATGCGGGGTGGGAATCGGGTGTTCGCCGAGCCGGGGGCCAGTAGTGCGGATTTGGTGGGGCAGGCGCGGCGGGCGGTGGCGGCGCGGGCGGAGTATGTGACGGTCTTGGTGGGGGCGCAGGATGCGTGCCGGTCGAGTGAGCGGGCGATGACGCCGGTGGGGGTGTATCGGGAGCGGGTGGCGCGGGCGTTGGGGGTGTTGCGGGAGGGGGTGCCGGGGGTTCGGGTGTTCGTGGCGAGTGTTCCGGATCTTTGGCGGTTGTGGCGGGTGGGGAGGGGGAATCCGTTCGCGCGGGTGTTTTGGGCGTTGGGGAGGGTTTGCCCGTCGATGTTGGCGGAGCCGTCGTCGATGGATCGTGCGGATGTGGCGCGCCGGGTGCGGGTGCGGGCTCGGGTGATGGCGTACAACCGGGTGCTGGCGGAGGTGTGTGCGCGGTTCGGGCCGTCGTGCCGGACGGATGGCGGGGCGGTGTTCGCGTATCCGTTCACGTTGGATCATGTGAGTAAGTGGGATTTCTTTCATCCGAATGTGTGGGGGCAGCGGGTTTTGGCGGAGATCACGTTCAAGCACGGTTTCGGGGTATGACGAGCATGCGAACGAGAAGTCCCGTTAGCGGGATGCCCTCGGCCAACTATTTGATCTTCCGCTCGTCCTGCTTGCCTGACCTGCACTGATGCGGGCAGGTTCCGTTTGTTGATCACTTCCGCTACGGTTCGTACGGTCCTGACCGGGTTGCGGTGTGGAGGTGGTCGATGTCGACCCGGATGTTCTCCGAGGACCAGCTGGAGCGGCTGCGCTCGTACCCCGACATCAGCCGTGAGGATCTGATCCGGTACTTCACCCTGACGCCCGCCGACGTCGCCTTCATCGACCCGGGTCGCGGCCGTGGCCCGGGTGATCGATTAGGGCTTGCCGTCCAGCTCGCCACGTTGCCCTGGCTGGGGTTCGTGCCGGACGAGGTGAGCTCGGCGCCGCCGGTGGCCATTGATCGGCTGGCCGAGCGGCTGCGGATCGATCCGGACGTTCTGGCCGAGTACGGTCAGCGGGAGCAGACACGCAGCGATCATCTGCGGTTGGTGGCTGGCTATCTGGGCTGGAAGAGTGCCCCGGCCGGCAGCACCGCGATGAAGGAACTGGAACAGTTCCTGCTGGACCGGGCCATGGAACACGACTCGCCCGCGCTGCTGTTCAATCTGGCCACCGAGTACCTCATGGCGGCCAAGACGATCCGGCCGGGTGTGACGACGCTGGCCAAGATGGTGGCCACCGCCCGGACCAGCGCCACCGCGCTGACCTGGGAGAAGGTGGCGCACCTGCTGACCGATCAGCTGCGCGCGGACCTGGACCGGTTGCTGGTCTATGACGCCGGGCTGAGGATGACCCGGCTGGCCTGGCTGATCAAAGCGGCCACCGACGCCAGCGCGGCCTCGGTGAAGAACGCCATCGACAAGCTGCTCTACCTGCGCAACATGGACGCCCACACCCTGGACGTGTCGGAGCTGGCGGCCGAGCGGCGCCGCTTTTTGGCCTCGGTGGGCCGCCGCTCGACCAATCAGGCGGTGGAGCGCCGCGAGCCGCAGCGCCGTTATCCGATCTTGCTGGCCGTGGTCGCGCAGTCCGCCGTGGAACAGGTCGACGAGGTGGTGATGCTGTTCGACCGGGCCGTGTCCGCGCGGGAGTCGCGGGCCAAGTCCAAGACCGACGAGGCGCTGATCGAGCGGGCCAAGGCGGGTGAGGCCCGTCAGCTGCTTGGGCAAGTGGTCGGCCGCCTCCCGGCAGAACACCCTGGCCGGCGCCGCACTGCAGGAGCTCGTGCGCTTCGTCGGGGTGCATGCCGTCGGCCGCGTGCTGGCCGAGACCGCGTTTGACCGGCACGGTGACCGCGTGGGGCGCCAGGGCGCTGAATTCGGCGCAGGCCGGGTCGTCGCCGCTGGCCAGGACGACGGGCAGGCCGTACGAGGCGGCCAGCAGGGTGTTGATGCCGATTTCGCCGTGGGAAGCGCCGTTGATGCGGACGTCGAGGACGGTGTCGGCCATGGTGTGGGCGAGCACCCCGGCGGCGCCGGCGCGGGCGTGGTAGCCGACGAACATCGCCACCTGGGCGCCGGCCTGCAGGCAGGCCATCATGCCCAGTTCGCGGGGCTTGCCGCGGATCAGCCGGGCCCGCCGGGCCAGGTCCCCGGGCAGGATGTTGCGGTAGGGGCCGTGCGCGTCGGCCACCAGCACCAGTCGGATCTCGATCGCGCGTACCCGTCCCGCGGGGGCCCAGTTCGGCGGCGTGCAGGGTGAGGGTGTCGTTCACGACGCCGGCACCCTGGAAGTTGTAGAGCTTGACCTCGCCCGCCTGGACCCAGCCCATGCGCATCCGGTTGGAGATCGAGTAGTGCGGCATGGTGTTGCGGCTGCCGGCCATCATGTCCCTGCCGTCGACTCGGCCGCCGCCGCGAGGGGGTCATCGGGGAAGTCCGGCGGGGACCAGGCGAGGACGCCCGGCGATCGACGCCACCGGCGCTGCGCGGTGACGTCGGTGGGGCGGACCACCTATCGGGTGTTCCCGCCGTGCTTGCGGGCGACGGTAAGGAGAGTCTGGACGAAGGCGCTCACCTTGGGGGTCTGTCCGGTGGCCGGCCACAGGAGTGCGTACTCGAAGGGTGGGGCGTCGCGGAAGGGAACGAAGGCGAGGTCGGGCCGGGAGTAGTAGTCGGCGGCGAGGGCGGAGGTAGGGCAGACGCCTTTGCCTGCGCTCACCAGTGAGAGGACTTCTTGCCAGGCGACGGTTGCCGGGCCTCGGGGGATGGGGTTGCCCGCGGGGGTGTGGGTGGGGAGGTGGTGGTCCAGCCAGTACTGCGGCGGGCCGGTGATCGTGATCAGCTGGACGTCCGCGAGGTCTTCGAGCGAGATGGACGGGCGGGCGGCGAAGGGATGACCGGCCGGGACGACGAGGGCACGTGGCAGGGAGAAGATCGTGGGCCCGGTGGTGATGTCAGGCTCGTCGACCGGGAGCTCGGTGAGCTGGAGATCGAGTTCACGGGCGCGCAGCAGCGCGAACCTGTCGCTGAGCGGCAGCTCCTGGATGTGGATGTCGCAGCCGGGGTGGCGGGCGTTGAACGCGTCGGCGGCCTTGACGATGAGGTTGCCGCACCAGGCGGCGGAAAATCCCACCCGCAGCGTACCGGTGATGCCACGGCCGACCGCGGCGGCCTTGGCGATCGCGTCCTGGATCTGCCGGTAGCCGGGGAGCAGGTCGTCGCGGAACTGCCGTCCGGCCGGGGTGAGGCGCACCTGACGGCTGGTGCGCTCGAACAGCGCGGCGCCGAGGGCGCGTTCCTGCTTCTTGATGGCTTGGCTGATGCGTGCTGGGGACACGTGGAGCCGCTCGGCGGTGCGGGCGAAATGGAGCTCCTCAGCCAAGGTCAGGAAGATCTCGATGTCGCGCAGTTCCACCCTGGCCCCTCGATCGTAAACCTCTGGGTTAACCAAGCTTACGGGATCTCCCGTTGTTCTGGTCCCTGGCCAGGGCGAATGCTTGACCTCGTCGCCGGTGTGGTCTCGACCAGTGACGCCGGTGGAGTACATCGAAGGGCGGTCCTAGCATGATCTTTGTTCGCATCGCAGTACGGCGGCGGCCGTGGCCTCGCGCGCAAGCGCCGATGACCGAGCCCGTGATGACGTCATGAACGTCACCGCCACCACCGTGTCGTTGAGCGTCGCCGACGTCCCGGCCGCCAGTCGGTTCTTCGCCACCCACCTCGGCTTCCGGGAGCTCGTGGTCGCCGAGGGCATCGTCTGCCTCTGCCGGGACGACGCCGCGGCCGACATCGTCCTGCTGCCGCGAAGGGACGAGCCGCCCAGTCCGGAGAAGCCGGCGGAGGTGATCGTGTCCTTCACCGTCTCCGGCATCGCCGCCGAGCAGGAGCGGCTGCGCCGCGAAGGCGCCACCATCACCGAGCCGTTGCGACTGGAGCCGTGGGGTGAGTGGGTGCTGCGGCTCACGGACCCCAACGGCGTCGTGATCCAGCTCGTCGAGTGGCAGCCCCCGGCGGGCGCCTGATCCCCGGGCCGGCCTTCGCCCCGCCTGCGTGCATGGCCGGTATTCGTACTTGCACCCGGCTTTCACCCCGAGCGCGCATTGCGCACCGTAATGAAGGGACTTCGATGGAATCAAGACAGCAGCGTCACCCGCGCCGGTGGCTGATTCTGGTGGTGCTGTGCTTGAGCACGTTGGTGCTGGTGATCGACAACATGGTGCTCACGGTGGCGATCCCGCCGCTGGCCGCCGATCTCGGCGCGAGCGCCCAGGACACCCAGTGGATCTTGGAGTCCTATGTGCTGGTGTTCGCCGGCTTGCTGCTGACGGCGGGCGGTTTGTCGGACCGGTACGGCCGACGCCGGGTCATGGTCATCGGGCTGGCGGTGTTCGGGGTCGCCTCGCTGGCCGCCGCCTATGCCGGCGACCCGATTCAGCTCATCGCCGCCCGCGCGCTCATGGGGGTCGGCGGCGCGCTGATCATGCCGAGCACGTTGTCCATCCTGATCACCGTGTTCGACGACACCGAGCGGCGTAAGGCGATGGCCGCCTGGAGCGCGGTCGCGATGGTGGGGCTGATCGGCGGCCCGGTGCTGGGCGGGGTGCTGATCGCCTGGTTCTGGTGGGGTGCGGTGTTCCTGATCAACGTGCCGATCGCGGTGCTGGCCATCGTCGCCGCGCTGACGCTGATGCCGGAGTCCAAGGGCCCGTGGCGCAAGCCCGACCCGCTGGGCGCGGTCCTGTCGGTGGTCGGCATGACCGCTCTGGTCTGGACCATCATCGAACTGCCGGCTCACGGGCTCGCTCACCCGGTCACGGCCGTCGCCGCGGTGCTCGCCGTACTCGCGCTGACCGGCTTCGTGGCGTGGGAGCTGCGTACGGCGCATCCGATGGTGCCGCTCAGCCTGTTTCGTAACCGTACCTTCAGCGGCGGCAATTTCTCGCTGACCCTGGTGCAGATCGGCAATGGCGGCCTGCTGCTGGTGCTCACCCAGTACCTGCAGTACGTGCTCGGCTACACACCCACCCAGGCCGGTCTGGCCTTCATCCCGATGGCGATCGCCTCGCTGTCGTTCAACACGCTGGGCGCCACCCTCGGCTCCAAGATCGGCAACCGGACTCTCATCGTCTTCGGGCTGACCGTGAGCGCCTGCGGATTCGGCCTGCTGTCCGCGGCCTCCGCCGAGTACGGCTTCGTCCTGCCGGCCGCCGCCCTGCTCCTGCTCGGCGCCGGCGGCGGTCTGGCGATGCCCGCCGCCGTCTCCGCCCTGATGAGCACCGTTCCCACCGAGCAGGCGGGCGTCGGCTCCGCCCTCAACGACACCATCCAGCAGATGGGCGCCGCCCTCGGCATCGCGGTGCTGGGCAGCGTCCTGGCCGGCGGCTACACCACCGCGATGCCGTCAACCGCCCCCGAGCCGGCCCGCCGCTCGATCGCCGACGCCCTCACCACCGCGAGCGCCTCCGGGGACGCGACGTTGGCGCAGGCCGCTCGCGAAGCCCTCACCACGGCCATGTCGTCGGCGTTCACGATCAGCGCCGCCGGAGTTCTGGCGGCGGCCGTCCTGGCGTTCATCGTGCTGCGCCGTACGGAGACCGGGACGCCCCCACCTGCGGCCTTCGAGAGCGCGCCGGAGCGCGAACCCGCTACGGCCACCCACTCCTGACCCGGCCTTCCCCCCTTCGACAACCTTCTTTCGACAACCATTGAGGAGAGACAGATGACCACGGAACTGAACTGGACCAGCGACGGCGCCTGGAGCGCGCACAGCGACTGGGGCATGCGCGACACGGCCGGCCGCCGTTTCGAGCGCGAGCGCTGGCAGGCCCGCCTGGACGAGCTGCGCGCCGCCCACCACGTGCCCGGCGCCCAGCTGGCCGTGCTGGTCAACGGGCAGGTGCACGAGCTGGCCAGCGGGGTGCTGCACCGCGGCACGGGGGTGGCGGTGACGACGGACTCGGTGTTCCTGTCCGGCTCGATCGCCAAGGTCTACACCGCCACGCTGGTCATGCGGCTGATCGACGAAGGCAAGCTCGACCTGGACACCCGGGTCGTGGACGTACTACCGGAGTTCGCCACCCCCGACCCGCGGGCCACCGCCCAGATCACCGTCCGGCAGCTCCTGTCGCACACCGGCGGCGTCACCAACGACTTCAACCACGACAGCGGCCGCGGTGACGACTGCCTGGCCAAGTACGTCCAGGCCGCCGGAGACGTGCCGCTGGACTGCCCGCCCGGCACCGCGATCTCCTACGGCGGGCTCGGCTACGTCGTGCTGGGGCGCCTCATCGAGGTGCTCACCGGCCGCGTCTGGGACCAGGCGCTCAAGGACCTGCTGTTCACCCCGCTCGGCTTGGAGCATTCCATGACGCTGCCGGAGGAGGCGCTGCGCTTCCGGGTGGCGATGAGCCATCTGGGCGAGCCCGGCGCCGACCCCGACCCGGCTCCGGCCTGGGACCTGATGCCGCGCTCGGCCGGGCCGTACGGCCGCGTCATCACCTCCGCAGGCGACATGGCCCGCCTCGCCGCCCTCCACCTCGACGGCGGCCTCGCCCCCGACGGCACCCGCGTGCTGTCGGCGCAGGCGGTAGCCACGATGCAGCGCCGCGAGACCGACGTGCCCGACAAGTGGACGGTCTCCGCCGACGGCTGGGGCCTGGGCTGGACCCTGTACGACTGGGACGGTGTCGCCGGCTACGGCCACGACGGCGCGGCCATCGGCCAGTACGCCTACCTGCGGGTCGTCCCGCACGCCGGGCTCGCTCTGGTGCTGATGACCAACGGGGGCAGCGCCCGTCTGCTGTACGCCGACCTGTTCAAGCAACTGCTCGCCGAGCTGGCCGGGGTCACGATGCCCGCCCCGTTCGGGCCACCCGCCCAGCCGCCCACCGTCGATCTCGCCCCGCTGCTCGGCACCTACCGGCGCGAAGGCGTCGTCATCACGGTCGGCGTCGGCGCGGACGGCGGCGCGCGCATGCGCTACGAGTTCGTCGACGGCATGAAGGACATGTCACCGCCCCTGGACATGGACCTCACCCCGGTCACCGAAACCGTGTTCGCCGCCACCGGCGCGGGCGCCTCTTTCAGCGAGGACTACATGCCCGTCGTCTTCTCCACCCTGTCCAACGGCACCGCCTGCGTGTACGTCGGCATGCGCGCCACCCCCAAGATCGGCTGACCCGCCGGCAGTACCCCTCCGGTCGGCGGCTGAGCACACCCCTCACGGCACGCACTCAGCCGCCGACCAGCCCTGGATCCGGATCGCGCCGAAGTCGCTGCACGAAAGGTGGTTGGGCTTCCCCAGCGCATCGATCCGGCCGACGACAGCCTGCCAGCGTGGACAGAGCGCTACCTCGATCTGGCCGTGCGCGGAGTCCGCTCGGCGGAGGTCGCGGCCAAGATCTCCCGGCATCTCCAGCGCTTCGCCGCCTGGATCACCGACGGCCTCGGCCACGACCGGCTCTCGGCCGTCACCCCGCGCGAGGTGAGCGCCTGGCGCGACCACCTGGCCGCCGCCAGCACTTCGCCGGCCGCGCTGTTCCTGGCGGCCGCCTCGATCGGTGCCCGCCGCCCCGGCGGCCGGCTGTCACCCGCTCGATCAACACCATCGTCGGCGAGATCGGCCACCTGCGCGACGCCCAGATGCCCGACCCCGACCGCAAGCTCGGCACCCTGCGCCCGCACGACGCCCCGCCACACCTTCGCCTTCCAGCTCTCCCAGTCCTCCGGCCACAACCGCGCCGAACTCGAGCGCCGTCTCGGCCACGCCAACGACCGCTACCTGCGGCTGTACACCAACCCGCCCGACGACATCGCCGCCCGGCTATATCGAGGATCTCTGACCCGATGCCCTCGCGCCCAGCCGCGCACTACGGTGCTGGCATGGTGATGCGGTTGCTGCTGGAGCCCCTGCCCGCGTCGTGGCCGGCACCGCCACCCCCGCGTCCGACGGGACTGCGCGGCCTGCTCACCCGATTGCGGGAGATGGCCGACGCGGTGCGGAACCCAGGCAACCTCAACGACCTCGAAGGGCACCTGCGGCGGGCAGCCACGCAGGCGATCGTGCGGGAGGCCTACTACCGGACCGTGGGCGAACAGGACGACGAACAGCGCAGGCCTGCCGCGTTCGCCGAAGCGTGGAAGAGCCACCTGGCCGCGCTGCTGGCCCAAGACACGGTGAAGCTATCGGGCCGGTCTCCGATCATCGCTGCCGGTCGCGACACCGACCTGGCGTGGAAGCTGTGTGATGCCGCCAGCCGCATCAGAGCGGACGCGATCACGCACGCCACCGCCACGCCCAGCAAACGTGAGCCCTCCAGCCCGCCAACCGCGTGGTACCGATTCTCGATCACCGCCGGGGAAGACTACCCGACGCTCACGTGGCCGGACGCTCCGAGCCGGTCCGCATCGACGGCTTCGCCGGCACCACGCCAGCGAAGATCCTCAACGAGATGACTCAGAGCCTGCTGACAAAGGCTTAAGTCCTGGTGGGGATGGGCC
>NZ_KZ084330.1 GCF_002093975.1 Thermoactinospora rubra
GGCTTATGGCGGGGAGAAGATCCCCCTGGATGAGGGCCACGAGCCGCACGGGCCTCACGAGGAGGAGCACGCCGCCATCGGCGCGGGCGAGGACCGCTCGATCACGCGCCACTGACCGGAGTTGAACCAGCGGGCCCGGACGGAGTCCTCTCCGTCCGGGCCCGCTGCTTTTTCAGATCCTGTACGGCTAGGGCCACCCTTCGGCCACCCCCCGAAAGGCCACCGTCCGCTGTTGCGGACCACGCAAGGCGGGCGGCCGCGGGCGGCGACGGCCTCGACGCCCGTGCTCAGCCGTACAGCCCGGCGGCGCGGGCGGCCTCCTCGATGCGGCGCAGGTGCTCGTGCCCGTCCGGCCCGAGGGCCGTCAGGACGCCGGCGATGAGGGTCTCGATCACCGCCAGGGCCGGGACGAGGCTGTCGTACGGCGAGGGCGAGCCGACACGGCTGGGCAGCACGACGTCGGCGACGGCGGCGATGGGCGACAGCCACGGGTCGGTGAGCAGGACGACTTTGGCGCCTTGGTCGCGCAGGTAGCGGGCGAGCTCCAGCGACTCGGGCTCGTAGCGGCGGTAGTCCAGGACGACCAGGACGTCCTTGCGGCCGGCGGCGGCCAGGACGGCGGCGCGCTCGACGGCGAGGTCGGACAGCGGGTGGACGTTGTCGCGCAGCTGGACGAGGTGGAGGGCGAGGTAGCGGCCGAGCACGCCGGTGAAGCGGCCCCCGGCCACCAGGATGCGGCGGCCGGGGTCGGCCAGCAGGCCGATGCCTTGCCGGAGGTCGTCGGGTGGGATGGCGGCGAAGGTGCCGGCGATCGCGGCGCCGATGCTCTGCCCGGCCTGCTGCAGCAGGCCGGCGGCGGTGGAGGAGCGGGAGCCGTACCCGCCGGCGTCGTAGAGGGTGGCGGGGGACGCCTCGCGCTCGCCGAGTTCGGCGCGCAGGGCGGCCTGGAAGCCGGGGAAGCCGCCGAAGCCGAGGCGGGCGGTGAAGCGCAGCACGGTGGGGGCGCTGACACCGGCGCGTTCGGCCAGCTTGGCGACGGTCTCCAGGCCCGCGGCCGGATAGGCGGCCAGCAGGGCCCGGCCGACCTTGCGCTCGGCCGGGCTGCACTCGCCGAGGCGTTCCTTGATGACGTCGCTCAGCCGCGCCATCGCACTCTCCTTCCCGACCGGCCGCCGGAAGGCGGCCCGTCGATCATGGGGTCAGCCGGCCCGGATGTCCACCCGCAGGCCGCGAGGATCGCGAGCAGGACTCTCCAGGACTCTCATGGCCTGTCCTGTGGGGGCAGTCGCCGGATCAGCGAGGCGAGCAGGGTGATACGTGGCCGGACGCTGGACAGGCCGACCCGGGCCAGCCGGCCGTCCACGCTGAGCCGGCCGCCGTCGATCTTCTCCAGGTGGTTGACGCAGCGCAGGAAGGTGCTCTTGCCCGAACCGCTGGGACCCAGCAGGCACAGCACCTGGCCCTGGCGCACCTCCAGGTCGACGCCCTTGAGCACCTCCAGCGTGCCGAAGCGCTTGCGCACCCCCTCGGCCTTGACCATGGTCATCGGACACCTCCGAACAGCCGCCGCGTCACGCCGGTGCCCCTGCCGTACCTGCGCTCCAGGTACGCCTGGGGAATCGACAGCAGCGTGGTGAGGACCAGGTACCAGGGCTCGCGACGATGAGCAGCGGGATGGTCTGGTGGTTCTGGCTGTAGACGCGCTGCACCTGCGTCATCAGCTCGGCCGCGTAGGCGGACTCGTTCAGCCCGAGGGCCAGCAGGGCCGCGGCCAGTGGTGTGATCACCTCGTTGGTGGGGGGCGACCAGACGATCAGGTCGATCTCCGGGTAGAAGATGCCGGAGAAGCCCCAGAAGAGGATCTGCACCAGGAGGGGAGTGCCGCGGAAGAGCCAGACGAACCCGGCCGTGCTGAGGGACAGGACCGGGTTGGCCGACAGCCGCATCACCGCGACGGCCACGCCGCCCGCCAGGCCGATGGCCACGACCGCGTTGACGGTGGCGGTCTTCAGGCCGATCGACTCGGCGCCGTGCTTGGCACGGATCTTGCCGTAGGTGCCGTCGTCCATCTCGAAGGCGTCGCCCCCGTCGGCGGTGCGCGCTGTGTAGATGGCGGCGGGCTTGGTCTGCAGGGCCGCCGTCACGGTGCCGGCCTTGATGGCGGGATGATGCCGTCGAACTTCTGCAGCCGAACTCGAAGCGCACGCCGAGCTTGGCGCCGATCGCCTGGCCGAGGTCGTAGTCGATGCCGGTCAGCTCCTTGCTGCCCTCGGAGACGAACATCTCGAACGGCGGGTACGGCGCGTCGGTGGCCACCCTGACCTTGCCGGCCTGCCTGATGCGTTCGGGAAGCAGGGCGTGGAGGGCGGGATCGGCGGTGGCGAGAACGGCCACACCTGCGAGGAGAAGGGGAAGTCTGCGCATGTCGCACCTCGGACGGGGATGGTGCGGAGCAGGCATTACAGAAGATGGCTAATGACGCCAAGCTGTATCATTCGTTACATTCTCCGTCGCTGTCCCGGCGTGCTCGGAAAGAGATTGGTCCGTACCTCTGTCCCTTCGTGAAGTCCATGTATTGACACTTCGCCTCCATCCCTCCAGACTCTCCATCTAAATGGTACGGACCAATTGTCCTCCTCTCGTCTGGAGCACCATGCGTACGATCGCCCCCCTCCGCCTCGCCGGCGGGCTGGCCGCTCTTGCCCTGGCCGTGTCGGCCTGCGGTCTCGGCGGCGTCAGTCAGCCGGCCGCCCCCCAGCAGACGACCGGGAACGGCAAGAGCAAGATCGTCTTTCAGACGCTCCAGCTCAAGCCGACCTTCGACGAGTACATCGAGAAGACCATCGCGGCCTTCGAGGCACACAACCCCGCCATCGACGTCGAATGGGTGGACATTCCCTTCCAGGGCGCCCAGGAGAAGCTCGTGGCGGACGCGGCGGCCGGCAAGCTCCCCGACGTGGTGAACCTCAACCCGAACTTCGCCCAGCCCTTGGAGAGCAAGGACGTCTTCGTCGACCTGGAGTCGGCCGCGGCGGACGCGAGGCCGCTCTACGTGCCCGGCGCGTGGGATGCGTTCAAGGTCCCCGGCAAGCCCGGCTCGTTCGGCTTCCCGTGGTACCTCACCTCCGAGGTGACCATGTACAACAAGAAGCTGTTCGAGAAGGCGGGCCTGGACCCGGCCAAGCCTCCGGCGACGCTGGAGGAGCTGCACGCCGCCGCCGAGAAGCTCGCCAAGGCCGGCAAGGGCGACTTCCACGGCATGCATCCGGCGCTGGAGAACCGCTTCATCACCGACCTGGCCAAGCTGGGCGTCCCGCTGCTCGACCAGAGCGGCAAATGGGCCTTCAACACCCCCGAGGCCGTGGCCCACGTGGAGAAGCTGGCCGCGATGTACAAGGACGGGGTGTTCTCCAAGGACTCCCTCACCCAGGACCACGCCAAGCAGACCGAGGCCTACCAGGCCGGCAAGATCGCGCTGTTCCCGAGCGGGCCGAACTTCCTCAAGCTGATCAAGGAGAACGCGCCCGAGATCGCCGAGCAGACCGGCGTGGGGCCGCAGATCACCGGCCCGGACGGGGTGGCCAACATGTCGGTGATGGGCCTGCTGGTGCCCAAGTCCAGCCCCAACCGGGAGGCCGCCCTCAAACTGGCGCGGTTCATCACCGACAAGGACAACCAGCTCGCCTTCTCCAGGATCGTGGCGGTGCTGCCGAGCGTGACCGAGGCGCTGGGGGACCCGTACTTCACCACCACCGACGGCACGCCGGAGTCCGAGGCCCGCAAGCTGTCGGCCGCCGCGCTGCCGACCGCGAAGAACCTCACCCCCGTGCAGTTCGACGACCGCGTCAAGAAGGCGGTCATCGGCAAGATCCAGCTCGCGCTGCAGGGCGAGCTGAGCGCCAAGGAGGCCCTCGACCAGGCGGTCGAGGAGGCCAACGAGATCACGGGCAGCTGAGCCCGCCGTACCCGCGGCCGGGTGGAAAGCCGGTCCGCGACCTCCGGGCGGCGCCCGCGACGGCCCGCCCGGAACCCCGTCCCGACGTCTGGAGGTCCACGCATGATCGGCCGCAACCCGGCCATCCCGTGGCTGTTCGCCGCCCCGGCCCTGCTGGTGGCCCTGGTCTTCTCGCTCGGCCCGTTCGCCAACACGATCGTGCTGGCCTTCACCGACGCCTCCACGCTGGGCGGCGGCGCCTTCAACGGCCTTGACAACTTCGCCCGCATCGCCGAGGACGAGCGGTTCTGGAACGCGATCGGCAACACCGCGCTCTACGTGGCCGTGTGCGTCCCGGCGATGGTGACGCTGCCGCTGCTGCTCGCGCTGCTCGTGCGGAAGAAGGTGTTCGGCATCGGGTTCTTCCGGGCCGTGTTCTACTCTCCCGTGGTCGCCTCGATGGTCGTGGTGGGCCTGATCTGGTCGTGGCTGCTGTCGGACGACGGCCTGGTCAACGCCGCGCTGCGCGGCCTGCGCCTGATCGAGGAACCGCTGCCCTTCCTCACCGACGCCGACCTGCTGCTGCTCAGCGCCATCGGCGTGACGGTCTGGAAGGGCCTGGGGTACTACATGGTGGTCTACCTCGCCGCGCTGGCCAACGTGCCGCGCGAGCTGCACGAGGCCGCCCAGGTGGACGGAGCGGGCCCGGTGCGCCGGTTCTGGTCGGTGACGGTCCCGGCCATCCGGCCGACCATGGTGCTGGTGGGCACGCTGGCCGCGGTCGCCGCGGCGAAGGTGTTCGCCGAGATCTACGTGCTGTCCAACGGCACAGCAGGCCCGGGAGGTGAGGCCGCGAGCGTCGTCTACCACATCCGCGAGGTCGGCCTCGGCCTCGGCGGGGAGGCCGGCTACGCCTCGGCGATGAGCCTGGTGCTGTTCGCCGTCACCCTCGGCTTCTCCCTGCTGCTCACCCGGCTCAACCGACGGGAGGAACGGCTGTGACCGTACGGACCGAGCCGCGGCGGACCGCTCTGCGCCCGGCGCCCGGCGCGCCGCCGGGCAGGACGCCGGCGCGGGCGGCCGCCCGGCGGGTGGCTGCCCGCATCGTGCACTACCTGCTGCTGCTCGGCATGCTCGTCGTCCTGATCGGCCCGTTCGCCTGGCAGTTGTCCACCTCGCTCAAGGGCACCGCGGAGAGCGTCTTCAGCTACCCGCCCGACCTGTGGCCGGACGACCCGACGCTGGCGAACTACGCCAAGGCCGCGCAGACCGTGCCGGTCTGGCGTTACGGGCTGAACTCCCTGATCGTCGCGCTCGGCTCGGCGCTCACCAACTGCCTGTTCGGCGCGATGGCCGGATACGCCCTGGCCAGGATGCGCTTCAGGGGCCGCAAGGTGGTCTTCGCCGCGTTCCTCGCCACCATGATCATTCCCTTTGAGGTGATCATGGTCTCGGTCTTCCTGACCTCGCGCTCCCTCGGCCTGGTCGACACCCTGCTCGGCGTGCTGCTGCCCACCGCCGTGACCGGCCTGTCGGTGCTGCTGCTGCGCAACGGCTTCCGCGCCCTCCCTGTGGAGGTCGAGGAGGCGGCCATGCTCGACGGCGCGGGGGAGTGGCAGCGGTTCTGGCGGGTGGCGCTGCCCTCGGTCCGCGGCACGCTCACCGTGGTCGCCATCTTCAGTTTCGTGTTCTCCTGGGACGACTTCCTCTGGCCACTGATCGTGCTGTCCTCGCCGAGGAACTACACCCTGACGGTGGGCATCCAGTACCTGTCCGGCACGTTCACCGCCGACCAGCGGGTGATCGCGGCGGGCACAATGATCGCTGTATTGCCGTTGCTGGCGCTGTTCTTCGCCCTGCAGAGATTCTTCTTCCGGGGCGTCGGGGAAGGGGCGGTCAAGGGATGACCCAGGAACCCAAATACGAGAGGCTGCGCCGTACCCTCGTGGAGCTCATCGAGACCCGGCTGGCCCCGCACGACCCGCTGCCGAGCGAGCGCGAGCTGATGCAGCGGTACGGCGTGAGCCGGATGACCGTGCGAGAGGCGATCGAACGGCTCGTCCGCGACGGGCGCGTCTACCGGGTGCAGGGCTCCGGCACGTTCGTCGCGGACGCCGGGAAGATCACCAAGTCGCTCACCCTCAGCTCGTTCAGCGAGGACATCCGCGCCCGGCGCATGGTCCCCGGCGGCAAGCTGCTGCTGATGGAGCGGGAGCCGGCCGACGTCAACGTGGCGCGCGACCTGTTCGTGGAGCCGGGCGCGCCGGTGGTGCATCTGCGGCGCCTGCGCACCGCCGACGGCGAGCCGATGTGCCTGGAGAACGTCTGGATCCCAGAGGATCTCGTGCCCGGCCTGGTCGGCCTGGGCGAGGTCGACTCGCTGTACGGACGGTTGGAGCAGGCCGGGGCCGCCCCCGAGTACGCCGACCAGACCATCTCCGCCACCGTCGTCACTCCCGAGCAGGCCGAACTGCTGGGCGTGCCCAACAACTTCCCGGCTCTGGAGGTGTCCCGGGTCGCCTACGACGCCCGGGGCCGCGCCGTGGAGCGGGGGATCAGCGTGTACCGCGCCGACCGCTACGACTTCCGCGTGACGATCGCCAGAGGGCGGCGCCGGTGAACCTCGGCATCGACATCGGCGGCACCAAGATCGCAGCCGGGCTGGTCGCGGACGACGGCACGGTCGTCCGCAAGGCCGCCACACCCACCCCCGCCGCCGAGGGCGCCGCCGCCGTCGTCGGCACGGTGGTACGGCTCGCGCGCGGGCTCCTGGCCGACGGCGCCGGGCGGCCCCGCGCGGTGGGCGTCGGCAGCTGCGGCATGGTGGACCCGGCGGGCCGGACGATCACGGCGGCCGTCGACTCCATCCGCGGCTGGGCGGGCACCCCGCTGGCCGGCCTGCTGGAGGACGCGCTCGGCCTGCCCGCGATCGTCCGCAACGACGTCCAGGCGTTCCTGGCCGGGGAGCTGAGCGTGCGGCCCGGCCTGTCACGCCGCCCCGTGGTGGGGGTGACGGCGGGCACCGGCATCGGCGGGGCGCTCGCGGCGGACGGCAGGATCATGCTCGGCGCCCACGGCGTCGCCGGTCACCTCGGCCACGTCCCCGTCCCCGAGGCCGACGGGCTCGCCTGCACGTGCGGCGCGAGCGGGCACGTGGAGGCGGTCGCCTCCGGCCCCGCCATGGCCACCGCCTATGCCCGTGCCGTCTCCGGGACCGCCACGGCCCACCCCGCCCCCGCCGGGCTCCTCGGCGAGGGGCGCGACCTGCGTCCCGTCGCGGTGCTGGCCGGGGCCGGCGAC
Source organism: Thermoactinospora rubra (assembly GCF_002093975.1). Classification (GTDB taxonomy): domain Bacteria; phylum Actinomycetota; class Actinomycetes; order Streptosporangiales; family Streptosporangiaceae; genus Nonomuraea; species Nonomuraea rubra_A. The sequence continues at coordinate 7,235 of NZ_KZ084330.1, forward strand.
CCGGTGGCCGCCGCCGTGCTGGCCCGGGGCGGCACGGCGCTCGGGCGGGCGCTGGCCGGGGTGGTCAACGTGTGGGATCCCGCCGCCGTCGTGGTCGGCGGCGGGGTGGCCGCCGTCGGAGAGCCGTACCTCGGCCCGCTCCGCACCGCCCTGCGCGCCTCCGTCCTGCCGGTCCTGGCGGACGTGCCGGTGGTCGAGGCCGTGCTCGGCGCCGACGCGGTCGTGGTGGGCGCGGCCCGCGAGGCCGCTGCCCTGCTTGCGGGAACCGGCCGATGACGCTCACCCTCGCCCTCGTCCCGCTGGACGAGCGGCCCGCCTGCGCGGTCCTGCCCCGGGAGATCGCCGCGGTCGCCGGAGCCCGGGTCCTGCTGCCGCCCGCCGCGCACCTGCCGCGGATCCGGACGCCCGGCGACCCAGACGCGCTCGCCCGCTGGCTGCGGGAGACGCCGTGCGACGCCGCGGTGGTGGCGCTGGAGACGCTCGGATTCGGCGGGCTGATCGCCTCCCGGATCCTTCCCGCCACCGTCGAGCAGGTGACCGCCCGGTGGGCGCGGCTGCGCGAGGTCGGCGCTCCGGTGCACGCGGTCACCCTCGTCACCCGCACCCCGGACTCCGCCGACTCCATGGAGGAACCGGAGTACTGGGCGCGGCACGGCCCCGCCCTGCATCGCCTCTCCGCCGCGCTCCACCGCGGCGACGGCGCCGGGCCGGACGTCCCGGAGGAGGTGCGCCACGACTTCCTGCGGCGCCGGCTGCGCAACCACACGCTCAACCTCGCCGCGCTCGGCCTGCTGGCGGACGGCACGCTGGAGACGCTGGTCGTCGGGGCCGACGACACCGCCGAATGGGGCCTGGCCACGGCCGAGCTGCGCTGGCTGCAGGCGTGGACGGGCTGGCTGGACGGGCGGGTGACCGTACGGCCGGGCGCGGACGAGGCCACTGCCACGCTGGTGGCCCGCGTGCTGGCCGCGGAGGTTCCCGTGCGGTTCTCGGTGGAGGCCGCCGGGCCGCTCGACCGGGTGGCGCCGTACGAGAACATGCCCGTCGGGCAGACCGCGCGAGGGCAGATCGCCGCGTGCGGCGGGGTGTGCGACGACGGCGATCCGGAGGTGACGCTGCTGGTCCACGTCCCCGACGGCACCGGCGCCGACTGGGCGGTCGCCCCGCCCGCCGATCACGCCCGCAACACGGCGGCCGCGGCGGCCCTGGCCGGCCGGGCCGCGGAGCTGATCGCGGCCGGGCGGCAGGTGGCGATCGCCGACTGCGCCCAGCCGAACGGCGCCGACCCCGCCCTGGTGGCGGCGCTGGGCGAGCGCGGGCTGCTGCACCGGCTGGCCGCCTACGCGGGCTGGAACACCGCGGGCAACACGCTGGGCACGGCGGCGGCGCACGCGGTCGCGGTCGTCGCCGGCCGGCGCAACGGCACCTTCGACGCCGCCGCCCACCGGCGGCTGCTGTTCCGGCGGCTGGTCGAGGACCACGGCTACATGACACGGGTGCGCGGCACGGTGCGGGCCCGCCTGGGCGGCGATCCCACCCGGCACGACCACGTGCCGCCCGGACACCCGGCGATCGGCGAGATCGAGGCCGGGCTGAACTCCCTGCGGCCGCCCGGGTTCGACGGGCTCGCGGCGGCGGGGGTGCGGCTGCCGTGGAACCGCACGTTCGAAGTGGATTTCGACATCATCGAGGAGGATGGCGCGTGCGCATAGCCGACGTCGCGGTCGTCGGGGGCGGACTCGGCGGCGTGGCCGCGGCGCTCGCCGCGGCCGAGGCGGGATGCACCGTGGTGCTCACCTGCGACCAGGAGGTGCTCGGCGGCCAGGTCACCACGCAACTGGTGCCCGCCCTGGACGAGCACCCCCACGTGGAGGAAGGTGGGGTCTCGGCCTCCTACCGGAGGCTGCGGGAGCTGATCCGGGCACAGTACGGCGGGGTGGCCAACCCCGGCGGCGGCTGGGTGAGCAGGCTCTGCTTCGAACCCGCGGCGGCGAAGGCGGCGCTCGACCGGATGCTCGCCCCGCACGTGGCCTCGGGACGGCTCACCGTCCTCACCGGGACCGCCCCCGGCTCGGCCCGGGTCCACGCCGGGACGCTGGAGTCGGTGACGCTGAGCACCGGCGAGACGGTCTCGGCCGAGGTGTTCTGCGACGCGACCGAGCTGGGCGACCTGCTGCCGCTGGCCGGAGCCCCCTGGACGGTGGGCTCGGAGGGCCGCGACGCCTACGGTGAGGAGCTGGCGCTCGACGGCGGTCCCCGGCCCTCCGCGGTGCAGTCGTGTACCACCGGCTTCCTGGTCGAGCACCTGCCGGGCGAGGATCACACGGTCGAGCGGCCGCCGGGCTACGAGCGCTGGCGCGTGCGGCAGCCGTTCACCCTGGAGATCGCCGGCTGGGACGGCCGGGTGCACCGCTACCGCATGTTCGAACAGGGGCCCGACGGGCATCCGCCGTTCTGGACCTACCGGCGGCTGCGCGAGGGCGCCGTGCTCGGCGGCCGCGACCTGGCGCTGATCAACTGGGTGGGCAACGACTACGCCGACCGGTCGCTGGTGGACGAGCCGGAGCTCGCCGCGGCGGAGTCGCGCCTGCTGTCGCTCGCCTTCCTGCACTGGCTGCAGACCGAGGCGGGCTTTCCCGGGCTGCGGCTGGTCACCGAGGCGCCGGTCACCTTCGGCGGCCTGGCCGTGCACCCGTACGTGCGGGAGTCGCGCCGCCTGGCCGTGCCCCGGCCGGTCACCGAGCACGACCTGCGCCCGCGTCCCGGCCGGGCCAGGGCGGCGGCGATGCCCGACTCGGTCGGCGTGGCCTGGTACCACATGGACGTCCACCCCCGCGTCGGCCATCCGCGCAGCCACTACGCGCCGTCGGCGCCGTTCCAGATCCCGCTGTCCGCGCTGGTAGCCCCCGAGCCGGGCAACCTGCTCGCCGCGGCCAAGAACCTCGGCGCCACGCAGGCCGCCGCCGCGGCCTACCGGGTGCACCACGGCGAGTGGGCGGTCGGCGAGGCCGCGGGTGCGCTGGCCGCCCACTGCGTACGGCGGAGCGTGCCGCCCTCCCGGGTGGCCGCCGACCGGCGGGAGCTGTCCGCCCTGCAGGCCGCGCTCGTGGCCAGGGGCGTGCCGATCGCCTGGGCGCTGGACGTACCCGTGGACGATCCGCTGTTCGGCGCCGTCCAGTTGCTCGCGGCGGCGGGAGCCGTACGGCAGGACACGCTGGAGATCGGCCCCGGCGCGGCCCTCACCGACGGTGACCGGGCGGCGCTGCGCGCCGCGGCGCACCGGCTCACGGGCGCGAACGTGCCGGCCCCCGCCTTCGACGGCGCCGCCACCTGGGGCGAGGCGTGCCTGGCCCTGGCCCGTGCCGCCGGGCTCGTCCGCGAGGAGGACCGATGACGGGCACCAAGGCCACGGGCGCCGAGGTTCTCGGCAGGCTGCGCGGCGGGCTGGTGGTCTCCTGCCAGGCCTATCCGGGCGATCCGCTGTTCGGCCCCGCCTACATGGCGGAGATGGCGCGCGCCGCCGTGGCCGGCGGGGCGGTGGCGGTGCGCATCAACTCCCCCGCCGACGTGGCGGCCGTGCGGGCGGTCGTGGATGTGCCGATCGTGGGGCTGTGGAAGGACGGCGACGCCGAGGTCTACATCACCCCGACAGCCGGCCACGCGATCGCCGTGGCGCGGGCCGGAGCGGAGATCGTGGCCCTGGACGCGACCGGCAGGCCGCGCGGCGACGGGCTCGACCTGGCCGCCACGATCGAGCGGATCCGCGAGCGCACCGGCGCGCTGGTCATGGCCGACGTGGCGACCTTCGAGGAAGGGCTGGCCGCGGTGGCCGCCGGGGCCGACTGCCTGTCCACGACGCTGTCCGGCTACACCCCCGACTCCCCTCCGGGTCCCGAGCCCGACCTGGACCTGGTCGCCAGGCTGTCGGCGGCCTGCCCGGTCCCGGTCTTCGCCGAGGGCCGCATCACCACCCCGGAACAGGCCGACCGGGCCCTCGCCCTGGGCGCGCACGCCGTCGTCGTCGGCGGCGCGATCACCCGGCCCGCCGACATCACCCGCCGGTTCGTCTCGGCCTTGAAACGATCGCGGGCATGACGTCTGTCACGTCGACTGGGATCGCGAGCCGAGCCGCCACGAGCGGGAAACGCCCGCCACCCCCATGGGCGCGTCACAGGGGCGGCGGGCCTTTCAGCGGGACCGGAGGCGGCCGGGCGGGAAGCGTCCCGGACGCGCTCCGGCCGGAAGACCGGCTCAGCGCGCGCGGCTGAGCCAGCGGTCGTACATGGTCACATCGCGCAGCAGGCGGTCGCGGAAGCGCGGCTCCAGCCCGGAGGAGTCGCGCAGTCGGCCGGCCGCCCGGGCGAGCTGGGCCTCGGCGCGGCCGAGCTTGCCGATCCGGATCCAGCGGTCGGCCGCGGCCAGGTCCTTGGCCAGGTCCTTGGCCGTCTCCACGGGGACGCACCTGCCGGTCGCCGCGGCGAGCTGCTCGCCTGTGCGGGCGAGAGCCGTACGGGCCGCCCCCGGCAGGTCGGCGTGCGGCACGCGGGCCTTGACCCGGAAGACGCCGGTGCCCAGCGCGTCCGCCTGGTCGTTGCGGAGCTGCAGGTAGGAGAACAGGGCGGCGCCGTCGGAGCCGGCGTCGCGCACCGCCTGCACCTGGTCGAGCACGACCTCGGGGGCGCTGCCGCGCATGGGGCCGTAGGTCGCGGTGTAGAGCAGGTTGCCCTCGCCGACCAGGCCGCGCATCCTGGCGGTGTCGTCGGCCACCGCCTGCGCGGAGGTGCCGAACGCCATGCCGGTCAGCAGGTCGACGTAGCCGTGCTCGACCCAGGCTGCCCAGTTCTGGAACTTCTTGCCCAGACCGTCGGAGGGGTCGGGGAAGACCGCTGCGGACAGCCGGCGTCCGGGCGCGACCCGCCGCTGCAGCTCCCGCACCTCGGCGACGAAGGAGGTGATCCGCTGCTCGCGCCAGGCGTTCCAGTCCTTCCAGCGCGGGTCGTCCATGGTCAGGGCGTAGGGATCGACGCCGTACGCCTTGGCGAACTCGGCGCGGCTGTGGTCGCTGTAGGAGAAGGACGCCTGGTAGGGCAGCGAGACCGGGTAGCGGATGTAGTCCAGGTGCAGGCCGTCGGTCTCGTAACGGGTGAGGATCTCCTCGAAGATCTCCTTGACGTACTGGCGGGCCTGCGGGATCGCCGGGTCGAGGAAGTAGTAGCCGGCCTCCTGGGAGGAAGGCTGCGGGCCGCTCTTGCCGACGTCCTCGCGCTCCACCGCGGCCCATTCGGGGTGCGCGGTCAGGATCGGGCCCGGACCCTTGTTCTCGCCCTGGTGGCCGGCGAAGAAGGTGTGCACCCAGGCGTGCAGCTCGATGCCGCGCCTCTTCGCCCCGTCGATCCACACCTTGAGCGGGTCGAAGCCGGCCATGTTCGGCCGCTGGGCCGCCACGCCCCACCGGGCGGCGACCTGGCTGGGATAGATCGTGTACCCCTGCCAGAGGGTCTCCAGGAAGATCATGTTGATCCCGGTCGCCTGGAGCCGGTCGAGGGAGCGCTCGATCTGCTCGGGAGTGGTCTCGGTGGGCCTGACCCAGATGCCGCGGCCTTCGACGGGGCGGGACTCGCGGGTACGGTACCAGGCGGCTTCGGCCTCCCGCCTGGCTTGCTGCGCCAGATCCGCGGCGGCGCGCGGGTCCGGCTCGGCGGCGGCCCGCGCGAGCAGCCGCTCGGCCTCGGCGATGCGCGTCCTCGCTCCCTCGCCGTCAACGGGGAGACAGCTCGCCCCGGCGTCGTCCAGCCCCCGGCGGGCGGTGGCCAGCGCCTGCTCGGCGCCGAGCCGGTAGGTGCCCGCGTCGACCGAGACGGTGACCTTGCCGCCTTCGAGCCTCACCGAGGCGCCGAGCACCGCGTTGGCCGACAGCCACTGGCCACGGGAACCATGGCCGCTGATCACATAGCCGCCTTCCGGGACCGTGCTGTCCCCGCCGCCCCGGGCGGTGACCCGGCCGTTCACGACCGTGACCTCGAAGCCGTAGGCGTTGGTGCCGGTTCTGCCGGGCCTGGTGTAGACGACGAGCTGCTCGGCGCCCCGGCAGCCCGGATAGCACCGGCCGGACGCCGGATCGACGCCTTCGGGGTTGGTCTCGGCGGTGGGGTCCACCGCGTCCACCGGCGTGCCGACGGTCTTGAAGACCAGGCCCTCCAACCGGATCCGGTCGCCCCTGCGCACATGATCGCGAAGGAAGGCGCGCACATCGGGAGAGCCACCCGGCGAGGCGGACAGCACCGCCCCGTCCGCCGGGATCGCGTTGTCGCCTGGATTGGGGCACTGGGTCAGCGCGGTGCACACGTCGAGCACCTCGTAGACATCGCGCTCGGTCGTCTTGCGCAGGACGGCCTCTCCGCCGAAGGCGTTGGTGCCGGTGCGCGGCTGGAAGGCGGGGGTGTAGAGGGCCAGGATGCCGCCCGTCCTGCTGGGCGGGTCGACGGCGTGGATGGGGTGCTCTGCGCCGTCCGCGGCGATCACCTTCGGTCCGGCGGGGGCGGGCTCCGCGGCCGCCGCTTGCGCTCCGTTCGGCGCCGTCTCGGCTGTGGCGGGCGGCGCCGTCGGGAACGACAGCGCGACCACTGCCAGCAGGGCCGCGCTCCCTCCTCGAATACGCACAGACTCCTCCATTCAACAGATGTTTGGTCGAGTCTGGCGAAAATGGTCCGGACAAGTAACCGCCTAAAGCTCTCAATTCAGCATATATTCCGAACCACTACTCGAAATTGGTACGGACCACTGTCGGTGCGGGAGCCGGCGGGGCGGCGGGTTCCGGGCTTCACCGAGCACCCCGCCGAGCTCGGCACCACCCCCGGTGTCACCTCCTCCGGAGGCACGTCGAGCGTCGCCGACGCTCATTCGCGCGGGCCGCTGAGATCGGCCGTCACGGTCCGACCGGCACCCTTCGTCTGTCGAGGTGAGACATGCCGGACTCCCCGAGCATCCCCCGGGCATCGATCCGCGGACTCGCGCGTCGTCTACGTCGGCCACGACCCGATCGCCATCACCCACGCGCGGGCGCTGCCGCAGGATGAGCGCGTGGCCATCGCGCAGGCCGACGCCCGCGACCCCGAGGCGGTCATCCGCCATCCGGACGTGGCCGGGCTCATCGACTTCGACCGGCCCATGATGGAGGTGTGGCGGAAGGCGATGGCGCCCAGTAGGCGGCGCCGGGCTGCCCTGGTCGCGCGTCACCGGCTCGGGGAGTGGGTAGCAGGACAGCGATGCAGACGTTCCTGCCCTACCCCGACTTCGCGCAGAGCGCGCGGGCGCTCGACCGGCGGCGCCTGGGCAAGCAGCGCGCCGAGACGATCCAGGTGCTGCGCGGACTGCTCGTCCCGGGGTACGGCTGGCGGCGCCATCCGGCGGTCGCCATGTGGGCGGGCTACGAGGAGGCGCTCGCCCGCTACGGGCTGGAGATCTGCGGGGTGTGGCGCGCGAGCGGGCACGCCGACACGTGCGCCGGCACCCTCCGGGCGGAGCTGCGGCGGGCCCTCGGCGTGACCGCGGTTCGCCCGCAGCGCGAGCTGGCCCTGGCCGGGGACCTGCCGCCCTGGCTCGGCGATCCGGACTTCCACCGGAGCCACCAGTCGGCGCTGCTGCGCAAGGAGCCCGCCTTCTACCGGCCCCGCTTCCCCTCGGTGCCCGCCGACCTGCCGTATGTGTGGCCGGAGTCCGACCGGCCCCGCCGTACCCCTCTCTAGGCTCTAGGAGAAGCTAGTCCTCCTCCGTGAACACGATCTCGCGGCGCTTGCGAATCGCCGGGAGGGCGGCGACGACGAGGGCCGCCACGGCCAGCGCCAGGAGCGCCGCGGAGATGGGCCGGGTCAGGAAGACCGAGGCGTCGCCGCGGGAGATGATGAGCGCCCGCCGCAGGTTCTCCTCCAGCAGCGGCCCGAGGACGAAGCCGAGCAGCAGCGGCGCCGGTTCGCAGCCGCACTTGATGAGGATGTAGCCCAGGATCCCGAAGAACACGATCGCGTAGACGTCGTAGGCGTTGAACCCCAGGGAGTAGGTGCCGATCGCCGCGAACAGGACGATCATCGGGAACAGCACCTGGTAGGGGATGCGCAGCATGCGCACCCACAGGCCGATCAGCGGCAGGTTCAGCACCACGAGCAGCACGTTGCCGATCCACATCGACGCGATCAGGCCCCAGAACAGCGCCGGTTCGTCGGTGATGACGTTCGGCCCGGGGGTGATGCCGTGCACGATGAACGCGCCGACCATCAGCGCCATCACCGGGTGGGCGGGCAGCCCCAGCGTGAGCAGCGGGATGAACGACGTCTGCGCGGCGGCGTTGTTCGCCGACTCGGGGCCCGCGACGCCCTCGATCGCGCCGCGCCCGAACTCCTGCTGCCGCTTGGAGACGCGCTTCTCGACGGCGTAGGAGGTGAACGAGGCCAGCACGTGCCCGCCGCCGGGCAGGATGCCGAGCCCGGCGCCCAGGCCGGTGCCCCGCAGGATCGGGCCGACGATCCGGCGCCGGTCCTCGCGGGTCGGCCAGAGGTTCTTCACCCTGCTGACGATCGCCGTGCGAGCCTGCTCGTTCTCCAGGTTGCGCAGGATCTCGGCCACCCCGAACATGCCGACGGCGACCGACACGAAGTCGATGCCGCCGTACAGCTCGCGCCGGTCGAACACGAACCGGGGCGTGCCGGTGTAGATGTCCTGGCCGACGGTGCCGAGCAGGACGCCGAGCGCGATCATCGCCAGGGCCTTGAGCGCCGAGCCGCGCGCCAGCGCGATCGACACGATGAGGCCGAGCAGCACCAGCGAGAAGTATTCGGCCGGGCCGAACTTCAGCGCGACGCGGGCCAGCGGCGGGGCCGCGACCGCCAGCACGACGGTGGCCACCGTACCGGCGATGAACGATCCGATCGCGGCGGCGGCCAGCGCCGGGCCGGCCCGCCCCTGCCGGGCCATCTCGTGCCCGTCCAGCGCGGTGACCGCCGCCGACGACTCGCCGGGCAGGTTGATCAGGATGGCGGTCGTCGAGCCGCCGTACTGCGCGCCGTAGTAGATGCCGGCCAGCATGATCAGCGCCGTCACCGGCTCGAAGTTGAACGTGATCGGCAGCAGCATCGCCACCGTCGCCGTCGGCCCGATGCCGGGCAGCACCCCGACCATCGTCCCGAGCAGCACGCCCACGAAGCAGTAGACGACGTTCTGGACCAGGAGGGCGGTGGAGAAGCCCAGCGCGAGGTTGTCGAAGAATTCCATGCCTCAGTCCGGATGCCGCGTCACAGCCCCAGCCACGGGCCCCACAGCGGGATCCGCAGCTGAAGCCCGACGACGAAGATCAGTGTGGCGGCCACGGTCAGCCCGGCGGCCACGGCCACGGCCGTGAGCGGCCGCACGCGCGAGCTGGCCAGCGTGGTCAGCAGGGCGGTCACCGCCGAGGTCACGACGAATCCCAGGCCCCGCACGGTGAACCCGAAGAACAGGAGCGCGGCCACGATGAGGACGACCGCGCGCCAGGGGATCGGCCCGAACGAGATCACCTCGCCGGCGACGAGCCCCTTGACGACGATCGCCAGGCCCAGGGCGGCCACGATCGCGCCGACCAGCAGCGGGAAGGCGCCGGGGCCCATCCGCAGCGGGGTGCCCAGCTCGTAGCCGAGCGACCCCGCCACGAACGCGCCACCGATCAGGACGAAGATCATCCCGGCCAGGACGTCCGGGAGGGACCGGCGGCGCTCCACCTCAGGAGGCCTTGACACCGGCGTCGGCGATGACCTTGGCCCAGGTTCGCAGCTGCTCTTCGAGCTTGGCCCGGTGCGCCTGCGGCGTGGCGTTCTCGGCCGGGACCGGCGCGGTGCCGAGCTTGGCCATCTGGTCGATGACCTTCTGGTCGGCCAGCGCCGCCTTCAGCGCCTCGGACAGCTTCTGCACGACGTCCTGCGGCGTGCCCTTGGGGACGTAGAGCCCGTGCCAGACGCTGACCTTGAGGTCGGGCAGCCCGGCCTCGGCGGTGGTGGGCACGTCGGGCAGGCTCTTGACCCGCTCCGGCGTGGTGACCGCGTACGCCTTCACCTCGCCCGCGGCGATCTGGCCGCTGGTGTTGGTCGTCTGGTCGCACATGAAGTCGACCTGGCCGCCGACGAGGTCGGTCAGCGCGGGGCCGGTGCCCTCGTAGGGAACCTCCTGGAGCTTGACGCCGGCGGCGGTCTGGAACAGCAGGCCGCACAGGTGGGACGCGGCGCCGATGCCGGCGTTGGCCAGCGTGACCTTGCCGGCGTTCGCCTTCACGTAGGTCACGAGGTCCTGGAGCGTCGCGGGCGGGAAGTCCTTGCGGGCGACGATCGTCATCGGCACCTCGGTGACGAGCCCGACCGTCTCGAAGTCCTCCAGCGGCTTGTAGCCCAGGTTCTGGTACAGGGCCGGCGCCGTCGACATGCCGATGTGGTGCATGAGCACGGTGTAGCCGTCGGGCTTGGCCCGCGCGACCTCGCCGGCGCCGACCGTGCCGCCCGCTCCCTCGACGTTCTGGACGACGATCTTCCCGCCGAGCTTGGCGGCCATCGGGTCGGCGATCATGCGGGTGACGGTGTCCGTCGGGCCGCCCGCGCTGAACGGGACGACGAAGGTGATGTTCTGGTCCGGGTAGCCGCCGGCCTGGCCCGTGCCGGTGGTGCCTCCGGTGGTGCCGCCGTTGCCGGAACAGGCGGCGGCGAGCGCGACGGCGCCGATCGCGGCGAGCATCCGCACGGCGGCCCGGTACCCGCTGGTCCTTGTCATGGCGCGGCCTCCTCTCGGTGAGCGTGCGGCCTCAGTCTCGACCGGCGGGGGCGCGGACGGTGTCAAAGAAATCCCAAGGAATGCGCCGGATGTCAGAGAAACCCCAAGAACGGCTGACGCGAGCGTCGAGGCCGGCCGTACAATCCGGTATGCGGATCACCATCATCGAAGATGACGACCGCGTGGCGCGGGGCCTGGTGACCGTCCTGGCCCAGGCGGGCTTCGAGGTCCACCGCATCGCCACCGCCGCCGAGGCCGTGCGCGCCACCCCGTCCGACGTGGTCCTCGTCGACCTGGGCCTGCCCGACGGCGACGGGCTCGACGTGATCCGCAGGCTGCGTGACCGCCCGGAGACCGCGGTCATCGCGGTGACCGCGCGCTCGGAGGAGCACGAGCGGGTCCGCGGCCTGCGCGCCGGCGCCGACGACTACATCGTCAAGCCGTTCGGCGTCCCGGAGCTGCTGGCCCGGATCGACGCCGTCCTGCGGCGCACCCGGGCGGCCCGCGCCCTGACCCACCCGGACGAGCCGCTCGTCCTCGGCCCGGTGCGGATCAGCGTCGGCACCCGCGAGGTCACCGTCGGCGGCACGCCGCTGACGCTGACCCGCAAGGAGTTCGATCTGCTCCTGCTGCTGGCGCGGCGGGCGCCGAACGTGGTGAGCCGCGACGTCATCCTCGACCAGATCTGGGGCGCGACCTGGGAGTCCTCGAGCCGCACCCTGGACACCCACATCGCGGCGTTACGGCACAAGCTCGGGCCCGCCGTCCCCATCCGCACGATCCACGGGGTCGGCTACCGGCTCGTGGCCGACGCGCCGGAGCCGACCGGCTGACCCGCCGTGCACCGCCGCCTGCTCGTCGTCCTGGTCCCCCTCGCGGTACTGCTGGTCGCCGCGCTCGGGGTGCCGCTCAGCGTCACCGTGGCCGAGCGGGAGATGCAGGAGACCTACGTCGACCGGCTCAACGACGTGGGCCGGTTCGCGTCGCTGGCCGAGACCGCGCTGTCGACCGGGCGGACCGCGGCGCTCCAGCAGGAGCTGGCGCGCTACCACGAGCTGTACGGCATCCCGGCCGCGGTGATCGACACCTCGGGCAGGATCCTGCTCGGGCCGGCCGGCGCGTACGGCAAGGCGGCGCGGACCGAGCCGGCGCTGCCCCGGATCGTGACAGCGGCGCTGGCCGGGGGCAGATCCGAGCCGTCCGGGGAATGGGCACCGTGGGACGACTCCGCGCTCGTGGTCGCCGAGCCGGTCGGCCGGGACAGCCAGGTCGTCGGCGCGGTCGTGACGATCTCCGACCTGTCCAAGACGCGCCGCCGCATCCTCGTGCGCTGGGCCCAGCTCGCCGGGCTCGGGCTGTTGCCGCTGGTCGCGCTGGTGGCCGTCGCCTGGCCGGTGTCGGCCTGGGTGCTGCGGCCGGTGCGGGAGCTGGACGTGGCCAGCTCGCGGATCTCCCGGGGCGACCTCACGATCCGCGCGGACGCCGAGGCCGGCCCGGTCGAGCTGCGGCGGCTGGCGGAGTCGTTCAACATCATGATGGACGCGGTCGAGAACGCCGTGCAGCGGCAGCGGGCGTTCGTGTCCGACGCCTCGCACCAGCTGCGCAATCCGCTGACCAGCCTCCGGCTCGCCGTGGAGAGCCTCGAACCCCACCTGCGCCCGACCGGCCAGGGGCGGCAGGCCTACGACGTCGCCGTCGACGAGCTGAAGGCGATGCAGCGGCTGCTCAACTCGCTGCAGGCCAGCGCGCGGATGGAGAGCATACGGACGGCGTCGCCGGTGGATCTCGACGCGGTGCTGGCGACCCGGGTGGACCGGTGGCGGGCCCTGACGGCGACGGCCGGGCAGACGCTGGCGGTCGACGTGCCGCCGGGGCTGCGGCTGCTTGAGCCGCCGGGCGGGCTGGGCAGCGTCCTGGACGAGCTGATCAGCAACGCGCTGCGGCTGTCGGACGCGCGGGTGGTGGAGGTGAGCGCCCGGGTGTTGCCCGGCGGCGCGGGCGCCGCAGACGGCGACGCCGCCGCGGGCGTGGTCGCGATCGCGGTCCGCGACGACGGCCAGGGGCTCGACCCGGCCGAGCGGGCCCAGGCGCTGCGGCGGTTCTGGCGGTCGCCGCGGCATCAGAACGTGCCGGGGACCGGCCTGGGGCTGGCGATCTGCGCCGACCTGGTCGGGGCGGCCGGGGGCGAGCTGCGGCTGGAGGAGGGGCTGCCGCGCCCGGACGGGTCCGGGCACGGGTTCTCCGCGGTGGTCGCGTTGCCCGTCGCTCCGGCCGGTCCGGCGCCGGGGCCCGGCTCTCCGGCTCCGCCGCAGTCCTGAGTCAGCGTCTCGGATCAGCGCTTGTGGTCGCGGAACCAGGCGGCCGCGCCGGGGTGGAGCGGGACCGACGCGGTGGAGATCCCCGTGCGCACGTTGATCCGCCACGCTTCGGGAACGGCTTCGGCGCCGCCGCCTCCGGCGGAGGTGATCGTGCCGGTGTGCGTGAAGATCGTGTCGGTGATGGCGTAGACCAGGTTCTCGGGCAGGTCATCGCGCGCGAGAAGCACGTTCGGCACGGCGACGGTGCGGGTGGCCGGGACGCCGGCGTAGGCGGTCGCGGGGATCATGGCCGGCGTGTAGGGACCCGCGAACGCCGAGAACAGCGCGTCCGCCTGCGCCTCCAGCGGGATCAACCGGATCGGGTGCCGCTGCGCCAGCTCCGTGATGGCGGGCGTCGGGACCCCGGTCAGGGAGAACATCGCGTCTATCTCGCCGTCGCGCAGCGCCGCCGCCGACTCGGCCTGGCTGAGGTACCGGCCGTCGACCTTCACCCGGCCGAGCTCCAGCACCCGCAGCGAGGTGAACTCGGTGCCCGAGTCGCGGGCGCCGAGGGACGTGCGCCTGCCCTCCAGGTCCCGCAGCTCGCGAATCGCCGAACCGGCCATGACCACGAGATGCAGGTGGCTGTCGTAGAGGCGGCAGATCGCCGACAGCCCCTCGGGCGCCCTGCCGTCCGTCGTGATCAGCGCGTCCAGGCTCGTCAGCCCGAGGTGCACCTCGCCGGCCAGCAGCATCCGGATGTTGTCGGTGGACGCCCCGCTCGGCACGGTGACCACGGTGGCCCCGGGCACCTGCTCGGTGATGTGCTCGGCCAGCGAGCCGCCGATGCGCCGGTACACCGCCCCCTCAGGGCCGGTGGCCAGCCGCAGGCGGACCTCGCCGATCTCGGGCCGCCGCGAGCATCCCGCGATCAGCGCTCCGGCGGCCAGGAGCACCGCCCGCCGGCTGAGCCGTCGCAGCGGGGTCGGCGTCATGCCGCGATGATACGGACGGGGGCCGCCGGTGACATCAGGCCGGTGACATCAGCCTGGTCTTGCCGACCCCGTTGGCCTTGCCGTACGGCCGGAGGGCTCGTCGCGCTGAAAGTTTCACCGGCCGTCGCGGGGCCCATAGACCCCTGGCCAGCGGGGATGCGGTCGGGCCCGGCGGGTGGGCGGCGCCGGCATTGACGCTTGGAAAGCGCTTTCCTAAGGTGGGCTTGGTTACGTCGACGCTTCCATGCTTTGCCCGGGCAAGGACACCAGGCGATCTCATGCGCGGCGTCGTGGCGCCGGAAGACGCGCCCGCGCCGCCGTACCGACACCAGTGGAGAAGGATGATGCGTCCCACAGCCGTCCTCGCGTGCGCCGGCCTGTTAGCCGGCGTGCTCGTCGCCCTGCCCTCGTCGGCCGCGCACGCCGCGCCGACGCGGTATGAGGCCGAGACCTCGCCCGCGGTCTGCAGCGGCACCATCGACAGCAACCATTCCGGGTACTCGGGCAGCGGGTTCTGCAACGGCGCCAACGCCACCGGCGCCTACGCCCAGTTCACCGTCAACGCGGGCGCGGCCGGCACCGCCACGCTCAGCGTGCGGTTCGCCAACGGAACCACGACCGCCCGGCCCGCCGACCTGATCGTCAACGGCGCCACCGTCCAGAATGTCTCGTTCGAGCCCACCGGCGCGTGGAACACCTGGGCCACCAAGACGCTGACCGTGTCGGTGAACGCGGGCGGCAACACCGTCCGGCTCAACCCGACCGCCTCGGGCGGCCTGCCCAACATCGACTACGTCGACTTCGAGGCGGGCGGCACCACGCCGCCGCCCCCGCCACCGGGCGGCATCGTCGGCTGGGCCACGCAGGGCGGCGGCACGACCGGCGGCGCGGGCGGGCCCACGGTCACCGTGTCCGCCTTCGCCGACTTCCGGACCCAGGCACAGAGCTCCGGCGCCAAGACGATCCTGGTCAACGGCATGCTCAGCGGCTCGGGCACGATCGAGATCGCGGCCGACAAGACGATCCGGGGCGTCGGCGCGAACTCCGGGATCTCCGGAACCACCCTCAACATCGAGGACATGCACCCGGCCAACGTGATCATCCAGAACATGAACATCCGCGGGGTGCCCGGCAACGACGCCATCCAGATCGAGAACGCCACCCACGTCTGGATCGACCACAACACCATGTCCAGCACCATCGAGAGCGACCCCGACTACTACGACGGCATGCTGGACTGCACCCACGCCTGCGACTACGTCACCGTGTCGTGGAACGTCATCCGCAACCACTGGAAGACCTCGCTGGTCGGCCACTCCGACGGCAACGCCGGCGAGGACCGCGGCCACCTGAGGATCACCTACCACCACAACTGGTTCGACACGACCTTCGAACGCAGCCCGCGGGTGCGCTTCGGCGAGACGGTCCACGTGTTCAACAACTACTACTCCAACATCCGGCGCAACTCCTCGTCGTACGCCATCGCCTCCACCATGGACGCCGGGCTGCTCGTCGAGGGCAACGTGTTCGAGAACGTGCAGCAGGCGTGCTGGTCGGCCAGCGGCTACGCGGACTCCGATCCCGGACGGCTGGTCGCGCGAGGCAACCTGCTGACCAATTCCGGCCCGTGCGAGACCAACGGCTCGGTGGCCGCGGTTCCCTACGGTTACACCGTGGAGAACGTCGGCACCGTGAAGTCCTCCGTCATGGCGGGCGCGGGCGCCGGCAAGCTGTGACGGCGCTCCGGGGTGAGGCGCAGGCGGCGGCCTGCGGCCGGTGTCGGCCGGTCGCAGGCCGCCGCGGCTTCGCCCGCCCGGGCTGGATCAGGGCTCAGGCGGCTGCTCGTCTCCGGCCTGGGCCTGATGGCCGGGGAAGACGACGAAGCCGAAACCTGTCGTCGTCCTGCGGTTGAGGGGGACGTCGCACTTGATCCGGTGCCTGACGTCGCCGCGGCTGATGCCGAGGCCGTGGGCGATCAGCCGTTCCGGGCGGACGGGGACGGGGTCGTGGAACCCGACCTCCACCCGGAACGGCCAGCCGGTGTCCGCGGGCGGATCCGGTGGCGTGTGCAGGCGCCACGCGCCCGTCCAGTCGAGGGCGAACCGGTTGCGCCGGGCGACCAGCGGGTCCAGGAGCGTCTGGGCGACGAGCGCCGGATCGTTGGTCTCGAACGCGTGAAGCCGGTCGGGGGCGACGGACCGCACCGGGACCCGCTCGCGTACGGCGATCTTCGAGGTGTGGCCGCAGGAGACGCAGTGGACGAGGAGCCACACGTCCAGCAGCTTGCCGTTGGCGTTCACCCGGAACTTGCCCTCCTCGGCGGTGGCCACCGCCGATCCGCACTCCAGGCAGCGGAGGGAGAGCAGGGGCAGGCGGGTCCGCCGCACCGCCCAGGACAGCACGACATGACCTTTATGAGGTTGTGAAGACATGGTCTCTCTAGGGCCTGACGAAAGGCCGTCACGCGACGGCCGGAAACGCTGAAGAGCCGGGACGTCCCGGCAAGGCCGACGGCGGCGGCGCGCCGGACCGGGGACGGCCCGGCGGCGCCGGCGGGGTCGGCGACGAAGCGCTACGGAAGGTGTCAGGCCAAGAGAGCAGGCGGGGTCACGCGGTGGTCCTCACGACGGATTCGGCGATGCCGGTCGCAAGTTACGGGGCCGCCCGCGGGACCGCAATCCATTTATCCGCCCGCGGGCATCCGGGTAAAAGCCCGGTCCTGACCGTGCCCGCCACCTTGACCCGGCCGCGCCGGGCGGGTCACGATGCCGATACGGCAAGAAACTTAGGACTCCTAAGTAAAGGAGGGCGGCCATGACGGCGACGATCCCGGGCTACCTGTACGGCGAGGCGGACCGATCCCCGGTCACGCTGGAGGAGCTGGCCGACCTGCGCGCGAGCGTGCTGCTCGGGCCGGAGGACGAGCAGGCGCTGCGGCTGGCCGGCGACGTGCTGGAGGACCAGGTGGAGGACGTCCTGGACGTGTGGTACGGGTTCGTCGGCGCGAACCCCCACCTGCTGGCGGTGTTCGCCACCGCCGACGGCAAGCCGGACGGGCACTACCTCGACCGCGTCCGTGCCCGGTTCGGGCAGTGGATCCTCGACACCTGCCGCCGGCCGTACGACCAGGCGTGGCTGGACTACCAGCACGAGATCGGCCTGCGCCACACCACCGCCAAGAAGAACGGCACCGACCAGGCCGACGCCGCGCCGTACGTGCCGCTCCGCCACGTCATCGCGCTGATCTACCCGATCACCGCCACGATCCGCCCGTTCCTGGAGCGCAAGGGCCACTCGCCGGAGCAGGTGGAGGCGATGTTCCAGGCCTGGTTCAAGGCCGTCGTGCTGCAGGTCGCCCTGTGGTCGCGCGCCTACGCTGATGTCCGTGAATGGTGAGGAACCGGACGGCCGGCTCGACCGCCGCCTGGCCGACGCGCTCGAACGGCTGACCACCGCGATCAGGACGCTCGCGGTGGCCGGAGCGCAGGCACACGGGCTCAGCGTGGTCCAGCTCAACGCCCTGCTCGCGCTCGCCTCCCAGCCGGCCGAGCGGCGCCGGGTCGGTGCGCTCGCCGAGGAGTTCGCGGTGACCGCGCCGACGATGAGCGACGCGGTCACCGCGCTGGAGCGCAAGGGCCTCCTGGCCCGCATCCCGGTGCCGGGCGACGCCCGCCGCCGGGAGCTCGCGCTGACCCCCGAGGGCGAACGGCTCGCCGCCACGCTCACCGGCTGGGACGGCCCGCTGGTCGAGAGCATCGGCAGGCTGCCCAGACCGGAGCGGGAGGCGCTGCTGCGCTCGGCGCTCGACCTCATCGCCGGGCTCCGCCGCGCCGGCGTGATCACCGTCGACCGCAGCTGCGTGTCGTGCCGGTTCTTCGGCCGCGACGTCCGCGACGACCCGGCCGCGCCGCACTTCTGCGGGCTGCTGGAGCAGCCGCTGCCGGCGGCCGAGCTCCGCGTCGACTGCCCCGAGCACGAGCCGGCTCAGGCACGCGGCTGATGCGCCCGCACGCACCAGGTCCCGGCCCGTGGCCGATGCGGCGAGACGGCACGATCACGTCGCCGCCGTGCTCACCCGGGCGGGAGCGCGCCTGATCCTGGACATCGGCTGCGGGGAGGGAGCGCTGCGCCGGGCCATGCCCTGCGGGCGGATCGTGGGCGTGGACGGCTCGGCCACGATGCCGGCCGCCGCGTGGAGGTGGAGACGTGGGACGCGCCGCTGACCGGTGAGAACGTCGCGCCTGGCGTCACCGCGGCCGGCGCCCCACGGTGACCGGCAGCGCCCGCAGCCCGCGCAGGGTGAGGCTGCGCCGCCGCTCCAGGGTGTGCGCGGGTACGGCGAGCTCCAGGTCTTTGCCGATGAGCGCGCGCACCGCCACGGTCGCCTCGAGCCTGGCCAGATGCGCGCCCAGGCAGTAGTGCCTGCCGTACCCGAAGGCCAGGTGCGGATTGTGCGCCCTGGTGACGTCCAGGGCGGGGTCCAGGCCGCGGTTGGCCTCGTGCAGCGCCACCAGGATCGGTTCGCCCTCCTCCAGGAGCCTGCCGCCGATCCGCACAGGCTCGACGGCGAACCGCCAGGTCGATCGCCCGACCGGGCCGTCGTAGCGCAGCAGCTCCTCCACCGCCGCGGGCAGCAGCCCGGGCCGGTCGCGCAGCAGCGCGAGCTGGCCGGGATGGGTCAGCAGGGCCAGCATCCCGTTGCCGATCAGGTCGACCGTGGTCTCGTAGCCGGCGATGAGCAACAGGAAGATCGAGTTGACCAGGTGCGGTTCCGGCAGCCGCCCGTCGGCCAGCACGCTCACCAGGTCCGCTCCGGGCTCGCGCCGCTTGCTCGCGACCAGGTCGGGGATGAAGGCGGCGAACTCGCGCAGCGCGGCCTCGCGGTCGCCTTCGGCGACCACGGCGTCCGCCCACCTGCCCGTGTCGCGGCGCGTCACACCCAGCAGCTCGCAGATCACCGTCATCGACAGCGGCGCGGCGAACCGGCCGATGAGGTCTACCTGGCCGGTCAACCCGCCGGCGAGGTCGCTCGCGACCTGCTCGATGCGGGGCCGCAGCCGTTCCAGCGCCCGGGGGCGGAAGTGCGGGGAGAGCACCGCGCGGACCTCGGTGTGCTCGGGCGGATCCATGGTCAGCAGGTGGGTGCCCAGGCCCTGCCGGTCTTCCAGCGGCCTGCCGCGCCCGGCCGCCTGCCATTCGGGCGGCGCGTTTCGCGGATCCTTGCTCAACCGGGCGTCGTTGAGCGCGTTTCTCGCCTCTTCGTAATCCTTGACCAGCCAGCCGTACAGGCCGCCGGGCCATTCCAGGCGCTCCACGCTCATCGCGGTCCGCTCATTCGCCCGTCCGCGAGCCATGGCGCCATGCCGGTTTCGCCGGGATCGAGGGTGAATGCAGGAGCCATGAGGAAAGCTTACGCCGGTGGATCATCGGCGTGCCGGAACGAGGACGCCGAATGACGCAGCATGACACGCAATGACACGGAATGACGCGGAATGACGCGGAATGACACGGAATTTGCGGCGCGATAAACAGCCTTTTCACGGGTAGGCAACCCATGAGTATCACGCGCGATCGCCCGGCGAGATGCCACCATGAAGGTGACCCCGTCCGCCGGCTGAAGCGCCATCCAGCGGATGCCGGTCGGCGCGCGCATCCCCTCCGATGGCTCTCCTGACGCGACCTCGACAACGCCGGCCTGCCGCGACCTCGGGCGCGCACCGATCACGAAAGTTGGACCGCATGGATGAGGCACGCCTACGCGGTGAACGCGGCCTGGCGGAGGCGATCGAGGAGTGCCTGGGCGACTGGTCGCCCCGGAGCGGTGTCGCGGTGGAGATCTGGGCCCTGCCGTCCGTAGAGGTGCCCGCGCCCGTGGCCGCCGGTGTTCTCGCGGCGCTGCGGGAGGCGCTCGCTCTGGTGGAGCGTGCCAGCCACGCGCGGACGGTCTCGGTGGCCGTGACCGTGTCCGGCGCGGGGCTGCGGATGACCGTCAGCGACGACGGCACGGGGCAGCCGTGGGACGTCACGGAGCTGCGCGCCCGCTTCGCCGCGCTCGGCGGGCGCGTGTCGGTCAACCACGTGCCCGGCCACGGGACGACCGTGAGCGGCGTGATTCCCTCGGCCCGCCGGTGAGGTGAACGGGATCACGCCGCGGTCGCCACGGGCAGGCCGGCCAGGCGCCATTCGAGCATGCCGTCCTCCAGGCGCATCGCCCTGCGCCCGTGCGCGAGCAGGGTGCGGACCGCTTCGTGCGCGAACACGCAGTAGGTCCCCCGGCAGTAGGCCACCACGGTGCCGTCCTCGGGAAGCTCGGCGAGGCGGTCCAGCAGCTCATCCACCGGGATCGACAGCGCGCCCGGGATGTGGCCCGCCGCGTACTCCTCGCGCGGGCGGACGTCGACCACGGTGACGTCGCCGTCCCGGATCCGGCGCAGCAGCTCGGCCCTGGTGATCTGCTCGACGTCGCCCGGACCCAGGTAGGCGGCGCGGGCGCGGTCCACCTCGGCCAGGTGGGCGGCGGCGACCTGGCGGATGAGGGCCCACAGCTCGGCGACGTCCCGGCCGGCCAGCCGGTAGAAGACCTTGGTGCCCTGCCTGCGGGTGGCCACCAGGCCGGCCTGCCTGAGCACCTGCAGGTGGTTGGAGGCGCTGGTCAGCCCGAGCCCGGCGGCGGCGGCCAGGATCTCCACCGACCGCTCGCCCTGGGCCAGCAGCTCCATCAGCTCCAGCCGCCTGGCGTTGCCCAGTGCCTTGCCGACCTGCGCGAAGGCTTCGAACAGCGCTGTCTTGTCGCCCATTGAGACTCCTCCATTAATTTATGGAATAGTGTAGGAGGAGGTAGTCATGGTCATCCCCGTGCCGGACGATCTCGGCGAGGGCCGGGACCTGGAGGAAGGGCCGTGACCCGGCCCGCACCCACCCCGGTGCGGCTCGGGCTGCGCGCCAACCTGGCGCAGTTCACCCTCCTGGTCGCGGTCAACGCCCTGGTCGGGGGCCTGCTCGGCCAGGAGCGCGTGGTCGTGCCGCTGCTGGCCGAGCAGGCCTTCCGGCTCACCGCCGCCACCAGCGCGCTGACCTTCATCCTCACCTTCGGCGTCGTCAAGGCCGTCACGAACTTCTTCGCCGGCACCCTGTCCGACCGCTACGGCCGCAAGCCCGTCCTGGTCGCGGGCTGGCTGGCAGGGCTGCCGGTGCCGCTGCTGCTGATCTGGGCCCCGGCGTGGAGCTGGGTGATCGCCGCCAACGTGCTGCTCGGCGTCAACCAGGGCCTGACCTGGTCCACCACCGTCATCATGAAGATCGACCTGGTCGGGCCGCGGCGCCGCGGCCTGGCCATGGGCCTCAACGAGGCCGCCGGGTACGTCGCGGTCGCGATCACCGCGATGGCCACCGGCGCCCTGGCCCAGCAGTACGGCCTGCGCCCGGCGCCCTTCCTGCTGGGCGCCGCCTTCGCCGCGCTGGGGCTGGGGCTGTCCACGCTGGCGGTGAGGGAGACCCGCGGCCACGCCCGCCACGAGGCGGGCACCCCGCACGGCGGCCTGTCCACCCGGCAGGTCTTCGTCCTGACCAGCTTCAGGGAGCCCGCGCTGTCGTCGGTGAGCCAGGCCGGGCTGGTCAACAACCTCAACGACGGCCTGGCCTGGGGCCTGCTGCCGATCCTGTTCGCCGCGCACGGCCTGCCCATAGCCGGGATCGGCTTGCTGTCGGCCCTGTACCTGGCCGTCTGGGGCGTCGGCCAGATGGCCACCGGCGCGCTGTCGGACCGCTGGGGACGCAAGTGGCTGATCGCCTCCGGCATGCTCGCCCAAGGGCTGGCGCTGGCGGTCGTCGCGGTGACCACGAGCCCGGCGACCTGGGCCGCCGCGCTGGTCGTCCTCGGCGCGGGCACGGCGATGGTCTACCCCACCCTGCTGGCCGCCGTCGGCGACGTCGCCCACCCCTCGTGGCGGGCCCGCGCGGTCGGGGTCTACCGGCTCTGGCGCGACGGCGGCTTCGCGGCCGGCGCCCTGCTGTCCGGCGTGGTCGCCGACCTGTACGGCGTCGCCGCGGCGATCTGGACGGTCGCCGCGCTCACCGCGGCCTCCGGCCTGCTGGTCGCTGTGCGCATGTACGAGACCCACGCGAGAGGGAAGGCGGGCCCATGACGCCACCCCTACGGGCGCCGGAACGCCGCCTCACCACTCCACCGGCAGCTCCACCAGGCCGCCGGTCAGCTTGGTGTCGTGCAGCCGCAGCTCCTCCACCGGTACGGCCAGCCGCATCGTGGGAAAGCGCGGGACGAGCCGGGTGAAGACCGCCTGAAGCTCGATGCGGGCCAGCGGGGCGCCCAGGCAGTAGCGCAGGCCGTGCCCGAAGGTGAGGTGGTGGGCGGCCTGCCGCGTCACGTCGAGCCGGTCGGGGTCGGGGAAGGCGGCCGGGTCGTGGTTGGCCGACCCGTTGTCCAGCAGGACCAGCTCCCCGGCGCGGATGGTGACGCCGTCCAGCTCGATGTCGGCGCGGGCGTAGCGGGGGATGCCGCCGCCGCCCTTGCCGGGCCAGCGCAGCAGCTCCTCCACCGCGCCGGGGATGAGCGACGGGTCCTCGGCCAGCGCCCGCCATTGGGCGGGCTCGGCGAGCAGGGACAGCGCGCCCAGGCCGATCGCCACGACCGTGGTCTCGTGGCCGGCGAACAGCATGAGCATCGCCATCATGGCGACCTCGTCCTCGGGCACGCCGTCGGCCAGGAGCCGGGAGACGAAGTCGTCACCCGGCCGGCCGCGCCTGCGGTCCACCAGCTGCCGGCCGTAGCCGAACAGGTCGGCCAGGCCCTTCTCGGAGCGGGCGCGGTCGGTCACGTCGGCGGCGGCGTCGGCCCAGGCGCGGAAGTGGTCCCTGTCCTCGTACGGCACGCCGAGCAGCTCACAGATCACCAGGATGGGCAGGGGGAGCGCCAGCTCCCGATGCAGGTCGGCGGGCGGGCGCAGGCGGCCGAGCCGGTCCAGCAGCTCGGCGGTGAGCGCCTCGACGCGCGGCCGGAAGGCGCGCATGCGCCTGGGGGAGAACTGCGGCTGGAGCATGGCCCGCATCCGGGCATGATCGGTCGCCTCGGTCTCAAAGTCGCCGAGGGGCCCGCCGAACAGGGCCGACTCGCCGGTGCGGGCGGCGTTGCCCGGGTCGGGGTGGGCGCGGCCGAGCCGGTCGTCGGACAGCAGCCGCCGTGCCTCCTCATAACCGGTGACCAGCCAGGCGTCGTGGCCCACGCGGGTGCGGACCCTGTGGACACCGCCCCGTTCCCGCAGGGCGCGCAGCTGGGCGGGGGTCTGGAGCGGATGCGACCGGGCGAAGGGAAGCCGCGGTGTCATGTCTACTCCCATTTGTATACTCAGATGTAAATAAAAGCTATATGTAAACTTCCGAGTACACAAGAGGGGGGTGGCGATGACGGCACAACAGGCGGCGCCGGTCCGCCGGATGCGCCGGGCCGAGCGGCGCGAGCAGATCCTCGACGCGGCCACACGGGCCTTCGCCCGGGCCGGATTCGCCGCCACCAGCCTCGACGACGTGGCCGCCGAGGCCGGGATCACCCGGGTGATCCTGTACCGGCACTTCGAGTCCAAGACCGACATGTACCGCGCGGTGCTCGACCGCGCCTGCACCCGCCTCGTCGAGCAGGTGGGGGCGGACGACTTCGGCGGCGAGGCCATCCCGTCGCTGCTGCGCGCCGCCGCCGCCGACCCCGACGGCTTCCGGCTGCTGTTCCGCCACGCGGCCCGCGAGCCGGAGTTCCGCGATCTGACCGACACCCTGACCGCCGCCTCGGTCGAGATCGCGCGCAAGAACCTGGCCCCCCGCATTCCCCCCGGCCCGTGGGCGGACTGGGCCTCCCGCCTCATCCCGACCGTGGCGATCGAAAGCGTGATCGCCTGGCTCGACGCCGGCCGGCCCGACCCCGACGCCGCCGCCGAGCGCATCGGCGCGGCGATCCACGGCGTCATCCAGGCGGCCCAGCCCCGCTAGACCCGGCCGGCCCGCGCTGCCGCCGATCCCACCGCTGGCAGGATGACGCCATGGAAATCTGGATCAACCCGGACTGCTCCAAGTGCCGGTCGGCGCTGAGCCTCCTGGACGCCGAGGCGGCCGACTACACGGTCCGCCACTACCTGGAGGACCCGCCCAGCGTGCCGGAGCTCCGCGAGGTGCTGCGGCGGCTCGGCCTCGAACCCTGGGACGTCGCCAGGCTGGGCGAGCCCGTCGCCGCCGAGCTGGACCTGGCCTCCTGGCCGCGCGACGAGGCCGCCCGCGAACGGTGGATCGAGGCGCTCGCCCGCCACCCGATCCTGATCCAGCGCCCGATCATCACCGTGGACGACGCCAGCGCCGTGGTGGCCCGCTCACCCGAGGCCGTGGCCGGCGCGATCCGCGCGAGCCGGCGGGCACGCTAGGGCATCCACCTGCCGCCGGCCACGTCGATGGTCAGCCCGGTGAGCCAGGAGGAGGCCTCCGAGGACAGGAAGGCCGTCACGTTGGCCACGTCCAGCGGGTGGCCGAGGCGGCCGAGTGGGTGGTCGGCGAGCATCCTGTCCGTGAACTCCTGGGGCATCCCGGCCTCCAGGCGGCCGGTGAGGATGGTCGAGGGCGCCACGCAGTTGACCCGGATGCCGACCGGGCCCAGCTCGTGGGCCAGCTGCCTGGCGTCACCGCGTGGGTGCAGCCGGGGCTCGCGCGGCTACACCCGCTCATGTCCGGATACGGCTTTGCGCCCAGGGGAGGGCCTGCGATGATGGCGCTTGTGTCCCCCGGGGAACCGGCCCTGCGCCTCGCACGAGCCACTGCCTTCGCGCTGGTGTGCGTCGTCGTCTCCGCGGGCGGGCATCTGTTCGCCGGCGGGGGCGCGATACCGCCGGGCGTGCTGCTCGCCGGCGGCGCCGGCGCCCTGGCGCTGGCCTACGGGTTCAACGGCCGTGAGCGCGGCCTCGGAACCGTGCTCGCCGTGACGATCAGCGCCCAGGCCGTCCTGCACGAGCTGTTCACGCTGGCGGCGCCCGTCCCCGAGCTGCACGCCGGCCACGGCCGGCCCAGCGTGGGCATGGTGCTGGTCCACGGGGTGGTGGCGTGGCTGACCGGATGGTGGCTGCACCGCGGGGAGAGCGCGCTGTGGCTGGTGCTGCGCCTGTGGGCCGCCCCGTCGCTGGGATGGGCGCGCCGGCTGCCGCTCGGCACGGCCGTCACGCCGCCGGCGGTGCGGCCGGCCGTACCGGACGGACAGCCTGTGGCCTGGTCCCCCTGGGAGCGGACGGCCGCCGTCCACCTGCGCGGGCCGCCCTGCCGCCGTCGCGCCGGGTGAGGGCACCGCTGCCCCACGCCTCCGGCGCGCTCCAGTGACCAGGCGCCGGCAGCGGCGCACCCTGTCCCGGATGTTCCGGGGTACTCGTCTGGAGTTGTCGATGGCGTTGCCGACGGCGTTGTCGCCGCGATTCGTCCGCAGCCTGGCCGCCGTGGTGCTGGGCTGCGGAGCGTTGATGTTCACCGCCGCCTCCCCGGCGCTCGCGCATGACCGGCTCAAGAGCAGCTCGCCCGCCAAGGGCGCAGAGGTGGCCGAGGTGGAGCGGATCGAGCTGGAATACACCTCCCGCGTCAGGTTTCCCACGGTCGTCCTGCACGATCGGGACGGCCGCCAGGTCGCCCTGGGCAAGCCGGTGGTCGCCGGCCACAAGGTCGTCGCCGACGTGACCGAACGGCTGGCGCCGGGGGCCTACGTGATCGCCTGGCGGGTGGTGTCCTCCGACGGCCACCCGATCGAGGGGGAGACACCGTTCACGGTGGCCGGCCGGGCCACGCCCGCGTCCAGCGCGCAACCGTCTCCGGCCTCCTCTGCCGCTTCTCCTCCCGCGTCCCCTGCCGCCTCGCCGGCCGCTTCCCGGCAGGCGGGGGAGGACCTCGCCGCCGCCTCGCAGGGGCGGCCGGGCCTGCCCGGATGGCTGTGGGCGGTGGCGGCCGTGCTGGTGATCGCCGGGGTCGGGCTCTGGCTGCGCGCCCGGCGAGGGGACGGGCCGGACACGGCGTGAGCGCCGGGCTCACCGCCCGGGCCGCCGCCCTCCCCGGCCACACCGGCCGGGGCGATGCCGTACGCGCCCGGCTGCCGCTGCGCATCGCGCGGGCGGGCGCGTTCTCGGTCGTGTGCCTGGGGCTGGCCGCCCTGGGTCATCACCTCGCCGGGGGGTCGGGCGTCACCGCCGGTACGGTGGCGCCCGGCTTCGCCGTCGTCGCGTCGGCGGCCGCTGTCCTCGCGGGACGGGAACGCCCGCCCGCGTTGGTCGTCGTGGCGCTGGGCGCGGCACAGCTGTTCCTGCACGGGCTGTTCACGTGGAACGCCGCACCGGCGGCGGGCCTGCCGCACCGTGGCGGGCTGGTCGTCGACGCGGGCATGACACTGGGCCACCTGACCGCCACGCTCATCACCGGGTGGTGGCTGGCGCGTGGCGAGGCGGCGCTGTGGTCGTTGCTGCGCATCGCCGGCGCGCGTGCCGTACGGCGCCTGCGGGCGTTGCCGGCCTCCACGACAGCCTCCACGCTTCCGGAACCGCCCGCCCGGCCGCCCGCGCCGGACCGGGGTCCGCGGCGCCCGCACCCGGGCCGCCTGCTGCGGCACGCGGTCGTCCGCCGAGGTCCTCCCTTTCTCGCCGGTTCGTGAAGTCCCACACTCCACACCCGCGACGAAAGGGAGATCGCATGTCTGTTCGTACGGCCTGCCGCAGGGCGGGCGTCGTCGCCGCGGCCGCCGCCGCGCTCGTCGCCGGCTCGGCCCTGCCCGCGCTGGCCCACGTCACGATCCAGCCGGGCACCGCACCCAAGGGCGGCTGGACCAAGATCGCCTTCCGTGTGCCCAACGAGCGCGACGACGCCTCCACCACCAAGCTCGAGGTGAGCTTCCCCACCGACCACCCGCTGGCGTTCGTGTCGGTCAAGCCGGTTCCGGGCTGGGACGTCAAGGTGGCCGAGGGCAAGCTGCCCAAGCCGGTGGCCTCGGAGGAGGGCGAGATCACCGAGGCCGTCCTCAAGATCACCTGGTCGGGCGGCAAGATCGAGCCGGGCCAGTTCCAGGAGTTCGAGGTGTCGGCGGGGCCGCTGCCCAAGGACGTCGACCGGCTGTTCTTCCCCGCCACGCAGACGTACTCCAGTGGCGAGGTGGTCAGGTGGGCCGACGAGCCGAAGGCCGACGGCTCCGAGGCCGATCACCCGGTCCCGGTCCTCAAGCTGGTCGCCGCCGCCGACGATCACCAGGCGGGTACGGCGCCGTCGCCGTCGGCCGTCCCGTCCAAGCAGGCCGGGGCGGTGGCCGTCACGGCTTCCTCCGGCGACACCACCGCCCGGGTCCTCGGCGCGCTGGGCATCGTGATCGGCCTTGCCGGCGCCGGTCTCGGCGTGCTGGGCCTGCGGCGCTCGCGAAGCTGACGGTCCGGAATCCGGCCGGTCTCCCGGGACGCCCGCCGTACCGGGAGACCGGCCGCACCGTCATTCCGCGCCCCCGGTCGTCCCGGACGCCTGAACGGCCGGGAACCGGCTCACTGGTGCACCATCGCCGGTGCGCGTCCGGGAGGGACGTCGCCGGCGGTCGCAGGCTGTCAGCGTGGCCTGTCGCTGGCGTCGACGAGGCCGGAGCGGTGGGCGATGACCGCGAGCTGCGTGCGGTCGCGGGCGTGCAGCTTGGCCAGCAGTCGGCTGACGTAGGTGCGGGCGGTGGCGGGACTGACGAACAGCGCCCGTCCGATCTCCTCGTTGCTGTCACCGTGGCCGATGCGAATCAGGACGGCCAGCTCGCGCTCGGTGAGCGTCGCCAGCCGCGGGTCCGGCCGGGGTGGTCTCGGAGCCGCGGCGAGGTGTTCCATGACCCGCCGGGCGATCGGCGGGGACAGGACGTTGTCGCCGGCCGCCGCGGTGTGGACGGCCTTGCGCAGTTCGTCGGCCGGGGTGTCCTTCAGCAGATAGCCGGCCGCGCCGAGGGTGACGGCCTCGACGATCTCGTCCTCGTCGTCGAAGGTGGTCAGGACCAGCACCCGCACGCTCGCGAGGGCGGGGTCGGAGCGGATCGCCGCGATCGCCTCGAGCCCGCCCATCCCCGGCATGCGGATGTCCACGAGGGCAACGTCGGGACGGAACGCCCGCACCTGGGACAGCCCGGTGTGTCCGTCGGCGGCCTCGGCGACGACGGCGATGCCGGGATCGTTCTCCAGCAGCGCCCGCACCCCGGTGCGGACCAGTTCCTGGTCGTCGACCAGCACGACGCGGATCATGACGGGCCCTCCAGCGGGAGCTCGGCGCGGACGACGAACCCGCCCTCCTCGCGGCGCGCGGTCAGGGTGCCGCCGAGGGATCGAGCCCGTTCCGACATGCCCGCTATGCCGTGACCCATGGGCACGGCCGCGGGCACGGCCGTGCCGTCGTCGGCGACGCACAGGTGGAGGGCGCCTCCTTCGACGCGCCCGGTGATGCTCAGCCGTGTCGCCGCGGAATGCCGGACGACGTTCGTGACGGCTTCCTGCGCGATCCGGTAGGCGGCGGCGTCGACGGTGTCCGGGAGCCGGCCGGGGACGCTCACCGCGGTCTCGACCGCGATCCCGGCGGCCCGGGCGGTGTCGGCCAGGCTCTCGAGGTTCGACAGCGACGCGGAGGACCGCGGCGGCTCCCCCGGGGTGCGCAGCAGCGCGACGGTCCTCCTGAGCTCGCGCATGGTACGGGTGGCGGCGTCCCTGATCAGGCCGAGCGCGTCGGCCACGGCCGCCTGGTCGCGGGAGAGCGCTTCCCTGGCGACGTCCGCGTGGAGGGAGATCACCGACACCGTGTGCCCGATCGAGTCGTGCAGGTCACGTGCGATCGCCAGCCGTTCGGCATGGACCCGCCGCTCGGCCTCCTGGGCGTACTGGCGGGCGGTGAGCTCGGCGATCTGACGCTGCTGGGCCTGCTGGGACCGCCGGCTGCGGACGCCGTCGCCCAGCGCGACGGCGGCCGCCATCAACGCGAGATGCGGGATGAGGTCGTAGCCGACGACGAACGCGGCGTCCTGCCCCTCCAGCAGGCGGAAGAGCAGGGAGAACCCCACCACGGTCAGCGCCGTGACCACCGCGGCCCGCAGGCGTCCCGCCTCCGCGGCCGAGAACAGGGCCGCCGCCACCGGAACCGCCAGGCCCACCGCGGGGTATCCGGCCGCGTAGTACGCGAAGAGTCCGAGCGCGCTCAGCGCCAGCACGGTCCGCGGATGGTGCCGCCGGATCAGCATCAGCGCCCCGAGCCCGGCCGCCCACACGTACGCCAGGGCGTCGGGGTGCTGGCGGCCGCCTTGCCCCGCCGAGATCACCACGGAGACGGCCAGCGTGACACCGGCTCCCACCAGCGCGTCGACACCCCGGGGTGGGATTCGGACACGTCGACTGGTCATGCCATCACCCTACGATCGCCCTCACGAGGGGATCCACGTCGAGAAGCGACGCCGGTGTCGCCTCTCGACGTATCCCGGTCGCGACCCGATGCGGATGTCCAGACGCCCCCCGGCCTCCTACCGTCACGAGGGTGACCAATCCTCATGAGCCCGTACGACAGCGCCACCGCCTCGGACTTCCGATGGCCGCGATCATCGGGCTGGCGCTGCTCGCCGTTCCCCGCGTCGTGCTGCACGATCTCGGCGTCCTTCAGGAGGGCACGTTCGTCAACGCCGTCTTCGTCTTCCTCCCGCCCCTGGTGTGGATCGGCGTGGCCGTCTGGACGCGGGTGCCCAACCCGTTCCTGACGCTGCTCACGGTCGGCGCCTGCTACGGGGTCTTCCTTGCCGTGACGCACCAGCTGCTGTGGGGCGCCGCCTGGGGTGAGGCCGGGCCGTCGCTGGGCGGCAACCTCCGCGACCTCGCGCCGGGCGTCCAGGCGGTGCTGCTGCGTGGCTTCGCGGTTGTCAGCAGCCTGTTCACCGGAGTGGTCGTCGGGGCGCTGTCCGGACTCGTCGCCTGGGTCGCCCGCCGGGTCCTCAGGTAGGGGCACTCGCCTGAGCGGCCGCGTCCCGCTCCGCCAGCAGCCGCGCCGTCTCCTGCGACACCTCGGTCGCCAGCACCGCCGCCACCACGTCGATGAGATGGCTGGTGAACAGCCGGTCGTCGCGCCCCTCCGGCCCGCCCGCCCGGCGCGCCAGCTCGACGTGGGTCACCCGGATGGCCATGAACCGCTGGTGCAGCCGCCGTACCGCCACCTCGGGCAGCAGCGGCGCGACCAGCGCCCGCCACCGGTTGACGCTTGTGTCGGCCTCGGGGTCCATGGGCAGGTCGCGGCGGCGGTGCACGATCTCCTCCATGATCCGCAGGTAGGCGCGCCCGCCGTCCGGATCGGCGAGCTTGGCGGCCAGCGGCCGCACCAGCGCCCCCGCCAGCGCCCGCCGAGCCGCCGCCGCGTCGGGGAAGCCCGCGGGACCGGCGGCGGCCTC
Organism: Thermoactinospora rubra; assembly: GCF_002093975.1. GTDB lineage: Bacteria > Actinomycetota > Actinomycetes > Streptosporangiales > Streptosporangiaceae > Nonomuraea > Nonomuraea rubra_A. Next base: position 37,750 of record NZ_KZ084330.1, read on the forward strand.
GTACTCGTCGAGCAGGCGATGGCGGTGCCGCTCGATGCCCGGCTGGTGCTTGGCCAGCACCGCGCGCAGCAGCCCGGCCCGGTCGCCGAAGTGGTACTGCAGCGCGGTCGAGTTCCGCTGCCCGGCCGCCGCGTTGATCTCCCGCAGCGAGACGGCCTCGATCCCGCGCTCGGCGAACAGCTGCTCGGCGGCGCTGACGAGGCGGCGGCAGGTGGCCTCGGCGCTGGGCGGCATGCCATCCCTCCCTTGTCCTGAAATATCCTCATCGCTAGCCTAATTAAGGCAGACGCCTTAAAACGATAGGGATGCCCATGGCCATCGACTTCACGCTCGCCCCCGAGCACGAGGAGATCCGCAAACGGGTCAGGACCTTCATCCAGGAGACCGTGGTCCCGGCCGTGAAACCCTTCGAGGGCTCCGAGGACAGGGCACTCAAGCGCGAGGAGTACCTCCACACGATCCTCGACCTGCGCCGCCAGGCCCGCGAGCAGGGGCTGTGGCTGCCGCACATGCCCAAGGAGTGGGGCGGCATGGGCCTGGGGCACGTCGAGCTGGCCATGGTGCAGGCCGAGGCCGCCAGGACCAGGCTGGGGCCGTGGATCCTCAACTGCGCCGCGCCCGACGAGGGCAACATGCACACGCTGCTGCACTGGGGGACCGACGAGCAGAAGGAGAAGTACCTGCGGCCGCTCACCGAAGGGCGCGTGATGTCGTGCTTCGCGATGACCGAGCCCGAGGTGGCCGGATCGGACCCGACGCTGATCCGCACCACCGCCGTCCGGGACGGCGACGAGTGGGTCATCAACGGGCACAAGTGGTTCATCTCCAACGCCCGCCGCGCGAGCTTCGCCATCCTCATCGCGCGCACCGAGCTCGACGTGCCCGAGGGCCGGCGGGGCGCGACCACCGCGTTCCTCGTCGACCTGCCCCAGGAGGGCTGGAACGACGTGCGTGAGGTCGAGACCATGCACGGCTCGACCGGGCACAGCGAGATCGTCATCACCGACCTGCGCGTGCCCGACGGCCAGATCCTCGGCGGCCGGGGCAACGGCCACCGGCTGGGGCAGTACCGCCTCGGCCCGGCGCGCCTGGCCCACTGCATGCGCTGGATCGCCCAGGCCGAGACCGCGCTGGACATGATGGTCGACCGCGCGCTGAACCGCTACAGCCACGGCTCGCTGCTGGCCGACAAACAGGGCATCCAGTGGCTCATCGCCGACTCGGCGATGGAGCTGTACCAGTGCAAGCTCATGGTCCTGCACGCCGCCTACAAGATCGACAAGGGTGAGGACTTCCGCACCGAGGTGTCGATGGCCAAGCACTTCGTCGCAGGCAGCCTCAACCGGATCATCGACCGCGCGATCCAGGTCCACGGCGCGCTCGGCTACTCCACCGACACCCCGCTGGCCCACATGTTCCAGCACGCCCGCTGGGCCCGCTTCGCCGACGGCGCCGACGAGATCCACCAGATGCGCATCGCCCAGCGCACGATCGCCGCCTACCAGGCCACCGGCTCCACGGCCGCCGCGACGGGAGGGCTGCCGCTGTGAAGGTCGCGCTGATCACCGGCGGCGGCAGTGGCATCGGCGCCGCCGTCGCGCGCCGCCTGGCCGCCGAGGGCGCCCGGCTCGTCCTCGCCGACGTCGACGAGGCCGCGGGCAAGGCCGTCGCGTCCGAGCTCGACGCGCTGTTCGTGCGCTGCGACGTGTCCCGGCTGGCCGACAACCAGGCGGCGGTGGCCGCCGCCATGTCCGAGTACGGCCGGCTCGACCTGGCCTTCCTCAACGCCGGCGTCGCCACCAAATGCGGCATAGGCGATGACTTCGACCCCGAGCGCTACCGCCTGGCCATGGGCGTCAACCTCGACGGCGTTGTGTACGGCGTGCACGCCGCACTCCCCGCGCTGCGGCGGAGCGGCGGCGGCACCATCGTGGCCACCTCCAGCATGGCCGGCATCGTCGGCATCCCCGGCGATCCCATCTACGCCGCCAACAAGCACGCCGTGGTGGGCCTGGTCCGCTCGCTGGGCCCCGACCTCGCCCCGTTCGGCGTCAAGGTCCAGGCCCTGTGCCCGTCCTTCGCCGACACCCCCATCCTCGGCGAGGACGGCAAGGCGCTGCTGGACGAGATGGGCTTTCCGGTGCTGGACGTCTCGGAGGTGGTCGACGCCTTCATGAAGCTGCTGGCCAGCGAGGGCACGGGCGAGTGCTGGTTCGTGGTCCCCGGGCGGGAGAGCGAGCCGTTCGCCTTCCGCCGGGCGCCCGGCCCGCGCGTCTGAACGCCCGGGACGTCTGGAACGCCTGGAACATCTGGGACGCCTGGAACATCTGGAACGTCTGGAAACGCCGCCCGGCCGGTCACGGCTCGGTCAGGCGGGCGCGCAGCCGGGTGCCGACGGAGGGCAGCAGGCCCAGGTACGGCGCCGCCCCGCCGTACCTGTCACGCAGGTAGGCGAGGGTCTCCAGCATGGTCTCCTCGGTGGCCTGGGCCCACAGGCCCTCCGCCGGACGGGACCGGCCGTCCCGGCTGCGCGCGTAGTCGCGGGCGATGCGGTCCTCCGGGACGCCCGCCAGCGTGAGCGCCAGCGCGACGGCCAGCCCGGTGCGGTCCCGGCCGGCGTGGCAGTGCAGGAGCACGCAGCCCGGCGGGGCCAGGGCGATCGCGGTCATGACCCGGGCCAGCCGCTCCGCGCCCCGGTCGAGGATCGCGCGGTAGATGGCGGGCAGCGTGTCGCCCATCGCCTCCAGGACGCTGTCCTCCTCGCGCAGGACCGGCAGGTTGCGGTAGCACGGGTGGCCGGCCAGCGGGCTGGGGTCGGCCGCGCACTCGGCGGGCAGCCGCAGGTCGACGACGAGCCGCACGCCGTACGCGAGCGCGGCGCGGGCGCCCTGCCGGCGGAGGCGGTCCGCACGCACCAGGGCGCCCGCCCTGACCCGGCCGCCCCACACGGTGGGCAGGCCGCCCAGGTCACGGGCGTTGTCACACCCGGGCCACGACAGCACGCCCGCCCCGGCGCCCGTCCCCGCCCTTGTTCCCGCACCGGTCACAGATCGCCCCTGAGGTTGCTCGTCCACGCCTCGAGCGTGGCCCGCCACTCCCGCGGGTCCTCGGGCCTGCCCGGCACGCCGGGCCGGGTCTGCCAGGGCAGCGGCCCGGACGCCCGCCGGTACTCCACCCCGATCGCGTCCAGCCGCTCCAGGTGGGCGGCGAGCCGTTCGGAGAAGCCGGCGAAGTCCCGCCCGGGACCGCTCCACACGGTCTCGGCGAAGGCAGACAGCCGGGGGAAGACCATGTAGTCGATCCGCCGGTCGGAGTCGATGAGCTCGGTCCACACCGCGCACTGGGCGCCGATCACCCGCGCGGCCTCCGGGGTCCCGCGCAGCTCGGCGGGCACCGGCTCGAAGGCGTAGACGTCCTGGAGCGTCAGGACGGTCCCGAACGGCACCGGCTCGTCCGCGCCGTCGCTTTGCCGGTAGTCCAGGTAGACCGAGGTGTTGGGGCAGGCGACGACGTCGTGCCCGGCCCGCGCGGCCAGCACCGCGCCCAGGTCCCCGCGCCAGGCGGCCACCACCGCGCCGCGGGCCGGCCCGCCGCCCTCCAGGATCTCCTCCCAGCCCAGCAGCCGGCGTCCGCGCGCGGCGAGGTGGTCGCCGATGCGGCCGATGAACCAGCTCTGCAGCTCCTCCTCGTCGCGCAGCCCCAGCTCGGCGATGCGGCGCTGGGCGGCCGGGCTGGTCTTCCACTGGTCCTTGCGGCACTCGTCGCCCCCGACGCAGACGACGGGGCTCGGGAACAGCTCCAGCACCTCGTCGAAGACGTTCTTGAAGAACTCGACCGTGCCGTCCTCCGCGTTGAGGACGTTCACGCCGATGCCCCAGGTGGTGGCGACCTCCAGGGGCGTGTCCAGGTTGCCCAGCTCGGGGTAGGCGGCGATGGCCGCCTGCGTGTGGCCGGGCAGGTCGATCTCGGGGACCACGGTGATCTGCCGGGCGGCGGCGTAGGCGACGATCTCGCGGATGTCGTCCTGGGTGTAGTAGCCGCCGTGGGGCTGCCCGTCCATGGCGCCGTTCCAGCCGGTCTGGCTCTCCCGGCGCCAGCCGCCCACCTGCGTCAGGCGGGGGTAGCGCCTGATCTCCACCCGCCAGCCCTGGTCGTCGGTCAGGTGGAGGTGCAGCACGTTGAGCTTGTGCATCGCCATCAGGTCGATGAAGCGCAGCAGGTGGTGCTTGGTCATGAAGTGGCGGGCCACGTCGAGCAGGCAGCCGCGCCAGGCGAAGCGGGGCCGGTCCTCCACCAGTACGGCGGGCAGCTCCATGGGCCGGGCGCCGGCCCTGCGGTAGGCGTGGGCGGGCAGCAGCTGGCGCAGGGTCTGCGCTCCGTAGAACGCCCCCACCGGCCCGCCCGCCTCGACGAGCACCTCGCCGGGGCCCGCGGTGAGCCGGTAGGCCTCCGCGGGCAGGTCGGCGAGCCGCAGCCGGATCGTGCCCGAAGCCGGCTCCCGCGGCAGCAGCTCGCCGCCGACGGCCGGGCCGAGCTCGCCCCGCAGCCACATCGCCACCTGCGACAGCGCGGGGTCGGCGGTCAGGGCGGTGCGGTCGTCGAGGACGAACCGGCCGGGTCGCCGGTCGAGCCGGACGGGCTTGGGAATGATCATCAAAAGTCCCTCGGGGAATCTAGCGGCAGGTGACGGTCGCGTCGGCGAGGTCGGCGTGGTCGAAGTAGGCGTTGTCGCCGCCGTTGGCGACGACCAGGCGGACGTAGCGGGCGCCTTCCACCGAGGCGGTGACCTTCCTGGCCGGCTGCGCGCCGGTGATCAGGCCGGTGCGGGCGGTCCGTTCGCCGTCGGCCCACACCTCGAAGGTCACCGAGCCGTTGGCGCCCACCTCGTCGTCCACGCCGGCCACGAACTCGACCGTGGAGCAGCGCCGCGCGAGGTAGTACTCGATGTCGGCGGGCGCGTGGGCGCCCAGCCCCTTGGCGTAGGCGACGCCGTCGAGCGTGAGCGGCCGCCCGTCGTGGCTGGTGTCCCGCTTCGGCGGCCCGAGGTGGTTCCTGGCGTTGGTCCAGGTCAGGTCGCTCAGATAGGAGGTGCCCGGCCCGGGCGCGGCGGCCACCCGGACGACCGCGGCCCCGCTCCACCGCCCGGTGCCCGCCCGCACGTCGGCCACCAGGTCGTAGGCCTTCTGCTCGGCCCCGGCGGGCGGGGTGACGGCCCAGGTCACGGTGAGGTCCTCGCCCGGCGCCAGCCGGCGCGTGGCCCTCTCGCCGTCCGCCCGCGCCCGCCATCCCTCCGGTACGGCCAGCGTCACCTCGACGTCCCGCAGCGTGGCCGTGGCGCCGGTGTTGACCACGCGGGTGACGATCGGGTTCTCCCTGCCAGGCTCCAGCGCCGACGGCCGGTCGTCGCCGGGGACGGACGGGTCGACCTCGACGGTCACCAGCGGCGGCGCCTGCTCGCGGCTCTCGCCGACCCGGTACATGACCGCGCCGTGCGCCGGCACGTGGGCGGCCAGCGCGCCCCGGGTGGTGGCGACGGCGCCCGTCCACAGGTCCTCGACCCGGTAGCGGCCCTCCGGCAGCTCCCAGGACAGGGTGGCGGCGCGGTCGCTTTCGTTGAACAGCACGATCGCCTGCGAGCCGTCCTGGAGCGGCTTGGCCAGCACGTGGTACCAGCCGTCGGTCTTCACCAGGCGTCCCATCGCGCCCAGGGGGTCCTGGTCGACCGCGATCACCTCGGGGTCGGCGACGACCGAGGGCGGCGCGTCCAGGGACTGCAGGATGAGCGGCGCGGCGCCCACGGCCCACAGCGTCATCTGCGTGCGGTACTCCAGCTCGGTCATGCCGCCCCGGCCGGCCTGCAGCAGGTCGGGGTCGGCCCAGCTGCCCGGCCGGGCGTGCTCGGCGCGCAGCTGGTTGACCTCCCAGATGTCGACCATCCCGGCGTAGGTGTCGCCGATGGGGCGGGTGACGAGGTTGGTCCGCCAGGTCGTGGCCAGCTCGGCGCCCCACAGCCAGGGGACGGAGTTGCCGTCCTCGTTGTTCATCGCGAAGGCGATCGAGTCGCCGAGCGCCTGCCGCATGAGCGGGTAGAGGGTCTGGGCGACGGCCCGGGAGTCCTTGCCGGGGAAGTCGGCCATGGGGACGTTGCACCAGTCGTACCTGACGTAGTCCACGCCCCAGGCGGCGACCTGCGCGCCGTCGGCGGCCTCGTGCCCGTAGGAGCCGGGGCCGCCGCCCGCGCAGGCCTTGGTCCCGGCCGACAGGGCCAGGCCGAGCTTGAGCCCCTTGCCGTGGACGTACTCGGCCAGCGCGGGGATGCCGGAGGGGAAGCGCGCGGGGTCGGCGGCCAGCGCGCCGCCCGACCGCTGCGGGGCGAGCCAGCAGCCGTCGACGATGACGTAGCGGTAGCCGTACGCGCTGAAGGCGGCGGCGAGCCGGTCGGCGGCCTGCCGTACCGCGGCCTCGGAGACCGAGCAGCCGAGCGAGCGGCTGCTCCAGCCCATGGGCGGGGCCGTGACGCCGGGCGGGGCGGCGGTGCGGGCCGCCTCGGCGGGAAGCGGGAGCAGGGGCGGCAGGAGGAGGGCCGCCGCCAGGGCGGCCAGGGTCGCGCGCATGGGCATCACACCGGGTTCAGGCTGGGGTTGCCGGGCTCGATGACGAAGGAGCCCGAGGTGTAGGCCGGGGCGTACGGCTCGGTGACCCGGGGCAGCGAGCGGAACTCCACCCGCATCTCCTCGGCGGAGATCCGGGTGCGCACGTAGCCGCGGCGGCCGTTGAAGAACTTCACGTGCGGGTTCTCCTGCAGCAGGATCCCGGTGTTGGGGTATTCGTCCAGGCCGTTGCCGGCGCTGGTGACGCTGGTGCTGACCAGCTCCACCGCCACCGACCGGGACGCGGGGTCCTGGTAGTCGAGCTTGACCTCGCCCGCCCAGTGCGAGTGCACGTCGCCGGTGAGCACGACGCCGTTGCGCTTGTAGGCGTCCAGCGCGGCGGTCAGGCGGTTGCGGGATGCGACGTAGCCGTCCCAGCCCTCGTTGGAGTAGCCCTTGGCCTCGCCGTTGGCCCAGTCCATCTCCATGAGGAAGACCTGCTGGCCCAGCAGGTCCCAGGTGGCGGCGGACTCGCGTAACCGCCTGTCGAGCCAGGCCTCCTGCTCGGTCCCCAGGATGGTGCGGTTGGGCGCGAACCGCTCGGCGCAGTCCGCGCCGACCGTGCCGCTGCGGCCGGTGCAGGCGTACAGGTCGCGGTAGTGGCGGGTGTCGAGCATGTGCAGGTTGGCGACCGCCCCCCAGCGCAGGGTCCGGTACAGCCGCATGGCCGGTCCGGCCGGTCGCTGGGCGCGGCGCAGCGGCATGTTCTCGTAGTAGGCCTGGAAGGCGGCGGCCCGGCGCTCCAGGAAGGGCGGGTCCGGCTGCTCGGGGACGTCGCCCGCCCAGGCGTTCTCGATGTCGTGGTCGTCCCAGACCACCGCCCAGGGCGCGATCGCGTGCGCAGCCTGCAGCTCGGGGTCGGCCTTGTGCTGGGCGTGCCGCAGCCGGTAGCCGGCCAGGTCCAGGCACTCGCCGCCGGCCTGGTCGCGGACGGGGTACTTGTAGTCGCCGTACTCGTAGATGTAGTCGCCCAGGAACGCGATCAGGTCCGGCTCGTCCTCGGCCATCCGGCGGAACGCGGTGAACCAGCCGACCTGGTAGTCGGCGCAGGAGGTGAACGACAGGCGCAGGTCACGGCCGCGCGTGCCGGGGGCGGGCGTGGTGAGCGTACGGCCGGTAGGGGAGATCTCGGCGCCGGCGCGGAAGCGGTAGAAGTACTCCGCGCCCGGGTCGAGGCCCTCCAGCTCCACGTGGACGCTGTGGGCCGCCTCCGGCCTGGCGATCTCCACGCCGTGCCGTACCACGTGGCGGAAGCCCTCGTCCTTGGCCACCTGCCACTGCACGGGCACGTCGCGGCCGGGCATGCCGCCGCGCCCGTCGGGGGTCAGGGGGTCGACGGCCAGGCGCGTCCACAGGACCACGCCGTCGGGAGCGGGCTCTCCGGAGGCCACGCCCAGCCGGAAGGGGTCGGTCAGGGGGCGGCGCCGGGCCGCGGCGGGGCGGGACAGCGCCCCCAACGCGGCCAGGCTCGCGCCCCCGGCGATCAGCGAACGCCGGGTGATCATGGTGAGGCTCCTACTGGACGGTGGCGTTGCCCTCGGCGACGGCCTGGTCGGCGGCCTGCTGCGGGGTCAGCTTGCCGAGATACATGTCGTTGAAGATCTGGACCATCTTGGTCTCGAAGCCGGTGAAGCCGGTGGTGACGGGCAGCGGGAACGTGGTGCCCTTCGCCTCCTCCAGGAACGGGGAGACGTCGAGGTTCTTGCTCTTCCAGTAGTCGACGTAGCCCTGGGCCAGGCTGGTGATCGCCGGGAAGACGTAGCCCTCGTCGGCCATCAGCTTCTGCGGTTCCTCGCTGGCCAGGTAGGCGGCCAGCTTCATGGCCGCGTCCTTGTTCTTGCTCTTGGCGTAGACGACCTCGGCCAGGCCGTTGAGGTTGACGGCGCGGCCGGCGGGGCCCTCGGGCATCGGGGCGATGCCCAGCTCGAAGGCGACCTCCGGGGCGACGAAGGGCAGCAGCGCGTTGTTGGCGGGGAACATCGCCACCTCGCCGCGCTTGAAGATGTCGGTCATCTTGCCGGTGGGCGGGTTGGTCTGGGTCGCGGGCGGGGCGACGTTGTACTTGTTGACCAGGTCCACGCCGAACTGCAGGGCCTGCACGCCGGCCGGGTCGTTGAAGGTGTAGGTGCCGAACGGCTTGTCCAGCAGCTTGCCGCCGTTGGAGACCACCCAGTTCATCCACTGCGTCTGGTAGTGGTTCCAGGAGGCGAAGCCGTACGTCTTGATCTTGTCCTTGTCGAAGCCGGGCTCGCCCGGGTGCTTGCCGTTCTGGTCGACGGTCAGCTTGCGTGCGATCTCCAGCAGGGTGCCGGAGCCGTCGGGGGCCCAGGTGAGCTTCTCCGGCATCTCCACGCCGGCCGCCTTGAACAGGTCCTTGTTGTACAGCAGGCCCACGATGCCCCAGTCCTTGGGCACGCCGTACAGCTTGCCCTCGTAGGTGAAGGTCTGCACGACGGTCGGGTGGTACTTGGCGGTGTCGAGCTTGAGCCCGCCGACGTCGGCGAGCACGCCCTTGGTGACGAACTCGGGGAAGGAGGTGGGCTGCATCCAGAACACGTCGGGCGCGGTCCCGGCCACCGCGTCGGCGGTCAGCTTGGTCCAGTACTGGTCCCAGGGCAGCACCTCGACCTTGACGTCGATGCCGGGGTTGGCCTTCTCGAAGTTGGCCATGACCTTGTCGTAGCCGACCTTCTGCTGCTCGTCCCAGAGCCGGTAGGTGAGCGTGACCTTCTCGGATCCGCCTCCGGCGTCGCCGGAGCCGCATGCGGACAGGGCGAGTACGGCGGCGCCGAGCAGCGCCGCGATGGGGGTGCGCATGGGTTGGGGCCTTTCACTTGAGTCCGGTGAGCACGACCGACCGGACGATGTGCCGCTGGAAGAAGATGAAGATCACGATCATCGGCAGAAGGGCGATCAGGCCGCCCGCCATCAGGAGGTTGTAGTCCACGCCGACGCCGCCCTTGAGCGTCGCGATCGCGACCGTGGCGACCTTGGTCTCCTCGCCGCTGGTGATGATGAGCGGCCACAGGAAGCTGTTCCACGACGAGATCACGGTGATGATCGCGAGCGTGCCGAGCGCGGGGCGGCAGAGCGGGAGCATGATCCTGAACAGGATCGTGAGCGATCCCGCCCCGTCGATGCGGGCCGCCTCCTCCAGCCCGGCAGGCAGCCCGCGGAAGAACTGGCGCATGAGGAAGATCCCGTACGGCGTGCCGAGCAGGTACGGCACCAGCAGCCCCCACCAGGTGTTCACCAGGTCGAGCTGCCTCATGATCAGGAAGAGCGGGATCACGGTGACGGCGCTGGGCACCATCATGGTGGCCACGTAGAGCCAGAACAGCGGTTCCCTGCCGCGGAAGCGCAGCCGCGCGAAGGCGTAGGCGGCGAAGGTGGTGAACACCAGCTGCCCGGCGGTCAGCGCGGCGGTCATCAGCACCGTGTTGAGCAGCGCCCGCGGGAAGTCGCCGGCCAGGATCCGCTCCAGGTTGGCCGTCGTGGGCGGCAGGCCGGGCTCCCACGGCTGGGTGGTGCTGAGCTGGACCCCGGTCTTCAGAGCGGTCAGCACCACCAGCAGGTAGGGGAAGACGGAGACGAAGACGCCGACGATCAGCACGGCGTACAGGAGGGTTCGCTTCATGGCTCAGCTCAGGTCGTAGGTGGTGCGCTTGCTGAAGAACCGGACCTGCACCAGGGTGACCACCAGGATGATCACGAAGAGCAGCAGGGACAGCGTGGCCGCGTAACCGAAGTCGAACTCCCGGAAGGCCGTCTGGAAGATCGAGAAGTTGATCACCTCGGTGCTGCCGCTCGGGCCGCCGTCGGTCATGGCGAAGACCGTGTCGAACACCTGGAAGGCGCCGATCAGGCTGGTCACCGAGACGAAGAACATCGTCGGGTTGAGCAGCGGGAGCGTGACACGGAAGAAGCGCTGCACCGGCGTCGCGCCGTCCACCGCGGCCGCGTCGTACAGCTCCTTCGGGATGCCCTGCAGGCCCGCCAGGAAGAACAGCATCGTGTAGCCGGTGTGCTGCCAGACGTTGACCAGCGCGACGGCGGGCAGCGCCCAGGTGGGGTCGGACAGCCAGTCGGGGCCGGTGATGCCCACCAGGCCGAGCGCCCGGTTGATGGCGCCGTCCCGCGGGTCGAAGATCCAGTACCAGATCAGGCCCATGACGATGGGGGTGGCCATCCACGGGATCACGAACAGCGCGCGGTAGAACCTGATGCCCTTGACGCGCTGGTCGAGCATGACGGCCAGGCCGAGGGCGAGGACCGTCTGCAGCGGGATGCACAGCAGGACGTACAGGATCGTCACCCACACCGAGTGCCAGGCCTCGCCGTCGCCGGCCAGCCGCTCGTAGTTGGCCAGGCCGACGAACTCGGGCTCCGACAGCAGCTCCCAGTCGAACAGGCTCAGGCCGAAGACGATCAGCACCGGCAGCAGGAGGAAGGCGGCCACGCCGAAGAGGCTGGGCGCGACGAACAGGTAGGCGTGCCAGTCGCCGAGCCGGAACCGGCGGGCCCCGCCGGAGCGCGCCCGCTCGTGCTCCTTGCCCACCGCCGTGCCGCACGGCGGGGCGGGCCGTGCGGCGCCGGACCGTGACAGGCCGGACCGCGAGAAGCCGGTCACGACGGGTCCGTCCGCGTGGGCACCATGAGCCGCCGGGTGGTCTCCAGCCCCCACTCGTCCAGGGCGGCGAGCGGGTCGCTGGAGCCGCGCAGCCCGCCCGTGGCCGCGATGTGCGCCGCCCACTCCTCCCGGGCCTCGACCTCCGGCCGGACGATGATGCAGTCGGGGTCGTTGACCCACCAGCGGGCGTGCAGGAACTCGCGGGCCGCCCCGGTCAGCCGCGCCCCGAGCTGCGAGGGCTGGCTGATGTCGCCGGAGCGGGGCAGCAGGGTGGGCGCGATGTCGGGGCTGACCCGCATGATGTCCACCAGGCCGAGGCTGGGCAGCATGGGCGCCCCGCAGCCGTGCAGGGTCGCGTCGGGGCCGGCGCCCTGCCGGACGAGCTCCAGGCCGAGCCGGTAGGCGGTGACGGGGTCGACGTCCTCGGCCCGCTTCCCCGGGAGGGCTCCGGCGTAGCAGTAGTCGAGCTTGAAGTGGGTGATCCCGAGGCCGCGCAGGGTGGCGAAGACGGTGAGGAGATGCTCGGCCGCGCCGGGGTGGGTGACGTCGAGGACGGCGAGGTCCTGGTTCCACATGCGGCCCGCCCAGGCCCCCTCGACCAGCCAGTCGGGGTGCTCGCGGAAGATCCGGCTGCGGTGCCCGACGAGGAAGGGCGCGACCCAGATGCCCGCCCGCTTGCCGGCCTCCAGCAGCGTGCCAGCCACCCGCTCCAGCGATCCGAAGCCGGGGCGCACCTCGAGCCAGTCGCCGATCTCGGCCTCGTAGCCGTCGTCGAGGAGGAACATGTCGGCGGGCAGGCCGTACCGCTCGGCGAGGCGGAGGTTGTCGATGACGTCGGCGTCGGTGACCTTGTCCCAGTAGCCGTACCACGAACACCACAGGGGCGGCACCGCCGGAAACGTTTCCGGCGCGAACCCGTCGGCGATCCGCTCGGCCCACTGACGCAACGCCTGGGGGAGGCCGCCCTCGGCCTGCCAGTGCGCCACCGGCCCGTCGGCGGAGACGACCAGCCTGCCGCCCTCCCACCGGGCCCGGATCGAGGGCACCTGCAGCGGCGAGGGCGCCGACCAGACGCGGACCGGCCCGCCGTCGCCCGGATCCACCGCGAGCAGGCCCTCGCCCTGGAACACGCCCTCGGGAACGGGCGTCTCCGGGCGGTAGCACAGGACCTGGATGGCCGGGTCGGCGGGGCGGGGCGGGCGCTCGTGGAGCCGGTAGGCGCCGGTCGGGCTCCAGCTCTGCCAGCCATGCTCGAAGACCAGGCTCCCGGCGGGGTCGCAGCCGATCTCGCCGATGTCCGTGAACGGCATCAGGCTCCGTCCTCTCTCTACTTTCGAAGGAGCCCTTCATTAGTAGCAGTCGCCCGAAAGCCGGGTCAAGGTGGACTTTCGGGGACGGTTGGCGGAGAGGTTGCCGGTGGCATACTGGGGAGTTAACGAGGAAACCTACATTAGGGATGGCGATGGCGAACCTGCGTGGCGGCGACCTGTCCCGGCTGCGGCAGCTCAACTCCCTGTCCGCGATCAGGGAGCTGCGCCGCGACGGGCCGCTCACCCTGTCGGCGCTCGCCGACCGGACCGGGCTGTCCAGGCCCTCCACCAAGGAGGTCGTCGACGAGCTCGCCGAGCTGGGCTGGGTGGAGGAGGTGCCGCCGAGCCCGGGCACCATGGGCAGGCCGGCCCGCCGCTACCGCTTCCGCGCCGACAACGGCTTCCTCGCCGGCGTCGACATAGGAGCGCACAACGTCCGGGCGGCGCTGTCGGACCTGGACGGCCGCGTGCTCGCCGAGACCAGGCAGCCGGTCGAGCCCGGCACCCCGGCCGAGCAGCGGCTGGCGGCCATCGAGCGGGCGGTCGAGGGCTGCCTGGCCATGAGCGGCAAGACCGCGGCCGACCTGTGGACCGTGGCCGTCGGCACCACCGGCGTGCTGACGCCCGAGGGCGTCGTGCGGTACTCGGCGGGCATCCCCGACTGGAGCGGCTTCGACCTCGGCGAGCGGATGCGGGCCATGTTCCCCTGCGAGGTGCTGCTGGAGAACGACAGCCGGCTGGCCGCCCTGGCCGAGCTCAGACGCGGGGTGGCGCGCGGCTCGCGCGACGTGGTGTTCCTGCACGTCGCGCGGCGGATGGGCGCCGGGCTGATCATCGACGGCAAGGTCCACCGGGGCCACGGCGCGGCGGCGGGGGAGATCGTCATGCTGCCGGAGGCCAGGTGGTTCGACGCCCCCGAGCACCTCAACTCCTGCGAGGTCGTGCCGGAGGGCACGCCGGCCGAGGACGCCGCCGGCTTCACCCTCGCCGCCGCCAGGGCGGGCGACCCCGTCGCCCTCGCGGCGGTGCACCGCTACGCCGACGACCTCGCGGTCGGGACCGCCGCGATGGTGCTGCTGCTGGACCCCGAGATCGTGGTGCTCGGCGGCGGCTTCTCGCGCTCGGCGGACGTGCTGCTGACCCCGCTGCGCGACCGGCTCGCGCGGGTGTGCATCCGCATGCCCGAGGTGCGGGCCTCCACGCTGGGCGGGGAGTGCGTGGTGCTGGGCGCGATCGAGTACGCCGCCGACCACCTGGACCGGCAGCTGTTCACCCCGGACAGCGGGCCCGAGCTGCCCGTGCCGCTGCCGGCGGGCCGGTGAACGAGGCCGTCCCTATCTCTCCCACGCCCGGACGTAGTCCACCACCATGCGGCCCACCGACCCCGGCGCCGGCGGCCCCCCGGCGTACACGAAGTTGCTCACCACCAGGTTGGCCGGGCCCGGGGGCGGGCCCGGCGCGTGGCACACCCGCTCCCCGTCGACGTAGAAGTCCGTCCCCCAGTCCTGGATGTCGGCCCCGTAGACGTGCATGCCCGCGCTCGGGTCGAAGCGGGGCGTGTGGACGCAGCCCTGGACGGAGTCCGAGTGCCGGGTGAGGTACAGGCGCCGGCGATTGTCGGAGAAGTACTCGAAGACGTCCGTCTCGGCCGGCTGCCAGTTCCCGGGCACCGGCCAGGTCCAGAACGACGGCCAGAATCCCGGGGGCGCGGGGAGCTTCGCCCTGATCTCGACGTAGCCGTTCCGGAAGGCGTAGCCCTTGGGCCCGGTGGAGGTGATCAGGCAACTGGACCAGTCGTACCAGTGCCCGGCCTCCGACCGGACACCGTCGGGCCTGGCCGTGATGGTCAGCGTCCCGCCGGACACCGAGCAGTTGCCGGGCCGGTCGAACTCCAGCTGCTCGCTGCCCGGGTTGCCGGTGCCGTACGGCTGGTCGGACCAGTCGGACTCGGCCGTGGAGCGAAACCGCCATTTCGCCTCGTTGACGGAGGATCCATGGAATTCGTCGTGGAACTTCAGCGTCCACCGGCCGCCGGGCCCGACGGGTTTGACGCCGCCGGGGTCCGAGGGCGACGCCGGGACCGGGCGCTCGGCGAAACTCATGGCAAGAGCCGACATGACCGCCAAGAATCGTATCAACCACATGGTTTCCCGCCTTTCCCTGGGAATTCATTGATTCGCCGTCAAAGGCGGAAACCTGTGCCGAGAATGTCCGGGGAGTCTGTTTGCCACGTGCACAAGTGCCCGGATCGCTCTTTGATCCGCACGTATGACTCTTTAGCGGCTGATTGGCATCAATGCCCTGCGGGTATGGCAGCGTTTTTGCCCGCCATATGGTGGTAAGCGGTCCATGGACCGAAAAGTCGGTCGCGCCCGGGCCGGGTCAGGCCGCCGACCAGCCGCCGTCCACCGGCACGAGGGCGCCGTTGACGAACGAGGCGGCGTCCGAGGCGAGGAAGAGGGCGACGTCGGCCATCCGCTCCGGCTCGGCCATGCGCTCGCCGAGCGCGAGCACGGGTGCGAGCCGGGCGACGCCCGCCGGGTCGAAGGCCGCCGCGGTGTCGGCGATGCCGGTCATGGTGGGACCGGGCAGGATGGCGTTGCAGCGGATGCCGTCCTTGGCGTAGGCCCAGGCCACGCTGCGGGTCAGGCCGACGACGCCGTGCTTGGAGGCGGTGTAGGCGGCCCCGGCAGCGCCGCCCCGGATGCCGGCAACCGGGCCAACAGGGGGCCGGGGGCCGCGGCGGAGAACAGGGCGGCGCTGATCGCCGCGGCTCGCGAGGTCTTCGCCCGCGCCGGCTACGACGCGCCGCTCAGCATGGTCGCCCGCGCGGCCGGGGTCGGGCAGGGCAGCCTCTACCGGCACTTCCCCGACCGTGCCGCCCTGGCCCTCGCGGTGTTCGAGGACAGCGTCGCCGAGCTGGAGGAGCTGGCCGCCCGCCCGGGCGTCACCCTGGACGAGGTGCTGGCGCGCATCACCGAGCAGACCATCGCCTCCACCGCGTTCATCGACATGGTCAGCCTGACCCCGGCCGACCCCCGCATCCTCGCGGTGCGCGACCGGGTGGCCGGCCTCCTGGCGGGCCCGCTGGCCGCGGCCCGTGAGGCGAGCCGCGTGCGGCCGGACGTCACGGCCGAGGACCTGGTCCTGGCGATCAGCATGCTGGCCGGCGTGCTGGCCAGGACCCCGCCCCCGGCCCGGCGCGAGGCCGCCCGGCGGGCCTGGTGGCTGCTGCGCCAGGGCATCGAGTCCTGATCCAGGGCCTCGGCCCATGTCCGCCGTGACGGCGCTTCGCACGCATCGTCACGTAAAGTAATCAAACATGGCGGACAACACGGCGGCGGAGCGGCACGTGATCGAGATCGCGACCCGGCTGTTCGGCGAGCTGGGCTTCGACGGCACCTCGATGCGGCTCATCGCCGACGCGGCGGGCCTCGACCTCGACACCGTGGTCGCCGTCGCGGGCGACAAGGTGGAGCTGTACCGGGAGGTGATGCGGCGCGCCCACGAGGTGGAGCAGGCCGCGATGGGGGAGGCCCTGGCGCGCTTCACCCCCACCCGGGATGGGCTGATCGCCCTGGCCGACGCCTACCTCGACTTCTGCGTCGGCCACCCGCAGATCGTCGCGCTGTGGCTGCACCGGTGGATGGGCGACGCCGCGGACGTGACGGACCTGGAGGAGCGGTACTCCCGGGCGCTCACGGCCCGCGTGACCTCGGTGATCCGGCCGCTGCTGCCGCCCGACGTGGACGCCGACCACGTGGCCTGGATGATCGTCTGGTCGGTGTACGGGTTCATGTCGGGCCGCCTGCAGTACACCGTCACCAACGCGCCGGCGCGGGCGAGCCGTCGGCGTGGCATCGGCGTGGAGCCGGCCGCGCTGGCCCGCTTCCGCGACTACCTCCACAAGTTCATCTGGCGGATGACGTCTCCGACGGTCTCGTGACGTCGACGTGGATCTTCGGCCCCGGCCCGGCGCCCGCGGGCCGCCATCCCGCCAGCACGTCGCCCGCGCGCTCCAGCCCCACCGTGGCCGCCACCAGCGGCTCGGGATCGACCGAGCCGTCGGCGTAGTGCTCGATGGCGCCGCGCAACCCCGCCGACCCGCCGAGGACGCCGACCGCCGTGACGTCCTTGAGCACCAGCGCCCGGCTGTCGACCGGGCTGGGCCGTCCCGCCAGGCCGATGCAGACCACGCGCCCGCCGGGTTCGACCACGTCGAGCGCCCAGGCGGGCACGGCGGCGGCGTTGGTGGCGTCGATGACCGCGTCGTACGGCAGGGCCGGCAGCTCCCCGGCCGTCCACACGCGCGGGCACCCCAGGCGGCGCGGCAGCTCCAGCGCCTCGGGAGAGGGGCCGACCACGTGGACCTCGGCCCCGGCCGCGGCGGCGAAGGCCGCGGCCAGCAGCCCGATGGTGCCCGGTCCCGCCACGACGATCCGCACGCCCGGCCCGGCCCCGGCGGCCCGCACCGCGCGCAGCGCGTTGCCTCCGGGCTCGACGAGGGCGCCCGCCGTGCCGCCGACCGAGTCCGGCAGCGGGTGCAGCGCGCGGACGGGCATGAGCAGCTGCTCGGCCAGGGCCCCGGGCCAGCCGCGGCGGATGCCGACCTCGTGCCGGTCCTCGCACACGTGGTGGCGCCCGCGCCGGCAGCGGTGGCAGGCGCCGCAGCCCAGCATGGTGTCCCCGGTGACGCGCCGCCCCACCCAGGCCGGGTCGACGCCCTCGCCGGCGGAGGCGACCGTGCCGCACCACTCGTGCCCGGGCCGCAGGGGATAGGCCGCGTGCCCCTGGTGCAGGTAGGCCATCTCCCCGGTGTAGAACTCCACGTCCGTGCCGCACAGGCCGGCCCGCTCCACGTCGATCACGACCTGGCCGGGTCCCGCCCGCGGCGGCTCGACGTCCAGCACGACGGCCCGGCGCGGCCCGGTCAGCACCAGGGCCCTCATGGCCGGCCCAGCGGGACGGGCCGCCACAGGGTCGTGGGCACGCCGGCGACGCCGACCTCGACTGCGAACAGGCCGCCTCCGGCGGTGGTGACGACCAGGGTCTCGCCGACGAAGGCCGCGCTGGAGACCTTCGGCACCGGCAGGCTGACCGCGTCGAGCAGCCTGCCGTCCGGGGACAGCCGCCGCACCTGCCCCGCGCCCCACACGGCCAGCCACAGGTTGCCCTCGACGTCCACGCTCAGGCCGTCCGGCAGCCCGTCGGTCACCGTGATCGCCGCCCTCCTCGGCCCCACCCGCCCGGTCTCCGGGTCGTACGGCTGGGCCCACACCACGCCGGGCCTGCTGTCGACGTGGTACATCGTCCGCCCGTCGGGCGACCAGCCCAGCCCGTTGGAGACGGTCAGCCCCTCGGCGACCACGCTCACGCGGCCGCCGGACTCCAGCCGGTAGAGCCTTTCCTCGCCGGTGCGGCCGTCCAGGGCGAGGCTCCCGGCCAGGAACCGCCCCGCCGGGTCGCACTTGCCGTCGTTGAACCGGCTCGCCACGCCCTCCGGCAGCACCCTGGGCCCCGTCGTGACGCCCGTCAGGCCGACGACGGCGAAGCCGTCCCGCGCGGCCACCAGGATCGAGCCGTCGGTGCCGGGCACGGCCGCGCCGACGGTGCCCGGCAGCGTGTGCGTGCACGCCACCTCCAGGGCCCCCATCCGCAGCCGCCCCTCCATGATCCGGCCCGTGGGGATGTCCACCCACAGCAGGCGCTCGCCGAGGGGATCCCACACCGGCCCCTCGGCCAGCTCATAAAGCTCCGTGGACAGCGACTCGGCGATCATCGCCCCTCCCCGACGATGGCGTGGATCCGCGGCAGGGCCGCGACCAGCGACGCCAGCGGCGTGCGGTAGGCCAGCGCGCTGACGCTCACCGCGCCGCTGGGGGTGCGCGCGGAGGTGAGGAAGGCGGGCACCGCCACGCACGTGACGCCCTCCTCGTTCTCCTGGTCGTCGGTGGCGTAGCCGCGCTCGCGCACGGCCGCCAGGTCGGCCGCCAGCTCCTCCGCGGTGACCTTGGTGCCGGCCGTACGGCGGGGCAGCGGGCCCCGCGCCACCCAGGCGGCCACCGCCGCGTCGTCGGGCAGCGCGTAGGCCAGCAGCAGCTTGCCCACGGCCGTGCAGTGGGCCGGGTTCCGCCCGCCCACGGTGGAGGTGAGCCTGACCGGGCCCGACGGCGGGTCGACCTTGGCCCGGTAGACCACCTGCCGCCCGTCCAGCACCGCGTAGTGCGCGGTCTCCCCGAAGGCGGCCGCCAGCCGTTCCAGCGCGGGCCGTACCCGGACGTGGTCGGGGCGCGCCTCGTGGTGGGTGAACGCCAGCCGCAGGAACTCGTCGCCCAGCAGGTACCGGCCGCGGCCGTCCTGGAGGGCGAACCCCGCGCGGCGCAGGGAGGCCAGCGCCCGGTGCACGGTCGGCTTGGGGGACTCCACCGCCCTGGCCGTCTCCTCCAGCCCCACGCCCTCGGGATGCTCGGCCAGCACGCGCAGCACGGCCAGCACCCGGTCGGAGCCGACGAGCCGCTCTTCTCGCCGCCGGGCGCCGCGGCTAGAGTCGATCATATTCCGGATGCTAGATCGGCGTTCCGTCAAACGGAAGAAGGCCATGCGCAGCGACCAGTGGTACGCGGGGACCGACCGCAACGCCTACATCCACCGCGCCTGGATGCGCCGCGGCCTGCCCCGGGAGGCGTTCGGGGGCGGCCGGCCGCACATCGCCATCGCCAACACCGCCTCCGACCTCACCCCGTGCAACATGCACCTGGACGAGGTCGCCGAGCACGTCAAGCACGGCGTGTGGGGGGCGGGCGGCGTCCCACTGAACCTGCCGGTCCTGTCGCTCGGGGAGACCCAGGTGCGCCCGACGGCCATGCTGTGGCGCAACCTGGCCGCCATGGCCGCCGAGGAGATGTTCCGCGCCAACCCCGTCGACGGCCTGGTCCTGCTCGGCGGCTGCGACAAGACCATCCCCGCGCTGCTGATGGCCGCCGCCTCGGTGGACCTGCCCGCCGTCGTCGTGCCCGGCGGGCCGATGCTCACCGGCCACTTCCGCGGCCTCCCGCTGGGCTGCGGCACCGACGTGTGGCGGCTCAGCGAGGAGGTGCGCGCCGGGACGCTGTCGCGGGAGGCGTTCCTCGCCTCCGAGTCGGTCATGATCCGCAGCAAGGGCCACTGCAACACCATGGGCACCGCCTCCACGATGGCCTGCATGGCCGAGGCCCTCGGCATGACCCTCCCCGGGACCGCCGGCACCCCGGCCCCCGACGCGCGCCTGCTGGAACGCGCCCACTACACCGGCAGGCTCGCCGTCGAGCTGGTCCGCGAGGGCCGCACGCCCTCCCAGGTCATGACCCGCGGGGCGTTCCACAACGCGATCGTCACGCTGGCCGCGATCGGCGGCTCCACCAACGCCGTGGTCCACCTGCTGGCGATCGCCGGGCGGCTCGGCGTCGGCCTGACGCTGGACGACTTCGACCGGACCGGCTCCGGCGTGCCGCTCCTGGTGGACCTGCAACCGGCCGGGCGGCACCTGATGGACGACCTGTTCCGCGCGGGCGGGCTGCCGGCCGTGCTGAAGGAGGTCGCCGACCTGCTCGACCCCGCCGCCGTGACCGTCACGGGCAGGCCGCTCGTCGAGCACCTGGCCGAGGCGGAGATCTGGGACGAGTCGGTCATCCGGCGCCGCTCCTCGCCGCTGCTGGAGGACGCGGGCATCGCCGTCCTGCGCGGCAACCTCGCCCCGCGCGGCGCGGTCGTCAAGCCCGCCGCCGCCTCGCCGCACCTGCTGCGGCACCGCGGCAGGGCGATCGTGTTCGACAGCGTCGAAGACCTGCGCGCCCGGCTCGACACCGTCGACGCCGACGAGACCAGCGTGCTCATCCTGCGCGGCTGCGGGCCGCGTGGTTATCCCGGCATGCCGGAGGTCGGCAACCTGCCGCTGCCCGCCAAGCTGCTGGCCAAGGGGGTGCGGGACATGGTGCGCGTCAGCGACGCCCGCATGAGCGGCACCGCCTACGGCACGGTGGTCCTGCACACCGCGCCGGAGGCGGCCGTCGGCGGGCCGCTCGCGTTGGTGCGCACGGGCGACCCGATCGTGCTCGACGTGCCGGCCCGGCGGCTGGACGTCGACGTCCCCGCCGGGGAGCTGGCCCGGCGCGAGCCGGTCACCGCGGGCTTCGCCGCCCCGAGCCGCGGCTGGGAGCGGCTGTATGTCGACCATGTCCTCCAGGCCGACCAGGGGGCCGACCTGGACTTCCTCGTCGGCTCCAGCGGCCACCGCGTGGCCAGGGACTCTCACTGAGGCGCGCACCGCAGGCCGCGACGCGCCCAGGGTCTTGCCGGAGCGGTTCTAACCTTGGCGGCGGCTGCGGTAGGCGGCGGTCTTGGCCCGCGCCGTGCACGCGGCGCTGCAGTGCCGGCGCGAGCCGTTGCGCGTGAGGTCGATGTAGACCGCCTCGCACCGGCGCGCCTGGCACTGGCCGAACCGGCGGGAGCCGTAGCCGTCCACGATGAGGGCCAGCGCGGTGGCGAACTCGCCGCCCAGCGCCTCGACCTCGGTCTCACCCGACCCGTGGAAGTGCACGTGGAACGGCTGGCCGACGTCCTCCGTCAGGTACGGCTGCGCGCGGTACTCCCGGATCATCGCGTTGATGAGCGCGGCCTGCTCCGCCGCCGAGTCCGCCACCAGCGCGCCACGCAGCTTCCAGGCCAGCGACGCCAGGCGCTCGCCCGCGTCGGGCGCCGCCAGCAGCGCCTCGGCCCTGCGCCCGGACAGGTGGCCGGCGAAGGCGGTCGCGAGCGCGGGGCCGTCCAGCCGGTCGGCCGGGGCGTCCCGCGCCAGCTCGCCGCCGCCCTGCTGGCCCGGCTGTCGACGCCGGTCCTCAGCCTGGCCCTCATGCTGGTCGTGGCGGAGCGGACGCGGTCGTACGGCGTGGCGGGGCTGGTGCTGACCTGTCACGCGCTGGCCCTGGCGGTGTGCGCGCCCCTGACCGGACGGCTGGCCGACCGGCGCCGCGCCCGCCCCGTGCTCGTCGCGTTCCTCGCCGCCCACGCGCTCGCCTACGGCACCCTCCTGGCGGCCCTGGCGCTCGCCGTACCGGCCGCCGCCCTCATCGCCTCGGCCGTCCTGCTGGGCGCCACCACCCCGCCCGCCACCTCGGTCGGCCGGGCCGCCTGGCCCAGGCTCGTGCCCGCCGAGTCGCTGCCCGCCGCCTACGCGCTGGACAACGCGGTCAACGAGCTCATGTTCGTCGCCGGGCCGGTCCTGGTCTCCGTGCTGCTGCTGGCCGCACCCGCCCAGGCGATCGTGGCCGGGGCGGGTGCGGCCCTGCTGCTGGGCGTCGCCCTGCTGGCGGCCTCGCCCGCCGTACGGGACCACACCCCGGCCGGGCGGCCCACCGGCTCACGCGGCAGGCTCGCCCGGCTGTCCGGGCCGCTCGCGCACCGTCCCACGCTCGTGGTCCTCGCCGTGGCCGCCACCGCGGCCTTCGCCTTCGGCTGCCTGCGCGTCGCCACCCTGGCCGCGGCCACCGTCAGCGGCGCGCCGGCCGCCGCCGGGGTCCTCATGGGCCTGCTGTCGGCCGGCGCGCTCGCCGGGGGACTGCTGTACGGCACGCGCACCTGGCCGTTCAGCGGCCGGACGATGCTCATCGCGCTCTCCCTGGCCGACGCCGCCATCCTGCTCGCCGACGCCGCGCCGACCGGCTTGGCCGCGCTGGCGGCGCTGGTCGCCCTGACCGGGCTGCTGCAGGGGCCGCGCGACGCGCTCCAGGCCACGCTGCTGGCCGGCCACACGCCCGCCGAGCACCGCACCGAGGCCTTCTCCTGGCTCAACACGTTCATGTGGACCGGCTACGGCCTGGGCGCGGCCATCGCGGGCCGGCTGACCGGGCCGCTGGACGGCGGCGCGCCCGCCTTCCTGGCCGCCGCGGCGGTCGCCCTGCTGGGGGCGGCGCTGGCGGCGGCCTGCTACCGGCCCGCGTCGGCGGAGCCGGGCTGAGCCGTCCCCTGGTTGAGGGCGCGCCGCATGTCCGCCACCGCGCGCAGCGTGCCGCGCACGGTGCCGGTGACCTTGGAACGGCCCTCCCGGCGCAGGTAGTCCACCTCCACCTCGCTGATGCGCCACCCCGCGGCGGCGGCCCGCAGCACCATCTCCAGCGGGTAGCCGAAACGCCGGTCGGCCAGGCCCAGGGCCAGGAGCGGCTCCCGGCGGCAGGCCCGCATCGGTCCCAGGTCGCGCAACGGCACGCCGGTACGGCGGCGCAGGTCGCGGGCCAGCACGGCGTTGCCGAGCCGGGCGTGCGGCGGCCAGGCGCCGCGCTCGCGGGGCACCCGCCGCCCGAGCACCAGGTCGCTCCGCCCGTCCAGGACCGGCAGCGCCACCGCGGGCAGCTGGCGGGGGTCGAGGGAGGCGTCGGCGTCCATGAAGCACACGACGTCGGCGGTCGCGGCGGACAGCCCGGCGTGGCAGGCGGCGCCGAAACCGCGCCGCGGCTCGGCGACCACCCGCGCGCCCAGCCGGGCGGCGACCTCGGCCGAGCCGTCGGTGGAGCCGTTGTCGACCACGAGGGGGACGTAGCCGCCGGGCATCCGCTCCAGCACCCAGGCCAGCCCGGCTGCCTCGTTCAGGCAGGGCAGGATCACCTCGGCGGTCATGGGGGTGCCCGCGCCGGCGGCGGTCGTGTGGTCGGCGGTCGTGTGGTCGGCGGTCATGAGAAGGCGAACTCCTTCATCCCCGCGTCGAAACCGCACGCCGCCCGGAAGCCGAGCCCGGCGCGGGCCCTGTCCGGCGAGGCGACGATGTGGCGGACGTCGCCCAGCCGGTACTCGCCGGTGACGACCGGGGCGGGGCCGCCGCGCGCGGCCGCCAGGGCGGCGGCCATCTCGCCCACGGTGCGGGGCGTGCCGCTGGCGATGTTGTAGGCGGCCAGCGTGCCCGGCGGCGGCACGGTCGTGGCCGCCGCGAGGTTGGCGCGGGCGACGTCGCGGACGTGGACGAAGTCCCGCAGCTGGCGCCCGTCCTCGAACACCCTCGGCGGCCTGCCCGCCTCCAGCGCGGAACGGAAGATCGCGGCGACGCCCGCGTACGGGGTGTCGCGCGGCATCCGCGGCCCGTAGACGTTGTGGTAGCGGAGCGCCACCGCGTGGCCGCCGGTCTCCCGCGCCCAGTTGGCGGCCAGGTGCTCCTGGGCAAGCTTGGAGGTGGCGTAGGCGTTGCGGGGGTCGGGCGGCGCGTCCTCGCCGATGACCGCGTGGGCGAGGGCCGCGCCGCAGCGCGGGCAGGGCGGCTCGAACCGGCCCCGCTCGAGGTCGGCGACGGCGCGCGGCCCCGGCCTGACGCGGCCGTGCTCGGGGCAGTCGTAGGCGCCCTCCCCGTAGATCACCATGGAGGAGGCGAGCACGAGCCGCCCGATGCCGTGCCTGGCCATGGCGGCCAGCAGGACGGCGGTGCCGTGCACGTTGACCGAGGCGTAGTCCGGCAGGTCGGAGACGTCCACGCCGAGGCCCACCTTGGCCGCCTGGTGCGCCACCAGGTCCGCGCCGGGCAGCACCCGGTCCAGGGCGGCGTCGTCGCGCACGTCGAGCCCGTCCGCGACGTCCAGCCCCACCACCTCGTGACCGGCCGCCTCGAACTCCTCCACCACGTGGCTCCCGATGAACCCGGCCGAGCCGGTGACGATCACCCTCACACCGCCGACGCTAACCAGGGGCCCCGCCGGGTTGAAGCTCACGGCCGATCCCGTTCGCGAGCCGTAAGAACTCGACACCCCACCCGATCTCCCCGGCCGGGATCCTCGCCCCTCGCACGATTTCCTCAGCCGGCGAGGTGAACGCCCCACAAGATCCCCGGTTCCCGAGCCGATGAGGTGGGCGGGTGCGGGGTGGCGGGGGCTTGCTACGGCGAGGGTCGCCACTCCGGCAGGTCCTGCCTGGGTCCTGGGCCGGTGAGGTGGGCAGGGTGCGCGGTGGCGGGGTCCCGTGACGGGGAGGGCCGCCCCCTTCCTCCAGGCCGCATTTCTTACGGATCACGGACGTCCTGAGCCGCGACGGCCGCACATCGCGCTCGCGGTGCGAGGCTGCTGCCGTGAGGCGACGGACGTTCTGGGTGGGCGCGGTCCTGGCGGCCCTCGTCGCCGTCCTGGTGAGGACGTCCCTCGGGCCGCCCGGCCTGCTGGGCTGGTACCTGGCCGCCTGGGCGCTGTTCGCCGCCGCGCTGTGGCTGGCCCGCGGGCTGCCCCGGCGGCGCCTGGCCGCCCTCGCGGTCGGCGGCGGGATCGCCGTGGCCGCGACCGGCCTGGCCGCCCCGCCGAGCACCAGCACCGACTCCTACCGCTACGCCTGGGACGGCCGCGTCCAGGCGGCCGGCGTCTCGCCCTACGACCACCCGCCCGCCGACCCCGCCCTCGCCCGGCTGCGCGACGACTGGCTGTTTCCTCCCGGCTGCGGCCGGCCCTTCTGCACCCGCATCAACCGGCCCGCCGTCCACACGATCTACCCGCCCGTCGCCCAGGCGTACTTCCTGCTCGTCCACCTGCTCTCACCCGAAGGCTCCCGCCACAAGCCGCTGCAGGTGGGCGGCGCCCTGATGGCCGTGCTGGTCACCCTGGCGCTGTGCCGGTGGCACGGCGCGCGGGCGGCGGCCTGCTGGGCCTGGTGCCCCGCCGTACCGGCAGAGGCGGTCAACAACGCCCACGTCGACATGCTCGGCGTGCTGCTCGTGGTGCTGGCTTTCTGCGTGACGCGCGGCAGGGGAGCGCTGCTCGGCGCGGCGGTGGCGGCCAAGCTGCTGCCCGCGACGGCCCTGCCGGGCGCGCTGTCCGGGGTGTTGCGCGACGGCGTGGACCGGCGGCGGATCCTGCGGATCATCGGGCCCGCCGCGCTGGTCGTCGTCCTGGCCTACCTGCCCTACGCGCTGGCCTCCCGGGCTTCCGTGCTGGGCTACCTGGCCGGGTACGTCGAGGAGGAGGGGCTGGACGACCCGTCGGCGCGCGAGCGGTACGCCCTGCTGCGGCTCGTCCTGCCCGACTCCTGGGCGCCGCCGGCGGCGATCGCCCTGCTGGCCTTGGTCATGCTGCACGTGCTGCGCCGCGGGGACCCCGGCCGCCCCTGGCACGGCGCGCTGCCGGTCGCCGGCTCCCTCCTGCTGCTGGTCACGCCGGCCTACTCCTGGTACGCCCTGCTCGTCGTCGCGCTGGCCGCCATGGCCGGCCGGTGGGAGTGGCTGGGCGTGGCACTGGCCGGCGCCGTCGCCTACCTGTCGGGTCCGGCGACCGTCCCGGGTCCGGCGACCCTCGCGTACGGCCTGGCCGCCTCGGCGGTCCTGGCCTGCTGGGCCGTACGTCGTGCCGAGAGGATTGGACACGCCCATGACGCAGATCTTGGTCATCGCTAAGGAACCCGTGCCCGGCCGGGTCAAGACCCGGCTCACCCCGCCCTTCAGCCCGGCCCAGGCCGCGGAGCTGGCCGCGGCGGCGCTGGAGGACACCCTGCGCGCGGTCGCCGCCGCGCCCGCCACCCAGCGCGTGCTGGCACTGGACGGCCGGCCGGGCGGCTGGCTGCCCGACGGCTTCGTGGTGATCCCGCAACGCGGCGCGGGCCTGGACGAACGCCTGGCAGCGGCGTTCGCCGACGCCTGCCGGCTGCGGCCCGGGCCCGCCGTCCTGATCGGCATGGACACCCCGCAGGTGACCGCCGGCCTGCTGCGGCGCGCGGCCGAGGCGCTGGCCGGCCACGACGCGGTGTACGGCCCGGCCGCCGACGGCGGCTTCTGGCTGCTGGGCCTGCGCGAACCCGACCCGGACCTGCTGCTCGGCGTGCCCATGTCGCGCCCGGAGACCGGCAGGCGCCAGCTCGACCGGCTGGCGCGGGCCGGGCTGAGCGTCTGCCACCTGCCGGAGCTGACGGACGTGGACACCGCCGAGGACGCCTTCCGCGTCGCCGGGCAGGCCCCGGCCACCCGCTTCGCCGCCGCGCTGCGAGAGACGACGCGACCACAGAAAGTCACGATTGTCCCAAAGGTCAAATCGGGCACTCCCTACCTATTGGTTTGAGACGTCGCAGGGAGATACTGGCGATGTGAGCGCCACGTCGCCCATCCTGCGTGCGAAGCTCGCCGCCCAGCGGGCCGTCGAGGCCCGCGAGCGCGCCGAGGACGCCGTCGCGCGCCTGACGCAGCTGCACATGTTCGCGCGGGCGCGAGGCGATCAGGTGACGCGGGCCGAGGACCTGGCCCGGCAGGCCGAGAGCAACCTGCACGCCGCCCGGCGCTACGCCGCCGAGGCGCACCAGGCCACCGCGGACGTCCTGCTGCGCCTGGCCACGCTGTACGAGGGCCGGGCGGTCGAGGCCCCCTCGTCGTTGCTGTGCCACGCCAAGGCCGCCGAGGCCCGGCGCGAGGCCGCCTGGCACCAGCACCTGGCGCAGCCCTCGACGATCCACGCGAAGACGGCGGCGCTGTCGGTGGTCTCGCACCACGACGGCGACGTCGGGATCGTCACCGCCGTCGGCGAGCTGGACCTGACCACCGGCGCCGACCTCCACATCGCCCTGGCCACCCACGTCACCAGGGGATGCGTCCGGATCGTCCTCAACCTCGCGTCGCTGGAGTTCTGCGACGCCGCCGGGCTGCGCGTGCTGCTGGAGTTCCACAGGCGCACCACCGCGGCGGGCGGCTGGCTGCGGCTGGCCGGCGTCCACGGCGCCGTCGAGCGCCTGCTGGAGGTCACCGGCCTGCTGGAGGTCGTCACCGTGCACGCCGACGTCGCCGAGGCGCTGGCCGCCCAGGAGGGGGGACCCGCCGCGGAGCCCTCCTTCGTCTGACCCGCGCGGCCCGCAATCAAGGGCCGGATCCCGGGTAGACGCCCGGCATGACCACGCTCGTCGGCACCAGCGGCTGGCAGTACCGGCACTGGCGCGGCGTCCTGTACCCCGAGGGCCTGCCCCAGCGCCGGTGGCTGGAGACCTACGCCGAGACCTTCCCGACGGTGGAGAGCAACAACGCCTTCTACCGCCTGCCTTCGGCGGAGACCTTCGCCAGGTGGCGCGAGCGCACGCCCGACGGCTTCGTCATGGCGGTCAAGGCCAGCCGCTACCTGACCCACGTCAGGCGGCTCGCCGGCCCGGAGGAGCCCGTCCGGCGCCTGGTCACGGTGACCGCCGAGCTGAAGGACAGGCTCGGCCCGATCCTGCTGCAGCTGCCGCCGAGCCTGCGGGCCGACGCCGGGCTGCTCGACCGCTGCCTGGCCTGCTTCCCGCCGCACGTCAAGGTGGCCGTGGAGCCCCGGCACGTCTCGTGGTGGACGGCCGAGGTCAGGCGCGTGCTGGAGGCCAGGGGAGCGGCGCTGTGCTGGGCCGACCGGCTGGGCCGCCCCGTCACCCCGCTGTGGGTGACCGCCCCGTGGGGATACGTCCGCCTGCACGAGGGCCGCGGCACCCCGCCCCCGTCGTACGGCATCGCCGCGCTGAAGGCGTGGGCCCGCCGCGTGCGCGAGGCGGGCTGGCAGGAGTGCTACGTGTACTTCAACAACGACCCCGGAGGGGCCGCCGTCCGGAACGCGACCACGTTCGAGGGACTGCTCTAGAGTGGACCGCCATGGTCCGCACACGTTTGTACCGCAACGGGGTTCTGGAACGGCAAGGCTTCCCCATAGCCGATGTCTCCGACTTCGTCAGTGAGCAGGACTGCGTCGTCTGGTTCGACCTGTGCGCCCCCGACAGGAAGGCCCTCGACGCGATCAGCGAGGAGCTCGGCCTGCACGACTTGGCCGTCGAGGACGTCGTCAACGACCACCAGCGCCCCAAGCTCGACGTCTACGACACTCACCTGTTCGTCACCGTCTACGCCATGGCCATGCGCGAGGGCCGCCTCGACCCGGTCGAGGTGTCGGTCTTCGTCACCCGCAACGCGCTGGTCACCGTCCGGGAGAACGACCACTTCGACATCGAGGAGGTGGTCCGCCGCTGGGACGGCAACCGCGACCTGGCCAAGCACGGCGTCTCCTACCTGCTGCACGGCCTGCTCGACGTCGTGGTCGACCAGCACTTCGAGCTCGTCCAGCACTTCGACGGCCAGGTGGAGGAGCTGGAGGGCCGGCTGTTCGAGGACCGGCTGAGCGACAAGGACATGCAGCGGCGGACCTTCCAGCTGCGCAAGAACATGGTCGAGTTCCGCCGCCTGAGCCTGCCGATGCGGGAGGTGGTCAACACGATCCTGCGGCGCGACCTGCACGTGGTCGACCCCGGCATGGCCCCCTACTACCAGGACGTCTACGACCACGTCCTGCGCGTGGCCGAGTGGACGGACTCGCTGCGCGACCTGCTGGTCAACATCCGCGAGACGCACCTGACCCAGCAGGGCAACCGGCTCAACGAGATCATGAAGAAGGTCACCGGCTGGGCGGCCATCATCGCGGTGCCCACGGCCGTCACCGGCTTCTACGGGCAGAACGTCCCCTATCCCGGGTCCGAGCAGCCGTGGGGCTTCTGGATGTCGACCGTCGTGGTGATCGTGACGTCGGTGGGGCTCTACCTGGCGTTCAAGAAGAGGGACTGGCTGTAGACCGCCGGGCACGCCCCGCCCCGGTCCTCCAGCTCCAGCCGTACGGTCAGCCGTACCTGCCGCGACCCCGACGGCGGGAACAGCGGCAGGCAGCGCCACCCCGACGGCCCGCCCGCGACCAGGGTGCGGCGGCCGATGGGGGTGGCGATCAGGTCGAGCGACTCGTAGGCGGCGGGGGCGGCCAGGGTGAGGCGGAACAGCCCGCCCGGCAGGGTCTCGCGGGTGCCTTCGAGGGCGTAGTAGTCGAGCACGCCGCCGCTGGTCGACACGACGGCGCGCATGGTGAAGCGGCGGCCCTCGACGGTGAAGACCTCCATCGAGGGGGCGCGGTAGATCGAATGTATGTAGGCCAGGCCGAAACTCCCGTCGGCGGGCAGGAAAAGCCCGCCGACGGCCGGGCGCCCGCAGCCGCTGCCCGACAGGCACGCCGCGAGCGCCGCCCCCGCGAGGACCAGGCGGATCAGCCGACCTTCTCCTTGTAGTAGCGCGCCGCGCCGGGGTGGAGCGGGATCGGGTCGGTCTGCTGGCCTGTCTTCACATCCAGCTTCCCGGCCTCGGAGTGCACCTTCACCAGCTCGGCCTTCTTCTCGAACAGGGTGCGGGTGATGTCGTAGGCGAGCTGCTCGTCCATCTTGTCCGGCACGAGCAGGACGTTCGGCACGCCGACCGTCTTGACGGCGCCCTCCAGCTTGTAGGCCGACAGGTCCATGTCGAGCGTCTGGTAGGTCTGGCCGAACTTGCCCGACAGCGCCGACATCACGTCGCCGGTGTCGAGGATCTTGATGTCCGGCTTGCTCGTGGCCAGGTCCACCACGCCCGAGGTGGGCACGCCGCCGACCCAGAAGAACGCGTCGATCGTGCCGTCCTTGACGGCCTGGACCGACTCGTTGATCGACAGTTGCTGCTTGCTGATGTCGGTGTCGGGGTTGATGCCGACCGCCTCCAGCACGCGCCGCGCGACCACCTGGGTGCCGGAGTTGGCCGGGCCGAGCGAGACCCGCTTGCCCTTCAGGTCGGCCACCTTGGTGGCGGCGACGCCGGGCGCCACGACGACCTGGGTGTAGTTGTCGTAGATGCGGGCGATGGCCTTGATCGGCTGCTTGGCGGTGAAGCTGCCGGTGCCGTTGACGGCGTCGGCCGCCGCGTCGGTCTGCGAGAAGGCGATGTCGGCCTTCCCGTCGGCCAGCAGCTTGATGTTCTCCACCGACGCCGAGGTCACCGAGGCGGTGGCCTGGGTGTTGGCGATGTTGTTCTTGAGCTGGGTGGCCAGGCCGCCGCCGTAGACGTAGTACACGCCCGTGGTGCCGCCGGTGGCGATCGTCAGCCGGTTCCCCTGACCGCCGCACCCGGCCAGCGCCATGATGGCCACGGCCGCCCCCACTATGAAGCGTTTCACGCTGAGGTTCTCCTTCTCCTGATGAGGTGTACGGCTGCCGCGAGCGCCAAAACGGCCAGGCCCGCGACGATCGGAGTGGTGTCCAGGAACAGCAGCAGCACGGCGGCCACGGCGGCCAGCGCCCGCTCGGGCCAGCCGGTGAAGCCGCCCGTCGCCAGGGCCAGCGCGGCGACGGCCACGCAGGACACCAGCGCCATGACGGCGACCGTGACCAGCGGTCCCTGGAACAGCAGCGCCTGCCCGTTGGGGGTCAGCACGAAGGCGAAGGGCACCAGGAAGGCCGGCAGCGTGTAGCGCCAGGTCATCATCATGGTCTTGTAGGTGTTGCCGCCCGTGATGGCGGCGGCGGCCACCGCCGACAGCGCCGTCGGCGGGCTGACCTCGCTGAGCACCGCGTAGTAGAAGATGAACATGTACGCCTCGGCCTGGGTGACGCCGAGCGTGGTCAGCGCCGGGCCGATGATCACGGCGGCGATGATGAAGCTCGCGGTCACCGGCACGGCCAGGCCGAGCACCATCACCGCGATCGCCGCCATGAGCGTGGTGAGCAGCAGGTTGCCCTGCGCCACCCCGACGATGATCGCGCTGAGGTTCAGCCCCAGCCCGGTCTGGGTGATGACGCCGACGATGATGCCCGCCGCCGCGCACACCGCCGTGACCGGCAGCACCTCCAGCGTCCCCCTGGCCAGGGCCTCGCCGACGCGCCCCGGCGTCATGCGGTGCTCGGGGTCCAGGAACGACAGCAGGAACGCGACGGCGGTGGCGATCACCACGGACTGGAAGGCCGAGCGGTCCATCGCCATCAGCACGATGATGAGGATCAGCGAGCTGAAGTGGTAGCCGAAGCGCAGCAGGAGCCTGCCGACCTTGGGCGCGTCCACCTGCACGGCGTGGGTGTGGAAGCGCCGGGAGTCGATCTCGATGGCCAGGAAGATGCCCAGGTAGTACAGGATCGTGGGGATGGTCGCGTACAGCAGCACCTGCAGGTAGCCGACCTTCAGGTACTCGGCGATGATGAACGCCGCCGCGCCCAGCGTGGGCGGGGACAGGATGGCGCCGATGCCGCCCGCGGCCAGGATGCCGCCAGCCGACTCCTTCGGGTATCCGGCGCGCCGCAGCACCGGCCAGGCCACGCTGCCCAGGCTCACGGTGGTGGCCACGCCCGAGCCGGAGACCGTGCCGAGCAGGAAGCCGGCGGTGGTGACCGTACGGCCGGGCGCGGAGCGGGACCTGCGGAACGCGGCGAAGCTCAGGTCGATGAAGAACTTGCTGGCGCCCGACAGGTCCAGGACCGCGCCGTAGATGGTGAACAGGATGATGTAGCTGGCCGCGACCTGCAGGGGCACGCCGAAGAAGCCCTCGGTGCCGGTGTAGAGCTGGGAGACGATCTGCTCCAGGTCGAAGCCGCGGTGGCCGATGGTCCAGTCGATCGGGAGGTAGCCCCCGAAATACGCATAAACGAGGAAGACGGCGCAGATGACGACCAGCGACCAGCCGACGGTCCGCCGCACCGCCTCCAGCAGCAGGACGGTCAGCAGCACGCCGGCCGCGATGTCGAGGTCGGTGAGCGCCGCGCCGGAGCCGCGGTCGCGGAAGGCCTGGAAGTCCAGCAGCGGGTAGACGCACACGGCCAGCGCCAGCGCGGCCAGCGCCCAGTCGGCGACGGTCGGCCGGTCGGCCCGCCGGGCCGCGGCCGGCTCGGGGGCCCGTCCTGCCGTCGCGGCCGTCCGCGGCTCTGGCCCTGCCCCGGCCGCCTGCGGCGCTCCCGCGGTATCGGCCGCCAGCGGCTTCCCGGCCGCCTCGGCGACCGCCCCGCCCACGGCGCCGGGCGGCCCCTCCTCGGCGGCGGGCCGCCTGCCCAGCCGGAACCCCGAGCGGTAGCACAGGAACACCAGGGGCAGCGCGACCGCCAGGAACGTCATGCGGTGCTGCAGCGACTCCACCGGGCGGAACACGACCACCAGCGAGTAGACCGACAGCAGGCCGCCCACGATCCACACGCCCAGCCGCAGCTTGCCGGACAACTGCCGGGCCGGCCGTTCCTGTTCGTGGGCCGCCACCAGCTCAGCCGCGCGGCGGTCGCTCACCTCGGTCAAGGATTTCCTCCCCAAGCTGCGTTTTGGGGGGACTTTATGAGGTCTTCACAGCAGCTGGGAAGACGACCTCAGCAACATTTAACATCACGCTGCGAACACGGGCCGACACCGCTCGGCCAGCCGCTCGACCTGGACGGATCCGGCCTGGCCGCCGTCGCGCAGCCGCAGCGCCGCCTCGCCCGAGGCGGCCTCGCGCGGGCCCACCACGAGCTGGTACGGCACCAGCCGATGCGCCCTGATCCGGGCGCCGAGGCTGCCCCGCTCCGGATGGGCCAGCTCGGTCCGCATGCCGGCCGCCACGCACCGCCGTACCAGCTCCAGGCCCGCGGGCACCTCGGCGTCCGACACCGGCAGCACCACCGCCTGCACCGGGGCCAGCCAAGCCGGGAACGCGCCCCCGTGCACCTCGATGAGGTGCGACAGCAGCCGCTCCATACCGCCGACGACGCTGCGGTGCACCATCACCGGGCGGCGGGGACGCTGGTCGGGGCCGACGTACTCCAGCTCGAAGCGGCCCGGCTGGTACAGGTCGACCTGGACGGTCGACAGGGTGGCCTCGCGTTCGGCGGCGTCGGCGATCTGGATGTCGATCTTGGGGCCGTAGAAGGCGCCCTCGCCCCTCTCCTCGTCGTAGTCCTGGCCGCGCTCGCGCAGCACCCCGCGCAGGATCGCCTCCGACCGCTCCCACAGCCGCGGGTCGTCGACGTACTTGCCGCCCTCGCCCCTCAGCGACAGGCGGTAGCGGGCGGCCTTGACACCGAGCTGGGCGTGGGCCTGCTCGATCAGGTCCAGCGCGGCCGAGACCTCCTCGGCCGCCCGCTCGGGGGCGCAGAACACGTGGCCGTCGTTGAGCTGGATGGCCCGCACCCGGCTCAGCCCGCCCAGCACGCCCGACAGCTCGCACCGGTACATGCCGCCGAGCTCGGCGATCCGCAGCGGCAGCTCCCGGTGGCTGTGCTGCCGGGCCCGGTAGACGAGCGCGTGGTGCGGGCACAGGCTGGGACGCAGCACGAACTCCTCCCCGCCCACCTCCATGGGCGGGAACATGTCCTCGCTGTAGTGCGCCCAGTGCCCGGATCTCTCATACAGCTCGCGCTTGCCCAGCACCGGCGAGTTGACGTGCCGGTAGCCGTGCCTGCGCTCCAGCTCATAGACGTAGTCCTCGACGGCCTTGCGCACCGCCGCGCCCGCCGGCAGCAGGTACGGCAGGCCGGAGCCGATGAGCGGGTCGGTGCCGAACAGGCCCAGCTCCCGGCCGAGCTTGCGGTGGTCGTGCATGGCTTCCTCCTTGGATGGTGGGGAGGCGAGCGCCGCACGACGAAAGCCCCGGGGCGCTCGCCCCGGGGCTTCGTGAGGTATGCGTCAGCGCGCCGGGACGGAGTCCGGCGTCGTCGTCTCGAAGGCGCGCTGCATGGATCTCATCCTAGCCGAGCGTTGACGATCCTGGTGGTGGAACGGCCCGGGATCATCTCCATCTCCCAGCACTGCGCGCCCAGCAGGGCCGCCGCCGCCCTCCTGCCCCCGGCGTGCGGGTCGCCCTGGGTGTGCGCGAGCGCGCCGGGCCGCATCGGCGCGAGCAGGTCGATGTAGTGCTCGGGGGCGTGCGCCTCCGGCGGCCCGGTGACCACGAACACGCCCGTCACGCACCGCAGGGCCGCCAGCACCTCGGCCCGCTCGGCGGCCGGGTTGAGCGGCCGCGACGGGCCCTTCCAGGCGCGCACGCGGGGATCGTCCTCCACGCCCACCACCAGGGGCAGGCCGCGCCCGGCCACGGCGTTGAGGTAGCGGACGTGGCCCACGTGGAGGATGTCGAACACCCCGGTCACGATCGCCGCACCCGGCTGGTCGTAGGGCTGCACCCAGACCGCTTCCAGGTTCACCGGCACTCTCCCTCGACCTCGACTCGTCGATCAGAGAGTACTTGGTGCGGGCCTACCGGTTTACGAGAGGTCCGTCACGGCAGAGACAGTCCGAGACGTTTTCCTTAGGAGAACCATGATGAACTCTGCCGAGGAAGCCGGGCGCACGGTGACGGGTGCGGCGCGCAGGGCGGCCGACAATCCCGCGCTCGGCAAGCTCGCGCGCGTGGGCTTCGCGGCCCGCGGCGTGCTGTATGCCCTGATCAGCGTGCTCGCCTTACAGATCGCCTTCGGCCCCGCAGGCAAGGAGGCCGACAAGAACGGCGCCGTCCAGATGATCCAGGAGCAGGGCGGCCTGGGCGAGATCCTCCTGTGGGTGATGACCGTGGGCCTGGCGGCGCTGGCGGTCTGGCAGGCCGGTGAGGCGCTCTTCAGCCACGGGCGTACCCGGGACAGGGTCGAGTCCGCCCTGCGCTCGGCGTTCTACGTGCTGCTGGTCGTCTCGCTCTTCGGCCTGCTGACCAACAAGAAGGACGCCGTCCCCTCGACCGACAAGCAGTCCCAGGACGCCACCGCCGCGCTGCTGGACCTGCCCGGGGGCCAGATCCTGGCGGCGCTGGCCGGCCTGGGGGTCGTCGCGCTCGGCGTGTACTGGATCCACGAGGGCTGGACCAGGAAGTTCATGCGCGACATGACGGGCGGCGGCGAGCTGGTGCGGCGCCTGGGCCAGGCGGGCTACATCGCCAGGGGCGTCATCGCCGTCGCGGCCGGCATCCTGATCGGCAGGGCCGCGATCGCCTTCGACGCCAAGGAGGCCGTCGGCATCGACGGCGCGCTCAAGGCGCTGGCCGAGACGCCGCTGGGCCCGCCGCTGCTGGCCGTGGTCGCGCTGGGCCTGCTGCTGTTCGCGGCGTACTGCTTCGCCGAGGCCAGGTGGCACCGCACGTGAGAGCGCCGGACCTGAGAGCACCGCACGTGAGAAAGGAAGTTCCTACCTTTTCGCGATAATCTCCGCCACCGCCGCCCCGCGTCTCATGACGCCGACCCCATTCGGGGCGTCGCCGAGGCGAGCGGGAGGTCGACGTGCCAGCTTCCGATGTGCCGGCTTCCGACGTGGAGAGCCGGGATCTGGTGGTCCGGTTGCCCGGGGCGCCCGCCCAGGTCTCCCGGGCCAGGACCATCGTGACCGGCGCGCTGGGCCGCGACCACCCGCTGCACGACGACTGCGTGCTGCTGACCAGCGAGCTGGCCACCAACGCGGTCCTGCACTCCCACTCCGGCGACGGCGGCGGCTTCACGCTGACCGTGCGCGCCTCCGCCGCAGGGGTCCGGGTCTGCGTCGAGGACGACGGGTCCGACCGTCCGCCGTGCGCCTGCCGTACCGCCCCGAGGGACACCAGCGGGCGCGGGCTGCCGCTGATCGAGGCGCTCAGCCACCGCTGGGGC
Organism: Thermoactinospora rubra; assembly: GCF_002093975.1. GTDB lineage: Bacteria > Actinomycetota > Actinomycetes > Streptosporangiales > Streptosporangiaceae > Nonomuraea > Nonomuraea rubra_A. The sequence goes on from NZ_KZ084330.1 coordinate 73,686, forward strand.
TTCTCCCGCGAGGGCGGCTGCAACACCGTCTGGTTCGAGCTGGTCCACGTGACCGTGCCGCCGCAGTGGAGCCGCTAGACCTCCAACCGGCACAACCCCTCGGCGAGGGCCTTGGTGGTGAGCCGGGTACGGCTGTCGCAGCCCAGCTTGGTGAAGATGTGCTCCAGGTGGGTCGTGACGGTGCGCACGCTCACCACCAGGGCGGCGGCGATCTGCGGGTTGGAGTCGCCCGCCGCGACCCGCGTGATGACCTCGATCTCCCGGCCGGTCAGGTCGTAGGGCAGCGCGCAGGGCCGCTCGGCCACCACCGCGCCCTGGATCGCGCCCTGGAAGCCCACCGCCGCCCGCGTCATCCGCACCTCGTGCCACTGGCCGTCCCGGTCCAGCCACAGCCCCGAGCGGCCCAGTTCCCGGGAGTCGATGAAGTCGCGCGCCAGCGCGGCCATGCCGGGCTCGGCGGCCACGGCCGGCGAGTGCGGCGTTCCCGGCACGTCCCGGCTGACGCCCATCCGGTCGAAGGCCACCGCGCGGAAGCCGGGCGGCAGCCCCACCGGGTCGACGACGCACCGGGACAGGTCGGTCACGTGGGCGAGCGTCGGCGCGAGCGCGCCCAGCAGCTCGCGCGCCGGGCCGTCGAACGCCTCGGGCCGGGTGGAGGTGAGGTGCACCAGGCCGGTGTAGCGGCCCTCGGGCAGGAACAGCGGAGCGGTCAGGCCGGACCGCCAGCCGTAGGGCTCCAGGTGGCGGCGGAAGTAGCGCTCGGTGCCCGGCGCGCGCATGGCCAGCGGCGAGCGGGCGGCCATCGCCTCGCGGTAGGGCGGCAGGCCGGCGTACTCCTCGGCGGCGTCGGCGTCGATCCTGGCGTGCCCGTCGGCGAGCAGGCTGCGGTGCCGTCCGGTCGCCGGGTCGAAGGCCACGAACTCGTAGGCCTCCAGCGGGATCACCCTGCGCAGGGCCCGCATCGCCCCGCGGGCGCCGTCGCGGCGGGCGACGTGGAAGCCCACCTCGGCGAACGCCTGTAACAGGGTCATCTCCGGCACGATCCTTTATAACACGGCACTTTCCTTCTTCGCCGTGCTGAGAGAGAAGAGAAATTTCGCCCCCTGGCCGGTCAGGGCTCGCGGCCTGTCGAAGATCGGCCGGGCGCTAGGCTGGCGTGCCGTGACGGGCGAGGGCAAGGCTTGGGCCGACGCTTTGGCAGGCCGGGTGGCGCACTGGACGACCGAGCTGTTCGCCCCCCAGGTGCTGGTCATCGCCCTGCCGCCGGTCGTGGGCCTCCTCGCGCGCGGCTGGGCGGGCGCCGCCTGGGGGCTGGTCGCCTCGCTGCTGTGCGGGGGCGTCCCGGCCACGGTGATCGCGCTGGGCGTCCGCGCGGGCCGCCTGGACTCCCGCCACCTGGTGGACCGGTCCCGCCGCACCGTCCCGCTGCTCAGCGCGCTGCTGGCGGTGGTGGCCACCCTGGTGCTGCTGGTGCTGCTCGGCGCGCCCACGCTGCTGGTCGCCACGGTCACCGCCATGCTGGCCGCCCTGGCCGTGACGGTCCCGGTGACGCTGCGCTGGAAGATCTCCTTCCACGCCGCCGTCTCCGCGGGCACCGTGGTGGTCTTCGCCCACGTCCTGCCGCCGCCGCCCACGGTCGTGACCGGCGCGGCGCTGGTGGCGCTGATCTGCTGGGCCCGCGTGCGGCTGACGCACCACACGCCCGCTCAGGTCGTCGCGGGCGCCCTGGCCGGCGTCGGTACGGCCTGGCCCACGCTGGCGGCGTTCGGCCTGTAAAGATCCCTGATGGCTCACAGCCTGGAGGCCGACGGGGGCCGCCAGACCAGCGTGATGACGAAGTACAGCAGCCCGGCCAGCACGAGCGCGATCACCACGCCGATGTTGGCGCTGCCGAACGTGCCCTGCCTGAGCTCCTCGCTCATCAGGAAGCCGACGAGCTTGGCGATGTTCGGGTCGGAGGAGGTGATCAGGCCCAGCCCCACGACCGAGGCGGCGACCAGCGAGATCACCCCGGGCCAGTTCACCGCCGGGCCGCCGGGGCGCAGCAGCCGCTCGTCGTAGCCGCGCCCGCCGTCGCGCCAGCGCCACATGTCCACCAGGAAAACCGCCACCCACGCGGCCATGACCACCCCGATGATCGCCAGGAACGCCTGGAACGTCCACAGGAAGTTGGCCGACACGAACAGCAGGTAGTACCCGGCCAGCACCATCAGCACGCCGTCGACCAGCACCGCGTAGTGCCGCCGGATCGGCACGCCCAGCGCCAGCATCGACAGGCCGGAGGAGTAGATGTCCATGATCGCCCCGGCCAGGAACCCGCCGATGGCGGCCAGCAGGTACGGCAGCAGGAACCACGTCGGCAGCGCCGCCGCCAGCGCGCCGACGGGGTCGCTCCCGGCGTTCTCGGCCAGCTTGGGATCGCCGCCCGCCAGCAGCACGCCGAACACGAGCAGCACCATCGGCGGCACCGCCCCGCCGATCGCCGTCCACAGGGCGACCGACCGCGGCCTGGAGTCCACCGGCAGGTAGCGGGAGTAGTCGGCGCCGCAGTTCACCCAGCCCAGGCCGAGCAGCGTCATGGCGAAGACGACCCCGCCCAGCCACGCGCCCGCGCCGCCGGTGGCCGGCAGGGAGGTGCCGAGCCTGGGCGCCATGAGGGCCATGTAGACGACCGTGAGCACGATGAAGGCGTAGGTGAGGTAGCGCTGCACGCGCATGATCATGGCGTGGCCGTACACCCCGACGACGATCGTCACGAGCGCCGCCACGGCGAAGCACAGGCCCAGGGCGGCGGTGGTGGGCGTCCCGTCGGCCCGGGCGAAGGCGCCGGGGGCGAGGCGCGCGAGGATGGCCGCGCCGCCCTGCGCCGACAGGGTCACCAGGACGGTCTCCCAGCCGACGTTGGAGACGTAGGAGAACAGCGTCGGCAGCTTGTTGCCCTGGACGCCGTACGGCGCGCGGCCCAGCGTCATCGTCGGCACGCCGGTCCTGGCGCCCGCCACGGCCACCAGGCCGACGAGGGCGAAGGACAGCAGGTACCCCAGCGCGCCGGTGAGCACCGCGGGCAGCACGCCCAGGCCGAGGCCGACGATGTAGACGCCGAACGCGACCCCGAACAGCGACAGGTTCGCCGCCGCCCACGGCCACACCAGGTCGAACGGCCTGCCTCGCCGTTCGGCCACGGGAACGGCGTTGATGCCGTTCTGCTCCACGCTGAGTGCCGGGGCGGTGCTCTGCATGATCGGGACGTTACACCTGGGGCTGACGATGGGCCAGAGCCGCCCCCGGCCCCTGGTCACGCAGCGGTGAGCAGCCGCGTGAGCACCCGCGTGCCGAACTCCAGCCCCTCCACCGGCACCCGCTCGTCCTTGCCGTGGAACATCCCGAAGTAGTCCAGGTCCGGCCGCAGCATGAGCGGCGCGAAGCCGTACCCCTTGATGCCGATCCGCGCGAAGGACTTCGCGTCGGTCCCCCCGCTCATCACGTACGGCACGGGCCGCGCCAGCGGGTCCTCGGCCGCCAGCGCCGCCGCCAGCTCGTCGAAGAACGGCGACGGGTAGGGCGCGGAGGGCGCCTCCTCCAGGTTGACGAACTCCCGCGTGATCTTGGGGCCGAGCAGCGAGTCGATCGTCTCCAGGAACTCCTCGCGCAACCCCGGCAGGTACCGCCCGTCGACGTGCGCCTCGGCGGTCGACGGCACCACGTTGACCTTGTAGCCCGCCTCCAGCATGGTCGGGTTGGCCGAGTTGCGGATCTGCCCCTTGAACAGCGCGCCCAGCCCGCCCAGCCGTTCGGCCTCGGCGTCCAGGCGGTCCAGGTCGACGGGCTGCCCGGTGATGTCGCCCAGCGCCCGGATGAGCGCCGCGACCGACGGCGTGAGCCGTACCGGCCAGGTGTGCGAGGCGATCCGCGACAGGGCGTGCACCAGCGTGGCGACCGGGTTGTCCACCGCGGGCCGGGAGCCGTGCCCGGCCACGCCGTGCGCGGTGAGCTTCATCCACGCGGTGCCGCGCTCGCCGACCGCGATGGGGTAGACCCGCACGTCCCCGGCGGCGACGCTGAATCCGCCCGACTCGCTGATCGCCTCGCTCACCCCGTCGAACAGGTCGCGGTGCTCGGCCACGGCGTGGCGGGAGCCGTAGTCGCCCGTGGCCTCCTCGTCGGCCAGGAAGGCGACCACCACGTCCCGCCTGGGCCGCACCCCGCGGGCGGCCAGGTCGAGCACGGTGGCGAGCGTCATCGCGCAGGAGCCCTTCATGTCCACCGCGCCCCTGCCGTACACGCAGCCGTCGACGATCTCGCCGGAGAAGGGGTGCAGGCGCCACTCGCCCGGGTCGGCGGGCACCACGTCGAGGTGGCCGTGGATGAGCAGCGCGTCGGGGGAGTCGCCCTCCAGGCGCGCCACCACCGTCGTGCGCCGGGGCGCCGACTCGAACACCACGGGCTCGATCCCGGCGTCGGCCAGCAGCGTGGCCACGTACTCGGCGGCGGGCCGCTCGCCGGAGCCCGGATTGGTGGTGTCGTAGCGGATGAGGTCGGAACAGATCTCAGCCACGGATTTCACGCGAAACCCCCGAAAACGCGGTCGTAGAAGGCCAGCTCGGCCTCGAGTACGGCGACGATAGTCTCTTCCCTGCGCCAGCCGTGCTGCTCGCCCGGGAAGGTGTGCAAGGTGCACTCTTTGCCATGTTTGGTGAGTTCGGCGGTGAACCGCTCGGCCTGCGCCACGTCCACGATGGCGTCCTCCAGGCCGTGGAACATCAGGCACGGCCCGCTCGCCTGGGCCGCGTGCAACAGCGGCGAGCGCTCGGTGTAGCGGTCGCGGGCGGCGGGCAGCGGGCCGATGAGCCCGTCCAGGTAGCGCGACTCGAAGTCGTGCGTCTCGGCCGCCCAGCTCTCCGGATCGGTGATCGCGTAGTGCGCGACCCCGCACGCGAACACGTCGGTGTGCACGAGCGCCGCGACCGTGGTCCAGCCGCCCGCGCTGCCGCCGCGGACGGCGATCCTGGCCGCGTCGGCCCGCCCGAGCGCCACCAGGCCGCGGGCGACCTTGGCGCAGTCCTCGACGTCGACGACGCCCCACTGGTGGCGCAGCCGTTCCCGGTAGGCCCTGCCGTACCCGGTGGACCCGCCGTAGTTGACCACCGCCACGCCCAGGCCGCGGCTGGTGAAGTAGGCCACCTCCAGGTCCAGCACCGGGGGGCGGCTGCTGGTCGGGCCGCCGTGGACGAACAGCACGTACGGCCGGGTCGAGGCGTCCTGGGCGTACAGGTGCACGTGGACGCCCTCGATGACGGCCGGCTCGGGGACCGGCAGCAGCGACCGGTCGGGCAGCGGCTTGGACGCGGACACCACCGTGTGCTCGCCGTCGTCCAGCCGCACCGCCGTCACCTGGGCCGGGGTGTACGGCGAAGCCGCCACGCCCACCGCCACGCCGTCGGCCGCCGAGACGGTGCCGTACCAGTGGGTGGCCGGGCCGCCGAGGTCGGTCAGCTCGCCGGTGTCCGGATCGAGTACGCCCAGGCGCTTGCCGTCGGCGGTGCCGTAGACGGTCACGAGCCTGGACCCGGCGACGGCGAACCAGGTGCCGCCGAGCTTCCACGGCGCGTCGCCGAACTCCATCGGCAGCGGGGCCAGGTTGCGCCGCCGCCCGTCGAGGGTCACGTGGTGGACGTTCCACCAGCCGGTGGCGTCGGTCACGGCGTAGAGCGAGCCGTCGTCGCGCCACTCGGCCTGTACGACGGATTCGGCGGGCCCGCCCGCGATCACCCGGCGTTCGCCGGGGGAGTCCAGCGGAGCCACGCACAGCTCGGTGCCGTCCCAGGGCATGTTGGGGTGGTCCCAGCCGATCCAGGCGACGTGCCGGCCGTCGGGGGACAGGCGGGGGTTCATGAGGAAGCGGTGCGCCCGCACGAGCACGCGCACCGGGCCGCCGTCGAGCGGGACGGCGACGAGGTCGCGGACGTCCTCGATCTCCCTGACCGCCCACACCTCCTGCCTGCCGGGCGGCAGGCAGAGGTCGGCGTACCGGCTCGGCCCCTCCGGCGTCAGCGGCACCGGCTCGCCGCCCGGGTCCAGGCGGTGGAGCCGCTGGTCGCCCCAGTGGGTGAAGACCAGCCCTCCTCCCGGCAGGGGCCGCCAGGACCGCCCGCCGTACTCGATGACGCGGTTGCGGGCGTTCCAGCCCGGCGGCAGGACGTCGTGGCGGCGGCCGTCGGGCGTCCGGCGCACCACGCACCGGCGTCCGGCCTCGTGGGGGCGCGGCTCGTCCCACCAGACCTCCAGCCCGGCGGGGGTGGGCACGGCCTCCACCCACAGGGGGCTGCCGTCGGTTCTCGCCACGTCGATCGCTCGGATCGTGTCGGGGGTCGTGTCGGGGGTCGTGTCGGGAGTCATCGTCACCATGTGCCGTCGGAAGGGGGAAGGGGCGTCCCGGGCGGGTGGATCACGTACGCGATCCCGCCGCTGCCGGAGCTTCTGAGCCACACGTTCTCGAATGCTGCCCGCGGATACACGCGCCTCACGCCCGAGTCGCCGGGCGCGGCCGGGTCGTTGGCGATCACGTCGCCCTCGCGGGTGAAGCCGGCGACGACCATGATGTGGCCGCCGGTGGAGTACCCGGCGCCGGGCAGCTCGTGCTCCCTGAACGACTGCGAGGTGATCACCGGGATGCCGGCGGCGACGAGCCGCTCCAGCTCACGCAGCGAGCGCAGCCGCGTCACCAGGCCGTCCAGGCCGTAGCGCCCGGCGTAGGCCACGCCGAAGGACCAGTTGCCGGTGCCCTGGTAGCTGTGGTCGTAGGTGCCGCCCGCGGCGTGGTCCACCGCCGGGCAGGGGTCCTGCGGCGGCACCCACGCCAGCTCCTCGGGGCCCGGCCCCCGCCCCCAGTAGGCCATCACCATGGCGAGCGAGGCGGGGCCGCACCAGTTCTGCCCGCCGCCGTCCCACTGCGGGAAGTGCCCGGCGTGCGCCTGCTGCGACAGGCGCGGCACGTCCAGGGCGACGCCGCGGCCCGGTCCGGGAGGGCTCACCGGTACGGCGGAGCGGTACGGCACGGCGGAGGCCATCACGGCCAGCCGCTCGACACGCACGCCCGAGCCGTACATCGTCACGCGCACCCGGTAGGCCTCGACGGGGCGGCGGGCCACGAAGGTGTCGACCGCCACGTCCCCGTCCTCGTCGCCCTGGCCGGGCACCGACGTGCGGTGGACGTCGCCGTCGCCCTCGGCCCAGCGGCCCATGCTGTACCACTTGGTGGTCCGCCCCGCCGCCGTCCTGGCCTGCAGCTCGACCTCCAGCCAGCCGCCCGGCCGGGTGCGCGCGGTCCACGACGCCACCAGCTCGGTGGCGGGGAAGCCGACGGGCGTCTCCTCGCTGGTCCAGCGCAGCGTCGGCCAGGTGGCCGCGCCGTCGCCGAACGGGTCGGCGACGCGGGCCGTACCGGCCTCCAGCGGCTCGGCCACCGTGAAGCGGCGGACGGCCACGCCGGCGAGATCGACGGTGAGCACCAGGCCGATTGTGGCGTGCGGCCAGGTGAAGGGCATCGGACGGTTTACGTACTCCCCGCGGAGTAGGCCACGCGCCTCCCGCCGTGGGATGTCCCCGGCCGCGGCCGGGACCAGGGTGTGGCCATGGAGCTCTTGAGACTGGTGCTGCTGTTCCTCCACCTGGCCGGGTTCGCCGCGCTGCTGGGGGGCTTCTTCCTCCAGATGCGCATGAAGCAGCCGCAGGTCGGCAGCTACATGATCGGCGGGGCGGTCGGGCAGGCCGTCACCGGCGCGGCGCTCGTCGGCGTCCGCTACGCGCTCGACCTGCCGGTGAGCAACCCCAAGATGGGCGTCAAGTTGGGGCTCGACCTCGTCCTGCTCGTGGTGGCGATCGTGGGCGTGCGGCAGGGGGCGCGGGGGCGCCGGTCGTTCTACGCCGCGGGGCTGCTCGCCGCCGCTGCCGCCGCCGTCGCGGTGTTCTGGCGGTGAGAGACAGGGGACCGCTGGAAGCCGGCCCCAGCCTCCGGTCCCCGGCCCCCGGTCGCCGGTTGGCGGTGGCCGGCTGACGGCAGCCGGTTGGCGGTGGCCGGCCGACTGTCGGTCGCGATCTCTATCGTCGCGGCCATGACGAACGCGGTACAGGCGTACACCTACGCCGGACCCTCCACTCTCGACGGATCGCGGTTAGGGCTGTCGACCTCCGGCGGCCGGGCGCTGTCCGGGCCCCAGGCGCACCCCAGGTTCTTCAGCGGGCTGGTCACGCAGGCGGCGCCGGCCGCCGCGTGCCTGCTGGCGCTGGCCGACGTCGCGATGACCCGCTACCACCAGCCCCGCCCCACCTGGAGCCGCGACCCGGTGGTGACCTGCGACGGGCGGCGGCTGCGCCTGGAGTCCTTCTCGGCCTGCGGCGGCGTCTACGCCCGGCTCGACCTCGACGCGCTCGACGGGGAGGTCCTCGACCGCGGCACCACCAACGTCGACGTCAACGGCCCGCTGCGGGAGGCCCTGGCCAGGGTCGGCGGCAAGGACCCGCTCCACCTCGGCGTCGGCCCCGACGAGCTGGCCGTCACCACGCTCGACGGCGCGGTCGTGGAGAAGAAGGTGCCGCTGCCCGACCGCTGGCTGCGCGGCTTCGCCGAGGTCCAGGTCATCGCCGCCGGGTTCGACCTGCGCGCCGAGCTGGCCGGACCGCACGCGGTCCGCTTCCTGCGCGGCCTGCCGCGCCGGGCGGGCGCCGCCGTCTGGGTCGCCCCGGCCGGACGCGAGCTGCGCGTCGTCTCCGGCCCGCGGCCCGGCGCGGTGTGCCTGTCCGGGACGGGCCGCCTGGCCACGCTGCTGCCGCTGCTGCGCTTCGCCAGGAGCCTGCGGGTGTACGGCCCGGCCGCCCCGCGCGAGCGGGAGGCCTCCGCCTGGGAGCTGGAGCTGCCCGGCATGCGCTACACCCTCGCGATCTCCCCCGAGCCCTGGCGCGGCTTTTCGGGCGAAGGCGCGGTGCTCGGCGACCTGGCGACCGACGAGGCCGCCGCCGACGCCGACGTGGTCGGCATGCTGCTCAACTACGAACCGGCCGTCGAGCTCGGGCTGCTCGCCGACCGCTCCGGGCTGCCGGTCCCGCGCGTGCGCGCCGCCCTCACCCAGCTCGGCACCGCCGGGCGCGTCGGCTACGACCTGCACGAGGCCGCCCATTTCCACCGCGAGCTGCCCTACGACCGTGACCGGGTGGCCGAGCTCAACCCCCGGCTGACCGCCGCCCGCGCGCTGGTGGAGGCGGGAGCCGTACGGCTGGCCGGAGACCTCGCGGAGGTGACCACCGACGGCGGCGTGCGACGGGTACGGTTCGCGGACGGCTCGTGCACGTGCCCGTGGTGGTTCGACCACCGGGGGTCGCGTGGCCCGTGCAAGCACGTGCTGGCGGCCCAGATCGCCGCTCGCGCCGTGGTGGAGGTGACCGCGTGAGCGCTTGGGAGGCGGTGCGCGAGGCGATCCGTGTCGGCGACGTGGCACGGACGGCGGACATCGTCATGGCGCTGGACGAGGCCGGGCGCCGGGAGGTGGCCGCCGAGCTGCCCGGGCACATCCGCCCTGCCAGGGACGCGGCGCACGAGCGGATGCGGCGGACACAGGAGCAGATGGAGCAGCACGGGGAGGCGGCACGCCGCGAGTTCATGCGCGCCGCCGTCGCCTCGGGCGAGACGGAGGAACGCGCGCAGCAGCTGTGGTGGTCCAGCGCGCAACACCGCCAGGTGTGGGAGAACCACCAGCGGATCTGGAGAATCCGGGACTCGTGGATCGAGCCCATGCGCGTCGCGGGGGCGGGCACGATCGGCGGGGCCGCGGCCGTCGCCTCGTGGCTGCGGCGCCGCGAGTTCCGCCCGCTGCCCGGCAGCTTCAGCCTCCTCCTGCGGGTCATCGTGGCCCGGCCGCCGGAGTGGCAGGCCGACCTGGCCGTCCGGCTGGCCGCGCGCCTGCGGCCGACCAGCGTGCGCGACGAGGACGCGACCCTGGCGCTGGCGCTGCTGCGCCGTAGCAAAGCCGTGCCGCCCGAGCACGACCCGCTCGTCGTCGCCTGGGTCGCCGCCGGCCCCGGACACTCGCTCGCCGACGACCCGCTGCTGGACCACCTGCTGCCCCGGCTGTTCCAGGCCGAGGGCGTGGGCAGGCAGCTGAGCCACGAGCCGGTCGGCCCCGACTACCGCGGCCCGTGGCTGTCGGCGCTGCCCCGGCTCGCGGCGGAGGGCAGGGTCGAGCGCCGCGTGCTGCTGGAGGGCTGCGTCAGCCGGTTCCTGCGCGGCGGCGACGCCACGAGCCTGCGCTTCTTCGCCCGCCTCCACGAACTGCTCGACCCCGCGCCGGACGAGATCGATGCCCGCAACTACCTGCGGCTGCTGCCCGCCGCGCCCGGGCCGGTCGCCGAGCTGGCGCTGCGCCATCTGCGCCGCCTCGGCACGCTGACCGAGGAGCAGACCGCCGAGGCGATCGAGGCGCTGCTGCACCGCGCGGAGAGCAAGCTGGTGCGGGCCGGGCTGAGCTGGCTGGACCAGACGGCCCGCGCCGCGTCCGGTGACCTTGATCACCTGGCGCCCGCGCTCGGCTCGGCGTTCGTCAGCGAGTCGCCCCAGGTGCAGGAGCGCGCGGTACGGCTGGCCGGCAAACACGCCGGGCGCTTCACGCCCGTCGGCGCCGAGGCGGTCCGCGCCTCGGCCACGGTGCTGCCCCCCGACCTGGCCTCCCGGCTGGGGGATGCATTCGGCGAGGTGGAGGTGGACGAAGGGGACGGTTTCGTCCCGGGCGAGCTGCCGGACTTCGGCGAGCCGCAGGCCGTCTCCCTCACGCCTCTGGGCGAGGCGTCGCTGCTCGTCGGATACGGACACTTCACGGACGGCGTCGCCTTCGAGCGCTGGCTGGCCGGTTTCGTCGCGGCTGTCGCGCGGGGCGGGCTGCGCGACGCCGCCCTGCCGGGGCAGACGTGGCTCTACGGCCGCAGCGAGTGGGGCGAGCCGTCGGAGTGGGCCGAGGCGCTGCTGCGGGAAGCCGTCCGGCAGGCCGGTGGGTTGCGGTCGCCCGTCACGCATCGGTTCTGGGTCGACATCGGCGAGGGCTCCTTCGAGGCCGACTTCGGCCGGCTGCCGGAGAAGTGGCGCTCCCACATCATCACGCAACTGACGGAGGAGGGCGTCCCGCTGGGGAACCTGGAACATGCGGTGGTGGGCGAGCCGATCGAGGGTGAGATCCGCGGCGTCGCCAGGTCGACGGAGGGATGGCCGCGCGGCTACGAGGAGGGTCCTTGCCCGGATCGGCTCCCCAGCCCGGCGTCGGTCGCGGCCCCGCGCTTCGTCATGCTGCGCCGGTGCGCCGAGCTCTACGCCGCGCTCAAGAGCGGGGCGCTTCCGCCGTACCTGCTGGCCACCCCCACCCGCGCCGACGGCATGCTGGACGTCGGCGAGCTGGTGGCGCGCCTGGAGGGCTACGAGCGGGCAGGCGTCCGCCCCCTCGACGCCGACCTGCAGCAGGCCCTGCTCCGGCTGCCCCGTGAGGTGGCCGGGGAGGACGTCGCGAAGGCACGCGCGCTCGGCTCAGAAGCGGGCGCCACGCTGGTCCGCTGGCTGGAGCGCCGGCCACGGCCCTCGACGCGCGTCGAGTGGATCGGCGACGACCGGGGGCCCTGGCCTCCGTTCCGCTCGCGGATCCAGGCACCGGCCACGGGCCTGGACCTGGCGGACCTGCTCCTGGCCGATCCGCCGGTGGAGCTATGGAATAGGAACAAGGAACACCTGGGCGGCTGGCCGCTGGTCACGCCCGCCGACCCGGACGTGGCGGCGATGCAGCTGGTGCCGTACCTGCTCGACCACTGGCGCCGTCCGGAAGCCTTCCACGACGACGTCGCGGCGTTGCTCGACCAAGGCGGCCCGGGGACCGAGGGGATCGCCCTGTTGCTCGCCTGGCTGCTGGCCGAGCGGGAGTCCTCGCAGGGGCGGGAGCCCGGCGTCTCGCTCCTGCTGCGCGCCGTCGCGCGGCGCAGCCTCCCGGCGGCCGAGTGCGGGCGGCAGCTCGGAATGCTGGTGCGCCTGGGCTCCGGCAGGCTCCGCGACGTGCTGGAGTCCCTGGAGGAGTGCGCTTGGCAGGGCGCGCACCGCGAGGTGTGGCAGATCGTCGCCGGGCTGCTGCCCGTCTACCTCCCCGAGCCGGGCGGGCGCACTCCGGGCACACGCGGGCGCTCGGCTTCGCCGTACGGGCGGCGCGATGGGCGGACGCCCGCGGGGCGATCCCGGCGGTGGCCGAGATCGCCGCGCGCAAGGGCTCCAGCGGCGTCATCCGTGAAGCGCGGCGGCTTCACGAGCTGCTGGAAGGTGTCACAGGTAGAGGCCGGTCGGCTCCCTGACGGCGGCGGGGGCCACAGCCCGGTGGGCGCGCAGGGCGTACAGCTCGGCCAGCGTGGCGCCCTCCGGGCCGACGCCCTCGCCCGTGCCGAGCCAGCGCACGGCCTCCTCCCGGCTCAGCGGCCCGACCTCGATCTGGGCCAGGCAGCGGCCCGGGCGGACCACCGCCGGGTGCAGGCGCGTCAGGTCCTCGTTGGTGGTGATCGCCACCAGCACGTCGCGGCCCTGGCCCAGCAGGCCGTCGGTCAGGTTGAGCAGGCGCGACAGGCCCTGTCCTGAGGCCGCCTTGGCGCTCGCGCCGATCAGCTCGTCGCAGTCCTCCAGCACCAGCAGCCGCCAGCGGTCGTCGTCGTGCCCGACGGCGACCTCCATGAGGTACCCGGGGCTGCCGAACAGCTGCTCGGGGTCGAGCACGCAGTCCACCTGGCACCATTCGCGCCACTTGCGGGCCAGCGTGCGCAGCAGCGTGGTCTTGCCGGTCCCGGGCGGCCCGTGCAGGAGGACGAGCCGGCCGGCGACGTCGCCGGGCCGCAGGGCCATGAGCCGCTCCAGCCGGGCGCGCGCCGCGGCGGTGTAGTTGCCGCTGATCTCGGCCCAGGGCTGGGCGGTGACGGGCTTGTCCGAGCGGTTGCCACCGTGCCGCGCCCGCCACCAGAACCCCATCTTGACGTGCTCGGCCTCGGGGTCGGGCTCCTCTGCGCCCTCGGTCGCCTCCTTCAGCACCGCCCGGGCCAGCTCCTCGGTGACGGCCGTGACCCCGACGGTGGCGCTCCGCCCGCGGTGCCGTACGGCACGCAGCGTCCACCCCTCGCCGCACACCAGCCGCGCCTCGGAGCCGTCCTCGACCTTGGCGGTGCGCACCACGGTGCCGTGCGCGGGATACAGCGTCGCCTCGGGACGCACGCGCTCGAGATCGGCCTGCCGGTACCACGGCTGGACGCCGGTCGCGAACGGCGACAGGGCGAGGGCGTCGATCACGTCGAGCGCGGAGTCGGCGTCGTCCAGCCACACGGTCATGGGCAGCGGGCCGGGCGTCGCGCCGGTGCGTGTCTGGTCGGCGGAGAAGGCCACCTCCTTCATGACGGACATGCGTTTCATGATCCGCGAGCATGCCGGACATGTCCACGGAATATTACGATCCGCGACACCGCGAGGCCGGGCGGCTCAGGAGGACTTCTTGAGAATGCCCTTGCTCTGCCCCATCACGAAATTGGCCTGGTAGTCCAGGGTGATGGCGTTCTTCCTGGTGAGCTTGATCGTCGGATTGGTGCCCAGCAGGTCGAACCCCACGCACGTGCCGCCCAGCCCGGTGAGCTCGAAGATGAGGGCCGACGTCGAGTAGCCGGTGAGCACCAGCTCGCCCTTGCTGCAGCCGGCGTCCTCGCCGGGCGACTCCCAGGTGCCCTTGGACCGGCCGGCCGCGAGCGTGATGGTGACGGGCTCGTCCTCGAAGGTCTTGCCGTCGATGGCCCTGCTGTCGGCCGTGCCCTTCCAGGTGCCCGCGAAGGCGGCCGGGATCTTCAGGTCTCCCTGCTGTCCCGCGTCGGCGGGCTGACTGCTCTCGTCCTCCGACGGCGACGGCGACGGGCTGGGCGGGGTCTCGGTCGGCTGCCGGCCGGCCGCGGGGGAGGAGGCGGCGACGGTCCTGGTCGGCTGGTCGTCTCCGGGCGACGGGTCGCGGTTCAGCCACAGCACGACGCCCGCGGCCGTGGCCGCCAGGGCCACGGCGACGGCCGTCGCGACGATGGGAGCGCGGCGTGACGGGGGGCGCGGTGGCGGCACCGTCGAGTTGGCCCTGCTGCCGGGATCGGTCCAGGCGCCGTGACCCCCGTGAGGAGGCGCGCCACGAGGGTGGCCTCCAGGGTGGGACACCGGGTGGGGCGGGATCGTGCCCGGCGAGGCGGCCACGGGGGTGGCCATGGGCGCGGCGGCCTGGGGGTTGACCAGCGCCACCATCAGCTCCTTGGCCGAAGGCCGCCGCGCCGGGTCCTTCGACAGCGCGGCCCCGATGATCCCCCGCAGGCGGGGCGGTAACGGCGACAGGTCCGGCTCGGAGTACAGCACCCGATGCATCACCGCGGGCACCGTGTCCGCCCCGAACGGGCTGGAGCCGGTCGCCGCGTAGAGCATCGTCGCGCCCCACGCGAAGACGTCGGAGGCGGCCGAGGCCGGGGAGCCGTTGATCTGCTCGGGCGCGAGGTAGGCGGGCGTGCCGATCAGGCCCGAGGTCATCGTCGCCGCCCCCTCGGCGCGGGCGATGCCGAAGTCCACCACGCGCGGCCCGTCGGGGCCCAGCAGTACGTTGCCCGGCTTGAAGTCGCGATGCACGATCCCGGCGGCGTGGATGGCCGCCAGGGCGGTCGCCGTCCCCACCGCCAGGCGTTCCAGCTCGCCGCCGTGCAGCGGTCCCCGCTCGAAGACCCGCGTGGCCAGCGACGGGCCGTCGACGTACTCGCTGGCCACCCACGGCCGCGGCCCGTCCGTGGAGACCGCCAGGACGCGGGCCGTGCAGAAGGACGCGATGCTCTCCAAAGCCTGCAGCTCCCGGCCCAGCCGCGCCCGCGTCTCGCGATCGCCGCTGGACAGCAGCTTGACCGCCACCCGCTCGCCGACGGGGTCGAACCCCAGGTACACCACGCCCTGGCCGCCCTCGCCGAGGCGGCCGGCCAACCGGTAATCGCCCAGCTGCGGCGGGTCGTCCGGTTCGAGTGGGAAGACCATGGCCGTTACGGTACATGTCGGGAAATAGCCCGGTACCGTATGACCCTGGTGATCCACGAAGTGTCAGCGCCCACATGGAGGTTTCGGGGTGTCCAGGGCGAGCTTCCGCGAGCGTGTGCGGTATTGGTTCGACAACACCATGGCCAAGGGAACGGCGGCGCTGGTCGGCTGGCTGTCCCTGGTGTCACTCGCGCTCATCGTGGTGGTGGCGGGGCTGACCCTGTGGCTGGCGCCGGGCGAGCCGGCTCCCGGCATGAGCGCGGGGGAGGTGCTCTGGCTCGCCCTCATGCACGCCATGACACCCAGCAAGATCGCCAGCGACAAGGGCAGCGTGCCGTTCATGGCCGTCATGTTCATCGGCTCGCTGGGCGGCCTGTTCATCGTCAGCATCCTCATCGGCCTGCTGTCCAACGGGCTCAAGGCCAAGGTCGACCGGCTGCGCCGGGGCCGCTCCCGCATCGTCGAGCGCGGCCACACCGTCGTCCTGGGCTGGTCCGACCAGGTCCACACCATCGTCGGCGAGCTGGTCAAAGCCAACGCCAGCCAGCGCGGCGCGGTCATCGCCATCCTCGCCGACCGCGACAAGCCGACCATGGAGGAGGAGCTACGCGAGCGCCTGGGCGACACCGGCAGGACGCGGATCGTCTGCCGCACCGGCCGGCCCACCGAGCCGCGCGACCTGGAGCTGATGAACCTCGGCTCGGCACGTTCCATCGTGGTCCTCTCACCCGAGGGCGAGGACCCCGACGCGCACGTGGTGAAGATCCTCCTGGCGCTCGCCAAGCGCGCCGGCGTCCACCCGCCCGTCGTGGCCGCCCTCGCCTCCAGCCGCAACCTCGCCGCCGCCCGCCTGGCCGGCGGCCCGGCCGTCCACCTGGTGGACTCCGACGACACCGCCTCCCGGCTCATCGTCCAGTCCTCCCGCCAGTCCGGCATGTCGGTGGTCTGCATGGACCTGCTGAACTTCGACGGCGGCGAGATCTACCTGCGCACCGAGCCGGAGCTGGTCGGCAGGACGTACGGCGAGGCGCTGCCGGCCTACCGCACGGCCACCGTCATGGGCCTGAGCCGCCCCGGCGGGGTCACGCTCAACCCGCCGATGGACACCGTGATCGACAGCGGCGACCAGATCGTGCTCATCGCCCAGGACGACTCCGTGATCCGGTTCGGCGGCGAGCCGCCCCAGCCGGTCGACACGGCCATCGTCACCGCCGAACGCCGCAGGCCGGAGCCCGAGCGGACGCTCATCCTCAATTGGAACGGCCGCGCCGAGCAGATCATCCGCTACCTCGACGGCTACGTCCCCGCCGGCTCGCTCCTGGAGATCGCCACCGACCACCCCAAGGCCGGGGTGGACCTCATGGCGCTGGAGAACCTCAAGGTCAACGTCAAGGACTGCGACACCACCGACCGGTACGCGCTGGAGGCGCTGGGCCTGGGGCTGTTCGACCACGTCATCGTGCTGTCCGACGACCGCTACTCCCCGCAGCACGCCGACACCCGCACGCTGATGACGCTGCTGCACCTGCGCGACATGCAGCAGGCTCACGGCCAGCGGTACTCCATCGTCAGCGAGATGCACGACGAGAGCAACCGCGCGCTCGCCGAGGTGACCGAGGCCGACGACATCGTCATCAGCGACACCGTCATCGGCCTGCTGCTCGCCCAGCTGGCCGAGAACCGGCACCTGGCCGAGGTGTTCGGCTACCTGTTCGACTCGCGCGGCTCGGAGATCTACCCGCGGCCCGCCGCCGACTACGTCCAGCCGGGCGCCGAGATCAACTTCGCCACCGTCGTGGAGTCGGCCCGCCGCCGCGGCGAGACCGCCATCGGCTACCGCCTGGCCACCCAGCTCAACACCCCGCCCCATTACGGCATCGTGCTGAACCCCGACAAGACCGCCAAGCTGACGCTCGGCCGCCGTGACTCCGTCATCGTGCTCGCCGAGCGCTAGACCCTCCCACGGGGGGAGACCCCAGGCTGGTGCCGTGATCCTCCATGACGTCTCCGCGTACGGCACGCGGCACTGCGAGACCAGCGCCCTGGGGGTGCTGCTGCGCCACCAGGGCCTCGACCTGTCCGAGCCCATGCTGTTCGGCCTGGGCTCGGGCCTCGGCTTCGTCTACTGGCAGGGGTTCCTCGGCGGCCGGGTCAAGCCCCTCCACCTCACCAGGAACCTGGCCGAGCGGCTCGGCCTGGAGCTGACCGTGCGCGAGACCTCCTCCCCGCGCAAGGCCTGGCAGCAGGTCCGCGAGGAGATCGACGCCGGCCGCCCGGTGGGCCTGCAGCTGGACAGCTTCCACCTGGAGTACTTCACCACCAAGATCCACTTCGGTGGGCACGTCGTCGCCGTGTACGGCTACGACGACCGCCGGGCCTACCTGGTCGACACCGACCAGCAGGGCGGCGCGGTCACCACGAGCCTGGAGAGCCTGGCGGCCGCCCGCGCCGAGCGCGGCCCGATGACGGCGCGGAACCTGTCCTTCACCCTCGCCGCGCCCCGCCCCGTGCGGGTCGAGGACGCGATCGGCCCCGCCATCCGCGCGAACGCCGCCGGCTTCCTCGCCGCGCCCATCTCCAACCTCGGCCACCGCGGCATCGCCAAGGCGGCGGCGCGCGTCGCCGAGATCACCCCGCAGACCGGCGTCCTCATGGAACGCGGCGGCACCGGCGGCGCCCTGTTCAGGAACCTGTACCGGGACTTCCTCGCCGAGTGCCTCACGATCGCCGACGATCCCGCGCTGCGCGCCGGGCACGCGATGTACGCCGAGATCGCGCCGCTGTGGAGCGAGGCGGCGGCCCACATCGAGCGCGGCGAGCCCGACAGCGCGGCGGCGATCCTGCGGGAGCTGGCCGGCCGGGAACAGGCCGCCATGGAGACGCTCAGCAAGGTGACCCTGTAGAGGTACGGTTCACAGGTGAGCCAGCGCACCATCGACTGGGTCGACGGCGCCGTCGAGCTGATCGACCAGACGCAGCTGCCCGACCGGCTCGTGGTGCTGCGCATTACGACCGTGGACGACCTGATCGACGCCATCCGGCGGCTGGCCGTGCGCGGAGCGCCCGCGCTGGGAGTGGCGGGCGCGCTCGGCGTGGTGCTGGCCGGCGGCGACGCCGAGGCCGTCGCCCGCCTGCGCGCCGCCCGCCCCACGGCCGTCAACCTGGCCTGGGGCATCGACCGGGTGCTGGCCCATCCCGGCGACCCGCTGGAGGCCGCGCTCCGCATCCGCGACGAGGACGTCGCCGCCTGCCACGCGATGGGAGCGCGCGGCGCCGACCTCATCGAGGGCGACGCCCTGCGGATCATGACGATCTGCAACACCGGCGGCCTGGCCTGCGTCGAGCGCGGCACCGCCCTGGGCGTCGTCCAGACCCTCCACGAACGCGGCCGCCTGGCCGAGGTCCTGGCCCTGGAGACCCGCCCGCTGCTGCAGGGCGCCCGGCTCACCGCCTGGGAGCTGGACCGGATGGGCGCGCCGTACCGGCTCGTCGTCGACTCGGCCGGGCCGTACCTGCTGACCACGGGCGTGGACGCGGTCCTCGTCGGGGCCGACCGCATCGCCGCCAACGGCGACACGGCCAACAAGATCGGAACCTACGCCCTCGCGCTGGGCGCCCGCCGCGCCGGGGTGCCGTTCGTCGTCGTGGCCCCCGAGTCCACCATCGACCCCGCCACCCCCTCCGGCGACCACATCGCCATCGAGGACCGCGACGCCGAGGAGGTGCTGACGCTCCGAGGCGTACGGCTCGCGCCGCCCGGCGCCAAGGCGCTCAACCCCGCCTTCGACGTCACGCCGCACGACCTCATCTCGGCCATCGTCACCGAAAGTCGCGTGATCCGGCCCTAGACGGGTGATCCGGTCCCGGGCCGATACCGATTTCGGCGAATTCCCCATGCTCTCCGCACATCCCGGGTTACGCTCGGCTATCACGGCACGAGGGGAGCGCGCCATGGCCATCGACCTGGTGTTACGGAGCGAGTGGGGCGCCCGCGCCCCGAGGGGCAGCTACACCCAGCTGGAGTCCACGCGCGGTGTGAAGGTGCACTACACCGGCGGCCGGGTGGACCCGGCGACCGTCTCCGACCACGCCAAGTGCGTGGCGCTGGTCAGGTCCATCCAGAAGCACCACATGGACGCCAACGGCTGGATAGACATCGGCTACTGCGTCGATGAGGAAACGGAGATCCTCACCCAACAGGGGTGGAAGTCCTACAGAGACCTGCGGGTCGGCGACCTGGCGCTGACCCTCAACCACGAGCTCGGTGTCTCGCAGTGGCAGCCGGTGCTCGAAGTGTGCGTCTTCCCGCGACAGCAGCGGGAGCTGGTGCTGATGGAGGGCACCTCCCACTCGTCCCTGACGACACCCGACCACCGCTGGCCGGTGGAGCGCCTGTATCGCAGGATGGGAGGCGATGGGCGCAGAAGCCTCGCCTCGTATGAACGGCTGTGGGTGACGACACAGACGATCGGGTATTGGGATCGCATCCCGATCGCTGCGCCGTGCGCGGATCTGCCTTCTGAGCCGAAGTGGTCCGACGCCTTCGTCGAACTGGTGGCGTGGTTCTGGACCGAGGGACACGTCATGACGCTTCGGGGAGGCAGAAGGTCCACGAGCGTTGCCCTCTATCAGTCGGTTAAGAACTCCACCTACGTCGCGCGTATTCGCGCCGCGCTCCGGGAGGTTTTCGGGCCGCCCGCGGAGAGCTTCCCGCGCAGAGGAAGGCAGACCGACGGCGTCCCACGTTGGCGTGAATCCGTCAACCGGCACCTCGTGGAGTTCCATCTCTCCGCGGATGCGGGCAGACGGCTGCTCGAAGCGGCACCAGGCCGAGTGCCGACTCACTCCTTCCTCCTGTCGCTGACGAAGGCTCAACTGTCTCTCTTCATCGAGACTTCCCTCGCAGCCGACAACGCGGGCGACGGCATCCTCGCCCAGAAGAACAGGGCGGCCGCCGAGGCGTTCATGTTCGCGGTGCTTGTAAGTGGCAGGGCCGCTTCGTTGCGACCCCGGCCACCGACCAATTCGTGCAAGAGCACTATGTGGCAGGTCACCATAAGAAAGAACTCATACTTCTCGCCACGGTCGGCCGCGCAGCGCCAAGCCAATTTCGTGATCAAACCTCTCCGCTACGACGGCGAGATCTGGTGTCCCCGTACGGAGAACCAGTCCTGGCTGGCCCGCCGCCGGGGAACGGTCTACTTCACCGGCAACACCTACATCGCGTGCCCGCACCGGATGGTCTTCGAGGGGCGGGGCCCGCTCCATCTGCCGGCCGCCAATGGGGCGGGGCTCAACGCCGGTCACTACGCCGTGCTGGGCCTGGTGGGCAACTCCGGGCTGGTCCAGCCGCCCGACGGCCTGCTCCACGGCGTCCGCGACGCCATCGAGCACCTGCGGCAGCACGGCAACGCCGGCAGCGAGATCAAGGGGCACCGCGACGGCTACCCGACCGACTGCCCGGGCGAGCCGCTGTATGCGTGGGTCAGGCGCGGCGCGCCCCGGCCCGGCGGCGGGACGGGCGGAGCGCCGCCGTTCCCCGGGCGGCTGCTGAAGTACCCGCCGGTCATGCGCGGTCAGGACGTGCGCACCTGGCAGGCGCAGATGAGCAGGCGCGGCTGGAACATCGCCGTCGACGGCGCCTACGGGCCCGACTCGCGCGACGTGTGCCGCCGCTTCCAGCGCAACCAGGGCATCGCGGTCGACGGCGTCGTCGGGCCGGTGACGTGGCGGCTGGCCTGGGAGGCTCCGCTACCCTGAGCCCCGAGGCGTTGTCGTGGTCGGCGGGCGCTTACTATCCGAGGCATGGAACTGGCGGCGGACTTCCCTGCGACGACACGGGAGGAGTGGCGGGCGCTCGCGCTCGCCGTCCTGCGCAAATCAGGCGTGGAGACCGACGACCCCGAGGCGTACCTGGCCGCGCCCACCTACGACGGGGTGCCGGTCGCACCGCTCTACGACGCCTCCGACCTGCCCGCCCGCCCGGGCCTGCGGCCGGCCCGGCGCGGCTGGGACGTGCGGCAGCGCCACGAGACGGCCGACCCTGAGGCGGTGCTCGCCGACCTGGAGAACGGCGTCACCTCGCTGTGGCTGGCCGTGCCGCCCGAGGACCTGCCGCGCGTGCTGGCGGAGGTCTACCTCGACCTCGCGCCCGTCGTGCTCGACGCCGGCGGGCGGGTGGCCGAGGCCGCCGAGACCCTGATCGGGCTGGCCGCCGAGCGGGGCACGCCCCTGTCGGGCAACCTCGGGGCCTGCCTGGGGACGGCGGGGCGCGAGGTGGTCGTGGAGCTCGCCCGGCGCTGCGTCGCCGACCATCCGGGGCTGCGCGCGGTCGTGGTGGACGCGCTGCCGTACCACGACGCGGGCGGCAGCGACGTGCAGGAGCTCGGCTGCTCGCTCGCGCTGGGCGTGGCGCACCTGCGGGCGCTGGTCGAGGGCGGGCTGAGCGTGGCCGAGGCGCTGGGCCAGCTGGAGTTCCGCTACGCCGCCACCGCCGACCAGTTCGCGACGATCGCCAAGCTCCGGGCGGCCCGCCGCCTGTGGGCGCGCGTCGCGCAGGTGTGCGGCGGGCCGGGGGAGCAGCTGCAGCACGCGGTGACCTCCTCGGCGATGATGACCAGGCGCGACCCGTGGGTGAACATGCTGCGCACGACGCTGGCCTGCTTCGCGGCGGGCGTGGGAGGGGCCGACGCGGTGACCGTCCAGCCGTTCGACGCCGCGCTGGGCCTGCCGGACGCCTTCTCGCGGCGCATCGCCCGCAACACCCACTCGCTGCTGCTGGAGGAGTCCTCGATCGGGCGGGTGGCCGACCCGGCGGGCGGGTCCTGGTACGTCGAGCGCTGCACCCACGACCTGGCCGTGCGGGCGTGGGAGTGGTTCCAGGAGATCGAGCGCGCCGGAGGGATCGAGGCGCCCCTGGTGGCCGAGCGGATCGCGCGGACGCGGGCGCGCCGCGACGACGACGTCGCCCACCGGCGCTTCCCGATCACGGGCGTGAGCGAGTTCCCCCACCTGGAGGAGAAGCCGGTACGGCGGGGGGGGGGGGGGGGGCGGGCCGNGCGCCGTTCGAGGAGCTGCGCGACCTGGCCGACGCGCAGCCGGTGCGGCCCAAGGTGTTCCTGGCCACCATCGGGCCCGTCGCCGCGCACACCGCGCGGGCCGCCTTCGCGGCGAACCTCTTCCAGGCGGGCGGCATCGCCGTGGAGACCGCCGGGCCGGGCACGGATCCCGAGCAGATCGCGACCGCGTTCGCCGTCAGCGGCACCAGCGTGGCCTGCCTGTGCTCCAGCGACAGGCTGTACGGCGAGCACGCTGCCGCGGTGGCCGCCGCGCTGCGGAAGGCGGGGGCCAGGCGGGTGTGGCTGGCCGGGAGGGGAGACTACGAGGGTGTCGACTCCTACCTGTACGCCGGGTGCGACGCGCTCGCGGTGCTGCGGACGACCTTCGACGACCTGGGGGTGGTGCGATGACTCCGTCCGGTATCCCGGACTTCTCGGGCGTTCCGTATGAGGACCCGGCTGCGGGGGCGCCCGCCGTGCCGGAGGGCGAGACCTGGCAGACGCCCGAGGGCATCGCGGTCAAGCCGCTCTACACCCCCGGCGACCTGGAGGGGCTGGACTTCCTGCGCACCTATCCGGGGGCTGTGCCGTACCTGCGCGGGCCGTACCCGACGATGTACGTCACGCAGCCCTGGACGATCCGGCAGTACGCGGGCTTCTCGACGGCGGAGGAGTCCAACGCCTTCTACCGGCGCAACCTGGCCGCCGGGCAGAAGGGCCTGTCGGTGGCCTTCGACCTGGCCACGCACCGCGGGTACGACTCCGACCATCCGCGCGTGGCGGGCGACGTGGGCATGGCGGGCGTGGCGATCGACTCGATCTACGACATGCGCCAGCTGTTCGACGGGATCCCGCTGGACAGGATGAGCGTGTCGATGACGATGAACGGCGCGGTCCTGCCGGTCATGGCGATGTACATCGTCGCGGCGGAGGAGCAGGGGGTGAAGCCGGAGCAGCTCGCGGGAACCATCCAGAACGACATCCTCAAGGAGTTCATGGTCCGGAACACCTACATTTATCCGCCCGAGCCGTCCATGCGGATTATTTCGGATATTTTCGCTTATACGTCAGCGAAGATGCCGAAATTCAACTCCATCAGCATTTCCGGGTACCACATCCAGGAGGCGGGGGCCACCTGCGACCTGGAGCTGGCCTACACGCTGGCGGACGGGATGGAGTACCTGCGCGCCGGGATCGACGCCGGGCTCGACATCGACGCCTTCGCGCCGCGGCTGTCGTTCTTCTGGTGCATCGGCATGAACTTCTTCATGGAGGTGGCCAAGCTGCGGGCGGCCCGGCTGCTGTGGGCCAAGCTCGTCTCCGGCTTCGGCGCGAAAAATCCCAAGTCGTTGTCCCTGCGCACCCACTGCCAGACCTCGGGCTGGTCGCTGACCGCGCAGGACGTCTTCAACAACGTCGTGCGCACCTGCATCGAGGCCATGGCCGCCACGCAGGGCCACACGCAGTCGCTCCACACCAACGCCCTCGACGAGGCGCTGGCGCTGCCCAGCGACTTCTCGGCCCGCATCGCGCGCAACACGCAGCTGGTCCTGCAGCAGGAATCCGGCACCACCCGCCCGATCGACCCGTGGGGCGGCAGCTACTACGTCGAACGCCTCACCCACGACCTGGCCGTCCGGGCCTGGCGCCACATCGAGGAGATCGAGCAGGCCGGCGGCATGGCCAAGGCGATCGACGCCGGGCTACCCAAGCTGCGCATCGAGGAGGCGGCGGCCCGCACCCAGGCCCGCATCGACTCCGGCCGCCAGCCCGTCATCGGCGTCAACAAGTACCGCCCGGCCGCCGACGAGCCGATCGAGGTGCTGAAGGTCGACAACAGCGCGGTGCGCGCGCAGCAGCTGGACAAGCTCCGCCGCCTGCGCGCCGAGCGCGACCCCGAGGCCGTGCGGCGAGCCCTGGAGGCCCTGACGAAGGCCGCCGCCAACCCCACGGCCGGCCTGGACGGCAACCTGCTGAAGCTGTCCATCGACGCCGCCCGCGCCAAGGCCACCGTGGGGGAGATCTCCGCCGCCCTGGAGCAGGTCTTCGGCCGCCACGCCGGCCAGATCCGTACCATCTCCGGTGTGTACCGTGAGGAGGCGGGCCCGGCGGAGAACATCGAGCGGGTACGGCGGGCGTGCGCCGAGTTCGAGCGCCTGGAGGGCCGCCGCCCCCGCATCCTCGTGGCCAAGATGGGCCAGGACGGCCACGACCGGGGCCAGAAGGTCATCGCCACCTCCTTCGCCGACCTCGGCTTCGACGTCGACGTCGGGCCGCTGTTCCAGACGCCGGAGGAGGTCGCGCGCCAGGCCGTCGAGGCGGACGTGCACATCGTCGGGGTCTCGACGCTGGCCGCGGGGCATCTGACGCTGGTGCCGGCGCTGAAGAAGGCGCTGGAGGACCTCGACGCCGGGGACGTCATGATCGTCGTCGGCGGCGTGATCCCGCCCGACGACTTCGACGCGCTGCGCGCCGCGGGCGCCGCCGCGATCTTCCCCCCGGGAACGGTGATCGCCGACGCCGCCCTTGGCCTGGTGGAGGAGCTGCGGTCGAGGCTGGGGCACTGACCTCGACGGCATCGCGCGCCGTCCGAGCCTCGCTCGGGCGGAGGCCCCACTCCTCCGCTTTCGTCCCGACCTGCTCGTACGATCGGTGGCATGAGATCCCTGGAGGACTACGTCGACGGAGTGAAGGCCGGCTCGCGCACGTGGATCGCCCGCGCGATCACCCTCGTGGAGTCCTCCAGGCCCGACCACATGGAGCTGGCCCAGCGGCTGCTGGTGGAGCTGACGCCGCTGGCGGGCAACGCCAGGCGCGTGGGGATCAGCGGCCTGCCGGGGGCCGGCAAGTCGACGTTCATCGACGCTCTCGGCACGATGCTCACCCGGGAGGGGCACCGCGTGGCGGTGCTGGCCGTCGACCCGTCCTCCACCAGGACCGGCGGCAGCATCCTGGGCGACAAGACCCGCATGGCCAGGCTGGCCGCCGACGAGAACGCCTTCATCCGGCCGTCCCCGACGTCCGGCACGCTGGGCGGGGTGACCAAGGCCACCCGCGAGGCGATGGTCGTGGTGGAGGCGGCCGGGTACGACGTGGTGATCGTGGAGACGGTCGGCGTGGGCCAGTCCGAGACGGCGGTCGCCGACATGGTGGACACGTTCGTGCTGCTCAGCCTGGCCCGGACCGGCGACCAGCTGCAGGGCATCAAGAAGGGCGTGCTGGAGCTGGCCGACGTGATCGCGATCAACAAGGCGGACGGCGAGCACGAGCCGGCGGCCCGCAAGGCGGCGCGGGAGCTGGCGGGGGCGCTGCGCATGCTGCGCTCGGAGGACGGCCCGCCGCCCGTGCTGACCACCAGCGGCCTGACCGGCGCGGGCCTGGAGGAGCTGTGGCGGCACGTCCTGGTTCACCAGGAGGGCGTCGACGTGGCGGCCAAGCGCCGCCGCCAGCAGGTCCGGTGGGTGTGGACGCTGGTGGAGAACCGCCTGCTGGCCGAGGTACGGCGGGTGCCGGGCGTGGCCGAGGTCGAGCGGGAGGTGCTGGAGGGACGGCTCACGCCCGCGCTCGCCGCGGACCGGTTGCTGGCCGCCTTCCGCCGCGCCATGTGACGATGGCGATGTGGATGAAGGCGATGTGGACGAAGGCGATGTAGACCGCCTGCTGCCGGAACCGGTCGCCAAGGCCGTGGCGGAGTACCGGGCGCTGCGCGACGAGCACGGCGTCTGCTGGGGCGAGCAAGGCGTGGCCTACCTGGCCGAGGTCCGCACGAGCGCCTACCTCATGCCTCCCTACGGCTTCTCCGTGGCCGCCTATCGCAGGGCCGTGGGGGACCGCGACGGCGACCCGCTGGTCGCGGACCGCATCGTCCGCGACACCCTCGCCGGGGACGTGCTGGACAACCTGGCCGCCCTCCGCCTCACGCCGGAAGGCGCGAGCCTGGAGGCCAGGACCCAGGCGGTCCTCGACGACACGCCGCCGCGCACCACGCTTCTGCTGGACTCCAGCCGCGACGAGCCGGCCACCGTGACCGTGAACGGCACGCCGTACCAGGTGGAACCGAAGGGAGCGCGCCTGGTGGAGATCGACGGCGCGGCCGAGGTGATCGCCGACGGGCGGCGGGTGGACCTGACGCCGCTGGCCCGGCGCGTCCCCAAGGCCACGCTGACCCTCCGCGCGGGCTTCCCGTGCCGCTGGAGCGTCAGCAGCGAGGACGGCCAGGGCTGGTGGCCCGGCGGGGTGCCGCGCAAGCTCGACGCGCACCGCAGGCCGTACTTCCACGGCGACGGCCTCACCCTCGACGTCCCGGCCGAGACGGTGGTCGTGCAGGTCACCAGGGGCATGGAGTACGCCACCGACGAGGTGCGGCTCGACCTGGCCCCCGGCGAGCACCGGCTGGTGGAGCTGCGGCCGGAACGCCTCTACGACGCCGAGAGCCACGGCTGGTACGGCGGCGACCTGCACGTCCACCTCAACTGGATGGGCGAGGAGCCGGCCGGGCCCGCGCTGGCCGCCGCCGCGCAGGAGGGCGAGGACCTGCACGTGCTGAACCTGGTCGCGGGCAACGTCGCCGGGGAGCGGGTCTACGACCGCGAGGCGATGGAGCACTGGGCCGGGCGCGACCTGCCGTGGTCGGACGAGCGGCACATCGCCCGGTTCGGCGTGGAGTATCGCAACGACCTGCTGGGCCACTGCACGGCCTTCGGCCTGGGCGGCCCGCCGAGCCGCTGGCACAGCGGGTTCACCGGCGCCGACCACCCGCCCAACAGCCGGATCCTGCGCGAGCTGGGAGGCGTGCGCAGCTACGGCCACCCGTTCCACACGCCCGGCGACGAGCTCGGCTCCGGACGCAACTGCGCGGCGCGGGAGGTCGTCGCCGACGCCGCCCTCGGCCTGGTCGACGCCCTCGACGTGCTCAACCACTCCTCGATCGAGGCGACCGCGGCGGTCTACCGGCGGCTCATCGGGGCGGGCAACCGCCTGGCCGTCAGCGCGGGCACCGACGCCGTCCTGTCGATCTGCCGCCGCGGCACCGCCTCCAGCCCGCCCGGCTGGGCGCGGGTCTACGCCTGGGTGGACGGGCCCCTGACCGCCGAGTCGTACGGCGAGGCGATCCAGCTGGGCCGGACCTTCGCCACCACCGGGCCGTGGCTGGAGCTCAAGGTCAACGGGCACGGGCCGGGCGAGACGCTGCGCCTGGCGGCGGGGGAGCGGGTGCGGGTCCAGGTCAGGTCCGTCGGGCCGGAGGTGGAGCGGCTGGAGGTCCGCACCGCCGGGGGCGTCGCGGCGCAGGGGCCGCCCGGCCGGCTGGAGGTGGAGCTGCGCCCGGACGAGCCCACGTACGTGGTCGCGGTCGCCACCGGCGGGCCGCACCCCCGCTCGATGCACCCCGAGGGCGTCTACGCCCACACCAGCCCGGTCTACCTGGAGGTGGGCGGCGGCCCGATCGCCAGGCCCGAGGACGTCCGCTGGTGCCTGGACTGGCTGGACCGCCTGGAGGGCCTGGTGCGCGAGCTCGGCAGGTTCGACGCCGACGGCCAGCTGGAGGCGCACCTGGAGCTCTACGAGCAGGCCCGCGCGGTGTACCGGGCTAGGCTTGACGGTCATGGACCTGGCCTGCCTGACCGCTGAGGAGCTGCTCAAGCTCGCCGTCCCACACGAGGACATCGCCCCGCTCCTGGCCGGCCGGCCCGCGCCCGGCTCCGACGCCTGGCGGCGGCTCCAGCAGGACGCGGGCGACCTGCTGGCGAGGATGGGGCGGGCAGACAGCGGGCCGCGGCCGCCCGAGGAGGCGACGGCGGAGTTCGGCCCGTACTACTACGTCTACGTCTTCCTGGCCCTCCTGCCCCACGTGCGCGCCTACCACCGCGAGCACGGCATCCCGGCGGAGGTGTCGTGGTTCACGCTGACCGACCTCGGGCGGCACATGGCCGTCCACCGGCGGCTGCACGGCAGGCCGGGGCTGAACGCCGTCTGGTGGCACACCCTGCATTTCCGCGGCCTGCTCTACGCGCTGGGCAGGCTGCAGTTCGAGCGGGCCCCGCTGGGCGAGGCGATGGCCGGGCTGGCGCGGTCGGCGGGCATCGACGCCGAGGCGGGCGAGCCGGTGCTGAGCGTGCACATCCCCGACTTCCTCGGCCCCATGACGCCCGAGGCGTGCGAGGAATCCTTCCGCCGGGCGCGGGAGTTCTTCCCCCGGCACTTCCCCGAGGACTTCCCCGACGGCAAGGTGCGCCTGGCGGTGTGCGACTCGTGGCTGCTGGACGGCCGGCTCGCCGCCCACCTGCCGCGCGGGTCCAACATCGTGGCCTTCCAGCGGCGCTTCGTCACCGGCAACCCGCGCCCCGACCGCGACGGCATCCTGCCCTTCGTGTACGGCACCGCCGAGCCGCCCGCGGTGCCGCCCCGCCGTACCTCCCTGGAGCGGGCCGTCGCCACCCTGCTCGACGGCGGCGCCGTCCCCTGCTGGACCATGGGCGTCACGCGATTGTGAGGACGGAGAGGGTGGCGCGGCGCGAGGTGGAAATCGCGGAATTCGGGCATTAGCCGGTGCATGCGGCTGAGATCACACCTCCACCGGCTGGACAAGAAGCTGTTCGCGGCGGTGGCCGAGGCGCACCTGCCCGGGCTGGAGCGGGTGCTGCCCCAGCTGTCGCGGGCGGCCGACAACGCGCTGCTGTGGACCGGGGCGGCGGGCGTGTTCGCGTTGAGCGGCAGGCGCAGGATGCGGCGCGCGGCCACGCGCGGGATGCTCGCGATCAGCCTGGCCAGCCCGCTGGTCAACCTCGTGGGCAAGCAGGTGTTCAAGCGGGAGCGGCCGGCGGCGCGGCCCCCCGTGGCGCGCGTGCTGAGGATGCCGCTGTCGGCGTCGTTCCCCTCGGGGCACTCGGCCTCGGCGGCGGCCTTCGCCACGGCGGTGGCGCTGGAGGCCCCGCCGCGGGTGGCCGTCCCGGTCGCGCTGCTGGCCTCGGCGGTGTGCTTCTCGCGCGTCTACACGGGCGTGCACTACCCGGGGGACGTGCTGGCCGGGGCGGCCATCGGGGTGGTCACGGGGCTGCTGACGCGGCGCGTCTGGCCGGAGGCGGGCGAGGCGGGCCGGGCCCGCGCGGCGGCCGCCGCCCCGGCCGAGGCGCACGACCCCGAGGGCGAGGGCCTGGTGCTGGTCGCCGAGCCGGGAGCCGACCTGGCGGAGATCCGGGCGGCGCTGCCCCGCGCGTCCATCGTGGCGGCTCCGCCCGCCGACGCCAGGACTGTGGAGTCAGACGTCGCGGAGACCGGGGCAGGGGAGTTCGAGGCGCCGGAGACTGAAATCGCGGAGTCCGGAGCCCTGGAACCCGAAGTCGCGAGGTCCGAGGCCGCGGAGACCGAAGCCGCGGCCATCGGAGTCTTGGAGTCAGGAGTTGCGGAGTCCGGGACAGCGGAGGCCGCAGCCGCTGAGGCTGGAGCCGCGGAGACCGGGGCCGGCGTCACGGGCGGCGCGAGGTCCTTCCGCGATGCCGTACGGCGGGTCGCCGCGGGCGCGAAGGTGCTCGGCGTGGCGGGCGGCGACGCGGCGGTCGCGGACGCGGCCCGCGAGGCGCTCGGCCGCGGCCTGCCCCTGCTGGCGGTGCCCTGCCGGCCCGCCTTCTTCTCGGCCCTCCCCGCCGCCCTCGGCCTGGAGGACCCCGGGGACGCCGTCCACGCCTACCGGACGGGCGCGGTCGTCGCGGTGGACGTCGGCGAGGTCGCGGGACACGTCTTCCTCAACCACGCCGGCGCCGGCCTGCACGGCGAGCTGGCGGCGCGCGTGGAGGCCAGGCGCCACGTCCTGGGCACCTGGCCCGCCCTGCTGTGGTCGCTCGCCGAGCTCATGCGCGCCGGCGCGAGGCCCGCCGAGCTCGTCGTGGACGGCGTGCCGTACCGGACGTGGGCCTTGTTCGTCGGTAACTGCCGCTACGACGGCTCGAGCCCGGTGCCCAGGCGTCGCCACCGGCTGGAGGACGGCCTGCTGGACGTCAGGATGCTCACCGCCGCCGACCGGCTGCCGAGGCTGCGCGCCTTCACCAGCCTGATCGGCGCCCGCCTGGGCCTGTCGCGGCTGTACCGCCGGTGGCAGGCCGACCACCTGACCCTGTCCGCTCACGCGCCGTCCGGCCGGGTGCGGCTGACCCTCGACGGCGGCAGGACCGTGGCCGTGCGGGGCACGGCCGTCTTCGCCAAACGGCCGCGCGCCCTGCACGTGCTCAGATGACGGCCCGCTCGTACATCTGGTCGAGCTCGTCGCGGAAGTGCTCCTCGACGACCTTGCGCCGCACCTTGAGGCTGGGGGTCAGCTCGCCCGTCTCCACGGCGAAGTCCTGCGACAGGATCGCGAACTTCTTGATCGTCGAGTAGCTCGGGAGCGTCGAGTTCACCGCGTCGACGGCCTTCTGCACCTCCGCCCGCATGCGCTCGTGGCCGCGCAGCTGCTCGGGGTCCTCGGGCAGGCCCTCGGCCGCCGCCCACGGCCTGACCACGTCCATGTCGAGCGTGACCAGGGCCGTGCAGTAGTTGCGCCGGTCGCCGTGGACGAACACGTGCGACAGGAACGGGCAGGCGGCCTTGATCTTGCCCTCGATGTAGGTGGGGGCGACGTACTTGCCGCCGGAGGTCTTGATGAGCTCCTTCTTGCGGTCGGTGATGCGCAGCCGGCCCGCCTCGTCCAGCTCGCCGATGTCGCCGGTGTGCAGCCAGCCGTCCTCCAGCGTCGCCGCGGTCTCCTCCGGCAGGTTGTGGTAGCCGCGCATGATGCCGGGGCCGCCGATGAGCACCTCGCCGTCCTCGGCGATGCGGACCTGCACGCCCGGCAGCGGCAGGCCGACGGTGCCGAAGGCGTTGGAGTCGGGCCGGTTGAGGAAGCTGCCCGCCGAGCTCTCGGTGAGCCCGTAGCCTTCGAGGATCGTCAGCCCCGCGCCGTCGAAGAACTCGGCCACCTCCATCGACAGCGGCGCGGAGCCGGAGATGAAGAAGCGGATGCGCCCGCCGAAGCGCTGGCGCAGCTTGGCGAACACCAGCCGGTCGGCGACGGCGTGCTCCAGGCGGGTGGTCAGCGGCACGGGCACGCCCTTCTGGCGGGCGCGGCTGACCCGGACGCCGGTCTTCTTGGCCCACGCGAAGATCTTCGCCTTGGCGCCGCCCTCCCGCTGGACGGTGGCCGCGACCGTGTTGTGGATCTTCTCGAAGATGCGCGGCGCGGCGGCCATGAACGTGGGCTTCAGCTCGCCCAGGTTGTCGGCGATCTTGTCCAGGCGGCCGTCGATCGCGGTCGGCACCCCGCACTCGA
This sequence comes from Thermoactinospora rubra, assembly GCF_002093975.1. GTDB lineage: Bacteria > Actinomycetota > Actinomycetes > Streptosporangiales > Streptosporangiaceae > Nonomuraea > Nonomuraea rubra_A. Next base: position 105,127 of record NZ_KZ084330.1, read on the forward strand.
TCATCACGACCTCCAGCAGCTTGCCGAAGGAGTGCGCCAGCGGCAGCCACAGGAAGTGCAGGTCGTCGGGGCCCAGCAGGCCCAGCTCGCGCACGCCGGCCGCGGTGGCCAGCCAGTTGCCGTGGGTCAGCTCCACGCCCTTGGGGCGGCCCGTGGTGCCGGAGGTGTAGATCAGCGTCGCCAGGTCGTCGGGGGTGATCGCGTCGACCATGGCGTCGTAGTCGCCCTCGCCCTTGACGTCGTCGAGCCTGACGACCCAGCCGTCGTCGCTCGCCGTACCGTCGACCACCAGGACGTTGCTCACGCCGGCCAGCTGGTCGCGGACCGACCTCAGCTTGGCGACCTGCTCGTCGTTCTCCGCGACGACGAGCCTGGTCTGCGAGTCGTTGATGACGTAGGCGCACTCCTCGGCGGTGTTGGAGGGGTAGATCGTCGTGGTGGCCGCGCCCGTCGCCAGCACGGCCAGGTCCGCGAGGATCCACTCCAGGCGGGTGGAGCACAGGATCGCCACCCGGTTGTCCTTGTTCGCGCCCAGCTGCGCCAGGCCCAGCGCGAGCGGGCGCACGCGCTCCTGCACCTGGCTCCATGTCAGCGATGCCCACCCCGACTCGGCCGGATAACGGTAGGCCTCGGCGTCCGGGCTGTGCTTCACCCGGTCACGCAACAAGGCGGGAATGCTCGACATACGCGACCTCCTCTGGCGAACGATGTGCAGACTCTAGGACGGAGGACGGCCGCGCGTCGATGGGCGCGGGCGCGAGGTGGCGTGGACGAACGAGCGCGAGCGCACTTCCCACGCCCCGCAGGAGCAGCGCAGGTACGACACCACTCCCTCGGAGGTGACGTGGGAGGAGACGAGGGTCAGGCCCAGCGGATCGTGAAGGTGCATGTCTCCACCGTGGTGTAATGCCCTTATGCATTTCAATGCTTACGGCGGCAACGGGGCGGCCCTGTCGGCGGCGCTGGTCAACGCCACCGACTTCCGTCCCCGGCCGCTGGCCAGGCTGATCGCCGCCCACGAGATGCTGCGCACCGACCTCACCGCCGAGCAGGCCGGGCAGGTCCGCGCCTGGGCCGCCCAGCTGGCGCCCGTCTTCGGCGAGCGCGACACCGCCAAGCAGGTCGAGCTCGTCAACGGGCTGCTGGAGATCTCCGCCTCGCGCCCGTACGTGAGCACCCACGACGGGCTCCGGCCGCACCTGCACTTCTGCTCGCCGGAGGCCGACATCGTGGCCCGGGTCAGGGACACCACGGCCGGCGGCCTGGCCATGGTCGTCTGCTTCTCCGACGGGCGCAGGCTGGGCCGGTGCGAGCGGGAGGGGTGCGAGGTGGTGTTCGTGGACACCTCGCGCAACGGCCGCCGCCGGTTCTGCTCCCTGACCTGCGCGAACAGGGTCAACGTGGCCGCGCACCGGGCCCGCGCGGTTGCGCGGAGATCACCGATCGGCTAATATCCCCTGGTCTTGTCGCCTAGCCCTGGAGGGGCATAGTGAGGATCTGAGGTCGCGGGCACCGCGCCTTCCACCGGCGCACCTGTCACCTCAGCATGTCGTCCTCACAGGCGCGCCTTGCGGTGTTCCCGCCGAGTCACGTCGTCATCCTCGTGATCGGGAGCCGCCTCATGCCTTTTCCCCTGTCCATCGTCGTGGACCATGTCAGCTTCGCCTGGCCCGACGGCACCGTGGTGCTCGACGGGCTGTCGGCCGCCTTCCCCGCCGGACGGACCGGCCTCATCGGGCGCAACGGCTCGGGCAAGTCCACGCTCTTGAAGATCATCGCCGGCGAGCTGCGTCCCGCCGCCGGATCGGTCACCGTCGAGGGGCAGGTCGGCTACGTGCCGCAGACCCTGCCGCTCGGCGTCGGCCGCACCGTCTCCGACCTGCTCGGCATCACCCGCGCCCGGCACGCCCTGCACGCCATCGAGCGGGGCGAGGTGGCCGAGGAGCACTTCGCGGCGATCGGCGACGACTGGGACGTCGAGGAACGCGCCAGGGCCGAGCTCGACCGGCTGGGTCTGGGCCACCTCGACCTGGACCGCACGGTCGCCACGCTGTCGGGCGGCGAGAGCGTCATGGTGGCGCTCGCCGCGCAGTTCCTGCGGCGCCCGGAGGTGCTGCTGCTGGACGAGCCGACCAACAACCTCGACCTGGAGGCCCGGCGGCGGCTGTACGCGGCCGTGGAGTCCTGGGGCGGGGTGCTGGTCGTGGTCAGCCACGACCGCGCGCTGCTGGCGCTGGTGGACCAGATCGCCGACCTGCGCGAGGGGACCGTGCGGATGTACGGCGGCAACCTGGCCGCCTACGAGGAGCAGCTGGCCGCCGAGCAGGAGGCCGCCCAGCGGCAGGTCCGCACGGCCGAGGCCGAGGTGCGCCGGCAGCGGCGCGAGCTCGTCGAGGCGCGCACCAAGGTGGACCGGCGGCGCCGCTACGGGGACAAGATGGCCGCAGTCAACAAGTCCCCCAAGATCGTGGCCAACGCGCGCAAGCGCCAGGCCCAGGTGTCGGCGGGCAAGCACCTGGCCGTGCACGAGGAGCGGCTGGAGGAGGCGCGTGAGCGGCTGACCGAGGCCGAGCAGGCCGTCAGGGACGACGCGGAGATCCGGATCGAGCTGCCGGAGACCGAGGTGCCCGCCGGGCGCGTGGTGCTGACCCTCGACCTGGAGACGGCCGGGCTGCCCGCCGCGGGTACGGCACGGCCGCCCGCCGACGGTGCCGACGGTGCGGTGCAACCGTCCGGCGACGGTACGGCTCAGCCTTCCGCCGACGGTGCGGCCCAGCCGTCCGAGCACGGTGGCGCACGGCCGCTGGAGACGCTGGTCATCCGCGGTCCCGAGCGCATCGCCCTGCTGGGCCCCAACGGCTCGGGCAAGACCACGCTGCTGCGGCGCATCGCCGAGCAGGGCGCCAACGTGCCGGTGCGCTACCTGCCGCAACGGCTGGACCTGCTGGACGACTCCCTCAGCGTGCTCGACAACGTCCGCGCCGTGGCCCCCTCGGCCTCGGTCAACGAGGTGCGCGCCCGCCTGGCGCGCTTCCTGTTCCGCGGCGACAGGGTGATGCAACGGGCCGGGACGCTGTCGGGCGGCGAGCGGTTCCGCGCGACGCTGGCGGCGCTGCTGTCCGCCGAGCCCGCTCCGCAGCTGCTGCTGCTGGATGAGCCGACCAACAACCTCGACATGGCCAGCGTCGCCCAGCTGTCCCAGGCGCTGGCCGCCTACCGGGGCGCGCTGATCGTGGTCAGCCACGACCTGCCGTTCCTGGAAGGGCTGGGGATCGACCGCTGGCTGGTCATGGACAGGGAGAGGGGGCTGGCCGAATCGTGATTGACGTTCAGGGATCAATCAGGCGATAGTGTGGCAGATGGCTGCCCCCCGTTTGATGACCGCTGCTCCCCGGTTGATGACCTCGGCGCTCGCCGCCGCCGTGCTGACCCTCACCGCGTGCAGCGCGTCCACCCCGGCGGGCACCTCGGAGATCACCGGCGTGGCGGGCGAGGGCGCCGGGACGGCCCCGCCGTCCGGCACCCCGGCCAGTCCCCAGCCCACCGTCGCCGCGTTGACGCCCGAGGCGTACCGGGGCGAGCTGGAGAAGATCCAGAAGACGGTCCGCGACTCCCTGGACGACCTGGCCTCGGCGCGCACCGTGAAGTCCCTCGACCAGCGCGTCTCACGCGCCGAGGAGGAGCTGACCGGGGCCGCCGACGGCCTGGCGGCGCTGACGCCGCCCCCGGAGGTGGCCGTCCAGCACGAGCGGTTCGTCGCCGGCCTGCGCGACCTGGCCGCCGAGCTCGGCGCGGCCACCGGCAAGGTGGCCACCCGCGACCTGTGCACGGGCTCGGCGCTGGTCAGCGACGTGGGAAGCAAGCTCAAGGAGCTCGACGCGGCCGGGCAGGCGCTGCAGGACGCGGGCGGCTACCCGGCCGACGTGGTCGCCGTGAAGGCGGCGGGCAAGCAGAACCGCCGCCTGCCCAACGGCCGCTTCCTGCGCAAGGAGAGCCTGACGGGCCGCAGCTCGCTGCAGATCGACAACGGCTCCTCCCGCGACGCCGTCGTCACGCTGATGCGGGGCGGCACCAAGGCGTTCACCGTGTACGTGCGCAAGAAGTCCAAGTTCAAGGTGCGCGGCGTGCGCGACGGCTCCTACCGCGTCTACTTCACCCACGGCGTGGACTGGGACGGCAGGCTGCGGGCCTTCACCCGCCAGTGCAGCTTCGAGCGGTTCGACGACAAGGTGAAGTTCAAGACCACCTACACCGCCACGCGCATCCTGTGGCACGACTGGCGGATCACGCTGCACGCGATCACGGGCGGCAACGCCCGCACCTCCGACGTCGACCCCGGCGACTTCCCCGGCTGACCTCGGCTCCGCACTGGGAACCATACGAAAAAGAGCCGCTCGCGCGGCTCTTTCCCGGGTGGCTCAGGAGGAGAACAGCATGTTCACCCAGCTGCGCTGCCGGTGGTGGCCGTAGTGGCCGCCGTGGGGCGCGCCCCAGCCGGGGCCGTGGGCGGCGGGCGGAGGCGGCGGGGGCGCCGCGTGCCACTGGGCCTCCATCCGCGTCAGCGTCTCGAGCTCGCCGTAGTCGAGGAAGATCCCACGGCAGTTGTCACACTGCTCGATGTGGACCCCGTTGCGCTCATATGTCCGCATATTGCCGCGGCACTTGGGGCACTGCATCTGGCTCGTTCTCCTTGCCCTCTGCGGGTATTGACCTGCGTGCGCCACTATCTCAGGCTTCGCTGAAGCCCGACAATCCTGCCGCACGCCTCGATCAACGATTGCTCGGTCTCGTCGAGTTCCCTGCCCTCCCGCTTGGCGCGGTCCAGGGCGAGGGCGGCCAGCTGGACGGTGAGCGTGCGGGCGGGCAGGTCGAGCCGCCGCCACGGGTCGCCCTCGCCCAGCGCGGGCCCGCCGGCGGCCAGGTAGGCGCCCAGGAAACGCTCCCAGGAGCGCGGGTCCAGCAGCCCGGCCGCGTACCACGCCGCCGGCCTGGCCAGGTCCCACGCCGGGTCGCCCACGCCCAGGTCGTCGACGTCGATGAGCAGCCAGCGGTCGCGGCGCACGAGCTGCCCCAGGTGCCAGTCGCCGTGCGTGAGCAGCCCGGGAAGCGGCTGCGGCTCGGGTAACCCCGCGTACGCCTGCCGTACCAGCCGCTCCTGCGCGGACTGGCCGGTCAGGCGGGCCACCGCGCGCGCCGCACGCGCCGGGCCGCCCGCCGCGGGCAGCGGCGGCAGCACGGTCAGGGGTACGGCGTGCAGCCCGGCCAGCAGCCTGGCGCCCTCCTCCCAGGGCGCGGCGGCCAGGTCGTCGGGGGAGACCGGCCGCCCGGCGGGCCAGACGGTCACCGCGCGGCCCGCCACGCGCAACACCTCCTCGCACAGCGGCGCGAGCATCAGGCCGTGAAGCGGCGCGGAGGCGGCGGCCCGCACCCGCAGGGCCAGCTCGGCGGGGTCGTCCCGCTGGGAGTGCGCCTTGACCACCACCTCCCCGCGCCGCACCACGAGCACGTCGGTGCGGGTGACCGCCCACTCCGGCTCGCCGCGCCCGCCGTACCGCTCCGCCAGCGTGGACAGCTGCTCCTCCAGGGTCACGCCGATAAGACTAGGGGGATGAGCAGAGTCGGTTTCGCCGTGCCGGTGTCGGGCCCGTGGGCCACGCCGGAGAACATGCGCCGCATCGCCCAGCGGGCCGAGGAGCTGGGCTACCACGAGCTGTGGACCTTCCAGCGGGTGCTGTACCCGGTGGGCCACCCCATGGGGCCCACCTACCGCAGCGTCCACGACCCCGTCGTCGCCCTCGCCCACCTGTCCGGGATCACCTCGCGGATCAGGCTGGGCCTGGCGGTGGTCAACGCCTACCTGCAGCCGGTCGTGCTAGCCAAGCAGCTGGCGAGCCTGCAGATCCTGTCGGGCGGGCGGCTGACGGCCGGGCTGGGCCTGGGCTGGCTGCCGGAGGAGTTCCAGGCCGCCGGGGTGCCGTTCGAGGCGCGGGGGCGCAGGGCCGAGGAGTTCCTGGAGGTGCTGCGCGCCTGCTGGACCCAGGACGTCGTCGAGTACAAGGGCGAGTTCTTCCAGGTGCCCGCCGCCCACATGGCCCCCAGGCCGGATCCCGCGCCGCCGGTCCTCCTCGGCGGGACGGCCGAGCGGGCGCTGCGCAGGGCGGGCCGGCTCGGCGACGGCTGGGTGAGCGCGAGCCGGGAGGACCTGAGCGGGGTCGCGCAGAAGATCTCCGTCGTCAAGGAGGCCGCCCGGCAGGCCGGGCGCGACCCGGAGCGGCTGCGCATCGTCGTCCGCGGGGTGACCAGGGTGCGGCGGGGCGAACGCGCCTCGCTGACCGGCACCTACGAGGAGATCCGCCAGGACGTGGCCGAGCTGTTCGCCAAGGGCGTCACCGACGTCTTCCACGACCTCAACTTCGACAAGGAGATCGTCACGGCCGACGCGCGCGAGGCGATGCGGCGGGCCGAGGAGGCGCTGGAAGCGCTAGCGCCCTAGCCTCCTGCGCGACGGCCGAGCGCAGCTCCCGGATGCCGGGACGGCCGCGCACCGGATGCACCGCGTTGGTCAGCAGCACCACGGTCAGCGCCAGCCCGCGGTCGACGACGAGCGAGGTCCCGGTGAAGCCGGAGTGGCCGAACGCATCCGTCAGCGGCCCGACGATGGCCGGGTCGCCGATCCGCACGCCCAGTCCCTGGCGGAACGGCGCGCCGCTCGCCCCCTGGTCGCGGGTCATCTCGGCCACGGTCGCGGGCTTGAGCGCCGCCCCGCCGCCCAGGCGCAGCGCCTCGCCGAGGCGCAGCACGTCGTCGGCGGTGGCGAACAGTCCCGCGTGCCCGGCGACGCCGCCGAGCGCCCGAGCGGTCTCGTCGTGGACCTGACCGCGCAGGCAGCCGCCGGGGTGGCACTCGGTGGCGGCGATGCGGGGCAGCAGCCCGGACGCGGGCCGGTAGCAGGTGTCGCGCATGCCGAGGGGGCCGGTCACGCGCTCGCGCACCAGCTCCTCCAGCGGGGCGCCGCCGGCGATCTCTGCGACGCGGCCGGCGGTGACCATGCCCACGTCGGAGTAGACGTACGGCCCGCCGACGGGCAGCGTGGCGGGGGTGGACAGGACCAGCTCCAGGCGCTCGGCGGGGGAGCCGGAGGGCAGTTCGAGGTCGGGACGGCGGGTGGGCTGCAGCCCCGCGGTGTGGGTGAGCAGGTGGCGCACGGTGACGTGGGGCCGGTGGGCGTAGTGGGCGGGCAGCCAGCGCGCCACCGGGTCGTCCAGGCCCAGCAGCCCGTCCTCGGCCAGGGAGAGCATCGCCGCGGTGGTGCACAGCTTGCTGATGGAGGCCAGGTCGAACAGCGAGTCGCGGCGGGCTGCCGGCCGGTCGGCGGCCAGGGTGCCGGAGCAGTCGGCGTAGCGGACCAGCTCGCCCGCGACCGCGGCGGCGGCCACCCGCCCGCCGACGGCGACGAGCGCGACGGCGGCCGAGCACACCTCGGGCACGGCCCGCTCCAGCAGGGCGGCCAGCCCATCCGGCGGCCCATCGGGCCGCACGTCCGGCCGCTCAGCCACCGTTGACCTTCTCCAGCGCGGCGCCCAGGCGCTCGCCGTGCGACTCCAGCAGCGCCCGCGCGGCGTCGGCGTCGAGCCCGTGCTCGATCATGACGACCGCGACCTTGGCCTGCCCGCCCGCCTCCTCCAGGGCCTTGCGCGAGGTCTCCAGGTCCGCGCCGGTGATGTCGCGGACCATGCGCAGCGCGCGTTCGGCGAGCTTGGCGTTCATCGCCGACACCTCGATCATGCGGTTGCCGTAGGTGCGGCCGAGCCTGATCATCGAGATCGTCGAGATCATGTTGAGCACGAGCTTCTGCGCGGTCCCGGCCTTGAGCCTCGTCGAGCCGGTCACCACTTCCGGGCCGACGACGACCTCGATCGCGTGCTCGGTGGCCGCCGACAGGGGCGCCCCGGCGTTGCACGACAGGCCCACGGTGAGCGCGCCGCGGTCGCGCGCCTCGGCGACGGCGCCCAGCACGAACGGGGCCCGCCCGCTGGCCGAGATGCCCACCACCGAGTCCAGGCGCCCGACCTCCAGGCGCGCCATCTCCGCCGCGCCCGCCTCGGCGTCGTCCTCGGCGCCCTCGATCGAGCGGGTCAGCGCCTCGGGTCCGCCCGCGATGACGCCCTGGACGAGCGAGGGGTCGGTGCCGAAGGTCGGCGGGCACTCGGAGGCGTCGAGCACGGCCAGCCGCCCGGAGGTGCCCGCGCCGACGTACAGGAGCCTGCCTCCCGCCTCCATCCGGGCGGCGATCGCGTCGATGGCCGCGGAGATCGCGGGGATCGCCACGGCCACGGCCACGGGCACGGCGGCGTCGGCCGCGTTCATCAGCCTGGCGATCTGCTCGGTGGGCAACCGGTCGATCTGGCTGTAGCGCGGATCGCTCTGCTCCGTGGACAGCTCGGGAAGCGGCTCAACCATGACGCTAATCTTCACCTTCTCTTGCAGATTTGGCAATTAGTTTCACAGAATGCTCTCCATGCGCATCGGAGCAGAACGGCTGGCCGCGGATCCCTCCCTGGTGGAAGGCGCGCGGATCGGCCTGGTCACCAACCACGCGGGCGTGCTGCCCGACCTGACTTCTACCCCGTCCGCCCTGCTGGAGGCCGGCGTGCCGCTGGCGGCGCTGTTCGGGCCCGAGCACGGGCTGCGCGGCGCGGCCCAGGCGGCCGAGGGCGAGGCCGACGGCGTGGACCCGGCCACCGGGCTGCCGGTCTTCGACGCCTACGGCCGGGACCCCGGCGAGGCGCTGGCCAGGGCCGGCGTCGACACGCTCCTGATCGACCTGCCCGACGTGGGCGCGCGCTTCTACACCTACATCTGGACCATGCACGACTTCCTCCGGGCGGCGAGCCGGCAGGGCGTGCAGGTCGTCGTGCTGGACCGGCCCAACCCGCTCGGCGGCCTGGTGTGCGAGGGGCCCCTGCTGGACCCCGCCTACGTCAGCCCGGTCGGCAAGGCGCCCATCCCCATCCGGCACGGGCTCACCGTCGGCGAGCTGGCCCTCGGCTTCGACCCCTCGGCGCGGGTGATCGAGATGGAGGGCTGGCGGCGCGAGATGCTCTTCCCCGACACCGGCCTGATCTGGGTGATGCCGTCGGTCAACATGCCGTCCTTCGACACCGCGCTGGTCTATCCGGGGACGGGCCTGTTCGAGGGGACGAACTTCTCCGAGGGGCGGGGCACCACGCGCCCGTTCGAGCTCGTCGGCGCGCCGTACGTCGACGAACGCTTCGCCCCGGCGCTGGGCGCGCTGGACCTGCCCGGCGTGCGCTTCCGTGAGGCGTGGTTCCGTCCCACCTTCCACAAGCACGCCGGGACCCTGGTCCGCGGCGTCCAGGTGCACGTGCTGGACCCGCGGAGCTTCCAGCCGGTGCTGACCGGCGTGTCGATGCTCCACGTGGCCAGGACCCTGTATCCGGAGCAGTTCGCCTGGTGGGGTCCGGAGCGGTTCGAGCAACACCTGTGGGGTTCGGGCACGCTCACCGAGGGCCTGCGCGACCCCCGCGAGCTGTGCCCCGAACCCGCCCACCCCGTCGGCCACCTGCTCTACCCCAGCTCGCGCCGGTAGAGCCAGAACACCCGCTCCACGCGGGCGCCGACGGCGCGGGAGTAGAAGCGCTTGGGCCCCACCCAGCCGATCTGCGCCGTCGCCTGGCCCGCCACGCGCTGCTCGGCCAGGCAGCGCCGCAGCAGCACCCGCCCCAGCCCCAGGCCGGTGGCGTCCGGCCGGGTGCCCATCGGGCCGAACCAGGCGGGCCGGGCGCCCCAGGCCGCGAACGCCAGCACCTGCCCGTCGCGCATCGCGTAGTGCAGCCCCGCGGCGTTGGCCGCCTCCCAGGCCCAGGCGTCGTTCCACTGCTCGCGGACGAAGGCGACCACCTGCTCCGTCACCCCGGCGTGGACGCTCACGCCCCGCCCGGCCAGCCGTTCGAGGTCCGCCGCCACGTCCAGGTCGGCGGCCAGGTCGGCCGTCATGTTCCAGGCCGTGCGGTAGTGCTCGTAGCCCAGACTCTCGGCCAGGCAGGCGGCCGGGGTGTAGCGGACGTCGATGCCCGGCCAGGCGTAGCACGGCGGGTTGCCGGCGAACCTGGCCTCGCGCGCCCCCTGCGCCCGCAGCCAGTCCTCGGCCGCCCGGACCAGGCGCCGGCCGGTGCCGCGGCCCTGCCGTTCCGGATGGACGGCCAGCAGGTCCACGTGGCCGACGGAGGGATCCACGCCGGACAGCGAGGCGAACACGACGCCGCCGTCGAGCTCGATCGACGTCCAGCGCCGCGCCGCGGGCGGGGCGGCCAGCCGCCGCACGATCGCGGCGGCCTCCGGCGCGTCGTAGGTCAGGGCGGCCTCGGCCACCTCACAAGCCCAGGCCGCCTCCCACGCCTGCCGCATCCGGCTCACACCTCGGCCAGGGGCCGCGCCACGACGCTGCGGCGCTCGGGATGGAAGCACGCGTGCTCCTGCGGCACGCCCGCCGTGACCTGGAGCGTGGGCCGCTCGGCCAGGCACCGCTCGGTCCTGAACGGGCAGCGCGCGGCGAACAGGCAGCCGGCGTCGTCCACCGCCGCCTCGGGCCCGCCGGCCGGGACGACGGGCTGCGCCCCCGGCTCCTCCAGCCCGTGGAGCACGGGGATGGCCGACAGCAGCGCCTGGGTGTAGGGGTGGACCGGCTCGGAGATCACCGTGTCGACCCTGCCGTGCTCGACGACCTGGCCCCGGTAGATGACGTACAGCTCGCCGTCGTCGCCGATGTAGCGGGCGGTCGCCACGTCGTGGGTGATGAACAGCACGCTGACCCCGAGCCGCTCGCGCAGGTCCTTCAGCAGGCCCAGGATGCCCAGCCGCAGCGACACGTCGATCATGGAGACGGCCTCGTCGGCGACGAGCATCTCCGGGTCCACGGTCAGCGCCCTGGCGATCACCACGCGCTGGCGCATGCCGCCGGACAGCTGGTGCGGGTAGCGGCCCAGCACCGCGCCGGGGTCCAGCCCCACGAGGGTCAGCACCTCGGCCGCGCGCTCCTCGACCCACGCCGCGCTCCGCCCGGTCTGCCGGGCCCGCAGCTTCAGCGGCGCGTGCAGCGTCTGGTGGATCGTCCTGGTGGGGTTGAGCGCCGAGTAGGGATCCTGGTGGATCATCTGGATGCGCCGGAAGTACGGCTGGCGCGCCTTGGGCTTGAGCGGGGACATGGCCGCCCCGTCGATGGTGATCTCGCCCGCGTCCCAGCTCTCCAGGCCGGCGATGATCCGCCCGAGCGTGGTCTTGCCGCAGCCGGACTCGCCGATGAAGGAGGCCGCGCCGCCTTTGGGGATGGCGAAGTCCACCCCGCGCAGCGCCTGGACGGTCTGCCCGCCCAGCACGTGGCCGCGCTGCCGGAACGTCTTGGTGATGCCCGTGCCCGTGATCATGCGGTCTCCTCCCGGGTGGCGCCCGCCATGGCGGTCGCGTGACAGGCGACGAGCCGCTCGCCGTAGGCCGCGCTGGGCGGGTCGACGCTCTCGCACACCTCCATCCTGAGCGGGCAGCGCTCGCGGAAGACGCAGCCCTCCCTCGGCACGGTGGCCAGCGTGGGCGGGCGTCCCGGCAGCGCCTGGGCCAGGCCGATGTCGCCGGTCAGGCGCGGGATGGCCCTGATCAGCCCGCGGGTGTAGGGGTGGCGGGGGGAGGCCAGCACCTCGCGGGTGGGGCCCTGCTCGACCAGGCGCCCGCCGTACATGACCGCGAGCCGGTCGGCCACCTCGGCCACCACGCCGATGTCGTGGGTGATGACCAGGGTGGTCAGGCCCCGCTCGGCGTGGATCTCCCGGATGATCTTCAGGATGGTGGCCTGGGTGATCATGTCGAGCGCGGTCGTCGGCTCGTCCAGCACGACCACGTGGGCGTTGAGCACCAGCGCCAGCATGATGCCGACGCGCTGGCGCATGCCGCCGGACAGCTCGTGCTGGTAGGAGTCCAGCACGCGGGCGCCGTCCATGCCCATGCGGCCCAGCAGCTCCCTGGCCTCGCGCACCAGCGCGCGCAGGTCCGCCACGCCGTGCGAGCGGCCCAGGTCGAGCAGCTGCTTGCCGACGGTCTTGAGCGGGTTGAGGGAGTTCTGCGCCGCCTGGAACACATAGCCGATCTTGGCGCCGCGCGCCTGCCGCAGCCGCTCGCCCTTCAGGCCCACGATGTCGCCGAGGCCGCCGATCTCCACGCTGCCCGCGGCGATCCGGCCGGGCGGCTGCACGGCGTTGAGCAGCGACAGCGCCAGCGTGGACTTGCCGGAGCCGGACTCGCCGACGATGCCGGTGATGGAGCCCGCCGGCAGTTCCAGGCTGACGTCCCGGACCGCGGGCAGCTCGCCCAGGGGTGTCTTGTAGACGACCGTGAGGCCGTCGATGCGCACTGCGGTCACGCTACTCCTCGCGAAGGCGGGGGTTGAAGATCTCGTCCATGGCGTCGACGACCAGCACGATGCCCAGCGTCAGCAGCAGGATCGCCAGCAGCGGCGCCAGCAGGTACGGCAGGGCCGCCGCGGTGGTCATCGCGCCGCCGCCGAAGACGGCCAGGTTGAGCATCACGCCCCAGTTGTCGGCCTCGTAGGGCAGCACGCCGAGGAAGAACAACCCGACCTGCGCGTAGACGGCGCCGGTGACCGAGATGAGCATGTTCATCGCGATGTAGGGCGCCATCGTGGGCAGCAGCTCCTTGCCGATGATGTGCCCCGTCGACAGGCCCAGGCCGCGCGCCGCCTCGATGAAGCCGCGCTCGCGCAGCGACAGCGTCTGCGAGCGCACCGCCCGCGCCACCGTGCCCCAGTTGAGCAGGCCGAGGACCAGGCCCATCTCCACCGCGCTGCCGAACTTCCACACCGTGGAGAGCACCAGCAGCAGCGGCAGGCCGGGGATGGTGAGCTTCATGTCGGTCAGCCGCATGAGCACGGTGTCCCACCGGCCGCGCTTGAAGCCCGAGAACAGCCCGATCGCCGTGCCCAGCACCACCGTGATGAGCGCCGTCACCAGCGCGCTCAGCAGCACGTACTGCGAGCCGGTGACGACCTGGGCGAGCACGTCCTTGCCCTGGCCGTCGGTGCCGAAGGGATGCTCCCAGGTCATCGGCCCGTAGGTGTTGTTCACGTCCCGGGGCAGGTTGTCGGGGTAGAACAGCGGCCCGGCGGTGGCCATGAAGGCGAAGCCGATCAGGATGAGCACGCCGGCCATGCGGCTGGGCTTGCGCTTCATCACCCGCCACACGCCGCGCCAGAAGTTGCGGCGCAGCGAAGCGCTCGACGTCTCCAGGATGACGCTGGTCACGCCGCTGCCTCCTCTCCGCTGCGCACGCGCGGGTCGATGACGGTGTAGAGCAGGTCGGCCGCGATGTTCGCCACGATCGTCGCCCCGGTGATCAGCAGGAACGCCCCGCCCATGAGCGCGTAGTCGCGGTTGGTCACGCTCTCGATCAGCATGAGGCCCAGGCCGGGATAGTTGAAGATCCGCTCGATGAACACCGCTCCCGCGAACAGCAGGCCCATGGAGATGGCCAGGATGGTGAACAGCGGCAGGATCGCGTTGCGCGCGATGTAGCGGAAGACGATGGAGCGCTTCATCCCGCGCAGCTCCGCGGCCAGGATGAAGTCGTCGCCCAGCACGGTGACCACGCTGGACTTCATCGCCAGGATCCAGCCGCCGTAGCTGGCCAGGGCGTAGGTCAGCACCGGCAGCGTGGCGTGCTCGATGAGCGTGCCGATGTACTCGGGGGTGAAGCCCGGCTCGATGAGGATGTCCGCGGTGCCGTCGGTGGGCAGGATCGCCAGCGTCGTGCCGAAGATCGCGCCGAGCAGCAGCGCCAGCACGTACTGCGGCACGCCGTGCAGCAGCGAGCCGGAGATCGCCAGGATGTCGCCGAGCCTGCCCGAGCGCCGCACGGCCGCGTAGACGCCCATGATCACCCCGACGAGGAAGCTCAGCAGCGTGCCGGCCAGGACTGGTAGAACGGTCCACTTGGACGCCTCGGCCAGCACGCCGGTCACCGGCGCGCCGGGATTGGTCACCGAGGTGCCGAGATCCAGGCGCAGCAGCCCGCCCATGTAGTCGACGTACTGCTCCCACAGCGAGCCGGAGGGGTAGAAGCCGTAGGCCACCCGGACGGCCTGGCTGGCCGCCGCTGGGTCCATCCCCGAGGTGACGAGTTTCTCGTACAGCGCCAGCATCGGGTCGCCGGGGATGTTCCTGACGATGAAGAAACTGATCGTGGCGACCACGAAGATCATGGCGAGCCCGCGGGCCACGTGGCCCGCGAGCCGCCGGAGGAATGCCGTCATGCCTTCTTCTTGATCATCCCGAGCTGGATCCAGACGCCGTGCGGCTGGCGCAGCAGGTCGTGGTCGTCGCCGGGGAAGCCGGTGAAGCGGCTGTGGTTCTGGAACTGGGTGTTGACGTAGTCCCACATCTGGACCACCGGCAGGTCGGCGTTGGCGACCTTGGCCAGCTGGAGCATGAGGTCCTTCTGCTCCTCGGCGCCGACGCTGTTGAGCTTGGCGGTCAGCTCGCCGGGGTTGACCTTGCCCAGGCCCTCGACCTCGATCTCCTCGGCGCTGCCCATCCAGTTGCCGTTCTTGCCGGGCGCGTTGTGGGTGACCTTGCCGGCGATGTTGGTCCAGCCGTTGGCCGAGCCGTAGATGCGCTGGAAGATGTTGTACGGCGCCGGCCCCAGGGCGATGAGCCAGAAGCCGGTGTCGTACTTACCCTCGGCCATCTCGGTCTGGTAGAGCGGGAAGTCGGCGGTGGTGACCACCTCGGCGTCCACGCCGTTGTCGATCAGCTGGCTCTTGATGTTCTCCTGCGCCGCCAGCCAGTCGGAGAAGCCGGCCGGGGCGTGCATGGACACCTTCCACGGCTTGCCGTCGGGCAGCGTCCACTTGCCGTCCTTCTTGGTCAGGCCGGCGGCCTTGAACTCCGCCTCGGCCTTGGCCACGTCGTGGGCGTAGGGCTCCAGGTTGTTCAGCTCGGCGCCGAGCCACTCGGCGGCGGCCTTCTGGTGGATGCCGGTGGTGGTGACGGCGGGCAGGCCGCCCTCCGGCGAGGCGATCTTCTGGACCTCGGCCCGGTTGATCAGGTAGGCCAGGCCGCGCCGCACGTGGACGTTGTCGTAGGGCTTCTTGGACTGGTTGAACGCCAGGCCCACCGCGACGGGGGAGTAGCCCTTGACGACCACGTTGCCGGGCGTCTGCTTGATCTGCGCCATGGTGTCGGCGGGCACGGCGACGAACGGCGCGCTGTCGAGCTTGCCGGCCTTCAGGTAGTTCCACACCTGCTCGTTGCCGGTGTAGTTGAGCAGCTGCACCGCGTCGGGCGCGACGTTGGCGGCGTTGTAGAAGTTGGGGTTCTTCTTCAGCAGCGCCGCGCTCGGGTTGACCCGCTCCAGCACGTACGGCCCGGCCGAGACGTCCTTGCCCGGGTTGTGGGCGATGATCTTCTTGCCCAGCTCGGTGATCTCGGTGCGGGCGGCCTCGGCCGCGGCGTCGGTGCCGCGCGCCGCCTTGATCTTGTCCCAGATGTCGGCGGGCAGCACGCTGCTCCACACGTGCGCCGGGACGACGGCGGTGTCGAGCACGCCCCGCGCGAAGGTCTGGGAGGGGTTGGACATGTCCTGGGTGACCTTGACGGTCTTGTCGTCCACCACCGTCACCTCGGCGGCGGCGCCCGCGGCGCCCGGCTGCAGCGCGAAGGCCGTGCTGCCCTGGGTGTAGGCGATGGCCAGCGACAGCTTGACGTCCTCGGCGGTCACGGGCTTGCCGTCGGACCACTTGTTGTCCGGCTGGAGGCGGATGGTGATCGAGGAGTTGTCGGGGGCGACCTCCCAGCTCTCGGCGATGCCCGGGTAGAACTGGTTGGGGTCGGTCAGGTGGTTCTTGGCCCAGGCCAGCTTCATGGCGTTGTAGCCGGAGAAGGAGTTGCCCTTCGGGGCGAACGGGTTGGCCGGGCCGTTGGGGTCGATGCCGGGCTTGGTGCCGTCGATGGTGGTGTACACCGCCGAGCCGCCACCCGATGCGGACTTGTTGGTGTTGCCACTGCTGCTGCACGCCGACGCGGCGGCGATACCGAGCAGCGCCACGACGGCTGCTAGTCGCTTCATTGCTCCGCTCCGAGTGGGGGACCGTGGGATACGCCCCCGACCGTAAGGCGAAGCCCCAGCCGCGTCAAGATTATCTACATGCGTTGTGCCGTTAATGTAATTTTCCTTCATCCTTCCATGAGCAGGACGGCGACGCCGGTCACCCGGTCGTGCGCCAGGTCGGCCAGCGCCCGGTCGGCGGCCTCGAACGGGTAGGGCACCGTGGCCACCACGGGCGGGCGGGCGGCCGCCAGCTCCAGGTAGGCCCGGCCGTCGGCCCTGGTGTTGGCGGTCACGCTGCGCACGGTGCGCTCCTGGAACAGGTGGCGGTCGTAGCCGAGGGAGGGGATGTCGGTCAGGTGGATGCCCGCGATGGCCAGCGTCCCGCCGCGGTCCAGCGCCTCCAGCGCCGGCGGCACCAGCTCCCCGACCGGCGCGAAGAGGATCGCCGAGTCCAGCGGCTCGGGCGGCGTGCGCTCCTCGGCGGAGGCCGCGCCCAGCTCCAGGGCCAGCTTGCGGGCCGCCGCCGAGCGCGTGACGACGTGCACCCGGGCGCCGCGCGCGATGGCGGCCTGGGCGGTCAGGTGCGCCGAGGCGCCGAAGCCGTAGACGCCCAGCCGCCCGCCCTCGGGCAGATCGCACCGCAGCAGCGCCCGGTAGCCGATGATCCCGGCGCACAGCAGCGGCGCGAGCCGTACGGCGGGCAGGTCCTCGGGCAGCGGGTAGACGAACTCGCGCGGCGCGGTGAGGTACTCGGCGTAGCCGCCGTCGGCGTCCCAGCCGGTGTAGGCCGAGCGCGGGCACAGGTTCTCCAGGCCGCGCTCGCAGAACCGGCAGCGGCCGCACGTGGAGCGCAGCCAGGCGACCCCGACCCGCTCGCCGGTGCCCGCCACCCGGCCGACCACCTGGTGGCCGGGGGAGACCAGCGGGTGGCGCGGCGGCAGGTCGCCCTCGGCCAGGTGCAGGTCGGTGCGGCAGACCGCGCACGCCTCCACCCGCACCAGCACCTCGCCCGGGCCGGGCGCGGGGACGGGCCGCTCCACCAGCTTGAGCGGGTGGCCGTCGACCGGGCCCGGCTCGGTCACCACCCAGGCCCTCATCCGATCGGATCCCACGGCGTGTCCTCATAGCGGGAGACCACCCGCGCGTAGGCGGCCTCGTCGGTCTTCAGCTCCAGCTCGTCGACGCCTCCCACCGGGGAGACGCCCCAGGAGTTGCAGACGAACACGGCGGGGAAGGCGGGCAGGTCGGCCACGCGCAGCGGCCTTCGCCCGTGCGGCCCGCGCGACAGCAGCCGCATGGTGATGCCCTCCAGCATCGGCGCGTCGGGCCAGACGATCCGCTCGCCGTCGAAGCAGCCGAGGTTGGCGATCGACGTCTCGCTGATCAGGCCGTCCGCGCCGATGAGCAGCACGTCGTCGAAGCCCTCGGCCTGCGCCAGGCGGGCCAGGTGGGCCTGCGGGAAGCCGCCGCCGTGCTTGACGTGCGGCAGGAACCGCTGGTAGGCGACCGTCTTGAGCCGCCGCGGCGAGGCGGGCGCGTCGACCGGCGGGCCGGCGTCGACGATCACGTGGAGGGCGTCGGTGCGGGCCACGTGGACCCGCACGGAGGCGTCCGCGGCCTCGCTCACCGCCGCCCGCAGCGAGGCCAGGACGAGGTCCCTGTCCGGCTGCAGGCCGAACAGCTCGCGGGTGGCGCGCTCCAGGCGCCGCAGGTGCTCCGCCAGCCCGCGCACCCGGCCGCCCCTGACCTGCATGGCGGTGAAGTGCCCGGCCCTGGCGGCCAGGGCCAGGCCGATGTCGGACCCGCGGGCGGGCCGCCCGTCGACAACCGCATGAGTGATCACACGAGCAGCCTACGCCCGCCGTCCCTCACGCCGCCGTGAGCAGCTTCTCGTAGGCCAGCGAGGCGTACAGGGCGGCGCCGTCGGGCAGGACGGCGTCGTCGAACTCGGCCTCGGGGGAGTGGTTGTACGGCGCGCCGGCCGGGTCCCGGTCCGGCGGGCAGGCGCCCAGGAACACGAACGCGCCGGGCACCTCCTCCAGCACGTAGGAGAAGTCCTCCGCCCCCATGATCGGCTGCGGCGTGACGAAGTAGCGGCTCTCCCCGAACAGCTCGGTGGCCAGGCGCCCGGCGAAGCCGGCCTCGTCGTCGTGGTTCACCGTGACCGGGTAGCCGATGCCGAAGTCCGCCTCGACCTCCAGGCCGTGCGCCGCGCCGAGGGTCGTGACCAGCTCCACCAGCCGCCGCTTGACCCGCGTGCGGGTGTCCTTGCTGAAGGTGCGCACCGTCGCCTGGAAGAAGGCGTCGTCGGGGATGATGTTGTCCTTCGTCCCGGAGTGGAAGTTGCACACGCTCACCACGAGCGGGTCGAACGGGTCGAACTCCCGCGTCACGAGGGTCTGGATCGCGCCCACCATCTCGCAGGCCGCCGGGATCGGGTCCAGCGCCCGGTGCGGGGCGCTGCCGTGCCCGCCGCGGCCCTTCACCCGCACGTTGAAGGTGTCGGCCGCCGCCATGAGCGGGCCGCCGCGCGTGGTGAACAGCCCCCGCGGGAACATCGCCGAGGTCACGTGCAGGCCGTAGGCGGCCACGACGCGCTCACCGGCCGCGTCGAGGACGCCCTCCTCGATCATGTACTTGGCGCCCTCGAAGCCCTCCTCGCCGGGCTGGAACATGAACACCACGTCGCCCGCCAGCTCCTCGCGCCGCGCGGCCAGCAGGTGCGCCGCGCCCGCCAGCATCGCCGTGTGCAGGTCGTGGCCGCAGGCGTGCATCCGGCCCTCGTGCCGGGAGATGTACGGCAGGCTGTTGCGCTCGGCGACGGGCAGGGCGTCCATGTCGCCGCGCAGCAGGACGGCGGGCCCCGGCCGCCCGCCGCGCAGCACCGCGGTGACCGAGCTGAGCCGCTCGCCCGTGCTGATCTCCAGCGGCAGGCCGTCGAGGGCCCGCAGCACCTTCTCCTGGGTGACGGGCAGGTGGAGGCCGACCTCGGGCGTCTGGTGGAGGGAGTGGCGGAGCCTGACGAGCTCCTCGGACATGTCCTGGGCTGCTTCGGTGAACGACATGGACGACATTCTTCACATCCCGCTCACCACGTCGGCAAGAGGTCCTTTGTAGGATCGCCGTGTGACGGAGCGTGAGCGGATCGACAGCTGGCTGTCGGACATGGACGGCGTCCTGGTGCACGAGGGGCAGCCGGTGCCGGGGGCGGACGAGTTCATCAAGCGGCTGCGCGAGTCGGGCAAGCCCTTCCGCGTGCTGACCAACAACTCGATCTACACGCCCCGCGACCTGGCCGTACGGCTGCGCGCCGCGGGCCTGGAGGTGCCGCCGGAGTCCATCTGGACCTCGGCCCTGGCCACGGCGCAGTTCCTCGACGACCAGCGGCCGGGCGGCAGCGCGTACGTGATCGGGGAGGCCGGGCTCACGACCGCGTTGCACGAGGTGGGGTACGTCCTGACGGACCTGGCGCCCGACTACGTCGTGCTGGGCGAGACGCGCACCTACAGCTTCACGCAGATCACGCGGGCGATCCGGCTCATCGAGGGCGGCGCGCGCTTCATCGCCACCAACCCCGACCCGGTCGGGCCGTCGACCGAGGGGTCGCTGCCGGCGTGCGGGGCGGTCGCGGCGATGATCTCCAAGGCCACGGGCGTGGCGCCGTACTTCGTCGGCAAGCCGAACCCGATGATGATGCGCACGGCGCTGAACCTCATCGGAGGGCACAGCACGAGCACGGCGATGATCGGGGACCGGATGGACACCGACATCGTCTGCGGCATGGAGGCCGGGCTCTACACGATCCTGGTGCTGACGGGCGTGACGCAGCGGGAGCAGATCGACCGCTTCCCGTACCGGCCCTCGCTCGTGGTCGACTCGGTGGCGGATCTGATCGACCTGGTCTGAGGCCCCGCGCCTGCCAAACCTGACACCACCTGGCAGGTATGCCTGCCATCCTGGCCCTCATGAACCGGATCTATCTCGAGCTGGGCGCCAAGAAGGTGTTCGCCTGCTCGCTCGACTGGCCAGGATGGTGCAGGGCCGGCAAGTCCGAGGAGCCTGCCCTCGACCGGCTCCTCGACTACGCCCCCCGCTACCGGGTCGTGGCCGAGCGGGCGGGCCTGGACTTCGACCCCGGCGCCCCCACGGTGGTCGAAAGGCTCGACGGCCGGTCCGCCACCGACTTCGGCATTCCCGAGGTCCACGCCAAGGCCGACCACGAGCCGCTGACCGAAGCCGAGGCCGGGCGCCAGGTGGCGATCATGCGGGCCGCGTGGGAGCTGTTCGACGAGCGCGCCGCCGCCTCGCCGGAGGAACTGCGCAAGGGCCCACGGGGCGGCGGCCGGGACCGCACCAAGATGGTCGAGCACGTCGAGGAGGCCGAGCGAGGGTACGCCCGCATCCTGGGCGTCAAGCATCCGCCGTACCGGTCGCGGCAGGACCGCGACGCCCTGCGCGAGGAGCTGGCCGCGGTGCTGTCCCGGCCGTGGACGGGCCCCTGGGAGCCGAAGTGGACGCCGAGGTACGCGCTGCGCCGCATCACGTGGCACGTGCTGGACCATCTGTGGGAGATGGAGGACCGCCGGACCTGACGGGAGCCGGGGACGGGGCGGGGACATGACGGGCGGGCGGCGGCCCTAGGGTGGGCGGGTGCCCGACTCGTCGTTGCTGACATTCCTCGGGATCGCCTCGATCCTCGCCGTCCTGATCATGCTGGCGGTGGCCGCGCAGCGGCTGCTCGGCGTCAGGTTCGGCATCCTGCGCGTCGCCCTGGCCGGCTTCCTCACCCTGGCGCTGGCCGGCCCCATGCTGGAGCCCATCCTGCGGTCCTTCGGCGGCACCACCGCCGCGCCGGGGATCGGGCCGGTCTGGGTGCTGCTGCTGGTCATCATGTGCATCGCGCTGATGCCCATGGTCCTGCTGGTCATCGCCGAAGTGCTGATCCCGCCCGGCACCGTCCCCGGGCCGAT
Organism: Thermoactinospora rubra; assembly: GCF_002093975.1. Taxonomy (GTDB): domain Bacteria; phylum Actinomycetota; class Actinomycetes; order Streptosporangiales; family Streptosporangiaceae; genus Nonomuraea; species Nonomuraea rubra_A. The sequence continues at coordinate 126,228 of NZ_KZ084330.1, forward strand.
CGAGTTCGCCCGCTCGCTGCGCGGCCGGATCTCGCGCGCCCGCCGCTACTCGCAGATCACCCGCATCGCGGTCAGGCACGGGCTGGGGCCGTACCTGCGCGGCCGCGGCGACCGCGTGGAGGACAGGAGCGGCCGGGTACGGCTGGCGCGGTCGCTGCGCGAGGCGCTGGAGGAGGGCGGGGTGACCTTCGTCAAGCTCGGCCAGGTCCTGTCGACCCGGCGCGACCTGCTGCCCGCCGAGTTCGTCCAGGAGCTGGGGCGGCTGCAGGACGAGGTGCGGCCGGCGCCGTGGGAGCAGGTCGAGCAGGTGCTCACCGCCGAGCTCGGCGGGCCGGTCGAGGAGGTCTTCGCCGCCTTCGACCGCAGGCCGCTGGCCGCCGCCTCGATCGCGCACGCCTACGCCGCGCGGCTGCACAGCGGCGAGGAGGTCGTCGTCAAGGTCCAGCGGCCCGGCATCCGCGCTGTGGTGACCAAGGACCTGGACATCGTGGCCAGGCTGGCGCGCACGCTGGAGGCCAGGACCCGGTGGGGCCGCGCGCTGGGCCTGCGGGACCTGGCCGAGGGCTTCGCCGCCGCGATCCGCGAGGAGCTGGACTTCCGCGTCGAGGCGGCCAACATGGCGGCCGTGGCCGCCGCCCCGCCCGGCCCCGTCCGCTACCCCGCCCCGGTGAGCCGCCACTGCGGCGAGCGGGTGCTCGTCATGGAGCGGCTGGCGGGCAAGCCGCTCGCCCAGGCGCCGCGCGACCCCCGGCTGGCCCGCGACCTGCTCGACTGCCTGCTGCGGCAGATCCTCCTGCAGGGCGTCTTCCACGCCGACCCGCACCCGGGCAACATCATGCTGCTCGACGACGGCAGGCTCGGCCTGCTGGACTTCGGCTCGGTGGGCCGCCTGGACGCCTCGGCACGCTCGGCGCTCCAGCGCTTCCTGCTGGCGATGAACCGGCAGGACCCGCTGGCGGTCACCGACGCGCTGCTGGAGGTGGTCCCCCGGCCCGAGGAGATCGACCAGGCCGCGCTGGAGCGGGCGCTGGGCCAGTTCATGGCCAGGCACCTGGGGCCGGGCATGGACAGCGTCCAGATGTTCACCGACCTGTTCAGGATCGTCGCCGCCTACGGGCTGTCCATCCCGCCCGAGGTGGCGGCCGTCTTCCGCGCGCTGGCCACGCTCGAGGGCACGCTCGTCCACCTGGCGCCCGGATTCGACCTGGTCGAGGAGGCCCGGGCCTTCGCCGGCCGCCACCTGGCCGCCCACCTGGAGCCCGCGTCGATCAAGGAGACCCTGGTCCAGGAGACGGCCGCGCTCGTGCCGATGCTGCGCCGCCTGCCCCGGCGGCTGGACCGCATCGTCAGCGCCGCCGAGCACGGCCGCCTGTCGGTGAACGTGCGGCTGCTGGCCGACGAGCGGGACCGCCGCTTCGTCACCACGCTGCTGCACCAGGTGCTGCTGACCGTGCTGGGCGCCACGGCCGGGCTGATGGGCACGATCCTGCTGGGTACCTCCGGCGGGCCGGTCGTGCTGCCGGGCGTGATGCGCCTGTATGAGCTGATCGGCTACAACCTGCTGGTCATCAGCGCGATCCTCGTGCTGCGGGTGCTCATCCTGATCTTCCGCCGCCGCGACTGACGATCAGGTGGGGCAGGGCGGTGATGGTGTCCGCGAGGTAGGCGGCGACCGGTTCGGGGACCAGGTGCCGCGAGAGGATCTCGGCGGGGTCCAGCGGCAGCCGCACCACCTCGTACCGCCCCTTGGCCGGGTCGGAGAACTCCGGGCCGGTCCGCAGGGCGGGGTCCATGGCGAGCAGGCGGCAGCCGTACACGTGCTGGGTCTTGCGGCCGCCGCGCCAGGAGTAGGTGAGCGTGGTGAGCGGCGTGACGTCGGCGACGGTGGCGCCCAGCTCCTCGCGCAGCTCCCGGTGCAGCGCGGCCTCCAGCGAGGCGTCGCCGGGCTCGACGTGGCCGCCGGGGACCGAGTAGTAGACCTCGCGCGAGGGGACGGTCCTGCGGAAGACGATCAGCTGGTCGGCCGCGTCGAGGAGGAGGCCGCGGACACTGGGCAGCATGCGCACAGCCTAGGAGGGGTACGGCTGCCGCGGCAGCCGTACCCCTCAGGCGGTCAGCGCTGGACGATCCTGACGTCGTCCACGCCGGCCTCCACCAGCGAGGCCGTGGAGGCGTCGGCCGCCTCGAAGCTGATCCGGACGGTCTGGCCCGCGTAGGAGCTCAGGTCGGCGGTGGCGGTCGCCCAGGCGCCGTTGCGGTTGGCGGCCGCGCCCAGCTGCTGGAACACCTGCGTGCCGTTCACCTTGACGCGGAAGTAGTCGGCGCTGGAGGAGTTCGAGCCGTGCGCCAGGTACCACGACCACGACAGCGTCAGCGTGCCGGAGGCGGGCAGCGTGATCGCCGGCGACTGGATCGTGGTGACGCCGCCGTCGATGTCGTGGTCGCCCGCGCCGGACCCGGCCAGCCGCCCGGTCACCAGGTCGTTGGTGCCGCTGACCGTGGTGCCCAGCTGCTTGGCCCCGCTGGAGGTGGTCGCCTCGGGGTCGCCGCGCTCCCACTGCCCCGTCGTCGCGGTGTCGGTGCCGGCCGGGTTGGCCGTCCAGCCGGTCGCGGTCTCGAAGGTGTCGGAGTAGACGGTCGTGCCGCCGCCCGTGCCGCAGTACTGGGCGTCCTTGCCGATGATGCGGTAGACGCAGTCGGCGTACTCCAGGAACCGCAGCACCGCCTCCCTGTTGCGCGTGGTCTGCGGCCCGATCTGCTCGTCGGGCGGGTAGAAGCCCGGGCTGGAGCTGACCGGGTACATCTCGAACGTGTAGGAGAAGATCTTGTGCGCGCCCCACATCCAGTCGTCGATCGAGCCGTCGGTGATGTAGAGGTCGCTGGCCTGCTGGGGCGTGTAGCCGTTGGTCGAGGCCATGTTCTGCCCCAGCGCGGCGTGCGCGTCGCGGTCGTCCTGCGTCAGGCCGGGCGCGGTGTCGTTGTAGGTGTAGCCGTACGGCCACAGGATCAGCTCGCCGTAGGTGTGCCAGTCGATGTGCGCCTTGAGCTGCTGGACGCCGCCGACGACGCGGCTGCGCACCCAGTTGGCCACGGCCCTGACCTCGGGCGCGGACTCCGCCGACGGGCCGCGGTAGGTCTCGCTGGAGGGCGAGCCGGACGAGCCGCCGCAGCAGCCCCAGTTGTAGGCCCAGTTGCGGTTCATGTCGGTGCCGACCGCCGTGGTGCCGGAGTTGGGCTGGCGGTTCTTGCGCCACATGCGGTAGGAGCCGGTGGCGATGTCGTACTCGCCGCCGTCGGGGTTGAGGTCCGGGAAGATCCAGATCTCGCGGGTGTTGACGAGGTTCGTGATGCGGGCGTCCGAACCGTAGTTGTCGGCCAGCAGGTGCATGATGTACAGCGCCATCTCGACCGTGAGGTGCTCACGGGCGTGCTGGTGGTGGGTGAAGAGCACCTCGGGCTCGTTCTCGTCGGTCGCGACGTTGTCGCTGATCTTGACGCCCACCAGGTCGCGGCCCTCGTAGGAGCGGCCGTAGACGAACTTGCCGACGATGGACGGCCGGGCGGAGACCAGCGCGTTGATGTCGGCGTTCATCTCCGCGTAGTTGTGGTAGCCCGAGTCTCCGGGCGGGAAGTCGAACGGCTCGGCGCCCGGGCGGGATAAGCGGGGCAGCTCGCTGACCCGGTAGCCGAGCTTCCTGATGGCCGCGACCTCCTCGGGCGTCGCGGTGACCACGACCGAGGTCTCGGCCACCTCGTCGATGGCGGCCCCGGTGGCCGCCACCGCGCTGCGCTGCCGGGCGTCGGCGGGTCCCTCGACCCGGTACTGCTTGTTGGCCGGAGGTTCGGCCCCTGCGCCGCTCGGGTTGGTCCAGCCGAGTAAGGCCAGGCCGAGGACGGCCAGCACGACGATCAGTCGGCGTTTCACCTTGTCCCTCCTCGGCGCGCGGTCCGGGGGGTGTGTGACTACCGCGCGCTGCACTGAGAGTGCGGCGAACCCGTCAGAGGGAAAAGGCCCAAATCTGCCTCAGCCGAGCCCACCTTGGCGGATGCGCCCGGCGTACCACCGGGCGCTGTCCTTGGGCGTGCGCTTCTGCGTCGCGAAGTCGACGTGGACGATGCCGAACCGCTGGCCGTAGCCGTGGGCCCACTCGAAGTTGTCCATCAGGGACCAGGCGAAGTAGCCCTTGAGCGGGACGCCCCGCCGTACCGCCTCCTCGCAGGCGGAGATGTGGCGGCGCAGGTAGTCGACGCGGGCGGGGTCGTGGACCGCGCCGTCCTGGCCCACCTCGTCGGCGAAGGCGGCGCCGTTCTCGGTGATGTAGAGGTCGACGGCCGGGTAGTCCTCGGTGATGCGGACCAGCAGCTCCAGCAGCCCCTGCTCGTCGATCTCCCAGCCCATCGTGGTGCGGGGACGGCCGCCGTCGACCCAGCGGACGTCCTCGGCGCCGATCCACGGCGTGTCCGCGACCGGGTCGCCCGCGGCGACCAGGGCCGGGGTGTAGTAATTGATCCCCAGCATGCCGATCGGGCGGGAGACGATCTCCAGATCGCCGTCGAGCACGTGCGAGAAGTCGCTCAGGTGGGACAGGTCGCGCACCATGTCGGCGGGGTAGGAGCCGAGCAGCACGGGGTCGAGGAACAGCCGGTTCTGCACGCCGTCGACGCGGCGGGCGGCGTCGAGGTCCGCGCGCGACTGGCTGGCCGGGGTCACCGGGGCCAGGTTCAGCGTGATCCCCACCCTGCCGCCGTTCCTGGACAGGGCCGGTACGGCCAGGCCGTGCCCGAGCAGCAGGTGGTGGACGGCCCTGACGGCGTTGCCGGGCTCCTTGCGGCCCGGGGCGTGCTCGCCGCTGGCGTATCCCAGCAGCGACGAGCACCACGGCTCGTTGAGCGTCGTCCAGTCGCTCACCCGGTCGCCGAGGGCGTCGTGGACGATCTCGGCGTAGTCGGCGAACCGGTGGGCGGTGTCGCGGACCGGCCAGCCGCCCGCGTCCTCCAGGTACTGCGGCAGGTCCCAGTGGTAGAGGGTCGGCCACGGCCTGATCCCCGCCTCCAGCAGGGCGTCGACCAGGCGCTTGTAGAAGTCCAGCCCCTTGGGGTTGACCACGCCGGGCTCGGGCACGACGCGCGGCCAGGCGATCGAGAAGCGGTAGGCGCCCACCCCGAGCTCGGCCAGCAGGCGCACGTCGTCGAGGTAGCGGTGGTAGTGGTCGCACGCCACGTCGCCGGTGTCGCCGCCCTTCACCTTGCCCGGGGTGTGGCTGAAGGTGTCCCAGATGGACGGCCCGCGGCCGTCCTCCTCCACCGCTCCTTCGATCTGGTAGCTGGAGGTGGCGGTGCCCCACAGAAAACTCATGCTCCCCGATTCCCTTCCCGACCTTGTGAGAGCGCTCCCACGGGATGACCTTAAGGCTCGCGGCCGGGTCGCGGGAAGTGATGCTCGTCACGCGGCATAGGCTCACCGTGAGCAGGAGTCAGTCAGCAGGTGTCGTCCCAGGGAGTCGATGTGGCCTCGGTCGTGAAGATCAACGTCCTGACGGTCCCGCCGGAGATGCGGGAGGAGCTCGAGCGGCGCTTCGCGGCGCGCGCCGGGATGGTGGAGTCCGCCGACGGGTTCGAGTGGTTCGAGCTGCTGCGACCGGTCGAGGGGACCGACCGCTACCTGGTCTACACCCGGTGGCGCAGCGAGGAGGACTTCCAGCGCTGGCTCAAGGGGCAGGCCTTCGAGCGCGGGCACGGCTCCGGCGAGCGGGCGGCGGCCACGGCGTCGGAGCTGTGGAGCTTCGAGGTGGTCGAGAGCGCCGGTCCCGCCCGGGCCTGATGAGGCCTGGATGAGTCGGCTGAGTCGGCTGAGTCGGCTCAGTCGGCTCTGCGCAGGCGCTTGAGCTCGGCGCGGTGCCTCTTGGCGGCCAGGCGCCGCTCGACCGAGCCGCGGGTGGGCTTGGTGGGCTTACGGCGCTTGGGCGGCGGGGCGATGGCCTCCCTGAGCCGCTGGACCAGGCGCCGCGCGGCGGCCTCCCGGTTGCGCAGCTGCGAGCGGTGCTCCGACGCGGCGACGGTGATCACCGGGGAGCCGAGCCGGCCGAGGGCGCGCGCCTTCAGCGCCGGGGGCAGCGCGGTGGTCGCGGCGACGTCGAAGGACAGCTCCACGCGGCTGTCGGTGGTGTTGACGCCCTGCCCGCCGGGGCCGGAGGAGCGGGAGAAGCGCCAGGTCAGCTCGGTGCCGGGGATGACGACCGAGTCGGTGACGACGATCGGTTCCGTCACGGCGGTCTCCTCCCTCCGGGCCTGCGATCCTCCGGGTCTGCGAGCCTCTGGACCTTCGAGTCTCCAGGTCTTCGATGCGTCGCCGGGCAAGTCTGCCATCGCTCTCCTGCCCCGGGACAACCGATATTTCGCGTTAAGCGGGTTGCAATCATGGCGTGCCAGGCTTCCCACCGACGGACTCGCGAGGGGAGTGGCTGTGGGGGCCATCGTCGGCGTGCACGGCATCGGCAAGTACAAGTACTACGTCCAGGCGTCCTATTCCGCCACCGGCGCGGCCGAGGCGATGCGGGCCAAGTGGAACCGCTACCTCAACATCGCCTTACGCGGACCGGAACCGGCGAACCACTTCGCCGAGGTGGCCTACTTCGCCCACCTCCTGCACAACGGCAAGGACCCCGAGGCCGTCGAGCCCGAGCGGATGGCCGCCGACGCCGAGCGGGTGTGGACCGCCTGGGCCCGCGAGTGCGGCATCGGCGAGGGGCTGACCGGGGCGCTCAGGGCGGTCACCGGCTGGCTGCTGGGCCGGATGGACGCCAGGGCGGCCGCCGCCTTCGCCGCCCGCTTCGCGCCCGAGGTGGCCACCTACCTCACCGACCAGGACCGGCGCCGCCAATGCGGCCAGGTCGTCGCCGAGGTGATCCGGCGCAACCGGCCGAAGGCCGTGGTCGCCCACTCGCTGGGCAGCGTGGTCGCCTACGAGGCGCTGTGGGCCAACCCCGACCTGGAGGTGGACCTGCTCGTCACGCTGGGCAGCCCGCTCGGGATGCGCAACGTGGTCTTCGAGAACCTGCTCCCGCCGCCGATCAACGGCAGGGGCGAGCGCCCCAAGGGCGTAAGGCGCTGGGTCAACATCGCCGACCGGCACGACATCGCCGCCATCCCGCCGCGGCTGCGCGAGTGCTTCCACGGCGTCGACGCCGAACAGCTGGTCGACCTCGACTGGATCGACTTCCACACCGTGGAGAAGTACCTCGGCTGCGGCGCGCTCACCGAGCACCTGCGACCATACCTGGCATGATCTGGATCGTCTTCGACTACGGCAACGTGCTGTCCCTTCCGCAGAGCCCGGAGGAGAACCGGGCGATGGCCCGGGCCGCCGGAGCCGACCCCCACGCCTTCGAACGGGGCTACTGGGAGCACCGGCTGGAGTTCGACCGGGCCGCCCTCACGCCGGAGGAGTACTGGTCCAAGGTGCTGGGCCGGCAGGCCACCGACGCCGAGCTCGCCAGGCTGGTGGAGATGGACGTGGCCAGCTGGTCCCATCCCAACCACGCCACGCTCGAGGTGACCGGCGAGCTGGCGGCGGCGGGCCGGCGTCTCGCCCTGCTGTCCAACGCCCCCGCGTGCGTCGCGGACGGCATCGACGGGCTGCCGTGGCTCGCGCCGTTCGAACCGCGCGTCTACAGCGCCCGGATCGGCATGGTCAAGCCGGACGTGGAGATCTACGAGCACCTGCTGGCCCGGCTCGGCGCCGAAAGCCCCAGGGACGTGGTGTTCGTCGACGACCGCCTGGAGAACGTCCACGGCGCCGAGCGGGCCGGCCTGACCGGCGTGCACTTCACCGGCGCCGAACGGCTGCGCGCCGACCTGGCGCTGCTCTAGCTGTACTGACCATGGACGTTGGTAACGCGGCCGCGGGTTGAAAGACCCGCCGTCGATGACCTTGAAATAGGCGAGGACCTCCTGAGGGTGGTGTGTAGCGACCAAGCAACGCACCACCGGCCCTGGAGGTCCTCGTGCCCCACCGTAACGCGCCGCTGACCGAACTCGGCAGACTTCGCCTGGCCCGCTGTGTCGTCGACGATGGATGGCCACTGCGACGAGCCGCCGAACGCTTCCAGGTCTCTGCCACCACCGCGCGCCGGTGGGCCAACCGATACCGGCAACAGGGACCCTCGGGCATGGCCGATCGCTCCAGCCGGCCGCACCACAGCCCCGCCCGCACCCGCACCTCGACCGAACGCCGGATCGTCAAGATCCGCTTCACCCATCGGCTCGGTCCCGCCCGGATCGCTGCCCGACTCGGCCTGCCCACCTCCACCGTGCATCGCGTGCTGACCCGCTACGGCTGCCCGCCCCTGGCTCACCTGGATCGCGGTAGCGGCACCCGGATCCGCCGCTACGAGCACAGCGCCGCCGGCGACCTGGTCCACGTCGATGTCAAGAAGCTCGGCAACATCCCCGACGGCGGCGGCCACCGCATCCACGGCCGCCAGATCGGTGGCCGCAACAGCCAACGCACCCAGACCGGCCAGCGCAACGCCTACCGCAACCCGCTGCTGGGCTACGGCTTCCTGCACACCGCCCTCGATGACCACTCCCGCCTGGCCTACACCGAAATCCTGGCCGACGAGCGCAAGGAAACCGCCGCCGCGTTCTGGCAACGCGCCCATGCCTACTTCACCAGCCTGGGCATCACCGTACGCCGAGTGCTGACCGACAACGGCAGCTGCTACCGCTCGCTGCTGTGGCGCACCACCCTGGCCACGGCGGGCATCACCCACAAACGCACCCGCCCCTACCGGCCGCAGACCAACGGCAAAGTCGAACGCTTCCACCGCACCCTGGCCGAGGAGTGGGCCTACGCCCGCCCGTACACCTCAGAAACCGAACGCCGCCGTGTCTTGCCAGCCTGGCTGCACATGTACAACCATCACCGCGGACACACCGCGTTGGGAGGGCAACCACCCGCCAGCCGCGTACCCAACCTCACGGGACAGAACATCTAGAAGGCTCCACGCTCTAGACGGCTCCACCCCGCCAGGACATGTTCATCCCGGCTTGACTCCGCGGCCACGGCCGGGTCAACCGGGATGGACATACCTGGAGCGTGGACCGCAGAACGTTCCTCGCAGCGACGACCCTCCCCGTCCTCCTCCCCCCGACCGGCGCCCGCACCGCCAGGACGCTCGCCCGCGACCCGTTCACGCTCGGCGTGGCCTCCGGCGACCCTTCCCACGACGGATTCGTGCTGTGGACCCGCCTCGCGCCCGACCCCCTGGCCCCCGACGGCCGCGGCGCCATGCCGTCCAGGACCGTCGAGGTCGGCTGGCAGGTCGCCGCCGACGAGCGGTTCTCCCGCGTGGTCAGATCCGGTACGGCTGCCGCCGACCCCCGCCACGCCCACGCGGTGCACGTCGAGCTCGAGGGCCTGGAGCCCGGCCGGGAGTACTTCTACCGCTTCCGCGCCGAGGGCAGGATCTCGCCCGCCGGCCGTACCAGGACCACCCCCACGGCCCTCCAGCCACTCGCCTTCGCGGTGGCCGCCTGCGCCCACTACGAGCACGGCTACTACACCGCCTACCGGCGCCTGGCCGAGCAGGACCCCGACCTGGTCGTGCACCTGGGCGACTACCTGTACGAGTACGGCCCCAGCGGCTACACCGCGCTGGCCGGGCGGGTGCGCACCCACACGCCGGGCAAGTGCGCCACGCTGGCCGACTACCGGCTGCGGCACGCGCAGTACAAGAGCGACCCCGACCTGCAGCGCGCGCACGCGGCCGCGCCCTGGCTGGTCGCCTTCGACGACCACGAGCTGGAGAACAACTGGGCCGGGCCGGTCTCCAGCACCGGCGCCCTCGGCTTCGCCCGCCGCCGCGCCGACGCCTTCCGCGCCTACTACGAGAACATGCCGCTGCGCCGCGCCAGCCTCCAGGGCACGGTGCTGCGGATCAACCGGCGCGTCTCGTGGGGGCCGCTGGCCCGCTTCCACCTGCTGGACACCCGGCAGTTCCGCGACGACCAGGCGTGCCTGGACGGCGTGCGCGCCGGCTGCGACGACCGGCTCGCCGAGGGCAGGACGCTGCTCGGCGCCGGCCAGTGGCGGTGGCTCGCCGAGGGGATGCGCGGCTCGACCGCCCAGTGGAACCTGCTCGGCCAGCAGATCCTCCTCATGCAGCGCGACTACAGGCGCGGCCCGGGGCGCGAGGTCAACCTGGACTCCTGGGACGGCTACGCCGCCGAGCGGGCCCACCTGCTGGAGCTGCTGGCGGGCACGCGCAACCCGGTGGTGCTGACGGGCGACGCGCACATGCACCACGCCGCCGAGCTGCGCCGCGACTTCGACGACCCCGGCTCGCCCGTCGTCGCCCCCGAGCTGGTCACCTCCTCGATCGCCAGCGACGGCGACGGCTACCGGGACCGGGCGTGGATCGAGGAGTCGCTGGCCGAGAACCCGCACATCTCCTACATCGACCAGCGGCGCGGCTACATCGTGTGCCGGGTCACCGCCGAGGAGCTGACCGCGGAGTTCCGCACGCTGGACTACATCTCGCGCAGGGGCGCGCCCGCCAGGACGTCCCACCGCGTGAGCGTCCCCGCGAGCCCCGCCCGCTAGCTCGGTCAGCCCGCTCCCCGCGGCTCAGTCCAGGGCGTAGCCGTACAAGCCCGAGCCCGTGGTCCACTCGCGCGCCCCGGCCGGGCGCAGGCCGGGGTACGGGCCGGGCCTGCGCGTGCCCGGGACCAGCGTGACGACGCCCTTGCCCGGGGCGGCGACGGCCAGCGACCACACCGGCCGGGACGCCGTCGCGGACACGGCGACGGATGCTGTCGCGGGCGCCGCGGGGGAGGCCGCGAGCGTGCGGTAGCGCGAGCCAGGGGCCCGCACCGCCGCCAGCGCCGTGCCGAAGTCGCCGCCCCGGCCCTTGACGAGCAGGTCGCCGTGGCGGGTCAGGCCGCCGGACCGGGTACCGGCCAGCACCTGGACCGCCCGCTCGCCGGGCACGCCGACGGCCAGCTCGTCGTCGCCGTCGCCGTTGAAGTCGCCGGCCGCCAGCGAGCTGCCGAACCGGTCGTAGTAGCGGGGCCTGCCGTCGAGCACGTTCTGCGTCCAGGCCTCGCTACGCCGCGTGGACCAGCCGTGCCGCGTGCCGTACAGGACGTGGACCATGCCGTCGCCGTAGTCCAACGCGCGCTGGCCCGGGGTCAGGCCCTCGCCGGGGGAGCCGACGGCCAGGTCGGCGCGGCCGTCGGCGTCGAAGTCGCCGGCCGTGAGGGCCGCGCCGAAGGAGTCCCACTTCTCCGCCTTCCCCTTCAGGCCGGGGCTGTCCTGCGTCACCAAGGCGGCCTTCCGGGCGAGCGGGTCGATCAGCGTGACCGAGCCCTGCCCGTCGAGCTCGACGCTGTCGGCCGGCGCGCCGACGGCCAGCTCGGCGCGGCCGTCCCCGTCCGCGTCGCCGATCGCGAGCGCCGCGCCCCACTGGTCGGTGGCCAGGCCGCGCTGCCGTACCCAGCCGGTGGACTGGGCGACGCGCGACAGGCCGCGCACGCCCACGAGGAACACCGCGCCGCCACCGCCGTGGGTGGGCGCGCCGACGGCCAGCTCGTCGGCCCTGTCGCCGTCGAGGTCGCCGGCCGCGAGCGCCGCGCCGTACCGGTCGCTGCCGGGCCTGGGCGCGGCGAGCCGGCGCCCGGGCCGCAGCCCGTCGGCCGAGCCGTGGAACAGCTGGACCACGCCGTTGCCGTCCGCGCCGGGCACCGGGTCGCCGAGGAACTCCTCCGACACGCCCACCGCGAGGTCGGCGCAGCCGTCGCCGTCGAAGTCGCCCGAGGCCAGCGCCGAGCCGAAGGAGTCGCCGGTCTCGGCCAGGTCCGGGGTGCCGGGGGTGTCCTGGGAGAGCTTCTGGGTGCGGCCCGAGCCGTACAGGATCGTGACCTCGCCGGCGCGGGCGTGGCCGGAGACGGTCTGGTACGGCGCGGCCACGGCCAGGTCGGTGCGGCCGTCGCCGTCGAAGTCGTGCGGGAGCCCGGAGCAGGCCCGCGCGTGCGCGCCCGCGGGTGCGGCGAGCGCGGCGGCGGCGAGCAGGGTGGCGAGGGTGACGCTCATGTCCCGGAGGATCCCCGCCGATGCGGACGGGCGCGTTAACCCGCGGGGAACGTGCCACGATGGACGGGTGCACATCGACGTGTCGGACATCGACCTGGCGGACCTGGAGTTCTGGCGGCGGCCGCTGAAGGAGCGCAACGAGGCGTTCGCCCGGCTGCGGCAGCTGGACCGCCCCGTGTTCTTTCCCGAGAGGAAGGTGCCCTTCCTGCGCTCGGGCACCGGCTTCTACGCCCTGGTACGGCACGCGGACGTGGTCGAGGCCAGCCGCAACGCCAAGGTGTTCTCCAGCGAGCCGGCGGTGACCAACCCCGAGCCCCCCGGCTGGGTCAAGCACGTCTTCGGCGAGTCGATGGTCAACATGGACGACCCGCGCCACGCCAGGCTGCGGCGCATCGTCTCGCGGGCCTTCAGCCCCCGCATGCTCACCGACCTGCAGAGCGACATCGAGGCCGCCTGCGCGAGGATCGTCGACGACGTGGTCGCCCACGGCCCGCGCGACTTCGTCTCCCAGGTCGCCGCGCGCCTGCCGATCCACGTCATCTGCGACATGATGGGCATCCCGGAGGCGGAGCGCGAGCGGGTCCACCGGCAGGTCGACGCCTCCACCGCCTACAGCGGCGTGCGGCCCAGCCTGTGGCGCAGCGCCCGGATGGCCGCGGGCAACGTGCTGGCGCTGCTCGCCCTGCAGCGGCTGGTCATCCGGCTCGGCCACGAGCGGGCGCGGCAGCCGCGCGGCGACCTGGTCTCGGCGCTGGTCAACGCCAACCCCGACGGGGAGAGGCTCACCGACAGGGAGCTGGGGTCGTTCTTCACGCTGCTGCTGGTCGCGGGCAACGAGACCGCGCGCAACACGATGGCGCACGGCATCAGGCTGCTCACCGACCACCCCGACCAGCGCGAGCTGCTGATGAGCGACTTCGACGCGCACATCGGCAACGCGATCGAGGAGATGGTCCGCTACGTCTCCCCGATCATCCAGTTCCGCCGCCGGGTCACCCAGCCCTACAACCTGCGCGGCCTGGAGCTCAAGCCCGGCGACCGGGTCGTGCTGTTCTACGGCTCGGCCAACCGCGACGAGGAGGTCTTCCCCGACCCCGACCGCTTCGACATCACCCGCGAGACCAAGCCGCACGTCGGCTTCGGCGGGCCGGGGCCGCACTTCTGCCTGGGCGCCAACCTGGCCAGGCAGGAGATCAGGACGATGTTCCGCGAGCTGCTGACGCGCCTGCCCGGCGTCCGCGCGGTGGGGGAGCCGGAGCTGCTGCTGTCCAACTTCGACAACGGCGTGCGCCGGCAGGCGTTCGCGTTCTGATCAGATGGCGGGCTGCTGCTGGGTGATGCAGTGGATGCCGCCGCCCATGGCGAAGATCGCGCGGGCGTCGACCGACTCGACGGCGCGGCCGGGGAAGAGCTTGGCGAACAGCTCGGCGGTCTCCGCGTCGCGCGGGTCGTCGAAGGAGCACAGCAGCACCAGGCCGTTGGCCAGGTAGTGGTTGATGTAGGAGTAGTCGACCAGCTTGCCGCCGGCCTCGGCCACGGTGGGCGCGAGCACCTCCACGACCTCCAGCGGGCGGCCGCGGGCGTCGGTGGATGCGCGCAGGACGGCCAGGTTCTCGCGGGTCACCTCGAAATCGGGGTGGGCGGGGTCGGGCTGGATGTGGCACAGCACCAGGCCCGGCCGGGCGAAGCAGGCCAGCAGGTCGACGTGGCCGTTGGTGCCGTAGCCGCCGTAGTCGGCGGTCAGGCCGCGCGGCAGCCAGAGGACCTTCTCGACGCCGAGCAGCCTGCGCAGCTCCGCCTCGGCCTCGGCCTTGGTCCAGCCGGGGTTGCGGCGCGGGTCCAGCTGCACGGTCTCGGTCACGATCACCGTGCCCTCGCCGTCGACGTGGATGCCGCCGCCCTCGCCGACCATGGACGTGCGGTGCGCGGGCACGCCCAGCCGGTCCAGCACGAAGCCGGCGACCTTGTCGTCCTTGTCGTGCGGCGCCCACCCCCAGCCGTTGAACGTCCAGTCCACGCCGTGCAGCTCGCCGTCGTGGACGACGAAGGTCGGGCCGTTGTCGCGCAGCCAGCAGTCGTCCAGCGGCACCTGCACCACCTCGACCCGCGGGTCCAGCCACCGGGCCGCCGACCCGGCCTCCGATGGGTCGGCCAGCATGGTCACCGGCTCGTGGCGGACGACCGCGTTGGCCACCGCCGACCAGGCGCGGTAGGAGTCCTCCGGGGCCTGCAGCACGTAGCCGACGGGCCAGGACATCCAGGTACGGCTGTGCGGCTCCCACTCGGGCGGCATGAACAGCGGCATGGACAAGGCGGCTCCTACAGGAAGTACAGGCGGTTGAGGGAGACCGAGTCGGCAGGCTCGGAGCCGATCGGCTCGCCGTCCAGCGTGACGCGGCCGAGCGGGTCGACCTCCACCTGGCCGAGCCGGGAGTTGCGGACCATCGAGGCCGGGCCGATGCCGCGCGTGCCCCGCACGGCGACCCGGCGGCGGCGCGTGGGCATCCGGTCGCCCGGCAGGGCCGCCCGCGCCACGAAGGCGACCGACAGGTCGGCGGCCGTCGCGCCGTGCGCGCCGAACTGCGGCCCCAGCACCAGCGGCTCGCAGGCGTCGGTGGAGGCGTTGGGGTCGCCGGTGACGCCGTAGGCCGGGAAGCCGGCCTTGAGCACCAGCTGCGGCTTGGCCCCGAAGTAGGCCGGCTCCCACAGCACGACGTCGGCCAGCTTGCCGATCTCCAGCGAGCCGACCTCGTGCGCCAGGCCGTGCGCGATGGCCGGGTTGATCGTCAGCTTGGCCAGGTAGCGCAGCACCCGCTCGTTGTCGTGTGCCGAGGGCTCGCTCTTCATCTTGTCCGCCATGGCGAACGTGCGCCGCACGGTCTCCCCGGCCCGGCCCATGCCCTGGGCGTCGGAGGAGGTGATGCCGATGACGCCCAGGTCGTGCAGCACGTCCTCGGCGCCCATCGTGCCCGCCCTGATCCGGTCGTGCGCCAGCGCGGCGTCGCCCGGCAGGTCGAGCTTGAGCCCGTGCACCGACACGATCATCCCGTGGTGCTCGGCGACGGCGTCGCGGCCGAAGGGCAGCGTCGGGTTGGTGGAGGAGCCGATGACGTTGGGCACCCCGGCCAGCTTCAGCACGTTGGGCACGTGGCCGCCGCCGCAGCCCTCGATGTGGAAGGCGTGGATCGTGCGGCCCTCCAGCACCGCGAGCGTGTCCTCCACCGACAGGCACTCGTTCAGCCCGTCGGTGTGCAGGGCCACCTGCACGTCGTGCTCCTCGGCCACCCGCAGCGCGGTGTCCAGGGCCCGGGTGTGCGCGCCCATGTCCTCGTGCACCTTGAACCCTGACGCGCCGCCCTCGGCCAGGGCCTCCACCAGCGGGGCCGGGTCGGAGGAGGAGCCGCGGGCCAGGAAGCCGACGTTGACCGGCCAGGCGTCGAAGGCGTTGAACGCGTGCCGCAGCGCCCAGGGCGAGTTCACGCCCACGCCCCACACCGGGCCGAACTCCTGCCCGATGACCGTCGTCACGCCGGAGGCCAGCGACGCCTCCATGATGCGCGGCGACAGCAGGTGGACGTGGGTGTCGATCGCCCCGGCGGTGGCGATCAGCCCCTCGCCCGGCACGATCGTCGTCCCGGTGCCGGCCACCACGTCGACGCCGTCGAGGGTGTCGGGGTTGCCGGCCCGGCCGATGGCGTGGATGCGGCCCTCGCGGACGCCGATCGAGGCGCTGCGGACGCCGAGGACCGGGTCGAGGATCAGCACGTTGCTGATCACCAGGTCGCAGGTCTCCTTGATCGAGGCCGCCTTCAGGTGCAGCCCGTCCCTGGCCGTTTTGCCGAACCCGGCCAGGAACTCCTCGCCCGGCAGCTGGGAGTCGTGCTCGACCTCCACCACCAGGCTCGTGTCGCCCAGCCGTACCCTGTCGCCCCGGCGGAAACCGTATGTGCTCATTCACGCTCCCAGGTATCCGCAGGCGCGCGCCCGCTCCATGGCCGCCTCGAACGCGCCGGGCGCGTCCAGCGGGCCGTCCACCAGGCCGGCGAAGCCGATCGCCACGCGGGCGCCGCCGATCGGGACCAGCTCGACCGTACGGCCGGCGCCGGGGTCGAAGCGGACCGTCGACCCGGCCGGCACGGCGAGGCGGCGGCCGTACGCGAGCGCCCTGTCGAAGCGCAGGCGCGGGTTGACCTCGAAGAAGTGGAAGTGCGAGGTGACGCTGATCGGCACCGGGGCGGTGTTGGTCACCTCGACCGTGACCGCCTCGCGCTCGACCGGCGGCTGCTCGGCGGGCAGCACCGCGCCGGGCGCCCGCTCGCCCAGGGAGCCGCCGCCGAACGGGTCGGTCACCACGGCCAGCCGCGACCCGTCGTCGAACACGGCCTCCACCTGGATCTCCGTCACGACGTCCGGCACGCCGGGCAGCACGTCGTCCGGGCCGAGCACGGCGCGTCCCGCCTCGATCGCCTCGGCCAGGCGGGCGCCGGAGCGGGCCGCCTCGCAGACGGCGTCCGCGATCACCGCGGTGGCTTCCGGCACGTTGAGCCGCAGCCCGCGGGCGCGCCGGGAGCGGGCCAGCTCCGCCGCCGTGAACAGCAGCAGCCGGTCGCGCTCCGTCGGTGTGAGTCTCACGGCCTTCCTCCGGGACGGTTAGAGCACAGCTCAAGATTTGAGCGCGAGTCTAACCCTTGTAGGGTGAAGGCGTGCAACGACCCGACATGCGGGCCCACGTGCTCAAGGCCGCGCTCCAGGCCATCGAGGACGTCGGCTTCGAGCGGCTGCGCGTGAAGGACATCGCCGACCGGGCGGGCATGAGCACCGGCCACGTCCTGTACTACTTCGGCAGCCGCGACCGGCTGCTGGTCTCGACGCTGCTGCTCAGCGAGGCCGACCTGGACGAGCGCCGCGGGGCCGAGCTGGACGGGCTGCCCCCGGAGGCGGCGCTGGCGCGCCTGGTCGAGCTCTACCTGCCGACGAGCGCGCAGGACGTGCGCTGGCGACTGTGGGCGCAGGTCATCGCCAAGCCGCCGAGCGACGCCGGCACCCTGGCCCGCCTCGACGGCTTCTTCCGCTCCTGGGCGGCCGAGCTGGCCGGCATCGCCCGCCGGCTGTCGCCCGGCCTGGACGCCGACGACTTCGCGGTACGGCACTGCCGGCTCATGGACGGCCTGGCGAGCGACGTGCTCCTCGGCACCGGCGACGCCGCCCGCGCCCGGGCCACCGCGCTGGCCGCGATGCGCCGCGAGCTGGCTACCGCAGGACGTTCTTCCTGATCGTGACGAACGTGATCAGCGCCGAGAGGACCATCAGCACGGTGCAGACGACCATGGCCCGCTCGTAGCCCGCGTCGAAGCGCACCGGGTCCTCGAAGGCCGCGCCGACCAGGCCGACCAGCGGCGGCAGCGCGGCCACCGCGAGCAGGCTGCCGGTCCTGGCCACCGCGTTGTTGACGCCGCTGGCCGTACCGGCATAGCGATCCTCGGCCGTGGCCAGCACGGTCGCGGTCAGCGGCGCGACGGCCGCCGACAGGCCCAGGCCGAACACCGACACCGCCGGCATCACGTGGAGCCAATAGGACGACCCCTGCCCGATCCCGGCCATCCACGCGAAGCCCGCCGCCGCGACCAGGATGCCGGCCGTCATCGGCAGCCGCGGGCCGTACCTCTTGGCCACCTCGCCCGCCCGGGCGGACAGCAGCATCATCAGGACCGTCACCGGCAGCAGCGCGGCGCCCGCCGCGGTGGCGGAGAACCCGGAGACCACCTGGAGCTGCACGCCCAGCAGGAAGAACACCACGCCCATCGCCCCGTACATGATCAGCGTGACCACGTTGACGGCGGTGAAGATCCGGTCGCGGAACAGGCTCACCGGCACCAGCGCGTCGGGCGACCTGCGCCGCTCCAGCACCGCGAAGGCCGCCGCCAGCGCCACGCCCAGGACGAGCGGGACGAGCGCGCCGGTCTCGGTCAGGCCGTAGGTGATGCCCGCCAGCGCCAGCGCAGCCAGCGCCGACCCCAGCACGTCGAAGCGCCCTTCGGCCTTCTCGTCGCGCGTCTCGGGCACGTGCCGCAGCGTCACCAGCACCACCAGCAGCGCGAACGGCAGGTTGATGAGGAACGCCCACCGCCAGCCCGGCCCCTGCACCAGCCAGCCGCCCAGGGGCGGGCCGATCGCCGCCGCCACGCCGCCGAGCCCCGACCACGCGCCCACGGCCCGGGGCCGGTCGTCGCGCGAGAACGACGCCTGGATGATCGCCAGCGAGCCGGGCGTCAGCAGCGCCCCGCCCACGCCCTGCAGGGCCCTGGCGGCCACGAGCACCTCGATGCTGGGCGCCAGCCCGCACAGCGCCGAGGCGAGCGCGAACCACACGGTGCCGATCAGGAAGACGCGCCGCCTGCCGTACCTGTCGCCCAGGCCGCCGCCCAGCAGGATCAACCCCGCCAGCGTGACCATGTAGGCGTTGACCGTCCACTGCAGGCCGGCCATGTCCGCGTCCAGCTCGCGGCCGATGTACGGCAGGGCCACGTTGACGACGGTCGCGTCGAGCATGGCCAGGCCGGAGCCGAGCACCGTGGCCGCGACGATCCACCGGCCCCGGGCCGACTTGAGAAGCACCTGCGTGGAAGGCATGGGGCTCATCTTGTCACCGGGACCTGATACACCTTGGATCTCCCCCCGACCGAGGAGATCACTTGAGCATCCACGAGCACCTGTCGCAGTTCCACGGCCTGCCGGTCCGGTGGCCGGAGGACGGGTCCGACCCCGCGGCCTTCGCCTGGCGCGTCTCGGGCGAGCCCTATGAGGACGAGCCGTCGATCACGGAGGCGTTCGAAACGTTCTTCAAGACCGTCGACGCCTCGCGTGTGCGCGCCATCGTCGTCGGCACCTGGGGCTGGGCGCACAACGACGACCGCGCCGACGTCCCGGTCCGGCTGCTCGCCGAGGCCGCGCCCCGGCTGCCCGCGCTGGAGGCGATCTTCCTGGGCGACTACGTCAGCGAGGAGTCGGAGATCTCCTGGATCGGGCAGGACGACGTCACCCCGCTGCTGACGGCCTATCCCCGGCTCAGGCGCCTCGACGTGCGCGGCGGCGACGGGCTCGCACTGGCCCCGGTCACGCACGAGAGCCTGGAGACGTTGCGCTTCGAGTCCGGAGGGCTGCCCGCCTCCGTGGTGCGGGCCGTGGGCGAGTCCTCGCTGCCCCGGCTGGAGCACCTGGAGCTGTGGCTGGGCGAGGACAACTACGGCGGCGACTCCGGCCCCGGCGACTGGGCGGGCATCCTCGCCGGCCACGGCCTGCCCGCCCTGCGCCACCTGGGCCTGCAGGACAGCGAACGGCAGGACGAGGTGGCCGCCGCCGTGGCCGCCGCGCCGATCGTGGCCCGGCTGGAATCGCTCGACCTGTCCATGGGCACGCTGTCCGACGCCGGGGCCGAGGCGCTGCTGTCCGGCCAGCCGCTCACCCACCTCAAACGGCTCAACCTGCGCCACAACTACCTCAGCGAGGAGATGGCCGCCCGGCTGCGCGCCGCCCTGCCCGGGGTGGAGGTCGACCTGTCGGACCGGCAGGAGGACGAGGAGGACGGCTGGCGCTACATCGAGGTGTCGGAGTGAGGCTGCTGGAGGAGCGGTTCCCGCCGCTGGAGCACTACCGGGAGGAGTACGCCGGGCTGCCGCTGGCGTGGATGTACCACGCCGCATGCGAGCCGCTGGACGACCCGGCGCAGGTGGCGTGGGTGTTGACGACGCACGGCCTCGGCGGCGGGGCGAGCGGCTTCGACCGGGTGCTGGAGGAGTTCGCCGAGCGGGTCGACACCACGCGGGTCCGGGCCTTGGTGATCGGCGAGTGGGACGACATGATCGAGCGCAGCTCCGAGACGGTGGTGCGCGAGCTCGTCGCCCGCGCTCATCGCTTCCCGTCGCTGCGGGCGCTGTTCCTCGGCGACGTGCCCTCGGAGACGTGCGAGATCTCCTGGATCCGCCACGGCGACGTCACGCCGCTGCTGGAGGCCTTCCCGGAGCTGGTGCGCCTGGACGTCAGGGGCTCCTCCGGGCTGGTGGTCAGGCCGGTCTCCCACGCGCGGCTGCGGGTGCTGCGGCTGGAGTCGGGCGGGCTGCCCGGCCATGTCGTGCGGGCCCTGGGCGAGTGCTCGCTGCCCAGGCTGGAGCACCTGGAGCTGTGGCTGGGCGTGCATGAATACGGCGGCGACGCCATGGTGGAGGACCTGGCGGGGGTGCTGGGCGGGGAGCGGCTTCCCGCCCTGCGGAGCCTGGGCCTGCGGGACAGCGAGATCCAGGACGAGGTCGCGGCCGCGGTGGCGAGGGCCCCGGCGGTGGCCCGCCTGGGGGCGCTGAGCCTGTCGTACGGCACGCTGTCCGACGCGGGCGCGGAGGCGCTGCTGTCCGGCCAGCCGCTCACCCACCTGGCGGAGCTGGACCTGCGGCATCACTACCTCAGCGCGGGGATGGTCGAGCGGCTGCTCGCCGCGCTGCCGGACACGCTGGTGGACGTGAGCGAGGAGGCCCCGCGCTGGGACTGGCGCCCGGGCGGGCGCTACGTGGCGGTGTCGGAGTGAGGGCCGGTGGTGCCGGGGGTGACGGCACGGCGGTGCCCGTCGTGGTCGGCACGCCGGGCGACCGTCGCGTCACCCTGTA
The DNA here is from genome assembly GCF_002093975.1 of Thermoactinospora rubra. GTDB lineage: Bacteria > Actinomycetota > Actinomycetes > Streptosporangiales > Streptosporangiaceae > Nonomuraea > Nonomuraea rubra_A. The sequence goes on from NZ_KZ084330.1 coordinate 146,973, forward strand.
CGCCGCCGCTCTCCGCGCGGCCGGCCTGCCCGAGCCGGTGGTCGTGCCATGGCGCGACGTGCTGGCCGGACGGCCGCCGCGCCTGCCCGCCGGCGCCCGGGTCCGCATCGACTCGCCCGGCGAGGACGCAGCGTGCGACGAGCTGCTGCGCGGGCCGGGCCCGGCCACCCGCGTCGGCGGCGGCGCCGCCTGGCACGCGGCCTTCGTCCGTGGCCTGGAGCGGGTACGGCAGGCGGTCGCCGCCACGCCCGGCGCGCGCCTGCTCGCCGATGTCGACGACATCGCCGTGCTGTTCGACAAGCGCCGCTGCCACGAGCGGCTGTCGGCCGCCGGGGTCCCGGTGCCGCCCGCCCTGCCCGGCCCGATCGGCGGCTACGCCGACCTGCGCCGCGCGATGGCCGAAGCGGGCTGGACCAGGGTGTTCGTCAAGCCCGCGCACGGCTCGTCGGCCTCGGGCGTGGTGGCGCTCCAGGTGCATGGCGGGCGGGTGCGGGCCGAGACGTCGGTGGAGCTCGTCGCGAGGCGGTCTCCGGTCGCCGAGGCGTCAGTGGGGCACGGTGGCGGGCGGCCCCCCGCCGTCGAGATGCACAACTCGCTGCGCGTGCGGGTCTACGAGGACGAAGGCGACGTCGCGGCGATCATCGACGCCCTGGCGCCCGACGGGGTGCACGTCGAGACGTGGTTCCCCAAAGCCGGGATCGACGCCATGGTGTTCGACCTGCGCGTGGTCGTGATCGGCGGCAGGCCGACGCACGCGGTCGTCCGCGCCAGCCGTACCCCCATGACGAACCTCCACCTCGGCGGCATCCGCGGTGACCTGGACCGGGTGCGGGCCCGGCTGGGGGCGGAGGGCTGGCGGCGGGCCATGGAGGTCGCCGCCCGGGCGGCCGCGTGCTTCCCCGGCACGCCCATGACCGGGATCGACCTCATGGTGGGCGTGGGATGGCGGCGGCTGGCCGTGGCCGAGGCGAACGCCTTCGGCGACCTGCTGCCGCGCGTGACCGGGCTGCCGGGGAGCGGCGCGGAGGGGCTCGACACCTACGCCGCCCAGGTGGCGCACCACATGGCGGAAGGGACCCTGCGATGAGAGACATGAACGCGATCGTCGGCAGCCACGACATCCTCATGGTGACGCTCGACACCCTGCGCTACGACGTGGCCGAGGACCTGCTGGCGGCCGGGAGGCTGCCGACGCTGGCCAGGGCGCTGCCCGGCGGCAGGTGGGAGCGGCGGCACACCCCCGGCAGCTTCACCTATGCCGCGCACGCCGCGATGCTGGCCGGGTTCCTGCCCACGCCCGTCACGCCGGGCCCGCATCCGCGCCTGTTCGCCGCCGCGTTCCCGGGCAGCGAGACCACCGGCGCGGGGACGTGGGTGTTCGACGCCGCCGACCTGCCCGGTGGGCTGGCGAAGGCGGGCTACCACACGGTGTGCGTGGGCGGCGTGGGCTTCTTCAACAAGCTCACCCCGCTCGGCTCGGCGCTGCCCGGGCTGTTCGCGGAGTCGCACTGGGAGCCGTCGTTCGGGGTGACGAGCCCGACCTCGTTCGAGGAGCAGATCGCCTGTGCCGAGCGGGCGGTGCGCGGCCGGTCCGAGCCGGTGTTCCTGCTGGTGAACGTCTCGGCGCTGCACCAGCCGAACTGGTTCTACCTGCCGGGCGCCGACGGGGACAGCAGGGAGAGCCAGGCAGCCGCGCTGGAGTACGTCGACCGGCACATCGGGCGGCTGTTCGCGGTGATGGGCGAGCGGCGGCCGTGCCTGGCCATCGTGTGCTCCGACCACGGCACCGCGTACGGCGAAGCCGGATATGTCGGGCATCGCGTGGGTCATGAGGTGGTGTGGACCGTGCCGTACGGGGAGTTCGTCATCGAGCCGGGGGAGTGGCCGTGATCCCGACCTCTGCGGCGCTTCTGGACGCCTCGCCGTACCAGCACTACGTCTACGCATATCCCCACAAGACCGCCTACCGGCCGCTCGACCCCCGGCCGCCCCTCCGCGACGTGTGGGCAGGCGAGCGCACCGACGCGCTCTTCCTCTACCTGCACATCCCGTTCTGCGAGATGCGCTGCGGCTTCTGCAACCTGTTCACCAGGACCGGCGCGCCCGGAGAGCTGGTGTCCGCCTACCTCGGCGCGCTCGGCCGCCAGGCGCAGGCCGTACGGCAGGCGGTGCCGCGGGCCCGCTTCGCGGCGTCGGCCATCGGCGGCGGGACGCCCACCTACCTGTCGGCCGCCGAGCTGACGAGATTGTTCGACCTGGCCGAGCGCGAGATGGGCGCCGACTTCCGGGCGATGCCGCTGAGCGTGGAGACCTCACCGGCCACCGCGACGCCCGACCGGCTGGAGGTGCTCGTCGCCAGGGGCGCGACGCGGATCTCGATCGGCGTGCAGAGCTTCCTCGACGCCGAGGCCCGCGCCGCCGTCCGCCCGCAGCGCCGCGCCGAGGTCGAGGCCGCGCTGGACGCCATCCGCGCCTGCGGGGTCGCGGCGCTCAACGTCGACCTGATCTACGGGATCGACGGGCAGACCCCGGCGACCTGGCGGGAGTCGCTGGACGCGGCGCTGGCGTGGCGGCCCGAGGAGATCTACCTCTACCCGCTGTACGTCAGGCCGCTGACCGGGCTGGGCCTGCTGGGCCGCGAGTGGGACGACCAGCGGCTCGCGCTCTACCGGCTGGGCCGCGACCACCTGCTGGCCGCCGGGTACGAGCAGGTCTCGATGCGGATGTTCCGCCTGCCGGGGCCGGAGCCCGGGAGCGAGTACTCCTGCCAGAGCGACGGCATGGTGGGCCTGGGGTGCGGCGCCCGCTCCTACACCGGCGGCCTGCACTACTCCTTCGAGTACGCCGTGGGCGTCCGCCACGTCCGGGCGATCATCGACGACTTCGTCCGGCTGCCGCGGGAGGAGTTCGGCTTCGCCAACGTGGGCTTCCGGCTCGACGACGCCGAACGGCGCCGCCGCCACCTCCTCCAGTCGCTGCTGCAGGCCCGAGGGCTGGACCGGGTGGCGTACAAGCAGCGCTTCGGCGCCGACGTGCTCGCGGACTTCGACCTGGCGGCGCTGGCCGACCGCGGCTGGCTGGAGGAGGACGCCGCGCGGGTCCGCCTGACCGAGGAGGGCCTGGCCCACTCGGACGCCGTGGGGCCCGCGCTGTTCTCCGACCGCGTCCGGACGCTGATGGACGGCTATGACCTCCGCTGACCGGCGCCTGTCCATCTGGGACATCTCAGCCCGGGACGGCTCGGGCCGGGATGGCTCGGGCCGCGCCGGGGGGCCCGCCGTTCCGGCCGCCATGCCCTCCGACGGCCCGCGGCCCGCCCACCTCACGATCCTCTACCGGGGGCCGCTGGCCAGCTGCGACTACGACTGCCCCTACTGCCCTTTCGCCAAGCGCCGCGACAGCCCCGAGCGGCTGCGGACCGACCGGGAGGCGCTGGAGCGCTTCACCGGATGGGTGGCCGAGCGGGACTTCCCGATCTCGGTGCTGTTCACGCCGTGGGGTGAGGGGCTGGTCCGTTCGTGGTACCGCCGGGCGATGGTACGGCTGAGCCACCTCGGCCACGTGCCGCGCGTCGCCATCCAGACGAACCTGAGCAGCCGCCTGTCATGGCTGGCGGAGGCGGACCTCGGCACGCTGGCGTTGTGGGTGACCTACCACCCGGGCCAGGTGGACTACGACCGTTTCATCGGGAAATGCCGCGATCTGGTGGCGCTCGGGGTGCGATTCAGCGTGGGCGTCGTCGGCCTGCCGGAGCACCTGGAGGCGGCTCGCAGGCTGCGTGGCGACCTGCCGGACGAGGTCTACCTGTGGGTCAACGCCGCCGAGGGCCGCTCCTACACCGACGCGGAGGCCGCCGGCTGGACGGCCGTCGATCCGCTGTTCGGCCTGTCACGCCACCCGCACTCGAGCCGGGGGCTGCCCTGCCGTACCGGGGAGAGCGTGGTGTCGGTCGACGGCGACGGCCGGGTACGGCGGTGCCATTTCGTCACCGAGGTGATCGGCAACCTCTACGACGGCTCGGCTCTGCGTGCCCTGCGACCGCGCCCCTGCCCGCTGGCGGTGTGCGACTGCCATATCGGATACGTGCATCTGGAGCCTCTTGGCCTGTACGACACGTTCGCGGGAGGGGTTCTGGAGCGCATCCCGGCTGTCCGATGGGCGGCGTCGGCTCTCGAGCCGCCCCTGGCGGTGACGCCGGGAAATGAGGCCGCGCCAGGGGGAACGGTGATTCCGTGAGTTCTAAGCCAGGGAAGCGACGGCGATGCGTGAGCGTGTGCCAAGGACGACGGTGATCCGTGAGCTCTACGCAAGGGAGCGACGGTGACCCGTGAGCGTGTGCCGAGGACGACGGTGATCCGTGGTGTGCGCCGGAGGTCCGGCCTGCGCCGCGAAGAGCGGGCAGGCCGCGTCACCCGTGCCTCGGCTCGCGCTCAGGTCTGCCGGCTCGGGTCGTACTCCTCCGGACGCAGCCCGAACGTCCACGCGACTCCCTCACGCGCGGTCGTCACCCACGGCGGCACCCGCAGGAAGTATGTGCGCCTCGTGCCGTCGGGCTCCGGAGTCGAGTTGAGCACCTCCACCATGACCAGCGGCTCGTCGTCGGCCAGGTCGACGCGCCACAGCACGCCCGTCGTGTCCTGGTGCACCCGGGTGGCGTCGGACTCGGTCAGGTAGCGGTCGAAGCCGTAGTGCTCCAGCATCACGCGCCGCAGTTCGGCGTTGGGCTCGGCGCGGATGCGGTCCGGTGACAGGTCGGCCATGGCGGCGCCGAAGTGCGGAGGGACCGGCATGCCGTGCCAAGCGTGCAGCGCGAAACCGTCGGGGTAGGCGAGCGCGGGCCCGGTGGCGCGGTGGAGGCGGCCGAGCTCGTCGCGGTGGTGGACGACCGGGCGCTCGGTGAGCACGACCACCCGCTCGAACGGCCACCACCATCCGGCGGCGCGGGACACCTGCATGAGACCAGCCAGGGAAGAGGCGTCGAGGAGGGGCGGCCCGAGGACGTCGCCCTCGGGCGGCCGGCCGAGCGCGTCGAACAGGCACAGCCAGGCCGCGTCATGCTGCCCCAATACCGCGTCGAGCGTCACCCGCCGCAGCAGCGCTTCGATCTCCGCGCGGTCGCCATCCGCCGGCACGCTCGCCGTGGCTTCAGCGGCCGGGGAACTGTGCGTCACCGGGGCCTCGGCAGCCGGTGAGTCGTGCGCCGTGGCCAGCTGGCCGATGCCGCGGCGGATCTCGCCCACCAGCCTGTCGACTCCCGGCCACAGCTCTCTGCCCGTGAGAGCCCACGCCGCCGCCCAGCCCGATGGGCCGAGCAGCTCGGAGGCCCGAGCTCGGGCCTGCTCCCAGGGGCGCGTGCGGACCGCTTCGCGCACCGGGCGTCCCGCGTCGAGCGTCTCCAGTGTGGCGAGCACGTCGGCGACCAGGTCGTCCAGCCCGGCGGCGCGCAAGGCGCCGGGCCCGCAGGTGAGGAGCGCGGCGGCGATCGCGCCGCGGGCCGGGGAGTCAAGCCAGACGAAACGGGCGGGCTTGGGCAGTCCGGCGGCGCGATAGGCCGCACGGACGCCGTCCTCCGCCGAGGCACGGTCGGCGGGCGCGACCGAGACGGCGGTCTGCTCCCAGCGCGTGGCGGCCTCCGCCAGGCGGGCGGCCAGCTGGGGGGTGAGCGCGAGGGTGGTGGTCATGGAGCTCCGTCTCATCGAGTCAGGGGGAAGCGATCCGCTCGGGTCACGGAGGTCAGGCGAGCGGATCCATCAGGCGGTCAGGGAAGCAGGCGGTCAGGGAAGCAGGCGGTCAGGGAAGCAGGTGGTCAGGGACCCCGGCCAACAGACCCCGGACAACAGGGCCTCGGCCGACAGGGACCCCGACCAACAGGGACGCGGTGGGCAAGGGGACCAAGCGGACGGGGTGCGCGGTGCCTCGCCGGGCGACCCCCAGGGCCGGGCGACCCCAAGGCCAGGCGACCATGGGCGGCTGGGAAACCCCGAACGGCCCGGGAGAACCAGGCGACCACGGACGGCCCGGACGCTACGGGCGGCCGGAAAACCGGCGGCCCGGGCGCCGCGACTGGCCGAGACGCCGCGGACGGCTCAGTCGGCCACGTATCGGTGATACGCGCCCGGCACGTATTCGCGCTGCCGTACGACGCGATACCACCCCCGGGGCAGCGAGATGGCGTCGTGCTCCTCGTGAACCAGCCGGCCCCCGCTGGGCAGGTGCAGGTAGTCGGGCGCCTCGGGGGAGGGGTCGGGCAGCAGCGTGCCGGGGCCCGGGATGGCGTGGGCGTGTCCCGTGGCCTCGCCCAGAGCCAGGACGAGCCGCCCCCGCGCGTCGCGGGGCGCGGGCGCGGCGGACCGGAGCCGCGCGGGCACCTGGTCCTCGGCGACCGGGACGATGAGGATGTCTCCTTGGCGGTACAACAGCGAACCTCCTCGGCAACCAGAACGTGATCGAGAAGGTAGCCGACCCCACCGACAGTTTCGCGTCTCAGTTCGAAAGGGCGCGCAGCACGAAGCCGGAGACCCGCTCCTCGGCCTCCTCCAGGGCCACCGCCCCGCTGACCAGCGGGATCCGCTCCGCGCCGATCACCGCGAGGATCATGCGGGCCGTGGCGGCGGCGTCGGGGGCGTGGAAGTCGCCGCTGGCCGTGCCGCTCTCCAGGATCTCCACCAGGATCCGCTGCATCGGCGCGACGTGCTCGGCCAGCTGCTGGTAGGCGTCGGGGCCGAGGGCCGCCGACAGGTCGGCCGCGCCCGGGTGGGGGTGCGCCAGCAGCCCTTCGAGCTGCAGGCGCACGAAGGCGCGCAGCCGCTCGGCCGGGGAGGCGTCGGCGGGCAGCTCGCGCTCGAAGCTGTCGATGAAGTACTGCGTGACCCGCTCGGTGAAGGCCAGCAGCAGGGCGGCCTTGTCGGGATAGTAGTTGTACAGCACCGTCCGGGTGATCCCGGCCTCCTGCGCCACGTCCGTCATGGAGATGGCGTCGATGCCCTGGACGCGGGCCAGGTGCGAGACGGCCTGGAGGATGCGGTCGCGTGTCCGGGCTCGATGCTCGCCGATCGTCGCGGCCGAGATCCTGGGCATCCTCCTATGTTAGGCGGCTGGCCTGACGACGTGCAGCAGCTCCGCGAGCACCTCGGTGTTGAGCTGGTAGGCCAGCCGTACCTCGCGGACGACGCGCTGCCGCTCGGCCTCGTCGAGTTCCAGAGCGTCCAGGCGCGCGCGGTACTCCTGCTTGAAACGCGGCAGGCTGCCCACGGCGTCGAAGCGGTAGAAGTCCGCCCCGCCGCCCGCGCCGTACCCGTAGATCCTCTCCAGTTCGACGCGGATGAACTGCCCGCCCGACATGTCGCCCAGATACCGGGTGTAGTGGTGGGCGATGTAGCCGCCGGGCCAGTCGGCGACCTGGTCGATGCGGGCGACGAGCGTCCGGGTGGCCTTCGACGGCGCGATCCGCTCCCGCCAGGAGGGGCCGTAGACCGTCAGGAGGTCGCGTTCGAGGGCCTCCTCCCGATACAGCTCGGGGAAGACGAAACGCCCGGCGACGGGATGGCCGGCCAGCCGGCGCGAGGCGGCCTCCAGCGCCACGTAGGCGAAATAGTGCTGCGCCACCATCTCGCCGTACTCCTGCTCGCTCAGCCGCCCGGCCATGAGGAGCCTGAGGTAGTCCTCCGCCTCCGCGGCCTCGTGGTCGGCCCAGGTGGCGCTGCGCAGGGTCTCGGAGAACGGGGTCACGGCTCAACTCCCACCACGACGAAGGTATATGACGAAGTGTCACAAAAGGCGGGGCCGTTCGTCAAACTGTTGACGACACCATGTCATGAAAAAGTGGAGTCCGGCCAGGACCGCCGCGAAGACCGGCACCCAAGCCACGCGCGCCGCCACCACCCCACCCCCTCCGGCCTGCCGTACAGCCCTGCGCCCACCCACCGCACGCCACGAACACCCCCATCGTGAGCGCGAGCGCCGTCTGGTGCCACAGGAAGATTCGACACCCGCGCCCCCGTGACCCCTGCCATCGCCGCCGGGTAGCCGAATCAGCCGACCAGCGCCGCCGTTCCCGCGACCCCTCCCGCCAGCAGCGCCACCGGCCTGACCGGGCGTCCGCGCCGCGCCCACGCCATCCCCAGCAGGTACGGCACGAGCCAGGCGGCCACGACGTTGGGCCAGGCGATCCACGAGGGCGCGCCGAGGCCGAACCGCGCCACGTCCAGCGCCGCCACGATCCCCACGATCCCCACGATCCCCATGAGCACCGGCGGCCCGTGCCGTATCCTGGCCAGCCACGGCGCGGCCGCCGTGAACGCCGCGAAGACGAGCAGGAACCACAGCGGCCCCAGCACGGGCGTCAGCACCGCGCGCAGGCGCTCGACCGGCATGCCGTTCAGCACGGCCAGCAGCACGCCCGCCGCGGCCCAGAACCCGAGCAGCGCCGCCGCCGGGACCAGCAGCCGCCGCAGCCCCGCGCCCATCCGGCTCCCGTACGGCACGCGCTCCCCATGGCCCGCCACATAGCCGCCGACCAGGAAGAACACGGCGAGCGTCTGCAACGCCCAGGAGACCGGCGCCAGGTGCGGGAGGTACGCCAGCGGGCTGGAGATCACCGGCCCCGGCTCCCAGGCGGTGACCAGCCAGTGGCCCAGCACCACGCCCACGATCGCCGGCGCGCGCAGGGCGTCGAGGCCACGGTCCCGGTCCGGCGGCGTCGCCCGCTCAGCCACGGCTCACCTCGCCCGTCCGGCCGAGCGCGATGAGCGCCAGGTTCCGCAGGGACGGCGTGCCGGGACGGAAGTAGTCGCTGTGCCCGCCCGGCCCCGTGGCCAGGATCCGCGCCCCCACGGCCGGATCCATCGGGTCCGCGCCGAACCCCAGCGGGCCCAGCTTCACGTGCGGCACGAAGCGGATCCAGTCGCCGCTCGCCCGCCCCGCCCACAGCCGCGCCGAGCCCTCCCGCGCGGCCGTGCCCAGCCCCGGGCTGCCGAGCGCGACCACGTCGGTGACGGGCGGCCCCGGCGCGGCCAGCCCGCACACCACCGAGCCGTAGCTGTGGCACAGCAGCGTGACCGGCACCCGGGGCAGGCCGGCGAGGGTACGGCGCAGCGCCCGCGCCCCCTCGGCCGCGGCCGAGTCGGTGAGCGCCCGCAGGCTCCACGTCCGCGGGCTGGCGTACCCGAGCCAGGCGACCACCGCCAGGCGCGTGCGGGGGTCGATCGCCCGGGCCTGGGCGAGCAGCGCCCTGGCGGCGCCGCCGGGGCGGTGATGGCCCGCCTCGAAGGCGGCGGCTGTGGTGTCGCAGCCCGGCACGACGACGGCGATCCGGTCGGCGGCGGCCAGGTCGCCGTAGACCTTGACCAGCCGGTCGCCCGGCGGTTCGGCCAGGGCCGGGGTCAGGAGCGCGGCGGCGGCGAGGGCCAGGAGTCTCAGCATGCCGCGACGCTAGGAACCGAGATCGGTAACCCGCGTCACCGCCGGGAGCGATCGCCGCGCTCACCCCGCGGGACTACGCCGTCCGTCACCTGGAGGAGTCGCGCACGTACCGGTGCTTGGTTCCCGGCGGGAAGTACTCCGGGTCGCCGGTCTCCCGCAGCCGGATCACCGGCGGCTGCCGGTGGCGCGGCACGTAGGCGGTGAACTCGCTGTTGAGCCGGCGCAGCTGCCGCAGGATCGCCTCCCCGATGAGCTCCACGCCCGATCCCCGCGGCACTCCCGGAGCCAGCTCCACGGTGATCACCAGCTGGCTGTCGTGCTCGGCGTCCGCCACCACCTCCGCGACGAACTTCCCGGTCACCAGCGGGGCGACCTCGGGCTGCTCCAGCCCGATCGCGATGGTCTCCGGGTAGATGTTCGCCCCGTAGTACGACACCGTGAAGTGCGAGCGCCCGAAGACGTAGACGAAGGGCCGCAGCGGCCCGGGCTGCGAGGGCCGGAAGGCGTGCCCGCGCAGGAACTCCGTCATCCGGTGGTACGGCACGATGCCGCCCTCGTCGGCGATGTGGTAGCGCACCAGCGGGATTCCGTTGTCCCCGGAGAACACCAGCGTTCCCTCGTGCTCCTCGAAGAAACGGACCTCCGGGTCGTACTGCACGAGCGTGGGCAGGCGCGGCTCGCCGAACAGCTCCTTGGTCAGCTCCGGCGAGCGGGCCAGGTACCGGCGGATCTCCACCGACAGCGGCGTCTCGTTGCCGAGCACGCCGGCGTCGGCCGTGCCGTACAGGGAGGCGATGCCGCGGACGGGGTCGGCGATGCCGGCACGCGCGGCGACCAGCGTGCGCCATTCCTCGCTGAAGACCTCCCCGGCCGTGACGAGCTTGACGTTCCACTCGTGCCAGGGCAGGCCGGAGTCGATCACGTCCTTGAGGAAGGGCGGGTAGCCCAGCAGCACGACCTGGTCGAAGTGCGGCGCGAGCTCGGGGATGACGCGGAGGATCTCGCGCCGGTCGTTGCCGGGCGCGACGACGGTGAGCGGGTAGCCGCGCTCGGCGAGCATCCGCAGGCAGCCGTAGGTGAACAGCCCGCCCACCCACGTGCCCAGGGCGAAGCAGACCACGGCGAGGGTACGGCGGGAGCGGGCGTCGAAGGAGTCGCGGAAGACCTCCTCGAAGCGGTCGCAGATCACCAGCTCGTCGCGCGTGGAGCGGGGCCAGAACGCGGGCGTCCCGGTCGAGCCGGACGACACCGCGATCATGTCGCCGATCCGGCCGCCGCGGCACAGCTGGGGCAGGGGATAGCGGCGGATGTAGGTGTCCTTGGCCGTGATCGGCACCTGCGAGAAGTCGGTGACCGCGCCGGGCGAGACGCCCCGCTCGGCCAGGAAGGCGGCGTAGGCGGGCACGGTGGCGGCCACGCGCCGGAAGAAAGCGAGCAGGTCCACCAACCGACTCTAATCCCCCGGACGGATCAGGCCGGTCTCGTAGGCGTAAACGATCGCTTGGGCGCGGTCACGCAGGCCGAGCTTCATCAGGACGCGCCCGACGTGCGTCTTGACCGTCTGCTCGGCGACCGTGAGCCGGCCCGCGATCTCCTGGTTCGACAGGCCCTGGGCGACCAGCGCCAGCACCTCGGTCTCCCGCTCGGTCAGCTCGCTCAGGCGCCTGACCGCGGGCGCGCGCGGGCCGCCGAGGCGCGCGAACTCGCGGATCAGCCGCTTGGTGACCGCGGGGGCGAGCAGCGCCTCGCCGGCGGCCACGACGCGGACCGCCTCGGCGAGCTGGGCGGCCGAGGCGTCCTTCAGCAGGAAGCCGCTGGCTCCGGCGCGCAGGGCCTCGTAGACGTAGTCGTCCAGGTCGAAGGTGGTCAGGATGAGGACTTTTGACGAAATTTCGGGATCGGCGGAGATCTGCCGGGTGGCCGCGAGCCCGTCCATCCGCGGCATCCGCACATCCATCAGCACCACGTCCGGCCGCAGCGCCCGCGCCCGCTCGACCGCCTCCAGGCCGTCCGCGGCCTCGCCCACGACCTCGATGTCGGGCTGGGTGCCGAGGAAGACCGAAAAGCCCGTGCGCACCATGCCCTGGTCGTCGGCGATGAGGACCCGGATCACGCGGCCTCCAGCGGCAGGACGGCGGCGACCTCGAAGCCCCCGCCGGGCAGCACCTCCGCCCGCAGGCTCCCGCCGTGCGCCGCCGCCCGCTCGCGCATGCCCAGCAGCCCCTGCCCGCCCCCGCTCCGCCGTACCGCGGCGTCCTGGGGGAGTCCCACGCTGTTGATCACCCTCAACCGCAGCGCCTCCTCCTCACGCTCCAGCTCGACCCGCACCCGCGCCCCGGGGGCGTGGCGCATCACGTTGCTCAGCGACTCCTGCAGGATCCGGTACGCCGACAGCCCCACCGCCTGCGGCACGTCCTCCACCGGCCCGGAGCGGCGGAGCTCGACCTCCAGCCCGGCGGCCCGGGCGTTGGCCAGCAGGTCCTCCAGCCGCTCCAGCCCCGGCAGCGGCGCGGTCTCCACGCGGCCCTCGCCGTCGCGCAGGACGCCGAGGATCTGCCGCAGCTCGGCGATCGCCTCCAGGGACAGCGAGCGTATCGTGGCCAGGCCCGCCTCCAGCCGCCGGGGATCGCCCGCGGCCTCCAGCGGCACCGCCTCCGCCTGGATCGCGATCACCGACATGTGGTGCGCCACGACGTCGTGGAGCTCGCGGGCGATGCGCGCGCGTTCCTCCAGCACGGCCTGCGCCGCCTCGGCGATCTCGGTGCGCTCCTTCTCCTCGGCGAGCCTGGCCGTCGCGCTGCGCCGTACCCGCACGTTGTGGCCGAACAGGACGGCCACGGTCGGGATGATCGCGCCGAAGAGCAGCGAGTACTCGTGCTGGTCGACCAGCCACACGAACCCCACGGAGACGACCCAGGCGCCCAGCGTGGCGTCGCGGTCGCAGCGCACCGCGACCGCGTACAGGCACAGCGCCCCCGCCACCACGGTGCCCGGCAGGAACAGCGGCGTCCCCGCGGAGCGCAGCTCCGCCTGCACCACGAGCGTGGCGAGCGTGCCCAGCATCAGGACCCGCCAGGCGGCCAGCGGCCAGCGATGCCGCATCGCGATCGGCACGGAGAAGGCCAGGGCCGTGAGATAGATCATGCCCATCCCGCTCGACAGGGGCCGCTTGTCGTTCTCCCCGAGGAGGTAGCTCAGGCTCGTGGCGTAGACGAAGAACGCGATCGCGACGTCCGCCACCAGCGTCACGTCCAGGCCGCGGAACGGCAGCAGGCCCAGCCACCTCGGCATCGGGAACCGCAGGAACGAGTGTTGCGGCGGACCGGCCCGGCCGGTGAACAGGGCCAGCTTGAACGGCCGCGCCACGGCGGAGATCATCCGCTCAGCCTACGAGCGGCGCCGCGTCGCCCGCGTCCCCCTCAGGTATCGCTTACACGATTACGATCGCTGACAGCGAACTGGCTCAGGGTTGGGAACAACCCTAGGCTCTTGTTAATTGAGTCTATGTAACTCAACCAATTGGAGTTCGCATGAGTGAGAGCTTGACCCTGCCGGTGCTGCCGCTCGACGACGCGGTCGTCCTGCCGGGCATGGTGGTTCCGCTGGATCTTTCAGACTCCGACGTCCGCGCGGCGATCGACGCCGCCCGGGCGACTGGTGGCAACAAGCCGAGCGTCCTGCTCGTTCCCCGGATCGACGGCCGCTACGGCGCCGTCGGCGTGCAGGCCGTCGTGGAGCAGGTCGGCCGGCTCCCCGGTGGCGAGCCGGCCGCGGTGGTGCGAGGCGTGAACCGCGTGCGGATCGGGCAGGGCACCACGGGACCGGGCGCCGCGCTGTGGGTCGAGGCGCTCACCGTCGACGTCCCCCCGGCCGGCGAGCGCGCGCAGGAGCTCGCCAAGGAGTACAAGGCCCTGGTCACCACGATCCTGCAAAAGCGCGGCGCGTGGCAGGTCGTCGACCAGGTCAACCAGATCGACGACGCCTCCGCGCTGGCCGACCTGGCCGGCTACGCCACCTGGCTGAGCACCGAGCGGAAGGTGGAGCTGCTGGAGACCGCCGCCCCCGCCGAGCGGCTGGCCAAGCTGGTGGAGTGGGCCCGCGAGCACCTGGCCGAGCTGGACGTGGCCGAGTCCATCCGCAAGGACGTCCAGGAGGGCATGGAGAAGCAGCAGCGCGAGTTCCTGCTGCGCCAGCAGCTGGCCGCCGTGCGCAAGGAGCTCAAGGAGCTGGGCGGCGACGCCGACTCCGAGGAGGAGGACTACCGCGCCCGCGTCGAGGCCGCCGACCTGCCCGACAAGGTGCGCGAGGCCGCCCTCAAGGAGGTCGGCAAGCTGGAGCGCACCTCCGAGCAGTCGCCGGAGACCGGGTGGATCCGCACCTGGCTGGACACCATCCTCGACATCCCGTGGAACGAGCGGACCGAGGACAACTACGACCTCAAGAACGCCCGCGCCGTCCTCGACGCCGACCACACCGGCCTGGAGGACGTCAAGGACCGCATCATCGAGCACCTGGCCGTGCGCAAGCGCCGCCAGGACAAGGGCCTGGGCGTGGTCGGCGGCCGGCGCAGCGGCGCCGTCCTCGCGCTGGCCGGCCCGCCCGGCGTCGGCAAGACCTCGCTGGGCGAGTCCGTCGCCCGCGCCATGGGCAGGAAGTTCGTCCGCGTGGCGCTCGGCGGCGTGCGCGACGAGGCGGAGATCCGCGGCCACCGGCGCACCTACGTCGGCGCGCTGCCCGGCCGCATCGTCCGCGCGATCCGCGAGGCGGGCTCGATGAACCCGGTCGTGCTGCTCGACGAGATCGACAAGGTCGGCGCCGACTACCGGGGCGACCCCACGGCCGCCCTGCTGGAGGTGCTGGACCCGGCGCAGAACCACACCTTCCGCGACCACTACCTCGAGGTCGAGCTCGACCTGTCCGACGTGCTGTTCCTGGCCACCGCCAACGTCCTGGAGTCCATCCCCGGCCCGCTGCTGGACCGCATGGAGGTCGTCACCCTCGACGGCTACACCGAGGACGAGAAGGTCGCCATCGGCCGCGACCACCTGGTGCCCAAGCAGCTGTCGCTGGCCGGGTTCGAGCCCGGCGAGGTCGTCATCGAGGACGGCGCGCTGCGCCGCCTGGCCGCCGAGTACACCCGCGAGGCCGGCGTCCGCTCGCTGGAGCGGTCGATCGCCCGCATCGTCAGGAAGGTCGCCGTCAAGGAGTCCCTCCCGGTCACGGTGAGCGCCTCCGACCTGGAGGACTACCTCGGCCGGCCGCGGTTCGTGCCGGAGTCCTCGCTGCCGGAGTCGCGCCAGCGCACCTCGGTGCCCGGCGTGGCCACCGGCCTGGCGGTCACCGGGGCCGGCGGCGACGTGCTGTACGTCGAGGCGTCGCTGGCCGACCCCGAGACCGGCGACACCGGCCTGACCCTCACCGGGCAGCTGGGCGAGGTGATGAAGGAGTCGGCGCGGATCGCGCTGTCCTACCTGCGCTCCCACGGCGCGGAGCTGGAGCTGCCGGTCACCGCGCTGAAGGACCGCGCCGTCCACGTGCACTTCCCGGCGGGCGCCGTGCCCAAGGACGGCCCCTCCGCGGGCGTCACGCTCACCACGGCGCTGGCCTCGCTGCTGTCGGGCCGCCAGGTCCGCCCCGACGTCGCCATGACCGGCGAGATCTCGCTGACCGGGCGGGTGTTGCCGATCGGCGGCGTCAAGCAGAAGCTGCTGGCCGCCCACCGGGCCGGCATCACCACCGTGCTCATCCCGGCGCGCAACGAGCCGGACCTGGACGACGTGCCGGAGAAGGTGCGCGAGGAGCTGACCATCCACACGGTCAGCGACGTGCGCGAGGTCCTCGACATCGCGCTCACCCCGGCCAAGGTGGCCACCCACGCCGCCGCCTGACCGCCTCCCACGCCGCCCCGCCGTCACGGATGTCCCGGTACGACGGGGCGGCGCCATATGTATGAATCATCACGTTGTTTGACTCAATGATTCAGGCATGCTGTCATGGGTCCATGTTGTACGGCACGCCGAAGCTGGAGCCGGTCGACGAGGCGGTCCTCGGAGAGATCGAGGAGATGCGGCGCGACCTGAAATACCGCCTGGCCGAGCCACACCGCTGGGACGGGCAGCTGCGCCGCCAGCTCCAGGCGCGCGCGATCCAGGGATCCAACTCCATCGAGGGCTATCGCGCGAGCGTGGAGGACATCGAGTCGATCATGGAGGGGGAGGAGCCGCTGGAGGCGTCGTCTGCGGTGGCCCGGGAGATCGCGGGATACCAGCAGGCGCTCACCTACATCCAGCTGCTGGCCCGCGCCCACGCCTTCCGCTACGACGTGGGGCTGCTGCACGCGCTCAACTTCATGATGATCGGCCACCATCGCGACAAGACCCCGGGAGTAGCCCGGCCCGGCGGCATCTACATACGCGATTCCGACACGGGAGAGGTCGTCTACGAGGGGCCTGACGCCGAGGAAGTGCCCGGCCTCCTCGACGAACTGGTCGACTGGCTGAATGCCGGCGACCTCGACGCCCACAGCTACGTTCGGGCAGCCATGGCGCATCTCACGCTGGTGAAGATCCATCCGTGGCGCGACGGGAACGGCCGCATGTCACGTGCGCTTCAGACCCTGGTCCTCGGGCGCGACCAGATCACCACACCGGAGTTCTGCTCGATCGAGGAGTGGCTCGGCCAGCCGCGCGTCACGATGGAGTACTACGACGTGCTCGGCGCCGTGGGGCGCAGACGGTGGAGCCCGCACGACGACACGCTGCCCTGGGTGCGGTTCTGCCTGCGCGCCCACCACATGCAGGCCCAGCGGGTCCAGCGCCGGCTGACCGAGGCGGGGGAGATCTGGATGCTCCTCGAAGAGCAGGTCGACGCCGACGGGCTGCACACCCGCTGCGTTTCCGCCCTGTATGAGGTGTTCGTCAACACGCGGCTGCGCCGTACCCGCTACCAGGCCGACGAGGGGCTCAGCCAGGGCCAGGCCACGCGCGACCTGCGCGACCTGGCGGCCAAGGGATGGCTCCAGCCGTACGGCGAGACCAAGGGGCGCTTCTACGCGCCCGGGCCTCGCATGCGGCGCATCAAGGAGCGGTTCGCCGAGCGCGTGACGCCCCTGCGCGACCCCTACCGGTCCCGCTGAAGGCGAGCCGCGGCCCGGCGAAGCCGCCGGGCCGCGGGCGCGACGCTCAGACGGCCGCCTTGACCTCCGCGAAGTGGCAGGCCACCGGGTGGCCGTTGCCGCGGTCGACCAGCAGCGGCTCCTCCACCGCGCAGATCTCCTGCGCCTTCCAGCAGCGCGTGCGGAAGCGGCATCCGGTGGGCGGGTCCAGGGGGCTGGGCACCTCGCCGGTGAGGATGACGCGCTGGCGCTGCCGCTCCTCGCGCGGGTCGGCCTTGGGGGCGGCCGACAGCAGCGCCTGGGTGTAGGGGTGGGCGGGCCGGTCGTACAGGTCGTCCCGGGGGCCGGTCTCCACCACCTTCCCCAGGTACATGACCATGACGCGGTCGGAGATGTGGCGCACCACCGACAGGTCGTGCGCGATGAACAGATAGGCCAGGCCCAGCCGTTCCTGCAGGTCCTCCAGCAGGTTGATGACGCCCGCCTGCACCGAGACGTCCAGCGCGGAGACCGGCTCGTCCAGGATGAGCAGCTTGGGCTCCAGCGCCAGCGCCCGGGCGATGCCGACGCGCTGCCGCTGGCCGCCGGAGAACTCGTGCGGGTAGCGGTTGCCGTGCTCGGGGTTGAGCCCGACCAGCTCCAGCAGCTCGGCGACCCGCTTCTTGCCGCCGTCGCGCCAGCGGCCGTGCACCTTCAGCGGCTCGGCGATGATGTCGTTGACCGGCAGCTTGGGGTTGAGCGAGGCGTAGGGGTCCTGGAAGACGATCTGCATGTCCCGCCGCACGGACTGCATCTGCTTGTACGGCAGGCCGACCAGCTCCCTGCCCTCGAACCTCACCGACCCGGAGGTGGGCTTGTGCAGCTGGAGGATGGCCCGCCCGGTGGTGGACTTGCCGCAGCCCGACTCGCCCACGATGCCGAGCGTCTCGCCCTCCTCGACGTGCAGCGAGACGCCGCTGACCGCCTGGACGTGCCCGACGACCCGGCGCAGCAGGCCAGAGCCGCGCACGGGGAAGTTCATCACCAGGTCCTCGACCTGCAGCAGGCTCATCCCTTGATCTCGCTTTCCGCCCGGAAGAACACCGTCGGGTCCTCCACCGAGGCCATTTTCTCCCAGTGGTGGCAGGCGGCCCGGTGCTCGAGGCCGTCGGTGAGCATCAGCTCGGGCTCGCGCGTCACGCACACCTCGTCGGCCAGCGGGCAGCGCGGGGAGAAGGGGCAGCCCGGCGGCAGGTTGATGAGGGAGGGCGGGGCGCCCTTGATGGGCCGCAGCCGGTGCCCCGTGGTCTCCAGGGCCGGCATCGAGCCCAGCAGGCCCGCCGTGTACGGCATGCGCGGCCGGTAGAAGATCGAGTCGGTGTCGGTCACCTCGACCGGCTTGCCCGCGTACATCACCAGCACTTTGTGCGCCATCCCGGCGATCACCCCGAGGTCGTGCGTGATGAGCACGATGGCCGCGTTGACCGCGTCCTTGACCTCGATGAGCTTTTCGAGGATCTGCGCCTGGACGGTGACGTCGAGCGCGGTGGTCGGCTCGTCGGCGATGATGACGTCGGGGTTGTTGATGACCGCCATCGCGATCATGGCGCGCTGCCGCATGCCGCCGGAGAACTCGTGCGGGTAGGCCCGCAGCCGGGCCTCGGCCTGCGGGATGCCGACCAGGTCGAGCATCTCCTTGGCGCGGGCCAGCGCGTCCTTGCGCGGCATCAGCTCGTGGGCGAGCACCGCCTCGGCGAGCTGGTCGCCGACGGTGTAGACGGGGTTGAGCGCGGTCATCGGGTCCTGGAAGACCATGGCGATCTTCTTGCCGCGCAGGTCCCGCTGGCGGCGGGGGGACATCTTCAGGATGTCGTCGCCGCGGTAGAGGATCTTCCCGTGGATGCGGGCGTTGCGCGGCAGCAGGCCCATGACCGCCATGGAGGAGACGGACTTGCCCGAGCCCGACTCGCCGACGATGCCGAGCACCTCGCGCTCGTGCAACGTGTAGGAGACGCCGCGCACCGCGTGGACGATGCCGTCGTCGGTGGGGAACTCGACGGTCAGGTTCTCGACGCGGAGGATCTCCTCGTCCGACGGCGGCCGGACGTCCTCCAGGCGGACCGCGACGTGCGTGTCCTCCACGACGCCGTCGTGGCTGTTGAGGATCTCGCTCATCAGGCACGCACCCGGTTCTGGCGGGGGTCGAACGCATCGCGCAGACCGTCGCCGATGAAGTTGATGGACAGGGCGATCGCGATGATGAACACGCCGGGCCACCAGAACAGCCAGGGCCGGGTGAGCATGGCTCCCTGGTAGAAGCTGATGAGCTGGCCGAGGGAGATGTCAGGTGGTTGCACGCCGACTCCGAGGAACGACAGCGCCGACTCCAGCAGGATCGCGTTGGCGATGGTGAGGGTGGCGCTGACGATGATGATGCCCAGGGTGTTGGGCAGGATGTGCTTGAAGATGATGCGCCGGGGGCGGGTGCCGATGGCGCGGGCCGCCTCGACGAACTCGCGCTCGCGCAGCGACAGCACCTCGCCGCGGACCAGGCGGCCCAGCTGCGGCCAGATGACCAGGCCCAGGGCCAGGCCCAGGACGATGATGCCCGAGCCGCCGGCCATGCGGCCGACGATGGCGGCGATGAGCAGGACCGGGATGGTGATCATCACGTCCGTCCACCGCATGAGCACCGCCTCCGTCCATTTCCGGAAATATCCGGACAGGGAGCCGACGAGGGTGCCCACCGTGGTGGCGACGATGCCCACGAGGAAGGCCACGAGCAGCGACTGCTGGGCGCCGCGCATTACCAGCGCGAAGTAGTCCTTGCCCACGTTGTCCTGGCCGAAGGGGTGCTCGCCCAGGCTGAACGGCCACAGCGTGAGCGTCGGCTGGCCGCCGTTGACGACCGTGCCGGTCTGGGTCCAGTTGTACTTCCACCACCCGTCGAAGGGGCCGAAGCCCACCGAGGTGAAGGCCAGGACCACGATGGCCAGCAGCACGGTGAGGCCCGCCATGGCCGCCTTGTGCTGGAAGAAGCGCCGCCGTACCAGCTGACCCTGGGTCCTGGCGACGATGGTCATGCCCTGGGCGTCGCCGCTGGGGGCGGAAACCGAGAGTGTCATGCGTTGCGCTCCTTCACGACAGCCGGATCCGCGGGTCGAGATAGGCATACAGGATGTCGGCCAGCATGTTGCAGATCACGATCGCGCCGCCGGTGACGATGAAGAACGCCATCACCGGAGCCGGATCGACGGTCCGCAGGCCTTCCAGGAACATGTTGCCCATCCCCTTCCAGCCGAAGACGCTCTCGGTGACGACCGCGCCGCCGATGACGCCGGCGAAGTCGAAGGCGATCAGCGTGGTGATCGGGATCATGCCGTTGCGGAAGGCATGCTTGACGATCACGGTCCGCTCGGGCAGGCCCTTGGCGCGGGCGGTGCGCACGTAGTCCTGGTTCATCACCTCAAGCATGCTCGCGCGGCTGTAGCGGGTGTAGGTGGCCAGCGAGATGAGGATCAGCGCCATCGTCGGCAGCAGCAGGTGGGTCGCCGAGTCGAGCGTGAGCTGCCAGAAGTCGCCGCGGAAGTTCGGGGTGTTGGACCCGATCGTGGCGATGGGCCGGCCGCGCATGCGCCTGCTGTAGGCGGAGAAGGCGTTCAGCAGGGCGTCCATGAAGATCAGGCCCGCGGTCACGACGCCGGTGAGCACGGAGGCGGTGACCGCCTGGCGGCGCTGCAGCCCGCCCAGGGCGTACCCCAGGCCGACGCAGACGGCGACGGTGAGCAGCAGCAGGCCGAACAGCTCCAGCCACGTCGGGTCCACCAGCAGGCCGGGCATGACCGCCGACAGCGCGGTGCCGACGCCCGCGGCGGCGAGGGCGGCGTAGAGGGGGCCCCGGTACTGCAGGCCGGCGAACAGCGCCGTGACGCCCACGGCGGTGCCGAACGCCAGCAGGCCGATGACCACCGTGCCCAGGCCCGGGTCGGCGAACCAGCGGGTCGCGGACAGGAAGGTCAGGAAGACGGCCGCCACGGCCGCGCCGATGGCGAAGCTGGTCAGGCGCGCCTTCTGGGTGCCGACGGTGAGCGCTCCCCATGTCAGGCCGGAGATGAGCGAGACGACCACGATGACCGGCGGGTCGATGACGGGGTCGCGCAGCCAGGTGTTGAACTCGATGGCGATGTACTGCTTGAGCATCACCGCCAGCCAGAACAGCGGCAGCGAGAAGGCGATGAACGCCATGAACGTCACGGTGTAGTCGAACCCGCTGTACTGGCGCAGCGCCGAGATGATGCCGACCGTGATGCCGATGAGCATGGCCATGACGGTGGCGGCGACGACCAGCTGGAGGGTGGCCGACAGCGCGTTGCCCAGGATGATGGCGACGCTCTGGCCTTCCCTGTTGACGCCCAGGTCGCCGCTGAGCAGGCCGCCGAGCCATTGCAGGTAGCGCACCGGGATGGGCACGTCCAGGTTCATCCGCTCCGACCGGACCCGCATCTTCTCCTCGCGGTCGGGCCCCTGCTCTTGGCGGAGGTCCGCGAGCGGGTCGCCGGACAGCGCGGTCATGACGTAGATGATGATGGTGGCCGCGAGAAGGACGAAGACCGAGATCCCCAGTCTTCGCGCGATGAAGGCGATCACCGATTACCCCCTGTGGTTCCGGGATGGAACAGACGCGGGGCGGGGGAGGAGATCCGCCCCGCGTCTGAGTTCCTCGTGAGTGATCGGCCTAGGAGGCCAGCGTCCAGTCCTCGGCGTTCCAGACGAAGGTGGACTGGGCCGGGTTCGGGATGACGCCCTGGACCTTCTCGTCCCAGGCGGTCACCTGCGGGTGGGCGAACAGCGGGATCGTGGCCACGTCATCCCACAGGATCTTCTCGATCTGGTTGATGAGCGCCGGCTGCTGCGCCTTGTCGACGGTGGCGTTCAGCTGCTTGATGAGCTTGTCGACCTCCTTGTTGCTGTAGCAGCCGTTGTTGTTCTCCTTGTTGTTGGCGTCGCACTTCTTCGGCGTGGTGTAGGTGGAGGACCAGCCGCTGACCTGGCCGGAACCGACCCAGGCGAACAGCGCCACGTCGTAGGTGTTCTGCGTCAGGCCGCCGTCGGCCTCGAAGAAGTTCTCCTCGCCCTTGTCGACGATCTTGAAGCCGGCCTGCTCGCAGGAGTCGCGGATCAGGTCGACGGTCGAGGTACGACGCGGGTTCGGGATGATGTGGCCGATCTTGACCTCCTGGCCGACCTTGCCGGCCTTCTCCAGGATGGCCTTGGCGGCCGCGACGTCGGGCTGCTGGTACTTCTCCCAGCCGGTGCCCTGGGCGACCTGCTCGTAGGTCTGCTCGAACGGCAGGACGTTGCGCACCTTGAGCATCTGGGCGTTGGGGCTGACCGGCTTGATCAGGTTGTCGACGATCAGCTGCCGCGGCACGCACAGGGCGAAGGCCTCACGCAGGGCCTTGTCCTTGAAGGGGCTGGAGTCGAAGTTGAAGTCCAGGTGCTCGTAGGTGAACGAGTCGCCGGTCTTCACCGTGATGCCCTGCAGGCCCTCCAGCTGCTTGACCAGGTCGGTGTTGGGCTGCGGCTCGATGACCTGCACCTCGCCGTTCTGCAGCGCCTGGACCTGCTGGTCCTCGGGGATGACGCGCTGGATCAGCGTCTTGGTCTTCGGCGGCTCGCCCCAGTACTTGTCGTTGGCGACCAGGGTCACCGACTGGCCGGCCTGCATCGACTGGATCTTGTACGGGCCCGAGGCCGGGATCTTGTCCGCGCTCGGCAGGGCGCCGTCGACCACCCAGATCGTGTTGAAGGCCTTGGCCACCGGCTCCAGCTTCTTGGTGTCCGCGGCCTTGGCGGCGGCGATGAAGTCCTCTTCGGTGAGCCCGGCTTCCTTCCAGGCGACGTGCGCGGGCAGCAGCTCGTTGTTGCCCGGGCCGTTGGAGTCCCAGTCGGCGAACGGCTCGGAGTAGACCAGCTCGAAGGTCTTGCCGCCCTTCTCGCAGTTGGGAGCCTTGGTCGTCTCGACACCCGCGGTGCCGTCGACCTGGAACTCGCCGCCCTTGCCGGACTTGGCGGCCCACCACAGCAGGACGTCGTCGCAGTCGATGGGCGTGCCGTCGGACCAGACCGCCTTGTCGCTGATCGTGTACTTGACCGTGAGAGGGTCGTCGGAGGTCTTCTCGTAGGTGCCGAACTCGGTGTTCGGGGTGACCTTGCCGCCCTCGCCGAAGTCCCAGAAGCCACTCAGGACGTTCTGCATGATCATGCGGTTGGTCAGGTTGTTCACAGCGATGGAGTTGTAGCTGTTGAACTCCTGCGCCTCGGCGTAGGCGATCGTGTCGGCCGCCGCAGTGCCGCCCGTGGCCGCGGGAGACCCAGTGGGGGTGCCGGCCTGGTTGTTCGATCCGCAGGCGGCGAGTAGCAGTGCACTCACCGTCAGTCCCGCGATGAACCCGACTTGCTTGCGATTGCTCACAAGAGCGCTCCTTGTTGAGTCCGCCCATGGCGAGCGGTCCTTTAGGGGGATGTGGGGATCTGAGCAGTTCCGGGGCCGTTTCGACAAGGGAATGAGACCCCGAGTTGCAGACTTGTGACAGATTGGTGGCACAACGGGGATATTGGTGATGAATGCCCGATCGATTGGGAAAACTCAATCAACCACTCCGCGATCATCCGCTACGCTCCGTGATGGCCGCCCTGACGTCGCGGGGCTGTCCCAAACCGTCTTCCGGTACGGCGGAGCGCGCCGCGACCAGCGGGCCTGAGAACACCGCCGCGACCTGGAGCGGCGTCCGCGATCGTCTTGCGCGTCGTCACAGAGAGTGGCGCAAGTTGCACGTGATGCGCAATCCGCGCAATGGCTGGTTCGGCGTGTGAGGCATGTCACCGGCGTTCCTGGAATAGCTCCTGTCAAGGTGGCTGTTGTCGGGAACGTGAACGAGGCGAAGGCGACGTGTGCGGGCCCCATGGGCGGCCTGATGCGCCGCACCATGCGCGGAGGCCGAATGCCCTGCGTGTGCACAGCCGGCGAGATGTGTCGCCGCATGTGCCGCTGAATCCCCGTCCCGCCCGTTCTCCCCGAAGGTTCCCCAGCGCCGTGATCCGTCCCAGCTTCGTGCTGCGCAGGCTGTCCCACCTGCCCTTCCACCCCGGCACGCGCTAGCCGTACCCCTCGAAGACCCGACCTCGTCCGTCCGTCCATCCGTGGGGGAACTTCCGTGATCCAGGCTTGCGGCCTGCGCAAGGTGTACGGCTCCACCGTCGCTCTCGACGGCGTCGGCCTGCACGTGCGCCAAGGCGAGATCTTCGGCGTGCTCGGCCAGAGCGGCGCCGGCAAGAGCACCCTGCTGCGCTGCGTCAACCTGCTCGAACGGCCCGACGCCGGCACCGTGACCGTCGACGGCCAGGAGCTGACCGCCCTGGGACAGCGCGAGCTGAACCGGGCCAGGCGCCGCATCGGCATGGTCCACCAGCACTTCGCGCTGCTGTCGTCGCGGACCGTCGCCGGCAACGTCGCCTTCCCCCTGGAGGTGATGGGCGTGCCCCGCGCCGAGCGGCGGCGCCGCGTGGCCGAGCTGCTGGAGCTGGTCGGGCTGGAAGGCCGGGGCAAGGACCATCCGCGTCAGCTGTCGGGCGGGCAGAAGCAGCGCGTCGGCATCGCCAGGGCGCTGGCCGGCAACCCCTCTGTGCTGCTGTCGGACGAGGCCACCTCCGCCCTCGACCCCGGCACCACCGAGTCCGTCCTCGCCCTGCTCAGGCGGCTCAACCGCGAGCTGGGGCTGACCATCCTGCTGATCACCCACGAGATGAACGTCGTCAAGAGCATCTGCGACTCCGTGGCCATCATGGCCCGCGGGCGCATCGAGGAGTCCGGTTCCATCACCGAGCTGCTCAGGACGCCCGGCTCCCGGCTGGCCCGGGAGGTCTTCCCGCTGCCCGAGCCGCGGCCCGGGCAGGTCACCGTCACCTTCGCCGGGCACGCGGAGGAGCCGGTGATCTCGCAGGTCGTGCGCAAGTTCGACGTGGACGTCAACATCCTCGGCGGCGCCGTGGAGCAGCTGGCCGGGGGAGCGGTCGGGCGGCTGCGCGTCGAGCTGGCCGGTGGCGGGCGCGAGGCCGCGCTGGCCTACCTGCGCGAGCGGGGCCTGCTGGTGGAGGTGGCGTCATGACGTGGGAGGAGATCGCGCCGCTGCTGTGGCAGGCGACCGGCGAGACGGTGCACATGGTCGCCTGGTCCACGCTGTTCACCGTCGTGTTCGGCCTGCCTTTGGGTGTGGCGCTGGTGGCCTTCGACAAGGGCGGGCTGCGGCCGGCCCCCGTGCTGCAGAACGCGCTCGCCGCGATCGTCAACGTCGGCCGCTCGCTGCCGTTCCTCGTGCTGATGATCGCGCTCATCCCCTTCACCCGGCTCGTCGTCGGCGTCTCGATCGGCACGACCGCGATGATCGTGCCGCTCACCGTGGGCGCGGTGCCGTTCTTCGCCAGGCTGGTGGAGGCCGCGCTGCGGGAGGTCGGCAGGGACGTCGTCCAGGCCGCCCAGGCGATGGGCGCCGGCCGGCTGACGATCGTCGGCAAGGTGCTGCTGCCCGAGGCCCTGCCCGGCCTGGTGGCCGGGCTGACCGTGACCGTGGTCGCGCTGATCGGCTACTCGGCCATGGCCGGGGTCATCGGCGGCGGCGGGCTCGGCGACCTGGCCAAGCGGTACGGCTACGAGCGCTTCGAGACCGGCGTCATGCTCGCCACGGTCGTCGTGCTGATCGTGATCGTGCAACTGATCCAGAGCCTGGGCGACTTCGCCGCGCGCAGGCTGTCCCACAAGTAGCCATCCCCGAATACCCGCCACCCGAGTAAGGAAAAGATCATGAAGTTGAGGGCCATCCTGGGTGCCGTCGTGCTGTCAGTGTTGCTGACCGCATGCGGCACGTCACAGTCCGCGACGGACGCTGCCAAGCCCGAGGCCGCCGGCCAGACGCTCAAGGTGGGCGCCAGCCCCGTGCCGCATGCCGAGATCCTGACGTTCGTCAAGGACAACCTCGCCGCCAAGGCGGGGCTGAACCTGCAGATCGTGGAGTTCGGCGACTACGTGCAGCCCAACGTGCAGCTGGAGGAGGGCGAGCTCGACGCCAACTTCTTCCAGCACAAGCCGTACCTGGAGGACTTCAACGCCTCCAAGGGCACCAAGCTGAGCTTCCTCGCCCCGGTCCACCTGGAGCCGCTGGGCCTGTACTCCAGGAAGGTGACCGAGCTCGGCGCGCTGCCGAGCGGGGCCACCGTCGCCGTCCCGAGCGACGCCACCAACCTCGGCCGGGCCCTGAAGCTGCTCGCCGACAACGGCGTGGTGACGCTGAAGGAGGGGGTGGGCACCGCCGCCACCGAGCGCGACGTGGTGGGCAACCCGAAGAACCTCACCTTCAAGCCCATCGAGGCCGCGCAGCTGCCGCGCTCCCTGGAGGACGTCGACGCCGCCGTGATCAACGGCAACTACGCCATCGAGGCCGGGCTCAAGCCCGCCACCGAGGCGCTGGTGCTGGAGAAGACCCAGGGCAACCCGTACGTCAACGGGCTGGTCGTGAAGGCCGGCCACGAGCGGGACGCCACCCTGGTCAAGCTGGGCGAGCTGCTGCGGAGCAAGGCCGTGAAGGACTTCATCCAGCAGAAGTACCAGGGTTCGGTGATCGCCGCCGAATAGGACCGAATTTCAGCAAAAATTCGGAAATCATCGTTACCAGGGCGATTATTTTTCGTGATCGTCCGATGTAAGTCCTTTGTAAGCCGATGGCAATCCCCGGGGCATAGGAAGATCCCGATACAACCTCGTCCCGAGGGAGACCCAAATGCGACTCGTTTCGCGAATTCTCATCGGCGCCACGGCGGCCACCATGGTCGCCGTGGCCGCGCCCGGCGCGGCGACCGCCGCGCCGGCGAGCACCCAGACCCCGCCCGCCCACTTCCACGAGGCGGACTGGGGCCCCTACTTCTCCACCAACTACAAGTCCAAGGCGTTCGGCCACGTCACGGTGGACAAGCAGACCGTCAAGGTCAAGGTCTTCAAGAAGAAGTGGAAGAAGGTCCTCGCCTGCAAGAAGAAGGACGGCAAGCTGGTCTGCAAGAAGGTCTGGCGCCTGGTGAAGGTGCCGGTCTGGATCGACAAGACGGTTTACCCGTTCAAGGTCGACAGCACGCTGGCCAACTACAAGTGGTGGGGCAAGAGGCAGCCCTGCGCCTGGGAGACGTTCAAGGTCGTCGGCTTCGACGGCAAGACGTCCTACACCAGCTTCCGCAACTGCTCCAAGCACCCCAAGCACTTCTCCTTCACCGGCAAGGACGCCGCGCACATCTTCGTGAACGTCAGCAGGGGCGACTTCCACAAGCCGCGCAGCCACTTCTCCGGCTGGAAGGACGTCTACCACGCGGCCGCCTGACAGGCCGCAGCGCCGAAGCCGCGACCCTTTCCCTGGGTCGCGGCTTCGCCGTACCCGGGCGAGGCCTTACGCGGGAAGCGCCGAACCGAATACTGTTCGGTCATGTACCCGGGAGCCATCGCCGCCGTCAGCCCGGACAAGCCCGCCGTGATCATGGCGGGTTCCGGGGAGGTCGTCACCTACCGCAAGCTCGATGAGGAGTCCAACCGGCTGGCCCACCTGTTCCGGGCGGCCGGGCTCCGGCCGGGCGACCACGTCGCCTTCATGCTGGAGAACCATCCCCTGTTCCTCGTGGTCGCCTGGGCGGCCCACCGCTCCGGCCTGTACTACACCGCCATCAGTTCCCGCCTGCAGGCCGAGGAGCTGGCCTACATCGTCGAGAACTGCGGGGCGCGCGCCTTCATCACCTCCGCCCGGCTCGCCGAGGTGGCGGCGGCCGCGCCCGAGGTCGAGCTCAGGCTCATGATCGACGGGGTGGCCGACGGCTTCACCTCCTACGAGGAGGCCGTGGCCGCGCAGCCCACGACGCCGATCGAGGACGAGTGCCAGGGCGCGGACATGCTGTACTCCTCCGGCACGACCGGGCGGCCCAAGGGCGTCAAGCCGCCGCTGTCCAAGGCGCCGATGACCGAGCCGGGCGTGCTGCTCCAGCTCATCCAGTTCCTCTTCGCGCCCTCGGCCGACAGCGTCTATCTCTCGCCCGCGCCGCTCTACCACGCCGCCCCGCTGCGCTACAGCATGTGCTTCCAGAAGCTCGGCGCGACCGTCGTGGTGATGGAGAGGTTCGACCCCGAGCAGTACCTGGCGCTGGTCGAGCGCTACCGGGTCACGCACTCGCAGCTGGTGCCGACGATGTTCATCAAGATGCTCAAGCTGCCGGAGGAGGTCAGGACGAAGTACGACCTGTCCAGCCTGCGGTGCGCCATCCACGCCGCAGCGCCCTGCCCGGTGCCCGTCAAGGAGCGGATGATCGAGTGGTGGGGGCCGATCGTCCACGAGTACTACGCCGGCACCGAGGGCAACGGCTTCCTCTACGTCGGCCCGCAGGAGTGGCTGGCCCACAAGGGCACGGTCGGCCGCCCGCTGCTGGGCAAGGTGCACATCCTGGACGAGGAGGGCAACGAGCTGCCGCCGGGCGAGCACGGCACCGTGTACTTCTCCGACGGCCCGCGCTTCGAGTACCACGGCGACCCCGGCAAGACCCGCGCGGTGCAGGACCCGCAGGGCCGCGGCTGGACCACGCTCGGCGACATCGGCTACCTGGACGAGGAGGGCTACCTCTACCTGACCGACCGCCGCTCCTACATGATCATCTCGGGCGGGGTCAACATCTACCCCCAGGAGGCTGAGAACGTGCTGGCCGTCCACCCCAAGGTGGCCGACGTCGCGGTCCTGGGCGTGCCCGACGAGGAGATGGGCGAGCAGGTCAAGGCCGTCGTCCAGCCGGTGGACCCGGCCGAGGCCGGTCCGGCGCTGGAGGCCGAGCTCATCGAGTACTGCCGCTCGCGGCTGGCCCACTACAAGTGCCCCAGGTCGGTGGACTTCCGCGCGGAGCTGCCGCGCCACCCCACGGGCAAGCTGTACAAGCGGCTGCTGCGCGAGGAGTACTGGAAGTGATTCTCCTCACATCCCTACGGCGGGCGATGGGTTGCCGACGTGCGGTGATAAAGCGGCCGTGAGGCGTCTCAGCTTCCCCCGATCAAGGGCTTAACCAGGCTTAACGCTCGGGTTGCCAGCCTTGAGGCATCGGGAGTCGAGGAGATGAGATGAACGCGAACGAGCCTCGGGAGCACGGCGAAGAGCGCACGGAGCAGCTGCCCGCCTCGGGGGGCGGCTGGAGCCAGTTCGGCCCCACGCCGCCGTCGCCTGGGGCTTACGGCCGGGCGGGCGGCGACCCCGGCCAGGGCGCCGGCGGCGGCCCGGTCCAGGGAAGCCCAGCCCAGGGGAGCCCGGTTCAGGAGAGCCCGGCCGAGGGGATCCCGGCCCAGGGGACCGGCAGCCCGGCCCAGGGTGCGGGCGGCACGCCGCCGCCCCCGCCGCGGCCGGGTGACACCCTGATCCAGCCGGCCCTGCCCGGGCCCGGATCGAGGTCCGGCGCGTGGCGGTCGGGCGCGGGACGCAAGGCGATCGCGGGGCTGGCGCTCGCCGCCACGGCGCTGGGCGGCGGCGCGGCCGGCGCCCTCGTCGCCACCTCCGTCACCGCCGCCGGCCGCCCGGCCTCGGTCAGCGCCGGGAGCCCCACGTTCAAGGCCGCCTCCGGCCAGCTCACCGTGGCCGACGTGGCCGAGAGCGTCCAGCCGTCCGTCGTGATGATCCAGGGCAGGACGGGCGAGGGCTCCGGCGTGGTGCTGTCGGAGGACGGGCTGATCCTCACCAACAACCACGTCGTCCAGGGCGCGGGCGGGGAGATGACCGTCAAGTTCAGCGACGGCAAGTCGGCCAAGGCCTCGGTGGTCGGCACCGACCCCGAGACGGACCTGGCCGTCATCCGGGCCGAGGGCGTCTCCGGCCTGACCCCGGCCAAGCTGGGCGACAGCGACAGCCTACGCGTCGGCGACCCCGTGCTGGCCATGGGCAGCCCGCTCGGCCTGGAGGGCTCGGTCACCTCCGGCATCGTCAGCGCGCTGGACCGCACGCTGACCGTGGGCGGCGAGCAGGACCAGTCGCCCTGGGGCCGGCTCCAGCAGCAGAGCCAGGCCACCACCATCGGCGGCGCGATCCAGACCGACGCCGCCATCAACCCCGGCAACTCCGGCGGCGCGCTCGTCAACGCCGCCGGCGAGGTGATCGGCATCAACACGGCCATCGCCACCAACGGCGGCGGCAACGGCAACATCGGGGTCGGCTTCGCCATCCCCATCAACACCGCCAAGCAGGTCGCCGACCAGCTCATCAAATCCGGCAAGGTGAGCCACGCCTACCTGGGCGTGAGCGTCACCGACGCCACCGGCGACGTCCCCGGCGCGCTCATCCGGCAGGTGCAGGCCGGCAGCCCCGCGGCCGAGGCGGGACTGCAGGAAGGGGACCTGATCACCAAAATCGGGGACAAGACAGTTGACGGAGGCGATACCGTTGTCGGCGCGGTCAGAGGTTTCAAACCCGGCGAGAAGGTCAAGATCACGTATATGAGGGGTGGCCAGACCCAGGAAGCAGAGGTCACCCTGAAAGAGAAGACCTCCTAGAAAGAATCCCCCTCGCTGAACGGGTGTGCCGTCGAGATCGCTGCGGACTCGGCGGCACACCCCCTGCTGTCCTGGTCAGCTGAACCGCCGGCCCTCGTCCCGCCGGTAGGCCCAGGCGGCCAGCAGGCCCATCACCACCGTCCAGACGCCCAGCATCACGATCGGCAGCGTCTGCGTCGGCACGTCGGTGGTCGCCAGCCAGATCAGCTGCACCGCGCCCCTGCTCGGCATGTACGGCGCGACCACGTCGATGAAGGCCGGCAGGTCCATCGGATTGCCCAGCAGCCCGCCGAGGATCGCGATGGGGAAGAACAGCAGCTGCGACACGGCGATGGCGGCCTTGGACGGCAGCAGGTAGCCGATGAACAGGCCGATCAGCATGAACGGCACGGTCGTCGCCATCAGCGCGGCCACGCCCAGCAGCATCCGGACCGGCGTGATCGTCGCGTCGGTGAACAGCCACGCGATCACCACGACGGGCACGACCGAGATCAGGGCGATGACCATGAAGGTGAGGATCCGCGCCGCGAACCGCGGGAACGGCCCCGCGGGCAGCGTGCGCAGGTAGGGATCCCAGGGCAGCTCGCGGTCGGCCGCCACCCCGATGCCCAGCCCCATCATCGCCGAGGACATCGTGGCGAACAGGACCATGGAGGCCGTGGCCACCGTCGCGGCGACCGCTCCCTCCACGTTGGGCACGACGAAGGCGAGCATCGCCACGGCGGGGAAGAACGTGCTGGCGACCAGCGCGATCGGGATGCGGCGCTGCTCGGTGAGCTGCACCTTGGTGTGGGCCAGGACGAGCCGGGCGAGGCCGGGATGAGAAAGGCCGGGATCAGACATGAGCCGCCTCCGAAGCGGTCAGGGCCAGGAAGGCCTCCTCCAGTGACGTGGGCGCGATCTCCAGCCCGCCGAACGGCACGCCGCTGCCCACCAGCTCCCGCACCAGCGCGTCGGAATCGCTGACGACCAGGTGGAAGCGGCCGTCCTCCCGCCGCACGTCCAGGACTCCGGGCAGGTCGGGCAGCGTGTCGGCGCCGAAGGAGACCCGCCGCACGCCGACGATCTCCTTGACGGCCTGGACGGTGTCGTCGGCCAGCACCCTGCCACGCCCGATCACCACCACGCGCCTGGCCAGCGCCTCGACCTCCTCCAGGTAGTGGCTGGTCAGCAGCACCGTGCCGCCCTCGGCGTGGAAGGCCCTGATCCCCTCCCACAGCGCCCTGCGCGCCTCCACGTCCAGGCCGGTGGTCGGCTCGTCGAGGAAGACCAGCCGGGGGCGGCCCGCGAACGCCAGCGCCACGCCCAGCCGCCGCCGCTGCCCTCCCGACAGGGAGCCCACCTGGCGCTTGACGAGGTCTTCCAGGCCGAAGCGCGCCAGTAACTCCGCCTTGTCTGTCTTTTCCGGGAAATGTGCGGATACGAAGTCGACGATCTCGCCCACCCGCAACGCCTGCGGCAGGCCCGTCTCCTGGGGCGTGACGCCGATGCCCCGCCGTACCGCCGGATCGGCGGGGGAGCCGCCCAGCAGCTCCACCCGGCCGCTGGTGGGGCGGCGCAGCCCCACCAGCAGGTTGATGAGCGTGGACTTGCCGGCGCCGTTGGGCCCCAGCAGGCCCACCAGCTCGCCCTGGCGGATGTCCAGCGACACCCCGTCCAGCGCCAGCACCTCGCCGTAGCGCCTGGTGACCTCCACCGTCCTGGCCAGGACCGTCATGCCGTTCCTCCCGCCGAGTCGAGCAGTGCGCGCACCGCCGCCTTGTAGTCCTCGAACGCCGCCCGGCCGCGCCTGGTCAGCGCGACGTAGGTGACCGGCGTGCGACCCTTGTGGGTCTTGGTGATCTCGACGTAGCCCGCCTCCTCGAGCTTGCTGAGATGCACCGACAGGTTCCCCGCGGTCATCTCCAGCAGGTCCTTCAGGCTCGGGAAGGACAGGCGGTCGCCCTCGCGCAGGGTGCTGAGCGCCACCACCACGCGCAGCCTGGCCTGGGCGTGGATGACCGGGTCCAGCTCGACGCTCGTCATGCTGCCCGGTGCCTGTACACGATCCCGACGGCCGTGAAGGCGCCGCCCACCAGCACCGCGATCATCAGGTACGCCAGGCCGCCGCCCACCGTGGCCGCCACGCCGTCCACGATCGCCGTCCACGCGCCCAGCAGGAACATCCGCCAGTCCGTCCAGACCGCCGCGCCCGCCATGTAGAGGACGCCGACGACCAGGAGGGACACGGTGGTGAAGAGCAGGGGGATCTCGCTGTCCGGCAGGCGGGTGACGAAGTGTGAGCCGATGGCGCCCATCGCCACCATGCCGACGAACCACGCGAAGCCGTACATCATGCCCTGCTGGCTCGACCTGCCCTTGATCTGGAGGCTCGACCTGCTCAGCCCGGCCCCCATCACGACTCCCGCCAGGACCTGCGCGCCCATGAGGACGGCGAAGCACACCTGCCAGGGGATGGTGACGATCGGGGTGCCGTCGAGCCCGGTGGCCAGGAAGTACGTCACGAAGCCGACGATCCACGCCAGGCCCCACGGGGTGTAGACGACCAGCGGGTTCGGGACGAGCTGGCGGAAGGTGGCGGCCTCCTGGCGCTCGATGATCCGCAGCGTCTCCTCGGGGCTCGGCGTCTGATCCTCGTCCATGTCACCTCCATGCAAACTAGTTTGCAGTGTAAACCTGACTACGTTGCAAACTCAATCCCTCTGTGAAACAGGGGCTCAGGGGCCTCCGCCCGGCCGCAGGCCGCGGAACGGCTGAGCAGATGGTCGCGAGGGTGGCGAGGCGCGACGGGCCGCTTGATGGGCGCGCCGCGACGTCAGGCGACGTGGCGCTTCTCGCGGGGCCGCGTCATGCCGATCGGGTGAGCGCCTCCGACTCCCACAGGTCGCGGTAGTAGCCCGGCCGGTTGACGAGCTCCTCGTGCGTGCCGCGCTGGATCACCTTGCCGCCCTCCAGCACGATGATCTCGTCCACCTGCTCCAGCCCCCTGAGCCGGTGGGTGACCATGAGGGTGGTACGGCCGTGCGTCGCGTCGAGCAGGTCGGCCATGAGCTCGTCGGCCGTGGCCTCGTCCAGCGCCTCGGCGGGCTCGTCGAGCAGGAGGATCGGCGGGTCGTACAGCAGCGCCCGCGCCAGCGCCAGGCGCTGGAGCTGGCCGCCCGACACCGTGCGGGCGTCCTCGCCCAGCTCGGCGTCCCATCCCACGCTCTCCACCCAGGCGTCGAGCCTGGCCTGCCGTACGGCTCGCGCCAGCTCCTCATCATCCGCGTCGGGGCCGGCGAGGCGGAGGTTGTCGCGCAGCGTGGCCTGGAAGACGTACGGGTCCTGGGTCAGGCCGGTCATGAGCGTGCGGACGTCGTCGGAGCGCAGGTCGCGCACGTCGACGCCGTTGACGGTGATCGTCCCGCCCTCGGGCTCCACCAGGCGCATCAGCGTCGCCAGCAGGGTGGATTTGCCCGCTCCGCTGGGGCCGACGAGCACCACCCGCTTGCCGGGCGTGAGGGTGAGGCTGACGCCGTCCAGCGCCGGCCGGGTCATGGAGTCCGTCGCTTCGGGTGCGGCGTCGCCGGAGTCCCGGGGCGCGTGCCGTACCACCAGATCCCGGACCTCCACCGTCAGCGGGCCACGGGGGAGGGGCGCGGGGGCGGCGGGCTCGGTGATGGCCGGGGGAGTGGCGCGCACGTCCCGCAGGCGGCGGACGGCGGCCAGGATCCCGGCGAGCCGCTCACCGGCCGCGGCCAGCGGCAACACCGGCTCGAAGGCCACCAGCGACATCAGAGCGAGCACCGCGGTCCCCACGGTGTCGACGCCCGCGTTCTGCGCGAGCAGTACGATGGCGGCGACGGTCAGGCCCTGCGTCAGCACGCCGAACGACAGGGCGGCGGCATGGACGCGGGCCTGGCGGCGTTCGAGGGCGGCCAGCTGGTCGTCGGCGTCCAGGGCGGAGCGGAGGGCGCGGTCGCCGGCGCCGTAGGCGGCCAGGTCGGCGGCGCCGTGCACCAGGTCGGCGGTGCGGGCCGCCAGCGCCGCGCGGGCGGGGGCGATGCGGGCCGACCAGCGGCGCGTGGCGGCGGCCGTCCCGGCGGGCAGCAGCACTCCCGCGACCGCCAGGCCGGCGAAGAGCACGAGGGCCGCCGACGGCAGGACGCCCAGGCCGATGGCTACGGCCGCGACCGAGGTGATGAGCGCGGCGGCGGCGGGCAGCAGGCAGCGCACGAGCAGGTCCTGGACGGCCTCGGTGTCGTCGACCATCCGGCTCAGCAGGTCCGCGCCGCCCTGGCGGGGGGTGTGGGGCGGGATCAGGGACTCGTAGAGGCGCTCGCGCGTGGTGGCCTGGGCGCGCAGCGCCACGTCGTGGCCGGTGAGGCGCTCGGCGTAGCGGAAGACGCCCCGGCTGGTGGCGAACGCGCGCACGGCGACGATGGCGACGCTCAGCGCGGCGAGCGGCGGCTGCTCGGCGGCGCGTGTGATGAGCCAGGCCGCCGTGGCGATCAGGCCCAGCCCGGTCAGCTCGGCCGCCGCCCCCGCCAGCACGGCGTACGCCAGCCGCACGCCCATCCGCCGCTCTCGCCGCGCCGCCACCCGCTCCTGAGGCGTGTGCGTCATCGCCCGTCCTCCGCGCTCGGCCGCTTCCCGCCCGTGAGCTCCCGGCGCGGCGTGTCCGCGACCACCCGGCCCTCGTGGATCCGCACCACCCGGTCCGCGAGGTCGATCATGGCGGGGCGGTGCGCGACGATCACGGCCGTCCTTCCCTTGCTCAGCTCCGCGGTGGCCGCCACGATGGCCGCCTCGCTGCGCCCGTCCAGCCGCGCCGTCGGCTCATCCAGCACCAGCAGCGACGTGTCCGGGCGGCAGAACGCCCGGGCCAGGGCGATGCGCTGGCGCTGGCCCGCCGACAGGTTCGCCCCGCGCTCGCCCACCTGCGTCGCGTACCCCTCGGGCAGCGCGGCGACGAACTCCTCCGCGTGCGCCTGCCGCGCCGCCCGCCGTACCTCGTCGAGCGAGGCCCCGGGAGCGCCCAGCCTGATGTTGTCGGCGATCGAGACCGCGAACAGGTGGGGCCGCTGCGCCACGAAGGCGGTCTCCGCCCGCCAGGCCTCCAGGTCCAGCTCCCGCAGGTCGACCCCGTCGACGAGCACCCGCCCGTCGCCAGGGGACAGGAAGCCGAGGATGAGGTTGAGCAGCGTGGTCTTGCCGCCCCCGCTCTCGCCCACGAGGGCCACGCGCTCGCCGGGCGCGATGACCAGCGAGACGTCCTCCACCGCGGCGTCGTCGCGGCCGGGGTAGGAGGCCGTCACCCGCTCCAGGCGGATCTCCGGCGGCCGCGCGCCCCGCCCGGGCCGCCGCAGGCCGCCGGAGGGGGAGGGCGCATCCGCCGCGGGCTTCAGGAGCGCGAAGGCCGCGTCGGCCGCCGCCACGCCCTCCATCGAGGCGTGGAAGCGGGTGCCCATGACGCGCAGCGGCAGGTACGCCTCCGGCGCCAGCAGCAGCACCAGCAAGGCCGTGGACAGGTCGAGCGTCCCGCCGAGGAGGCGCAGCCCGATGGGGACGGCCACCAGCGCGAGCGACAGCGACGCGCACAGCTCCAGCACCAGCGCCGACAGGAAGGCCACGCGGAGCGTGCGCATGGTGGCGCCGCGGTGCGCGTCGGCCACGGCGCGCACGACGGTGGCCTGGTGGCGGGCCCGGCCGAAGGCGCGGAGCGTGGGCAGGCCCCGCACCACGTCGAGGAAGTGCCCGCCGAGCCGGGACAGCGCGTGGAACTGCCGCTCGGTGACGGCCTTGGTGTGCATGCCGACCAGCGCGCCGAAGACCGGGATGAGGGGCAGCGTGACCAGGACGATGACCGCGCTGCCCAGGTCGGCGGCGAAGAGCCGGATGAGGACGGCCAGCGGCACGACCCCCGCGACGGCGACCGCGGGCAGGTAGCCGGTCAGGTAGGGGTCGAGCCGGTCCAGGCCCCGGCCGACGAGCGTGACCAGCTCGCCGGAGCGGTGGCCGGCGAGCCGGACCGGGCCGAGGGCGCCGAAGCGCTCCAGCAGGCGGTGGCGCAGGGCGGACTTCAGCCCGGTGGCCATGCGCCCGCCGTACAGGCCCTGGACCCAGCCCAGCAGGCCGCGCAGCGCGAAGACGAGCACGAGCCAGCCCAGGGCCGCGGCGGTGAAGCGGCCCGACAGCACCCCGGCCAGCAGCTCGGCCTGGACCAGCACGAGCAGGCCGGCGAGCACGGCTGCGCCCACGGCGACCGCGAGGTGCGCGCGGACCGTCGCCCGCAGCAGCCGCATGAGGTCCTTGTGCACGTGCCCCCTACAAGCCCCTAGAAGAACGACGGAATGCGGTCGGAGGTGCGGAAGGCGCGCCACACCCACACCTGCGCCCCGACGATGACGGGTGCGAACGGCACCACCATAAGGCCCAGGGTGGTCAGCGTCGCCGAGGGGGCCGAGTGCTCCAGAAGGTATCCTGCGGCGCCGACAAGCACGATGATCGCGGGGGCGGCGGCCACGAGGCCGGACAGCAGCAGGTCGCGCCCGGAGCGGGTGACCCCGGCGAAGCCCTTGAGCCGCCAGCCGAGGAAGGTCCACCCGTGGAAGGCGAAGGCGAGGGCGACGAACGCCCCCACCAGGATGCCGATGGGATGGATCGGGCCGCTGCCGGTGGCCAGGGCGTACAGGGCCATGCCCCAGCCCATCGCCAGCCCCAGCGAGCCCCCCGCGATGGCCAGGTCCCACAGGGCGCGCCAGCCGTCGCCGTCGGCGCGGCGGCGGAACCACAGCCCCGCGTCCCGCAGCACCCAGGACACGAGCATGGCCACGACCAGCGGGTACAGCGAGAACAGGATCTCGCCCTCCAGGGCCGGATACACGCCGATCAGCGTGCCGGCGACGGCCACCAGCCACACCTCGTTGGCCAGCACGAAGGGCGCGACGGCGGCGACCATGCGGTCGCGCCGCTCCTGGGTGCGGCCCAGCACCGGCAGCAGCAGGCCCACCCCCAGGTCGAAGCCCTCCAGCGCGAAGTAGCCGGCGAGCAGCACGGCGAAGACGGCGAACCACAGCGTTTCCATCGAGGTCTCCTAGCGGGTCAGCGCGGGCGCGGCGCCCAGGGTGACGGCGGCGGGCCCGCGCCGCACGACGCGGGCGATGAGGGCGTAGTCGACGACGGCCAGCAGGCCGAGCACGCCGGCGAAGGCGGCGAAGGAGCCGCCGACCATGCCCGGGGTCAGCCCGGGCGACATCGCGTCGGCGACGGTGAGCTTGCCCCAGATCATCCAGGGCTGCCGCCCGATCTCCCTGGCCATCCAGCCGAGGATCACCGCCAGGAACGGCAGCGGCGTCATCAGCATGAGGATCGGATGGATCCAGCGCCAGCGCGGCAGGAAGGCGACCAGCGGCAGCATGACGAACGGCACGACGAGCATGAGCAGCTCGCCGATGAGGATCATGAACCCGAGCCCCAGCGCGGCGCCCGCGTTGCCCTCGAACTTGCCCTCGTGCACCCCGGCGAACTGGGCGAACCCGAAGCCGACGGTCAGCAGGACGCCGATGGCGGCCACCACCACGCCCAGCCTCATCGAGCGGGTGAACAGGGCCTGGTCGGGGGTACGGCGCAGCAGCTGGTAGGCGCTCGCGCCGACCATCACCATGCCGCCGGTGGTCAGGGCGGCCCCGATGATGTGGGGGAAGGCGAAGATGAGCGCCTCGTTCGTCATGAGCGCCCCGAAGTCGGTCAGCTCCAGCCGGTCGCCCAGGTCCCGGACGCCCACCGGGTTCTGCAGGAACGAGTTGCCGATCATGATGTAGAACGCGCTGGCGTAGGCGGTGGCGGTCACGAGCCAGATGCACGCCACGTGCAGCCACTTGGGCAGCCGCTGCCAGCCGAAGATCCACAGGCCGAGGAACGTCGACTCCAGGAAGAAGGCGACGAGCGTCTCCATGGCCAGGGGCGCGCCGAAGACGTCGCCCGCGTAGTGGGTCAGCCCGCTCCAGGTCAGCCCGAACTGGAACTCCATCACCAGCCCGGTGACGATGCCCACGGCGTAGTTGATGAGGTAGATCTGCCCCCAGAAGCGGGTCATCTGCGCGTCCAGGGGGTTGCCCGTGAGCGCCCAGCGGGTGTTCACGATCGCCACGAGCGGGGCCAGGCCCAGGGTGAGCACCACGAACAGGAAGTGCAGGTTTCCCGTGACCGCGAACTGCAGCCGGGCCAGGTCGACGACGTCCATGCGAACTCCGTAGTTATGTCTGCCTACATATAGAGAGTCTACATATAGCGTGCCTACATGAGTACGATGGTCGTGTGAATTCCGACGCCCTCCGCGGCCACATGGACGCGCTGATCCTGTCCGTGCTCGAAGACCGGCCGCTCCACGGCTACGCGATCATCGAGGCGCTCCAGGAACGCAGCGGGGGCGCGCTGAACGTGCCGACGGGCACGCTGTACCCCGCGCTGCGCAGGCTGGAGCGGATCGGCTACCTGACCAGCGAGTGGGCCACGGTCGGGGGACGCAAGCGGCGCACCTACCGGCTGACGGCCGCGGGCCGGCGGCAGCTCGCCGGGGAGCGGTCGGCCTGGCAGGCCTTCACCGCGGCGATCGGCAGCGTGCTCACGCCCAGAGGCGCCGGGTGAGCCGCTGGCACTGCGCCGCGACATAGATCTGGGCCAGCGTGAAGAGCCAGGAGGTCAGCGCCAGCAGCGTGCCGGGCAGGTAGTCGGAGAATCCCTGCGGCCCGTCGGCGCCCGCCGTCAGCGCCAGCGACAGCAGCCCGGAGCAGACCAGGAACGCCCAGCAGTACCACGCCAGGCCACGCGTCACCGGCAGGGCGCGGGAACGCCGCCGCAGCGCGACCAGTGCGGCGGCGCCCAGAGCGCCGGAGAGGATCTGCAGGATGTCCAGCGCGCGCGCCACGGGGACGAACCACTCCGGGCGGTTGGCCCAGTCGTTCACGTCGTAGGGGAAGGCCCGCCAGATCAGGCTCCACAGCAGGCAGATCAGCGGCGTGGACAGGAACATCAGCCACGCCAGCCGCCGTCCCGCGCAGATGACGAGCTCCTCCTGGAAGCCGGGCGCGATCTCGCCGACCGCGCCGAACTCCGCCACCGCCCTGCGCTCGGCCTCGGTCCTGTCGAGCCCGCCGGCCTGGTAGGCCTCCGCCGCGTCCAGCAGGCTGTGCCTGGCCTCGACGACCATATCCCGCTTCGGGCCGTGCGGTCCGCGGAGGGTCCGGGACAGATCGGCCACGTAGTCGTCGATGAGCATGCGGCCAAGTCTAGGAAGCGGCGGGCAGGGGGCGGATCAGGGTTGTCCCGGATTGTGTCCTGGGGGCTTCGCGTCCTGAGGACCCGCCGGTCAGGGGGCGGCCTCGGCGTCGCGGGGCTCCCTCCAGCCGCGCCGGCCGTACTCGTCGGCCAGGGTGGTCCGGCGGCGGGAGAACCACCGCAGCGGCGGCCACCTCAGCCCCAGCCGCAGCCCCCGCGGGGTGAGCGCGAAGACGCAGTCCCGCACGCGCAGCCCGGCCGGATGCGCCAGCTCCGCGAAGCGGCACGTGGACAGGTCCAGCCCGAACAGGGCCAGGTCCGGGGCCTCCACGCCGCGCAGGGAGTCGACGCCCGCCGCGCCGCGCCCGCTCACCGTGGCGCGCCCGCGCAGCACCGCGCCCTCCAGGTCGGCGCGGGCGTCCTGCAGCCGGACGGTCAGCGGGCCGGCCGTCTCCACGCCCCGCAGGCTGAGCGCCCCGCCGGTGACCGACACGTCGAGCGCGCCCTCGGCCCGCGCCCGGGCGGCCGACAGCCGGCCGGTGGCCGACAGGTAGGCGTCGCCGCAGAAGCGGGCGCCCTCGAACACCGCCTGGCCGCCGACCTTGCGAAACGACAGCGTGCGGCCGAACCTCGCGCCCCTGAACTGGGCGGACTCGCCCAGGAGCGCCCCGTCGAAGGACGCGAACCCCTCGAACCTCGCCCGCTCGCACGACAGCCCCCGCCCGAAGACCGCGCCGCTGAACAGCGCGTCGCGGCAGACCACCGCCCGGTCCAGGCAGGCGTGGCCGCCGACGCGGGCGCCGTGGAAGGACAGCTCCCGGGCGAAGCTGGCCCCGGCGAGCGAGACGTTGCCGAGGAAGCGGGTGCCGTAGAAGGAGGCCAGGCGGTCGAAGCGGGCCCCGTCCAGGGTCAGGTCGCCGGCGAACTCCATCTCCGCCAGCCGGGCCTCGCCGGTGAAGTGGGCCAGATCCAGCCGCGTCCGCCCGGGCCGGTAGGCCACGGCGGCCAGCACCCTGGACAGCAGCGCCTCGTCCAGCCGGGTCCCGCGCAGGTCGAGCAGGCGGCCGGGGACGAGCTTGCCGAGCTCCTCGTCGAGGCGCTCGGCTGGGAGGTGGAACAGGCAGAGGCCGTACGGCTGGCGCGCGATCCCCGTGCAGGCCGCCGAATGCGAGCAGGTGACCCAGTCCATGTCCTGGTCATACCCGTCCCAAGCAGCTGTCAAGGTCGTAGCAATTAACGGTCTATCCACCGTTTTGTCAAGAATTGTGAGGTCAATCGACCGTAAAGTGCCGGTCATGCGAGTTTTGTCGCGGGCGCTTGCCGCCCTGACCGCCGTCGGCCTGTCCGCCGCCGGCATGGCGGCGGTCTCCGCCGCGTCGACCCCCGCCGCCCTGGCCTCGGCCGCGCCGGGAACCGTGGTCATCAGCCAGGCCTACGGCGGCGGCGGCAACTCCGGCGCCCCCTTCGGCAACGACTTCGCCGAGCTGTTCAACCGCGGCCCGGCCCCGGTCTCGCTGGAGGGCTGGTCGCTGCAGTACGCCAGCGCCACGGGCACCGGCCACTTCGCGGCCAACGTCGTCACCCTGTCCGGCACGCTCGCGCCGGGACAGTACTACCTGGTCAAGCTCGCCGCGGGCAGCACGCCCGCCGGAGAGCTGCCCGCGCCCGACGCCACGGGCGCCATCGCCATGAGCGCCGGGGCCGGCAAGCTCGCCCTGGTCCGCTCGGCCACCGGCCTGGCCTG
The DNA here is from genome assembly GCF_002093975.1 of Thermoactinospora rubra. Classification (GTDB taxonomy): domain Bacteria; phylum Actinomycetota; class Actinomycetes; order Streptosporangiales; family Streptosporangiaceae; genus Nonomuraea; species Nonomuraea rubra_A. The sequence continues at coordinate 188,091 of NZ_KZ084330.1, forward strand.
CAACGGCTCGGCCACGCCCTGCACCCCCGAGCAGACCGCGCTCATCGCCGACCTGCTGGGATACGGCACCGCGACCTTCCACGAGGGCCCGGCCGCCGCGCCCGGCCTGTCCAACACCACGGCCGCGCTGCGCAAGAACGGTGGCTGCGCCGACACCGACGACAACGCCGCCGACTTCACCGCGGGCGCGCCCACGCCGCGCAACACCGCCACCGCCAAGGCCCCCTGCGGCGGCGAGCCGTCGCCCTCCCCGTCGCCCTCCCCGTCGGTGACCGCCTCGCCCACCCCCACGGCCGACCCCTGCGACACCGCGCCGACCCACCAGATCGCCCAGGTCCAGGGCGCCGGCGAGGCCACCCCGCTGGCCGGCCAGACCGTGCGGGTCGAGGGCGTGGTGACCGGCGACTTCCAAAAGAGCGGCCAGCTGAGCGGCTTCTTCCTCCAGGACCCCACGCCCGACGCCGACCCGCGCACCTCCGAGGGCCTGTTCGCCTTCGCCCGCGACACCTTCAAGGACGTCAAGCCCGGCGACCGCGTGCTCGTCACCGGCCGGGCGACCGAGTTCAACGGCTGGACCGAGCTGTCGCCCGTCACCGCGGTGGACGTGTGCGGCACCGGCGAGGTCGCGGCCCGGCCGTACCCGCTGCCCAGGCCGGAGGGGGTCACCTTCGAGCCGGTGGAGAACATGCTGCTGACCTTCCCCGAGCGGCTGACGGTCACCGAGCACTACAACCTGGGCCGCTTCGGCGAGGTCACCGTGTCCTCCGAGGGCCGGCTGTACCAGCCCACCGACCGGCCCGGCGTGGACGGCGCCCTCAACGTCCGCCGCGCCCTGCTCCTCGACGACGGCTCGACCGCGCAGAACCCGGCGGCCGTGCCGTACACCAGCCCGCACGCGGTGCGGACCGGCGACTCGGCGGCCGGGATCACCGGCGTGCTGGGGTACGGCTTCGGCCTGTACCGCCTGCAGCCCACCGAGCCGATCGCCTTCCAGCGGACCAACCCGCGGCCCGAGCGGCCGGCCAGGGTCGGCGGCAACGTCACCGTGGCCAGCCTCAACACGCTCAACTGGTTCACCACGCTCGGCTCGCGCGGCGCCACCACCGCCGAGGAGCAGCGCCGCCAGCTCGCCAAGCTCGTGGCCACCCTCAAGGGCCTGGACGCCGACGTCGTGGGCCTCATGGAGGTGGAGAACAACGGCCAGACGGCGCTCCAGGCGCTCGTCGACGCCCTCAACGCCGAGGTCGGCGCGGGCACCTACGCCGCGCTGGCCCACCCCAACCCGGGCACCGACGCCATCCAGGTGGCGGCCATCTACAAGCCGGCCGTCGTCAAGCCGGTCGGGCAGGCCCTGTCCTCGCAGGATGAGGTCTTCAGCCGCCCGCCGCTGATCCAGACCTTCCGCCGGACGGGCGGCGGCATGCCGTTCACCGTGCTCGTCAACCACTTCAAGTCCAAGGGCAGCTGCCCCGACGGCGGCGAGGACGCCGACCAGGGCGACGGCCAGGGCTGCTGGAACGCGCTGCGGGTCAGGCAGGCCAAGGCCGTGCTCGGGCTCATCTCCTCCCTGGACCTGCCCCAGCCGCTGGTCCTGGGCGACCTGAACTCCTACGGCGAGGAGGACCCGATCGACACCCTCGAGGCCGGCGGGCTGACCAGCGTGACGAAGAGGTTCGTCCCCGCCGGGCAGCGCTACAGCTACCTGTTCGACGGGCTGGCCGGGGAGCTGGACCACGCCCTGGTGGGCAGGCAGCTGCTCAAGCGCGTCACCGGCGCGACGATCTGGCACGTCAACGCCGACGAGCCGCGCATCCTCGACTACAACACCGAGTTCAACCCGCCCTCGCTCTACCGGCCGGACGCCTTCCGCTCCTCCGACCACGACCCGCTGCTCATCGGCCTGCGGCTGCCGGGGAACTAGTTCCCCGGCGGATCCGGCCCCCTTCTTTGGGAGGGGGCCGGATCGACGCCCGGCCGATGCGCGGCCGGGCCGCCGGCCGCGAGCATGGGCGCATGGGATTCCTCGGCGTCATCCTCATGATCCAGGGCTTCGGCGGCTTCGTCGCCAGGCAGTTCTTCGACCGCGACTTCGGCCTGCTGCACCGCTGGCTGGACGGCGGCGCGCTGACGGCGGCCCACCTGGCGGCCGGGATACTGGGCCTGGTGCTGCTCCTGGCGTCCGGCCGCGAGAGCGGCAAGGGCTGAAGCCAGGCCCGAGCAGGTGCCGGGCCGGGAATGATAGGAATGCCACGGGCGGGTAGGTGGTTGATACCCGTGAACTTGCAGCCACCATGACGAGGAGCCACTTGTGGCGACCATCGAGGTAACCGAGCAGAACTTCAACGAGATCGCCGACAAGGGGATCGTCCTACTCGACTTCTGGGCGGCCTGGTGCGGGCCCTGCCGCATGTTCGCCCCGATCTTCGAGAAGGCTTCGGAGAAGCACGCGGACATCACCTTCGGCAAGATCGACACCGAGGCCCAGCCCGCTCTGTCCCAGGGCTTCGACATCACCTCGATCCCGACCATCATGGCCATCCGCGACGGGATCGTCGTCTACGCGCAGCCGGGCGCGCTGCCCGAGCCCGCGCTGGAGGACCTCATCTCGCAGGTGCGGGCGCTCGACATGGACGCCATCCGCGCCGAGCTGGCCGAGGAGATGAACAAGGCCGCCGAGCGGAACTGACCCGCGCCACCGGCTCCGTCCACCCGACCGGCGCCGCCGCGAGCCGTGCCCCTCGGACAAGGCCCCTCGGACAAGGCCCCTCGGACAAGGCCCCTCGGACAAGGCCCCGCCTTCGTGGGGCCTTCGCCGTGTCGGGAGTCCTGCCGAGCTCTCAGCGCTTCACGCCCACCCCGGCGTAGCCGACGGAGGACTCGCGCTCGGGCGGCGTGTCGGGACGCCAGTCCTTGGGGTAGACCAGCCCCGGCTCCACCAGCGTGTAGCCGTCGAAGAAGCGGGCGATCTCCTCCTTGGTCCGCAGGCTCAGCGAGGCGGTGGCATGCCGGTAGATCTCCAGCGCCTCCGGCGTGGTGTCCGGCCGGGCGTCGATCGCGTGGCTGACGACCAGGTGGCTGCCCGCCACGCCGGCCTCGCGCAGCCGCGCGACGATCTCGTAGGCCCCGGCGCCCTCCTCCGGCTCGTCCGGGATGAAGTGCAGGATCGCGAGCATCAGGAAGGCGACCGGGCGCCGCAGGTCGACCAGCTCGCGCAGGTCCTCCAGCAGCCGGTCCGGCTGCCGCACGTCCGCCTGCAGCACCGCCACGTTCGACCCCGCCAGCAGGGCGCGGGCGTGGGCGCACACCACGGCGTCGTAGTCGACGTAGACCACGCGGGCCTGCGGGGCGATCTCGTGGGTGTTGCCCTGCGTGGGCAGCCCGGAGCCGAGGTCCACGATCTGGTCGACACCCGCCTCGACCAGGTAACGCACCGCCCGGCGGAGGAACTCGCGGTTCTCCAGGGCCGCGGACCGCGTCTCGGGGAACAGCTTGAGGACCTGGTCGGCCGCGGCGCGGTCGGCCTCGAAGTTGTCCTTGCCGCCGAGGTAGTAGTCGTACATCCGGGCGACGTTGGGGATGGACGGGTCCACGCCCTCGGGGATCAGCTGGCTCACGATTTCTCCCGAAATTTCGGCATTTATCGGGGCGATCATAAGCGACATCCCCGGCGATCGACGGGCAATCACCGGGGATGACATGAGCCAGGCTCAGGAAGCCCGGTAGAGCTCGGCCACCCGGAAGGCCAGGTCGAGCGACTGGCTGCGGTTGAGCCGCGGGTCGCAGGCGGTCTCGTACCGCAGGGCCAGGTGGTCCTCGAGGATCTCCTCGGCGCCGCCGATGCACTCGGTCACGTCGTCGCCGGTGAACTCGATGTGGACGCCGCCGGGGTGGGTGCCGAGCGACCGGTGCACCTCGAAGAAGCCCGACACCTCGTCCAGCACGTCGTCCAGCCGCCGCGTCTTGTAGCCGCTGGGCGCCTCGAAGGTGTTGCCGTGCATCGGGTCGCAGATCCACGCCACCTGGGCGCCGCTGCTGGAGACCTTCTCCACCAGCGTCGGCAGCACGTCGCGGATCTTGGTGGCGCCCATGCGGGTGATGAACGTCAGCCGCCCCGGCTCGTTGTGCGGGTTGAGCCTGTCGATCAGCGCCAGCGCCTCCTCCGGCGTGGTCGTGGGGCCGAGCTTGACGCCGATGGGGTTGCGGATGCGCGAGAAGAACTCCACGTGGGCGCCGTCGAGCTGGCGGGTCCGCTCGCCGATCCAGACCATGTGGGCCGAGACGTCGTACGGCAGGCCGGTGCGGGAGTCGATCCTCGTGAGCGCCCTGTCGTAGTCGAGGATGAGCGCCTCGTGGGAGGAGTAGAACTCCACCGTGTGGAACTCCTCCGGGTCGGCGCCGCAGGCGCGCATGAACGCCAGCGCCTGGTCGATCTCCCTGGCCAGCTGCTCGTAGCGGCGCCCGGCGGGCGACTCGGCCACGAAGTCCTGGTTCCAGGCGTGGACCTGGCGCAGGTCCGCGTAGCCGCCCTTGGTGAAGGCCCTGGCCAGGTTCAGCGTCACGGCGCTGGAGTGGTAGGCGCGCAGCAGCCGCTGGGGATCGGGGGTGCGGGCCTCGGCGGTGAACTCGAAGCCGTTGACCATGTCGCCCCGGTAGGCCGGCAGCGTGACGCCGTCGCGCGTCTCCGTGGGCTTGGAGCGGGGCTTGGCGAACTGCCCGGCCAGGCGGCCGATCTTGACGACCGGCACCCGGCCGGCGTAGGTCAGCACGATCGCCATCTGCAGCAGCGTCTTGAGCTTGTTGCGCACGTTGTCGGCGGTCGCGCCGGCGAAGGTCTCGGCGCAGTCGCCGCCCTGCAGGACGAAGGCCTCGCCCCTGCCCACGGCCGCCAGCTCCGCCTTCAGCTGGTCGCACTCGCCGGCGAACACCAGGGGCGGCAGGCTGGACAGCTCGCTCACCACCCGGTCGAGGGCGGCGCGGTCGGGCCAGTCAGGCTGCTGTGCTGCGGGCAGGTCCCGCCAGGAATCGAGGTTGGTCAGTGCGCTCACGACATACGAGGGTATTCCACTGGGGCCGTCCGGCCGTTGTCGATGTCCACACTGTGGATGCGTCTTTAAACGCTGCTACCCCGCGATCGTCTCGAAGTCCCCCTAAAGTCCCACTAAATCGGCAAAGTGACGTGCTCGGGACGCACGCCGAGCCCGATGAAGCGGCGGACGATCCCGCTGAGGACCGGGACGCCCGACATGTCGGGCAGCGTCGGCACCGGGCGCACGCGACCCTCCAGAGCCGGCTTGATCAGCCGGTCCTGCGCCACCTTCTGGGCGAACTGCGTGACCTTGGTGGGCCACATCCGGCGGCGCTGCAGCAGGTGCAGGGTGGACTCGGGGATCGGCGCGCCCGACCGCAACGACCCCGCCAGCAGGTTCGCGGCGGCCACGGCGTCCTGGACGGCCAGGTTGATGCCCACGCCGAACACCGGCGACATGGCGTGCGCGGCGTCGCCGATGCACAGCAGGCCCGGCCGGTGCCAGCGCTCCAGCCGGTTGAGCGCGACCGTCAGCACGCTGACGTCCTCGAACCCGCCCAATTCGCCCAGCCTGGGCCGCAGGTACGGCAGCAGCCCGCCGACGTGCGCGCGCAGCGCCTCGATGCCCCCGGCGCGCAGCTCGTCGAACCCGCCCTTGGGGATGACGTAGGCCAGCTGCCAGTAGGTCTCGCGGTTGATCGCCACCATGAGGCCGCCGGCCGACACGCGCAGGAACGTCTCGTCGGGGTCGGTTCCGTCGCGGGAGATGCGGAACCACACCACGTCCATGGGCGCGCCCAGCTCGCGCGGTGTCAGCCCCGCGGCCCGCCGTACGTCGGAACGGCGGCCGTCGGCGGCGACGGTGAGGGCGGCGCGGATCTCGTGCTCGCCGCTCGGGTCGCGGTAGCGCAGGCCGCGCACCGCTCCGTCCTCCCTGATCACGTCGTAGGCCTCGGCGTTCATCAGCATGCGGAAGGTCGGCAGCTTGGCCGCCGCGGAGGTGATGAGGGTCAGGAAGTCCCACTGCGGGACGAAGGCTATGTAGTCGTACTTGCCCGGCAGGCCCCGCAGGCTGGCCAGCCGTACGGTGCCCCGGTCGGTCCACAGGCTCAGCTGGTGCGCCTTGCGGTGGGGCAGCCGGTGGAACTCCTCGCCCAGGCCCAGCTCGTCGAGGACCTGGAGCGTGGAGGGATGGATGGTGTCGCCGCGGAAGTCACGCAGGAAGTCGGCGTGCTTCTCCAGCAGCGTGACCTCCACGCCCGCCCGGGCGAGGATCAGCCCGAGGACGGCGCCCGCCGGGCCGCCGCCTGCGATGACGCATGTCATAATTCATCACCCGATGAAATTATTGCACGGCCGGCGGCCCGAGGGAAGACCGGGCATGGGTCGGGCACGGTCGGGCATGGGTCGGGCACGGTCAGAGCCGGTCGAGCGCCTCGACCAGCCAGGCGGTGGCCGCCGTCCTGATGCGGGCGTACTCCGCCTCGGGATACTGCCTCGGCCCGTTCTCCACGAGCAGGATCAGCGACAGGTACAGCCGGTAGAGGTCCAGCCGGATCCGCGCGGACGGCGTCAGCTCCAGCGGGCTGACCTCGCGGTAGCCGGCCAGCAGCGGGTCGTCCTCGCGCAGCTCACCGAAGACCGTGGGGGTGACGAACTCGGCCAGCGGATCGCCCCAGAAGGCCCGCTCGTGGTCGATGAGGGCCTGGATACGGGGCGGGCCGGACAGGTCGAGGAAGACGTTGCCCGGCCAGACGTCGAAGTGGACCAGGCGCGGCTCGCGCACCTCCTCCAGCGCCTCGGAGGCGGCCTTGACGGCCGAGCGCAGCTCCGGCACGGGCACCGGCAGCGGCGTGGGATAGCGCACCGTGTCGTCGAGCACCGCCCCGACCATGGCTAAGAACGCCTCCCGCCAGGTGGGCGCGGCCAGGCCGGCGTGCGGGTAGCCGAACTCGCGGCCCGTGACCGCGTTGAGCCGCGCCAGGTGCCGGCCCAGCTCCCGGCGCAGCCCGGCCTCGACGTCCGGATCGAGCCTGGCCTGGTTCCACGGCGTCCCGTCGAGCGCCGACAGGATGAGGAAGTCCCCGCCCAGCACGGGATCGTCGAAGACCGCCTTCAGCAGCCGCGCCACCGGGACCCCGGCGCGGGCCGCCAGCGCGTAGGCCTCGGCCTCCATCCGCAGCAGGTTGCGCTCGTAGGTCAGCTGCTCCAGCTCGGGCGGCGGCGCCAGCTTCAGCACCACCTCCCGGCCGTCGTCGAGGGCCAGCCGCCACACCGCGTTGGCGAACCCGTCGGTCAGCTCGGCGCAGGCCCGCACGCCTGCGCCGAGCACCCTTGCGATCAGCGCGTCGAGTTCGGGCGGCGCCAGGCGCCGCTTGGTCCTGCTGTCCACGGCGCGATCACACCACGCCCAGCGTCCAGCCGGCCCGGTGCCGCTCGCCGGGGGCCAGCCGTACCAGGTCGACGCCGGTGGAGAAGGCGTCGGGCGGGCAGGTCATGGGCTCCACGGCCACGCCCCGGTAGCCCAGCTGAGCGCCGGTGCAGACCTGCACCCACGGCAGCACATCGGGATCCCAGCTGATGCGCACGCCGCCGACCTGCGCCTCGCCCTTGGCCAGGCCGGTGAAGGCGTGGTCGACGTCGCCGGGCGCGCGGGGCTCGCGGAAGTCGTACGGCGTGCCCGCCACCTCCTCCAGTCGCAGGGGCAGCAGCGACTCGTCGGTGAGCAGCACCTGCGAGGCCGGCACCCACAGCTCCTCGCCCAGCAGCCACGGGTGGACGCCGCAGCCGTAGGGCGCGGTGCGCTCGCCGGTGTTCGCAGCCGTCAGCGTCGTGGTCAGCCCCTGCTCGCCGAGCCGGTGCGTGACCCGCAGCTCCAGCGTGAACGGGTAGCCCCGCACCGGCGTGATCGTGTGCGCGAGCTCCACGGCGTCGGCCGTCTGCTCCACCACCTCCCAGTCCACGCCGGCGACCAGGCCGTGGAGAGCGTGCCCCCGCTCGGGCTCGGTGACCGCGAGCCGGTGCTCCTCCCCGTCGAAGCGGTAGCGGGCGTGCCCGACGCGGTTGGGCCACGGCGCCAGGACGGTCCCGGCGTAGTAGGGGACGGGACCGCCCTCCGGCCAGCTGGTGATCAGGTCTCGGCCGCGGTGCCTGAGGGAGCGGACGGCGGCGCCACGGGGGCTGATCTCGGCAGAGTAACCGGCCGCGAGGAGGGGAGGCAGCTGCACCATGAAAGGATACCGGGAACACTCCGGCCCAGCTCAAGGCCGCAATCGACGTTTCTTCACAGGGTCTGCAGACGGGCCGTCGCGGTGGCGGTGGCCACGATCCTGCCGTCGGCGTCGGTGAGCGTGCCGGACAGGAAGCAGATCTCCCTGCCGCGTTTGACGACCTGGCCGTGGCCGTGGAGGCGGCCGGGGCGGGCCGGGCGGAGGAACTGGACGGTGAGCGCGAGCGTCGAGGCGAACCGGCCGGGCGGCAGGGTGGCGACCAGCGCGGGCCCCAGCGTGTCGTCCAGCATCGCCGCCAGGAACCCGCCCTGGATCACCCCGGCCGGGTTGAGGAACCGCTCCCCGGCCTCGAACGCCACCTCGATCGTGCCGGCCTCGGGGTCGGCGTGGACCAGCTCCCAGCCCAGCGTGACGGCGGCCGGGGGCGGCGGCATCCGCCCGGCCTGGATCTCCCAGAACATCCCCTGACGCGCTTCCATGCCCGGCAGTGAACCAGGCGGCACCGACAAAACCGCACCGACAAACAGCGTCGGCGGGATCAGGCGGACTCGCGGATCACCAGGTGGGTGTCGAGGATGACGACGGGATGCTGCAGCTGCTCGCCGTTGATGCGGGCGACCAGCAGGTTGGCCATCTGGCGGCCCTGCGCCTCCGACGGGTTGTGGACGGTCGTCAGCGCGGGGGAGGTGTGGGCGCCGGCGGGGGCGTCGTCGAAGCCGATCACCGCGACGTCGCCGGGGATGGCGCGGCCCCGGTCTTTCAGCACCCGCATCGCGCCCAGCGCCAGCGGGTCGGAGGCGGTGAAGACCGCGTCGAGGTCGGGGTGCTCCTCCAGCAGCCGCAGCATGGCGACCATCCCGCTCTCCTCGCTGAAGTCCTGGGCGACGACCACGATCTCGCTCAGTCCCTCCGACAGCACGACGTCGCGGTAGCCGGCCAGCCGGTCGACGCCCACGCCCATGTCCTGCGGGCCGGCGATGGTGGCGATGCGCCTCCTGCCCTTGCCGACCAGGTACTTCACCGCCTGCCGGGCGCCGCCGCGGTTGTCCATGTCGACGAAGCTGTAGGGCGTGATCCCGACCGGCCGGCCGCCCAGCACGGTCGGGACGCCCATGGCCTCCAGGCGCTCGGGCAGCGGGTCGGCGCCGTGCACCGAGGTCAGCAGCGCCCCGTCCACGTGCTGGCTGGTCAGGTATTGCTCCAGCCGCTTGTGCTGCTCCTTGGTCTGGGCCATGACGAGGATGAGCTGCAGGCCGGTCTCGGAGAGCACCGAGCTGATGCCGCGGATGATGCCGGCGAAGTACGGCTCGTCGAACAGCCGTTGCTGGGTCTCCGACACCACGAGGGCGACCGTGTCGGTGCGGCGCGTCACCAGCGTGCGCGCCGCCCTGTTGGGCACATAACCCAGCTCGTCGATGGCGCGCAGCACGGCCTGCCTGGCCTTCTCGCTCACCATCGGCGAGCCGTTGATCACCCTCGACACGGTGCCCCTGCCGACGCCCGCGAGGGCCGCGACGGCCTCCAGGGTCGGCCGGGCCGAGGCTTGGCGCTCCCCGCTCATGCGCTTATTCTGCCGCAACGCGCAGGCCGCCCCGCCTGATCGTCTCGGCGTACCAGCGCGCGCTGTCCTTGGGGACGCGGCGCATGGTGGCGCGGTCGACGTAGACCAGCCCGAACTTCTTGCCGTAGCCCCAGGCCCACTCGAAGTTGTCCATCAGCGTCCAGGCGAAGTAGCCCTGGAGCGGCACCCCGGCCGCGATGGCCTCGTGGCAGGCCCGCAGGTGCGCCTCGAAGTACGCGGTCCGCTCGGCGTCGTGGACCGCGTCGTCGGCGGTCAGCTCGTCGTCGAAGGCGGCGCCGTTCTCGGAGATCACCATGGGGATGCTGGGGTACTCCCTGGCCACCCGGGTGAGGATCTCCACCAGGCCCGGCTCGTCGATCTCCCAGCCCATGGCGGTGACCGGCCGGCCGCCGTTGACGAACGAGACGTGCTCGCTGCCCACCCAGGGCGAGCCGGTCTCCACGGGGGCCGCCGCCGCCGAGGCGCGCCCGCCCGGCCGGCCCGACACGGTGAAGCGGCTGTAGTAGTTCACCATGAGCAGGTCGATGGGCGAGGAGATGGTGCGCAGGTCGCCCTCGGCGATGAAGTCCAGGGCGGTGACCGCGCCGAGGTCGTCCAGGACGTCCTGCGGGTAGGCGCCCTTGAGCAGCGCGTCGAGGAAGAAGCGGTTCTGCAGCCCGTCGATGCGCCGCGCCGCGTCCAGGTCGGCCTCGCTGCCGGTCTGCGGGGAGACGGCGTAGAGGTTCACGGTCCCGGCGATCCGCGAGTCGTGCCCCTGCGCCCGCATCGCCTGCACGGCCAGGCCGTGGGCGAGGTTGAGGTGGTGGGCGGCCCGGACGGCGTTGGCCGGCTCCCGGCGGCCGGGGGCGTGCTCGCCGGAGGCGTAGCCGAGGAACGCGGCGCACCACGGCTCGTTGACGGTGCTCCAGTTGCGCACGCGGTCGCCCAGGGCGCCGTGGACGGCCTGCGCGTAGTCGGCGAAGCAGTAGGCGGTCTCGCGCGCGGGCCAGCCGCCGCGCTCCTCCAGTTCCTGGGGCAGGTCCCAGTGGTAGAGCGTCACCCACGGCTCGATGCCGTGGGCGAGCAGCTCGTCCACCAGCCGCCGGTAGAAGTCCAGGCCGCGCTGGTTGACGGGCCCCGATCCGGTGGGCTGGACGCGCGGCCAAGCGACGGAGAACCGGTAGGCGGTCAGCCCCAGCTCCGCCATGATCTTGACGTCTTCCCGGTAGCGGTTGTAGTGGTCGACCGCCACGGTGGCGTCGTCGCCGCCGATCACACGCCCCGGCTTGGTGACGAACACGTCCCAGATCGAGGTGCCGCGCCCGTCGGCGGTGACCGCGCCCTCGATCTGGTAGGCGGAGGTGGCCGCGCCCCAGACGAAGTCGGTGGGGAACCTGAGAAGGGTCGTGGCTTCAGTCTCCTGCGAGGTCACGCTTTGACCGCACCTTCCATGATGCCGCCGACGATCTGCCGGCCGAACGCGATGAATACGAGGACAAGCGGAATGATCGACAGCGCCGTGCCGGCGAAGATCAGCACATAGTTGGTGGAGAACCGCTCGTTGAGCGACTGGATCGCGATCTGCACGGTCGGGTTGTCCGGCGTCAGCACGATCATCGGCCACATGTAGTCGTTCCACATCAGCATGAAGGTGTTGATGCCGAGGACCGCCATGCCGGGCCGTACGGCGGGCAGCACCACGTTCCACCAGATGCGCAGGGTGGAGGCCCCGTCCACGCGGGCCGCCTCCACCAGCTCGTCGGGCACGGCCTGCTTGGTGTACTGCGTCATGAGGAAGACGCCGAACCCGTTGAGCAGGTAGGGGAGGATGACCGCCTTCAGCGTGCCGGTCCACTCCAGGCTGACCATCAGGCGGTACAGCGGGACCACGCCCATCTGCTGCAGCGGCACCATCATCGTCAGCAGGATGGTGAGCAGCAGCAGCGAGCTGCCCCTGAAGCGCAGCCGGGCGAAGGCAAAGCCGGCCAGCGTCGAGATGATCACCACGGAGACGGTCACGATGCCGGCCACGACGAAGGAGTTCGTCAGGCCGGTGAGGAAGTGGGCGTCCGGGTTGTTGATGACGGCCATGATGTTCTCGCCCAGCCTGCCGCCGGGCAGGAAGGGCGGCGGGACCGCGACGGCGTCGCTGTTGGTGCGCGAGGCGATGACGATCATCCAGTAGAGCGGGAAGATCGACAGCAGGATGGCGACGGCCAGCATCACCTTGGTCATCACGCTCGGGTGCCACAGACCCGGCGCGGACGGCTGCCGGCCGCGGCGCGCGGCGGTGGTCAGGACGGTCACTTGGTGCCCCCGATCCGGCGGATGAGCAGGAAGTTCACGAGCGCGCCGATGAGGATCAGCAGGAACAGCAGCCAGGCCGCCGCCGCGGCGTAGCCGTAGTCGAACTCGCGGAAGCCCTGCTTGACGATGAACATCGCCACGGTCTGGAACTGGCCGACCGAGCCGCCGTCGACGTTGCCCGAGTAGAAGGTGGTGGGCTCGGCGAAGAGCGTGAGCCCGCCGATCGTGGAGTTGAGCACCACGAAGATCATGGTGGGCCGCAGCATGGGCAGGGTGATCTGCCAGAACTGCCGCCGCTGGGAGGCGCCGTCGATGGCGGCCGCCTCGTACAGGTCGCGGGGGATCGTCTGCATGCCGGCCAGGAAGATGATCGCGTTGTAGCCGGTCCAGCGCCAGTCCACCATGGTGGCGATGGCCAGCCAGGACGGCAGCCGCTCGGCCCGCCAGTTGATCGGGTCGACGCCGAACAGGCCCAGGAACCAGTTCACCAGGCCCCAGTCGCGGGCGAACAGCTGGGTGAAGACCACCGCCACGGCGACCACGGAGGTCACCAGCGGCAGCAGCACGCTCAGGCGGATGGCCAGCCGGAAGCGCAGCCGCTTGTTGAGCGCGTTGGCCAGCATCAGAGCCAGGAGCATCTGCGGAACGGTGGCCAGCACGAACATGCCGACCGTGTTGACCACGGCGTTCCAGAACTTCTCGTCCGCCAGCAGCCCGGCGTAGTTGCCCAGGCCCGTCCACTCGATCGTGCCGGCCAGGTCGTAGTCGTACAGCGAGTAGTAGAGCGTGAAGGCCAGAGGGAACAGCCCGAAAGCCGCGAACAAGATGAAATACGGAGAGACCAGGACGTACGGCATGACCCGCAGGTCGAACACGGTACGCCAGCGGGAGGGCCGCTGGCGCCGCCGTGTCCTGGCCCCGGGAGCCGCCCGGCGCGTCGGCGGCGTGCCCCGGGTGTCGAGGTGGAGGCTCATAGCAGACCTTTCGTGGCGAAGGCAGGCGACCGGCCCGCCGGCGATGTGCCGCAGCGGCGGGCCGGTGCCGGCAGAGGGTCGGGCGCGTTAACCCGCGGCCTTCACCGCGTCGTCGACGAGCTGCTGCCAGGCCTTGTCCTGCGGGATGGAGCCGTCGTCCATGCCCTGGATCACAGACTCGACCGCGTTCTTGACCTGCGCGTGCTTGACGCCCAGGAAGACCGGCTGGAGCTGCTGGGCGGACTTGGCGAAGATCTGCCCGACGGGGGCGTCGTTGAAGTACTCGTTCTTCGCGTTCTGCACCGCCGGGTCCTGCAGCGCCTTCAGGTTGCTCGGCATGTTGCCGAAGTCGGTGAAGATGCTGACCTGGGTGGCGGCCTGGGTCAGGTAGTCGGCCACCATGGCCGCTTCCTTCGGGTGCTGGGTCTGCTTGGGCACGGCCAGCCACGAGCCGCCCCAGTTGCCGCCGCCGCCGTTGGGCGCCGAGGCGACGTCCCAGTTGCCCTTGTTCTCCTCACCGGCGCCGCCCGCGACCACGCCGAGCATCCAGGACGGGCAGCCCAGGGTGGCGAAGGCGTTCTTCTTCATGCCCGTCGTCCACTCCTCGGTGAAGTTGCGCAGCTTGGCGGTCAGGCCCAGCTGGGACATCTTCTGCGCGAAGTCGAAACCGGTCTTGATGGCCGGGTTCTTGTCGACGATGAGCTGGTTGCTCTGGTCGAAGTACAGGACGTTGCCGGCCTTGGCCGCCTCCTGGTAGGCCACCACCTGGTAGAGGGTGTTGGTGCCGTCGGTGAACTTGGCGTCCTTGACCTTGCTCTGGAACCGCTGGCCCACCTTGATGAAGTCGTCCCACGTGGGCCACAGGGCGCTGACCTCGTCGCGGCCGGTGGGCAGGCCCGCCTCCTTGAACAGCTTGGTGTTGTAGCAGATGCTCATGCCGCCGATGTCGGTGCCCAGGCCGAAGACCTTGCCGTCGGCCGCGACGCCGTTCTCCCACTTCCACGCCGGATAGTCGGCCTTGCGGGACTCCAGGCCGTGCTCCTTCAGGTCGACCCACCACTCCGAGCGCGCCTTGGCCAGACCCATGCCGCCCTCGTCGATGCCGACGACGTCGCCCGCGCCCTTGCCGGCCTGCAGCCACTGGATCATCTGCGGCCAGTAGACCTGCTCGAACTGGTCGGTGAGGACCTCCAGCTTGATCTGGATGTCCTTGTGCTCGGCGTTCCACTTCTGGACGGCGTTCTTGTAACCGAAGTTCTCGCCGCCGCCGAACACCTGCACCCGGATGGTGACGGGCTGGGCCGGCTGGGACGCCGCCTGCGAGCCGCCGGTCGACGGCGTGCCTCCGCCGGACCCGCAGGCGGTCAGGGCCAGGGTGGCGGCGGCGAGGAGCGCGGCGGCTCCGCCGTACTTGCTGATCGTCATGGGGGGACCTCTTTCGATGGGAGCTCTTTGGGAGCGCTCCCATGCAGAGTGGCCAGAATGCCGCCTCACGTCAACATGCCGAAATCCAATCGTGACAGTGAGAGCGTTTTCCGGTTTCTCAACGTGATGAAAGGGGGCAAAGATGCTAGATGGGATTTTGGGAGCGCTCCCAACCCTCTCGGTCATGAAACGGACCGGAGGGACTGTCAGAGGACGGCTTCGAGCAGCAGCGCCCCCGCGCCCAGCAGCGCCGCGTCCCGGCCGGCCCGGGCCGCCGCGATCTCCAGGTCGCGGGTGGCCAGCGGCAGGCACCGCTCGTACACCGCGGCCCGGATCGAGGTGATCAGCGGCTCGGCCGCCGACAGGCTGCCCCCGACGGCCACGACGTCGGGGTTGAAGAAGTTGACCAGGACCGTGAGAACCTCGCCGATGAGCCGCCCGGCGGCGCGCACCAGGCTGGTGGCCTCCGGTACGGCGTCGCCGACCAGCCCGACGATGCCGGCGGGGCGGTCCACGTGGATCCCCGCCTCGGCGAGCGCGGCCATGAGGGCGGCCCCGCTGGCGTAGGCCTCCAGGCAGTCGGGATGGCCGCAGGAGCACATCACCGAGGAGTCCGTGCGCACCCTGACGTGGCTGATGTCGCCCGCCGCGCCCCGGCCCCTGTGCAGCCGGCCGCCCACGATCACGCCGCACCCTATGCCGGTGCCCGCCTTGACCACCATGAGGTTGTCGGCCTCCGGCCAGTGGCGGGCCTCGCCCACGGCCATGAGGTTGGCGTCGTTCTCCACGAGCACGGGCAGGTCGAAGCGCCCGGCCAGGTGGTCGGCGACGGGGTAGTTGTTCCAGCCGGGCATCCGCGAGGGGCTGACCACGCGCCCCGTCGCGGGGTCGACGGGGCCCGGGATGCCGGTGCCCACCCCGCGCAGCGGCACGCCGGGCGGCGCGTGGGCGGCGACCAGGTCCTCGAACGCGCCGGCCAGCCAGTCCAGCACCGTCTCCGGCCCGGCCGCGATGTCGGTGACGTGCTCCTCGACGGCCAGCGGCGTGCCGCTGAGGTCCAGCAGGCCGAGCCTGGCGTGGTGGGCGCCCAGGTCGGCCACGGCCAGCACGCCGGCGCCGGGGGCCAGGCGCAGCCGGCGGGGCCGCCGCCCGCCGCGCGAGGTGCCGGGGCCCTCCTCCACCAGCAGGCGGGCCTCCAGTAGCTCCTCCACGCGCAGCGACACGCTGGAGGCGGCCAGGCCGGACAGCCGCGCCAGGTCGGCGCGGGACTCGGCCTGGCCGGTGGCCACGAGCCGCAGCAGTTCGCCCTGCGCCCCCGTCACGGGCAGCCGCTGAGTGCCAGACATGTGGAGATGAATACCACGGCCAAGCTTCGTACGACAACGTGTTGACTTATCCCGAAATCATCAAATACGGTCCCGCTTGTCTTCGATATCGAAGGAAGTTGCGATGATTCGGGTACGAGGGCTGAACAAATGGTTCGGCGACCACCACGTGCTGCGCGACATCGACCTGGACGTGGACCGGGGCGAGGTGGTCGTGGTGATCGGCCCGTCGGGATCGGGCAAGTCCACGCTGTGCCGCTGCCTGAACCGGCTGGAGGCGGCGCAGCAGGGCGAGATCGTCATCGACGGGACGCCCGCGCCGCTGGAGGGCCGGGCGCTGGCGCGGCTGCGCGCCGACGTCGGCATGGTCTTCCAGTCGTTCAACCTCTTCCAGCACAAGAGCGTGCTGGACAACGTCACGCTCGCGCCGATGAAGGTGCGCGGCGTCGGCCGGGCCGAGGCCGAGCGCACCGCCCGCGAGCTGCTGGAGCGGGTGGGCATCGCCGACCAGGCCGGCAAGCTGCCCGCGCAGCTGTCCGGTGGCCAGCAGCAACGCGCCGCCATCGCCCGGGCCCTGGCCATGCGGCCCAAGGTCATGCTCTTCGACGAGCCCACCTCGGCCCTGGACCCGGAGATGGTCGGCGAGGTGCTCGACGTGATGACCGGCCTGGCCGCCGACGGCATGACGATGCTCGTGGTCACCCACGAGATGGGCTTCGCTCGCCGGGCCGCCGACCGGGTGGTCTTCATGGCCGACGGCCGCGTCGTCGAGCAGGGCCCGCCCGCCGCCTTCTTCGACGGACCGCAGACGGACCGGGCCAGGGACTTCCTGGCCAAGGTGCTCACTCACTGAAAGCAAGGGATGGTGCCCATGAAGAAGATGGTCGCTGTCGTCGCCCTGTCCCTCCTCGGCCTGGCCGCCTGCGGCGGCACCGGCTCCACCGGCGGCTCGGCCGTACCTCCCGGTGACGCCCAGCCGGCGGCGAGCGACCTGCTGGCCAAGGCGCCGGTCGCCGACCCGGCCGCGATCCCGCCCGGCTCGACGATGGACAAGATCAGGAAGCGGGGCGAGCTCATCGTCGGCGGCTCGCTCGACGCGCCCCTGCTGTCGCAGCAGAACCCGGCCACCGGCCAGGTCGAGGGCTTCGACGCCGACCTGGGCAAGGCGCTGGCCAAGTACATCATCGGCGAGCCCAAGGTCAAGATCGTCAACTCGGCGTCGGAGACCCGGGAGGCGCTGCTCGCCAACGGCACGGTCGACGTGGTCTTCCAGACCTACACGATCACGCCCGAGCGGGCCGAGCAGGTCTCCTTCGCCGGGCCGTACTACGTCTCCGGCCTGTCCATCGCCGTCAAGAAGGGCACCACCGGCATCGCCAGGCCGCAGGACCTCAACGGCAAGAAGGTCATCGCCGGCGCCAACACCCCGGCCATCCCGGCGATCAAGAAGGTCGCGCCGCAGGCGGAGATCATCACCTTCGGCAGCGACCCCGAGTGCGTCCAGGCCCTCAAGCAGGACCGCGGCGTCGCCTACGTCCAGGACGAGACCCTGCTCGTCGCCAACGCCAAGAAGGACCCCGCCATCCAGGTGGTCGGCAACCCCTTCACCCAGGACCCCTACGGCATCGGCCTCAAGCACGGCGACGAGCAGTTCAAGGCGTTCGTCAACGACTGGCTGAAGAAGATCCAGGCCGCCGGGGTGTGGCAGCAGGCGTGGAAGAACTCCCTGGGCACCGTCGTCCAGGGCGAGGCACCCGCGCCGCCGCAGATCGGCTCGGTGCCGGGCTCCTGATGTCCGCCCTGCTGGATCACCTGCCCGAGCTGTGGCAGGGGTTGCTCGTGACGCTCCAGCTGACCGTCGCGTCCTTCGCGGGCGCGGCGGTCGCGGGGACGGTGATCACCGCCCTGCGGGTGAGCCCCGTCGCGGTGCTGCGCCTGCTCGGCACCGCCTACGTCGAGACCTTCCAGAACCTGCCGCTGCTGGTCCTGCTCGTGCTGGCGTTCTTCGGGCTGCCGGAGATCGGGATCAAGGCCGAGCCGCTGACCACCGCGATCGTGGTCATCGCGCTGTACGAGGCCGCCTACGTCGCCGAGGCGCTGCGCTCCGGCGTCAACGCCGTCGCCCGCGGGCAGGGCGAGGCCGCCCGGGCGCTCGGGCTGACCTTCGGCCAGTCGCTGCGGCACGTGATCCTGCCGCAGGCGCTGCGCACGGTCGTCCAGCCCCTCGGCAACATCTTCATCGCCACCACCATGAACACCGCGCTGGCGGGCGCGGTGAGCGTGGTGGAGCTGACCACCGCGGCCAACCGCGTCAACCTCGTGGAGGCCCAGCCCATCCCGATCTTCGTGGGCGCGGGGCTCGCCTACGCCCTCATCGCCGCCTGCGCGGGCTTCGTGACCGGGCGGCTGGAGCGACGGCTGGTGATGGTGCGATGAGCCTGCTGTTCGACGAGCCGGGACCGCGGGCCAGGCGGCGCATCAGGATCGCCACGGTCGCCGGCACGCTGGCCGCGCTCGCGCTGACGGCGCTGGCGATCCGGCAGTTCGGCGCCAACGGCCAGCTGGCCACCGAGCGGTGGGAGCCGTACGCGACCTGGCCCATGTGGCGCTACCTGCTCACCGGCCTGTGGTCCACCGCCCTGGCCGCGGTCGCCACCGCCGCGCTGTCCATGGCCCTCGGCCTGCTGCTGGCCCTCGGCCGGCTGTCGGACCGCCGGTGGGTGCGGGCCCCCTCGGCCGCCTACGTCGAGGTCGTCCGCGTGGTCCCCGCGCTGCTGCTGGTGTACGTGGTGCTGTTCGCCCTGCCCCGCTACGGGCTGGACCTGCCGCTGTTCTGGAAGCTCGTGGTGCCGCTGACGGTCTCCAACGCGGCGGCGTTCGCCGAGATCTTCCGCGCGGGCATCCTGTCGGTGGAGCGCGGCCAGAGCGAGGCGGGCCTCGCGGTCGGCCTCACCCGCGCGCAGACCATGCGGCTCATCGTGCTGCCGCAGGCCGCCCGCCGGGTGCTCCCGTCGATCGTCAGCCAGTCGGTGGGCCTGCTCAAGGACACCTCGCTGGGCTTCGTGGTCAGCTACGGCGAGCTGCTGTACTCGGGCCGGGTGCTGGCCAACTACAACGGCCTGCTCATCCAGACCTTCGTCGTCGTGGCGCTGATCTACCTGGCGGTCAACGCCTCGCTGTCCAAGCTGGCCAGGACCCTGGAGCGAAGGAGCGCCGCCCGTGCCTGACCATGCCCTGCTCGCCGAGGTCGTCCGCTCGGGATTCACCGAGAGCCTCCACTACGGCAGCGCCGTGGGCCTGGCTTCCGACGGCCGCGCCGAGGTCGCCGCAGGGCCGGTCGACGCGCCGGTCCTGCCGCGCTCGGCCGCCAAGCCGCTGCAGGCGCTGGCCTGCCTGGACGCCGGGGCGTCGCTGGCGGGCCCGGCGCTGGCCCTGGCCGCCGGCAGCCACACCGGCGAGGACTTCCACGTCCGGCTGGTGCTGTCGCTGCTGGAGCAGTACGGCCTGCGCCCGCAGGACCTGCGCTGCCCGCCGGACTGGCCGGAGGACGAGGCGACCCGGCACGGCCTCATCCGGCAGGGGCTGGGCAGGACGCGCGAGCGCATGAACTGCTCCGGCAAGCACGCCGCGATGCTCGCCGCCTGCGCCGCCTCCGGCTGGGACACCGGCTCCTACCTCGACGCCGCCCACCCGCTCCAGCGGCGGGTGCGGGAGGTCGTGGAGGAGCTGGCGGGGGAGAAGGCGGCGGCGGTGGCCGTCGACGGCTGCGGCGCGCCGCTGTTCGGCCTGTCGCTCACCGGCCTGGCCAGGGCCGTGCGGGCGCTGGTGCTGGCTTCGCCGGGCACGCGGCCCCGGCTGGTGGCCGATGCGATGCGGCGGCATCCGCAGTACGTCGGGGGGAGCGGGCACCAGAACACCGAGCTCATGCGGGCGCTGCCCGGGGCCGTGGTGAAGGGCGGCGCGGAAGGGGTGCTGGTGGCGGCGCTCGCGTCGGGCCACGCGGTGGCCGTCAAGGTCGTCGACGGCAGTCCCCGGGCCACGACCGCGGTGGCGCTGGCCGTGCTGGCGCGGATGGGCTGCGACGTGTCGGCCGCGTCGGCCTTCACGCGGGTGCCCGTCCTGGGCGGCGGCGCACCCGTCGGGGAGATCCGCGCCACCCTGTGACGCGCTTCCCGTGACGCCGTCTCCTGTGACGCCGTCTCCTGTGACGCCGTCTCCTGTGACGCCGTCTCCTGTGACGCCGGAGGGCGGCCTTCCGTGGGGAAGGCCGCCCTGGGGAGGCGTCAGGAGGCGCGCACGTCAGCCGGCGTACTGCGGGTAGCCGTAGCCGACGACGGTGCTCTTCGACCGCACCCGGCGCTCGACGGCGCCGTTGCCGGTGTTGCCCTCGATCGTGGTGATCGTGCCGTTGCCGTTGTCCTTCTCGACGAAGCCGACGTGCCTGATCGAGCTGAGGCTCTTGCTGCCGGACCAGCTGAAGAACACCACGGCGCCGGGCTTGGGGGTGTAGCCCCAGCGCTTGTTGGCCTTGAACCAGCGGGCGTAGGCGATCGTCCAGGCGTCCCAGCCGACGGTGTGCCGGGCGCCGGCCTGCTCGCCCACCCAGGAGACGAACATCGCGCACCAGGCGGCGTTGATGTAGGCGCGGGGGTTGCCGCCGTCCCGCTTGACGGTCTCCCAGGCGCGCCGGGAGGAGGCGTACCACTTCTGGAACTTGGTGCCGCCGCCGTAGGAGTTCTCCCGGACGCCGATCTGCTTGCGGGCCAGCTCCAGCACCTGGGCGGCGGTGACCTTGGCCGGGACGGACGGGTGGGCCCAGATGTTCTTGGACGCCGCGTTCCCGGGGGTGGCGTTCTTGGGGGCGGCGGCCGGCTTGACGGCGGCCTGCGCCTTCTGCGCCTTCTGCGCGGCCGGCTTGGCGGTGCGGGCTTCGGCCTTGGCGGCCTTGGCGCCGGGCTGGGCCGAGACGTTCTTGACCTGCTCGCTCTGCGGCGGGTTCGCCTGGGCGGCGTGGACGCCGAGAGCGGCGGTGAGGAGGGCGGTGCCGAGAGCGACCGAGTACTTGCGGGGCTGGGGGATGCGAACGCTACGGTGCTTGGGCATGGGTAAGGGGAGACTCCTTGCTTCATGCCGCTTACCGGGTTAGCTGACGGGTTCGGACGTGAAGCTGTCCTACGGGCGCGAAGGCCCGATACACCCCAAGGTTGGTGGGTCCCCGGTTCCGCACGAGGCGGATTCAGCGGTCACAGGACGGTCCTGTGATAAGGCGGTCATGGCAACGCCCGGGTTGGCCAGGCGTTTGCCAGAGATGGACAAAAGGTAATACACCCGGCAAGAGGCTTACAAATGGGTAAACGGTAAAAAGTCGGCTGACAGCGGTGACGGGCCCTGTCACGCGCGGCCCGCAGGCCCTCCCACCAGGGCGTGAACCTCCAGGTGAGGGCCATGACAGGCCGCTGCGCGCGATCTTGACGAGCCGGATGGGTAGATCTTTACGTCTTTACCGAAATCCGGGTTTCCCCGCCCGGTACGGTGCAGCGGCGACCACGCCCGCGTGGCCACCGCGCGCGGCGCGTCCTCGCTGGTGAAGCCGAAGTTCAGCCCCTTGCCCTCCGGCCAGCCGCCGGGACGATCCCGGTCTCGGTCATGAGCCGCCGGAGGTTCTCGACGGTGAGGTTCGACACACCGGTCGCCCGCACCCGCCCGCTCCACCGCCCATTGTTCACGCGCCGTTACCGGCCGCTTCAGGCACCCGGGCTACTGTCGGGCAGCGGTGAACAGCAAGCGGGAGCCGGCCTGGGTGGAATCGCCGCTCCAGATGATCTGCGTCGTCGAGGCCCACCACGCCGGAGTGCTGGGGCCCTCGACCCTCGTGGTGCCGCGCGCCGGGCTGAAGGCCCTGAAGGCCACGCGCCGCGAGCTGGCGCGCCTGGACCTGCCCGAGGGCCTGGAGCTCGACGGCCCCCGCCCCCGCATGCCCCGCCACGTCCGCGCCGTCGGCGACGCCTTCTCCGGCCGTGTCCAGCTGCGCTGGCTCACCGCCCGGCAGCCGCACATCGTCGTCGTCGACGACGGGCTGGCCACGATCCGGCTGCTGGAGCTGATCGCCGAGGGGCCCTTCCGCCCGCTCCTGCGCGCCCGCGCCACCCCCGGCCCGCTGCGCAAGGTGCTCGGCCTGGCCGCCGCGCTGCGGCTGCGCACCACCGAGGTGTCGGTCTTCACCGCCCTGGAGGTGCCCGACAAGCTGGCGCAAGCCGTACGGGAGGCCGGAGTCGAGCTCATCAGGCACGACTTCGCCTGGCTGCGCGCCCAGCCGCTGAGCGAGCCGCGGCCGCCGGAGCGGACCGTCGTGCTCGGCACCTCCCTGGTCAGGAACGGCCTGGTGCACCGCGAGCGCTACCTGAAGTGGATCGCCTCGCTGGCCGAGCAGGAGCCGCTGGCGTACTTCCCGCACCGCCGCGAGGATCCCGTCGACCTGGCCCTCATCCGCGAGCGCCCCGGGATCACCGTGCACGAGCCCGGCGTCCCGGCCGAGCTCAGCCTGCGCGGCCTGGCCGCCGGCCAGCGCGTCCTCAGCCTGCCGTCGACGGCGATCACCTCCCTGCGCGTGCTGCTGGGCCCGCGCGGGGTGGCCGTCGAGCCGGTCGAGGTGCCCGACGACTGGTGGACCAGCCGCGCGGCACCCTCCCTGCGATCCCACCTCACCGGAGCCGCCCGCACATGAAGATCCTGGCCGTCGCCGACTCCGACTCCTACCTGAAGTGGGCGGCCTGCCTGCTCGACGACCTGCCCTCCGGCTGCCGGACCGAGCTCGCCGTCGTGCGCACGCCCATCGCGCCCTCGCCCGCGCAGATCGCCGCCGCCGTGGGGGACCGGCCCGCGCCGCCGGTGCTGTCCGCCCGCGCGCTGCGGCGTACGGCGGAGCGGATGCGGCCCGACGCGATCCTCGTGGCCTGCACCGGCCCGGTCGTGGACGTGCTGGTGTCGCAGACGTTCAAGGACCTGCGCACGGTGTTCGTCACCGGCCTGCCGGGCATCGCGGTGCCCGCCTCCGAGCCGGCCTGGCGCTACCGCAGCGGCTGCCACCTGTTCGTCGCCCACAGCGGCAGGGAGGTGGCCGAGTTCCAGGCGCTGGCCGAGCGGCTGGGTGGGGGCGGCGCGGTGGGCCTGGCCCGGCTGCCGTTCCTGCGCCGGGCGGGCGAGCGGGTGGCCAAGGACCGGGTCGTGTTCGCCACCCAGGCCAAGGTGCCCAGGCGGCGCGAGGAGCGCGAGCGCATCCTGCTGGCGCTGGCCCGGCTCGCCGAGGCCCGCCCCGAGCTGGACGTCGTGGTCAAGCTGCGCGCGCTGGAGGGCGAGCGGCAGACCCACAACGAGCGCCTGCCGTACCCGCGGCTGTGGCGGGAGCTGGGCGAGCCGGGCCGGCTGCGGTTCGCGGCCGGGCCGATGGGCGAGCACCTCGCGTCGGCGGCGGGCCTGGTCACGGTCAGCTCCACGGCGGCGCTGGAGGCCATCGCCTGGGGCGTGCCGGTGCTGGTGCTGGAGGACTTCGGCGTGAGCGCCGAGATGATCAACCTGGTGTTCGAGGGCAGCGGGCTGCTCGGCACGCTGGAGGACCTGGCCGAGGGCGACTTCCGGCACCCCGACGCGGCCTGGTGCGAGGCCAACTACTTCCAGCAGGGCAGCGACTGGGTGGCGCTGCTGACCGCGCTGGTGACCGGGCCGCGCGGCCGGGCCCGCTCGCTGCTGGACGGGCCCGGCCACGCGGCGGCCCGCCGCCGGGCCCGGCTGCGGGTGGAGGTGCCGCCGCGCCTGCTGCGGGCCGGCTACCGCGCCAAGCGGAACGCCACTCGCCTGTTCAGGTGATCGCCCTGGCCAGGCGGCGGCGGATGCGCGCCAGCGTGCCCGGCCGGGGCGCCAGCTCCACCGCCGCCAGCCGCTGCCGCTTGAAGTACCTGTCCTGGCCGTGCCGCCGCAGGTAGGCGGCGGCGTCCGCCCGCAGGCCGGGATGGGCCTCCGGCTGCATGCAGTACCCGACGGCCCGCACCAGCGCGCCGAGGTCGGCCTGCGGCGGGTCGGCGAGCGAGCCGTCCTCCGCCAGCCGCGGGAACAGCGCGTCGGCGATCGTGGCCGGGATCCGGTTGCTGTTCTCGTACGGCTTGAGCCGCTCCAGCACCAGGCCGGTCCCGCAGGTGGCGACCGGCAGGCCGTAGAAGGTCCGCGCGGTCGCCAGGCCGGTGGAGAAGCAGCCCGTCACCAGCTTGGGCGGCGCCACGGCGAAGCACACCTCGGCGGGCACGGTCTCGTCCGGCACCACCAGGTGCGTCCCGGCCTCCTCGGCGGCGCGCCGCATCAGCCGGATCTGCCGCCGCCCCGAGGAGGGATGCGGCTTGAACGCCACGCTCCGGCAGCCGCGCGCCGCCAGCCCGCGCAGCAGGGCGAGGCAGATCCCGGCCTCCTCCTCGTCGGTGAGCAGGTCCAGGGCCGACAGGTACTGGCCCAGGATCATCGCCTCGGCCGCGGGCGGCTCGGGCAGCGTGTCGGCCACCTGCTCGACCACCCGCAGGAACGCCGGGCCCGACAGGCTCTCGGCGGCCACGCCGTACTCGGTCAGCAGCAGCGGCTCCAGCCCCGGCACCAGGTCCAGGTGGAGCAGGCGGGTGATGCGGCGGAAGATGTCGGCCGGCAGCGGGTCGCGGGTGGGGCCGTAGCTCATCAGGCCGTCGGCGTAGACGGTGATCGGGCAGTCGCGGATCAGCCCGGCGATCGTCCGCGCGGGCGGCACGGCGATCGACTCCAGGACCAGCTCCTCGACCCCGTCCAGGCGCAGGCGCGCCGCCAGCAGCCGCTCCAGCATGGGCACCTCGATCACGCGGGCCCGCCAGTCGGAGGGGTGCAGCGGGGCGATCAGCTCGTTCCAGGAGACCACCTCGTCGAAGCGCGACCGCAGCGCCGCGAACCCGGGCGCCTGGTCGACCGGCAGCACCGTTTCGGGGACGGCGGCGTTGGTCGAGACGATCAGCAGGCTCCGCCCGGAGCCGAAGCGGCCCTCGTCGATGCCCGCGGCCAGCGTCATGGCCCCGAACAGCGAGGAGGCGTAGTAGACGGTCGTCACAGCGGGTCCTCCCGGTCGCGCCTGACGCGGGGGCTCGGCGGGAGCTCCGGCACCAGCGTCCGCAGCGCCGCCTCGCGCTCGGGCGCCATCCCCGCCGCCGAGGCCGCCACCAGGTCCGGCGGTAGCCTCCTGACCATGTCGGCGCCGCGCTCGCGGAAACGGGCCCGCAGCGCGGGGGTGAAGCGCTCCTCCAGCGTCAGATGGTGGGCCAGCAGCGCGCAGAAGTTGCGCACCGCCTTGGGCAGGTAGACGTCCTCGACGTCCTTGAACACCAGCTCGAAGGCGTCGAAGAAGTGCAGCTGGCGCTCGTCGCCCACCTGGGTCAGCGACCCGGCCACCTGGCGGCGGTAGAACAGCCCGGCCAGGGGGACGGCGGCGAAGGAGACGGCCTCCCGGTGCAGCCGCCAGATCCACGGCCGGTCCTCGGCGGTGTGCAGCGAGCCGGGGAAGCGCAGCAGGTCGCCCAGGGACCTGCGGTAGATCCCCGCCCAGGCGTAGGGGTAGTCGACCATCGTTTTCACGCCCGCGGGCAGGATGTGGTCGCGCGGGTCGAGCACCACGCCCCGCCGCGCCACCGGGGCGCGGTGCACGACCCGCTTGCGTCCCTCGGCCTGCACGTGGTCGACGCGCACGAAGTCGCAGCCGAGGGCGTCGATGGCCTCGACCAGCCGCGCCAGGTAGCCGGGCGCGAGCCAGTCGTCGCCGTCCATGTACGTCACGTACTGCCCGCCGGCCAGGGCCAGCCCGGCGTTGCGGGCGTCGGCCAGCCCCACGGGCGTGTCGTGGTTGAGCAGGTGCAGCCCCGGCAGGCCGCAGTCCTCGACGATCTCCCGCGTGGCGTCGGCGGAGCCGTCGTTGACCACGATGACCTCGAAGTCGCCGCGGGCGTTGCGGGCCAGCGAGGCGAGCGCGTCGGGCAGGTAGCGCTCGCCGTCGCGGACGGGCACGATCACCGACAGCTTGACCATCAGACGGTGACGCGGCGCAGCCGGGCCTTGGGGGCCTCCTCGCCGGGGAAGACGCGCTTGATGCCGTCGCCCAGCGCCTGCTCGATGATCCGGATGTCGCGCACCAGGTGCTCCAGGCCGTTCGGCTCCAGCGAGGCGGCGTGGTCGGAGCCCCACATGGTCCGGTCCAGCGTGATGTGCCGCTCCACCGCGACCGCGCCCAGCGTCACCGCGGCCAGCGAGATCTGCAGGCCGCGCTCGTGACCCGAGTAGCCGACCGGCACGCCGTACCTCTCCTTGAGCGTGATGATCGCGCGGAGGTTGGCCTCCTCGGGCGGCAGCGGGTAGGTGGACGTGGCGTGCATCATGATCAGCCGGTCGGTGCCGAGGATCTCCACGGCCCGGTCGATCTCCTGGAGCGTGGACATGCCGGTCGACAGGATGACCGGCTTGCCGGTCGCCGCCAGCGCCCGCAGCAGCTCGTGGTCGGCGACGCTGGCCGAGGCGACCTTGTGCACGGGCACGTCCAGCCGCTCCAGGAACTCCACCGACGGCACGTCCCACGGCGAGGCGAACCACTGCAGCCCGCGCTTGTAGGCGTGCGTGGCGATCTGCTCGTACTCCTCCCGGCCGAACTCGGTCCGGATCTTGTACTCCAGGTAGGTCATCTCGCCCCAGGGCGTCTGCCGGATCTGGTCGCGCTGCTCGGCCGGCACGCAGATCTCGGGCGTGCGCTTCTGGAACTTCACCGCCTGGCAGCCCGCCTCGGCCGCCACATCGATCAGCCGCTTGGCGATCTCGACGTCGCCGTTGTGGTTGATGCCGATCTCGGCGATCACGTACACCGGCTGGCCGTCGCCGACGAGCACGTCGCCGATGGCCACCGGGCCCAGGTGCGGCCTGCTGACGGCGACGGGCGCCAGCGGCCGCTCCGGCCGCGCCGCCAGGATCCGGTCGCACAGCTCGCGTACGGCTCCCGCCCCGCCCGGCCGCGACAGCACCACCCGCGCCGCCGCCCTGACCTTGGGGTGCGCGTCCGGCACCGCGACCGGCCAGCCCACCAGCCCCATCGGCCCCAGGTCGTTGACGTCGTTGCCGACGTAGGCCACCCGCGCCGGGTCCAGCTTCTCGATGGCCAGCCAGTCGCGCAGCACCGTCCGCTTGTCGGTGAGCCCCTGCAGCACCGGCACGCCCAGCTTGCGCGCCCTGGCCGACACCACCGGGTTCTGCTCGGTCGACATGACCAGCACCTTCACCCCGGCCCGCTTCAGCAGCGACACGCCCATCCCGTCCGAGCGGCTCACCAGCACCATCTCGCGGCCCTCGGAGTCGACGTAGGCGCGGTCGTCGGTGTGCACGCCGTCGAAGTCGGTGATCACCGCGTCCACGTCGATCGGTTCCGGCACCGCCGCGAACGGCGCCAGCGCGCGGGCCATCTCCAGGTCCTCGGGCGTGTCGATCTCCAGCGCGTGCCTGGCCGGGACCTCCTGCACGGCCACCTCGCCGAAGAAGCGGTGCCCGTGCTCGCGCAGCCCCGCCGTCCGCATGACGTAGAAGGCGCCGGTCTCGCGGAACTGCGGCTCGCGGTCCTGGCGGCGCGGCCGGTCGGCCGGGTCGTGGTTGACGCCCGCGCCCGCCGTCGTCCACAGGAACTCGTGCGTCGGCGTGCCGGAGAACACCACGTCCGCCTCGCCGTCCAGCACCCTGCGCACGGCCGCGTCCAGGTCGCCCGGGTCGATGAACGCGCTGGTGCACTGGACCAGCAGCACCACGCCGGGATCGTCGCCGAGCTGGTCGAGCGCGTGCAGCACCGCCGACTCGCTGCTCGCCTCTGGCCCGCTCAGCTCGGTGGGCCGCTCGATCACCGCCGCCCCCTCCTCGCGCGCGACCTGGGCGATGCCGGCGTGGTCGGTGCTCACCACCACCTCGTCGATCAGCTTGGCACGCAGGCACGACCGCACCGCGCGGGCGACGAGCGGCACGCCGCCCACCGGGGCGAGGTTCTTCAGAGGAACGCCCGCCGAACCTCCGCGGGCGGGAATGACGGCCAGGACCTTCACAGTGGCTCCCTTCGAGGTGCCCCCTTACGAGGTGCCACGGAAACCTAGCCTCGCAATCCGACCGGCCCGCGTGTCCGGGCTGAACGACCCGTTAACTCTCCGTGGTGATCCGGTAGAGCAGCTCGGGCCTGCCCACCCCGCCGTACTGCGGCACGCGCGCCGCCACCCCGGTCTCCACCAGGTGCTCCAGGTATCGCCTGGCCGTCACCCGCGACACCCCCACCGCCTGCCCCACGGCCTGCGCGGACAGCCCCCCGGGGGTACGGCGCAGCCGCGCGGTCACGGCGTCGAGCGTGTCCTGCGTCATGCCCTTGGGCAGGGCCGTCGCGCTCGCGCCGCGCAGCCCCGCCAGCGCCCTGTCCACCTCGCCCTGCCCGGCGACCTGGCCTTCCGTCGCCCTGAACGCGGCATAGCGGGTGAGCTTCTCGTTCAGTGTCGCGAACGTGAACGGCTTGAGCAGGTACTGGGCGACGCCCATCGACACGGCCGAGCGCACCATCGCCAGGTCGCGCGCCGAGGTCACCGCGATCACGTCGCAGGCCAGCCCGGCGGCCTTGATGGCGCGGCAGACGTCCAGGCCGTGCATGTCGGGCAGGTAGAAGTCCAGCAGGACCAGGTCGACGGGGGTGTGCCGGAGGAAGCGCAGCGCCTCGCGCCCGGACCGCGCAACGCCGGCGACCCGGAAGCCCGGCACGCGCTCGACGTAGATCCGGTTGGCCTCGGCGGTGATCTCCTCGTCCTCGACGACCAGCACCGCGATCGTCTGCTCAGGCACGAGGTCACCCTACCCGCGCTGGGGTGAACCGTTCAGGGCCCGCGCTCCGTCACAGGAGCATGCGATGTCGCGTGCTTGCGCCGGTGGTCCTGTGCGTCCTGCTGTCCGGCTGTGAGAAGGACTGCACGCTCGTGGGCGCGCCCGCCGGCGTCTCCCTGCATGTCGAGGCTCCCGTCGCCGCGCGGGCGGACACGGCCGAGCTGACCGTGTGCTGGGACGGCGCCTGCCGTACACCGCAGGTCGTCCTGACGCCGGGCAGCGCGCCGGTCTCCTCCGGCTGCACGGGCGAGGCCTGCGCGGCTTCCATGCGGCCCACCGGGGACAAGCACGGGTTCGGAGATGTCGCCGGGCTGCCGAAGAAGCCGGTCGAGGTCCGGCTGCGCCTCCGCGACGCCGAAGGCCGTGCCGTGGTGGACACGCGGCTGGAGGTGACGCCCGAGGCGGTCTACCCCAACGGGCGCGACTGCGGCGAGGCGGGGCCGCAGGCCAAGGTGATCGTCGAGGGGGACGGGCGCGTCCACGGCTGACCGGAGGCTCAGGACGACCGCCGTCGCGGGAGCCGTACGGTGAACACCGCTCCCCGGCCGGAGGTCACCTCGATCGTGCCGCCCAGCCTGCGCACCGCGCGGCCGACCATCGCCAGCCCCAGGCCGCGGCCGTCGCCCTTGGTCGTCCAGCCCTTCTCGAACGCCTCCGGCGAGGGCAGGCCGGGGCCGTCGTCGGCGACGCGGATGAGCAGCGAGTCGCCCTCGGCCCGCACCAGCACCTCCACCTTGGCCGTCGCCGCCTCGATGGCGTTGTCCACCAGGTTGCCGACGATCGTGACGAGGTCGCTCGCGCCCTCGACCGTGTCGGGCAGTTCGCTGTCCTCGCTGATCGACAGCTCCACGCCCCGCTCGGCCGCCTCGGCGCTCTTGCCCAGCAGCAGCGCGGCCAGCACGGGTTCGCGGACCGAGCCCATGACCCGGTCGGTGAGCTCCTGGGCGGCCTTGAGCTCGGCGGTGGCGAAGGCCACGGCCTGCTCGGTACGGCCCAGCTCGACCAGCGTGATCACGGTGTGCAGGCGGTTGGCGGCCTCGTGGGCGGCGGCGCGCAGGGAGTCGGCGAAGCCGCGCTCCAGGTCCAGCTGGCCGGCCAGCGCCTGCAGCTCCGTGTGGTCCCGCAGCGTGAGGACCGTGCCCAGGCGGCTGGGCGCCCTGGTGACGGCGAGCACGCGGTCGCCGGCCAGGCGGATCTCGTCCTCCCGCGCCGGTTCGACGGCCCAGGGCAGCCCCAGCTCGGCGACCTGCCGGCCCTCGGCGTCGGCCGGCAGGCCGAGCAGCGCGCGGGCCGCGTCGTTGCACAGAATGAGCCTGCCGTCCTCGCCCACCAGCAGCAGGCCCTCCCGCACGGTGTGCAGGATCGCGTCGTGGTGGTCGTGGATGCGGGCCAGCTCCACCGGGCCCAGGCCGTGGGTCTGGCGGCGCAGCCGCGCACCCACCAGCCACGTCCCGCCCGCGCCCACCGCCAGGCCCAGCGCGGCGATCAGGCCCGTCCAGGCGATCTGCTCGCGCAGCCGGGCGGTGATCTTCTCGACCGTGATGCCGGCGCTGACCAGCGCGACGATCCGCCCTCCCGACCACACGGGCGTCACCGCGCGCACCGAGGGGCCGAGCGTGCCGGTGTAGGTCTCGGTGAACGTCTCCCCGCGCAGCGCGGGCTCGATGTGGCCGAGGAACCGCCTGCCGATCTGGGCGGGGTTGGGGTGGGTGTACCGGCGGCCCGAGGTGTCCATGATGGTGATGAAGTCGACGCCCGTGGCCCTTCTGATCCCCTCCGCGTACGGCTGGAGCCGCACGCTCGGGTCGGGCAGCCCGAGCGCGTCGAGCACGTCGGGCGAGGCGGCCACGCTGGTGGCCACGGCGCGAGCCGTACCCGCCGCCTCCTCATCCAGCACGTCGTGCACCTGGGCCAGCGCGAGCACCGCGCCGCCGGTCACGGTCACCGCCACGACCAGCAGCTGGAGGGCCAGCATCTGGGCGGCGAGGCTCCAGCGTCTCACAGCCGACCCCTCCCTCCGGTGAACGAAACTTACGCAATAGTGACCTGCGTCACGCTCGCGGCGCACTATCCCGAATCATCCACTAGCAGCGGGAGTGCCCATGCGTGACAAGACGCGCTACCTCTATCTGGCCGTGATCGTCGCGGTCCTGGCCGGCGTCGCCGTCGGCCTCCTGTGGCCCGACCTGGGCAAGGAACTCAAGCCGCTCGGCACCGGCTTCGTCAACCTCATCAAGATGATGATCAGCCCGATCATCTTCTGCACGATCGTGCTGGGCGTCGGCTCGGTGACCAAGGCCGCCAAGGTCGGCAAGGTCGGCGGGCTCGCGCTCGGCTACTTCCTGACCATGTCCACGGTCGCGCTGGTCATCGGCCTGGTGGTCGGCAACCTCCTCGACCCGGGCGCCGGGCTCCAGCTCACCGACGCCGCCAAGCAGGCGGCCGCCGCCGAGGCGGCCAAGGGCGGCGAGAGCGACACCGTCGCCTTCCTGCTCGGGATCATCCCCACCACGCTGGTCTCCGCCTTCACCGAGGGCCAGGTCCTGCAGACGCTGCTGGTGGCGCTGCTGGCCGGGTTCGCGTTGCAGGCCATGGGCTCGCGCGGCACGCCCGTCCTCAACGGCATCGCGCACATCCAGCGGCTCGTCTTCCGCGTCCTCGCGATGATCATGTGGGTGGCGCCCGTCGGCGCGTTCGGCGCCATGGCCGCCGTCGTCGGCTCCACCGGCGTCAAGGCCCTGCAGTCGCTCGCGGTGATCATGCTCGGCTTCTACGCGACCTGCGTGCTGTTCGTCGCCGTGGTGCTCGGGCCGCTGCTGTGGGCGGTCGCGCGGATCAACCTGTGGTCGCTGTTCCGCTACCTGGGCCGGGAGTTCCTGCTCATCCTGTCCACCTCCTCCTCGGAGTCGGCGCTGCCCCGGCTCATCGCCAAGATGGAGCACCTGGGCGTCAGCCGCCCCGTCGTCGGCATCACCGTGCCCACCGGGTACTCCTTCAACCTCGACGGCACGGCCATCTACCTGACCATGGCCACGCTGTTCGTCGCCTCGGCCACGGGCGCGCCGCTGTCGCTGGGAGAGCAGATCTCGCTCCTGCTCTTCATGATCATCGCGTCGAAGGGCGCCGCCGGGGTGACCGGCGCGGGCCTGGCCACGCTGGCCGGCGGCCTCCAGTCGCACCGCCCCGACCTGGTCGACGGCGTCGGCCTCATCGTCGGCATCGACCGCTTCATGTCCGAGGCGCGGGCGCTGACCAACTTCGCCGGCAACGCCGTGGCCACCGTGCTGATCGGCACGTGGACGGGCGGCTTCGACCGGGAGCGCGCGGCCGGGGTGCTGGCCGGACGGGACCCGTTCGACGAGGCGACGCTCGTGGACGAGCACGACGCCCCCGCCCCGGCGGAGGCGCCCGCGGCCACGCCGGCGCGCAAGGACCCGCAGCCCGTCGGGTGACCTCCGCGGGAAGGCGCGCCGCCGTGTCCGGCCGGGCACGGTAGCGTGCTGCGCACGCCGTCGCAGGGAGGTCTCGTCATGGGTGGGTTCACATCGCCGGTCGTCAGGGTACGGCCGGACCTGGCGGCGGGGGAGCGGGAAGCGCTCACCCGGCGGCTCGACTACGAGCGCGCGACGCTGCTGACCAAGCTGGAGGGGCTCGACGACGAGCGGCTGCGGCGGATCGGCACGCCTTCGGGCCTCAGCCTGCTCGGCCTGGTCAAGCACCTGACGGAGACCGAGCACGGCTGGTTCGTGCAGGACTTCGCCGGGATCGCCGAGCCCGACCCGTACTCCACGCCCGAGGACCGGGGCGCGGCCTTCCGCGTCCAGCCGCACGAGACCACGCGGGACATCGTGGAAGCCTACCTGGCGGTGTGCGAGCGAGCCCGCGAGATCGTCGCGCGGGCGCAGCTCGACGACCGGTGCGTCACCCCGTGGGGCGAGCAGGCGAGCCTGCGCGGCGTCCTGCTGCACATGATCGAGGAGACCGCCCGCCACAACGGGCACGCGGACGTGATCCGGGAGGCGATCGACGGGGTCACGGGTCTCTAGGCGCGCGCAGGGCCGTCGGTCAGGGCGTGGGCGTGGCCGAAGACTTCGGGGCCGACGCGGGCGAGGAAGTCGCCGGGGAAGCCGAGGGCGAAGCCGGTGGCGGCCTCCAGGCGCTCCATGGCCTCCTGCGGGAGGGCGACGTCGAGGGCGCCCAGGGTGTCGCGGAGCTGGCCGGCGGTTCGCGCGCCGACGACGGGGTGGACGGCGGGGGAGCGGTGCAGGGTCCACGCGATCGCCACCTGGGCCGGGGTGGCCCCGAGCGAGGCGGCGACCTCGCGGACCTCCCGCGCGACGGCATGCTGCTCGGGGCGGACGGACCGCAGGTCCAGGCGCGCGGGTGGCACAGCGGCCTGGGGCGAAGAGCCGCCGGAGCCGCGATGCGGGGTGTACTTGCCGGTCAGCACGCCGTGCCCCAAGGGGCCCCAGGCGGCCACCGTCATGCCGAGCGCCTCGGCCATGGGCAGCAGCTCGCGTTCGACGTCGCGCGTGAGCAGGCTGTAGGGCGCCTGGAGAGCCGCCAAGGGGGTCAGGCCGCGCCACTCGGCCAGCGTGGCGGCGCGGGCGGTGAGCCAGGCCGGGGCGTCGGAGATGCCGATGGCCAGCACCTTGCCCGACCGGACGGCGTCGTCCAGGGCCCGCAGCGTCTCCTCGATCGGGGTGTGCGGGTCGCGGAGGTGTACCCAGTACAGGTCGACATGGTCGGTGCGGAGCCGGCGCAGGCTCGCCTCCAGGGCGGCGCGGAGGTTCTTGCGGTGCGCCCCGGCCGCGTTGGGGTCGGCCGGGTCGCGTGTGACGCCGAACTTGGTGGCCACCACGAACCGGTCGCGCCGTCCTCGCAGGAGCTCGCCGAGGACCGACTCGCTGCGGCCGTCGCCGTAGAAGTCCGCCGTGTCGATCACGTTGCCGCCCGCCTCGCCGTACACGTCCAGCACGCGGCGCGCCTCCTCCGGGGAGCCGAACGTCATCGCGCCGAGGAACAGCCGGGAGACTCGCAAGCCGGTGCCGCCCAGCGGCCGGTACCGCATCAGCGCTCCCCGCGGTAGCCGTACAGGAAGACCCGGACGGCGGCGGCGACCAGTTCGGCCGTCCGCGACGACGACGGCGGCGGGTCGTGCGGCGACGGCGCCGCGGTGGCGATCAGCGCCATGAGGTGGCGGGCCGCCAGCTCTGGATCGGAGAGCGGGAGGAGCTCGCCGAGCCGCCGGGCCAGCTCCCGCTTGACGCGCCGCGGCCCGGCCTCCTGCCAGGCCTCGATGGCCTCCGGCGGGATGTGGCCGGCTTCGGCGTTGATCTGCCGGACCAGCGCGAAATGCGCCTCGTCGCCCGGCGAGGGAGCGGCCATGGCCACGCCGAAGTCGGTCAGGTCGGCCTCCAGGTCGGTGACCTTGCGCAGGAAGCGGTCGATGGCCGCCAGCTGGGTCTCGGCCGCGCGGGCGCCGCTGTCGCGGATGACGGCCTGGAAGAGCCCGGCCTTGTCGGTGAAGTGCTTGTAGATCGTGCGCGTGGACACGCCGGCCTCGGCGGCGATCGCGTCGATGCTCGCGCGGGTGTAGCCGTCGCGTGCGAACACCGTCAGCGCCCCGGTGAGGATCGCGCGGCGCTTGCCGGCGGTGCGGGTGGTCATCCGGCCTCCAGAAGTACAAGGATCGTTTTACAAACTACCACGATCGTTGTACTTTTGGGGCCATGACGATTCACATTGCCATCGTGGTGGGCAGCACCCGCCGTCCTCGGAGCCGTACGGCTGTCGCCGCCGAGTGGGTCCGCCAGGTCGCCGAGCGGCATCCCGACGTGGTGTCGGGCCGGGTCGCCCTCGGCCTGGTCGACCTGGCCGAGCACGACCTCCCGCCGCTGGACGAGCCCCTGCCCGCGCTGTTCGGCGACTACCGCCACGAGCACACCCGCCGGTGGGCGGCGACGGTCGCCTCCTACGACGGGTTCGTGTTCGTGACGCCGGAGTACAACCACTCCATGCCGGCCGCGCTGAAGAACGCCGTCGACTACCTGTTCGCCGAGTGGAACGACAAGGCGGCCGGGTTCGTGAGCCACGGCGTGGCCGGGGGAGTGCGCGCCGTGGAGCACCTGCGGCAGGTGCTGGCCGAGGTCAAGGTGGCGACGGTGCGCAGCCAGGTGGCGCTGTCGGCCTTCGCCGACTTCCAGGTCGCCGACCCGGCCGAGCCGGGGGTGATCGCGCCGGGGCCGCACCAGGAGCCGACGCTCATGGAGCTGCTGGAGGAGCTGTTCGCCTGGGCCGGGGCGCTGAAGGCGCTCAGGGAGACCGGCGCGGGGGCCCTGGCCGGCTGAGCGGCCGTCAGGACTCCGGCGGCGCGGTCACGGTGCGCAGCCGCAGCACGAAGCGGGCGTCGCGGTCGACGACGAGGGTCCCGTGGTGCGCCTCGGCCACCTCCCGTGCTATCGCCAGGCCCAGCCCGGTGCCGCCGCAGTCGCGGCTGCGCGCGCTGTCCAGACGGGTGAAGCGCTCGAAGATGCGCTCGCGGAAGTCCTCGGGAATCGGCGGCCCGTCGTTCTCGACGGCCAGCTCCGCCATGTCGCCGTCCAGGCGCAGCGTCACCTCGATCCGCGAGCGCGCGTGCCGCTCGGCGTTGTCCAGGACGTTGCCGACCAGGCGCTCGATCTGGAAACGCACCCCGTGGATCAGCACGCCGTCGGCGAGGGAGGCGCTGACCGGCACGCGGCTGTCGCGGTCCGACAGCAGCTTGCCCACCAGCATGCCCAGGTCCATGGTCTCCTTGACGACGTCCATGCGCGAGCCGATGCGGGCCAGCAGCAGCAGGTCGGTGATGATGGCCTCGACCCGGTCGGTGTCGCGCAGGGCGCTGCCGACGAGCTGCAGCAGGTCGGTGTCCTCCGGGTAGAGCTGGGCGCTCTCCAGCTGGGCGCGCAGCCCGGCGATGGGTGTGCGCAGCTCGTGCGAGGCGTCGGAGGCGAACTGGCGCTGCTGGTCGGCCGAGCGTTCCAGCCGGTCCAGCGTGCCGTTGATGGACCTGGCCAGCTGGGCGATCTCGTCGTCGCCCGGCGGCTGGGTGACCCGCTGGCTGAGGTCGGTGGCGTTGACGGTGTCGAGCTCGTCGCGCATCTGGCGCACCGGCCGCATGGCCCGGCCGATGCCGTGCCACATGAGCCAGGCGATCAGCGCGACGACGGCGACCACGTTGACCGCCATGACGACGTCCGCGATCGGCGTGGTGAGCAGCGGCGGGGTGTGCTGGGCGGCGTAGACCACGACGGAGTCGGGCGCGGGAGTAGCGCGGATGGCGCTGACGTGCAGGCATCCGATGCTCAGGCATTCTGTCGTGTCGGCGATCCGCTGGTCCGGCCGGGGCACGATGTCGCTCAACGGCGGCAGGCGTTCCGCGCCGTGGCTGGCTGCCACGACCCGGCGCTGCGCGGTGACGACCTGGATCAGGTCGGCCCGCGAGCTCACGGGAAGCACGCCGCCCTCCAGCTCCCCCGCGCGCACCCGGGCCGTGACCTGGGCGGCTGCGATCCGGGTCTCCGCCCAGACGTTCCCGGCCACGACATGGCGAGTGACGTGGACGGCGCCGATGCCGATGGGGATGAGCACGAAGGCGGCGATGCCTGCTGCGATGAGCGTGACCCGTGCACGGACGGTCTTCGCCCATGTGCGTGCCACGTGGCGACCTTACTGACGGGATCATCAAGGAAGGTTATTTATTAGGAAAAATCACCTCATTTCTTGAAACCGATCCCCGAATAGATCATCTTCGCCAGGTCCGGATCCCAGAACGGCGTGTCGGTCTCGTCGCCGAAGGGCCACACCGTCACCACGCCGTTGACCAGGCCCGGCGGGGTGAGCTCGAAGTCACCGAAGAAGCGCCGGACCTCGGCTTCCGATCGCGGGTTCATCGACGTGCCGGCGTGGCGGTACAGCTCCACGATCCGGTCGGTGCGCTCGGGCAGCGTGTCCCCGGCGACGTGCGAGATCACCAGGTAGCTGCCCGGAGCCAGGGCGTCGCGGTAGGCCGCGGTGAAGGCGTGCGGGTCGTCGGCGTCGGGGATCATGTGGAGGAAGAACAGCATGAGCAGCGCCACGGGCCGGTCGAAGTCCAGCAGGCCGCGCACCTGCGGGTCGGCGAGGACCGCCGCGGGGTCGCGGGCGTCGGCCTGGACCATCGCCACCCGCTCCGGCTCCTCCAGCAGCGCCCGGCCGTGGGCGCAGACCACCGGGTCGTTGTCGACGTACACGACACGCGCGTCCGGGGCGAGGCGGTGGGCGACCTCGTGGACGTTCTGGTGCGAGGGCAGGCCGGAGCCCAGGTCGAGGAACTGCCGGATGCCCTGCCCGACCAGGTACTGCACGAACCGGCCGACCATGGACCGGTACATCCTGATGTGGTCGCGGGTCTCCGGCAGCACCTGCATGACCAGGTCGCCCAGCTCCCGGTCGGCCTTGAAGTTGTCCTTGCCGCCCAGCAGGTAGTCGTACACCCGCGCCGCGTTGGGGACCGTGGGGTCGACGCCCGGTGGCGCGCTCTCGTCCGTCATGTCTCACATGATCGTGATATTTCGGTGGAACTTCTACTGATACTTCCACTGGCTCACAGCTGCACCCACACGGTCGTGTCGGGCGGCACCACGCCCTCGTCGTCGAGCGCTTCGCTGGCCAGCAGCACCCGGCCGGCCAGCCCCAGGTCGGCCAGCGCGACGGCCTGCTCCCCGGTGTTGACCACGACCGCGAGCCCCGGGTCCCGCTGCAGGGCCAGCACCTCCTCGGGCGAGGCGAGCCAGGTCAGCGTGCCGCCGCCGAGCGCCGGGTGCTCCCGCCGGATGCGCAGCGCCCTGCGGTACAGGTTGAGCGTGGAGCCCGGGTCGCGGTCCTGGGCCTCGACGGTGAGCGCCGCCCAGGACTCCGGTTGCGGCAGCCACGGCGGGGCCGAGCCGGGAGGTCCGAACCCGAAGCCGCCCGCCGCCGTCCCCGACCAGGGCAGCGGCACCCGGCACCCGTCGCGGCTGTCGCCGGTGCGCCGGAAGGCGGGGTCCTCGCGCAGCTCGTCGGGCAGGTCGAGCACCTCGGGCAGGCCGAGCTCCTCGCCCTGGTAGAGGTAGGCCGAGCCGGGCAGGGCGAGCATGAGCAGGGTGGCGGCGCGGGCGCGGGCGAGGGAGCCGTAGCGGGTGACGTGCCGCTTGACGTCGTGGTTGGACAGCACCCAGGTGGTGGGCGCGCCGACGATCCGCGCCTCGGTGAGCGACTTGTCGATCACCTCGCGGAAGGACTTGGCGTCGAAGCCGGCCAGCAGGAAGTCGAAGTTGAAGGCCTGGTGCAGCTCGTCGGGCCCGATGTAGCGGGCCAGCCGCGCGGGGGAGGACACCCACGCCTCGGCCACGGCCATCCGCCCGCCCGGGTAGGAGTCGAGGATGGGCCGCCACTCGCGGTAGATCTCGTGCACGCCGTCCTGGTCGAAGTACGGCACGGTCTCGTCGCCCAGCATCTCGGCCTGGCGGCCCTCCTTGGGGCCGACGTCGGGCAGCCCGTGGGCCTTGACCATGCCGTGGGCCACGTCGACGCGGAAGCCGTCGACGCCGCGGTCCAGCCAGAAGCGCAGGATGTCGCGGAACTCCGCGCGCACCTCCGGGTGCTCCCAGTTGAGGTCGGGCTGGGTGGGGTCGAACAGGTGCAGGTACCACTGCCCGTCCTCGACCTGGGTCCAGGCCGGGCCGCCGAAGATGGACTCCCAGTCGTTGGGCGGGCCGCCGGTGGCCGAGTCGCGGAAGATGTAGCGGTCCCGGCCGATCCCGCGCAGCGCCTCCCGGAACCACGGATGCTCGCAGGAGGTGTGGTTGGGCACCAGGTCGACGATGACGCGGATGCCGAGCGCGTGGGCGTCGGCCACGAGCGCGTCGAAGTCGGCCAGCGTGCCGAAGCGCGGGTCGACGTCGCGGTAGTCGGCCACGTCGTAGCCGCCGTCGTGGAGCGGCGAGGTGTAGAAGGGGCTCAGCCAGATCGCGTCCACGCCGAGCCGGCCGAGGTAGCCCAGGCGGTCGCGGACGCCGCGCAGGTCGCCGGTGCCATCACCGTCGGCGTCGGCGAAGCTGCGCGGATAGACCTGGTAGACGACGGCGTCGCGCCACCAGTCGTTGTCGGAGTTCGTCACGTTGGCGCCTGTCCTTCGCGTCTGTGGGGGTCGACCCCGGACCATAGCGTAACTTGCTGCAACTTGCTGAATATGGATGACAGAGATCCGCGGCCAAGGCTAGGCCAAACTAGGGCGTATCAGGTCGCAGTCCTGTAAAAGTCTGTTGCAAGTTGTTCCAATTTTTGCAAAGAGCCGCTAACGTCCCCGACACATCCCAGAGCCTTACCAGGAGGAGTCATGCGCATCCGAGCGCTGGCCGCTCTCGCGAGCGTGGCCTTCGCCGCCACGGCCTGTGGCGGCAGTGCCGAGACCCCTTCGGCCACCCAGACCCAGGCCGCGCCCGCCGCATCCACCCCCGCGGCCGGTGGCGGAAAGCTGGTGATCTGGTCCGAGGGCGCCAAGCGCACCGCCGCTCTGAAGCCCTTCGCCGAGCAGTTCGGCAAGGAGAACGGCGTCACGGTCGAGATCAAGGAGATCGCCGACAACCCGCAGCAGACCTTCGTGACCGCCTCCCAGCAGGGCAGCGGGCCCGACGTCATGGTCGGCGCGCACGACTGGATCGGCAACATGGTGCAGAACGGCGCCGTCGAGCCGGTCAACCTCACCGAGGAGCAGAAGGCCGCGCTCAACCCGGTCGCGCTCAAGGCCGTCACCTTCAACGGCCAGGTGTACGGCGCGCCGTACGCGGTGGAGAACCTGGCGCTCATCCGCAACACCACGCTCGCCCCCGACACGCCCGCGACCTTCGACGAGGTCGTGGCCAAGGGCGCCGAGCTGAAGAAGGCCGGCAAGGTCAAGGAGATCCTGTGCCTGCAGGTCTCCCAGCGCGGCGACGCCTACCACGCCTACCCGCTGTTCGCCTCCGCGGGCGGCGCGCTGTTCGGCACCACGGCCGGCGGCGACCCCGACCCCAAGCAGGTGCTCATCGGCGGCGGCGACTCGGTCAAGGCCTGGGGCAAGCTGGGCGAGCTGGGCAAGCAGGGCGTGCTGAAGGCCTCCATCACGCCGGAGAACTCCATCGCCACCTTCGCCGACGGCAAGTGCGCCTTCCTGGTCTCCGGCCCGTGGGCGATGAACGACGTGCGCAAGGCCGGCTTCTCCTACGACATCTCGCCGATCCCGCCGTTCGAGGGCGGCAAGCCCGCCACCCCGTTCGTGGGCGTGCAGGCCTTCTTCGTGGCCGCCAAGGGCCAGAACAAGGTCCTCGCCCAGGAGTTCGTCACCAACTACGTGACCAACACCGAGGTCGCCAAGGCCCTCTACCAGGCCGACCCGCGGCCCCCGGCGCTGACCGCCGCCCTGGAGGAGGTCAAGGCCTCCGACCCCGACGCGGTGAAGTTCCTTGACGCCGGCAAGGACGGCCTGCCCATGCCGGCCATCCCCGAGATGGCGGCCATCTGGGAGCCGTTCGGCATCGCCGAGGTGTCCGTCATCAAGGGCGGCGACCCGGCCAAGGCCGCCAAGGCCGCGCAGGACGCCGTCGAGAAGTCGCTCAGGAAATAACGGCACATGTCCGCTCCGAGCGTCACGAAGGCCGCGCGGGACGACACCGCGCGGCCCTCGGGCCCCCGGCGCCGGGAGATCACCACGGGGTTCGTCGTCACCCGCATCGCCGTGCTGGGCGTGGCGGCGGCCCTGCTGCTGTACGCGCTGCCGCCGCTGGTGGCCGACGAGTCGTGGCCGGCGGTGGTCGTGGTCTGCCTGGCGACGGCGGCCATCGCCGCCCTCTACCTGACCCGGCGGTTCGTCCCGGCCAAGTACCTGATCCCCGGCACGGTCTTCCTGCTGGCCTTCCAGGTGTTCCCCGTGCTGTACACCATGAGCACCGCGCTGACGAACTTCGGTGACGGGCACCGCGGCGGCAAGCAGGAGGCGATCGCGGCCATCGAGACCGCGTCGCTGCGGCAGGTGCCCGGCTCCCCCGAGTACGCCCTCACCGCCGCGCTCAAGGGCGACGAGCTGGTCTTCCTCCTGGTCGACACCAAGACCAAGCAGGTCCAGGCCGGCACGGAGGAGGGGCTGAGCCCCGTCGACGGCGCGAAGCTGAGCCTCACCGGCAAGGTGCTGGAGGCGCCGGGCTACACCGTGCTCACCACGGCCCAGGCGGCCGCCCGCGGCAAGGAGATCACCGGCCTGGCCGTGCCCACCTCCGGCGGCGCCATCAAGGCCAACGGCCTGAGCCGCGCGGTCGAGAGCAGGGCCGCGCTCGCCTACGACGCCTCCTGCGACTGCATCCAAGGAGAGGGCGGCCCGTGGCGGGCCGACGAGTCGCGCGGCTACTTCGTCAACGACAAGGGCGAGCACCTCGCGCAGGGCTGGCAGGTCAACGTCGGCCTGGCCAACTTCACCCGGGTGGTGACCGACCCCACGATCTCCGGCCACTTCCTGGCCGTCTTCGCCTGGAACCTGGTCTTCGCCACCGGCTCGGTGCTGTCGACCTTCGCCCTCGGCATGGCCGTGGCGCTGGCCCTGCACCATCCGAGGATGCGCGGCACCAAGATCTACCGCATCGTCATCGTCCTGCCGTACGCCATGCCGGCCTTCGCCATGCTGCTGGTCTGGCGCGACATGTTCAACCGCGACTTCGGCCTGATCAACAGCCTGACCGGGCTGAACCTCGACTGGCTGGGCGAGCCCACCACCGCCAGGATGGCGGTGCTGCTGGTCAACCTGTGGCTGGGCTTTCCGTACATGTTCCTCGTCACCACCGGCGCGCTGCAGGCCATCCCCCGGGAGATGACCGAGGCGGCCGGCATCGACGGCGCCTCGCCCTGGCAGGCCTTCCGCCGCGTGACGCTGCCGCTGCTGCTGGTGGCGCTGGCCCCGCTGCTGATCTCGTCGTTCGCCTTCAACTTCAACAACTTCAACGCCATCCAGCTGACCACCGGCGGCGGGCCGTTCGACGTGGACAACACCCAGGTCGGCAAGACCGACCTGCTGATCACCTACACCTTCCGGCTGGCCTTCGGCACCGGCTCGGCGCAGTTCGGCTTCGCCGCGGCGATCTCGGTGTTCATCTTCGCGCTGGTGGCCACGATCTCGGCCATCGGCTTCCGCATGACGCGCAAGCAGGAGGAGGTGTATCGGTGAAGCTCGCGCTCAGGCACGTCTTCGTGCTCGTGGTGTGCGCCTTCGCGCTGTTCCCCATCGTGTTCGTGGTCTCGGCGGCGCTCAACCCGCTGGGCACGCTGGCCTCCTCCGACCTGATCCCGGACGGCGCGAGCCTGGACAACGTCGCCAAGCTGCTGTCCTCCGAGGCCTACCCGTTCGGCCGGTGGTTCCTCAACTCCATCGGCGTCGCGCTGGCCGCCTCCTTCACCAGCCTGCTGCTGAGCCTGCTGGCGGCCTACGCCTTCAGCCGGATGCGCTTCAAGGGCCGCCGCACAGGCCTGATGTCGCTGCTGCTCATCCAGATGTTCCCGCAGTTCCTCGCCATCGTGACGATCTTCATGATCTTCACGCGGGTGACCGAGCTGTACCCGGCCTTCGGCTTCGACAGCGTCTCCGGCCTGATGATCCTCTACATGGGCGGCGCGCTGGGAGCCAGCACGTGGCTGATGAAGGGGTTCCTGGACACCGTGCCCAAGGAGCTGGACGAGTCGGCCACGGTCGACGGCGCCACCCACGCGCAGATCTTCTGGCGCATCATCCTGCCGCTGGTCACCCCGATCCTCGCCGTCACCGGCCTGCTGGCGTTCATCGGCTACATGAACGAGTTCATCCTGGCCAGCGTGTTCCTGCGGGACCCGGAGGCCAAGACGCTCGCGGTCGGCATGTTCGGCATGCTGTCCGGCGACGCGCGCAACACCAACTTCGGCATGTTCGCCGTGGGCACCCTCATCACCGCGATCCCGACCGTCGGGGTCTTCATGTGGCTGCAGAAGTACATCGTCTCCGGGCTCACCGCCGGCGCAGTGAAAGGATGACCTTGCCCATCGACCTGCACGACCAGCCTCATCACGACGGCTCGGCCCTGTACGTCTCCACCGCCGCCCCGCGCCTCGGCGAGCGCGTGACCGTGTGGGTGCGCGTGCCGTACGACGTGGAGTCCGTCCACGTGCGGGCCGTCCACGACGGCGAGCCGCGCTACCACGCCGCCGCCGTCGACCCCGATCGCACCGGCCGGCCCGTCGGCGGGTACGGCAGTGCCGACACCTGGTGGAAGGCCGAGATCACCGCGGTCAACCCCGTCACCCCGTACCGCTTCCTGCTGGGCGGGCGCACCTGGCTCACCGCGGCCGGCGTCGCCGACCACGACGTGCCCGACGCCACCGACTTCAAGCTCCTCACCCACGAGCCGCCGCCCGCCTGGCTGGCCGACGCCGTCGTCTACCAGATCTTCCCCGACCGCTTCGCCCGCTCCGGGGCGCGGCGGGAGCCGCCGGAGTGGGCGCTTGTCCGGGACTGGGACACCGACCCGGTGCTCCCCGGCGGCCCCGGCGTGCAGCGGCAGTTCTACGGCGGCGACCTCGACGGCATCACCCAGCGCCTGGACCACATCCAGCAGCTGGGCGCCAACACCGTCTACCTGACGCCGTTCTTCCCGGCCCGTTCCAACCACCGCTACGACGCCTCCAGCTTCGACCGCGTCGATCCGGTGCTGGGCGGCGACGAGGCGCTGCACCGGCTGGCCGACGCCGTGCACGCGCGCGGCATGCGGCTGCTGGGCGACATCACCCCCAACCACTGCGGCGACGCGCACGAGTGGTTCGTCGCCGCCGTGTCGGATGTGGACGCCCCCGAGCGGGAGATGTTCTACTTCGACCCCGACACCGGCGACTACGAGTCCTGGTGGGGCGTCAAGACGCTGCCCAAGCTCAACTGGGGCAGCGAGCTGGTGCGCGAGCGCATGACCGGGGTGCTCACGCGCTGGCTCGGCCCGCTGGACGGCTGGCGGGTGGACGTGGCCAACATGACCGGCCGCCTGGGCGCCGACGACCACGCCCACGAGGTGGCCGCGCTGCTGCGCCGGGCCGTCGGCGACCACGCGCTCATCGCCGAGCACAACCACGACGCCTCGGCGGACCTGGACCGCGACGGCTGGCAGGGCACCATGAACTACTCCGGCTTCACCCGGCCGGTGTGGGCCTGGCTGCGCGGCCCGCACCTGGAGCTGGAGCAGTTCCTCGGGGCGCCGGGCCCGGTGCCGCTGCGCGACGGCGTGCAGACGCTGGCCACCTTCCGGGCCTTCGCCGCCCGCATGTCGTGGCGCTCGCTGGTGCACTCGTGGAACCTGCTGGACTCCCACGACAGCCCCCGCGTCAGGACCGTCACGGGCTCCTTCGAACGGCACCTGCTGGCCCTGGGCCTGCAGGCGACGCTGCCCGGCGCGCCCATGGTCTTCGCCGGCAGCGAGTTCGGCCTGACCGGGACCAACGGCGAGCACTCGCGCACGCCCATGCCGTGGAACCGGCCGCGCGACGACGCCATGCACGCCGCCTATCGGCAGCTGCTCGGCCTGCGCGCCGCCGAGCCCGCGCTGCGCCGCGGCGGGCTGCGCTGGCTGCACGCCGACGCCGACTGCCTGGTCTTCCTGCGGGAGACCGAGGCCGAGTCGGTGCTGGTGTGCGTGCGGCGGGCGGCCGGGCGGCCGGTGCGCCTGCCGTACCGGGGCCGGGCCAGGGGCCTGTACAACGCTGGTGACCTGCGGGAGCTGGTTTTGCCGGGAGATGGGCCGAGCCTGCGTCTCTGGCGGCTGGCCATGTGACGTCTGTGACGCTACGTTCACGGTGTGAAACACGCGCTGTGGCTGATCGCGGCGATCATGCCGTCCGCCCTGCCCCTGCCCGCGTACGGCGGGGCGGGCACGACCTACTACGTCGACTCCCGTTCCGGTGACGACTCGGCGGCCGGCACCAGTCCCGGCA
Organism: Thermoactinospora rubra; assembly: GCF_002093975.1. Classification (GTDB taxonomy): domain Bacteria; phylum Actinomycetota; class Actinomycetes; order Streptosporangiales; family Streptosporangiaceae; genus Nonomuraea; species Nonomuraea rubra_A. Next base: position 232,901 of record NZ_KZ084330.1, read on the forward strand.
CGGCCTGGCGATCCCTGGAGAAGGTCGCCTCCGCGGGCCTGAAGCCGGGCGACGTCGTCAGCTTCGCCCGCGGCGGCTCCTGGCGGGGGCCGCTGCCGCTGGAGGCCGACGGCACCGCGGCCCGGCCGATCTCGGTGCGGGCCCACGGCTCCGGCGCCCGGCCCAGGATCACCGGGCCCGAGGGCTGCGTCGTCGTCTCCGGCGACCACTGGCGGGTGCGCGAGCTGCGGGCCTCCCGCTGCCGCTGGGCCGGCTTCGAGGTCTCCGGCGACCACAACGAGCTGGCCGGCGTCGCCGCCGACGGCAACGTGGCCGGGGTCTGGATCACTCCGGACGGCTCGCGCAACGTCGTGCGCGACAGCGAGCTGACCGGCAACGACCGCATGAGCGTCAACACGCCGGGCGGCGACGACGACTCCGGCGCCTTCGGCGTCCTGCTCAACGGCGACGACAACCTGGTCACCGGCAACCGCATCAGCGGCAGCTACGCCGCCAGCCACGACTACGGCGCCGACGGCGCGGCGGTCGAGGTCTTCAACGGCGACCGCAACCGCGTCACCCACAACGTCGCGGCCGACAACCTGACCTTCACCGAGCTGGGCGCGGAGGAGGGCAAGACGGCCACCGGCAACCTGTTCGCCTTCAACGTCGTGACCTCCTCGCGGTCGCGCGCCGCCTTCCTCGTCACGCGCGGCGCCGGGCACGCCCTCGGCCCGGTCAAGGGCACGGTCGCGGTGCACAACTCCGTGCACCTGCCGGGCCGCCGCACGCTGGGCTGGTCCTGCCACGACGGCTGCTCGCCGGGGATCCTCGTGCTGCGCAACAACGTCATCGCGGTGGGCGGCCTGATGGGCCACGAGGACGGCAAGGGCGCCGACGAGGGCGGCAGCGTCTACGCCGGGCGCGAGCGGGACTTCAAGCTCGGCCCCAGGTCCGTGGTGGCCGACCCGAGGTTCGTCTCGCGCACCGACCTGCGGCTGCGTCCCGGCTCGCCCGCGCTGGGGCGAGGGCTGCCGCTCAAGGCCGGGTGGTTCGGCGGGAGCGCGCCGCTGACCTCGCGGTCCCCGGACGCGGGGGCCTACCAGTCCCGCCCCTCCACCTTGAAAGCGCACTTTACACCGAGATAACCCCAGTTGTCAGAATAAAGGCCTTATGTCTAGATAAAAGACAGGAATGGCCTCATGCTGGTGAAACATCCCCGGAACGCGGCGGTAATCTCGCTGCGGCATCGTGGACCACGTCGGTGATCAGAGGAACGGTGTCATGCTGCTGCGACTGAGGATCTCACTGCCCGACCGGCCGGGCGGTCTGGGCCACGTTGCCAGGGCGCTGGGCGTGCTCGGCGCCGACATCCTGCAGGTGACCGTGCTGGAACGCGAGGCCGGACGCGCGGTCGACGACTTCGTGGTCAGCTGGCCCGGCCAGACCACCCCCGAGGCGGTGCTGCAGCGGCTGTCGGCGGTGCAGGGCGCGCGCGTCGAGGCGGTGTGGCCGACCCGGCGGGTGCCCGGCAGCGCGCAGGACTACGAGCTGCTGCTGCAGGTCACCTCCGACCCGGCGCGCGGCCTGGCCACGCTCGTGGACGCCCTTCCCGTGCTGTGCGGGGCCGAGTGGGCCGCCGCCCTGACCCCGGCGGAGGTACGGCACCGCAGCGTGAGCGCGCCCGAGGAGATCAAGATACCCGGCCCCTGGCCGGTGCGTCCCCAGGCCACCGTCGAGGGGGACACGCGCCTGATGCTGATCCCGGAGGGGGAGACGACCGTGGTCGTGGGCCGCACGCAGGGCCCGCCGTACCACCGGGTGGAGCTGGAGCGGGCCGCCTCCCTGGTCGCCGTGGTCACCAAGCTGGCCGCCGGGCGGGCAGGCGGGTGAGCCCGCCGCGCGCCGGGCCCGGACGGGACCCGGCGGCGGCTCTCACGTGCACGGGCTCACCTGCGGGGCGGGTCGATGCGGGCGCCGTCCGGCGTGAACAGCATCACGCGGGTCAGGTCCACCGCCACCTTGGCCGGGTCGCCCACCCGCCACACCGGCCGGGAGCCGAGCCGGACGATGAGGTCGGAGCGGCGGTGGATGCCGCCGGCGACGCCGCCGGCGCCCACGCGCTCCTGGGGCGGCAGCTCCTCCTCCTGGGCGAACAGCCGCCGGACCATCCCGCGCAGCCCGGCGCGGTCGCGCTTGTGCCCGTTGGCCGTGACGCGCTGGTCGGGCGGCTCGGGGACGGGCGCGGCCGGGATCCCGCACTCCACGTAGGCCATCCACTCGTGGCCGTGGTACTCCAGCGCCCGCACCCGGCCGAAGATGGACGGCCCCTCGTAGGACTCCGGCACCGGCGCCAGCCCGTCGGGACGCATCCCGACGAGGATCTGGTGGCCGACGTGCTGGGAGGTGGCGTAGGCCCGCGGATCGCTCCAAGGCAGGATCAGGTGGTGCGGGCCGAAGTCCAGCAGCACGTAGGCGTTCTGCGGCGTGTGGACGCCCGCCGCCATCAGGTTGAGCTGCTGGGAGTTGAGGAACGCCGCGGTGAAGGCGGTGGCTGGATCGTTGTAGATCTGCGCCGGGGTCCCGACGTCCTGCAGCACGCCCCGGTTGAGGATGGCGATGCGGTCGGCCAGCGTGAGCGCCTCGACCTGGTCGTGGGTGACGTAGATGGTCGTCACGCCGAGCGACCTGACCAGCGAGGAGATCTCCATCCGCAGCTCGGTGCGCATGCCCGCGTCCAGGTTGGACAGCGGCTCGTCCATGAGGAAGATCTTGGGCTGGCGGACGATGGCCCGCCCCATCGCCACCCGCTGGCGCTGGCCGCCCGACAGCGTGTGCGGGCGGCGCTCCAGGGTCTCCTCGATGTGCAGGGCCTTGGACAGGTGCTCCACCCGCTCCCGCACGGCCCCCGGGTCCTCCTTGGCGATCTCCAGGGGGAAGGCCATGTTGCCGCGCACGGTCCTGTGGGGGTAGAGGGCGCCGTTCTGGAACACCATCGCGACGTCACGCTCGCGCGGGGTCAGCTGGTTGGCCAGCTTGCCGTCCAGCCACAGGTCCCCGCCGGTGATCTCCTCCAGGCCGGCGATCATGCGCAGGAGCGTGGACTTGCCGCAGCCCGACGGGCCGAGCAGGACGAGGAACTCCCCGTTCTCGGCCTTGAGACTCACGCGGTCGACGGCCAGATGGCCGCCCGGGTACACCTTGGTCACCTTGTCGAGAACGACCGAGCTCATAGGTCAACACACCTTGCGCCAGTGATTGATGAGGTAGTACATCGCGGCCCGGCGCAAGGTGTCCAGAGTTAACAAGAAAAATCATGATACTTACAACCTTCTGTGGTATTTCGGTCATGCAAGGTCTTGCGTAAACTTGCGGCAACCATTTGCCAACGAGTGATCGACCTCCGCGGGGGACTTCATGACCGACTGGTGGCGTGACGCCGTGATCTACCAGGTCTACGTGCGCAGCTTCGCCGACGGCAACGGCGACGGCGTGGGCGACCTGATCGGCGCCAGGCAGCGCCTGCCGTACCTGAAGGACCTGGGCGTGGACGCGATCTGGCTGACGCCCTTCTACCCCTCTCCCATGGCCGATTTCGGCTACGACGTGGCCGACTACCGGGACGTGGACCCGCTGTTCGGCGCGCTGGGCGACGCCAAGGCGCTCATCAAGGACGCGCACGGGCTGGGGCTGCGGGTGATCGTCGACATCGTGCCCAACCACACCTCCTCGGCGCACCCGTGGTTCCGGGAGGCGCTGCGCGGGATCGGCCGGGACCGCTACATCTTCCGCGACTCCCGGGCGGGCGGGCCGCCCAACGACTGGGAGTCCATCTTCGGCGGGCCCGCGTGGACCCAGGTCGAGGACGGGCAGTGGTACCTGCACCTGTTCGACCCGGCCCAGCCCGATCTCAACTGGGAGCACCCGGAGGTCAACGCCGAGTTCGACTCGATCCTGCGCTTCTGGCTGGACCTGGGCGTGGACGGCTTCCGCGTCGACGTGGCCCACGGCATGGTCAAGCCCCGAGACCTGCCCGACATCGGTCACCCCGGCCAGGTGCGGCTCATCGGCTGCGAGCCCGTGCCGTACTTCGACAACGACGGCGTGCACGACATCCACCGCCGCTGGCGCAAGATCCTCGACTCCTACCCCGGCGAGCGGATCGGCGTCGCCGAGGCGTGGGCGCCCACGCCCGAGCGGCTGGCCGCCTACGTCCGGCCCGACGAGCTGCACCAGGCCTTCAACTTCCACTTCCTGTTCACCCCGTGGCAGGCGCCCGCGCTGCGCCGGGTGATCGACGAGTCGCTGGCCACCGCCGGGTCCGTGGGCGCGCCCACCACCTGGGTGCTGTCCAACCACGACGTCAAGCGGCACGTCACCCGCTACGGCTCCCTCGCCCGCGCCCGCGCCGCCACCCTGCTCATGCTCGCCCTGCCCGGCTCGGCCTACCTCTACCAGGGCGAGGAGCTCGGCCTCCCCGAGGTGCTCGACCTGCCGGAGGAGGTCTGCCAGGACCCGCAGCGGCTGCGCGCCCCCGACAGCGGGCGCGACGGCTGCCGGGTGCCGATCCCGTGGACCCGCTCGCTGGGCTGGCACCGGCCGTGGCTGCCGATCCCGCCCTCCTGGGGCGAGCTCAGCGTGGAGGCGCAGCACGGCGTGCCCGGCTCGACGCTGGAGCTGTACCGGGCGGCGCTGCGGCTCCGCCGTACCTTCCAAAGGGCCGGATACGAGACGTTGACCTGGCACGACTCGCCCGAGGGCACGCTGCTGTTCTCCCGCGGCGACCTGGTGTGCGCGGTCAACCTCACCGGCTCCACGGCGGGCCTGGTGACCGGCGAGGTGCTGCTGACGAGCGACACTCCGGAAGCCCTCGATTCCACCACGTGGTGGCGGGGCAGGGTTGCGTAAAGTGTCCATCATGAACGGTCCAGCCAGACTCGCCGACATCGCGGCCCAGGCGGGGGTGAGCGAGGCGACGGTGAGCCGCGTGCTGAACGGCAAGCCCGGCGTGTCCTCGGCCACCAGGCAGGCCGTGATGACGGCCCTGGACCTGATGGGCTACGAGCGGCCGCCGCGGCTGCGCCAGCGCAGCAACGGCCTCATCGGCCTGGTCACCCCCGAGCTCGACAACCCGATCTTCCCCGCCTTCGCGCAGGCCGTGGAGCGGGCCCTCACCCAGCACGGCTACACCCCGGTGCTGTGCACCCAGCTGCCCGGCGGCGCGCCGGAGGACGAGTTCACCGAGCTGCTGGTCGACCGCGGCGTCAGCGGCATCGTCTTCGTCTCCGGCCTGCACGCCGACACCACCGCCCGGATGGACCGCTACACGCGCCTCATCGACCGCGGGCTGCCGATCGTGCTGGTCGACGGCTACAACGAGGCCATCGACGCGCCCTTCATCTCGCCCGACGACCGCCTGGCCTCGCGGCTGGCCGTGCAGCACCTGGTGGACCTCGGCCACGAGCGCATCGGCCTGGCGCTCGGGCCGCGCCGCTTCGTGCCGGTCATCCGCAAGATCGAGGGGTACAAGCAGGCCATGGCCCAGCTGCTGGGCGCCACCGACGTCGACGACCTCATCGCCCACTCGCTGTTCTCGGTCGAGGGCGGCCAGGCCGCCGCCGCCCAGCTGCTGTCGCGCGGCTGCACGGGCATCGTGTGCGCGAGCGACCTCATGGCGCTGGGCGCCATCCGCGCATGCCGCCAGCGCGGGCTGTCGGTGCCGGGGGAGGTGTCGGTCGTGGGCTTCGACGACTCGCCGCTGATCGCCTTCACCGACCCGCCGCTGACCACGGTGCGCAAGCCGATCGGCGCGATGGCCTCGGCCGCCGTGCAGACGCTGCTGGAGGAGGTCAACGGGGCGCCCGCCCGGCACATCGAGCTCATCTTCCAGCCCGAGCTGGTCGTGCGCGGCTCCACCGGCTCCGGGCCGCTGGTGAACCGCTGATGCGCGACGTCCTCGTCATCGGCGGCGCCGGCGTCGACACCACGGTCTACGTGCCGCGGCTGCCGTTGCCGTACGCCGACACCTACGGCGTGCCGCCCGTGGTCGACCGCATCGGCAACACCGGCGCGGGCGTCGCGCTCGGCTGCGCGGCCCTCGGGCTGTCGGTCCGCTTCGTCGACCTCATCGGCGACGACCCGCAGGGCGCGCTCATCCGGCGGGCCATGAGCGGCGTCGACTTCGCCTGGGCCCCCGCGGCGGCCGGCACGCGCAGGAGCGTCCTGCTCGTGGGCCCCGACGGGCGGCGCACGTCGCTGTACGACGCGCGCGCCACGCCCGGCGAGCGGCTGCCGCGCTCGCTGTACGCGACCCCGGCCCGGCACGTGCACGTCTCGATCATGGACTTTGCGCGGCACGTCTACGACGACCTCGACGGCGTGCCGATCTCCACCGACCTGCACGACTGGGACGGGCGCAACGACTACCACAAGGACTTCGCCTACCGCTCGGACCTGGTGTTCCTGTCCGCGGCGGCGCTGACCGACCCCGAGGCCGCGATGCGGTCGATCATCGCCCACGGCCGCGCCTCGACCGTCGTGTGCACGCGCGGCGCCGACGGCTGCCTGGTGCTGGAGCGCGGCGGCCGGGTGACCGCCTTCCCGGCCGCGCCGCTCCCCGGCCCGGTCGCCGACACCAACGGCGCGGGCGACGCGTTCGTCTCCGGCTTCCTGTACGGCAGGCTGCGCGGCGCGGCGGTGGCGGAGTGCGTGCGCTACGGCGCGATAGCGGGCGCCCACGCCTGCGTCACGCCGGGCACCCACGAGAACCCCATCGACCTGGCCACGCTCACGGCGCGGCTGCCCGGGTGAGGATCTCCACCGGCACGTCGCGCAGGCGGCGGGTGACCTCCTCGAAGCGCCGGCCGCCGTGGCACATGCCGGGGATGAGGACGAAGGTCGCCATCGTCGTGCTCCTTGTCGGGTCGGGCGGATCAGGGGATGCGGGAGCGGCCCGCGGCCGCGGCCACGACGGCGGCCAGGGCGCACAGGGCCGCCGTCCACGCCAGGGTGGCCTCGGCTGAGGTGCGGTCGGCGACGATGCCCGCGAGCCACGGGCCCGCGGTCTGCCCGGCCGCGAACAGCGTGGTGAAGGCCGCCAGCGTCGCCGTCCAGCCGGCGGGCGGGGTGTCACGTTTGATGAGCGCGGTGACCGCGGCGGGAACGCCCATGAACGTCGCGCCGTACACGATCGCCGAGGCCAGGATGACCGGCGGCGCGGGCGCGGCCAGGGCCAGCGCGGCCCCGCCGGCCAGCGCGCCGAGCAGCGTGGCCAGGGCGCGGGTGCCGGGCCAGGCGGCGGTCGGGCGGCTCCACAGCGCGGGCGCCGCGACCACCGCCAGGCCCAGCGCCGTCCAGGTCAGCACTACCTGCGCGAGCGGCGCCCGCCGTTCGGCGAGGTAGGCGGACAGGAACGTGATGTAGGCGATGTAACCGGCGGCGAACAGCAGGTACGCCAGGGCGATCCCCCACAGCGGGCGCAGCCGCGCCCGCCCGGCGGTGGCGGCGGGCGTCTCCTCGCCGGTGCGCGCCGCGGTCCAGCTGCCCGCCGCCGCGAGGGCGGCGGCGACGCCCAGGCCCGCCCAGGCAAGCCGCCAGTGCCCGCCCAGCAGCGGGACGGCGACGCCGCCGAGCACGATGCCCGCGCCCGTGCCCGCGAAGTAGGCGGTGATCGGCGTCCCGGAGCCCGCACGGGCGGCCAGGCGGGAGGCGATCACGCCGCCGGTGACGAACACCAGCGCGCCCGCCGCCCCCGCCGCGGCCCGCAGGATCAGGAGCGCCACGTAGTGGCCGGTGAGCGCGGTGGCGGCCAGCGAGACGGCGGTGAGGGCCATGCCGCAGCGGAAGGCCCGGGCCGGGCCGAGGCGCCGCGCGACCGTGGCGGCGGCCAGCGCGCCCAGCAGGTAGCCCACGCCGTTGGCCGTGCTCATCGCCCCGGCCTGGGCCAGGGTCCAGCGAAGGTCCTCGCGCATGGCGGGCACGAGCAGGCCGTAGGCGAAGCGGGCGAGGCCGAGCGCGGAGGCGGTGCCCAGCGCCAGGCGCGCCGCCTGCCGTACCGCCTGCCGCCTGCCGAGATCGAGCACGGTCGGGCCCTCCCACACATCGAACCGATCAGTACGATGTTGACGATAGCAGAGATCGAACCGATCGGTACTATCAGGGCGGGCTCAGGGAAGCCGGACGCGGACGCCGCGGCTGAGGGCCGAGTCGTGCAGCTCCAGGGCCTCGGGGCGGGTGGCCCTGGGCAGCTCGAAGACCAGGGCCCCGGTGAAGGACTGGCCCGGCGGGACGCGGACCGGGGTGAGCGCCTTGCCGGACTTGTCGAGCAGGCGCGTGCCGGGGTGGGCGACGCCGCCGGTGTCGACGATCTTCTGCTGGCCGGGGTAGAGGACCCGGCTCTCCTGGCCGACGTTGCGGACCCTGAGCGAGATCGTGCAGGTGCGGGCCGAGGCCGAGCGCGCGGGCTTGGGGCAGGAGGCCTTGGTGACCGCGAAGGACAGCTTGCCGTCGCGCGCGACGTCCTCGGCGCTCACCGAGGGGGAGCGCAGCAGGCTGGAGATCAGGACGACCAGCAGCACGAGCAGCAGGACGCCGACGACGACGAGCGCCAGGCAGCCGCCGCCGAGGCCGCCGCGGGCCTGGGGAAGCGGCCGGACCGGCTGGGGCGGATGCCCGGGCGGCGGCGGACCTCCCCCGCTGCGGCCCGGCGCCGGGGGATGCGGCAGCCGGCCGGTGCCGGTCACGTCCGGCGGCGGGGAAGAAGGACGCGGCATCCGGCCGCTCCCCGTGACGTCCGGCGGCGGGGCGGAAGGACGCGGCATCCGGCCGCCCCCGGTCACGTCCGGTGGCGGAGCTGACGGGTGGGGGAGGCGGCCGCCGCCGGTGACCTCGGGCGGCGGGGCGGACGGGTGGGGGAGGCGGCCGGTGCCGGTGTGCTCGGGATGCGGCAGCGGGCCTCGCGAGGCGGGCGGGTGGGGCACGTGGCCCGGCCCGCCGCCCGGAGGCCCGGGAGGCGGGGGAGCGGCGGGGCGCGGCGGGCGGCCGGTGTGCCCCTGCGGGTGCGGCGACCACGACGAGCCCCGCGGCGGGACGGGCCGCGGGAAGGCGGCCGGATCCCAGGAGTCCGTCAGGAACCGGGTGGCCGCCTGCTGCGCCCCGGTGGTCTCGGTGGCCCCGACCAGCTCCAGCAGCAGCTGCGTCGCGGTGGGCCGGCGGTCGGGGTCGGGGTGGATGGCCGCCGCCACCAGCCGGTCGAGCGGGGCGGGCAGGCCGCGCAGGTCCGGCGGGGCGGTGCGGGCCCTGGCGGCCATGACGTAGGCGTCGCCCTGGCCGAACGGATGCCCGCCGAGCCCCGCGTACGCGATCAGCGACCCCCACGCGAAGACGTCGGCCGCGGGACTGGTGCGCCCCTCGAAGACCTGTTCGGGAGCGATCCAGCCGGGCGTGCCCATCACCATGCCGACGTTGGTGTGCCGGGAGTTCATCGTCGCCGACCGCGCCAGCCCGAAGTCGATCACCCTGGGCCCGGCCAGCGTCAGCATCACGTTGGCGGGCTTGAGGTCGCGGTGCACGAGCCCGGCGGCGTGGATCGCGGTGAGCGCGGCGGCCACGCCGACGCCCACCGAGTGCAGCATGGAGTGCGACAGCGGCCCGTGCCGCAGCAGGTGGTCCTCGAGCGAGACGCCGTCGATGTACTCGGTGACGAGGTAGAGGATCCCCGCGTCCTCGCCGTGGTCCAGCACGCGGGCCGTGCAGAAGGACGCCACGCGCCGGGCGTTGGACACCTCCTCGTGGAAGCGCGCCCGGTAGACCGGGTCGGCGGCCAGGTCGCGGCGGATCGCCTTGAGCGCCACCTGGGCACCGTCGGGGGCCGTCGCCAGGTAGACCGTCCCCATCCCGCCCGAGCCGAGCCGGCCGACCAGCTGGTAGGGGCCGATGGCGGTCGGATCCTCCGGCGTCAGCGGACTGTGCTGCCCCACCGCCGCCGTCCCTTCGCCGAGTTCTCCCCCCATTGCCCCAAACTCTAATGGAGGACGGCCGGACTGGCGTGCCGGTCCGGCTCCTCGGTGGCCCGCGGCAGGCGCGGCGAGAAGCCGCCTCCTTCAGGTGACGCGGCGCCGCAGCAGGCAGAACTCGTTACCCTCGGGATCGGCCAGCACGTGCCAGCTGACCTCCGGGCCCTGGCCGACGTCGACGGGGCGGGCGCCGAGATCGAGCAGGCGCCGCAGCTCGGCCTCCTGGTCCCGGTCGGTCGGGTTGACGTCGAGGTGCAGGCGGTTCTTGACCACCTTGGGATCGGGGGACCGGACGAGCACGAGGGTGAAGGGGGAGGAGTCCGAGCCCAGCTCCACGACGTCCTCCTCCTGGTCGACCACCCGGAAGTCCAGCACCCGGCTCCAGAAGGAGGCCAGCGCACGGGGGTCGGCGCAGTCCAGCACGATCTCGGTGACGCGGCAAGCCATGATCTCACCATGCCCGGCCGGGCGCCGGTGTCACCCCCGCAGCCGCGCGGCCTCGGCGGCCAGCTTCTCCACCCGCCCCCAGTCGCCCGCCGCCAGCGCGTCGGCCGGGGTCAGCCAGGTGCCGCCGACGCAGCCGACGTTGTTCAGCGCGAGGTAGGCCGGGGCGGTCTCCGGCCTGACGCCGCCCGTCGGGCAGAACCTCACCTCCGGCAGCGGCCCGGCCAGCGCCTTGAGGTACGGCACGCCGCCCGCCGCCTCGGCCGGGAAGAACTTCAGCTCCCTGATGCCGCGCTCGGCCAGGGCCATCGCCTCCGAGGCGGTCGCCGTGCCCGGCAGGAACGGCACGCCGGCGGCCAGCATGGCCTCCACGAGGGCCGGGGTGGTGCCCGGCGAGACCAGGAACCTCGCCCCGGCCTCGACGGAGGCCGCGACGTCCTGGGCGGTCCGGACCGTGCCCGCGCCCACCACCGCGTCCGGCACCTCGGCCGCGATCCGGCCGATCGCCTCCAGCGCGCCCGCCGTGCGCAACGTCACCTCGATCACCGGCAGCCCGCCGGCCACCAGGGCGCGCGCCAGCGGCACCGCGTCGTCCACTCTCTCGATCACCACGACGGGGATCACGGGCGCCAGGTCCAGCAGGCTCATGACTGAAGGTTCCTTCCCAGCCACGCCGCCGCGCCGGTGAGGGCGGGCTGCGGGGCCACGATCAGGGTGGTGGCGATGGCCGACAGGTAGCCGGTCGGACCGGCCTCGAAACGGGCGCGGAACTCGCCGGCCCGCACGCGCTCCACGATACGGGGCAGCACGCCGCCGCCCAGGTACACCCCGCCCCTGGCGCCCAGGGTGAGGGCGACGTTCCCGGCGAAGGTGCCCAGCATCGCGCAGAACACCTCGACCGTCTCGGCGCACAGCGAGTCGTCCAGCCGGGCGACGATGTCCGCCGCGGTCAGGCCGGGCTCCGTGGCCGGCTCCGGCACGCCGTTCACGGCCGCCAGCGCCCGGCGCAGCCGTACCAGGCCGGGCCCCGACAGCAGGTCCTCAGCCTCCACACGGGCCATCCCCTGCGCCTGCAGGGCGCGGACGATCTCGAGCTCCTTGGGCGTGGTGACCGGGACCGTCACGTGCCCACCCTCGCACGGCACCGGCACCCAGCCGCCGTCCGCGGGCACCAGACCCGCCACGCCCAGCCCGGTGCCGGGCCCGAGCACCGCCTTGACGCCGTGCCCCGGCTCGGGGCCGCCCAGGCTCGCCAGGTCGCCCGGCTCCAGGTGCGGCAGGGAGGCGGCGAGCGCCTCGAAGTCGTTGATCAGCACGGCGTACGGCAGGCGCAGGTCCTCGACGCTGCCCGTCCAGTGGGCGTTGGTCAGCCTGTAGGCGTGGCCGTCCACCGGCCCGGCGACCGCCACGCACGCCGCGCCGGGGCGGACGCCGCCGAGGCGGCCGAGGTAGTCGGCCACGGCGTCGGGCAGCGTGGGGTAGTCGGCCACGGGCAGCACCCTGACGCCCGTGGGCCTGGCGCCGGGCTCCCGCACCAGGCCGAACCGCGCGTTGGTGCCGCCGATGTCGGCCACCAGCCACGGCAGCGTCGTGCTCACCTCCGGCCTCCCTCGCGTGCTCGCCCGCACCGCCCCGGAAGGGCTCATCGGGCGGTCTCCGCGTGCGACGCCCCGGCCGGCGCCGCGAAGCCCAGGCCCGGGCCGTGGTCGGGCGACTCCGAGCCCGAGACCCCGAACACCGAGCCGCCGCGCTCGGCCGGGCCCGCCATGCGGCGGAAGGCCGCGAACAGCTCCCGGCCCGTGCCGATCCACTCCGCGTCGCTCAGGGCCCGCCCCTCGGGCGCCCGCCCCGACAGGTCGGCCAGCACCTCCAGCGTGCCCGCGGCCGAGTCCAGGCGGATGACGTCGCCGTCGCGCACGAGCGCGATGGGACCGCCGTCGGCCGCCTCCGGCGACAGGTGGATGGCCGCCGGCACCTTGCCCGACGCGCCCGACATGCGGCCGTCGGTCACGATCGCCACCCGCTGGCCCCGGTCGAGCAGCACCGCCAGCGGCGGGGTGAGCTTGTGCAGCTCCGGCATGCCGTTCGCGGACGGCCCCTGGTAGCGGATGACCGCGACGAAGTCCTGGCCGTCCAGCTCGCCCCGCTCGAAGGCGGCCAGCAGCTCCAGCTGGTCGTCGAAGACCTTGGCGGGCGCCTCGATCACCAGGTGCTCGGGCTTGACGGCCGAGACCTTGCTGACCGCGCGGCCGAGGTTGCCGTGCAGGATGTGGATGCCGCCGTCGGCCGCGAACGGGTCGGACACCGGCCGCAGCACCTCCGGGTCGGCCGGCCCGCCGGTGATCTCCTCCCAGACCAGCGCCCCCTCCTTCAGCGACGGCGCCGACCGGTAGTGGTCCAGCCCCCGCCCCGCCACGGTGAGCACGTCGCGGTGCAGCAGCCCGGCGTCCAGCAGGTCGCCGATGAGCACCTGCAGCCCGCCCGCGTCGCGGAACTGGTTCACATCCGCCTGCCCGTTGGGGTAGACGCGCGCCAGCAGCGGCACGGCCTTCGACAGCGCGGCCATGTCGTCCCAGGTGAGCACGATGCCCGCGGCGGCGGCCATGGCGACCAGGTGCAGGGTGTGGTTGGTGGACCCGCCGGTGGCCAGCAGCGCGACGCAGGCGTTGACGATCGCCTTCTCGTCCACGACCTCGCCGATCGGCGTGTACTCCGGGCCGTGGGCCGTCAGCCGCACGACCCGCTCGCCCGCGGCGGCGGTCAGCGCGTGCCGCAGCTCGGTGTGCGGGTTGACGAAGGTCGCGCCGGGCAGGTGCAGGCCCATGACCTCCATCAGCACCTGGTTGGAGTTGGCGGTGCCGTAGAAGGTGCAGGTGCCGGGGGAGTGGTAGGACCTGGCCTCGGCGTCCAGGAGCTCCTCGCGCCCGACCAGGCCCTCGGCGTACTTCTGCCGCGTCCTGGCCTTGACCTTGTTGGGCAGGCCGGAGGTCATCGGCCCGGCGGGCACGAACACGGCCGGCAGGTGCCCGAAGTGCAGCGCGCCGATCAGCAGGCCGGGCACGATCTTGTCGCACACGCCCAGCAGCAGCGCGGCGTCGAACATGTCGTGCGACAGCGCGATCGCGGTGGCCATGGCGATCACGTCGCGGCTGTAGAGGGACAGCTCCATGCCGGGACGGCCCTGGGTGATGCCGTCGCACATGGCCGGCACGCCGCCCGCGACCTGCGCGACGCCGCCCGCCCGCCGTACCGCGGCCTTCAGCTCCGGCGGGTAGGTCTCATACGGCTGGTGCGCCGACAGCATGTCGTTGTAGCTGGTCACGATCGCCACGCCGGGCTTGGCCGTGCCCCGCAGGGCCGGCTTGTCCTCGGCGGGCGCGGCGGCGAAGCCGTGTGCCAGGTTCGCGCAGCCCAGGTGGGAGCGCGCGGGCCCGCGCTCGCGCAGCCGCTCGCCCTCGCGGCGGATCCGCTCCAGGTAGGCGGTACGGCTGGCGCGGCTGCGCGCGGCGATGCGCTCGGTGACGTCCAGGATCGTCGGGTTCACGGATGGGTCTCCTCATGCCAGGCGCGACCGCTGCGGCCGAGCAGTTCGTGGGCTCCGGCGGGTCCGGTGGTGCCGGCGGGGTAGGGCTCGGGCAGCCGGGAGGAGGACTCCCAGGCCTCGAGGATGGGGTCGATCCAGCGCCAGGCGGCCTCGACCTCGTCGCGGCGCATGAACAGGGTCGGGTTGCCGGCCAGCACGTCCGACAGCAGCCGCTCGTAGGCGTCGGGCACGCGGGTGGCGAACGTCTTGCCGAACGACAGCGACAGCGGCACCGGCTTGAGCGTCACCTCGCCCGCGCCCGGCTCCTTGGCCATGATGTGCAGCTCGATGCCCTCCTCGGGCTGCAGCCGCAGCACCAGCCGGTTGGGGGAGCCGCCGGGGAAGATGGAGTGCGGCACGTCCTTGAACTGCACGACGATCTCGCTGCGCCGGTACGGCATGCGCTTGCCGGTGCGCAGGTAGAACGGCACCCCGGCCCAGCGCCAGTTCTTGATCTCGGCGCGGATCGCGGTGAAGGTCTCCACCCGCCGCGAGGCCTCGGTGGGCGGGGTCGAGGCGGGCTCGTCCAGGTAGCCGGGCATGTCGCCGGAGGCGGTGTACTGCCCGCGCACGGTGAAGCGGTCCACCTCCGAGCCGGCGATCGGCCGCAGCGCCTGCAGCACCTTGACCTTCTCGTCGCGGATGGCCTCCCGGTCGTTGCGGGCCGGCGGCTCCATGGCGACCAGGCACAGCAGCTGGAGCAGGTGGTTCTGCACCATGTCGCGCAGCGCGCCCGCGTGGTCGTAGTAGCCGCGGCGGCCGGGCGTGCCCACGGTCTCGGCGGCGGTGATCTGGACGTGGTCGATCCACAGCGAGTTCCAGATCGGCTCCAGGAAGGCGTTGGCGAAGCGCAGCACCAGCAGGTTCTGCACCGTCTCCTTGCCCAGGTAGTGGTCGATGCGGAAGATCTGCCGCTCGTCGAAGATGGCGCCGACCTCGTCGTTGATGCGCCGGGCGCTGACCAGGTCGCGGCCCAGCGGCTTTTCCAGCACGACCCGCGAGCGGGGCGTCACCAGGCCGGCGGCGTGCAGGTCCCGGCAGAACGGCCCGAACGTCATGGGCGGGCTGGCCAGGTAGAAGATCCGGTCACGCTGCTCATGCCCGGCCAGCATCCGGGTCAGCTCGCGCCACCCGCTGCGGTCCTCGCCGCCCACATCCACGGTCACGTGGTGCAGCCGCCCCAGGAAGCGCCGCCAGGCGGCCGGGTCCTCGGGCACGAAGGCCCGCACCTCGGCGTCGACCTTGCCGCGGAAGTCGGAGTCGTCCAGGCCGCCGCGCGACATCGCGATGATCCGGGTCTGCGGGGCCAGGCGGCCCTCCAGGTCGGAGTGGAACAGCGCGGGCAGCAGCTTGCGCATGGACAGGTCACCGGTGCCGCCGAAGACGACGAGGTCTGCTTCGTGGGCGTGGGGGGACACGTGGCCTCCAAGTCAGATCGGGCAGAACGGACAGTAGCCGGACTTAAGGTCCGACACAACCCGAGTTTTGTATGTTGAGATACATAAGCCATGACTTTTCATTACTTAGGTGTCTGTGGTTTACTAAGCCGATGTCTCGACGTACCGCCGCGCTCGCCACGACCGGCGAGGTGCTGCACCTGATCCGCTCGGGTGAGGCCGTCACGCGCGCGGACATCGGCCGCGTGACCGGGCTGTCCCGCCCAGCCGTGTCGCTGCGAGTCGGCGAGCTGCTGGAGCGCGGGCTCGTCGTGGAGCGCACCGACGCCCCCTCCACCGGCGGCCGTCCGCCCGTCCGCCTGGAGTTCAACGCCGCCGGGGGCGTGGTGCTGGTCGCCTCGCTCGGCGCGAGCCGTACCAGAGTGGCCGTCTGCGACCTGGCCGGGCGCGAGCTGGCCGGGCGGGGCTTCGCCATCGACGTGGAGCAGGGCCCCGACGTGGTGCTGCCGCTGCTCATGGACACCTGGGAGGAACTGCTCGGCGATCGGCCGCGCTCCATGGTCAGGGGCGTGGGCATGGGCGTGCCCGCCACGGTCGAGTTCGCCAAGGGCCGCACCGAGAGCGTCCGCGTGATGGCCAGCTGGACCGGCGTGGTGATCCCGCCGATCGTCCAGGAGCGCTTCCCCGTGCCCGTGCTGGTCGACAACGACGTGAACGTGCTGGCCATCGGCGAGCACCGCGGCGTCTACGCCGGGATGGCCGACGACCTGCTGTTCGTGAAGATCTCCACGCGCATCGGCTCGGGCATCGTGGCGGGCGGGCGGATCCTGCGCGGCGCGCTCGGCGCGGCGGGGGAGATCGGCCACATCCCGGTCAAGGACGGCGGCGGCGTGCTGTGCCGGTGCGGCAACGTCGACTGCGTCGACTCCGTCGCCAGCGGTACGGCCCTGCTGCGCGACCTGCGCAAGGCGGGCAAGGACGTCAAGGACATCGACGACGTCACCGCCCTGGTGCGGGCGGGCGACGCCGAGACGATGGCCATGGTGCGCGAGGCCGGCCGCCGCATCGGCGAGGTGCTCGCGGGCGCGGTCAACATCCTCAACCCGGCCGTGGTCGTGCTCGGCGGCGACGTGGCCGAGGCGTTCGCGTCGCTGGTGTCCAGCATCCGCGAGGTGGTCTACCGGCGTGGCACCGCGTTGGCCACGCGCAGCCTGCGCATCGAGCCCAGCCGCCTGGGCGCCGCCGCCGGCATCAGCGGGTGCGCGGTCATGGTGCTCGACCGCGTGCTGTCGCCGGAGGCCGTCGACGAGAGCCTCGCCAGGGGTACGGCGGCGCCGTCCGGGATCTAGCGGGATCCAGCGGTACGGCGGGCCCCGGCCCGGACCGCGGTCCGGCCCGGGCCGCGACCCTAGCCGAGCAGCGTCTCGCCGATCCAGCCGCCCTCGGCGCAACCCGGCGGGATCGCGAACACCGCCGAGCCGACCGGCCTGGTCCACTGGTTCAGCAGATCGGCCTCGGCCAGGCGGCGCTGGACCGGGACGAACTGCCGCTCCACGTCGGCCTGGTAGGCGGCGAACAGCAGCCCGACCTCGCCGTCGGCCTCCTCGTAGGAGTACGGCCTGCGGAACATCCGCAGCCCCGGGTCCGCGACGTGGGCGCGGCGGATGTGCGCCTCCTGCGCGATCACCGGGAAGCCGAGCCCGTTCACGGCGGCGTAGTCGGGCGGATCGTGCTCGCGCGTGCCGGTGAGCGGCGCGCCGCTGTCCAGCCGCCGCCCCACCGCGAACTCCTTGGCGCCGGTGTCGGCGGCGTCCCAGTCGTCCATGAGCATCTCGATGCGGCGCAGCACGAGCATGGTGCCGCCGCGCAGCGGGCCCTCGCGGATCCAGACGGCCCGGTCGAAGTCCGGCGTGCCCGGCCGGGGGTTGACCGTGCCGTCGAGCTGGCCCATCAGGTTGCGATGGGTGTGGCCCGGCCGCTGCGTCGCCTGGCGGAAGCCGCGCTGGAGCCACTTGACCGTGGCGAAGGCACGGGTGTCCTTCCTGACCATGCGGACGGCGTGGGCGAGCGTCACCGGGTCGTCGCAGCACAGCTGCACCAGCAGGTCGCCGCCGGACCAGCGGTCCCGGAGGCGGTCGACCGGGAAGCGGGGCAGCGGGGCGGGGCCGCCGGGGAGTCCGGCGGCCTGGAAGAACCCGGGACCGAACCCGAAGGTGACGGTCAGCCTGGCGGGAAGGGCGGCCAGTCCGGGCTCGGTGTCGCCGAGGGCCGGGCGCCCCTGGGTGAGGCGCCCGGCGTCGTCGGTGAGCAGCCGCATCAGGCGGCGCAGGTGGTCCCGTGTGGTGCCCCGGCGCAGGGACAGGCCGAGGAAGGCGGCGTGCGCCTGCGGCGTGGTCGCCACCCCGGCCTGGTGCTCGCCGTGGAAGGATTCCACGGCCCGCCCCGGCTCCCCGGCTCCCGGCTGATCCTCGGACCGCGCTGGCTGGACGGCCTGCCCTCGCCCCGGTTCGGCGGCCCGGTCGGCGGGGGAGCAGCCGGCCAGCGTCCCGGCCCCCACGACCGCGAGGCCGCCCGCGAGGAGCCGCCGGCGCCCGATCTCCGCCACGGCGAAGGGCCCGCCCATGGGAAGCTCACCCATGGCCGGGGTGGTAGGTCTCGTTCGCGCCGGCGAAGTCCTTGGCCACGGCGGTGAACCGCAGCGTGGACCCGTCCCCCAGCCGGAGGGTGAACGGCACCTCGCCGCCGGGCTCGATGGGCCGCCGCACGTCCATGAGCATGATGTGGTTGCCGCCGGGCTCCAGCTTGAGCGAGCCGCGCGCCGGGACCACGAAGCCGCCCTGCTTGGGGCGCATCACCATCTTGCCGCCGTCCTCCACGGTCTCGTGCAGCTCCACCTCCGGCGAGGCGGGGGTGGCGGCCGAGACCACGGTGATCGGAGCGTCGGTGCTGTTCACGAGCGTGCCGAAGGCGGCGCTCATGCCCTTGCCCGCGGCCTTCACCCAGGGGTCGGTGATCGTGAGGGCGCCGGCGGGGGAAGGGGCGGGGGAGGAGGGGGCGACGGGCTGGGCGGAGGGCTGCCCGGAGCCGCAGGCGGACAGGCAGGCGGACAGAGCCAGCGCCGCGCACGCGGCGGCGGTACGGCTCACGACGGTACGGCTCACGACGGCATGACGAAGAAGCTTCACGAGAACGTCTCTCCTTGACGAAGAAAGGCATGACGGAAGGGCGCCCGTCTCCGTGGGGAGCGGGGCGCGGACTGGTCAGGCGGCGGGAGAGACGGGCGGGGCTCGACCGTTGACGGTGTGCCGGAGCAGCGCCGGGCGCGGGATGTTCGGCTCAGGCGCGGGGACCGCGTAGAAGGGGACGGGCGGCGGCTCGGGCCAGACGAGGCTCAGCCGTACCAGCATCCGCCGCACGAGGCTCCACAGCGCCGCCTCGCCGCGGGCCAGCCACAGCGCGGTCAGGGCGACGGCCCAGCCGTGGGCGGCCAGCATGCCGAGCCCCGGCACCAGCCCCGCGTGGGCGTGGCCGCTCAAGGCTGTGGGCTCGGCGGCGTGGGCGAGCGAGAACAGCAGGTGGAGTACGGCCTGCAGGACGGCCAGCAACGCCACCGTGGCGGGGTAGCCGCGCTCGCGGGCGGCGGCGGGCACGGCGGCCAGCCACGAGGCGGCGAACGCCGCCGCGGCCACGGGCAGCCCTACGTCCCCGCCTCCGAACCGGTGCGCCAGCAGGCCCAGCACCGTGCACACGGCGGCGAACGCCGCGGCGCGGGCGAGGCGGAAGGGCACGGAGGCGGGCATCGCGGGAATCATCCCACGCGCCGCACGCGGTCAGGAAAGCACCCTCACGGCTGATCGTCCGCAGAGCCGGGCACGGAAGGCCCACCGGCGCCCTCCACCGCTCCCGCCGGACGCGAACGGGTCACCGGTCCGAGTCGTGGGCGTGGCCCGGCGGCTTGGTCTTGTCCGGGTGCTTGGTCTTGCCGGGCGGCGCCGGCTTGCCCGTCGGCTCCGCGGAGGGCGGGTCGTCCTGGCCCGCCGTGGAGGCGTCCGGCGTGCTTTCCGGGTGGTGCCGGGTGGACGGGCTCGGGGCGGGCGTGCCGGACGGTTGCCGGGTGGGCGGCGCGGTGACGCCGGACCGGGGCTTGGAGGTCGAGGCCGGTGTGTCGGGCTTGACGGTCCTGGCCGGCTCGCCGGTCCTGGCGGTTCTGCCGGGCACGGTGGGCTTGGTGGGCGTCGGGGAGGCGGCGGGGGAAGGCGGCGGTGTGGCGGGGCGGGCCTGCCGCTGCTCGGGCGTCAGCACCGGCACCGCGCCGGTCCCGGATCCGCCCAGCCAGCGGGCGGTGGAACGGGCGGTGTCCATGAGCACTCCGCCGACGAGGATCGCGGCCCCGGCCAGCATGAGCGTGCCGGCGAGGAGGGCGATCGCCATCAGGGCGCGCCTGCGCCGGTCGCCCTGGCCGGCGACGGCGGGGCCGTCCGTGGGGGAGTCCTCGATCACAGCCTGCCATGGTAGTGACAGGTGAAAATTTGACCAGCCTTTGCGCCGGAAGTGGCGAAAATCTGTGAAAAATCGTGATCAATGAGGATTCGTTGACAGGCGCCGCGGTCGAGCGGAGAAATGACGCATGAAACGCTTCTCCCTCGCAGCAGCCTCACTCCTGTTATGCGGGGCACTCGTCTCCCTCCCCTCCGCACCCGCCGCCGCCGAGCCCCCCGAGGCGACCGGTCCCAAGGTCTACACCGCCGAGATCACCCCCGACCAGCTCGGCCTCCTCCAGCAGGAGGCCGTCGACCGCGAGGATGTCACCACGACCGCGGCCGAGGGCGGCAAGGTCCGCCTGACGATCATCCTCAACGAGATCATCGCCGACAAGCTCCGCAAGCAGGGCATCGACCTGAGGGAGCAGGCGCCCGTCCAGGCCAGGGCCAGGGCCGCGGCCACGGTCTTCCGCCCCTACAGCGGCCCCGGCAACATCCGCGAGGAGCTGCTGAAGGCCGCCGCCGACCACCCGCTCATCGCCAAGGCCGTCGACATCGGCACCACGCTGCAGGGCAAGCCCATCACCGCCGTCCGCGTGACGCTCGGCGCCCGGGCGCTGCCCGACCGCGTCAAGCCCGCCGTCGTCTACCAGGCCGCCCAGCACGCCCGCGAGTGGATCACCCCCGAGATGGTCCGCCGCCTCATGCACCACTACCTGGACAACTACGGCAAGGACCGGGAGATCACCAAGCTGGTCAACACGGTCGACCTGTGGTTCGTCCCGGTGGTCAACGTCGACGGCTACGACCACACCTTCACCTCCCCCGACACCCGGCTGTGGCGCAAGAACCTGCGCGACAACGACGGCGACGGCGTCCTGGAGACCGGCGAGGGCGTGGACCTGAACCGGAACTTCCCCAACAGGTGGGGCTACGACAACGAGGGCTCCTCGCCGGTGCCCGCCTCCGAGACCTTCCGCGGTACGGCTCCCGCCTCCGAGCCGGAGACCAAGGCCCAGATCGCCCTCATCGAGCGGGTGCGCCCCAAGTTCGTCATCAACTGGCACTCGGCCGCCGAGCTGCTGCTGCACGGCGTCGGCTGGCAGTTCTACACCCCCAGCCCCGACGACCTGATCCACGACGCGATCCTGGGCGACGCGGCCAAGCCCGCGGTGCCCGGCTACGTGCCCGAGATCGGGGCCCAGCTGTACACGACCAACGGCGAGACCGACGGGCACTTCGAGAACGCCTACGGCGCGCTAACCCAGACGCCGGAGATGTCCACCTGCCGCACCGTCTCGCTGATCGACCCGGACGACCCGTGGCGGCCGGAGGACTGCGTGAGCGGCTTCCACTTCCCCGACGACGAGAAGCTCGTCGCCGCCGAGGTCGCCAAGAACATCCCGTACGCGCTGTCGGTGGCCAAGTCCGCCCACCGGCCCGACCGGCCCGTCTCGGCGGTCGGCCGCACGGTCCCCGACATCGACCCCGACGAGTTCGCCGTCTCCTACAGCGGCGACCAGCAGGTGGCCGCCCTCATCCGCCGCTCGCTGCCGGTCAAGCTGCTGCACTACCGGATCAACGGCGGCCGCACCCACACCGTACCGGTGCGGGAGTGGAAGGGCGGCGAGCGCTACGGCGACGAGTTCGACACCTACTTCGCCGAGTACCGCGGCACGGTCCGCGGCCAGAAGCCCGGCGACAAGGTCGAGGTGTGGTTCACCGCCGCGACCGCCAAGAGCCCGCGCTTCGCCTACACCGTGCGCGACCTGGCCGGGGCGCAGGTGCTGGTGGTGGCCGACGAGGACTACAAGGGCGTCAACCCCGCCTACCCGCCCACGGTGACCGCGCCCAAGTACGCCCGGCAGTACGTCGACGCCCTGGCCGCCGCCGGGCGCAAGGCGCTGGTGTGGGACGTCGACGCCGACGGCGTGCCGCACCACCTGGGCGCGCTGTCGCACTTCAAGGGCGTGGTGTGGTACCTGGGCGACAACCGGCTCACCCAGGACGCGGCCGACGAGACGATCACGGTGTTCGGCACGCCGCGGCGCGACGCCCAGGTGGCCGACCGGGCCTTCCACCTCACGCTGGCGCTGCGCGACTACCTCAACGAGGGCGGCAAGCTGCTGTACGCGGGGGAGACGGCCGCCTACTTCGGCTCGGTGATGACCGGCGGCATCTACTACGGCCTGAAGGGCTTCCCCGACAAGCCCTGCGTGGTGACCATCAGCACCCGCGACGACTGCGAGACCCTGTCCAACGACTTCGCGCAGTACTGGCTGGGCGTCTCCGGCCGCAGCGCCGTCAACGCCCCCACCGGCGTGGAGGGCACCGGCACGCCGCTGACGGGCGCCACCGGGGCCTTCGCGGCCGCCGGCGACAACCCGCTCAACGAGGCCGGCAACTTCACCGTCACCAGCACGCTGCTCAACGAGCGGGACTTCCCGCTGTTCAAGAGCTGGCCCGCGGCCATCTACCAGGGCAGGACCGGGCCGTTCGAGCCGGTCGAGGGCAAGTGGTACGCCGCGGCGCGGCACGTCAACTACGCCTACAGCCGCCTGGTGCGCACGATCGACCTGACCGGCGTCAGCGCGGCCCAGGCGCCCAAGCTGGAGGCGCAGCTGTCCTACAACACCGAGGCGAACTTCGACCACGTGCTGGTCGAGGCGCACACGGCGGGCGCGGAGGACTGGGTGACGCTGCCGGATCTGGGCGGCGGCACCACCACCCAGGTGCCGGCCGAGTGCGAGCAGGGCTACTACCTGGCCGCGCACCCGCAGCTGCTGAAGTACCTCACCCCCGGCGACCCGTGCACGGCCAAGAGCTGGAACGCCTTCACCGGCAACTCCGGCGGCTGGAAGAAGGTCGCCTTCGACCTGTCGGCCTACGCCGGCAAGAAGGTGGAGGTGTCCATCAGCTACGTGGCCGACCCGGGCACCGGCTTCCAGGGCGCGTTCGTGGACGACACCAAGGTGACGACCACAGGCGGCACGCTGGACGCCGAGGGCTTCGAGACCGGCCTCGGCCCCTGGACGGTCCCCGGCCCGCCGCCGGGCAGCGTCAACGTCGGGGCGGACTTCACCCGCGCCAACTCCCTCGGCGCGCCGGCCGTCGCGACCGCCGACTCGGTCGTCCTGGGCTTCGGCCTGGAGCAGGTGGCCACCCCGGCCGAGCGCGACGACCTGATGAAGCGGATCGCCGACTACCTGCTGGCCGACCCGCGGTGACACATCCCCGTTAACACCCGCACAGCAGCCCCCGGAGGGCGGTCTCCAGGCACAGGCCGCTCTCCGCGGGGCGCTCCCACAGCACCCGCACCAGCGACCCGTCGGCGCGCACGGTCGCGCCGAAGCGGTCCAGCTCCCACAGCCACACCTCCCCGGCCCGCCGTCCCAGCAGGCGGGAGACGCCGGCGGCCAGCTGGCCGCGGTGGGTGTCGTTGACGTGGGCCAGGACGCGCTCGGCCGTCTCCAGCAGCGGGTCGGGCTCGGCGTCGAGGTAGTCCTCGGCGTCGAGCACGCCGGACTCCTCGCCGGTCAGGTACACCATCTGGCCCACGTCCAGGCGCAGCAGCCGGGGCGCGGCGGCTTCGCCGTACCGCTCCAGGGCCTCGAACAGCGCCTCGTCGGCGTTGCGGGCGGCCACGGCGAGCGCGGCGTCCCTGGCCTGCTCGCGCGGCACGGCCTGCAGCCAGCCCTGCGCCTCCAGCAGGCCGCGGGGATGCTCCACGGTGCCGAGCAGGCGCATCGCGCACAGGTTGACCGCCACGGCGGCGTCCTCGGGCACGCGGTGCAGCGGGTCGCCGGGCCGTGCCAGGACGACCGGCCGGCCCTGGGCGTCCACGCCGCCCGTCGCGGGGTACGGCACGCCGTCCAGGGTGACCTTCGTGACGCTCGCGGTCATGGCGAGCGTGCGGATCCGCTCGGCGATGGGCGGCATGACATCCCCTTCAAATGTAGGTTAGGCTTGCCTAAGTAAGGTCTACCTAATCACATTGAGGTGAACGTGCGCTACACCGGTCCCAAGGTGCGGCTGTCCCGACGCGCGGGCGTGCCGCTGACCAGGAAGGCCGTCCGGTACTTCGAGCAGCGGCCCTACCCGCCCGGCCAGCACGGCCGCATGACGAACCGGCGCGACACCGGCGACTACGGCCTGCGGCTGCTGGAGAAGCAGAAGCTGCGCTGGTACTACGACGTGTCGGAGCGCCAGCTGCGCCGCTACTGGGACCTGGCCGTGCGCCGCCCCGGCGCCTCGGGCGGGGAGCTGGTGTCGATCCTGGAGAGCCGCCTGGCCTCGCTGGTGGTGCGCGCGGGGCTCGCGCCGTCGATCTACGCGGCCCGGCAGTACGTCTCCCACGGCCACATCACCGTCGACGGCCGCAAGGTGGACATCCCCAGCTACCTGGTCAAGCCGGGCCAGGTCGTCGCCGTGCGCGACAGGTCGCGCCGGATGCAGCCCTTCCTCGCCGCGGCCGAGGGCCTCTACGCCGACGAGCGCACCGCCCCCTACCTGGCGGTCGACCACGCGAACCTCACCTTCACGCTCACGGCCAAGCCCGAGCGCGAGCACATCGCGGTCCCCGTCGACGAGCAGCTCGTGGTGGAGTTCTACTCCCGATAGCGCTACCGGCCCTCCTGGGCCGCGCCGGACGGTGTGAGGCGGAAGACCCGGAGCTCCCGGCCCGACTTGGCGGTGTAGTGGTCGAAGACCGGCCACATGGCGATCAGCCGGGGCCAGACGGCCGCCCGTTCCTCGCCGGTCAGCAGCGTGGCGGTGACCGGGAAGTCCCGGCCGCGGAAGCTGACCCGGGCCGACGGCGTGGCCAGCAGGTTCGCGCTCCAGGCCGGATGGGAGGCGGTGCCGAAGTTGCTGCCGACCACCAGGAGGCCGCCGTCCGGCTCGGGCAGGCAGGCCAGCGGCGTGCGGCGCGGCAGCCCGCTCTTGCGTCCGGTTGTGGTGAGGACCAAGGTGGGAATGATGCGGCTGTTCGACATCAGCCGGCCACGGGTGAGCCTGTGAACGGCTCGGTCCAACGGGGGGATGATCTTAGGGCCGATTCGCGTGAACCAGTCGGTGGTGACGAGCCACTGCAAGAGGCGCTTCAGCACCCGCGAAGTGTAGCAAGCGCTCGGTCGAAAACACGCCGCCGAAATGCCCGACTTCATGACCGATAAACGTGATATAAACCATCGAACTATCGGTAGAAAGGCAAATCAACATGTCATACCCACCGCCGCAGTACGGCAGCGGCCCGCAGTACGGCGGCCCACTCACCCACCCGAACGGCACCACGATCCTGGTGCTCGGCATCCTGAGCATCGTGGTGTGCGGCTTCCTCGGCCCGTTCGCCTGGAACATGGGCAACAAGGCGCTGCGCGAGATCGACGGCAGCGGCCAGATCTACGAGAACCGCGGCATGGTCCAGGCCGGCCGCATCTGCGGGATCATCGGCACGATCTTCCTCATCATCGGGGTCGTCTTCGGGATCCTCTGGATCGTGCTGGCCGTGATCGCCGCGAGCACCAGCGGCGGTTTCTAGGGCGAGCCGGCCCCGTAGTCGCCGATCCCCTTCTCCAGCAGATCGAAGGCGGCTTGGGCCTGCTCGCGCAGCCAGGGCGCGATCCGCCCCCAGCTCTCGCCGGCCATCCTGAGCCGCACGGCCTGCCGGGCGAGTAGCCCCGTGGCCTCGAGGATCTGGGCCGCCACCAGGCGTGGTCTCAGGTCCTCGGGCTCGGCGTCCGTCTCCTCCGCCAGCGTCCGCGCCAGCCGTTCCCGGCGCTGCTCCTCCATCTCGCGCATCCGCGCCGTCAGTGACGGGCTGCCTGCGACGACCCGCTCGAACTCGTCCGCGCCCTCGTTGAGCCCGTAGCGCCAGTCCTGCGCCTCGATCGCCGCCAGGAACTCGCGGCGGAAGGCCGCCACCACGCTCTCGCCCGGCCCCCGCTCGCGCACCACCCGGCTCGGCACGTCCTCCGCCTCCGCGCGCCGGTCCATGAACAGCTCTTCCTTGGTGCCGAAGTAGTTGAACACCGTGTTGACCGACACGTCGGCCGCCCGGGCCACGTCGGCCACCGTGACCTTGTCGAACCCGTGCGCCAGGAACAGCCCGGTCGCCACGTCGGAGATCCGCTGCCTGGTTTCCCGCTTCTTGCGCTCACGCAGCCCTTCCGCCATGTGGTCATGCTACAACTTTGCAGTGACACCAAATTTGGTGTTACTCTAACTTCTGTGATCCGAACACACGGCTTGCGGAAGACCTACAAGGGCGGCGTCGAAGCCGTCGCCGGCCTGGACCTGGAGGTCGAGGCCGGGCAGATCGCCGGGCTGCTCGGCCCCAACGGCGCCGGCAAGACCACCGCCATGCGCATGCTGGCCACGCTGCTGCGCCCCACCGCCGGCACCGCCGCCGTGGCCGGCCACGACCTGCTCGCCGACCCCCAGGGCGTACGGCGGAGCATCGGCTACGTCTCGCAACACGGCGGCTCGGGCCTGACGAGCCCGCTCGGCGAGGAGCTCGTCCTGCAGGCCATGCTGTACGGCATGCGGGCCGGGCAGGCCAGGCGCCGCGTCGGCGAGGTGCTGGAGCTGCTCGGCGTCGCCGGGCTGGAGACCAGGACCGGCGCGGAGCTGTCCGGCGGCCAGCGGCGCCGCTTCGACCTGGCCTTTGGCCTGCTGCACCGGCCGCGGGTGCTGTTCCTGGACGAGCCCACCGCCAGCCTCGACCCCGACAGCCGCGCCACGCTGTGGCGGCACGTCAAGGGCCTGGGTATCACCACGGTGGTGTCCACCCACCTGCTGGAGGAGGCGCAGGCGCTGTGCGACCGGCTGCTGATCATGAATCGCGGGCGGATCGTCGCCTCCGGCACGCCGGAAGAGCTCACCGCCGGGCGGAGCCTGCTGGAGACCTACCAGGAGGCCGTCGGTGCGTGAGACCTGGCTGCTGCTGCGCCACCACCTGCGGCTCGCTCACCGCCACCGGCTGGGCCTGCTCGTCGCGCTGATCCAGCCGCTGCTGTTCCTGGCGCTGTTCGGCCCGCTGTTCGTGGCCGTCGGCACGTGGCAGACCCTCGTTCCCGGCCTGATGGTGCAGCTGGCCCTGCTCAGCGCCGGCCTGGCCGGCTTCGGCGTCGTCTTCGACCGGCGCTTCGGCGTCCTGGAACGGCTCCGCGTCACCCCGGCGAGCCGCGTGTCGCTGCTGCTGGGGCGGGTGCTGAGCGACATGGCAGGGCTGCTGCTGCAGACCGCGCTGCTGGTGGCCGCCGGCTACGCCTTCGGGCTGCGCGCACCCCTGCCGGGCGTGCTCGCCGGGCTGCTGCTGATGCTCGTGGCCGGCATCGGGCTGGCCGCGCTGTCCTACGCCGTCGCGCTGACGCTGGACGAGAACCTGTTCGCGCCCGTCATGACCACGGCGGTGGTGCCGGTCATGCTGCTGTCGGGGGTCTTCCTGCCGATGTCGATGGCCCCGCCGTGGCTGGAGGCGCTGTCGCAGGCCAGCCCGTTCCGTCACACGGTCGAGGCGCTGCGGGCGCTGTTCGCCGGCCACTACCTCACCGGGCCGGTGATCGCCGGAACGGCGGTGACCGTCGTGTTCGCCGCGGCCGGGCTGGCGGCCGGCACCCGCGTCTTCGGCCGGGCGACCTCCTAGCGCCCGTCGTCCTCCGGCGGGCCGTACGGCTCGATGGCCGGGTCGGAGAAGGCCCCCTCGCGCCAGGCCTTCTCCGACACCCGCAGGCCGTACAGCCCCTGGTCGGGGTCGATCAGCACCAGCCCGTAGGCCGTGTCCACCTCCTCGGGGTCCAGCTTCAGCCGCGCGACGGCGTCCTGCAGCGACGCGCCGGGCGGCAGCCGTACGGTCAGGAGGATCATGGGATCTACGCTACGCGCTTGGCCCTGCGGCGCAAGGCGGCCACGACCCCGGCGGCGTCGAGGATCCCGTAGCCGTAGTCGAAGTCGTAGCCCACGTCGCTGCGGTCGTCGGCGGTACGGCGCAGCAGCGACCGCAGCTGCGCGGGCGACAGGCGCGTGGCCGGCCACTGGGTGCGCACCGCGGCCACCAGCCCGGCGGCCACCGGACAGGCCGCCGAGGTGCCCGAGTCGGGCTCGTTCTCGCCGAACGCCTTGGATCCCGAGAAATGGGTGTAGGCGCACAGGTCGGGCTTGCGCAGCGCCAGCCGTCCCGGCCCCTGGCTGGAGTAGCCCACCCGCTCCCCGGTCACGTCCACGCCGCCGACCGACAGGACGCGCGGGTGGGAGTTGGCGCCTACGATCGGCCGCGAGGGGAAGGCGCACCGGCCGTCGGGGCACTCGCGCCCGCAGTTGCCGGCGGCGAAGAGGATGTCGGCGCCCGCCCGGTCAAGGCTGGCGACGATGAGGTTGAAGGGGTGCGCGGCGTTGTCGGAGTAGTTGCCGGGATGCCCCACCGGGAAGTCCCAGCGCGGGGAGAACGACCCCCACGAGTTGCTGACCACCAGCGCCCTGGTCTCGGCGGGCTGCGCCTCCAGCACCGTGCGCAGGTGGGCGAAGGCCGCCACGGCGTCCGACAGCAGGCCCTCCAGGGCCGATCCGCCCGGCCGGGTCGACAGCAGCACCGGGATGTCGATCAGCGAGGCCTTCGGCGCGGCGATGAGCGCGTCGAAGGCGCACATCGTGCCGTGGTCCACCTCGAACTCGCCGGGCCGGCCCGCGACGCCCGCCGGGTTCCAGCTGCGCTCGGCGTCCAGGGTCACGTCCCGCCCCAGCTGGCGTGCCACGTGCGCGGCGTTGACGCCGGTGTCGAGGACGGCCAGCGCCACGCCCGTGCCGTCGAGCCCCTCGGCGGCCAGCGTGGAGACCTGCAGGAGGCTTTCGACGTCGCGCCAGTCGCCCACGGGCGCGTCACCGCCGCACGTGGGGCTGGACTCGACGACCGGATCGGCGTAGACGCCGACCACGTCGGGCCGCAGCGCCGGCAGGAGGGCCAGGCGCGTGGTCAGCTCGTCGTCGGCGATGGTGCCGCGCACGAGCACGGTCGCGTCGTCGGCGGCGAGGGAGAAGTCCAGGGGCTGGTTGAGGGAGAGGGGGTCGCCGCCGGCGGCCGGCACGGGACGCGGGATCGCCACGGGCGTGAAGGCCGCGTCGAGCTCCACGCCCGGGAGCCCGTCGGCGACGTCGGCCGTGGTGGGCGCCGGGCCGGGCTCGGCCACGGCCGCGACCAGATCGGGGGAGGGGCGTAGCTGGATCATGACCCGCATGAGGCACCACCGAGTGTTCTTGGAGGGATCGAACCTCCCAACACTCCTTCATCCGCGGGGAGGCGTCCAGCAGATCCGGGGTGTTGTGAGCTGCTGGAATACCGCAAAAGCAGGCGAATTTAGCGCGCCGTCTTTTCGGCCCGTCGAGATTTGGCGGAAGGGGATGCTTGGATAGCGGGCTCGTTTCCCCGGCCGTCCGCTCCGACGGCCGGGCGTGCCCCTACATGCCGCAGAGCTCCTCCAGCGACTTGGCCGACTTGTTGTCGTTGCGGGTGGGCGTCTGGGACGGCGCCGGCTTGCGGGTGGGAGAGACCGACGGGGAGGCCGTGGGGCTGCCCGGTGCGGCAGAGACGTTCGCGGCGAGCTTGCGGCGCGCGGGCTTCATCGAGTCCTGGATGGCCTTGCTCGCGGCACGGCGGATCTTGGCCCAGTCCGCCGAGCCCGGCCAGAACTCGGGCGGCACGAACTGCAGGCTCGTGATGCGCGCGCTCTTGACCTTCACGGCCAGCTTGGCGACGGCGGGCACCAGCTCCTGGGGGATGTTGGTCTGGGCCAGGCGCTTGGTGGCGCTGGCGATCTTGGTGAAGTTCCCGATGATCTTGTCGGGGGTGGCCTGCTGGACGAACGCCCCGATGACGCAGCGCTGGCGGCTCATGCGGGAGAAGTCGTCGGACCCGACCCTGGACCGGCCGTACCACAGCGCCTCCTCGCCCGACAGCCGCCGGTAGCCGGCCTTGATCGTGCCGGCCGTGCCGTACAGGCCGCCCCAGGGGATGTCGCGCTCGACGCGGATCTTGATGCCGCCGATGGCGTCGACCAGGTCCACGAAGCCGTACATGTTGATCAGCGCGTAGTAGTCGATGTGCAGGCCCAGGGTGTGGCCGATGGCGTCCATGAGCGCCCGGGGACCCTTGTTCCTGCCGCCCATGATCTCGGGGTGGTCGTTGGCGAACTGCCAGACCTCGTTGAGCAGCCCGCCGTTGGGCAGCTCGGCCATGAAGCCGTTGGGGAACTGCTTGGCCAGGGGCGAGTTCGGCGGGAAGTGCACGTGCTGGAGGTTGCGCGGCAGGCTGAACATGACCGTGTTGCCGGTTCTGACGTCGACGCTCGCCACGGTCATGCTGTCGGTCCTGATGCCGACGCGGTTGCCCGCGCCGTCGCCGCCGACCAGCAGGAAGTTGACGCGCGTCCTGCCGTTCCAGGGGTCCTTCTCCGGCTCGGCGACCTTCTGCACGTCGGGGTCGGAGCCGCCCTCCTT
This sequence comes from Thermoactinospora rubra, assembly GCF_002093975.1. Classification (GTDB taxonomy): domain Bacteria; phylum Actinomycetota; class Actinomycetes; order Streptosporangiales; family Streptosporangiaceae; genus Nonomuraea; species Nonomuraea rubra_A. The sequence goes on from NZ_KZ084330.1 coordinate 263,286, forward strand.
GAAGATCGACGCCATGAGGTCGCGCGCGGTCATGGCCGTGTTGACCACCAGGCCGAAGGGCGCCATGACGGCCACGCACAGCACGCCGACGAGGATGCCGGAGACGATCTGCCCCCGGCTGTCGAGCCGGTCGGGGCCGAGCACGATGTAGGAGGTCAGCACGAGGGCGAACCAGGCGAGGGCCCCGAGGCCGGCGACGACCGACACCGTGACGAGCGCGCCCCCGGTGGCGAAGGCGGTGAGGTCGTCGAGGTTGCGGGTCAGGCCGTAGGTCAGGCCGGCGACGAGCAGGACGCCGAAGGCGGCCAGGAGCGCGAAGCCGGTGCGGCGCCGTCCGGCCCGCAGGTGCGCCAGGCCGGGGACGATCGCCGACAGCGCGGTCCAGCCGAGGATGGAGCCGAGGGTGATGGGCTGCGCGAAGCGGGGGGCGAAGCCGAGGGGCCGCCGGGGGCGGCGGGCGGCGTCTTTCGAGCCGCTCGCGGGGCCCGCCGATCCGGGGTGGCCAGGCGTCCCCGGGGCGCTCGCGGAGCCGGCCGCCGCGGCGTGGCTTGTCGAGCGCGGCGTGCGAGGGCGGCTCGTGGGACCGGCCGTTCCGGCCTGGCTCGCGGGATCGGCTGTCGCGCTGCGGGTCCGCCTGCCGCGGCGCCTGCCCGGGCGGCCGCCGGGCGCGGTCGCGGAGGCGCCGGCCTGTCCCGGATCCGTCACGCGGTCCAGTCTGGGATCCGTCGCACCGGTGCCGCCCGGGCCGGGGCCCTGCGCGCCGGCGGCGTCGGCCTGACCGCCCGGCGCGTGGGACCCGTGGCGGGGTGCCCGGGCGTCGTCGACGTGGCCGGTCCCGTCCCCGGCGGCCGATGCGTCACGGCCGGGCGCGGGGGCCGCTCCGGCGAGGCCGCGGACGTCGCCGCCGGACGCCTCTCCGGGACCGGTGCGCCGGGCGTCGCCTCCCTGGCCCGCCTCGCGGCTCCTGCCCGCGCGGCCCCCACGGCCGGTGCCTCCCCCGCGACGCTCTCTCACACCGGCTCCCTTGCATGCGTTGGTCTACCAGGCCAAATGCTGGGGAGGATTTTAGCCTCTATATACGGACATCCGAGACAAGTCGCTAATTTGAGATGAACCAGCGGTGACGAGCAATGATCGAAACCTGTGGATCTGACGGGAAGGGGTGTACCT
>NZ_KZ084331.1 GCF_002093975.1 Thermoactinospora rubra
CCCCCGGCCTGAAGGCCGGAGCACTGGCCCGCATTTTGGTAGCCGCCGGCCGCGTTCCGCACCTGGTCGGCGCGGCCGGGAAGGGGCTGGTCCTGCGGCGTGGCGACCGTCGACACGCCGGCGAGCGGGTCACGCGGCATCGGTGGGCCTCCCGTGGTTCGACCCGCCCGAGGGCAGGGCGGATGTGGGGCGAGCGGGTCCGTCAGCCCCGCCGGCGGCGCGGATGTGGGGTACCGGCCGGGTGCCCGCCAACCGGGCATCGGCCGCATGGAGAGCGGCCGACAGGAATCGAACCCGTGATAACCGACCGGATTCGACCCGCGCCACCGGCGGGACTGACGGCTGTCCACCGTGCCGCATTGCCGTACTGCGATGCCGTACGGCGGCGCCGGTGAACAGCTGGAACCATAGCGAAAAGCACGGGGACGGCACGACGGATTTTTCGCGGATGACTTTTCGCGGACGCCGCCGTGACGCCGGGAGAATGAGGGGGACTTTAAACCGGCCTCGCTTCCGTCAGCCCTGGCGGCGGCACGGATGTGGGGCTACCTGCCGGCCATGGAGTGCTGGGCCGCTGCACCACACCGCCCGAGGGCGATGCCGGGATTCGAACCCGGGTCCCCGCTTTTTGGAGAGCGATAACCGACGAGGATTCGACCCGTGCCGCCGGCAAGGCTGACGGAGTTCGCCACGCTGGAATCGCGGCGAACAGCCGACACGATATCCGACGACGCGGATGCGACACGACAGGATTTCCAGATCCGGCCCGGGCTAGGCTGGACGGGGTCGGCGGAACCGATGGGTGGGGCGAGTTCGTCATGCGGCCGAAGCGAGCATCAGGGCCGGACGGAGTCTCGGCGCGGCGGACCGTGCTGACCGCCGGAGCGAGCGGGCTGCTGGCCGCGGTCCTCGCCGCGGCGGCGGTGCCGTTGCCGTACGTGCCGCTGATCGGCTGGGACGTCGCGGCGGTGACGTTCCTGCTCGCCACCTGGTGGCGGATCGCCCGGCTCGACGGGGCCGAGACCGCCGCCGACGCGGCGCGGGAGGACCTCACCCGGGCGGCCGCCGATCTGGCGCTGCTCGTCGCCTCGGTGGCCAGCCTGGCGGCCGTCGGCTACGTGCTCGTCCAGGCCGACATGGACACGGTGCCCGCGACCGTGCTGCATGTCGGGCTGGCCGCGGGCAGCGTGATCGTCTCGTGGGCGGTGATCCACACCATCTTCACGTTGCGGTACGCGCGGCTGTACTACTCGGGCCGCGACGGCGGCGTGGACTTCCACGACAGCACGCCCGGCGCCCAGCCGCGGTTCACCGACTTCGCCTATCTGGCCTTCACCGTCGGCATGACGTTCCAGGTCTCCGACACGGAGCTGCGCACCTCGGCGTTCCGGGCGGCGGTGCTCCGTCAGGCCCTGCTGTCCTACCTCTTCGGCACGGTCATCGTCGCGCTCGCCATCAACCTGGTCGCCAGCCTGAGCCGCTGACCGCGACCGGTGGGGAGTTTGTCGGGGCGGTCTGCGAGACTCCGTCCATGCGTGATCCCGCACCGGCCCAAGGCGCCTTCGAGCCGTTCAGCCTCCGGCCGAGCCCGCATGAGTGGCAGGAGGCGTGGATCGCCCGGGGAGAGCTTCGAGACCGCCGCTTCGAGCTGCCCGCCGGAGTGTCGAGCGTGTTCTTCGAGCGGGCGCGGCTGGCGAACGTCGGCTTCTCCGGAATCCGGTTCGCCGAGTTCCGCGTCTACGACAGCGTCTTCGACCGGTGCGACTTCACCGGCACGGCGTTCGACCGGCTGGCGATGGGCGACATGTGCGGCGAAGGCCCACGGGACCGCGCCGGCTGGCCGCGGTCGGTCTTCCGCGACTGCGTGTTCCGGCGCACCCGCTTCCCGCCGTTCACCTTCTTCGGCAACGTCCGGTTCGACAGGTGCGTGTTCGACCGGTCCCGGCTGAGGGGCCAGACGGCCACCTTGGAAGCCGAGTTCGTCGACTGCGTCTTCCTCGGCCGGGTGCGTGACATCAACTTCTGGGGCCGCCCGGCCCAGCGCGACGAGGCCGCGCTGGGCCGGGATCGCAACGAGTTCACCGGCAACGACTTCACCGGCGCCGAGCTCCAGGGCGTCGCCTTCCGGCACATCGACCTGCACGCCCAGCGCTTCCCCGGCCTGCCCGGCTATGCGCTCCTCGACCGGATCGGCGAGCGGGCGCGTGCGGTGCTGCCCGTGGTGGAGCGCTGGCCGGATCCGCGCCACCGCGAGGAGGCCCGCTTCAGCCTGGAGTTCCTCGCGGGCATGGCCCTGAAGGACAACGACGACCATGCGCTGGTGAGCCCGCGGGACATGGGCAGGAGGCTGCCGCCCGCGCTCCGCGAGGAGCTGTTCGAGGCGTTCAGACGCACGTCCAGCGATACATCCCCTGGCCGAGCCGTACGGCCTCGCGGGCCAGATCCCGCAGCGCCGTGATGCGTTCGAGCTCCAGCTCGTCGAGCAGTTCCTCCTCGGCGTACTCGCGCAGCCGCGCGTCGTCCACGGCGGCGAGCGCGGCCACGGTCTGCGGCGCCAGCCGCTCCACGGCCGACGCCTCGTCCTCCGCCAGCATCTCGCTGTCGCCGAACTCGCTGAGGTCGCGTCCGCTCAGCTCGGCGGCCAGCGTGTCCGGCTCGTCGATCCACCCCTTGCAGTCGACGTACGGCAGGCGCGCGGCATGCGGCCCGCCGGACAGCGCCCGCCGGGCGGCCTGCTCGGAGTCGGCGGTGAAGTAGTCGACGAGTACGCCCATGCCGGGACACCCTAGCGCGCATCGGCACAGGGCTCGCGGGGGAGCATTCCGCAGGAGAGCTCATGAGCACGGCGAACGAGACGTACCCGGCGGACGGCCGTCCCCAGGAGCGGCTGCGCGTGCGAGGCGTCGTGCTGCCTTCGGAGGAGTGGGCCGAGTTCTGGATCGCGAACGGCAGGCTGACGCGCGAGCCGCTGCCCGGCGCGACCACGGTCGTGGACGGCGGCTGGCTGCTGCCTGGGCTCGTGGACGCGCACACCCACCCGGGCGCCCTGCGTCCGGGCGACCCGCTCGACCCGGCGCTGCTGCGGCGGCACGGCCGCAAGCACCTGGCGGCCGGGGTGACGCTGCTGCGCGTGCCCGGTTCGGCAGGCCGGCTCCCCGCGTGGTTCGGCACGGAGCCCGACCAGCCGCGCGTCGTCTCGGCCGGTCGCTGGCTGGGCCTGCCCGGCATGTTCTACGACGGCTGGGCCCGGCACGTCGGCGCGGACGAGCTGGCGGACGCGGCGGTGGAGGAGGCGCGTGCGTCCGGGGGCTGGTGCAAGGTCTACGCGGACTGGGTGGTCGGCGAGGAGGGGCTGGAGGCGCCGCCGCTCCCCGCCGGCCTGCTCGCCGAGCTGACCCGGCGGGTGCACGCCGTCGGGGGCCGCGTCGCCGTACACGCGCAGACAGAACACGGCGCCCGGGCCGCGGTCGAGGCCGGCGTGGACAGCCTCGAACACGGCCTGGGCCTCGACCCGGCACTGCTGGACCGGATGGCCCGCCGGCGCACCGCCCTGGTGCCCACGTTCACCGTCTGGGAGACCTTCGAGCAGGTCGCCCGCGCCTCGGGCTCCGATCGGTTCCGCGCGTGGTTCCGGGCCGTCCACGCCCGCCTGGGGCCGCTGGTGTCGGCCGCGCACGAGGCCGGCGTGACGGTGCTGGCCGGGACCGACAGCTACGGGACGCCCGAGCTGCCGCACGGCCGGGTGGCCGGCGAGGTGCGCCATCTGGCGGCCGCCCCGATGCCCGCCGCGGCGGCGATCGGCGCGGCCAGCTGGACGGCGCGGTCCTTCCTCGGCTTCCCCGGGCTCGGCCACGACGCCCCGGCCGACCTGGTCGCCTACGACCGGGACCCGCGCACCGACCTCGCCGTCCTGGACCGGCCCGCGCGCGTCATCCACCGGGGCCGGGTCATCCGCTGAATCCCTTCGGACCGGTCTCAGAGCGCCGGCTGCAGGCAGAACTCGTTGCCCTCCGGATCGGCGAGCACCACCCAGTCCTCGTGGCGGGCCAGCTCTCGCGCGCCCAGCTCGACCAGGCGCCTCACCTCGGCCTCGAGATCGTCGCTCCGAAGGTCGAGGTGAACCCTGTTCTTGACCGTCTTGGCCTCCGGCACGCGCTGGAACCACAGCCGTGGGCGCCCGGAGGGCCCCTCGACCAGCACGGTCGGATCGTCTTCGGGGTCGTCGATCCCCTCGGCGCGCAGGCGTTCCAGTTCAGCCTCGTCGTAGGGGGGCCACCTCGTAGCCCTCGAGCGCCGCGGCCCAGAAGCGGGCCAGCGACGCGGGGCGCGCGCAGTCGAACACGACATCGTGGAGCCGGGCCATGGAGAGCACGCTGCCACTCCTCACGCACCGGCTTCAAACCGTTTTGGACGCCCGCAACACCGCCAACCTCTTGACATTTCCACATAAACGGATAGAAACGGAGGAACATCCAACTGAAACGGCGGTGAAACAACATCATGTACGCCGAGGAGCGGCAGCAGGAGATCCTCCGCCGGGCACGGACGGCGGGCCGGGTGGACGTCGTGCGCCTGGCACAGGAGCTCGAGGTCACGACGGAGACCATCCGGCGCGACCTGACCGTCTTGGAGCGTGCGGGTGTGCTGCGCCGCGTCCACGGCGGGGCCATCCCGGTGGAGCGGCTGGGCTTCGAGCCCGGGCTGGCCGCCCGCGACGAGGTGATGACCGCGGAGAAGGAACGCATCGCCAAGGCCGCGCTCGCCGAGCTCCCCGACGACGGCTCGGTGATCATCGACGCGGGGACCACGACGGGACGGCTGGTCCGCATCATGCCGACCGACCGCGAGCTCACCGTGATCGTGAACTCCCCGCCGCTGGCCACCGCGCTGGCCACCCGGCCGAACCTGACCGTCATCATGCTCGGCGGCCGGGTGCGGGGCCGCACGCTGGCCACGGTGGACGACTGGGCCCTGGAGCCGCTCGCCCGGCTGCACGTGGACGTGGCGTTCATGGCCACCAACGGCTGCAGCGTGGCCGCCGGGCTCACCACGCCCGACCCGGCCGAGGCCGCGATCAAGCGGGCCATGGTCAAGGCGGCCGAGCGCAGCGTGCTGCTGGCCGACCACACCAAGTTCACCAGCACCTACCTGGCGACGTTCGCGACGCTCGACGAGATCGACGTGGTGATCACGGACACGGGCCTGGACCCCGCGCTCGCCGGCCAGATCTCGGCGGCCGGGCCGGAGGTGATCCGGGCGTGATCCTCACCCTGACGCTCAACCCGAGCCTGGACCGCACGATCGAGGTCGACTCGCTGGAGCGCGGCGCCGTCATCCGCGCCGGGGCGGCCCGGCTGGAGCCGGGCGGCAAGGGCGTGAACGTCTCCCGCGCGCTGCTGGCCAACGGCGTCGCCTCGTGCGCGGTCGTGCCGTACGGCGGCGACCAGGGCCACCGGCTGATCTCGCTGCTCGGCGCGGCCGGGCTGGACATGGTCACCGTGCCCGTCCAGGGGCCCACACGTTCCAACATCACGCTCGCGGAGCCGGACGGCACGATCACGAAGATCAACGAGCCGGGGACGGCGCTGAGCGCGGAGGAGCTGGAGCGGATCGCCGAAGCCGTGCTGGGCGCGGCGCATTCGGCCGACTGGCTGGTCGCCTCGGGCAGCCTCCCACCGGGCGTGCCCGCCGACGTCTACGCCATGCTGACGCGGCGCTTCTCGGCGGCCGGGATCCTGGTCGCGGTCGACACCAGCGGCCCGGCTCTCGAATGCGCGCTGGCGGCGGGCCCCGCCCTGATCAAACCCAATCGGGAGGAGCTGGCCGAGGCGACCGGCAGGCAGCTGTACCGGCTGGGCGACGTGGTGGAGGCGGCAGAGAAGCTGCGCGCCGCCGGCGCGCGGACGGTACTGGCCAGCCTCGGCCGCGACGGCGCGCTCCTGGTCCAGGAGGACGGCGTCTGGTACGGCGAAGCCCCCGTCACCGAGCCGCGCAGCGCGGTCGGCGCGGGAGACGCGCTCCTGGCCGGCTTCCTCGCGGCGGGGGCGTGGGGCCCGGCCGCCCTCGCCGAGGCGCTGGCCTGGAGCGCGGCGGCGGTCGAGCTGCCCGGCAGCCGCATGCCCGGTCCGGGGGACATCCGCCGCGGCCACGCCCGCGTCGGCCCGCCCGATCCCGACCTGCCCCTCCAACCCTGAAAGCCAACCCTGAAAGCCAACCCTGAAAGCCAGCCCCTCTCAAAGCCAGCCCATGAAGGCACCCCCCTGAAAGACCCTCCAAAGGAGCACCACGATGGCCGACACCTACACACCGCCGGTCCAGGGGACCGGCGTCAAGGCCACCATCCAGCGCATCGGCGGCCACCTGGCCGGCATGATCATGCCGAACATCGGCGCGTTCATCGCCTGGGGCCTGATCACCGCGCTGTTCATCCCCACCGGCTGGCTGCCCAACAAGGAGCTGGCCGAGCTCGTCGGCCCGATCATCACCAACCTGCTGCCCATCCTCATCGGCTATACCGGCGGCCGGATGGTGCACGGCCAGCGCGGCGCGGTGGTGGGCGCGGTCGCCACCATGGGCGTCGTGGTCGGCTCGGACGTCCCGATGTTCCTGGGCGCGATGATCGTCGGCCCGCTGGCGGCTTTCATCCTCAAGCACGTCGACAGGTTCGCCGAGGAGCGGACCAAGGCGGGCTTCGAGATGCTGGTGGACAACTTCACCGCCGGCATCGTGGGCGGCGCCATGGCGGTCGCGGGCGTCCTGGGCATCGGGCCGGTCGTCCGGGTCGTCACCACGGCCGCGGGGGACGCGGTCTCCTGGCTGATCACGCACAACCTGCTGCCGCTGGCCTCTCTGCTGATCGAACCGGCCAAGGTGTTGTTCCTCAACAACGCGATCAACCACGGCGTGCTCGGCCCGCTCGGCGTGGCGGAGGCGGCCAGGACCGGCCAGTCCATCCTGTTCATGCTGGAGAGCAATCCCGGCCCGGGTCTGGGGCTGCTGCTGGCCTACCTGTTCTTCGGGCCCAGGCTGCTGCGCCCCAGCGTGCCCGCCGCGATCGTCATCCAGTTCTTCGGCGGCATCCACGAGATCTACTTCCCGTACGTGCTGATGAAGCCGCGCCTGATCGTGGCGGTCATCGCGGGCGGCGCGGCCGGGGTGTTCACCTTCATGGCCACCGGCGCGGGCCTGGTCGCCACCCCCTCGCCGGGCAGCATCTTCGCCTACCTGGCGGTGACCCCGAGGGGCGGCCTGTTCGGCGTCATCCTCGGCGTCGTGGTCTCAGCGGCCGTCTCCTTCCTCGTGGCCTCGGTCCTGCTCGGCTTCGGCCGCGGGGAGCGGAAGGCCGCGGAGGAGGGCGCCGCCGAGCAGCCGCCCGCCGAGGCGGACGGCGCCGGGCAGCCCGCGGAGATCGGCAAGCAGGACGCTCCCAGCAAGGCGGAGGCATGAGCATGGACGGCAAGGACATCCGCAAGGTCATCGTGGCCTGCGACGCGGGCATGGGGAGCAGCGTCATGCTCGCCACCCAGCTGCGCAAGCAGCTCAAGGGCACCGGCGTCGAGGTGGTGCACACGCCGGTCAACCAGATCCCGGCCGACGCCGACGTGGTGCTCACCCATGCGGGCCTGGCCACGCGCGCCCAGGCCGCCGCCCCGGGCAAGCTCGTCGTGCCCTTCCAGGTCTTCCTGGGCGACCCGGCGGTGACCAGGCTTGTGGAAACGATCAAGAAGGGCGGGACCGTCGGTGCTTGACGTCCTCGACAGGCGGGCCGTGCTGCTGCACGAGAGGGCGGCCGACCGGGAGGAGGCCATCCGCCGCTGCGGCCGCGTGCTGGTCGAGACCGGCGCCGTCGCCGAGCCGTACATCCAGGCCATGCTGGAAAGAGAACGTTCCATCTCCACCTACGTCGGCGAGGGCGTGGCGATCCCGCACGGCGTCTCCCGCGAGCACGTGCTGCGTGACGCGATCTGCGTCGTGCGCTTCCCCGAGGGGCTGGACTGGGACGGCGAGCGGGTCACCGTGTGCGTGGGCATCGCCGCGCGCGGCGACGGCCACGTGGCGCTGCTGGCGCAGCTCGCCGAGATCCTGCTCGACCCCGAGCGTGCCCGCGCGCTGCGCGAGGCCACCGACGTCGACACCGTCATCAAGGAGCTGACATGAAGGTCGCCCGGTTCTACGCCCCCGGCGACATCAGGATCGAGGAGGCGCCGCCGCCGCGGGGCGACCTCGTCATCAGGGTGCGCAACTGCTCGACCTGCGGCACCGACTACAAGATCTTCCGGCACGGCCACCACCACATCAGGCCCCCCAGGGTGATGGGGCACGAGATCGCCGGGGAGGTCGTCGGCACGGGCGAGCGCGTGCAGGTCATCGCCGCGATCCCGTGCGGCCGGTGCGGGGAGTGCCGGCGCGGCCGGATGACCGTCTGCCCGAACCAGGAGTCGATGGGCTACCACTACGACGGCGGCTTCGCCGAGTACATGGCGATCCCCGACAAGGTGGTGGAGGTGGGCGGCGTCAACCGCATACCGGACAACGTCTCCTTCGCCGAGGCGTCCATGGCCGAGCCGCTGGCCTGCGTCATCAACGGGCAGGAGCTGGCCGGGGTCGCCGAAGGCGACGACGTGGTCGTCATGGGCGCGGGCCCGATCGGGTGCCTCCACGTACGGCTGGCGCGCGCCCGCGGCGCCGGCCGGGTCTTCCTCGTCGACGTCAACGCCGACCGGCTGGCGCAGAGCGCGGCGCTGGTGCATCCCGACGAGGCGATCTCCGTGGACGTGGTGGACCAGGTGGGCAAGCTGACCGGCGGCCGGGGCGCCGACGTGGTGATCACGGCGGCGGCCTCGGGAGCGGCCCAGGAGCAGGCGCTGGAGATGGCCGCCAGGCGCGGGCGCGTCAGCTTCTTCGGCGGGCTGCCCAAGGACAACCCCTACATCCGCTGCGACTCCAACCTCATCCACTACCGCGAGCTCACGGTCGTCGGCGCGAACGGCTCCTCGCCCGAGCACAACGCGGCCGCCCTCGACCTGATCGCCGGCGGCGCGGTGCCCGTCGCGGACCTCATCACCCACCGGCTTCCGCTGGACCGCGTCCTGGACGCCCTCGACCTGGTCGCCCGCGGCGTCGCCATCAAGGTCACCATCGAGCCCTCTCAGGAGGCAGGTCATGCCTGAACGCACCGTGGCCGTCGCCTCGCGTACCGGCCTGCACGCCCGGCCCGCCAAGCTCTTCGTCCAGGAGGCCGCCCGCCTCGGGGTGCCCGTCCAGATCCGGGTCGACGGCCGCAGGCCCGTGCCCGCCACCAGCATGCTCGGGGTGCTGTCGCTCGGCGCGGTCCAGGGCACGATGGTGACGCTCTCGGCCGAGGGCGACGGCGCGGCGGAGGCGCTCGACGCGCTGGCGGCGCTCCTGTCGAGGGACCTCGATGAGTGAGCTGACCGGCATCGGGGTGAGCCCGGGCCGCGTCGCGGGGCCCGTCTGCCGCATGGCGGGGCCGCCCGCGCTGCCCGCCTCGCCGGTGGTCGTCAGGTCCGTGGGCGAGGCGCTGGAGGCCGTCGCCGCCGAGCTCGACCGCCGGGCCGGCGCCGCCTCAGGACCGGCGGCCGAGATCCTCCAGGCGCAGGCCATGATGGCCGCCGACCCCATGCTGAGGGAGGAGGCCGAACGGCTGGCGGCCGAAGGGCTGGACGCCGCGCACGCGCTCGACGCCGCCTTCGCCCGGCACCGGCAGGCGCTCGCCGAGCTCGGCGGGTACTTCGCCGAACGGGCCGCCGACCTGGACGACCTTCGCAACCGCGCCGTGGCCGCCGCCCTCGGCCTGCCCATGCCGGGCATCCCCGCGCCCGGCCGCCCCTTCGTGCTCGTCGCCGAGGACCTCTCCCCGGCCGACACCGCCACGCTGGATGAGTCGGTCGTGGCGATCGTCACCGAGAAGGGCGGCCCCACCAGCCACACCGCGATCCTGGCCAGGGCGCGCGGCATCCCCGCGATCGTGGCCTGCGCCGGCGCGCTGTCGCTCGCCGAGGAGGAGCTGGTGTCGGTCGACGGCGCCGCCGGCCTGCTGCGGACCGGGCTGACCCCCGCCGAGGTGGCGTCCGTCCAGGCCGCCCACCGCGAGGAGCGGGCCAGGCTGCGGGCCGGCCGGGGACCCGGCCGCACCGCCGACGGCCATCCGGTGCCGCTGATGCTGAACATCGGCTCGGCCGCCGACCTCGACTTCTGTGCGGACTCCGGCGACAGCGAAGGCGTGGGACTGTTCCGCACCGAGTTCCTCTTCCTCGACCGGCGCACCGAGCCGTCGCTGGAGGAGCAGGCGGCCGCCTACGCCGAGGTCTTCGCCCGGTGCCCCAAGGTGGTCGTGCGGACGCTCGACGCGGGCACCGACAAGCCCCTGCCGTTCCTCGGCCTGCCCGGCGAGCCCAACCCCGCCCTGGGCATCCGCGGGCTGCGGGTGGACCGGGTACGGCCCGCCGTACTGGACACGCAGCTGGAGGCCATCGCGCGGGCGGCCGAGACCGCCACGGCGGACGTCTGGGTCATGGCGCCCATGGTCACCACGTGGCAGGAGGCGGCGGCCTTCGCGGCGGCGGCCCGCGCCAAGGGGCTGCGCCGGGTCGGCGTGATGGTGGAGGTGCCGGCCGCGGCGCTGATGGCCGACCGGCTGCTGGAGCACGTCGACTTCCTCAGCGTCGGCACCAACGACCTGGGGCAGTACGCCTTCGCCGCCGACCGGCAGCATCCGGGCCTGGCCGACCTGCTCGATCCCCGCCAGCCCGCCCTGCTGCGGCTCGTGGCCGAGTGCGCCCGCGCCGGCGCGGCGGCGGGCAAGCCCGTCGGCGTCTGTGGGGAGGCCGCCGGCGACCCCACGCTGGCGCCGATCCTGGTGGGCCTGGGGGTCACCAGCCTGTCCATGTCGGCGACCTCCGTGCCGGCCGTGCGGGAGGCGCTCGCCGGGCTGACGCTGGAGGAGTGCCGTGATCTCGCCCGGGCCGCGCTCGGCTGACCGTGAGGCAGCCGGCGCGGCCGGACCGTCATCGGGTGATGACGCCCGCCCCCACCAGCCAGTCCACGGCCTCGGCCACCGCCTCCAGCGAGGTGTGACGCGGCCGGTGCCCCAGCAGCCGCGCCGCCTTCTCCATGCTGCAGTACGGGCTGTGCGCCAGGTGGTCGTAGGTGATCCGGGCGTCCTCCTCCGAGACCGTCTCCCGCCACCGCTCCCACGGCAGGAAGGCCAGCTTCGCCGTCCGCCCGAACCACCCGGCCACCGCCTCGGCGTAGCCGCGCAGCGTCAGCGCCGTGGCCGCCACCGAGTGGAAGCTCTCCCCCACCGACACCGACGGGTTGGCCAGCGCGTCCATGAACAGGCGGGCCACGTCGTCGGCGTGGACGTGCTGGACCATCTCCATGCCGAGGTTCGGCAGCGTCACCTCGGCCCCGTCGGCCAGCGCCTGGAAGACGGCCGGGTTGAGGTTCCCCGCCGGGTTGATCGGCACCCACCCGGGACCGGTGATGTGACCGGGGTGGACGACCGTCGCGGGAAAACCGTCGCGACGGGCCCGGTCCAGCAGGTACGCCTCGATGGCCGCCTTGCGCCTGCCGTACTCGCCGATCGGCCGCCGGGGCCGGTCCTCCGTCGTCGGAGCGCAGGCGGTCGGCCCGTGCACCCAGATCGTGCCGCAGTGCAGGAAGTGCCGCACCCGTCCCGCCAGCGCCGTGGCGAGCTGCTCGGCGCTGGACTCCTGGAAGCAGATCAGGTCGATGACCGCGTCGGGCTCCAGCTCGGCGATCCGCCTGCCGAACCTGCCCTCGGCCTCCTCGCCCTCGCGGTCCGCCACCACCGTGGTGACCTGCCGCCAGGCCCCATGCTGCCGGTACGGCTCCCGCCTGCCCCGGCTGACCGCGACGACGTCGTGCCCGGCGCCGACCAGCCGGGGAACCAGGTAGGTCCCGATGTGACCGCTGGCGCCGATGACCACCACACGCATGCGATCAACCCTAGGCGATCGGCCCGCCGCCACCCAGTGGCCGTCCGAAGCGGTATCAGACGGTGCACGCCGGCACACGAGCCGCATTTACGGCGGTTTTAAGAAACCTGGTGCACTGTTGTCCCTGTATACGTCGCTGTATAGCCGTGGCTTGTCCCCCTCTAGCCATCGGGAGGAAGCACGATGACCCCTGGGCCGGACGGATTCAGCACCGCGGAAACGCTGGCGAACGAGCCGCCCAGGCGCCGCTTCCCCCGCTCCCTGCTGATCACCGCCGCCACCGCGCTCGCCTTGCTCACGGGCGCCGGCGTCGCCACCGCGGCGGCGCTCTCGCCCTCGCCGTCCCCGGCTCCCACGGCGGGTGACACCGCGTCACCGAGCCCGTCCGAACCGCCTTCCGACAGGGTGCGGGGCTGGGGCCGGGGCCACCGGCTGGGCTTCGGCGGCCCGGCTCTCCACGGCGAGTTCGTCGTGCCCGACGGCCAGGGCGGGTACGTCACCGTCGCCACCCAGTACGGCGACGTCACGGCCGTCGACCAGGACTCGGTCACGGTCAGGAGTGAGGACGGCTACACCAAGGAGTACGCGGTCACCGCCGACACCCGGATCAACCGGGGCAGCACGGGCATCGACGCGATCAAGGCCGGGCAGAAGGTCCTGGTCCGGGCGAAGGTGGACGGCGGCACGGCCACCGCCCTCGCGATCCGCGACGCGTCCATGCGCGAGGAGCGGGGCCGGCACGGCAGGCCCGGCCGCTGGCACCGCGACCACCAGCCCGTCCAGCCGCCGAGCTCCTCCCCCGCGCCGACCCCGTCGCCCACGGCGACCTCCTGACCTCCTGACCTCCTGACCGCCAGGCGGGCCGGGACCTGATCACTGGTAGACGCGCACGTAGTCGACCAGCATCCGGGCCGGGAACGGCGTGCCGGCGTCCGGCGGGCCGGGCCAGTCGCCCCCGACCGCGAGGTTGAGGATGATGTAGAAGGGGTGGTCGAAGACCCACGGGCCGCGGGTCCGCTCGACCTGCTCCTTGTCGACGGTGAAGACCGTCCGGCCGTCCAGCGTGTAGGTGATGCCCCTGCTGTTCCACGTGGCCGCCCAGACGTGGAAGTCGTCGGAGAAGTCCGCGTTGCCGGGCAGCGTGTACGGCGAGCCGATGCCGCCGCCGCCGTGGTAGGCGGGCGCGTGGATCGTGGAGTAGGCCGTCTTCACGTCCCTGCCGAGGATCTCCATGATGTCGATCTCGCCGTTGTACGGCCACGGCCGCCCGGTGAGGAAGTCGGCGCCCATCATCCAGAACGCCGGCCACAGGCCGTTGCCCTTGGGCACCTTGATGCGCGCCTCGACCCGGCCGTAGGTGAAGTGGAACTTGTTGCCGGTGTTCATCCGCGCCGAGGTGTACTGGCACGTGGTGCTCCCGGTGAGCGGGTCGGCCGGGCAGGTGGAGCCGGGCGTGGCCTGCTTGCGCGCCTCCAGCACCAGGAAGCCGTCGCCGTCCATCCAGGCGTTGTCGTGATCGGTGTAGTACTCCAGCTCGTTGTTGGGCCCGGTGCCGGGGTCGGCGGTCCACTTGGCGGGGTCGGGCTTAGCGCCGGCCGGGCCGTCGAACTCGTCGCTCCACACCAGCCTCGGCGGGTCGGCGGGATCGGCGGGGAGGGGCGGGGGCGTGATGGGGTCGCCTCCCGTTCCGTACACCTGGAACTCCCACAGTGAGTAGCCGTAGGGCGTGGCCCGCTCGGTGCCGTACATGCGCACGTAGCGGCCGCTGCCCGTCACGTTCAGGGTCTGCTTGAACCCGGTCCCCGACGTGGTGGAGTAGATCGGGGTCCAGGCCGAGGCGTTGTCGGAGACCTGGATCTGGAAGGACCTGGCGTAGGCGGGATCCCACTGCAGCACGACCTGGGTGATCCGCGCGGGCGCGCCCAGGTCGACGTAGATCCAGCCCGGGTCGGTCCAGCCGGTGGTGGAGCTGGTCGCCCAGCGGGTGGCGGGGTCGCGGTCGAAGGCCCTGGCCGGGGTGCATTCCCAGCAGTTGGAGTCGTGCTGGGAGCTGGAGGCGACACCCGGCCTGCCGTACGACAGCAGGGTGGGCTCGTCCTGGCCGGAGCCGGTGGTGTGGACGGCGAACTCCCACAGCGAGTAGCCGTACGGCGTGGCGCGGGCCGTGCCGTACATCCGCACGTAGCGGCCGGTGCCGGACACGGTGAGGGTCTGGGTGCCGCCCGTGCCGGTCGTAGTGGAGTAGATCGTGGTCCACGCCGAGGCGTCGGCGGAGACCTGGATCTGGAAGGCCGAGGCATAGGCGGCCTCCCAGGACAGGGTCACGGCGCAGACGATCTTGGCGGATCCGAGGTCCACGCGCAGCCACTGGGGATCGGAGAACTGGCTCGACCAGCGGGTTCCCGGGTCGCCATCGACGGCCCGGTCCGGTCCGTGTGCCGCGCTCTCGGACGATGAGGCGGTCGCCGGGCGTCCCTGGGCGGCGTTCGCCGTGCCGCATCCGGACGATCCGGGCGTGCCGTACACCTGGAACTCCCACAGCGAGTAGCCGTACGGCGTGGCGCGGGCCGTGCCGTACATGCGCACATAGCGGCCGGTGCCGGACACGGTGAGGGTCTGGGTGCCGCCCGTGCCGGTCGTGGTGGAGTAGATCGTGGTCCACGCCGAGGCGTCGGCGGAGACCTGGATCTGGAAGGCCGAGGCGTGGGCGGCCTCCCAGCGCAGCACCACCTGGGTGATGGACGAGGCGGCGCCCAGGTCGACCTGGATCCACTGGGGGTCGGAGAACTGGCTGGACCAGCGCGTGCCGGGGTCGCCGTCGACGGCGGCGGCGGGCGCGAGCGCGGCGCTCTCCGAAGACGAGGCGGTGACGGGCTTGCCCTGGGAGAGCAGGGCGTCGGCGGCTCCGGCCGGGGCGGCGGCGAGCCAGCAGCTCGCCAGCGCGAGAACCGTGGCGAGTAACGCGGATAACGCCGAGCGTGGCGCGCCTGGGGGACGGGATGGACGCACTTTCGGCTCCTCGGGGGTGGAGACGGCTGAGGGAGCGCTCCCTGAGTGCCCAGAGCGTGACCCCTGGTCGATGCCCTGTCAAGACCCTCGCGTCACCTGCTCGTAACCATAGAGTATGGGAGAGCGCTCTCACAAGAGGCGAATTTAGGCGACTTATCCTCTGGAGAACGTTCTCCAGATCGAGGCTCACAGGACTCTCCGTTACCAAGGCGTGTCTTGACACCGAACGCACCCCGCACAGACCCTTCTCAGGGAGCGCTCCCTCCATGATCATTTAGAGCCCAAGGAGGGTTCGATGGGCAAGCTTCGCCCCCGGGTGGTCGCCCCGGTCCTGGCGGCCGTCCTGGCGACGGGCGTGGCCGCGTGCGGCGGCGCCGAAGGATCCAAGCAGGCGGCCTCGGGCGCGCCGGCCGAGAAGATCACGCTGACCGTGGCGCTGTTCAGCGACTTCCACTTCGCACCGCTGTATGAGGAGTTCAAGAAGACCCACCCGAACGTGGAGATCGTGGAGCGGCGCGCCCAGTTCAACGACCACCACAGGAACCTGACCACCCAGCTGGCCACCGGCTCCGGCGCGGCGGACGTCGTCGCCGTCGAGGCCGGATACATCGCCACCTTCACCCCGATGGCGGATCGGTTCCACGACCTCAACCAGTACGGCCTCGCCCGGCGGCAGGCCGACTACCTGGACTGGAAGTGGAAGCAGGGCCTCTCGCCCGACGGAGCCAGGCTGCTCGGGCTCGGCACCGACGTCGGCGGCCTGGCCATGTGCTACCGCACCGACCTGTTCAAGAAGGCCGGGCTGCCCACCGACCGCGAGGAGGTGTCCGAGCTCTGGCCCACCTGGGAGGCCTACCTGGAGGCCGGCAAGAGGTTCATGGCCGCCAAGGTGCCGGGCGCCGCGTGGTTCGACGGCCCGGGCGAGAACTTCCGCGCCATGGTCGACCAGGCCCCGGTCGGCTACTACGACGAGCGGAACAACCTCGTCGCCGCGACCAACCCCGACGTGAAGAAGGCCTTCGACCTGTCGGTGCGGATGATCCAGGCCGGGCTGTCGGCCAAGCTGGCCGCCTTCAGCCCGCCGTGGAACACCGGGCTGACCAAAGGCAGCTTCGCGACCGTCATCTGCCCGTCGTGGAAGACCGGCAGCATCAAGGACGCCGCGCCGACCACGGCCGGCAAGTGGGACGTCGCGGCCGTGCCCGGCGGCGGAGGCGGCAACCAGGGCGGGACGCACCTGATGCTGCCCAAGCAGGGCAAGCACCCCAAGGAGGCGGCCGAGCTGATCGACCTGCTCACCCGCAAGGAGACCCAGCTGAGGCTGTTCACCGAGGCGGGCGCGCTGCCGTCGATCCCGGCCCTCTACGACGACCCGGCGATCACGGGCTTCAAGAACCCGTTCTTCAACGACGCGCCCACCGGCAAGATCTTCACCGACGCCGCCAAGGCGCTCAGGCCCCAGCACGTCGGGCCGAAGGCGGGAGACGTGCTGACCGCGTTCGGCAACGCGCTGCAGCGGGTCGAGCAGGGCAAGCAGGCGCCCGAGGCGGCCTGGGAGCAGGCGCTGAAGGATCTCGAGCGGATCAAGTAGCCCGCCGCGGCGCGCCGGCCCGGGACCAGCCGGGCCGGCGCCCGGTCCCCGCCCTCAAGCGCCGCCCTCGCATCGCGCCGGGGCGGCCCTGCCCGCCGAGAAAGGTCCTCCATGGCCATCCGCGCCCCCGACAGACCCGCCGCCGTCCGGCAGCGCCGCCACAGGATGCGGCGGCACCTGGTGCACACCCTC
This sequence comes from Thermoactinospora rubra, assembly GCF_002093975.1. Lineage (GTDB taxonomy): Bacteria > Actinomycetota > Actinomycetes > Streptosporangiales > Streptosporangiaceae > Nonomuraea > Nonomuraea rubra_A. The sequence continues at coordinate 16,774 of NZ_KZ084331.1, forward strand.
GACGTGAAGGCGTCGCCGTACGCCTACGTCGCCCCCTTCTTCCTGCTGTTCTCCGCCTTCGGCCTGTTCCCGCTGGTCTACACGGCCTTCGTCAGCCTGCACGAGTGGACGCTGCTGTCCGACGAGCACCGGTTCGTCGGCGCCGGCAACTACGCCACCCTCCTGTCGGACGAGTACTTCTGGAACGCCACCGTCAACACCCTGTCCATCGGCGTCCTGTCCACGGTCCCCCAGCTGCTGCTGGCGATCTGGCTGGCGCACCTGCTGAACCGGCCGCTGCGCGCGCGGACCTTCTTCCGCGTCACGCTGCTGCTGCCCAACGTCACCAGCGTGGTCGCGGTGGTCGTGATCTTCAGCCAGCTGTTCGGCCGGGACTACGGGCTGATCAACTGGGTGCTGGGCCTGCTCGGGATGGAGCCGATCGCCTGGAACGAGGGCGTGGCCAGCTCCCACGTCGCGATCTCCATCATGATCATGTGGCGGTGGACCGGCTACAACGCGCTGATCTTCCTGGCCGCGATGCAGGCCGTACCGCGGGAGCTGTACGAGGCGGCCACCCTCGACGGCGCCTCCTCCCTCACCCAGCTCCGCAGGATCACGATTCCGATGATCCGCCCGACCATCGTGTTCGTCGTCGTCACCTCCACCATCGGCGCGATGCAGGTGCTGGCCGAGCCGCTGCTGTTCGGCACCTACAGCGTGACCGGCGGGCCGGACCGGCAGTACCAGACCCTGTCCCTGTTCATCTACGAGCACTTCACCCGGCTGGACTTCGGATACGCGTCGGCCGTGTCGTGGATGATGTTCGTCTTCATCGTCGTGGCCGTGGGCGTCAACTACCTGCTCACGCGGCGGGCCAAGGGGAGTCTCACATGACGCGGCGGCTGACGTACCTCACCCTGGTCGCGGTGGCGTTCTTCTCGGCGCTGCCGCTCTACTACAGCGTGGTCGTGGCCTCCCGCGACAACGCGGCGCTGGCGGAGGTGCCGCCGCCGCTGATCCCCGGCGGCAACTTCCTCGCCAACGTCGCCCGGGTCTTCGACACCGTCCCCTTCGCGCTGGCGCTGGTCAACTCCCTCATCGTGGCCGGGTCGATCGCGCTCGCGGTGATGTTCTTCTCCACGCTGGCCGGGTTCGCCTTCGCCAAGCTGCCCTTCCGCGGCCGCAACGCGCTGCTGCTGCTCACCGTGGCGACCATGATGGTGCCCACCCAGCTCGGCATCATCCCGCTGTACCTGCTGATGGTGAAGCTGGAGTGGACCGGCACCCTCTACGCCCTGATCGTCCCCGCCCTGGTCAACGCCTTCGGCGTGTTCTTCATGACCCAGTTCCTCTCGCGCGCGCTGCCCACCGAGCTGCTGGAGGCCGGCCGCGTGGACGGCTGCACCACCTGGGGCCTGTTCTGGCACGTCGTGCTGCCCGTGGCCCGGCCCGCCGCGGCCGTGCTGGGCATGCTGACGTTCATGGCGGCGTGGAACGACTACTTCTGGCCGCTCGTCGTGCTCACCCCGGAGAACCCCACCGTCCAGGTCGCGCTGTCCACGCTGGCCGCGGGCTACGTCAGCGACTACGCGCTGAGCCTGGCCGGGACCGCGCTGGGCACCCTGCCCCTGGTCGCGGTCTTCGCCCTGCTCGGCAAGCAGATCATCGGAGGAATCATGCAAGGAGCGATCAAGGGATGACCATCGCCGACGTCGAGGCCCGGGGGCGGACGCCGGTCTTCCCCGACGGTTTCGTCTGGGGCGCCGCCACCGCCGCCTACCAGATCGAGGGCGCCGCCCGAGAGGACGGGCGCGGCCCGTCCATCTGGGACACCTTCTGCCGCACGCCGGGCCGCGTGGCCGGCGGCCACACCGGCGACGTGGCCTGCGACCACTACCACCGCTACGCGCAGGACGTGGCCCTGATGCGGGAGCTGGGGCTCGGCGCCTACCGGTTCTCGGTGTCCTGGCCGCGCGTCCAGCCCGACGGATCCGGCCCGGCCAACCCGCGCGGCCTGGACTTCTACGACCGGCTCGTCGACAGGCTGCTGGCCGCCGGCATCGCGCCCTACGCCACGCTGTACCACTGGGACCTCCCCCAGCCGCTCGAGGACCACGGCGGCTGGCCCAGCCGCGACACCGCCCACCGCTTCGCCGACTACGCCGCGCTCGTCCACGGCCGCCTGGGCGACCGGGTGCGAACGTGGATCACGGTGAACGAGCCGTGGGTGGCGGCCTTCCTCGGCTACGGCAACGGCGTGCACGCCCCCGGCCGCACCGACCCCGCCGACGCGCTGCGCGCCGCCCACCACCTGCTGCTCGGCCACGGCCTGGCGGCCTCTCTCCTGCGTACGGCCGGCGCGGGCGAGATCGCGCTGACGCTGAACCTGGCTCCGGTGATCGGCGACGAGGAGGCCGCCGCCCGCGCCGACATCCTGCTCAACCGCCAGTTCCTCGACCCCGCCCTGCGCGGTTCCTATCCGCCGGACCTGCTGGAGGTCGTGGAGCGCGTCGCCGGGCTCGGGCACGTCCGCGACGGCGACCTGGCGCTGATCAACCAGCCCCTCGACCTCGTCGGCGTCAACTACTACAACCCCTGCTACGTCGCCTCACGCCCCGGCCAGCCCGCCGACCCCGCCTGGCCCGGCAGCGAGGGCATCGCCTTCGTCGACCCCGGCGGGCCGACCACCGCCATGGGCTGGCCCATCGCCCCCGACGGGCTGACCCGGCTGCTGGTACGGCTCTCGCGCGACTACTCCGGCGTCGGCCTCCTGGTCACCGAGAACGGCGCGGCGTTCGACGACGTCGTGGTGGACGGGCGCGTCCACGACCCCGAACGCCTCGCCTACCTCGACGGGCACCTGCGGGCCGCGCACGCGGCCATCGCGGGTGGGGCGGACCTGCGCGGCTATCTCGTGTGGTCGCTGTTGGACAATTTCGAGTGGGCAGAGGGGTACCGCAGGCGGTTCGGCATCGTGCACGTGGACTACGCCACCCAACGCAGGCTGCCGAAGGACAGCGCGCTGTGGTATCGCGGGGTCATCGAGCGGAACGGACTTGCATGAAACGACCCACGCTGGAGGCGGTGGCCGCACGGGCCGGGGTGTCCAGGTCGAGCGTCTCCCGGGTGATCAACGGCGAGCCCACGGTCGCGCCCGAGATCCGGGAGGTGGTGCTCAAGGCCGTGCGCGAGCTGGGCTACGTGCCCAACGCCGCGGCCCGCAACCTGGCCACCCGCCGCACCAACGCCGTCGCGGTGGTCGTGTCCGACCCGCCCCAGGGTCTCACCTCCGACGACCCGATGTTCTCCGCGGTGGTGCGCGCCGCCAGCAGGGAGCTGGAGGCGGCCGGCAAGCAGGTCGTGCTCATGCTCGCGGGGTCCGACCACAGCCGCCTGCGCGTCGAGCAGTACGTCGCCGCGGGGCACGTCGACGGCGTCATGCTGGTGTCGATGCACGGCGCCGATCCGCTGCCCGCCGCGCTGGCCCGCATGGACGTGCCGGTGGTGTCGTGCGGCAAGACCGCCCACTCGGAGCGGGGCGGCGTGCCGTACGTCGAGAACGACAACGTCGGAGGCGCCCGCAAGGCCGTGCGGTACCTGCTCGAGCGGGGCAGGCGACGGGTCGCCACCATCTCGGGGCCGCTCGACATGATCGCCTCGCAGGAGCGGCTGGCGGGCTACCGCGAGACCCTTCGCGACACCGGCCGCCGCTCCATCGTGGCCATCGGCGACTTCACGCGCGTGTCCGGCGCCGAGGCCATGCGCCAGCTGCTCGAGGACGATCCGGAGCTGGACGCGGTGTTCGCGGCCAACGACCTCATGGCCGTCGGCGCGCTGCGCACCCTGCGCGAGGCGGGCCGCCGGGTGCCCGACGACGTGGCCGTGGTCGGCTTCGACGACATCGAGGCCGCCTCCTACACCGCCCCGCCGCTGACCACGGTCCGCAGCCCCATGGCCGACCAGGCCGTCGCCACGGTCCGGCTGCTGCTGGGCCTGTTCGAAGGCGGGCCGGCGGAATCGGTGATCATGCCGAACGAGCTGGTGATCCGCGAGTCCGCCTAAGACGGCGGGAAGAAGCGCGGGATCCGGTTGTCCAGGAACCGGGTCATGCCGAGAAGGCGGTCGCCGCTGAGCGTGAGCACGATCAACCCGGCGGGCCGTTCGGCTGTGTCGGCAGCGTCGGGGGTGTCGGCGAGGTGGCAGACGAACGCCGGCTGCCCGTTCGCACGTGTCGGACGCAGCCGCAGGATTCGCCCCGCGCGCCAGGCGGCGCTCCTGCGCCGACTCCGGTGCGGGCGGCCTGGCGTGGACGTCGCCGCGGTGCCGGCCGAGCGAGGCCCGCGCCTGCCGCAGCAGCCCCTTGGCGACGGCCGCGGTCGCGCAGCGCGTTCAGGCAACGGTTGGTGGCGATGCGGTACAGCCACGACCGCACGGAGGCGCGGCCCTCGAAGCCGTCCAGGCCGCGCCAGGCCGCCAGCAGCGTCTCCTGCAGGACGTCCTCGGCGTCGGTCAGCGAGCCCAGCAGGCGGTAGCAGTGCAGCAGCAGTTCGCGCCGGCGGGACGGATCGCGGGCATCCAGGCGTACCGGGACTTCCTCGCGCCCTTCGCCGAGCAGTTGCTCGTCAGGGCCGACATGATCACCGTGTTCGGGGACGACAGCACGGCCGTCCTCGTCTACGACACGGAGACGAGGACGGCCAAGAGCGCGCCAGCGGCCGAGTGCGTCACGGTCCGCGACGGGAAGATCGTCTACAACCGGTTCGTGTTCGACCGCACGCCGTTCATCGAGTTCGGCCGCCGGCAGGCACAGGGCAATCCATGACGTGACGGCCCCACAGGCGGTCCCTACTGCGTCGCGGTGACGATGCAGCGCCGCAGCTCCTCCACCGCCTCCGGGGCGCCCTCGACCGTCACGCCGCTCGGCTCGCCGGGGCTCTCCCGGTTCCACACCCAGCGCAGCACGGCGGCCGGCGGGCCGCTCACGGTCACGTCGGCCGCGCCGTCGCCGGCGCCGTCCTCGACGGCGAACAGCCCCGGGCCGGTCCGCACCCGCCACGCCGCGCCGTCGGCGCGCACCGTGTAGGTCCGGCCCGGTGAAGCCGCCAGGATGTCGGCGAAGTAGTCGCCCCACTCGGCGACGCCGTAGGCCACGAAGACCTTGAGCAGCTCGTCGACGCCGTCGGCGGCGAGGTCGTCCGGGATCGGCGCGACCGGCTGCCCGGTGCCGAGCTCGGCGTCGATGCGGTGGACGACCGTCTCGTGCGCCATCCGCCGGATCCAGAAGCCGACGGTCTGGTCGGGGGCATACCAGGAGCCGGCCGGGTCCTCCGGCCTGCGGGCGGCGAACTCCCCCCGCAGCTCGGCGTAGGCCCGGTCGAGCAGGGCCAGCGGCTCCTCGTCGGCCAGCTCCTTCGGCGGCCACCCCTGCTCGGGCTCGACGCCCTCGCGCATGGCCGCGCTCTTGTGCAGATACACCTCGCCGACGTGGCGGGCCAGGTCGGCGACGGTCCAGCCGGGACAGCTCGGCACCGCCGCGGCGAGGTCGATCCGCGCCACGGCGCGCAGGCGGGCGAAGTCGGCCGCGAGGCAGTCGAGGAATCGGGAATGCTCCATGGCGGCCAGTCCATCACGCGCTCCCGACAGTTCTCGCCTGGGCCAGGTGAGCGCGGGCACTCGGCGGTTCAGCCGCCGTCCGGCGCGGGCAGGCGGGGCACCGCGCTGTAGTCGGCCTCGGGCAGCCGGGTCAGGCTCCCGGCCCCGACGTTCCGGTGGACCAGCTGGGGGACGGCGCCGTCCGGCCGGGCCCAGGGGCGCAGCAGCGCGATGCGGCCCTCCCACGCCGTGCGGCCGTCGACCTCGTGCCGCTGCCAGGCCAGCAGGAACGCCGGCGCCGAGTCCCACAGCACCAGGGGCGGCATGCGCAGCGGCGTCACCTCGTCCTGGCCCTGCGGCGGGCGCGGCACCATGCCGTAGTCGGCCGTCGGCAGTGAGCGGACCAGCTCGGTGGGCGCCCACTTGGAGGCCAGGCCGTGTACCTGCTCGCCGCGGACGTCGACGATCGTCTGCGGTACGGCCAGCCGTGCCTCCCAGCCGGGCCGGCCGTCGAGGGTCGCGCGTCTCCAGGCCAGCAGGAACGCCGGGGTCTTGTCCATGTACAGGACCAGTGGCGGCATCCGCAGCGGTTCCACCCCATCCACACCGCGCAGCGTAGCTCGAACAGGCGAGCGAGATCCACTGGCGGCGTTCACGGCTCCTGCCGGCGGTGCGGCTCGGAGTGGCGGCTCCGGCGTTCCCGCAGCTCGACACCGACTTTTAACGATAAATCCCGACTTTGCAATATTCCCGACATCTGTTTTCTTTTGCCCGTCTCGCCTGGGCGTACCGTCGGTGAAGGGACCTTGCAGCACGGGGAGCAAGAGACGCGCAATCAGGGGAACAATCTGGGGAAGTGGTCCACTATGGACCAGACGGTCCTGGCCTCCGTTTCGGAGATCTTCGCACGCCGTGTGGAACCCGCTCGTGGCCTCGCCGAGCAGGCCGAGAAGGTGGCGCGTGCCTGCCACGCCATGGCGACGCGATTCCACGGCGGCGGCAGGCTCATCGTCTTCGGCAACGGCGAGGCGGCCACGGACGCCCAGCACATCTCGGTCGAGTTCGTCCATCCGGTGATCGTGGGCAAGCGGGCCCTGCCCTCGTTCTCGCTGACCGGCGACGTGGCCACGATCACCGGGATCGGCGCCGCGGCGGGGTTCGACGAGGTCTTCGCCCACCAGCTCAGGCACCTGGCGGCGCCCGGTGACATGGCGCTGGGCGTCTCGCCGTTCGGACGCTGCGTGAACGTGCTCAGGGCGCTGGAGACGGCCAAGGAGCTCGGCCTGCTGACGCTGGCCCTGGTCGGCGGCGACGGCGGCGAGATCGCCCGCAGCCCGTCGGTCGACCACGTGCTGATCGCCCCTTCCGACGATCCCCGGGTCGTCAAGGAGGTGCACGTCACCGCCTACCACATCCTGTGGGAGCTGGTGCACGTGTTCTTCGAGCAGCCGGGCGTGCTCGATCCCCAGGTGGTCGCATGAACTCCGGCGAGAGCGTCTGCCGCGAGGAGGTGTGCGTCACCTGCTCCGACGAGGCGGTGCGGGTGAGGGTCGTCAGGCTGCTGGAAGACGGCCTGGCCCTGGTCGACACGGGGCGAGGCGCGGAAGAGGTGAGCGTGGCCCTGGTGGAGGCCCGGGTCGGCGACACGGTTCTGGTGCACGCCAAGGAGGCCATCGCCGTAGTCGGCCAGAGGGGGCGGGGAGGGGGAGCGACGTGAGTGAGCCGATGGAGTCGCTGTACCCGTTCCTGTACTCCGGCGGGACGGACCTGGACGCCGTGCTGACCATGGTGCGGCAGTCCACGGCCGGCAAGGCCGCCGAGATCGTCGCCCTGCGCCAGAGCGTCCTCGAACGCGACGGCGCGCGGATGGCCGCCTGCGCGCAGGCCATGGCCGCCGCCTTCGACCGAGGGGCGCGGCTGTTCGCCTTCGGCAACGGGGGCAGCTCCACCGACGCCCAGGACGTGGCCGCCCTGTTCCTCAATCCTGGGCCGCTCGGCTCGGGCGAGCCCGCCAGGCCGCTTCCCGCTTTCGCGCTGACCGCCGACGTCGCGGTGGTCACGGCGCTGTCGAACGACATCGGGTTCGAGGTGGTGTTCTCCCGTCAGCTCGCCGCGTCGGGCCGCGCCGGGGACATCGCGTTCGGGCTGTCGACGAGCGGCAACTCCCGCAACCTCATCGCCGGCTTCCAGGAGGCGGACAGGCGCGGCATGATCACCGTCGGGCTGGCCGGTTACGACGGCGGCCAGATGGCCGAACTGGGCACGATCGACCACCTGTTCGTGGTGCCGTCGACCTCGGTGCACCGCATCCAGGAGGCTCAGACCACTGTCTACCACGCGCTCTGGGAGCTCACCCAGGGCGCGCTCGGGCGGCGGGGCGCGGTGCCGCCGCCGCGTTCCAGCTGAACAGACCGGATCCGCGAGGTGGTGAGGCGCATGAGCGCGCCGACCGAGCCGCAAGAGGCCGCATCCCGGGCGCAGGAGGAGCCCCTCCTCCACATCCTGTGGATCAACGCGGGGCTGAGCTGCGACGGCGACTCCGTCGCGCTCACCGCCGCCACCCAGCCGAGCATCGAGGAGATCGTGCTCGGGGCCCTGCCGGGGCTGCCGAAGATCGCCGTGCACTGGCCGCTGATCGACTTCGAGTGCGGCCCGATGCAGGGCGCCGACGTCTTCATCGAATGGTTCTACAAGGCGGACCGCGGTGAGCTGGAGCCGTTCGTCCTGGTCGTCGAGGGTTCGATACCCAACGAGTCGATCAAGAGCGAGGGCTACTGGTGCGGGTTCGGCAACAACCCCGAGACCGGCCAGCCGATGACCACGAGCGAGTGGCTGGACCGGCTCGCGCCCAAGGCGACCGCCATCATCGCCGCCGGCACCTGCGCCACCTACGGCGGCATCCACGCGATGGCCGGCAACCCGACCGGCGCCATGGGCGTCGCCGACTACCTCGGCTGGGACTGGAAGTCCAAGGCGGGCCTGCCGATCGTCAACGTGCCCGGCTGCCCGATCCACCCCGACAACCTGTCGGAGACCATCCTCTACCTGCTCTACCAGGTGGCCGGGCAGGCCCCGATGATCCCGCTGGACGAGGCGCTGCGCCCCACCTGGCTGTTCGGCCAGACCGTCCACGAGGGCTGCGACCGGGCCGGCTACTACGAGCAGGGCCAGTTCGCCACCGAGTACGGCTCGCCGAAGTGCCTGGTCAAGATCGGCTGCTGGGGGCCGGTCGTGAAGTGCAACGTCCCCAAGCGGGGCTGGATCAACGGCATCGGCGGCTGCCCCAACGTGGGCGGCATCTGCATCGCCTGCACGATGCCCGGCTTCCCCGACAAGTTCATGCCCTTCATGGACGAGCCGCCCGGCGCCCGGGTGTCCTCGACGGCCAGCGAGGCGTACGGCGTGATCGTCCGCTCCCTGCGCCACATCACCGAGCGGACCGTCGACAAGGAGCCCAAGTGGCGCAGGAAGGGCCGCGAGCTGCTCACGGGCTACCGGGCCCCCTGGTAACGAGCGAGGCTGACATGACGACCACACCACAGCGGGCCGACACGGCGCGGCAGACCAGCGAGCAGCTGGTCGAGATGGCCTGGGATCCCATCACCCGGATCGTCGGAAGCCTGGGCATCTACGCCAAGGTGGACTTCAAGAACAAGACGGTCGCCGAGTGCTACAGCACCTCGTCGATCTTCCGGGGCTACAGCATCTTCATGAAGGGCAAGGATCCCAGGGACGCGCACTTCATCACCAGCAGGATCTGCGGGATCTGCGGCGACAACCACGCCACGTGCTCGGTCTACAACCAGAACATGGCCTACGGCGTGCGCCCGCCACACCTCGGCGAGTGGATCATCAACCTGGGCGAGGCCGCCGAGTACATGTTCGACCACAACATCTTCCAGGAGAACCTGGTCGGGGTCGACTACTGCGAGAAGATGGTCCGCGAGACCAACCCCGGGGTGCTGGAGCAGGCCGAGCGCACCGAGGCGCCGCACGCGGCCGACCACGGCTACCGCACCGTCGCCGACATCATGCGCTCGCTGAACCCGCTGGAGGGCGAGTTCTACCGCGAGGCGCTGCAGATGAGCCGGACAACCCGGGAGATGTTCTGCCTGATGGAGGGCAGGCACGTGCACCCCTCCACGCTCTACCCCGGCGGGGTCGGCACGGTCGCCACCGTGCAGCTGTTCACCGACTACCTGACCAGGCTCATGCGCTACGTGGAATTCCTCAAGCGCGTGGTGCCCATGCACGACGACCTGTTCGACTTCTTCTACGACGCCCTCCCCGGCTACGAGCAGGTCGGCCGGCGGCGCGTGCTGCTGGGCTGCTGGGGCAGCCTCAACGACCCGGAGTACTGCGACTTCACCTACGCCAACATGGGCGACTGGGGCCGGCGGATGTTCGTGACCCCGGGCGTCATCGTGGACGGGCGAGTCGTCACCAACGACCTCGTCGACATCAACCTCGGGATCAGGATCCTGCTGGGCAGCTCCTACTACGACGACTGGGAGGACCGGGAGCCGTTCGTCACCGAGGACCCGCTGGGCAACCCGGTCGACATCCGGCATCCGTGGAACCAGCACACGATCCCGCACCCCCGCAAGCGCGACTTCGCCGACAAGTACAGCTGGGTCATGTCGCCCCGCTGGTTCGACGGCACGAACATGCTCGCGCTGGACACCGGGGGCGGCCCGATCGCCAGGCTGTGGTCGACGGCGCTGTCCGGCCTGGTCGACATCGGCTACGTCAAGGCCACGGGCGACAGCGTGCTCATCAACCTGCCGCGCTCGGCCACCAGGCCCGAGAAGACGTTCGAGTGGAAGATCCCCGAACGGAACGGCGAGCTGTACTCCAACACCCTCGAACGCAACAGGGCCAGGACGTACTTCCAGGCCTACGCCGCGGCGTGCGCGCTGCACTTCGTCGAGCAGGCGCTGGCCGAGGTGCGGGCGGGCCACACCCAGACCTGGGCGCCGTTCACCGTTCCCGACGAGGCCATCAGCTGCGGCTTCACCGAGGCGGTGCGCGGGGTCCTGTCCCACCACATGGTGATCAGGAACGGGAAGATCGCCAACTACCACCCCTACCCGCCGACGCCGTGGAACGCCAGCGTCCGCGACTCCTACGGGACACCGGGGCCGTATGAGGACGCCGTGCAGAACACGCCGATCTTCGAGGAGAACGCCCGGGAGGACTTCAAGGGCATCGACATCATGCGCACGGTCCGCAGCTTCGACCCGTGTCTGCCGTGCGGGGTGCACATGTACCTGGGCGGCGGCAGGCAGCTGCGCAAACTGCACACCCCGCACGCCTTCGGCGGGTCCTGAGGGGACGGGACCGTGCCCGGCATCGACGCCGCCGCGGCAGGCGAGCGCGTGGAGAGACTGCTCGCCGAGCTGGGCGCGCTCAGCGACCGGGCCGCGCGCGAGAAGGCCGAGGAGCTCGTCCGCGTGCTGGTCGAGCTGTACGGCGCGGCCCTGGAGCGCGTCATGGAGATCGTCACCGAGGCGGGACAGGCCGAGACGCTCGCCCGGCTCGCCGGCGACGACCTCGTCTCCAGCCTCCTGGTGGTGCACGACCTCCACCCGCTGAGCACCGAGGAGCGGGTGCGCGCGGCGCTCGAGAACGTCAGGCCCTACCTCGGCAGCCACGCGGGCGACGTGGAGCTGGTGAGCGTCGAGGACTCCGGCGTCGTACGGCTCCGCCTGGCGGGCACCTGCCACGGCTGCCCCTCCTCGCGGGTCACGGTGACCACCGCCATCGAGCGGGCGATCGCCAGGGCGGCGCCGGAGGTGGACCGCGTCGAGGTGGACGGCGTGGCCGAGTTCGACGGGCTGTACCAGATCCAGACCCGGCCGCCGCCCGGCCCCTGCCCCGTGCCGGAGGGGGTGGGCCCGTGAGTACGGGACTGCGGCGCTTCCGCGAGGCGCCTCCCGCCGGGGCTCCCGTCGCGGGTGAGGAGCGATGCGAGATGTGCGCCGAACCGATCGGCGCCGGGCACGGCCACGTGGTCAACGTGGACAGCCGCGCCCTGCTGTGCACGTGCCGGAGCTGCTACCTGCTGTTCACCGTGCCGGGCGCCGCCCAGGGCAGGTACGTGGCGGTGCCCGGCCGCTACCTGTACGCGCCGCGCTTCGTCCTGTCCGACGCCGAATGGGACGAGCTGCAGATCCCCGTGCGCATGGCGTTCTTCTTCCACAACTCCGCGCTGGGCCGTACGGTCGCCTTCTACCCGAGCCCCGCGGGGGCCACCGAGTCGCAGCTGCCGCTGGCGACCTGGGAGAAGATCATGGCGGCCAACCCGGAGATGGCCGGCGCCGCCCCCGACGTCGAGGCGTTGCTGGTCGACCGGCGGCCCGGCGGTTTCGTGTGCCATCTCGTGCCGATCGACGCGTGCTACGAGCTGGTCGGGCTGGTCAGGACCACGTGGAAGGGCTTCGACGGCGGCCAGGAGGCCTGGCGGGCCATCGACGCGTTCTTCGACCGGCTGCGGGCGCGCAGCCGCGAGGTGGGGACCGGTCATGGCTGACCTGCGCTTCGCCTGCCTCGACGCCCGGGCCGACCGGTTCGCGGCGGCGCCGACGCTGCTGTTCCCCCTGCGCGTCACCGAGGCGGGCGGAGGCGCCGTGCACGCCGTGGCCCTGCGCTGCCAGATCCGCATCGAGCCGCAGCGCCGCCGCTACTCCGCCGCGGAGGCCGAGCTGCTCGCCGACCTGTTCGGCGCGCCCTCCCGCTGGGGCGAGACGCTCAGGCCGCTGCAGTTCGCGAACGTCTCGCTCATGGTGCCGGGCTTCACGGGAGCGACGCAGGTCGACCTGCCGGTGCCGGTCACCTACGACCTGGAGGTGGCCGCGGGGAAGTACTTCGCCGCCCTCGACGACGGCGAGATCCCGCTCCTGATGCTCTTCAGCGGCACGGTGTTCGCCAGGACGGGCACCGGCTTGTCCGTCGAGCAGGTGCCGTGGGACCGCGAGGCCCGGCACCGGCTGCCCGTGGCGGTCTGGCGGGAGCTGATGGACCGCTACTTCCCCGGGGAGGGATGGCTGCGGCTGCGCACGGACACGCTGCGCGCCCTGCACCTGTACAAGTCCGCCCACGCGCTCGCGACGTGGGACGACGCCGTGGCGGCGCTGCTCGCCCAGGCGAAGGAGTCGGCGCCGTGAGCGGGTCGATGCGGATCGCCCGCGAGGTCGCCGACGCCGTGCTCTACGAGGGGTACCTGCTCTACCCCTACCGGGCCTCGGCCGCCAAGAACCAGGCGCGCTGGCAGTTCGGGGTCCTGGTGCCGCCCGCCTACACCGCGACCGCCGAACATCCCTCCTGCCAGACCGAGTGCCTGCTGGAGGCGGCCCGCGCCGAGGAGGCCGTGGTCCGGATCGAGGTGCGGTTCCTCCAGGTCCGCGCCAGGACCGTCGAGCGGGCCGAGGCCGGCGGGCACCGCCCCGTGCCCGTGCTCGAGGTCGCCGGCCGGAGCTACCTGACCTATGACGAAGCCGTCGAGCGGGTGCGCGACACGGCGGTGACGCTCGGCGAGGCGCTCGCCGCCGAGAAGACCTATGACGTGGGATGCCAGGCGGCTCGCTCGGTGGAACCGCTGACCGGACCGCGCGGCGAGCCGGTCGGCCGGATCGTGCGCGACAGCCGGCGTCTCGACGCCGTGCTGAGGGTGCGCGCCGAACCGGTCGCCGGGCCGTACGGGCTGGTGAAGCTGCGGGTGCGGGTCGAGAACACCACGGAGTGGGCCGATCCGGACGCCTCCCGCGACGATGCGCTGCGCTGCTCGCTGATCGGCGCGCACACGCTGCTATCGGTCGAGGCAGGCGCGTTCGTGTCCCTGCTCGACCCGCCCGCGTGGGCGGCGGCGGCCGCTTCGGAGTGCGTCAACGTGCGTACCTGGCCGGTCCTGGCGGGCGAGCCCGGACGACGGGACGTCATGCTGTCCGCGCCGATCATCCTGTACGACTACCCGTCCATCGCCCAGGAGAGCCCGGGCGACCTGTTCGACGCGACCGAGATCGACGAGTTGCTCAGCCTGCGCACGCTCGCCCTCACCGAGGCGGAGAAGCGGGAGGCCAGGGCGACCGACCCGAGAGCCGCCGAGATCATCGACAGGGTGGACGACCTGCCGCCCGAGGTGCTGGAGCGGCTCCACGGCCGCGTCCGGCCGGCGTGCCGGGCGGACCCGCCGTGGTGGGATCCCGGTGCCGACCGGTCGGTGTCCCCCGGGACCGACAGCGTCGTGGTCGACGGGGTGACCGTCGCCAGGGGGAGCAGCGTGCGCCTGCTGCCCGGTCGCGGCACCTCGCGCGCCCGGCGGGCCGACGCCCACGACATGTTCCTGGCCGGCCGGACGGCGACCGTCGAGGCGGTGTTCCTCGACGTGGACGGCGCCTGCCACCTGGCGGTCACCCTGGACGACGATCCGGGCGCCGACCTGCAACGCGAGCAGGGACGCTTCCTGTACTTCGCCCCCGACGAGGTGGAGCCCTTGCCGGGCGGACGGGAGGGCGGATGAGCCGCAAGGTCCTGGTCGCGGGGGTCGGCAACGTGTTCCTCGGTGACGACGGCTTCGGCGTCGAGGTCGCCGGGCGGCTGCTGACCGAGGGCGGCCTGCCCGCGGGGGTGACCGTGGCCGATTTCGGGATCCGCGGCATCCACCTCGCCTACGAGCTGCTGGCCGGCTACGACGAGGTGATCGTGATCGACGCGCTGCCCATGGGGGAGCCGCCGGGGACGCTGGCCGTCCTCGAACCGGCGCTCGACCGGCACGGGCCCGCCCATGACGGGCTCGCGGGAGCGATGCTGTCCGACGCGCACGCCATGACCCCGGACGCGGTCTTCGGCCTGCTGCGCGCCTTCGGCGTCACCGTCCGCCGCGTGCTGCTCGTCGGCTGCGAGCCCGCCGACACCGCGCCGGGCATGGGGCTCAGCGAGGCGGTGGCGCGAGCCGTGCCGTACGCCGCCGATCTCGTGCGCGAGCTTGTCGGACCTGAAGTCGGACCTGAACAGGAAGGAAGGGCCGGCGATGCTGAAACGTCTGCTGATCGCGCTGCTCATGGCCGCGGTGCTCGTGCTGGTGTGGCAGTCGCTACCCGACATCAAGCGCTACCTCCAGATCAGGAAGATGTGAGCGGTGCATGAGTTCGGCATCGCCGCCTCCGTGCTCGACGCGGTCGAACAGCGCGCCGCGGGGCGGCGGGTGACACACGTCAAGGTCCGTGCCGGCGCGCTGCTCCGCATCGCCGGCCCGGCATTCGACCAGGCGTTCTCGCTGGTGGCGGCGGGCACGGTCGCCGACGGCGCCACGACCGAGCTGGTCGTGGTGCCCGCCCGGCTCGCCTGCAGGACCTGCGGGCGCCAGGAGGAGACGGCCGACACGCTCGCCGTGTGCGGCGGTTGCGGCGGCGACGACGTCGACCTGCGCGGAGGCGACGCGCTGGTCCTCGAATCGATCCAGATGGCGGAGGGACATCATGTGCCTGGGAATCCCCGGTGAGATCGTGGAGATCCTGCCGGGCCACGCCGACCTGGCGAAGGTCGACGTGAGCGGGGTACGGCGGGCCATCAACATCGGCCTGCTGGACAACGAGCGGCTCCAGCCCGGCGACTGGATCCTCATCCACGTCGGCTTCGCCCTGTCGAAGATCGACGAGGAGGAGGCCAGAGCCGCGCTGGCCTTCCTCGAAGGTATCGGCCAGGCCTACGACGACGAGCTGAAGGCGCTTCGCGACTCGTCGATCGACCGGGGGTGAGGAGCGATGCGCTTCGTCGACGAATACCGCGACGCCGAGAAGGCACGCGCCCTCTCCGCGAAGATCGCGAGCCTGTGCGAACCGGGACGGTCGTACAAGTTCATGGAGGTGTGCGGCGGCCACACCCACACCATCTACAAGCACGGGCTGGAGGACTACCTGCCCGAGACCATCACGCTGGTGCACGGCCCGGGCTGCCCGGTGTGCGTGATCCCGATGGGCCGTGTGGACGACGCCATCCACATCGCCGAGCAGCCCGACGTGATCATGACCTCCTTCGGCGACATGATGCGGGTCCCCGGCGGGCGCGGCTCGTTCTTCGACTCCATGGCCAAGGGCGCCGCGATCCGCATGGTCTACTCGCCGCTGGACGCGCTCAAGGTGGCCAGGCAGAACCCCGGCAAGCACGTGGTGTTCATGGCGATCGGCTTCGAGACCACGGCGCCGTCCACCGCCATGACGGTGCTGCGGGCCGCCGCCGAGGGCGTCGGCAACTTCTCGATCTTCTGCAACCACGTGACGATCATCCCGGCCATCAAGGCGATCCTGGACTCTCCCGACCTGCGGCTGGACGGCTTCATCGGGCCCGGCCACGTGTCGACCGTCATCGGCTGCCGGCCGTACGAGTTCATCGCACGCGACTACGGCAAGCCGCTGGTCGTGGCGGGCTTCGAGCCGCTGGACATCCTGCAGTCGATCTACATGCTGCTCCTGCAGCTGGCCGAGGGGCGCTGCGAGGTCGAGAACCAGTACGCGCGCGTCGTGCCCTGGGCGGGCAACCTCAAGGCGCTCAGGGTCATCAACGAGGTGATGGAGCTGCGGCCCTACTTCGAGTGGCGCGGGCTCGGCTTCATCTCCCACTCCGCGCTGCGGGTGCGGCAGAGGTACGCCGCCTTCGACGCCGAGCAGATCTTCGAGATCCCCGGCGGCAGGGTGGCCGACCCGAAGGCCTGCCAGTGCGGCGAGGTGCTGAAGGGCGTGCTCAAGCCGTGGGAGTGCAAGGTGTTCGGCACCGCCTGCACGCCGGAGACGCCGATCGGCACCTGCATGGTCTCCTCCGAGGGCGCGTGCGCCGCGTACTACAACTTCGGCCGCTTCTCCCGCGAGCGGGTGAGGGAGGCGACACGGTGAAGGGCATCGAGGGAACCGCCGACTGGGCCGAGGCGGCCGTGCGCGAGCACGTGCCGGCAGCCGAGGCCCCCAGCCGCGAGGAGCAGGTGCTGGAGCGGATCGAGCGGGCGCGCCGCCGCAAGGCCAGGGTGAAGGAGGAGCACGTCACCATGGCGCACGGCTCCGGCGGCAAGGCGACGCAGACGCTGGTGGAGGCCGTCTTCCTGGAGGCGTTCCACAACCCGCTGCTCGAACCCCTCGAGGACGGGGCCGTGCTCGACGTCGGCGCGGCCAGGCTCGCCTTCACCACCGACTCCTACGTGGTCTCCCCGCTGTTCTTCCCCGGAGGGAACATCGGCGACCTCGCCGTCAACGGCACCGTCAACGACCTGTCGGTGTGCGGGGCCCGCCCGCTGTACCTGTCGGCCGGTTTCGTCCTGGAGGAGGGCTTCCCCGTCGAGGACCTGCGGCGCATCACGGCCTCCATGGCGGCCGCCGCCGCGGCGGCCGGCGTGCTCATCGTGACGGGCGACACCAAGGTGGTGCAGAGGGGGAAGGGCGACGGTTGCTACGTCAACACCGCCGGCGTCGGGCTGCTGGAGCGGCCGGTCACGCTCGGGGTGGCCGGTGCGCGCCCCGGCGACGCGGTCCTGGTCTCCGGCCCCGTCGGCGAGCACGGCGTCACCATCATGCTCGCCAGGGGCGAGCTGGACATCGAGGCCGACCTCGCATCCGACACGGCCCCGCTGAACGGCCTGGCCGCCGCGCTGCTCGACGCTTGCGCCGGCGCGGTGCGCTGCCTGCGCGACGCCACCCGCGGCGGGGTCGCGACGATCCTCAACGAGATCGCGCGGGCCTCCGGCGTGGCCGTGGTCGTCGACGAGGACGCCGTCCCCGTACGGCCCAGCGTGCGCGGCGCATGCGAGCTGCTCGGCATCGACCCGCTCTACGTCGCCTGCGAGGGCCGCATGGTCGCGGTCGTGGACGGCGCCGCGGCCGGCACCGCCCTGGCCGCCCTGCGCGCGCACCCGCTCGGGGAGGGCGCCGCGCTGATCGGCCGCCTCAAGGACGACCCTCCGGGGCTCGTGCTGCTGAAGACCGCCTTCGGCGGCACCCGCATCGTCGACCTGCTGGTCGGCGATCCGCTCCCCCGCATCTGCTGACGCCTTCCGACGGAGGTGCTGACCATGACAGAACGACGCGAGCCCGAGGACGACCACGGCTACTCTCCCGACGTCGGGCGCGGGAGCGAGGAGGTCCGCCAGGCCGGCGACCGTGCCTTCTCCCCCGAGGAGGCCGGCCCACCCGGCGAAGGGCGGGAGCTGTCCGAGGAGGAGCTCTCCGGCGTCTCCTCCGCCGAGACCGAGCCGGGCTCGCCGTACGGCGTGGGCGAGAGCACGGCGAGGCGAGGCGAGGAGATCGCCCAGGAGGAAGAGGAGGCCGGACGGGAGACGGTCGGGGTGAAGGGCGAGTCGGACCGGCCGTACGGCACCTCGACCGCCGAGGACTCCACGGGCGTGGCGCCGCAGGAGCCGCGGGACGAGGAGAGCCCGACCATGCCGTCGGGCGATCAGGGTGGCTGACCGCACGCCCGGCCAAGCCTGTCACGTGCGCCGGCGACGGCGGCCTGGCCGAGACTGATCCCGCCGTCGTTCGGCGGCACCCGCCTGTGCGTCAGGACGTGGAAGCCGCGCTCCTCCAGCAGCGCCGTGGCCCGCGTGAGCAGCAGGAGGTTCTGGAACACGCCGCCTGACAGGGCGACCGTGGCCAGCCCGCTCGCCTGCCTGAGCCGGTCGCAGCCGTCGGCGACCGCACGCGCGACCGCGTTGTGGAACCTGGCCGCGACCACGGCACGGCCGGCGCCCGCGCGCACGTCCTCGACGACCGCGCGGACCAGCTCGGCGCCCGGCACGACGAACGGCTCCTCCCCCTCCAGGTGGCACGGGTAGGCGCCCTCCTCCTCCCGGTCCGCCCACTGCTCCAGCTCGATGGCGGCCTGGCCCTCGTAGGTGATCGTGTCGCGGTCGCCGACGATCGCCGCCACGGCGTCGAACAGCCTGCCCATGCTGGAGGTGACGGGCGCGCCGACCCCGTGACGGGCGAGCGCGAGCACGGCCTCCCACCGGGCCGCGTTGCGCCGTACGACATCGAGGCCGGCAGGCACGTCACCGCGGCAGGCCAGATCGAGGTAGGCGGCGGCCATCCGCCACGGCTGCCTGATCGCCGCCGCGCCGCCGGGCATCGGGACCGTCGCCAGATGGCCGGCCCGGCGGAAGCCGGCCAGGTCGGCGATCAGGAACTCGCCGCCCCACAGCGTCCCGTCCTCGCCGTAGCCGAGCCCGTCGAAGGCCACGCCGATCACCGGCCCGGCGACGCCGTTGTCCGCCAGGCACGAGGCGACGTGGGCGTGGTGGTGCTGCACTCCGACCAGGTCGACGCCTTCCTGCTCCAGAGCGTGCTTGGTCGACAGGTACTCCGGATGCAGGTCGTGCGCGAGCACCTCCGGCACGACGTCGAAGAGGCTGCTGAAGTGACCGACGCCCTCGGTGAAGGAGCGCAGCGTCTCGTAGTTCTCCAGGTCGCCGATGTGGTGGGAGACGAAGGCCTGGTCGTCCCTGGCGAGGCAGAAGGTGTGCTTCAGCTCCGCGCCGCAGCCGAGCACGGGCCGCGGGAAGGGCCAGGCCAGGGCCAGCGGCTGGGGGACGTAGCCCCTGGAGCGCCGGATCGGCAGTTCCCCGCCGCGGAAGACGCGGACCACCGAGTCGTCCGTGCGCGTGTGGATGCGCCGGTCATGGGTGAGGAAGGCGTCGGCGATGCCGCCGAGTCTCGCGACGGCCTCCTCGTCGAGGTACACGATGGGCTCGTCGGAGACGTTGCCGCTGGTCAGGACGATCGGAGCGGCGAGCCTGCCGAGCAGCAGGTGGTGCAGCGGGGAGTAGGGCAGCATCAGCCCGAGCCATCCGTTGCCCGGCGCCACCAGGGAGGCGATCCCGGCGTCCGGACGCCGCCGCAGCAGCACGATCGGCCGGGCCCGCGAGGTGAGCAGGCGCTCCTCCACGCCGTCGACGTCGCACAGCCGCCGGGCCGCCGCCAGGTCGGGCACCATGACGGCGAACGGCTTGTCCTCCCTGTGCTTGCGCCGCCGCAGCGCGGTGACCGCCGCCTCGCAGGCGGCCACCGCCGCCAGGTGGTAGCCGCCGAGCCCCTTGACCGCGACGACGCGGCCACCCTCCAGCAGGCGCGCCGCCCCGTCCACAGGGTCGCCCCCGGCCTCCCGCCCGTCCCGGTCGAGCAGCCGCAGCCTCGGCCCGCAGGCCGGGCAGCACACCGGCTGGGCGTGGAAGCGGCGGTCGGCCGGGTCCTCGTACTCCCGCGCGCACTCCTCGCACATGGCGAAGGCGGCCATCGTGGTGTTGGCCCTGTCGTACGGCACGCCGCGGACGATCGTGAACCGGGGGCCGCAGTTGGTGCAGTTGGTGAAGGCGTAGCCGTACCGCCGGTCGGCGGGATCGTCCATCTCGCGCAGGCAGTCGGCGCAGGTCGCCACGTCGGGCGAGACGAGCGCGCGCCGCCGCCCGCCCGTGGCGCTGCCCGCGATGACGAACCCCGGCTCGCCGGTGGCGGGGATCGCCCCCGTGCTGACCCGCTCGATCGACGCCAGCGGAGGCGGGCTCGTCCGCAGCCTCGCCAGGAACTCCTCGACGGTGGCGGGCGCGCCCTCGACCTCGATGAACACTCCCCGCTCGTCGTTGCCGACGAGGCCGTCAAGGCCGAGCCCGGTGGCCAGGCCGTACACGAACGGCCGGAACCCGACTCCCTGCACGACGCCCTCGACCAGGACCCTGGCGCGCACACGCCCGCTCACCTGCTCATTCTCCGCCCGAAGCGGGGCATGGTGCCAGGCCGGCGGCCGTTACGGCACCTGCCGGCGGTGCAGCTCGGAGTGGCGGTAGCTGTAGGCGAAGTAGACGATCAGGCCGAGCAGGAACCACAGCCCGAAGCGCAGCCAGGTCGCCGGGCTCAGGAAGGTGATCAGCCACAGCGAGAAGACGACGCCGATGGCCGGGACCACGGGCATGCCCGGCGTGCGGAAGGAGCGCGGCAGGTCGGGCCGCCGGTACCGCAGGACGATCACGGCGATGCACACCACGACGAAGGCCAGCAGGATGCCGATGTTGGTCAGCTCGGCCGCCTCCCGGATCGGCAGGAATCCGGCGATGAGGGCGGAGACCGCGCCGACGATCCAGGTGATGCGGCTTGGCACCCTGCGCACCGGGTGCAGCTTGGCGAACCAGTGCGGCAGCAGCCCGTCGCGGCTCATCGCGAACCACACGCGGGTGACGCCGAGCATGAAGGTGAACATGACGGTGAGGATGCCGACGATCGCGCCGGCCGCGATGACGCTCGCCAGCCCGGACAGCCCGACCGAGGCGAACGCCGAGGAGAACCCGCTCTCGGGGTCGATCTCCCGGTAGTTCTGCATGCCGGTGAGCACCAGCGTGGCCAGGACGTACAGCACCATCGAGATGACCAGCGAGTAGATGATCGCCTTGGGCATGTGGCGCTGGGCGTCCCTGGACTCCTCGGCGGCCGTGCTCATCGCGTCGTAGCCGAAGACGGCGAAGAACACCGTGGCCGCGCCCGTGATCGCGCCGCCCACGCCGAAGGGGAAGAACGGGTTGTAGTTGGCCGGGTTGATGAAGAAGAAGCCGACCACGATCACCAGCAGCACCACCGCCACCTTGATCGCGACGACGGAGGTCTCGAACCGCGCGGCGGCCTTGATGCCCAGGTTCAGCAGGAACGCGATGAGCAGGCACAGCAGCACCGCGAACAGGTCGACCACCCGACCGGGCCCGGTGCCGGGCGCGCCCAGCATCCACGCGGGCAGGTCGATGCCCAGGTTGCCGATGAGGAACCCGAAGTAGCCGGAGATGCCGATGGCCACGACCGCGACGATGGCGGTGTACTCCAGCAGCAGATCCCAGCCGATGAACCACCCCGCCAGCTCGCCCAGGACGGCATAGCCGTACGTGTAGGCGGATCCGGCCTTCGGGATGAGCCCGGCGAACTCCGCGTAGGAGAACGCCGCGGCCGCGCTGGCCACGCCGGCGATGAGGAAGGAGACGAGCACGGCGGGCCCGGCCGTCTGGTTGGCGACCGCGCCGGCCAGCGCGAAGATCCCCGCGCCGATGATGCCGCCGATGCCGATCGCGGTGAGCTGCCACAGGCCCAGCGCCCGCTTCAGCTCTCCCTCGTGCTCGGTGGCTATCTGCTCCACCGGCTTGCGCCGGAACACTCCCGAGCCGCCGCCGAACGAATGCTGAGTCGCCATCGTCTCGCCTCCCTGGTCACGACGCTGTCACCTGCGGGGGATGATGCGTAGGTACCCGATTGGCGGACGAGGAGACCACCACGGCGGACGGCCCGGGCGCGCCGTCGATCGGGGGTCGGCCCGGCGTCGGGCCGGCGGGGGCCTTGCTCAGCGGGGGACGAAGAAGTTCGTCGTGTTCTCCACCATCGCGGCGACCTCGGCGGGCGAGGCGCCGGCCGCCGTGTGGGCGGCGCCCCAGGCCTGGCTGCTCCGCGTCAGGAACTCCTTGGCCTCCGGCGTCTGCTGCCAGGCCGCCTCGTCGAAGGCGCCGCCGCGCAGGTGCACGTCCAGGCCCAGCAAGGTCGTGTCCCAGCCGACGCCGACGGCGCCCGGCCCGAACTGGTCCCAGAAGCCGGGGTCGACGACCGCGGCGTGCTCCAGCTCCAGCAGGGTGCCGCCGTCCGCCTGGGCGGACAGCCGCACCTCGACCTCGCTGACGTCCTTGTCCCCGGCGTTCTCGCCCATGATCCAGGTCACCTTGAGCAGCCGCGGCGGCTCGCAGCGCAGGATCTCGCCGTGGGCGTTGCCCTCCAGCCGGTAGCGGCCGCCGAGCCGCAGGTCTCCGGTGACGGGCAGGAACCAGCGTCTGAGCCGCTCGGGATCGGTGCAGGCGTCCCAGACGTCCTCGACCGGCGCGTCGTAACCGCGCCGAAGCCGGACGACCTTCGCCTCGCCCGCGGGAATGGCCTTCTCACCGAGTTCGCGGTGGACGGCGTCGATCTGGTGATCCATGTCGTTCATGAGTCCTTCCTTCGCTCGCGTCTGCCTCGGGCGAGCTCGGTGGCCAGGGCGTCCAGCGGCTGGGCCCAGAACCTGCGGAAGTGGGCCAGCCATGCGTCGACCTCGCGGAGCGGAGCGGGGTCGACCGCGTACAGGCGGCGGGCCCCCTCGGCGCGGACGGTGGCGAAGCCGTTCTCCCGCAGCACGCGCAAATGCTGTGAAGCCGCGGGCTGCGAGATGCCGAACTCCTCCTGGATGACCGCGCTGATCGCGCCGGACGTCTGTTCACCGTCGAGGAGCAGCTCCAGGATGCGGCGTCGGACGGGGTCTCCGAGAACGTCGAAGGCGTGCACGATCACCATGATTTCAGACTAGCCTTATATAAGGCAAGTCTTCTATAAGGCTGAACTTGAGAACATCCGATGGCCGCTTGGGCAGGGGTGAGCGGCGCGTGCGCTCAGTCGCCTGTCGGCGACTGGGCCGGCTGCGCGCTCGCGGGCAGGTCGAACACGTGGCCGGGAGTCACGATGCGGGTGATGGCGTTCCCGAACAGCGTGCTGGGCTCCCGGCCGTCGCGTGCGGCGTCCGTGTTGGCCAGGACCACCAGCGTCGCCCGCTCCTCGGGCAGGTACAGCACCAGCGACTGGTAGCCGGGCAGCGAGCCGTTGTGCCCGATCCAGCCCTGCACGTTGAAGACGCCCAGCCCGTACCCGGCGCCCGGAAGGGATGTCATGTCCATCTTGAGCCGTTCGGCCTGCGTCTTAGGGGTGAGCAGCGTGCCGGTGGCAAGCACGCGGGCCCAGGTGCGCAGGTCCGGGAGGCCGGAGATCATCGCTCCGGCGGCCCAGGCCCAGGAGGGGTTCCAGTAGGTGGCGTCCTCGATCGCGCCCGAGGCGGTCTGCCTGGTGTAGCCGTGGACGTGGGGAACCGGGATGGAGGCGTCGGCCGGGAAGACGGTGTGGCGCAGGCCGGCCGGCTCGGTGACCTTCCGGTGGACGAACTCGTGCAGGGGCATGCCGCTGGCCTTCTCCACCACCAGGCCCAGCAGGATCGTGTTGGTGTTGGAGTACTGGAACCGCTCGCCGGGCTGGAACCGCACCGGATGCTTGAACGAGTAGGACAGCAGCTCCTGGGGGGTGAAGGGCCGGTTGGGATCGGCGAGGAAAGCCTTGGAGAAGGCCTCGTCGTCGGTGTAGTTCACCAGCCCGCTGCGCATGTCCGCGAGGTGGCGCAGGGTGATGCGGTCCCCGTTGGGGACTCCGTCGACGTACTCGCCGATCGGGTCGTCGAGGCCGACCTTGTCCTGGTCGACGAGCTCCAGCAGCGCGGTCACGGTGAAGGTCTTGGTCACGCTGCCGATCCGCATGTACAGATCCGTCTTCATGGGGGCGCGCGTGGCCTTGTCGGCGACGCCGAAGGCCCGCTCGTAGGACCCCTTGCCGGGCGCCGACAGGCCGGCGATGACGCCGGGCACCGCGGCCTCGCGCATGACCTCGCGGATCGCCGAGTCCAGGCGGGCGGCGACCTCGGGGGTCAGCTCGGGGAACTCCGCCCGCCGAGACGAGGCGCTCGCCTGTCCGGCGGCCCCGGCCCAGCCGGCTACGGCCAGGAGCGCGGCCACGGAGAGCCTTGCCCAGAGTCCGCGCCGACGCGCCCGCGAGAGCCTCATGGCAGCCCTCCCACCGAAGGGGACGACACCGTCACCACAGCCTAGGCCCGCTCCATCGCCATGTCCCTACAAAACCCGGCAAGTGCGCTGAAAACATCCTGCAAGCGTCTTCTCATAGCTTAATGCGACATCAAGGGATAAATCCACATAAAGAGGACGAAATCCCAACTCTCTCCACCACCCGGAAACCCTCCGAAAGGCAACTCATGCGCACCATCCACCGCGCCGCCGGCGTCGCCACGGCCGCCGCCGCGCTCGTCAGCGGGCTGGCGCTGTCCGCACCCGGGGCCGCCCAGGCCCAGCCGCAGGCCTCGGCCACCGCCGCGCCCAAGGTCTTCACCTGGAGCCGGTCGATGTCGTCCGGCGACTGCACGATGATCCGGGGCGCCAAATGGACCCTCTACCCCGACGGCACGGCCTACTTCGACGGCACGGTCGGCAGCAGCGCCGGCGACGACGCCTGGCTGATGTGGGCACGCCTGAAGGACGAGAACGGCGCCGTGCTCGGCTCGATCGTCAACGCCAACGCCTACGACCCCAAGGACCGGACGAAGTTCGCCATGAACCTGCGCACCGCGGGCACGCGGTACCGCTGGTTCGCCTCAGGCCGGTTCAACCCCGCCCTGTTCGACCTCGTCGAGCGCATGTCGATGGCCAAGCACTGCTGACTCGCACACGACGGCGGGGCCGCGAAGGATGCGTTCCTTCGCGGCCCCGCCGCTTTTTGTCCTGTCATATCGGCGTTTCCCGCGTATGATCACCACTCACCAGACATGGAGGTTGAGGATGGTCAACTCGCGCGCCGATCTCGCCGCCCGGATCCGGTCCGACGTACCGCACGCCGCCCGGATCTGGAACTACTGGATGGGCGGCAAGGACAACTTCGAGGCCGACCGCGCCGCGGGAGACGCCGTCGCCTCGGTGTATCCCGACATCGTGACGATGGCCGTGGAGTCGCGGAAGTTCCTCATCCGCGTGGTGCGCCACCTGGCCGCCGAGGCGGGCGTCGACCAGTTCCTCGACATCGGCACGGGCCTGCCCACCATGCAGAACACCCACGAGGTCGCCCAGGGGATCCTGCCCCACGCCCGCATCGTGTACGTCGACAACGACCCCCTGGTGCTGGTCCACGCCCGCGCCCTGCTGCGCAACACCACTCCCCAGGGCGTCACGACCTACGTCGACGGCGACTACAACGAGCCCGAGCCCATCGTCGAGGACGCCAAGAACGTGCTCGACTTCACCCGGCCGATCGCCGTGATGTTCATGGGCGTGCTCGGCTACGTCGAGGACATCGCGGCCGTCCGGTCGATCGTCTCGCGCGTGATGGACGCGGTGCCGTCCGGCAGCTACCTGGTGCTGTGGGACGGCACCGACACCGGCGAGGCGGTCAACGAGGGCAGCCAGAAGCTCGCCGAGAGCGGCGCCGCGCCGTACTACCTGCGCACGCTCGACGCCCTCGGCAGCTGCTTCGACGGGCTTGAGCTGGTCGAGCCGGGGCTCGTCCCGATCACGCGCTGGCGGCCGGACGGCGAGGAGGGCCCGTGGATCGACGCGCACGGGGCGGTGGCGCGCAAGCCCTGATCACAGGGCGCAAGCCCTGATCACAGGGCCACCCGGACCTCAGCCCGCCCGGGGTCGTCCAGGGTGAACGTGGCGGTCCGCCCGTCCACGGTCACCTCGTACTCGCCGAGGAACCCGGTGAAGCGGACCCTGCCGTCCGCGTCCGTGGCCAGCGTGGTGGGCGGCGTCCACCACTCGCCCTTGATGAGCGAGCGCAGAGCGTCGTAGGAGGGCTTGGGCGTGCCGTCGGCGCGGACCATGCCGCCGGGCGCGCCCAGCCAGGAGTCCTTGTCGGACAGCCCCCAGTAGGTGATGGCCTCGACCGAGGGGTGCGACAGCAACGTCCGGTAGTGGCGGACGATCTCGTCGGCCTGGCGGGCCTCGCCCTCGGGCGTGGAGGGCCAGTGCGGGATCTGGTAGTCGTTGAGGTCCTCGATCTCCGGCGGCATCAGGTGGCCGGACACCAGGGTGGTCTCGGTGAAGTGGATCGGCAGGCCGTACCGGGCGAAACGGTCGAGGATGCCCAGCGTCTTCTCCTCGCCCCAGTAGCCCTGGTGCATGTGGCTCTGCAGGCCGAGCGCGTCGATCTGGATGCCGGCCTCCAGCACGCCCTCGATCAGGCACTCGTACGCCGTGGACATGTCGAAGTCGTTGAGCAGCAGCGTGGCGTGCGGGTTGGCCTGCCGGGCCGCGTCGAAGACCATCCTGACCATGGGGATGCGGCCGATGTCGCGGCAGAGCCGCGTGATGCCGTTGTCGTCCTTGTCGAAGACCGGCATGATGACGACCTCGTTGATGACGTCCCACATGTCGATCAGTCCGGCGAAGTCCGTCACCTCGCGCCTGATCCGGTCGGCTTGAGCGCGGGCGACCTCGGCGGTGGGCAGGTCCCTCAGCCAGTCCGCGGTGACGGTGTGCCAGGCCAGCGGATGTCCCTTGACCACGCAGCCCCGGTCGGCGAACCAGCGCGCCGTCTTCAGCAGCCGCTCGGTGTCCGGCCGGCCGCGGACCGGCTCGAAGCGGCCCCAGTAGAACGGCAGCGTGGCGAAGTTGAACAGGCCGAACCACAGCTCGGTCAGGTGCTCGAGCTCGGGCGAGGGGGTGTCGCCCGGCGAGACGAACTCGAAGCCGATGCAGCCGAAGAGGACCTTGTGGTTCCGCTGCGCGACGACCACTTCCCGGCCCGCGGGCGGCACCCCGTCCACGGTGACCGTGACGACGGCGTCTGCGGTGCGGTGCTCTCGGATGGCCGGATCGGGGGCGAAGGCTGGTGACGCCATGGTTCGGTCCTCCGGGTGGTACGGCGGCGCGGGCCGAGCGGCGCTCGCGTCCGACTGTACAAGTCTGGCGGCTAAAAGTATCGGGGATAAGCCGAAAATTTCGAGCAATCGCCCCGGCACCGGCGAACAGACCCGCACACAAGTCAAGGAAGCTTCGGACTTTTCAGTCAAAAGGTATGTTGTTTGGTTTCTAAAGGGTGCTTACGGTCGTCTTCCAGGTGGTCATGACCCCACGGCTAAAGCCGGGGGGCTTGCAGCTCCTCGCCGCTCACTGGGAGTGAGGGCTCAGGCCGCGTCCGGCTGCATGACGGCAGCCCAGCCCGCGACACCGCGCATGGCGATGTTGCGGGCTGCGTTGACGTCGGCGTGCTCAGCGAAGCCGCACGACGTACAGGCGAAGGTTTCCTGGTCCGGCCGGTTCTTCCGGTCGATGTGGCCGCATGCCGAGCAGCCCTGCGAGGTGTAGGCCGGATCGACGTACACCAGCGCGACCCCGGCGCGGACCGCCTTGTAGGCGATGAAGCTCCCGAGCTGGTGGAAGCTCCAAGAGTGCAGCGTGACCCGCTGGGGCTTACGGAGCCGTACCCGGTCGCGGATGCCCTGGAGGTCTTCCAGCGCGATGCCACGCCCGGTGCGTTCAGCCTCGGTCACGATGCTCTTGGAGATGACATGGTTGACGTCCCGGGCGAACCGGGACTCCTTGCGACGGCGACGCTTGAGCAGCCGCTTGGCGGACTTCGTCTGCTTGGCCTGGAGGCGGCGACGAAGCTCGCGGTTGCGGTGCCGGACCGCGTTCAAGGCCTTCCCGGCATGCTTGACCCCGTCGCTGGTGGTGGCGATGTTGGCGATGCCGAAGTCGACGCCGAGGAAGGTGTCGGGCTCGGTGACGTCGGTGTCGGGCACGTCGCAGGTGGCGATCAGCAGCCACCGGCCGTCCCGGTGGACCAGGTCGGACTCGCCCTTGCGGTAGGCGGCCAGCGCGCGGGCCTGCTCCTCGGAGCAGCCGAACCGGATGCCCTTCATCCGGCCGCCCGTGGTCCAGATGGACACGGTGCGCGCCTCGACCTGCCAGGACAGGCACCTGTCGTCGAACGGCTGGGCGGCGTCCTTGCGGAATCCGATCGGCTTGGTGAGGGGCTTGCGCAGGTTCGCCTTCACCTGGGCGCGCACGGTCGTGTAGGCGTCGGCGACCTTCTTAATGACGTGCTGGGCGGGCTGCGCCGACAAACCCATGTTCTTCAGCTCACCGTAGGTGTGCACCCGCAGGTCGTAGTTGCGGAACGTCTTGGTGTCCCACGCGGTGCGGGAGACCAGGTTCGCGGCTTCGTTGCACAGGCGCAGCGTGTCTGCCAGCGCCGCCTCCTGAGCCGGCGTGGGGAACAGCCGCACCTGCACAACGAATTTCACGCTGTGAAGTTTATCAGAGATCGAACAAGCGTGCGGTCCGTACGCCATTCCTCCCCCGGGGCTGAAGCCCGAGGGCTCCTGGCAGCCCGAGCTGAACCCGACGTTCCTCAGCCCGGGGGAACATCGCCTCCACGCTGGTCGCCGCCGCGATCTTCATTATCCTCTCGGTGGGCCAGACCTTCGTCATCGCCACGGCCGGCATCGAGACCGTCCACCAGACCCTCGCGCTCGTCGAGGACCTCACGGTCTGGCAGAACCTCTTCCTCAACCGCGAGATCGTGCGCCGGTTCGGTCCCGTCCCCATCCTCGACCGGCGCACCATGCAGACCCGGGCGAAGGAGATGGTCGCCACGCTCGCGGTCAACGTGCCGGCGGTCCGCTCGCGCGTCCGGCGGCTGTCCGGCGGGCAGCGCCAGGCCGTCTCCATCTGCCGGGCGGCGGGCTTCAGCTCCAAGCTCGTCATCATGGACGAGCCCACGGCGGCCCTCGGCGTCCAGGAGACCGCCCGGGTCGAGGAGCTCATCCTGCGCCTGCGCGACGAGGGCCATTCCGTCCTGCTCATCAGCCACAACTTCGCGCAGGTCATGCGGCTCGGCGACCACGTGTGGGTGATGCGGGCCGGCCGGTGCGTCGGCGGACGCCGTACCGCCCAGACCTCCGGGGAGGAGATCGTCGCCCTCGTCACCGGCGCGGCCGGCGACTGAACCGGGAAGGCAAGCCCATGACCACCGACACCCAGCCCAACCCGATCGGCGTGCACGCCCTGGTGTGGGCCGGCGACACCGGTCCGTCCTCCATAGCGTTCGCGGTCGGCAAGACGAAGGCGACCGGGTTCGACCTGCTGGAGATCTCCCTGCACGACTCCGCGAACCTCGACGTCGCGGCCACGCGCGACGCGCTGAAGGCCGCCGGCCTGGGCGTGGCGTGCTCGCGCGGCCTGGCCTTCGACGCCGACGTCTCCAGCGAGGACCCGGCCGTCGTGGAGCGGGGCGAGAAGCTGCTGCACGACTCCCTCGCCGCGACCCGCGCGCTCGGGGGCACCCACTTCACGGGCGAGGCCCAGCCGTACGGCATGACGCTCGGCCTGGAGATCTGCAACCGCTACGAGACCAACGTCGTCAACACCGCCCGCGACGCGCTGGTCCTGGCCGACGACATCGGCGAGGACAACGTGCTCATCCACCTCGACACCTACCACATGAACATCGAGGAGGACGACTTCGTCCGGCCGGTGCACGAGGTCGGCGACCGGCTCGGCTACGTCCACGTCGGCGAGAACCACCGCGGTTACCTCGGCTCGGGGCACCTGGACTTCGCCTCGTTCTTCCACGCGCTGGCGGACGTGGACTACCGTGGGCCGGTCACGTTCGAGTCCTTCTCCTCGGCGGTGGTGATGCGGGGCCTGTCCAACGACCTGGCGATCTGGCGCAACCTGTGGTCCGACGGCGAGGACCTGGCGCGGCACGCCCGCGCGTTCATCGCCGATCACCTCCACACGAGCCGGACGCGATGACGACGCTCGACGACCTGGCCGGCCGTGCCCGCTCCCTCGTCCGCGGCGGGCGCCGTGCCCTGCTGGGCATCGCGGGCGAGCCGGGGGCGGGCAAGAGCACGCTCGCCCGGTACCTGGTCGCCCTCCTTAAGCCGACGCCCCCGCCGGGCCTGCCCGCGCACGAGTGGGTGGCCTACGTGCCGATGGACGGCTTCCACCTGGCCGACGTCGAACTCGACCGGCTCGGGCGGCGCGACCGCAAGGGGGCTCCCGACACCTTCGACGCCGCCGGCTACGCGGCCCTGCTCCGCCGCCTGCGCGAGGACGAGGACGACGTGGTCTACGCGCCCGCCTTCGAACGCGACCTGGAGCAGCCGATCGCGGGCAGCATCCCGATCCCGCGCGCCGCCAGGCTCGTCGTCACCGAGGGGAACTACCTGCTGCTGGAGCGGGGCGACTGGGCCCGGGTGCGGCCCCAGCTGCACGAGGTGTGGTACTGCGAGCTGGACCAGGCCGAGCGGGTGCGCCGCCTCGTCGCCCGGCACGAGACGTTCGGCAAGGACCACGACGCGGCGGTCGCCTGGGTGCTGGGCACCGACCAGCGCAACGCCGAGCTCATCGCCACCACGCGGTCCCGCGCCGACCTGATCGTCCCCGAGGAGATCCTGCGGTCGATCGACGACCGCGCGATGGCCGACTGACGGACCGCTCCGGGAGGGTGCGAGCTTTTCCTGAACTGTCGCGTGACGCTTGAGGTGGGTGCGTATAGTGCGACACCTACCGATTCCGTGCCGTCTATCCGCATCCTCCAGGAGAGAGTCCGATGAACGCACAGCTCCAGCCGTACCGGATAGACGTCCCGCAGCGCGATCTGGACGACCTGGCCGAACGGCTGGACCGGACCCGCTGGCCGGACCAGCTGCCCGGAGTCGGATGGCGGCAGGGCATCCCGCTGGAGCGGGTCAGGGAGCTCGCCGAGCGCTGGAGGAGCGGCTACGACTGGCGGGCCGCCGAGGCGCGGCTCAACCGCTTCCCGCACTTCCTCACCGAGATCGACGGCCAGCCGATCCACGTCCTGCACGCCCGGTCCGACCGCGAGGACGCGATCCCATTGCTGATCACGCACGGGTACCCCAGCTCGTTCGTGGAGTTCGAGCAGCTGATCCCCAAGCTGCTGGAGCGGGGCTTCCACGTCGTGGTCCCCTCGCTGCCGGGGTTCGGCTTCTCCACCCCGGTGCGGGAGGCCGGCTGGGCGATGGGCCGCACCGCCCGGGCGTGGGCAGAGCTGATGGCCCGGCTCGGCTACGAGCGGTACGGCCTGCACGGCGGCGATGTGGGCGCCGGGGTGTCCGGCGCGGTCGGCGGGCTGGCCGGCGCGCGGGTGATCGGCATCCACCTGGTCACCGACCCCCACACCGCGGCGGCCACCGCGACCTTCATGCCCTGGATCGCCGGCAGGCTGAACCCGGACGACCCGGTGGACAAGCTGGCCCTGGACCGGATGGAGGAGTTCCGCCGGGACAACTCCGGCTACCTGGCCATCCAGAACACCCGCCCGCAGACCCTGGGGTACGGCCTGGCCGACTCGCCGGTCCTGCAGCTGGCCTGGATCGCGGAGAGCTTCGAGAGCTGGACCGACCTGCCGATCGACGTCGACCAGCTGCTCACCAACGTCAGCGTGTACTGGTTCACCGGCACGGGCGTGTCGGCGGCCCGGTTCCTGTACGAGCAGTTCCACTCGCAGGACTGGGGGGCGCCGCCGACCGCGCCGCAGGGATACTCGGTCTTCGGCGCCGACCCGACCGCGCGCCGCCTGATCGACCCGGCCGAGGGCACGCACTGGGTGGAGCATGACCGCGGCCGGCACTTCCCGGCCATGGAGGCGCCCGAGCAGCTGGCCGAGGACCTGTCCGCCTTCTTCGACCCCCTGCGGTGAGCGGCGAACGCCGGCTCTGACGCGGCTTCACGCCCCGGGGCCGCCGACGGCTCCCGAGCTCCAGGCCCAGGCCGCGATGCCGACGCGGTTGGCGGCGCCGACCTTGCGCTGGATGTGGGCGACGTGGGTCTTGACCGTGCCCGGGCTGATGGTCAGCTCGGCCGCGATGTCGGCGTTGGTACGGCCGTGCGCGACGAGCCGGGCGATCTCGAGCTCCCGCTCGGTGAGCGGCTCGGCCGGCGGCGCCGGGGCCGCCGCGCGCAGGTGGCGCAGCAGGCGGACGGTGACCTGGGGGCTGATCAGCGTGTCTCCCGCCATGGCCGCGCGGACCGCCTCCACCAGCAGCGCCGGACCCGAGCGCTTGAGCAGGAAGCCGCAGGCGCCGTTCCTCAGCGCGGCGTGGACGTACTCATCGAGGTCGAACGTGGTCACCACGATCACGCGTGTCTCGGCGGCCAGCAGCCTGGTGACCTCCAGCCCGTCGAGCGCGGGCATGCGGATGTCGGCGAGCAGCACATCGGGCCTGAGGTGGCGGGCCAGCTCGACCGCCCGCCGGCCGTCGGCCGCCTCGCCCACGACCGTCATGTCCGGCTGCGAGTCCAGGATGAGCCGGAAGCCGATCCTGACGTCGTCCTGGTCGTCGGCCACGACGATCCGTGTGCTCACTGTCCCTCCCCCTCGACCGGGATGTCGGCGGTGACCAGCCAGCCGCCGCCGTGCGGCCCGGCCGTCAGGCTCCCGCCGCGCGACTCCAGCAGGCGGGCGAGCCCGGGCAGGCCGAACCCGCCGTTGCGTGTGCCCCCGGCGCCGCCGTCGTCAGCCCCGTCATTGGCCACGCGCACCAGCAGCCGCCGCCCCTCGCGCGCCACCGTGACGGCGACCGCCGTGGCGCGCGGGGCGTGCCGCCTGACGTTGGTCAAGGCCTCGCTCACGACCCGGTAGGCCAGGGCCGAGGCCTGGCCGGGCACCTCGGCGGCCGGCACGAGGGACAGCTCGACCCGTACGGCGGGCGAGAAGCCGTCGGCCAGCGCCGCGATGCCCTCGATCCCGGGTCCCGGCTCGTTGAGCAGGTGGACGGTGCGATCGAGCGCGGCCAGCGCGCGCTGGCCGGCCTCCTCGATGCGGCGCAGGGCCTCGGCCACCGGCTCGGGCAGCGGTCCGGCGATCACCGCGGCCGCCTGGGCCTGCACGAGCATGCCGCTGACGTCGTGGGCGACGAAGTCGTGCAGGTCGCGGGCCAGGGACAGGCGCTGCAGCCGGGTGGCTTCCGCCACGGCGCGGACCCGCCTGGCATCCAGCGAGCGGAGGTAGAGCCCGACGGCGGCGGCCGCCACCGCGCCGAGCCCCCAGGCCGCGCAGGCGCCGAACACCAGCGACGGCTGCTCCGGCCAGACCACCTTGAGCAGGACCAGCGCCACCGCCAGGCCGGACAGCCCGCCACCGAGCACGGCCCAGCGCGGCGGCGCCAGCCGTACGGCGAGAACGGTCAGCACCAGCAGCGGCGGCGCCTCGGCCACCGGCCAGACCAGCTGCCCGCTCAGCGTCCCGGTGAGCGGATGGGCGAGGGAGGCCGCGACGGAGGCGGCTCCGGCGACGGCGGCCGCGATCCCGGGGCGGGCACGCGAGAGCAGCACGGCCGCCACGGCACAGGCGGCCACCAGCGCCCCGATCCAGCTCACGCCTCGACCCTAGTGCCCGCTTCCGCGGACCTGCGCACGTAGTAGGCGACGGTCGCGGCTCCCAGGGCCACGCCCCAGACCGGCCAGGTGAGCGAGGGCAGCCACGTGGCCCACATGCTCCAGTCGGCCAGGTCGCGCACGAGCACCAGCCGCCAGTAGGCCAGCCCGGCCGACAGCACCATGAGCGAGACGATCGAGGCCGGGACGACGGCGAGCATCGGCGGCACGCGCCGGCCCGCCACGAACCACATCCAGCGCGGGAAGACCTCCCCCCAGCGCTGGACCAGCCCCAGGGTGAGGACGGCGCCGCCGATGCCCATGGCGCTGAGGAACAGCCCGCCCCAGCGCAGCCCCGACTCGTCCAGGAAGCGCCAGAACTCCTCCGTGACGCCCAGCGGGATGCCCGCGGCCCACGCCAGGCGGCTGACGTCGTAGCAGGCCGGGATGGCCGCCGCCACGACGACCGCCCACCGCCCCCAGCGGCGGGCCCGCTCCGGGTCGGCCCACCGCCCCCGTACGGCGCGGCCGCGAAGCGCCGACAGCGCCGCCAGCCCCCACAGCAGCCCGCCGAGCAGCAGGACGAGCAGGTTGATCCGCGACCACGGAACCAGCTCGCCCAGCGGCTGGCCGCCGGGCACGCCGGTGAAGGCCCACACCAGCAGCAGCGGCGCGTAGGCCACCACCATGAGCACCCTCATGTCGGGCAGCACGACGGTCAGCGCGAGGGCGGCCGGCCAGGCGAAGGCCAGCAGGGCGGTACGGCCCCGCCGCGCCCCGAGGCCGATGGCCAGGCCGGCGGCGGCGCCGGCCAGGCCGAGGACGGCGATGACCGGCCCGGCCGCCTCGGGAGTCGCCTCGCCCAGCAGCGAGGCGCCGGGTTCCCAGTCGGGGTCGTGCCGGCCGAAGGGGAAGCCGGCGCCGCCGAGCGCCCAGTACAGGCCGAGCAGGCCGTAGGTCAGCGACCAGAGCGCGGCCGCGTGGCCGGCCCATCGGCCGGGAAGCTTGATCGTCATGGGTTCAGCCTGGCGGCCGGGCGGCGCCGCGCCCATCTGCCGTTCGGCGTATCCTCCCGCGAGCCGGGCGGCCGGCCTCCGCCGTTCGGGGGAGTCGGGAGAGGAGGCATGCGGCCCGATGAGCGCCGCCACCAAGGGGCCGCCTCCGCCATACGGGAGAGGACCCTGTGGGGCCGGGCGCATCACTGGTAGCGTGAACCCGGCGCCGTCCCGCGCCCAACCCTCTGACCGCGCGCCCACGCCGCGCGGCACCGCGGGGGCAAAGGGGATCGATGTCCTCGGGGCGATCGTCCGGTCGTGTCCGTTGTCCTCCCTCACGGCGGGTCGTGCGAGGAGCGTGGGTCCGGCACGAGGCCGCCGCGGAGCCGACGATGACCGAGCACAAGCACCTCAAGCGCCGCGTCCGCGAACGCATGGCCAAGACCGGCGAGTCCTACACCGCCGCGCTGCGCCACCTGACCGGGCCGCGCCGGCCGTACCATCACCACGAGTCCGCCCTGCTGCGCCGGCTGCTGGGCGGCGCGTACTCCGAAGCCCTGCTGCTCGGGCTCGGCGGCGGCGTCGGGTTCATGTACTTCGTGTTCGAGTACTCCGGCCGGCCGCCGATCCTCACCGTCGTGGCGCAGGCGCACCCGGCGCCCATGATCCCGCTCGCGCTGTCGCGGCTGCGGATCCCGTTCGAGGTCGTGCAGACCGGCTCGCCGCGGGTCGCCGAGCGCAACCTGCGCGAGGCGCTCGCCGCGGGGCCGGTGGTGTGCCGGGTGGGGCGCTACCAGCTGCCGTGGCGGCCGGACCTGCCCTTCCCCGACCCCGTCGACGTCGCCGTGACCGCCATCGAGGGCGATCGGGTCACGCTGGACGACGACGGGCCGAGGGAGCTGCCGCTCGCGGACTTCATGGCCGCCTGGTCGCGGGTGAGGAAGGAACGGCACACGCTCATCCGGATCACCGGAGGACCCGAGGGGGAGCCCGACGTCGCCGGGGCCATCGCCGACACCGCCGCCAAGCTGACCGGCCCGGTGCTGGGCAACGCTTTCGACGTCAACTTCGGGCTGTCGGGCATGCGGAAGCTGGCCGCGCAGATCCCGTCATGGGACCGGCGCTGGGAGGACCTGGCCGTGCCGTTGCGGCGGCTGCACGAATGCCTGGAGGTGGAGTACACGACGCCGGGCGCGACCCGGCCGCTGTACGCCGACTTCCTGGCCGAGGTGGGCAGGCCCGACGGGCTCTACCGCGCGGCGGGAGAGCAGTGGTCGCGGGTGGCGGCCGCGGCCCTGGCGACGGCGCCGCTCGGCGAGATCGCCCGGCTGGTCGGGCATGCCGTACAGCTGGAGGAACGGGCGGTGGCGGAGCTGGCCGGCGTCAGTTGACGCAGTCCTGCTTGTCGAGCCCGAGGATCAGCTGCTTCAGGACGCCCTTCCTGGAGGGGAAGAAGGCGTAGTAGGCCTTGCCGTTGCCGGGCACCGCGACGTACGGGATGCCGCCCGGGGAGGTCTTCAGCTTGGGGTAGGCCTTCTTGACCTGCTTCATGGTGGAGCCGATCCCGATGCCCTCGGGGGTCTTGACGCCCTCGGGCGCGCCGATCACGGCCACGCCGTGCTTCTTGGAGATGTACAGCCCCACGCTGTTCTTGCCGGTGGGGTGCGCCTTCAGGTCCCAGCCCGAGCAGGAGCCCTCACCGGCGGGCATCTTGAGCACGACCTTCCCCGTGGCCCTGGCCCGCTTCGCGCTCATCCCCAGCTTGACCTTGCCGTAGCCGTACGGCCCGAGCGTGGGCTTGGCGGCCTGCGCGAGCGCGGGCGGGCCGGCGGCCACCAGCGTTCCCGCGGCCAGTCCCCCGGCCAGGACGACGACGAGCAGCTTCCTCATGGTGTTCCCCCTTGTCGTGTGCCGTCCCCTGATTGGAGTGCCCGCTCCATCGAAAGGTTCTGCCATGCGCCACAATCACGGCATGATCCTGGATGGACGACAGGCGGCCGTGCTGGCGTTGCACTGGCAGGTCAACGTGATCAAGCCGGAGGGCTTCTTCGGCGGCATGCTCGCCGAGCCCGTGGCCCGCAGCGGCGTGGTGGAGCGGGCCGTACGGTTCCACGACGCGGTCGCGGCGTTGGGCGTTCCCGTGGTCTTCACCCGCTTCACCGTGCCGGAGGGCGAGGGGGCGCTGGTGCGCAACACCGGCTTCATGCGGGCCGTCGGCGACGCCCAGGAGGCCTTCCGCCCCGGCGCTCCGGGCACGCAGATCATCCCCGAGATGCGGGAGCAGGCCGATCGCGGTCACGTGGTGGACAACCAGCGGCTGTCCGGCCTGACGGCCAGCGGGCTGCCCGAGTGGCTGGCCGGGCGCGGCGTCACCACGTTGCTGGTGACCGGCGTGGCGACCAACCTGACCGTCGAGCAGACCGCGCGCAACGGCACCGACCTCGGGTTCACCGTCTACACGATCCGGGACTGCGTGGCCGCCGCCGACGAGGGCGTCCACGCCGCGTCGCTGGCCAACCTGGAGCTGGCCACGGCCGGATGCCTGACGGCCGAGGAGGCGCTGGCCGCGCTCGCGGGAGAAGGAGCCGGTCACCACGGTTGACAAGGCGTAAATAGTTCCACAGGGGTACAAGGCCGACATGCTATTCGGTCTGTCCCTCCCACGGCTGCCAGGGCAGGATCTCGTGGCGGCCCCGCTGAAGTGGGCCGCCGGCACGGCCGCCGAGGCGCCCAAGCGGGCGGTGTCCACCCTCGCCGGCTTGACGGGCCTGCGGCGATCCACCTGGAGCTACCCCGGGCGGATCCACCTGGAGCTGCGCTGCCCGATCATCGCGGACCAGGCGGACGCGATCGAGTCCGCCCTGTCCGTGCATCCGTCCGTCAAGTGGGCGCGGGTCAACCTGCCGATCAAGCGCGTGATCGTCGAGGTGCACGACCCTGCCCCGCCGGTCGAGGATCTCGTCGCCATCCTCGAGGAGGCCGAGCGGGCCGCCGTGGAGAAGAGCCCGGCCGTCACTGAGGGCACGCCGGGCGGGCCGCCGGCCGCGCTCGTCCTGGCCGCCGACGCCGTCGGGCTCGCGGTGACCGGCGTGGAGCGGCTCGTCCGCCGGGCTCCCCTGCCCCCGGCGGCGGCGGCCACGGCCGCCTATCTGAGCGGGGTGCCGCAGCTGCGCAAGGTGCTGGACGACGCGATCCCCGCGT
Source organism: Thermoactinospora rubra (assembly GCF_002093975.1). Taxonomy (GTDB): domain Bacteria; phylum Actinomycetota; class Actinomycetes; order Streptosporangiales; family Streptosporangiaceae; genus Nonomuraea; species Nonomuraea rubra_A. The sequence goes on from NZ_KZ084331.1 coordinate 54,526, forward strand.
GCCGGTCGTGGATGCCCATGATCAACAGCACGATCCAGACGCTGGCGCCCGGCGGCACCGGCCTGGCCATCGACATGGTGCAGCGGGTGCTGCAGGTCCGCCAGGCGCACCTGCAGGGCCAGGTGTGGGAGCGCAAGGAGCCGGAGCTGACGGGCACCCCGGAACGCGCCGAAGCCAGGGTGCAGCCGCCCGACCGGCCGCGGCGCATGCCCGCCGGCCCGATCGAACGGCACGCCGACAGCGTGCTGTCCGGCGGCGCGATCGGCTCGCTCGCGGGCAGCGTGCTGACCGGCGACATGCACCGCGGCCTGGAGGTCGCCCTGGCCGGGCTGCCCAAGGCGGCCTCGGTGGGACGGGATGCCTTCGCCACCGAGCTCGGAGCGCTGCTGTCCCAGCGGGGCGTGGTCATCACCGATCCCCGGGTGCTGGGCGTGCTGGACAGGGTCGACACCCTGGTGCTGGACCGCGACGCGCTGCTGTCCGGCGACCTGGCGATCGGGGAGGTGGCCGCCGCGCCCAAAGCCGACCAGGAACAGGTCGCCATCCGGGTCCACGCGCTGTTCACGCGGTCCGCGCCCGAGGAGGCGCACACGGACGGCGACTGGGCGCTCGGCCCCTACGATGAGATCCCGCGCAAGGGCTGGGCGGGCAAACGCCACCGCGACCGCTTCCTCCGGGAGGGCTCCGCCGTCCACGTGCTGGCCTTGACCCGCCGCGAGCAGCTGCAGGCCGTCGTCGCGGTCGTCCGGCACCAGGCGCCGCAGGCGCACGCCCTCACCGTCGCGGCCCGCCAGGCCCGGCTGCGGCCGGTCATGCACGACGGCGACGGCGACCTGGCCGAGAAGGTGCGCCGGCTGCAGCACGAGGGAGCCGTGGTCCTCCTGCTGTCGCGCGACCGGGAGGCGCTCGCCGCGGCGGACTGCTCGATCGGCGTGACCGGCGCCGACGGCACCCCGCCCTGGGGCGCCGACCTGCTCGTGGGCGATGACCTGACCACGGCGGCCCTGATCGTGCAGGCCGTACGCGCCGCCAAGGCCGTCAGCGAGCGCGGCGTGACGCTGGCCAAGGCGGGCACCGGCGTGGCCGTGATCTACGGGCTGACCGACAGGATGAGCCGGGCCACCGGCCACGTGCTGTCCGCCGTGAACGGCGTGGCCGCCCTGTCGCTGGCGCAGGGCGCCTGGGAGGCCCACCAGTGCCTGCGGCGCCCGACCGCTCCCCCGTTGCCGGTCACGCCCTGGCACGCGATGCCGGGAGAGCGGGTGCTGGCCGTCCTGGAGTCGCAGGAGGGCGGGCTCACGACGGAGGAGGCGAAGCGGCGCCGCAGGGAACGGCGGCGGACGGCCTCCACCTGGGCGACGCTGGCCCGCGGGGTGGGCGCCGAGCTGGCCAACCCGTTCACGCCCATCCTGGCCGCGGGCGCGGTGGGCTCGGCCATCCTCGGCTCGGCCGTCGACGCCACCCTCGTGCTCGGCGTCATGGGCGTGTCGGCCCTGGTGGGCGGCGTGCAGCGGACGGCCACGGCCGCGACGCTGGAGGAGCTGACCGCCCAGACGAAGGTGTGCGTCCGCGTGCTGCGCGACGGCGAGGAACGCCCGCTGGAGGCCGCGGACCTGGTGCCCGGCGACGTCATCCTGCTCGACACCGGCGACGTCGTCCCCGCCGACTGCCGCATCCTGCGGGCCGAGAACCTGGAGGCGGACGAGTCGTCGCTGACCGGCGAGTCGCTTCCGGTCGGCAAGACCGGCCGGCCGGTGCTCGCCCACCACGTCGCCGAGCGCGCCTCCATGCTGTATGAGGGAACCACCGTCGCGGCGGGCAACGCCACCGCTGTCGTGGTCGCCGTGGGCGACGCCACCGAGACGGGACGCGCGATGGCCGCCACCGCCGGCGCGGAGCGCGTGAGCGGCGTGGAGGAACGGCTCGCGGCCATCACCCGCACGACCACGCCGATCGCCATCGGCTCGGCGCTCGGCGTCACGCTGTCCGGCCTGGTGCGCGGCAGGCAGCTCCGCGAGACCCTCGGCGAGGGCGTCAACCTCGCGGTCGCCTCGGTGCCCGAAGGGCTTCCGCTGCTGGTCAGCGCCGCCCAGCTCGCGGCCACCCGGCGGCTGGCGGCCCGCGGCGTCCACGCCCGCAACCCGGGCACCATCGAGACGCTGGGCCGCGTCGACGTGCTGTGCTTCGACAAGACGGGGACGCTGACCGAGGGCCGCATCCAGCTCGCCAGGGTGGCGGACGCCGCGCACGACCGCGACGCCGGCCACCTCGACGACGACCTGCGCCACGTGCTCGCCGCGGCCCTGCGCGCGACGCCGCACTCGGTCAACGGCGACTACAGCCACCTCACCGACGAGGCGGTCGGCAAGGGCGCGGCCGACCTGGGCGTCTCGCGCGCCACCGACGCCGATTCCTGGGAGGAGATCACCTCGCTGCTGTTCGAGTCCTCCCGCGGCTACCACGCCACGCTGGGCCGCTGCGGCGGGAAGCGGCTGCTCAGCGTCAAGGGCGCCCCCGAGGTCGTCCTGCCGCGCTGCGCCGGGCTCGACGGCGACCGCAGGGCCCGCGTCGAGGCCCGCATCGACCGGCTGACCTCCTCCGGCCATCGCGTCCTCGCCGTGGCCGAACGGACCATGGGCGACACCGACCGGCTCGACGACGAGGACGTCCACGACCTGGAGTTCACCGGCCTGGTCGGGCTCGCCGACGTGGTGCGCGACACCGCGGTGTCCGCCGTGGCCGCGCTGCGCAACGCCGGCGTGCAGATCGTCATGCTCACCGGCGACCATCCCGGTACGGCCGGCAGCATCGCCAGGCACGTGACCGACGAGACCGACCTGCACGTCATCACCGGCCCCGACATCGACGCCATGGACGACGCGCGGCTGGACGAGGCGCTTCCCGGCGTCGACGTGGTCGCCCGCTGCACGCCGAGCCACAAGGTGCGGGTGGTCTCGTCCTTCCAGCGGCTCGGCAAGGTCGTCGCGATGGCCGGCGACGGCTCCAACGACGCCGCCGGCATCCGGCTGGCCGACATCGGCATCGCGCTGGGTCCCGGCGCGACGCCCGCCGCCCAGGCCGCGGCCGACCTCGTCGTGGCCGACGAGAGCCTGGAGACGATCATCTCGACGCTGGTCGAGGGGCGGGCCATGTGGGCGTCGGTACGGCAGGCGCTGGGCATCCTCGTGGGCGGCAACCTCGGCGAGATCGGCTTCACCCTGCTCGGCTCGCTGGCCACCGGCCGCTCCCCGCTGTCGGCCCGGCAGCTGCTGCTGGTCAACATGCTCACCGACCTGGCTCCCGCGCTGGCCATCGCCGTGCGCGCACCGTCGCAGGACCACGCGGCGGCGCTGCTCGACGAGGGGCCGGAGTCCTCGCTCGGCACGCCCCTCACCCGCGACATCGTCCGGCGGGCGGTCTTCACCACCGCCGGGGCCGGAACGGGCTGGGCGCTCGCCCGGCTGACCGGGCGCGAGGCGCGCGCCCGCACCGTCGGGCTGGTCGCCCTGGTGGGCACCCAGCTCGCCCAGACGCTGGCGACCGGCGGGTCCAGCCGCTCGGTGCTGCTCAGCTCGCTGGGGTCGGCGGCCGTGCTGGCGGCGGTGGTGCAGGTGCCGGGGGTGAGCCAGTTCTTCGGCTGCGTGCCGCTGGGCCCGGTGGCCTGGGGCACGGCCCTGGCGGCCGTCGCGGCAGCCGTACTCGCCGAACGGTTCGTCCCGCTGGAGCGGCTGCGCCTGGAGTCGGTTCCCTGGTTCAAGGACTGAGCCGGCGGATCGGCCCCGCGACATGGGGCCATGCGCCGGATTTGTCCCATTCCGTGTATCCGGCGCCAGGGGGGTACGAGCCGTATTCGGCCGAAAACCGCGAAGGGGATCCGATATGACCGACGTCTCGGGCATGGGACCACAGCCGGACGACCACCGGGAAGTGCTCACCAACCGGCAGGGCCATCCCGTCTACGACAACCAGAACCAGCGCACGGTGGGCGCCCGAGGGCCCGCCACGCTGGAGAACTACCAGTTCCTGGAGAAGATCAGCCACTTCGACCGCGAGCGCATCCCCGAGCGGGTCGTCCACGCCCGCGGGGTCACCGCCTACGGCTACTTCGAAGCCTACGGAGCGTGGGGAGACGAGCCCATCTCACGGTTCACCCGCGCCAAGCTCTTCCAGGAGGCCGGCAGGCGCACCGACGTCGCCGTGCGGTTCTCCACCGTCATCGGCGGCCGCGACTCCGCCGAGACCGCGCGCGACCCCCGGGGGTTCGCCGTGAAGTTCTACACCGAGGACGGCAACTGGGACCTGGTCGGCAACAACCTCGCGGTGTTCTTCATCCGCGACGCGATCAAGTTCCCGGACGTCATCCACGCGCTCAAGCCCGACCCCGTGACGTTCCGGCAGGAGCCCAACCGGATCTTCGACTTCATGTCGCAGACGCCGGAGTCCATGCACATGCTGGTCAACCTGTTCAGCCCGCGCGGCATCCCGGCGGACTACCGGCACATGCAGGGCTTCGGGGTGAACACCTACAAGTGGGTGAACGCCCAGGGCGAGACGAAGCTGGTCAAGTACCACTGGATGCCCAGGCAGGGCGTCCGGAGCATGACCCAGGCCGACGCCGCCGCGATCCAGGCGACCGAGCTGGGCCACGCCACGCGGGACCTGCACGAGGCGATCGACCGCGGCGACCACCCCGAGTGGGAGCTGCTCGTGCAGATGATGGACGACCACGAGCACCCCGAGCTGGAGTTCGACCCGCTGGACGACACCAAGGTCTGGCCCGAGGACCAGTTCCCCGCCATGCCGGTGGGCCGGATGGTCCTCACCGGCAACGTCGCCAACAACTTCGCCGAGAACGAGCAGATCGCGTTCGGCACCGGCGTGCTGGTCGACGGCCTGGACTTCTCCGACGACAAGATGCTGGTCGGCCGTACCTTCTCCTACAGCGACACCCAGCGCTACCGGGTCGGGCCGAACTACCTGCAACTGCCCGTCAACCAGGCGAAGAACGCCGCCGTCCGCACCAACCAGCGCGACGGCCAGATGACGTACCACGTCGACGGGGCCGGGGAGAGCCCGCACGTGAACTACGAGCCGTCGATCACGGGCGGGCTGCGCGAGGCACGGTACCCCACCCATGACGAGCAGGGCCCGGTCATCACCGGCAGGCTCACCCGCAAGCGCATCCCGCGCGCCAACGACTACCTGCAGGCGGGCCAGCGCTACCTGCTCATGCACGAGTGGGAACGCGACGACCTGGTCCGCAACCTCGTGACCCTGCTGTCGGAGTGCGACCGGCCCATCCAGGAGCGGATGGTCTGGCACTTCCTGCTGGCCGAGGACGACCTCGGGCTGCGGGTGGGCGAGGGCCTGGGCATCTCGCCGCAGGACGTCGCCCACCTGGAGCCGCTGGCCGGCCAGGACCTCACCGACGAGGATCGCGAGCGCCTGGGCAACCTCGGCAAGAACGGCCCGCGCGACGTCTCGGGGCTGAAGATGACCCACTGCGTCCCGGACGAGCGGGCCGTCCAGACGGGCTGACGTCCGCCCGCCGGGCTCCCGGCGCCTCGCCGGGAGCCCGGCTTCAGACCCGGACGAGCAGGCCCGACTCCATCGCCACCCAGATCGCGCCGTCCGGCCCCACCGTCAGCCCGTGCGGCTCCTGGCCCGGCAGGTCGCGCTCCTCGATCTCGCCGGACACGGTGATCCGGCCCAGGCGTCCCGCGCCCCACTCGGTGAACCACAGCGCGCCGTCGGGCCCGGTGACGATGGCGTGCGGCCTGGCCGTGCGGTCCGGCAGCGGATGCTCCCTGACAGCGCCGTCGGCGGAGATCCGCCCGACCTGCCCGGCGCCGATCTCGACGAACCACAGCGCCCCGTCCGGCCCGGCGGTGATGCCGACCGGCATCGCGCCCGGCGTCGGGAGGCCGTGCACCGTGACCTCGCCGTCCACCGTGACGCGGGCGACGGCGTTGGCCTGGTTGAGCGTGCACCACAGGGCGCCGTCGGGTCCCGTGACGATCGCGGACGGCATGCCGGGGACGGAGAAGCCGGAGATCTCCCCGTCGGGGGTGATCCTCCCGACCCGGTCTGCTTGCACCTGCGTGAACCACAGCGCGCCGTCCGGGCCCACCGTGATCCCGTACGGCGAGGCCACGCGGAACGACCCGGCCTTCCCCTCCGGCGTGAGGCGGGTGATCCGGTCGCCCGCGAACTCGGTCACCCACATCGCGCCGTCGGGCCCGGCGACGATCACCGTGGGCTGCCCGTCGGCCGATTCGAGGTCGAAGAACTGCAGCTCGCCCGCCAGGTAGCGGCCGACGCGCCCCTCCTTGGCCATCGTGAACCACAGCGCGCCGTCCGCGCCCGTCGCGACGCCGTACGGCGAGCCGGAAACCTCAAGCTGCATGCCCCACCCCCATCTGCCGCCCACGGAAGCGGCTGCGCAGCGCCCGGTCGTGTGACACGACGACGAGCGCGCCGCCGTACTCCCCGAGCGCCTCTTCCAGCTCCTCCACCAGCGTCAGCGACAGGTGGTTGGTCGGCTCGTCGAGCAGGATCAGGTCGTGCTCGACGGCCAGCAGGCGGGCCAGCGCCAGCCTGCGCCGCTGCCCCTCCGACAGCTCGCCCACCCGCAGGTGCAGCGCCTCCCGCCGGAACAGCCCGGTGTCCAGCAGCGCGGCCACGTGGTCGTCGGGGTAGCCGGGCAGGCCCTCGCCGTACGCCTCGACGACCCGCCTGCGGGGGTCGAGGGCGACGTGCTGGCGCAGGTAGCCGACCCTGCCGCGGGCGTGGCGGGCGATCTTGTCGAGCAGGGTCGTCTTGCCCGCGCCGTTGGGGCCGTGGATCAGCAGGCGGTCGCCGGGCTCGACGGTCAGCGTCTCGCCGCCGGGCAGCGGCAGCTCCACCAGCGGGCCCCGGGCCTGCCGCGCGCCGAAGCGGCCGCGGAAGCGCAGCGGCTCGGGCGGGCGGGGCACCGGGTCGTCCTGCAGGCGGCGCAGCCGCTCGGCGGCCTGCCGTACCCGGGAGGACACCGACGCCTGCACCCGCCCGGCGTTGCGGTCGTAGGCCATCTTGTTGTTGTCGCGCATCGGGCGCCCGGCGGCCACGCGGTGCGCGGTGGTCGAGGCGAACTCGGCCAGCCGTTCGACCTCCTGCCGCCACTCGGCGTAGGCCTGCTCCCAGCGGCGGCGGGCGGCGGCCTTCTCGGCGAGGTAGCCGGTGTAGCCGCCGCCGAAGCGGGTCACGCCGCCGCCGTCGACCTCGACGATCGAGGTGGCCACGCGGTCCAGGAACATCCGGTCGTGCGAGACCACGACGGCCGTGCCGTGGTGGCCGCGCAGGCGGTCCTCCAGCCAGGTCAGCGCGGCCTCGTCCAGGTGGTTGGTCGGCTCGTCCAGCAGCAGCACCTCGGGGGAGGCGGCCAGCAGGCAGGCCAGCGCCAGCCGGGCCCGCTCGCCGCCGGACAGCGTGGCCAGCGGGCGGTCGCGGCCCACCTGCGCCAGGCCGAGGCCGTGCATCGACCGGTCCACGCGGGCGTCGGCCTCGTAGCCGCCCCTGGCCTCGAACGCGGTGAGCAGCTCGCCGTAGGCGGCCATGTCCTCGGCCTCGGCGGCCTGCCGCATGCCGGCTTCGAGCTCGCGCAGCTCGGTGAGGGCGGCGTCGACGACGTCCTGCACCGTCGCGCCCCGGAGGGACTGCTCGAGATGGCCGACGCCGCCCGGGGCCGTCACGGTGACCTCGCCCTCGTCCGGCTTCTCGGTCCCGGCGAGGATCCGCAGCAGGGTGGACTTGCCCGCGCCGTTCTCGCCCACGACGCCGACGCGCTCGCCGGGCTTGACGGACAGGGACACGTGGTCGAGGACGAGGCGCTCGCCGTACGCCTTGACGATGCCTTTGAGACTGATCTGGGTGTTCAGACGTGCTCCAATCGCAACTTGTGTAGCTTTAAGCTAGCATGAGGGAGGGCACTAACGCAACTGGAGTTGCCTTTGAGCGACCAGAAGGTTTTGAGCGGCCAGAAGCGGCCCGGCGGCCGCAGCGCCAGGGTCCGGGAGGCGGTACGGCAGGCGACGCTGGCCGAGCTGGCCGAGCACGGGTACGGCGGGCTGACGGTGGAGAACGTGGCGGCCCGGTCGGGCGTGCACAAGACGACGGTGTACCGGCGCTGGGGCGGCGTCGAAGGGCTCATCGCCGACGCGCTGGAGCTCGCCCGGGAGGAACCCTGGCCGGTGCCCGACACGGGCTCGCTCCGGGGGGACCTGCGCGCCCTGGCCGTGCTGGTGCAGTCGAGCTTCCCGGACGCGATCGCGTCGGCCTTCGTCGCCGCGGCGATGCAGAACGAGGCGGCGGCGCGGGCGCTGCGGGCCTTCTACGAGGCCCGGCACCGCCAGGCGGCCCAGATCGTGCGGCGGGCGGTGGACCGCGGCGAGGTGGGGCCAGGGGTGGACGCGGAGGAGCTGGTACGGCTGGCGGTCGCGCCGGTGTTCGCCCGGCTGTTCGTCACCCGGGAGCCGGTGACGCGGGAGGACGCGATCCGGGCGGCGGACGCGGCCCTGGCCGCCGCGCTGGCCGGAGTGCTCGGCTGACGCGCCACCCGTCACCTCGGGTGACGACGGGCCGCGGCTAGGCTTTTCGCATGGCGCGCATCCTGCTCCTGCACTCCCAGTACGGCCTGCGCCCGGCCGTCCGCCAGGCCGCCGACCGGCTACGGGCAGCCGGGCACGAGGTGCACGTCCCCGACCTGTACGACGGCCGGGTCGCCGGCACCTTCGAGGACGGCATCAAGATCAAGGAGGAGATCGGCCGGGACGAGCTGCTGAAGCGCGCCGTCGCCGCCGCCGCGCCCCTGTCCGCCGCCGGCCTGGTGTACGCCGGCTTCTCGCTCGGCGGCGCGCTCGCCCAGAACCTGGCCCTCGCCGACGACAACGCCCGCGGCCTGCTGCTCCTGCACGGCACCTCCGACCTGGCCGACGACGCCTCCGCCGACGGCCTGCCCGTCCAGCTCCACGTCGCCGACCCCGACACCCACGAGTCCGTCGACTGGCAGAACGCCTGGTACCTGCGGATGCGCCGGGCCGGGGCCGAGGTGGAGGTCTTCCGCTACCCGGGCGCCGGCCACCTGTTCACCGACCCCGACCTGCCGGACCACGACCCCGAGGCGGCCGACCGCGCCTGGCGGATCGCCCTGGACTTCCTCGCCGAGCTCTGATCTCCCGCCATGGGTCACGTGCCGCTGCCGGTGCCGTCCTCGCCGCGCTGAAGCGCCGCCAGCAGCTTGTCCATCGCGGAACGGGCGCTGGCCGAGGAGTACGGGCCGACCGCCACCAGGGCGGCCACCAGCGCGGCCGCCTCGCCGGGGGTGAGCGACAGCCGCACGGGCCCGGCGGGCGCGTCGAGGCGGTAGCCGCCGCCCGGGCCGGAGCGCACGGTGATGGGCACGCCCGCCTCGCGGAGCCGTACGACGTCGCGCTCCACGGTCCGCACGGCGACGCCGAGCCGGTCGGCGAGCAGGCGTCCCGTGGTGCGCCGCGGGGAGCGCGCCCGCAGCTCCTCGATGAGGGCGTGCTGGCGCTCCACGCGGCGCAGCACGAGATGCTGGTCCATGGAGTCGGCGGAGCGGATCGGCACCGGAAGACCTCTCGTGATCGGCGACACCGGCCTGTCGGCGACTCCAGCCTAGGGTCGGGCCCATGGAGATCGAAGACTTCTTCTCGAGGTACGGCGAAGCCCTCACGCGGGGCGACCTCGACGGCATCGCCGGATGCTACGGCTACCCGTCCTTCATCCTCGGCGACGACGTCGCGGTGGCGGTGGCGGGCGAGGCCGACGTGAAGGCCGCCTTCGAGGGGGCCGCCGAGCGCTATCGCGCCCAGGGCCTGGTCGCCGCCCGCCCGACGGTCACCGCGACGACCCGGGTGACGGACCGGATCGTCGACGCCGAGGTGTCGTGGGACTACGTGGACGCCGAGGGCGTGCCGCGGTCGGGCAGCCGCTACCGCTACACGCTCCGCGCGACCGGCAACGATCCCCTCATCCACGTGGTCGTCTCGATCCCGTGACGGCCGGAAGGCCCGCGGCGCGACGTCCAAGCGTCGGCGGGTCCCGGCCGCATGGCGCCCGGGTAATTTGGGAGCGCTTCCAGACTTAACCGGATAAGGTGCCGCCATGCACATCGCCCAGATCATCGTCTACCCGCTCAAGTCCGGCGCCGGGCTGGCCGTACCCGAGGCGGACCTCCACCCCTGGGGGCTGGACGGCGACCGGCGGTGGGCGGTGATCGGCGAGGACGGCGGCAACCTCTGGCTGGGCGAGTTGCCCCGGCTGGCCTCGGTCGCGGCCCGGCCGACGCCCGAGGGCGGCCTGCTGCTGTCCGCGCGCGGGATGGACGACCTGACGGTGCCGCCCGCCGCCGGCGAGCTCACCCCGGTGGGCTTCACGGGCCTGGACCGGGCGGTGCTCGCCGCCGACGCGGCGCACGCATGGTTCACCGCCCTGCTGGGGCGGCCCGCCAGGCTCGTGTGGCTGGACGACCCGCGCCGCCGGTCGATCGACCCGGCGCACGGCGGGCTGCCGGGCGAGGTGGTCAGCTTCGCCTGGGACGCGCCGCTGCTGCTCACCTCCCGGTCCTCGGCGCGCGTCCTGGACGGGTGGATCGCCGAGGAGGCCGCCTCGCACGGCGAGGACCCGCCCGGCCCGCTGTCGCCCCTGCGCTTCCGCCCGAACGTCATCGTCGAGGGCGCCGAGCCGTTCGAGGAGGACGGCTGGCGGGAGGTGCGGATCGGCTCGGTGCCCTTCCGCGTCTCGGAGCTGTGCGACCGCTGCGCGGTCACCACCATCGACCCCGACACCCAGGTCAAGGGCAAGGAGCCGCTGCGGACGCTGGCCCGGCACCGCAAGTGGGACGGCAAGACGTGGTACGGCATCCGCCTCGTCCCCCGGGCGCCGGGCCGCCTCCGCGTGGGCGACCCGGTGGCCGCCGTGAGCTAACCGGCCGGCGCCCGCTCCTGGACGGCGGAGCGGTCGGTGCCCTCGCCGGGCCGCGTCGCGGTGATGCGGATGGCGCCGTCCTCCACCGTCACATGGATCGTGTCACCGGGCTTGATGGCGCCGCCGAGCAGCAGCTCGGCCAGCTCGTCGTCGAGCAGGCGCTGGATCGTGCGGCGCAGCGGGCGGGCGCCGAACTGCGGCTGGTAGCCCTGATTCGCCAGGTAGTCCAGGACCTCGTCGCCGATGTCGAGCGTGACGTCCTGGGCGTGCAGCCGGCGGCGGGTCCGCTCCACCAGCAGAGCCGTGATCTCCCGCAGCTGCCGCCGGTCCAGGCCCTGGAACAGGATGATCTCGTCGATGCGGTTGAGGAACTCGGGCCGGAAGCGCTGCCCGAGCAGGTCCATCAGCTCCTCGCGCAGCTCCTCGACGTCGCGGCCGGCCGCCGTGGCCGCCAGGATGCGGTCCGCGCCCACGTTGCTGGTCATGATGACGACCGTGTTGGAGAAGTCCACGGTGCGGCCCTGGCTGTCGGTGAGCCGGCCGTCGTCCAGCAGCTGCAGCAGCATGTTGAAGACGTCCGGGTGGGCCTTCTCGATCTCGTCGAAGAGCAGCACGCAGTACGGCGTCCGCCGTACCGCCTCGGTGAGCTGGCCGGCCTCCTCGTAGCCGACGTAGCCGGGCGGGGCGCCGACCAGCCGGGAGACGGTGTGGCGCTCCTGGAACTCGCTCATGTCGAAGCGGACCATGCGGTCCTGGTCGCCGAACAGCGCCTCGGCGAGTGCGCGGGCCAGCTCGGTCTTGCCGACCCCGGTGGGGCCGAGGAACAGGAAGGAGCCGTCGGGGCGCCGGGGGTCGGCCATGCCGGCGCGGGCCCGCCGCACCGCCCGGGCCACCGCGCCCACCGCCTCATCCTGGCCGACGATCCGCCGGTGCAGATGCTCCTCCAGCCGCAGCAGGCGATCCTTCTCCTCCTCGGTGAGCTGCGCGACCGGGATGCCGGTGGCTCGGGCGACCACCTCGGCGACGTCGGCCGCGGTCACCTGGGGCACCCCGCCGACGGCGGCCGCCGACCGGGCCTCGTCGAGCTCCCGCTCGGCCGCCTCGATCAGGGATTTGAGGTGCGCGGCGCGGTCGTAGTCCTCGGCGGCCACGGCGCTGTCCTTCTCTCTGCGCAGCGCGGCCACCCGCTCCTCGAGCTCCCTGGTGTCCGGCGCCGGCGTGCGGGCGCGCAGCCGTACCCGGGCCGACGCCTGATCGACGAGGTCGATGGCCTTGTCGGGCAGGAAACGGGCGGTGATGTAGCGGTCGGACAGCTCGGCGGCGGCCAGCAGCGCCTCGTCGGAGATGCGCACCTGGTGGTGGGCCTCGTACCGATCGCGCAGGCCGCGCAGGATCGCCACCGTGTCCTCGACGCTCGGCTCGGGAACCAGGATCGGCTGGAAGCGCCGCTCCAGCGCCGAGTCCTTCTCGATGTTGGTGCGGTACTCGTCGATCGTGGTGGCGCCGATGACGTTCAGCTCGCCGCGAGCCAGGGCCGGCTTGAGCATGTTGCCGGCGTCCATCGAGGAGTCCCCGCCCGCGCCGGCGCCGACGATGGTGTGCAGCTCGTCGATGAACAGGATCACCTTGCCCTCGGCGCCGCGGACCTCGTCGATGACGTTCTTCAGCCGCTCCTCGAACTCGCCCCGGTACTTGGACCCGGCGACCATGCCGGCCAGGTCGACGGCGACCACGCGCCGGTCGGCCAGGGTGTCGGGGACGTCGTTGTTGACGATGCGCTGGGCGATGCCCTCGACGATGGCGGTCTTGCCCACGCCGGGATCACCGATGAGAACCGGGTTGTTCTTGGTGCGCCGCGACAGCACCTCGATGGTCTGGTCGATCTCCTCCTCGCGGCCCACCACCGGGTCGAGCTTGCCCTCGCGGGCCGCGGCGGTCAGGTCGCGCCCGTACTGGTCGAGCGTCGGGGTGGCGCTGGCCGTGCGAACGGGCCGCTCGCCGCCGCCTCCGGCCAGCGTCTCCTGGCCGGCCAGCTGGCGCAGGACCTGCCCGGCCACGGTGTCGGGGTTGGCGGCCAGCCCCAGCAGGATGTGCTCGGGGCCGATATAGCTGGCGCCCGCCGCCCGTGCCTGGGTGTGGGCCTCCAGCAGCGCGCGCTTGGCCGCGGGCGTGAGCGGCGGCGCCTCCTCGGCGGGCTCGCCGTGGCCGCCGGTCTGCTCCATGTCCGCGGCGATCCGGTCGGGGTCGCCGCCCAGGCGCTCCAGCAGCCGGCGGGTGGCCGGCAGCTGGGTGGCCGCCCACAGCAGGTGCTCGGTGTCCAGGTCGGGGCTCCCCCACCGGGCCGCCTGCTCGGCGGCGTGCTGGATGAGCTCGCGCGCCTGCTGCGACAGCAGCCGGGACAGGTCCACGCGTTGCACGGGCCGCCGCGGGCTCATCCCGGCGAACGGATCGCCGCCGAAGAACCGGTTGATGAGGTCGTCGAACGGGCTGGCCCCGAAGTGGCCGAAAGGTTCGCTTGCCACCACATACTCCCTCCGATATTACGTTTCATACTGATTAATCCGCTATGTCATCTTTTGTCCCTCTCTTCCGGCCCATTCCCGGGACGCCTACCACTAATCGACAAGCCGGCGGCCGGGACTACCGCGTGATCACGCTCAGGCCCGGCAGTCGTGGTCATCGACAGGCGTTTCATCGACCCCAATCCGTTCGACGCCGAACCGGGCGACCTCATCGCGCCGGTGCCCGCGGACCTGACCCGCCTCCCCGCGCGCACGGCCCGCCGATTGAGCCGGTGGCTCGCCGTACCACAAGGGGAGTTCGGAACCGTCCGATGGCACACGTGGGGCTTGGATCTGACCATGGCCGAGCGGCGCGCCAGGCTGGAGGACCGCGACCGGTGGCGGAGGTGGCGGCCCGAGGAGGACGACCGGCGCACCGGGGTGGCGCGGCAGGGCAGGCTGCTCATCGTGCGCGCCTCGGCCGGCCTCCTCCGCTGCTGGGCCGTCGCGGTGGCTGGCATGGCGAGACCGAGCACAGAGGCATGCCCTACACCGAGCTTGAAGCGGACGAGTGGGAGCCGTGCCGCGCCGACGGCGAGATCCAGACCTTCCGCGACTACCGCCAGAGGATGTCTGTGGCCGAGGTCTCCTGCTGTGAGGTCCTCGCGACGCCGGCGCGCCCCGTGACCCGGAGGCGATCAGACCCCTGGTCTGGAGGCGGAGAGTCCGTTCGGCACGGTGGACGAAGCGCGCCCGTGAGGGAGGCGGACCACTTCCTGCACGAGGATCCGAGCTCAAGCGCCTATCCTACGCGTGGCTGACGGACTTCGTCGGCTGCCTGCCGATGCCGGACGGGGGCCCGCATCGACCCTGCGGACCCGCACGTGCCGCCCGGCCTGGAGATGCGCTCGTTCGTCCCCGGCCTGCCCGCCGACGGGGCGGCAAGCGCCGCAGCGCTCCTGGGCGAGCTGCTCTGACCGGCCGGGCGGCGGTGACGCCGCCGGTGCTAGCCAGCCGCGCAGGCGTAGCCGGAGGGCAGGGAGGACCCGTCGGGGCGACTGGCCTGGAAGCCGAACGTCGTGCTCGCGTTCGGCGCCAGGGCGCCGTTCCAGCCGAGGTTCCTCGCCGTGACGGTCCGGCCGTCGACGGACAGCTGGGCGTTCCAGGAGCCGGTGATGACATGCCCGGCCGGGAGCGTGAACGTCACCGTCCAGCCGCCGATCGCCGACGCGCCGGTGTTCTTCACGGTGACCGGCTGGACGACGTAGCCGTTGCCCCACTGGCTCTGCACGGTGGCGGTGGCCGTGCAGCCGCCGCCGGTTCCGTCGCCGCGGGTGGTGACGGTGACGGTGTTGGACACCGGGGAGAGGTTGCCGGCGCCATCGCGGGCGCGCACCTGGTAGCGGTAGGTGGTGTCCGCGGTCAGGCCGGTGTCGGTGAACGACGTGCCCGCGGCGGTGCCGACCTGCGCGAAGGCGCCGCCGCTCGAGCCGGGCGCGCGCAGGACGTCGTAGCCGGCCAGGCCGCTGCCGCCGGTGTCGGTGGAGGCACCCCACGACAGCGAGACGCTGGAGGCGGTGACGCCGGTGGCGGTGAGCGTGCCGGGCGTGCCCGGCGGGGTGGTGTCGTCCTCGCGGGGCTGGTAGGTCAGGCCGTACCCCAGCGGGAACAGCGGGGTCTTGCCGTCGCCGTCGTTGATCGGCTGCTGGGACGCGGCGGCCATCCAGGTCATGGGCAGCTTGCCGGTGGGCTGGACCCTGCCGAACAGCACGTCGGCGACCCCCTGGCCCTCGGTGCCCGGCAGCCAGGCGGCCACCAGCGCGTTCCAGCCGGGAAGCCGGCCGGCGATGTCCAGGGGGCGGCCGGAGACCAGCACCACCACGACCGGCACGCCGGAGGCGCGCAGCGTGTCGATCGTGGCGACGTCGGCCGGGTCCAGGCTCATCGACCCGGGACGGTCGCCCTGGCCCTCGGCGTAGGGGGTCTCGCCGACGACCGCGACGGCGACCTTGTAGCTGCCGTCGATGCCGCTGCCGTTCTGGCTGTAGGTGACCGTGGTGCCGGAGGCGACGGTGTTCCTGATGCCCTGCAGGATCGTCGTGCCCGGGGTGGTCGGGCCCGAGCCGCCCTGCCAGGTGACGGTCCAGCCGCCGCTCTGGTAGCCGATGTTGTCGGCGTGCCGGCCCGCCACGAAGATCTTGCCCGCGTCGGGGCTGAGCGGCAGGAGGCCGCCGTCGTTCTTGAGCAGCACCTGCGACTTGGCGACCGCCTCGCGGGCCAGCGCCCGGTGTGCCGCGCTGCCGACCGTGCCGGTGAGCGTCCGGTCGGTCAGGGGTTTCTCGAACAGCCCCAGCTCGAACTTCTTGGTGAGGATGCGCCTGACCGCGTCGTCGATCCTGCTCATGGGGACGCGCCCGGCCTGGACCTCGGCGCGCAGCAGCTCGATGAACTGCTTCCAGGCGGTCGGCGCCATCACCATGTCGATGCCGGCGTTGACGGCGGTGCGCACGTCGGTCGCCGACATGCCGGTGGCGCCGTCGATCTGGTCGATGCCGTTCCAGTCCGACACCACGAACCCGGTGAAGCCCAGCTCGCCCTTCAGCACGGTGCTGATGAGGTACTGGTGGCCGTGCAGCTTGACGCCGTTCCAGCTGCTGTAGGAGATCATCACCGAGCCGACGCCGCGCTCGACCGCGGCCTTGAACGGCGGCAGGTGGATGGCCCGCAGCTCGGCCTCCGACAGCCGGGTGTCGCCCTGATCGACGCCGTTGGTCGTGCCGCCGTCGCCGAGGTAGTGCTTGGCGGTGGCCAGGATCGACGGGGATCCCTCCTGCAGGCCGGTGATGATCGAGGTCATCGCCGAGGGGATCTCGGGCGTCTCGCCGAAGGACTCGTAGGTGCGGCCCCAGCGGTCGTTGCGCGCCACGCACAGGCAGGGCGCGAAGGTCCAGTCGACGCCGGTGCCCGCGACCTCCTCGGCGGTGACGCGGCCGATCCGCTGGACCAGGGCCGGGTCGCGGGTGGCGCCCAGGCCGATGTTGTGGGGGAAGACGGTCGCGCCGACCACGTTGTTGTGGCCGTGGACGGCGTCGACCCCGTAGATCATCGGGATGCCGAGCGGCGTGGCCAGCGCGGCCCGCTGGAAGGTGTCGTACATGTCCGCCCACGACGCGGCGGTGTTGGGCGAGGGCGCCGAACCGCCGCCGGACAGGACCGAGCCGAGGCGATAGGCCGTGATGTCGGAGGCCGAGACGGAGCCGCGCTCGGCCTGGGTCATCTGGCCGATCTTCTCGTCGAGCGACATGCGCGACATCAGGTCGCTCACGCGGGTGGCGACGGGCAGGGCCGGGTCCTGGTACGGCGGAGCCGCGCCGGCGGCGGACGCGGGCGCCGCGAGGACTCCGGCCAGCAGGAGGGAGGCGGACAACACGGATAACGCGGGCAACAGGGTGAGACGCACGGTGACCCCCTCGGGCGCGGGCAACGACTGGGAGCGCTCCCATCGGTCACCATAGGCACTGCGCGGGCGAAGGAGTACGGCCGCGCGCCACCGCGGCGGCCGGACCAGCCCAAACGCCCGGCGGAAGGTGAAACTTTCAGCGCCGGCGAACTCCTTGCTGCGAGTGGTGGTGCGGGGACTCCGGCTCGTCTTCCGTGAGTGGCCCTGGAGCACGCCGGGTAGTCCCCACGTGAGGACTCTGAGCCATGGACAGCGTGAGCCTGGGTGAGGAAGTGCTGAGCCGCCTGCTGGCCGCCTCCCACCGGATGCCGCCGGACGAGATCGCCGCCGTCACGGCCCGGCACGTCGCGGGCTGGGGCGTCGAGCACGTGCGGATCTACCTGTCCGACCTGCGGCAGGAGGTGCTGGTGCCGGTCGGGGCCGAGGGCGAGCCGCTGTCGATCGACGGCACCCTGGCCGGGCTCAGCTACCGGACCCTGCGTGTCACCGACCGGGTCGTCGAGGGCAGGACGTGGCTGTGGCTGCCGCTCGTGGACGGCGTCGAACGCCTCGGGGTGCTCGAGCTGGCGCTGGCCAGGGCCGACGAGCACACCCGCGAGCGGTGCGCGACGCTGGCCTCCCTGCTCGCCCTCCTGCTGGTGAGCAAGAGCACCTACAGCGACACCTACCCCCAGACCCGCAGACGGCGGCCCATGTCGCTGACGGCGGAGATGGAGTGGGCGTTCATGCCGCCGCTGACGTTCGCCACCGACAAGGTGTCGGTCAGCGCCGTGCTGGAACCGGCCTACGAGGTCGGCGGCGACGCCTTCGACTACACGCTGATCCACGACCGGCTGCACGTGTCGGTCTTCGACGCCATGGGCCACGACCTGGAGGCCGGGCTCATCGCGAGCGTCGGCATGGCCAGCTGCCGCAACGCCCGCCGCGCCTGCGGCACCCTGCGGGACATCGCCCGCAAGGCCGACCGGGCGATCAGGGACCAGTTCGGCACCGGCCGCTTCATGACCGCGGTCCTGGCCGACCTGGACGTGTCCACGGGGGTGCTCACGTGGATCAACTGCGGGCATCCGCCGCCCGTCGTGATCCGCGGCGGCAGGGCGATCAAGCAGCTGGGCCGGCCGCCCCGGCTGCCGCTCGGGCTCGGCGACGACGTGCCCGCCCCCGTGTACGAGGAGCGCCTGGAGGAGGGCGACATGGTGCTCTTCTACACCGACGGCGTCACCGAGGCCCGCTCGCGGGAGGGCGAGCAGTTCGGCGTCGAGCGGCTGTGGGACCTGGTGCTGCGCAGCTGGGCGACCACGCTGCCGGTCTCGGAGATGCTGCGCCGGCTCATCCGCGCCCTCATCGAGTACCAGCGCGGCCACCTGCAGGACGACGCCACGGTGGTGCTGGTGCGCTGGCGTCCCGGGTGATCAGCCCTGCCGCCAGTCGCCGCCGGTCAGCGCGCCCCCGGCCTGCGGGCCCATGAGCGTCAGGCCGCCGTCCACGAACAGCGTCGCGCCCGTGATGTAGGAGGCCGACGGCCCGGCGAGGAAGGCCACCGCCGCGGCGACCTCGCGGGCGTCGCCGGGCCTGGCGATCGGGTAGCCCGGCCGGCTGCCCGGCTCCGGCGGCCGGTCCTCCTGCCCGGTCATCGGCGTGGCGATCTCCCCGGGGGCGATCGTGTTCACCGTGATGCCGTGCTCGGCCAGCTCCAGCGCGAGCACGCGGCTGAGCATGCGCAGCCCGCCCTTCGCGGCGCAGTACGGCCCGGCCCCGATCCGGGGGAACTCCTCGTGCACGCTGGTGACGTTGACGATGCGGCCGCCCCGCCCGGCGGCTGCCATGCGCCGCGCCGCCCGCTGCGCGCACAGGAACGGGCCGTCCAGGTCCACCGCCAGGACCGAGCGCCACCGCTGGAAGTCCATCTCCAGCAGCGGCTCGCCGCTGCCGGTGCCGGCGTTGTTGACCAGGACGCCGACGCCGCCCAGCTCCTCGGCCAGCTCGTCGATCACGGCCGCGGCCTTCTCCGGGTCGGTCAGGTCGTGGCGGCGCACGGCGGCCCGCCGCCCGCGCCCGCCGACCAGCCGGGCGGTGTCCTCGGCCCCGGCCTGGTCGGCATGGAAGGTGATCCCTACGTCGAAGCCCCGCTCCGCCAGCTCCACGGCGGTGGCCTTGCCGATGCCGGAGTCCGCGCCGGTGACGATGGCCACGCGGTCGTAGCCGGGCCGGGAAACCGCTGCGTCGCTCATGGTTGTCCGCGCTCCCCGGAGCGGCGCCGTCTAAACGCGCACCTGCTCGGCCAGCTCGGCGACCGCCTCGGCGACCTCGTCGACTTCCTGCTCGGTGTTGTAGTAGTGCGGCGACAGGCGCAGCGCCCACTCCACGTCCTTGTCGGCGAAGTCGTAGACGGCGAACTCGCGGAAGCTCAGCGCCGAGTTGACGCCGCGGGCGTCCATGGCCTGCTTGAACGGCTGGGCCTGCCAGCCCTCGACGTCGAAGGTCACCAGCGCCGCCAGCTCGCGGCCTCGGTCCAGCACGCGGACCCCGGGGACGGCGGCCAGCCGCTCGCGCAGGCGGGCGGCCAGGGCGGGGGTGCGCCGGGAGACGGGCTCCAGGCCGACCCGCAGCGCGTATCGGACGGCCTGCGCGGAGCCGATGAGCGTGGCGTAGGGGAACTCCCACTCCTCGAACCGCGCGGCGGTCTCGGCGGGGGCGTAGCGGCCGGGGCCCACCCAGCGCGCGCCGTACATGTCGATGAACAGCGGCTCGTAACCCTCGCCCAGCACGCGGTCGGAGACGTACAGGAAGCCCGAGGCGCGCGGCCCGCGCAGGAACTTGCGGCACGTGGCGGTGAGCAGGTCGCAGCCGATCTCGTCGACGTCGATCGGGTACTGCCCGGCCGACTGGCAGGCGTCCACGAGGTAGAGCAGGTCCAGCTCGCGGCAGTGGCGGCCGATCTCCGCGACGGGCTGGACGAGCCCGGAGTTGGTGGGCACGTGCGTGGCGGCGACCAGGCGTGGCCGCAGGGACCGCATGAGCCCGGCCATGGCCGCCACGTCGACGCCCGTGCCGTCGGGGTGGTCGGGCGCGTGGACGATCCGCACGCCGTGCCGCCTGCGCAGGGACAGGAACGCGATCTGGTTGGAGACGAAGTCGTTGCGCGTGGTCAGGATGACGTCGCCCGGCTCGAAGGGGATGGCCGACAGCGCCTTGCTGTAGGCGTGGGTGGCGCTGGCGGCGAACGCGACGTTGCGCGGCGCGCAGCCGATGAGCTCCGCGATCGCGGCGTAGAAGTCGCGGACCCGGTCGGCGCGGGCCGCGGCGGCCTCGTAGCCGCCGATCGCGGCCTCCAGCTCCAGGTGCTCGATCATGGCCCGCAGCGCGGGCCGGGGGATCATGCCGCAGCCGGCGTTGTTGAAGTGGATCACCGACTCGCAGCCGGGGGCGTCGGCGCGCAGCGCGCGAAGCGTTTCCTCGGTGAAGGCGAAAGCGTTACTCTGACCTCTCATGTATGAGAGTAGCATTATCGAGGCGCTTGTCACGAGCCTGCGCGCCGAGATCGCGGGGATGGCCCCGGGCGACCGCCTGCCCAGCGTGCGCGACCTCGTGCGCCGGCACGGCGTCAGCCCGGTGACGGTGACGCGCGCCTTCGCGCTGCTCGCGGCGGAGGGCGCGGTGGTGACGCGCCCCGGAAGCGGCACCTTCGTCGCGCCGCGCCGGGCGCGGCCCGGCGACACCCCGGCCGACACCTCCTGGCAGGCCGTGACGCTGGGCGACCGCAGCGTGGACACGGCGCGGGTGAGCCACCTGCTCGGCCCGCCGCCGCCCGGCGCGATCATCATGTCCGGCGGCTACCTGCACCGCTCGCTCCAGCCGACCAAGGCGCTGGCCGCCGCCCTGGCCCGTGCCTCGCGCCGCCCAGACGCCTGGGACCGCGCGCCGGCGGCCGGCCTCGCTCCCCTGCGCGCCGTCTTCGCCCGGCTGGCCGGTCCCGGCGTGGCCCCCGACGACGTGCTCGTCACCGGTGGCGGGCAGGGCGCGCTGTCGATGGCCTTCCGCGCGATCGCCGCGCCGGGCAGCCCCGTGCTGGTGGAGTCGCCGACGTACCCCGGCGCGCTGAGCGCGGCGCGGGCGGCGGGGCTGCGGCCGGTGCCGGTCCCGGCGGACGGCGACGGCATCCGGCCCGACCTGCTGGCCGAGGCCTTCGCCATGACCGGCGCCCGGCTGCTGTACTGCCAGCCGACCTGCCACAACCCCACCGGTGCGACCCTCGCCCACGAGCGCCGCCGCCAGGTCGTGGAGGTCGCCAGGGCCAACGGCGCCTTCGTGCTGGAAGACGACTTCGCCCGCCTGCTCGGCCACGGCGCGCCGCTGCCGCCCCCGCTCGTGGCCGACGACCGCGACGGCACCGTCGTCTACCTGACCTCCCTCACCAAGCCCGCCTCGCCGAGCCTGCGCATCGGCGCCCTCGTCGCCCGGGGCCCGGTCATGGCCCGGCTGCGCGCGATGCGGATGGTCGACGACTTCTTCGTCGCCCGCCCCTTGCAGGAGGCCGCGATCGAGCTGGTCAGCAGCCCCGCGTGGGACCGCCACCTGCGCGCCCTGGCCGCCGCCCTGCGGGAGCGCTGCGCCGCGCTGGCCGCCGCCCTCGCGCTGGAGGCGCCGGGCTGGCGGGTGGAGCGGATCCCCTCCGGAGGCCTCCACCTGTGGGTGCGGACCGGCCGCGCCGAGGACGCGGCAGAGACGGCTCGGCGGTACGGCGTGGCCGTCGACCCGGGCGAGGACTTCTTCGCCGCCGAGGCGCCGGGCGCCTTCCTCCGCGTCGGCTTCGCCGCGGCGGCGGACCCGGCCGAGCTGGCCGAGGGCGCCCGCCGCCTGGGCGCGGCGGCGCGAGGGGAGTAGCCCCTGCGCCTCCATGGCGTTGAGGTGGTGGGTGAGCGTGGCGCCCCGGATGCCGATCGCCTCGGCCAGCCGCTCGTCGAAGGAGCGGCTGACGGCCTTGGCAGTGTCATGGGCTGCGCGAACGAGTCACATGTCCGGCAAATGGGTAGGGCAGGCGTCGAACCACAGAGGGGGAAACAATGATCAAGCTACTGCAGCGGATGGGCATCCGTTCCAGCCACATGTACGCCGCGGGCTTCGCCTCCATCGGCGTCTCCATCGCGTCCTGGGCCGCCTCGAAGAACCTCGAGAAGGCGGGCATGGACCGCGCCGACCGGTGGGGCATCTTCGTGGGCGAGTGGGCGCCGACCCTGTTCGCGCTGGGAGTCGCCCTGCGCATGGAGGAGATGACACCGCAGGCGCAGATGGAGATGGAGACCACGCCGCGGACGACGCCGGAGCCCACGGAGGCCGCCACGTTCGACAAGGCCTCGGGCGGGAGGACCCCGGTCCACCCCAGGGCGTAGCAGGCACCTCGCGATGCGCCGCCCGCTCCGGGCGGCGCATCGCCG
Organism: Thermoactinospora rubra; assembly: GCF_002093975.1. Classification (GTDB taxonomy): domain Bacteria; phylum Actinomycetota; class Actinomycetes; order Streptosporangiales; family Streptosporangiaceae; genus Nonomuraea; species Nonomuraea rubra_A. The sequence continues at coordinate 76,908 of NZ_KZ084331.1, forward strand.
TTCTTGCAAGCGGCCTGCCGGGGCGTTTGACGCCGACGCCCCAGGACAGAAGGAAGGCCGAGGCAAGGAGGAGGGCCATGGGTGCCGACGACAAGATCAGAAATAAAGTGGAAGAGATCAAGGGCAAGCTCAAGGAGCGCGCCGGCGACGCCTCCGACGACGAGAGCCTGAGGGCCGAGGGCCGCACCGAGCGGGCCGGCGGCGCCGTACGGCAGGCCGGCGAGCACGTCAAGGACGCCGTCGAGGACGTCAAGAGGGCTCTGCGCAAGGACAAGTAGCCGCGCGAGGACGAGGAGGCGTCCTGCACCATGGAGGCATGACGAGGACGGCTCACGAGCCGGGGTTCGAGGAGCTGGCGGACACGCTGGCCGACCTGGTGGCGGACGGGGACGTGGTGGTCCTCAGCGGCGCTGGCCTGTCGACGGAGTCCGGCATCCCCGATTACCGGGGAGAGACCGGGCGCAGGCGGCGGGCCACGCCGATGACGTACCAGACCTTCGTCTCCAGCGCCCCGGCCCGCAGGCGGTACTGGGCGCGCAGCCACATCGGCTGGCGCCACATCGCCCGGGCCGTCCCCAACGCCGGGCACCACGCCGTGGCCGCCCTGCAGGCCCGCGGCCTCCTCAGCGGCGTGATCACGCAGAACGTCGACGGCCTGCACCAGGCGGCCGGCGCGCGCGACGTCATCGAGTTGCACGGCGCGCTCGACCGGGTCCGCTGCCTCGGCTGCGGACGCCGCAGCTCCCGCGAGGAGCTGGACCGTCGGCTCCGCGAGGCCAACCCCGGCTGGAACCCCGACAGCGAGGTCAACCCCGACGGCGACGCCGTCCTCGACGACCGCTGGATCGCGTCCTTCCGGGTCGTGAGCTGCCGCGACTGCGACGGCGTCCTCAAGCCCGACGTGATCTTCTTCGGTGAGAACGTGCCGCGGCAGCGGGTGGACGAATGCTACGCGCTCACCGAGAAGGCCGGCCTGCTGCTGGTCCTGGGCTCCTCGCTGACGGTCATGTCCGGCTACCGGTTCGTCCGGCACGCCGCCGCGCTCGGCGTCCCGGTCGCGATCGTCAACCGCGGGCCGACGCGGGGCGACGGCGAGGCGCTGGTGAGGTTCGACGCCCCGCTGGGCCGGGCCCTCACCGCGATCGTCTCCCGGCTGCCCTCCTAAGATCGCTTGGTGATCACGTTCGTCATCCCAGCGCACAACGAGGAAGACACCGTCGCCACCGCCGTCGCCCAGGCCCGCGCCGCCGCCGGGCCCGGTGACAGGGTGCTGGTGGTCGACAGCGCGTCGGGCGACCGTACGGCGGAGCGAGCCGCCCAGGCCGGGGCCGAGGTGCTGCGCGGCCCCAAGGGCAAGGGCGCGGCGATGAACGCGGCCCTCGGCGCGACCTCCACCGAGTGGGTGTGCTTCCTCGACGCCGACCTGGTCTCCTCCGAGCTCAACGTGCCCGCCGCGCTGCGCGCCGCCGCTGTGTCCGGCGACGCGGACCACGTGGTCGGCGACTTCGAGTACGACTACCCGGGGACGATCCTGAGCTCCACGTTCACCGTCTACGAGCCGCTGGCCGCCAGGTTCTTCCCCGAGACCGGGCACCTGGGCGCCAACTCGCTCACCGGCTACCGGGCGATCCGCCGGTCCCTGCTGCGGGAGCCGTTGCCCGCCGGCTTCGGCGTGGAGGCCCACCTCAACATCTCCCTCGCCGTCGCGGGCGCCACCGCCCGGGTGGTCCACCTCGGCGTCATCGGCAGCCGCTTCCGGCCCAACGGCGGCTCCATGGCCTGGGAGATCGGCACGACGATCCTGGACCTGGCCCAGGCCCACGGCCGCCTCGACCCGGCGGAACGCCCCCGCTGGGACGACTGGCTGGCCGAGGGCGTCGCCGCCGTCGCGCCGCAGGACGCCTCGGGCGGCCGCTCGGCCACCCTCGCCCGCCTCTTCGCCGCCGTCCGCCGCCCGATGCCGACCTGAGCCCTCCGCCGACAAATATCCCTGCCGATAAATATCCCTTTTGACAGGAAATTGGGTGTTTATCACCATATGTCGATCTACGCTGAGATGGTCCGGCTCAGCCCTCGGAGGAGGCAGCCATGGCCAAGTTCATAGACGTCCATCGCGGCATGGTGGGCATCACCGACGAGCAGCTCCGTCAGGCGCACGACGCCGACCTGGAGATCCAGCAGGAGGAGGGGGTCACCTTCGAGCATGCGTGGGCGGACCCGGACGCGGGTGTGGTCTTCTGCCTGTCCGAGGCGCCGGACGCGGACGCCGTCCAGCGGATCCACCAGCGCGCGGGACACCCGGCCGACGAGATCCACCCGGTGCCGCTGACGGTCTGACCGGAGACCCTGCCGGCCACGGCGCGGTCAGGCACGGCGGCCGAAGGCCGCGAGCAGCTTGGCCTGCGAGTCGGCGTCCGGGGGCACGTCGAGGCGCGGCCCTATGGCGCCCGCCGACCGGTAGGCCTCCTCCTGCCCGGCGAACCAGGCCGAGCACGCCTCGACGAGCTCGGGGTCGAGCCGCCGGTCGGCGCCGATGGCCTCGGCCAGGTCCCAGGCGTGCACGAGCAGGTCGGCGAACAGCTGCATCGCGTACTCCGAGCCGGGCACGTCGCCGAACGACAGGTGCACGATGCGGTCCATCGCCCCCTCCGCCTGGACGGCGGCCACGGCGCGGGCGGCGGAGTCGTCGAAGGCCTTGACCGGGTCGTCGCCGAGCAGGTCGCCGTCGAGGGCGTCGCCGACGTCCGCGACGGTGAGCCCGGCGAACAGCGGCGGGGCCCACAGGTTCTCGCTGACGATGTGGTTGACCAGGGTGCGCACGTTCCAGTCCAGGCAGGGCGTGGGCAGCGTCCACTGCTCGGGGCCGACGGCGTGGACCCGGGCCGCGAACTCCCGCATGGCGCGGTTGTGCAGGTCAGGAGCGTTCATCTGAACCTCCCCAGCAGCCCGGATCTCGACAGAGGACGTCATACGCGTCATCGTGTACACGCCGTCACCGACGGGACAATCCCCCGCTCGCAAAGGATCACGGCAGGAAAACCCGATGCGGCGCCTCCCGGCCCGCACCTAATGTCCAGACCCATGCCCCCTTCGCGAGTACGCCCGCCCTTCACGGCCGACGAGCGCACCCAGCTGCTCGGCTGGCTGGACCTCCAGCGCTCGATCATCCACTGGAAGTGCGAGGGCCTGTCCGAGGAGGACGCCCACCGCCCGGTCCTGCCCTCCTCCCCGCTCATGACCGCGGCGGGGCTCGTGTCCCACATGCGCTGGACCGAGCACTGCTGGTTCGAGGTCGTCTTCCTCGGCGGGTCGTCCGAGGCCAACCCCCAGTTCCGGGAGGAGCCCAAGGGCGCCGACATGAGGGTCGACGGGGTCCCGCTCGCCCGGCTGCTGGAGGACTACGACCGGCAGTGCGCGAGGTCCAACGAGATCGTCGAGGCGCACTCCCTCGACGACGTCGGCCGCCATCCCGACCTCAAAGCGGCCGCCGCGAGCCTGCGGTGGATCCTCATCCACATGATCGAGGAGACGGCCCGGCACGCCGGTCACCTCGACGCCGTCCGGGAGCTCGCCGACGGCCGCACCGGCTACTACTGACGCGAGACGGCGGCCGCGGATGAGCCCCCCGACATCCACGGGCAGCCGAGGCGCCCGCGCGATCCCATCCGTGGCCGCCGCCTCACGGGTACGGCTCGGCCGTACGCGGCCTACTCGTTGGAGTTGACCGCCGGGCCCCAGCCCATGCCCAGCGGGCCGTCAAGGTCGCCCACCGGCTGCGGGACCACTTCCCCGACGGGCAGTGGTACGCGCGCCTCGGCGGCGCGGACCCCGGCCCGCGCGACCCCGCCGACGTGCTCGCCGACCTGCTGCACACCTCCGGCATGGACCGCTCGGCCATCCCCGACGGCCTGGAGCAGCGCGCCGCCGCCCTGCGGGCGGCGCCTGGCCGACCGGCGGGTCCTGCTGCTGTTCGACGACGTGAGCGACGCGGCCCAGCTCCGCCCGCTGCTGCCCGGCCGGCCCGGGTGCGCGGTGCTCGCCACCGGCCGCCGGACGCTCGGCGGCCTGGCCGGGGCCGCCTCGGTACGGCTCGCGCCCCTCACCCCGGCGGAGTCGGTGGAGCTGCTGGGCCGGCTGGTCGGGCACGAGCGGGTCAGCCACGAGGCCGACGCGGCCGACGACGTCGGCGCGAGCCTGGGCGGCCTGCCGCTCGCGCTGCGGATCGTCGGCGTACGGCTGGCCACCCGCCCCCACATGCCGCTGGCGCGGTTCGCCCGCAGGCTGCGCGACGAGCGGCGGCGGCTGGACGAGCTGGCGGTGGACGACCTGGCGGTGCGCTCCAGCTTCGAGCTGAGCTACGCCGCTCTGGACCCGCAGGCGCAGACGGCCTTCCGGCGGCTGGGCCTGCTGGGCGCGGGCGACTTCGCGGCGTGGACGGCCGGCGTCCTGGCCGGGGGCGACGGCGACCGGCTCGTCGAGCGGCTGCTGGAGGCCAGCCTGCTGCTTCCGGCCGGCGTGGACGTGACCGGGGAGCCGCGCTACCGGCTGCACGACCTGCTGGCCGTCTACGCCCGCGAGCTGCTGCGGAGGGACGACCCCGCCCACATCCGCGCCGCGCTGCGCGCCCACCTCGACACGCTGCTGGTGATCGCCGACCGGTGCTGGGCCGGCTCCTCGTGGTCCATCGACGACCTGCCACCCATGCCGCTCCCCGGTGGCGTCACCTGCGGGCTTCCCGCCGACGAGCTGGCCGCCCTGTCCGGGGACCCCGTGTCCTGGTTCGTCGCCGAACGCGCCCATCTGGTCGCCGCACTCGAGCGCGCCTGCGAGCACGGCTGGCTCGCCGAGGCGTACGCCCTGGCCCAGCGGGCCATACCGACCCTGGACGTCTTCATCGGCCGGGAGCGCGTGGCCGCGCTCCACGAGATGATCCGCGACGCCGCGTCGAAGGGCGGCGAGGAGCTGCTCGCCTGGCGGTCGGAGTACAACAGGTCCGCCGGTCTGATCGGTCTGGGGCGGCTCGCGGAGGCCGCCGAGGGGCTGGAGGAGTGCGCCGCGGCGTTCGAGCGGCTCGGCGCCACGATGGAGCTGGCCTACACCCTCGGCGCGCTCGCCTTCTGCTACGCGACCCGGGGAGCCGCGCAGGCCGCGCTGCCGCTGGCCGAGGCGGCCGTCCGCGCCGCCGTGGCGAGCGGAGCGCTGCCCGCCCAGGCGTCGACGATCCGCGAGCTCGCCGACGTCCTGTCGCTCGTGGACCGGCGGGCGAGAGAGCTGGTGGATGACAGGGAGGATCCGTACGGCGGCGCCTGGCTGGCCAATCTGATGGCGCGGGTCGCGGTGGCGGAGGGCCGGCACGCCGACGCCGTGCGGCTGGCCCGCGACGCCCGCGAGCGCTTCGTCAAGCTGGGCGACCGGCGCGGGGAGCACCTGTCGGCCGCCTTCGAGGCCACCGCCCTGCTGGCCCTCGGGCGTCCCGGCGAAGCCGTCGAGCTCATGGAACCCGCGCTGGAGGCCCTCTCCGATCTGGGTGTCACCCGGCTGGAGGGCCAGTTCCGCGCCACCCTGGAAGCCGCCCGGCGGGCGCTCTGAAGCAGCCGGCGGGCTCTAACGCAGGGCGCGAGCCAGCGCCCGGCCCGCGGCCCGGCCGGAGAAGATGCAGCCGCCCAGGAACGTGCCCTCCAGCGCGTTGTAGCCGTGGACCCCGCCGCCGCCGAAGCCGGCCACCTCGCCCGCGGCGTACAGGCCGGGCATCGGCGTGCCGTCGGGCCGCATCACCTGCGAGTCCAGGTTGGTCTGCAGGCCGCCGAGCGTCTTGCGGGTCAAGACGTTCAGCCGCACGGCGATGAGCGGCCCGTGCGCGGGGTCGAGGATGCGGTGCGGCTTGGCGACCCGGACGATCCGGTCGCCGAGGAACCGGCGGGCGTTGTGGATGGCCATGACCTGGGCGTCCTTGGCGTACCCGTTGACCACCGCGCGGTCCCGCGCGACGATCTGGCGCTCAAGCTCGGCGGCGTCCAGCTCGGGCCCGCGCGAGAGCTTGTTCATGCCCTTCACCAGCTCCGCCGGCGTGCGGGCGACGACGAAGTCGACGCCGTGCCGCTTGAACGCCTCGACGGGTCCGGGGGCGCCCTTCGCGCGGCGGCTCTCCAGCAGCAGCCTGAGGTTCTTGCCGGTGATGTCCGGGTTCTGCTCGGAGCCGGACAGCGCGAACTCCTTCTCGATGATCGTCTGGGTGAGCACGAACCAGGAGTAGTCGTAGCCGGTGCCCAGGATGGCCCTCATGGTGGCGTTGGTGTCGAAGCCGGGGAAGTTCGGCGGGGGCAGGCGCCTGCCGGTCGCGTCGAACCACATCGACGAGGGGCCGGGGATGATGCGGATGGCGTGGTCCGGCCAGATCGGGTCCCAGTTGTGCAGGCCCTCGGTGTAGTGCCACATCCGGTCGCGGTTGACGACGTTGCCGCCGGCCCGCTCGGCGATCTCCAGCATGCGCCCGTCGACGTGGGCGGGCACGCCGGAGATCATCGTGCGCGGGCACGGCCCGAGCCGTTCGACCGGCCAGTTGCGCCGGATGAGGTCGTGGTTGTGGCCGACCCCGCCGGAGGTGACGACCACCGCCTTGGCCCGCAGCTCGAACTCCCCCACCTTGCCGCGCGGGGACGCCTTGCCGCGCGGCAGGTCGGTGGGCTCCAGGACGCTGCCGCGCACCCCGACCACGGCGCCGTCCTCGACGACCAGCTCGTCGACCTGGTGGCGGAAGCGGAAGGCGACCAGGCCGCGCCGTTCGGCGGCCAGCACCGGCCCGGCGAACACCCTGACCACCTCGGGGCCGGTGCCCCAGGTGAGGTGGAAGCGCGGCACCGAGTTGCCGTGGCCGTCGGCGGCGCCGCCGCCGCGCTCGGCCCAGCCGACCAGCGGGGTGAGGCGCAGGCCCAGCGCGTGCAGGTAGCCGCGCTTCTCGGTGGCCGCGAACCGCACGTAGGCCCGCGCCCACTGGCGGGCCCAGTGGTCCTCGCGGTCGCGGTCGAAGCCCGCCGAGCCCATCCAGTCCTGCAGGGCCAGCTCGTAGGAGTCCTTGACGCCGAGCCTGCGCTGTTCGGGCGTGTCGACGAGGAAGAGCCCGCCCAGCGACCAGAACGCCTGCCCGCCCAGGTTGTTACGGTTCTCCTGCTCGACCACCAGCACCCTGCGCCCGGCCCTGGCCAGCTCGTAGGTGGCCACGAGACCGGCCAGGCCCGCGCCGACGACGATGACGTCCGGGGTGTCGCTCACGATCGTCCTTCCTCGCTGTAAGCCATCACGACCTGCACGAACAAGTCCAGCCGGCGCCGCCGTACCTCCGGGTCGGCCGGTTCCATGAGGCACTGGACGGCGGTGCCGTCGTGCACGGCGACCAGCGCCTGGCCCAGCGCCACGGGGTCGGGGACGCTGCGGCCGACGCGGCGCAGCAGCCCCTCGACGACCGGCGTGATCGCGGCCCGGATCGCCTCCTCGCGGGCCACCATGACGCGGCGCAGCGACGGGTTGCGCAGCGCGTGGGCGGTGAACTCGGCCGTCACGCGGTACCAGGCGTCCTCCAGCGGGACCGCCCGCAGCACGTGCTCGACCACGTCGCGCACGTTCCGCACGTCGGCCTGGGCCGCCTGCTCGGCCATCGCGCGCACGCCGGCCAGCATGGCCCGCGAGCGCTGCTCCCACATGGCCAGGAACAGCTCGTCGAGCGAGGTGAAGTTGGAGTAGAAGGCGCCGCGGGTGTAGCCCGCGCGGTCGCAGACCTGCTCGACGGTGGACCGGCCGAAGCCCACCTCGGCGAAGACCTCCAGCGCGGCGTCGAGCAGCCGCTCGCGCGTCTGGGCACGCCTTCTGGTCGTTCGGCTCACATACACGAATGTATCGGATACATCCGTGTATCGGGAATTTCCGCCCTTCGAGGTACCATTGCGATCGAGGTGACGACGAACTGCCCAAGGTTCCCGACTTCCGCGGCATGCAGGCGCTGAACGCCTGGCTGGCCGGCCACGACGCCGGCGTGCTCCTGGTCGGGCCCGATCCCGACAGCCCCGAGCCCGTGATGCACGGGATCGTGGTCGAGCAGCACCCGGCGCCCGGCGTGCTGGTGAAACGGTGGGACCCGGTGACCGTGTGGGTACGCCACGACCCCGGCGGGGACGCCGGGGTGCGCGAGCCCCGCGACCCCGTGCCCCCTACTCTGCGAGCCGGTCGAGCGCGGCCGACAGGCGCTTGAGCGCGGCGACGATCTCGCGGAACTCCGCCTCGCCCAGCTCCTCCGCGAGGCGGGCGGCGAACGCCGCGTGACCAGGCACGATCTTCTCGACCGCGGCGCGTCCCTCCGGCGTGGGCTGCAGCAGCTTGGCCCTGCGGTGCGCCGGATTGGGCCGGTACTCGCACAGGCCCTTGTCGACGAGCAGGTCCGCGATGCGCTGCACGCCCTGCCGCGTCATGCCCATCCTGCGCGCGATGCCTGCCACCGGCAGCGGCTCGGCCAGCACGACGCCGAGCACCTGCCACCACGCGGCGGTGATCCCGGCCGGCTTGGCCAGCCCCTCGGCCACGTCGAGGAACTGGCCGTTGAGCCGGAAGACCGCGAGCGCGGCCTCCGACAGCAGGCTCGCGCTCATGACGCCGCCATCAGCACCTCGAACGCGCCGGCGTCGCCGTGCTTGAACAGCCTGTGCCAGGCGTCGAGCACCTCGGGGGTGTAGAGGTCGAGCTCGGCGAAGATCTCACGGGCGAAGTCGACCGGGTCGACAGGCCCCGCCGTGATCAGCCGGCCGTCCGCGACCGCGGGCGCCTCGACGTAGTTGCCGGCTCCGCCGTACCCCTGCTGCATCTGCAGGTACGGCAGCGCCGCGCTGGTGTGGCGGCGCGAGTCGAACACGCCCTCCCTGGCCAGCCCGGCCGTGGCCCCGCAGATCGCGGCCACCGGCACGCCCGCCTCCAGGAACTCCCGCGCCTTGCGGGCGAACGGGGCCAGCTCCTCGCCCGCGTCCCACAGCGAGGCGCCGGGGAGGATCAGCATCCGCGCGTCCTCGGGGCGGACGTCGTCGAGCGCGACGTCGGGGGTGATGCGCAGGCCGCCCATCGTGACGACCGGCTCGGTGGTGAGGCCCACCGTGACGATCTCGTAGCGCCCCGGGTCCTTCTGGTAGAGGCCGTTGCGGATGTGGGCCGTGGCGTGGCCCGTCTCCCAGTCGGCCATCGTGTCGTACACCGCGTGGTAGATCTTCTCGCTCATGACAGTATGATGTCACATCGACAGCATGTTGTCAATGCTATTCGATGGGAAGATGGCCCCATGGCAGAGATCGTCGGCGGTGGACGTCCGGTCAACGACGCCGAACGGCGGGTCATCGCGTACCTGCGCGACCACGCGCCGGCCGACTGGCTGCTGCTGCACAACGTGGAGGTGCCGCGCCGCGACGACGTCTTCGAGGTCGACCTGCTGGTCGTGACCGGCCACTCGCTCGTGGTGATCGACGTCAAGGGCACGCGCGGCCGCATCGAGGTCTCCGGCATGCGCTGGTTCCCCTCACGCAGCCCGGCCTTCGGCTCCCCGGCCATGAAGCTCAGAGGCACGGCCCGCGCCATCAAGGGGCTGCTCGTCGACAAGCACAAGGAGCTCGAACGGGTCTACGTCGACAGCCTGGTGGTGCTGACCGCGCCCGACGCCGAGCTGGTCGACCCCGACGGGCGCGACAGGGCCAACGTGGTCGGCCTCGACGCGCTGATCCCGGCGCTGCAGGACCCCTCGCGCGTCCGCCGCGGGTGCACCCGGGACGCCTCGCCGTACCGCGGGTGGATCCTCGACGCGCTCAACGCGATGGTGCGGAGCAGCAACGCGGCGCCGCGGTACGGGCACTGGGAGGTCGAGGAGCAGCTCGGCGGCGACGCCAGGGTGACCGAATACCGCGCCTTCAACGCCACGCTGCCCGGCAGCGAGACCGTCCTGCTGCGCGTCTACCAGGCCGACCCGCTGGCCGACGCCGCCTCGCGCGCCGCCGAGCTGCAGCGCATCGCCAACGCCTACCAGTCGCTGGCCCGCATCCCGCCGCACCCCAACGTGGTGCGCCCCCGCGACTTCTTCGCCATCGACGACGAGAGCCGCTTCGTGCTGGTGCTCGACGACGTCCACGGCGAGGCGCTGCACCTGCGCCGGCGGGTCCACGTCGGCGTGGTGCGCGACATGCTGGCCGGGCTGGCGCACGCGCACGCCCACGGGGTGGTCCACCGGGCCCTGACGCCCGCGAGCGTGCTGGTGACCGACGACGGGCGGGCGATGCTGACCGGCTTCGACTACGCCAAGCCGGGGCCGCGCGCCTACACGGTGGCCAACGAGCTGGGCAACGTGCTGGACGCGCAATACGTGGCGCCGGAGTCGCGCGACCGGCCGGACCTGATGACGGCGGCGTCCGACGTCTACGCGGCCGGCGTGATCGCCCGGCGCCACCTCGCCGACCCGCCCGCGATCGTGGATCGGATGCTGGAGGAGTCCCCATCGCGCCGCCCCACGGCTGCCGAGGCCCTGGCGGCGCTGGAGTCACGCCCCATCCCCCGCAGATCCTGGTTCCACCGCCTCCTCCGCCGCTGACCCCACCTACCTCCCTTGTCCTCCAACCCACCCACCCCCCTCCCTGGCCGTCAACCCTCACCTCACCAACACCCCCTTGATCCTCAACCCCTGAAGCCAGGGCTGGCCGTCGGCGAGCCACCGGAGTACGGCGAGCATGCCCTTCATCCCGTGGTTGGCTGGTGCCATGGAGCGTCTCGGGGTCTTCGTGTACGGCACGCTGCGGCGCGGCGGTGCGAACTACCCGCTGCTGCGCCGCCACACCGTCGCCGAGTACGACGCCCGGCTCCCCGGGCACCGCCTCTACGTCAGCGGCCTGCCCTACGTCGCCCCGTCGCCCGACCCTCGCGACGAGGTGACCGGCGAGCTGATGATCCTCGACGAGGCCGGCTACACCCCGGCGCTCGCGCGGCTCGACCGGCTCGAAGGCACCGCGTCGGGACTCTACGAGCGGGTCGCCTGCCTCGTGCGGTTCAGGGACGGCGACGGCTGGAAGGACACCCGTGCCTGGGTCTACCGGGGCGGGCGCGGCCACTTCCGCTACACCGACGACCTGGTCGTCGCCTCGGGGGAGTTCACAGCTGGCGGCGCAGGGCGCTCGCCCGCTCCAGGTAGCCGCGCGCCTGGCCGGGACGCCCGGCGCTGAGCAGCAGCTCGCCCAGCATCTGCGTGGCCGACGCCTCGCCGCTGCGGTCGCCCAGCTGCTTGAAGATCGCGCAGGAGCGTTCGAGCCGCGCGGACGCGAGCGTCCACTCGCCGCGTGCGGCCTGGAGGCGGGCCAGGCCCTGCATCGCGTACGCGCCGCAGTGGCGGTCGCCCAGCGCGTCGAAGAGGTCCAGGGCCCGCTCCTGCGACCGCATCGCCTCCTCGGGCTCGGAACGCAGCTGATGGAGCCTTCCCACCTGGACGGACACGCAGCCCTCGCGATGCGGGTCCGCCAGCTCCCTGGCCAGCCGCATGGCCCTGGTGAGCGACGTCGAGGCCCGCTCCAGGTCGCCCGTGCCGAGGAGCACCCGCCCGATCGCCTGCCGCGCGTAGGCCTCGCCGGCCCGGTCGCCGAGCGTGCGGAACATGCCCAGCGCCCGGCGGAAGTGCCGCAGCGCGTCGGCGGGCCGGCCGTGGAACTGGCTGACCGCGCCGAGACCGCAGACGGCCGCCGCCTCACCCCGCACATCCCCCAGATCCCGAAATATCCGGCGAGCGTCGCCGAAGAGCGTGGCGGCCTCGCCGTACCGGTCCTGGTAGAGGCACACCTGACCGAGCCCGCGGAGCATCGCCGCCTGGCCGTACTCGTCCCCCGCCCGCCGCGCGGCCGACAGCGCGGCGCGGTGCGTCTCGCGCCAGGCGCCGAAGTGGCAGCGCAGGTCGCAGTACGGCACCATGGCCGCCGCGAGCGCCCAGGCCGGGCCCGCCAGGCCCTGCGAGGCGGCCAGCCGTACCGAGTCCACCAGCAGCTCGTGCTCGGCCTCGAACCAGCCCAGCGGGTCGGCGGCCAGGCGGGACAGGGTGTATTCGGGCACCCCCTGTCGCGGGGCGGCGGACGGGAAGGTGAAGACGTTGGCGGGCAACCGGGTGGTGACGTGCTCGGTGGCGGCGGTCCAGGCGGCCAGGACCCTGGCCAGGGCCGCGCGGTCGGGCTGCTCCGTGACCGCGAAGTGCCGGACGGGCTCGGGGATGCGGTACCGCGGCTGGCCGCCCGGCCCGGTCTCGGCCGGGTCGAGCAGGTGGGCGTCGACGAGCCGGTCCAGCAGGTCGAGCGCGCCCGCCTGATCGAGCGCATTCGGGCGATCGAGCACGGCCGCCACCAGCCAGCCGGGCAACGTGCGGGTGCCGAGGGCGCCCAGCGTGGGCAGGGCCTTCGCCGCCTCACGCGGCACGTGGCGCAGGGCGTCGGCGAGGCGTTCGCGGACCTTCCCCAGCGCCGCGGACCCGCCGTCGGCCAGCCGTTCCATCAGGACGGCCAGCGGCCACGTGGGGCGGGCCAGCAGGCGGGCGCCCGCGTCCCTGATCGCGAGCGGGAGCCCCGCGCAGGCATCCACGATCGCGCGGGCGGCTTCCGGCTCGCGGGCGACCCGCTCCTCGCCCAGGATCGCCCGCAGCAGCTCCAGGCCCTCCTCCGGGGTGAGCGCGTCGAGGTGCAGCCGGAGGGCTCCGGGAAGCTCGGTGATCCGGCGGCGGCTGGTCACGATCACCGTGCAGTCGCCGTTCCCCGGGAGCAGCCGGCGGACCTGCTCGGCGTCCCGGGCGTCGTCGAGGACGAGCAGCGCCGGGCGTTCGGCCAGCAGCGACCTGGCCAGGCCCGCGCGCCCGTGGCGGCTCGGCGGCGGCTGCACGCCCAGGCTCACGAGCAGCTCGGCCAGCACGTCGGAGGGGTCGCGGCGGCCGAGCACGAGGTATATCTGGCCACCGGGGTGGCGCTCCTTGAGCAGGTGGGCGCCGTGCACGGCGAGCGCGGTCTTGCCTACGCCGGGTGGGCCGGTGATCACCGTGAGCGGTGAGCCGCGGACGAGGGCGGCGAGCGCCGCGTCCCGTCCGGTGAAGTCGGGAATGTCGGGCGGCAACTGCCGAGGCAGTACGGCAGGCTGCGGTCGCGGCACGGCAAGGTGCCCGGGTGGTACGGCTGGCTGCCCTGGCGATACGGCGAGCTGCCCTGGCCGTACGGCTGGCTGCCGGGGCGGTGCGGCGGGGCCTGACGGGTGAGCCGGAGACCTCGCGCCGCCCGGCTGTTCCAGTTCCCGCGACTCGCCCGGCCGCCTCGGCTCCCCCGACTCGCCCGGCTCGTCCGCCAGGATCTCCTGCAGCGCTCGCCGTACCCCCGCCCCCGGCTCGACCCCCAGCTCGCTGACCAGCTGCTCGCGCAGCTCCCGGTAGGCCCGCAGCGCCTCGGCCTTCCTGCCGCAGCGGTGCAGCGCCACCATGAGCCGCTGCCACAGGTCCTCGCGGAAGGGATGCTCCTCCACCAGCGCCCGCAGCTCGCGGACCGCCGCGGCGTGGTCGCCCCACTCCATGAGCGCGTCCGTCAACCGCTCCGCCGCGCTCAGCCGTAAGTCGTGCAGCCGCCCGAGCCGGCGCTCCCACAGCGGGCTGCCGGGCAGGTCGGCCAGCGGAGCCCCGCGCCACAGCCGCAGCGCCGCCGCCAGGTCCTCCGCCCGCTCCGCCAGGCGCTCGAACATCCGCAGGTCGAGCGCGTCGTCGGCCACCTCGATCACGTAGCCCGCGCCCCGCGCCCGGATCAGATCGGCGCCGAGGTCGGAGCGCAGCGAGCTGACGTACGTCCTGATGTTCGCCTGCGCGGACGGCGGCGGGCGCTCCGGCCACAGCACCTCCACCAGCCGGTCGACCGGAACCACGTGCCCCGCCTCCAGCAGGAGCGTCGCCAGCAGCATGCGCGGCTTCCCGCCGCAGATCCGCACCGGCCGCCCGCCGGAGCGCACCTCGAGAGGTCCGAGCACGTGGAAGGTGAGCACCGCGCCTCCTCGGAGCCCTGACAGCCGCCTGTATCGAGTTTGGACGTTCTGTGTGCGACTTGTCCTCACCTTTGAGGTGAAACACCCACCGCGAAGGGAACCCCCCATGAAGTTCAGAGCCATCGGCCTGGCGGTGTTACTCGCCCTCGGCACCGCCGGCGCGGCCGCAGCCGACCCCGTCCCCGAGTCGGAGGAGGCCGCGATCCTGGCCACCAACTTCCAGCTGCCCTTCCCCTGCGGCCAGACCTGGACCGGCAACTCCAGCGCCAGCAGCGCGCACCGGTCCTGGGAGATCGACTTCAACCGCGGCAGCTCCCCCGACGCCGACCTCGGCGACCCGGTCGTCGCGGCGGCCGCCGGCACCGTGGTCATCTCCGCCCACCAGGGCTCCGCCAACGGCTTCGGCAACCTCGTCAAGATCGACCACGGCGGCGGCTGGGCCACCTACTACGCCCACCTGAACGAGCGGAACGTCAGCGTCGGCCAGTCCGTCACCCAGGGCCAGCGGATCGGCACGGTCGGCAAGACCAGCAAGCCCGGCAACAACATCAGCGCCCACCTGCACTACGAGGTACGGCTCGGCAGCGACTACCCCAGCAACATCCAGAAGGCCGTCTTCAACGGCGTGACCTTCGGCTACCCCATCCAGACGGTGACGTCGAACAACTGCGGCCAGGGCGGCAACCCCTACACGCCCCAGCAGGTCTGCGGCAGCGGCTACGGCGTCGTCGACTCCGCCGCCCTCGGCACGGCCGGGACGGTCTACCTGCTGTACAACAACTCCAACGGCTACAACTGCGTGGTCACGCTGAAGAGGACCTCGCTCGGCACGCCGACCGCGACGACCGCCTACCTCGAGGTCCAGGGCAGCACGCGGATCACCGACAGCGGGAACTACGGCTACTACGCGGGCCCCGTGCGGGCCTCCGCGCCGGGCAAGTGCGTCAGGTGGGGCGGCAAGGCCGGCTCGTACGCCTACGACAGCCCGTTCGAGCACTGCGGCAGCTGACTCCCCCTCGCCAAGGGACTCGCCCAAGGACTCGCCAAGGGCCCGCGCGGGCTCTCCAAGGTCCGCGCGGGCGACGGGTCGCGGCACACCGCCCGATGCCGTTCGGCCCGTCGCCCGCGCGGCGGATCCGGCAGGCTATGCCTGTGTCCAGCCTCAGAAAGCGCGTCGCGGACGCGGCCGAGATCGCCCTCGCCGCCCACAAGTACGTCACCTTCCTGGACGTGGTCACCGGCCTGCGCTGGCTGCACTCGCGGCACGTCGACACCTGGCGGCAGGGCCGCGTCGCCACCCTCGCCGAGCTGGCCGACGTGCGCGAGGACCGCCTCCTCGACGCCGCCGCGATCCTGCGCGAGTGGGCCGAGGCCAGGGGCCTCACCCCGGTGGCCGTGCCGTACCTGTCGAGCAGCAGGGAGCGGCGGCCGCTGCGGTTCACGGACGGCGGCGACCAGGAGCCGTTCCGCGTGCACTGGATGTCGCCCGAGCTGACCCCGGCCCGCGTCAGGCAGCTGACCGAGCGGCACAGCAAGGCGCCCGACCTGGTCGTCGTGTCGCCCGACAAGCCGTGGACGTGTGCCGTATGCGGGGACACCGGGCCCTACCTGATCATGGAGGGCGCCGAGCCGTCCTGCCTGACCTGCGCGGACATGGACCACCTCGTCTTCCTGCCGAGCGGCGACGCGGCGCTGACCCGGCGGGCCAAGAAGGAGAGCACGCTGTCGGCCGTGGTGGTCCGCTTCAACCGGCGGCGGAAGGTGTACCAGCGGATCGGCACGCTGGTGGAGCAGACCGCGCTGGCTCTGGCCGAGGAGCAGTGCCTGGCCGACGAGGAGGTACGGCGCCGCCGCCGCGAACGCGACCGCGAGCGCCGAGCCGGTGAGGACCTGGAGTTCCAGGCGCGGATGACCGAGGAGATCCTGCGGCTGTTCCCGCGCTGCCCCCGCGAGCGCGCCGAGGAGATCGCCGCCCATGCCGGGCAACGCGGCAGCGGCAGGGTCGGCCGTACGGCTGCCGCCAAGGCGCTCGACGAGACCGCGATCACGCTGGCGGTCGTGGCGTCGGTCCGCCACCTCGACACGGACTACGACCGGCTGCTCATGGACGGCGTGCCGCGGTTGGAGGCGCGCGACCTCATCCGTGACGCGGTCGAGGCCAAGCTCGCCTCGTGGCGGTAGCGTCTCGGCATGGACATGCGAGAGCGGCTGCGCGAGTTCGCGCTCGGCCTGCCCGAGGCCTGGGAGGACAGCCCGTGGGAGGGCGACCGGGTCGTCAAGGCGGGCAAGAAGATCTTCCTGTTCCTGGGCGCCGACGAGCCCGACCCGAGGTGGACGCCGTCCTTCTCGGTGAAGCTCACCTCCGAGGCCCACGGCCACGCGCTCACCGTGGAGGGCGCCGCGCCCACCGGGTACGGCCTGGGCCGCGCGGGGTGGGTGACGGTGCCCTTCACCAGCGAGCTGCCGGACTTCGAGGTGCTGGCCGACTGGGTGGAGGAGAGCTACCGCAACGTGGCGCCCAAGCGAGCCGTCAAGCAGCTGGACGAGCGCGGGTGAGGCTTGCCGACGCCCAGGTGACGGTCTTGGTGTTCAGGTGACGGTCTTGGCGTTCAGGTGACGGCGAGCCTCCGGGCGTACCGCTCGTCCCGCCAGAGCTCCTTGTCCAGCACCTCGTGCAGGGTCGCGGCGGCGTCGTAGACGTCGACGAACCGCGTGTACAGCGGCGCGAACCCGAAGCGGAGGATGTCGGGGGCGCGGAAGTCGCCGTGCACGCCGCGGTCGATCAGCGCGCGCATCACCGGGTACCCGTCCTCGTGGAAGAAGCTCACCTGGCTGCCGCGGCGCTCGGCGTCCCGGGGCGAGGCCAGCTCCAGCGCGTCGCCGACGAGGTCGACGAACAGCGACGTCAGCGCCATGCTCTTGGCGCGCACCTGGTCCAGGTCCACCCGCTCCCAGATGTCCAGCGCGGCCTCCAGCGCCGCGAACGACAGCACGTGCGGCGTGCTGACCGTGAAGCGCCTGATGCCCTCCGCCGGGCGGTAATCGGGCTCGAACGCGAACGGCTCGGCGTGGCTGTACCACCCGGGCAGCACGTTGCTGGCCTCGGCGTGGTGGCGTGGGTTGACGTAGAGGAAGGCGGGCGCTCCCGGGCCTGCGTTGAGGTACTTGTAGGTGCATCCCACCGCGAAGTCCGCCTGGGAGACGTCCACCCGCATCGCGCCCACGCTGTGGCACACGTCCCAGATCATCAGCGCTCCGGCCTCCTGCACCTTCGCGGTGATCTCCGGCACGTCGTAGCGGGCTCCGGTCCGGTAGTCGACCTCCGACAGCAGCACCGCCGCCGCGTCCTCGAACCGCCCTTCGCTCACGTCGCGCAGCTCGCCGAGCTCGTGGACGATGTAGTTGTCGGTGGGAAAATTGGTGCGGTCCACCACGATCACGTTCCGGTCCGGCCGCAGCCGCAGCGCCGCCGCCACCGCCTGGTAGACGGCGATGGACGTGGTGTTGCCCACGACGACCTGCCCGGGCCCGGCTCCGATCAGCGGCGCCAGCCGGTCGCCCGTCGTGAGCGGCTGGGCGTACCACCCGGCGCTGTTCCACCCGCCGACCAGCTGCCGACCCCACTCCTCCTCGACCGCCCTGGCCACTCTGGCAGAGGTACGGCGCGGCAGCGCGCCCAGGGAGTTGCCGACCAGGTAGACGACCCCGTCGGGAAGCACGAACTCCTGCCGGAAGTCGCGCAGCGGATCCTCCGCGTCCATCGCGACACAGGCCTCACGATCCACCACCCAGGCACCCCTTCTTCCACGTTCTTTTCACGCGACCGCCGGATCCGCAGGGCTCGGGTCCGGCCGGACTCCCTGAGATGGCCAGCGTCTCATGCGAAGTTCGCTCCCTGAAGACGGGGTGAGACCGGAGGCAGGTGCAGGTCGGCGGGCTGGTGCGATTGGGTTATGTGGTGTTCGGGGGGATGGTGGCGATCACCCGGTTGACGCCGCCCTGGAACTCACGCGCGTACCAAGGCTGCACCGGATTGTGAGTCTGCGCGTCCAGGACGAACGTCCCGCGTGGGCTCGCGATCTCCGTCACCTTCGCGAGCGCCTCCCCCAGGTCGCCGCCCAGCGCCGCCGCCTTGTCGATGAGCTGCATCGCGTCCCAGCTCTGCACCGCCACCGTCGACGGATTCTTCCCCGTCCTGCTCCGCCACTTCGCCACGAAGGCCGTGTTCTCCGCGTTGTCCAGAACCGGGGAGTAGAGCCCCACGCTGACGATGCCCTCGGCGTCGGGGCCGATCGCCTGCGCGACATCCTCGTCGGTGACGTTCTGGCACGTCAGCAGCTCGATCTTGCGGTCGTATCCGAGCTTCTTGAAGTTCTTCGCGAACGTGATGGCCTCACCCCCCGCGTAGAACGCATACAGGAACTTCGCCTCCCCCGGGATCTGGCTGAGGTACGGCTCGAAGCTGAGCGTCTTGCCGAAGGGCGTGAGGATCCGCTTGAGCGGCGCCGACCCGCCCGCATCCGTGTACCCCTCGACGAACCCCTCCAGCGTCTCCCGTCCGGCCGAGTAGTCGGCGCCCATGAGCACCGCGCCCTCCTTGCCGAACCTCTCCGCCGCGTACCGCCCAGCCGCATACCCGTGCATGTGGTTGGTGTACGACACCCGGAAGACCCCAGGCCCGCCCAGCGCGTCGGCCCCCGCGTTGGCGATCACCACCGGCGTCCGGTGCGCCCGCGCCTCCTCGACCACGGCCACGGCGACCGGGGATGCGATCAGCCCGGTGACCACGTCGACCCTGCGCTCGACGGCCAGCTGGCGGGCCCATCCCCGCCCCGCCTCCGGGGTGCCCGCGTCGTCGGCCACGATCAGCTCGGCCTCCTTGCCGCCCAGCTTGCCGCCACGCTCCTCCAGGTAGAGGCGCATCGCCGCCTCCATGTCGTCGCCGAGCGCCGAGTAGACCCCCGTCTGCGAGATGATCGCGCCCACCCTGATCGTGGAGTCGTCGGCCGCGAACTGGGTCGCCGCCCCGCCGCATCCGCCGATCGCCAGCACGAGGACCACCACGAGGGCAGGCGTCGCGCGCATCACGGGCTCGCTCCGAGGAAGGCGCGGGCGTTGCCGCCGAGGATCTTCGCGCGTGCCGTGCCGGACAGGAAGCCGGCCTCGCGCACCAGCCGTCCCACCGGCGACTCCCCCAGCGGATAGGGGAAGTCGGAGCCCAGCAGCACGCGGTCCTCGCCCAGGGTGTCGACGAGCAGCCGCAGGGCCCGCTCGTCGAACACCACCGAGTCCACCATGAAACGGTCCAGGTAGTGGGAGGGCGGGTGCTGCGAGGTGCCGACGACGTCGTGCCTGCGGTGCCAGGCGTTCTCCAGGCGGCCGAGCCAGAACGCGAAGGAGCCGCCGCCGTGGGCGAAGCAGATGCGAAGCGTGCGCGGCACCCGGTCGAAGACGCCGCCGAGGATCATCGCGAGGATCGACAGGTGGGTCTCGGCGGGCATGCCGACCAGCCACCGGGCCATCCAGCGCCCGACCCGGGGGCCGTCGGGCATGTCCCACGGGTGCACGAACACCGGGGTGCCGGTCTCCGCGCAGTGCTGGAGGAACTGCACGACCCCCTCGTGGTCGAGGTCGAGGTCGCCGACGTGGTTGCCGATCTCCACGCCGCGGTGGCCCTGCCGGCGGCACCGGTCGAGCTCCTCGCAGGCCAGGTCGGGATCCTGGAGGGGCACCTGGCAGAACGGGATCAGCCGCTCGTTGTCCGCGCAGATCTCCAGCGCGAGGTCGTTGAAGATCTTCGCGACGTGGACGGCCTGCGCCGCCGGCCGGTCGTAGCAGAAGAACACCGGCGTCGGGGAGACCACCTGCGCGTCGACGCCGTCGGCGTCCATCGCGTGGATGCGGCACTCGGCGTCCCAGCAGTCGTCCTGGATCCGGCGGAAGTCGCGGTCGGCCACCACGATCATCGCCTCGCGCTCGGACTCCACGCGCAGCCGCGGCGCCCCGGGCCAGCCCAGGTCGGGCCAGCCCCGGGGCACGTAGTGCGTGTGGACGTCGATGACCATTCAGCCCTTGCCCGGGTGGACCGTGCCGCAGTTGTCGCAGGTGCGCGCCTTCTCGTCGGTGTAGAACGCCTCGAAGACCGGAGGCAGGTCCTTGACGATGTCGCGCACCTGGAGCTCGACCTCGTGGACCTTGTTGGCGCACTGCGGGCAGTACCACTGGAACTTCTCCAGCGTGCCCTCCTCCCTGATGCGCTCGATCACCAGGCCGACGGAGTCGGCCTCGCGCTGCGGCGAGTGCGGCATGTTGGCCGGCAGCAGCCACATCTGGCCCTCGCGGATGTGGACCGTGTCGGGGCCCTCCGGAGTGATCACGTTGAGGTGCATGTTCCCCTTGATCTGGTAGAACAGCTCCTCATAGGGGTCCACGTGGTAGTCGGTG
Source organism: Thermoactinospora rubra (assembly GCF_002093975.1). Lineage (GTDB taxonomy): Bacteria > Actinomycetota > Actinomycetes > Streptosporangiales > Streptosporangiaceae > Nonomuraea > Nonomuraea rubra_A. The sequence goes on from NZ_KZ084331.1 coordinate 97,404, forward strand.
CGCTGGTTGGGGCCGCCCACCACCATGACGATGAAGTTCTCCGCCTGCTCGAAGACCACCTTGTTGGCCACGGGCGGCTTGAGCAGGTGGGCGTTGTCGTCGATCCACTTGGTGAAGTCGATGGGTGGGATCATCTTTGCTCCTTGTGGGCGATGGCTTGCATCTCGATGAGCAGGTGGGGGTGCGGGAGCTGGTGCACCGCGACGGTGGTGCGGGCGGGTCCCGTCTCGTCGAAGAACTCGGCCCAGACCTCGTTGTAGCCCTTGAAGTCGTTCATGTTCACCAGGAACGTCGTCACCTGGACCAGGTCGTCAAGCGACGCCCCGGCCGTCTTGAGGATCTCGCCGATGTTCTCGATCACGGCCCTGGTCTGGACCCTGATGTCGAGGACGGTCGTGCCGAACTCGTCGGCCTCGGCCCCGGCGATGGTGTTGTCCGGCCTGCGCGCGCTCGTCCCGGAGACGAACAGGAAGTCGCCCGCCTGCCTGACGTGCGGGAAGCGGCCCCGCGGGGTGGCCAGCGCCGCCATCGGGCTCCCCTCGGTCATGTGAGCTCCATGGTGATCGTGGTGGGCTCGGAGTAGAAGTCCAGCGACTGCGTCCCGCCCTCGCGGCCGATGCCGGAGAGCTTGACGCCGCCGAACGGGGTGCGTAGATCGCGAAGGTACCAGGTGTTGACCCACACCAGGCCGGCTTCCAGGCGCTGGGCGACCCGGTGGGCGCGGTCGAGGTTGGTGGTCCACAGGGTCGCGGCCAGGCCGTACTCGCTGGAGTTGGCCAGCTCCAGCGCCTCCTCCTCGGTGTCGAACGGGGCGATGTGGCACACCGGGCCGAAGATCTCCTCGGTGTTGAAGCGGGAGTCCTCGGGCAGGCCGGTGACGACGGTGGGCTCGACGAAGTAGCCGGGCCCGGGCAGGGCGTCGCCGCCGGTGAGGACCTTCGCGCCCTCCTTGCGGGCGAGCCGGTAGTAGGACAGCACCTTCTCCCGGTGCTGCGCGCTGATCATCGGCTGTGGCGTCACCTCGGCGGCGCGCTGGGCCAGCCGTGCCGCGAACTCCTCGAAGACCGGCCGCTCGACGTAGAGCCGCTCGGTACACAGGCACACCTGGCCGCCGTTGGTGAACACCGAGCGGACCGACCCGGCCACCGCGCGGTCGAGGTCGGCGTCGGCGAAGACCAGCCCGGCGTTCTTGCCGCCCAGCTCGAAGGAGATCGGCTTGACCCGGTCGGCCACCGACTTCATGATCGTCGATCCGGTCCTGGTGGAGCCGGTGAAGGTGACCCCGTCGACGCCCCTGTGCTCGACCAGGAGCTGGCCGGTCCTGCCGTACCCGTGGACGATGTTGACCACGCCCGGCGGCAGCCCGACCTCGGCGCAGATCTCGCCGAACAGGGCGGCCGAGCCCGGAGTGTTCTCCGACGGTTTGACCACCACGGTGTTGCCCGCGACCAGGGCGGGGCCGAGCTTCCACGTCATGAGCAGGAACGGCAGGTTCCACGGGACGATGACCGCGACCACGCCCAGGGGACGGCGGATCGTGTAGCTCAGCACGCCCGGCAGGTGGAAGGCCTCGGCCGGGCGCTGCGCGGCGATCTCGGCGAAGGAGCGGAAGTTGGCCGCGCCGCGCGGGATGTCGAGCGTGCGGGTCTGCTCCAGCGGCTTGCCGGTGTCGGCGATCTCGACGGCCACCAGGTCGTCGAACCTCTCCTCGATCCGGTCGGCCAGCCGCCGCATCCACCGGGCGCGCTCGGCGACCGGCAGCGCGGCCCAGGCCGGAGCCGCCCGCCGCGCCGCGCGCACCGCCCGGTCGACGACGGCCGCGTCGGCCTCGTGCACCCGGCGGATCTCGGCCCCGGTGGCGGGATCGTAGGCCGGGAACGTGGGTCCCTCAAAGACCTGCTCGCCCTCGATGAAGTGGGGCACCCGCTCCAACACCGTCGCTCCTCCTTCGCAGCGCCTGGCAGCATCCTCTCTCCTGCACGGCCTCGATGCACCACCCGGAGGCCCGGCTGTGGAAAACCGGTCCTGGCCCCGCACCTCCTGTGGACAACCCGGCGGCGGGCGCTGCACAAAAGCCGCACACGCTCTCCCCACACCCTGTCTGGCGGGCCACCTTCCCGTACCCCAGGATGTCCGCGTGGGACGGACTTTCGACCTATGGGGACATGTCGTCATCGCGGCCTTGCTGTCCCTTCCGCTGGCCGCCGTCGCGACCGTTCTGCTCGCCCGAGCCCGCGCCCGCCTATCCCATCCCGCCCCGATGCGTACGGCCGTCGCCGACATCGGCATCCTGACCGGCACCGTCCCCTGGATCTGGATGATCCTCACGCCCCGCGGCGGCCCGACGAGCGCCAACCTCGTCCCCCTCCAGGACCTGAGCCAGGTCGCCACGGCCTCGTGGCCCACGGTGTCGACCCAGGTCGGAGGCAATCTCCTGGTCTTCGCCGCGCTCGGCGCGCTCCTCCCCGTGCGCTCCCCGCGCTTCGCCTCCCCGGCGCGCGTCGCCCTCGCCGCCGCCCTCGCGTCGGCCTCCGTCGAGGCCCTGCAGTACGGCATGCGCCTGGGCCGGCACGCCTCGATCGACGACGTGATCGTCAACGCGGCGGGAGCCGTACTCGCGGCGATGATTACTCGGCGCTGGTGGGCCTCCCGATAGCGGTCCGGACCGTTCCACGGTAACGGCCCGCGAAAACCCCCGGAGCTCGCCACACGGGCACGATCCACTCAAAAGAAGCACGGGACCAACCTGCGTATCTGTGCGATCGTGGACAAGACGGGGCAAGTTCTCTGGAGACGCCAAACCCGGTTGGTGACAGAGGGTGATCGAACGTGTCTGAATCCCCGGTACCTCACGAGCCCCCCATCTACCGCCAAATCGCCGACCAACTCCGAGACAAGATCCTCTCCGGCGAACTGCGGGACGGGGACAGGCTGCCGGGAGAGAACTCGCTCATGTCCGAGTACGGGATCGCCCGAGCCACCGCCCGGCAGGCGCTCTCGGTGTTGATCAACGAAGGGCTGGCCGTACCGAAACGAGGCTCGGGGGTCTACGTGCGACTGTTCAAACCCATCCGGCGGCACGGCTCGCGCCGCCTGTCCCGCGAACAGTGGGGCCAGGGACGATCCATCTGGGAGGCCGACACCAGGGGCCGCCCCTTCATCGTGGACCGGGTGGAGGTGGCACGCGAGCGCGCCCCCCGGGAGGCGGCCGTCGTGCTCGACACCCATGACGTGTGGGTCAGGCGGCGCCGGTACTCCGTCGACGACCGGCCCGTCCAGCTGGCCACGTCCTATTTCCCGGCCGAGCTCGTCGAGGGCAGCGCGATCACCCTGGAGGACACCGGACCCGGCGGCGTCTACGCCAGACTCGGCGATCTCGGCCAGGCCCCGGCGCACTTCACGGAGGAGGTGCGGGCGCGGATGCCCCGGCCCCGCGAGGCGCACGACCTTTCCCTCCCCGGCGGCACCCCCGTCATCGTCGTCCTGCGAACCGCCTACACCGCGCGCGGCATCCCCGTGGAGCTGAACGAGATGATCCTCGACGCCGCCGCCTACGTCCTCCAGTACGACTTCGACGCCTGACCCCGTATCGGGACACCTATAAGTGGCATTTGGTCTCGCCTACTTCAAGGCCGGATGTCAAGCGATAGGTTGACCTGTCCCTTGCGATCATTGAATTCTCTAGAGATGTGCCGTCTCCTGGGAGCAGGACAGACATGAGGCGGGTCCCGGAAGGGTGAGAGATGTCCTTCGATCGGCATCTTGCGGAGATCGCCCGGGAGTTCCCGCATTGGACCATCTGGCGGAGCGACGCGGGGCGCTGGTGGGCGACCAGGCATCACCCGCTCAGCGCCGCGCAACGCGAGGCGGGGTGCGCGATGACCATCGACGCGGACGATCCCGACGCGCTGCGGGAGCAGCTCGTCGACCAGGAGAGGCGGGCACGCGCCCCGGAGCCCTGAGCGGGCGGTGGACCGCTCCACCGCCCGCCCACAGACGCCCGGTGCCGGGTCCAGTGTCTCGGCGGCTCCGGCACCGGGCTCCCACGCGGAAGTCTCCGACCCTATCGGGGGCGGGGGCTTCCGCCCTTTCTGTGCTGTCTTCGCTGTCTTCGGGTCCGCCGTAGGTCTACCCCGCCGTGCGGGACCCTCACCGCCGTACTGATGCGGGAATGAGGGGAGGACGAGCCCGCCCCGCCGTACGGAACCCTCGTCCCGCACGGGTGCGGAACGAGGCGTCTCCGGCGACCAGGTCCCGACCGTCGTGGCCCTCGTCCCGCACGGGTGCGGAACGAGGGAGGTCCGGGAGGCGCCGTTACAGGGCGGGAAACCGGGGGCGTGTACGGCGAAGCCCCCGGCGACACCCGGACCCTACGACGTGTGCGACAAGCGCCCCAGGTGGACGTCCGTGTCGTCCCCGTTGTCCCCGGACTCCCGGGACGGCTCCCGATCGCCCTCGGCCCGCTCCCGCTCCACCACCGCGGTCGTCTCGGCGGCGTCCGGGTCCTGCTCGGTGTCCTCGACGATGACCCGCACGTCCTCCGGCCCGGGCGGCGCGGCGGGCACCGGCGCGGGCGGCGCCTCGACGGACACGGGCGCGACCGGCGGCTGGTTGGGCACGAGCGGCGGCTGGTTGGGCACGAGCGGTCCCGCCATGGCCTCCTTGTCCATCAGGTCGGCCAGCACCGTGCTGATCTCGCCTAGCCTGCGCACGACCTCGCCGTGCGTCTCGGTCAGGAACGACACCCGGCGCCCCGTGTGCTCGTCCAGGGCGCTGGCCCGCTGCTGGGCCGACGACAGCGTCGCCTCCGCCTCCGCGCGCGCGTTGCCCAGCGCCGTCTCGGCCTCGGCGCGGGCGCGCTCGACCAGCTGCTCGGCCTCCAGCCGGGCCGCCGTCAGCACCCTGTCCGCCTCGGCCCTGGCCTCACGCAGCCCCTCCTCTGCCTCGGCGCGCGCCGTGGTGAGGGTCTCCTCGGCGTCGGCGCCCGCCTGGGCCAGCATGCGCTCCGCCGCCTCGGTCGCCTCGCCCACGCGGCGCTCGGCCTCCGCCTGCGCGGAGGTGAGGATCCTGTCCGCGGTCTCCCGCGCCGACCCGACCAGGCGCTCCGCCTCGGCCGAGGCGGCCTCCAGCCGCCGGTTCGCCTCCGCCTCGGCGTCCGCCCGCTTGGCGGCCGCCTCCTCCTCGCCCAGCTTGAGGATCTGGGCGAGCCTGGGGCTCAGGTCGTCGTAGCTCTGCGGGGTCTCGACCATGCGCCGGCGGGCCTCGGCCAGCTCCAGCCGGCTCTGCTCGGCCTGGTCGAGTGCCCGCGCCAGGCGCTCCTCCAGATCCCTGATCTGGTTGCGCGTCCGCACCATGTAGTCGTGGACCTGACGCCGGTTGTAGCCGCGGATGGCCACTTCGAACAGGTCTTCTTGCATGAGTTCTGGAAGGCTGTCGTGCTGGTTCGTCATAGGGGTACCTAAAAGCGTGAGGCGGGAGGATCACTGCGGGTTGTCACTGCGTGACGTCAGGAAACGACTTTCCTGCCATCTGCCCGAGTCCGCAACCGGAACGCCATAACCTGAGTCAGGAAATACCATGTCGCGGGTGTACATCGCAGCGCTGGACAACGGAGCCGTCCCAGACATCCACCCCGAGGCGTACATAGCGCCGGGGGCGACCGTCGTGGGAAAGGTCCGGATCGGCCGGGACGCGAGCGTCTGGTACGGCTCGGTGCTCCGCGGGGACGACGAGGCGGTCGAGGTCGGCGAGGAGTGCAACGTCCAGGACCTGTGCTGCCTGCACGCCGACCCCGGCGAGCCGGCCGTCCTGGAGCCTCGCGTGAGCCTCGGCCACAAGGCCATGGTCCACGGCGCGTATGTGGAGTCGGGCGCCCTCATCGGCATCGGGGCGATCGTCCTGGGGGGCGCGAGAATCGGTGCGGGGACGCTCGTGGCCGCCGGAGCCCTGGTGGGGCCGGGGAAGAAGATCCCGGCCGGAGTGCTGGTGGCCGGGACGCCGGGCCGGATCGTGCGCGAGCTGACCGACGAGGACCGGGCGATCTTCGCCCGCACGCCGGACAACTACATCGCCAAGGCGCGGCGGCATCGGCAGGCGTCGGCACTCTGATCGGCACCTTTCTGGACCTTTCTGATCGGCACCTTTCGATTCTGCCGCCTCCGCGAAGGACTCCGCCGCCTCCGCGAGGAATGCGGAGAATCCGCTGTCGTGAGGAGTTCGCCCGGAACTCGCCCGGCGGCGGCAAGTACCATGGCCGCCATGCCGGATCGCTGGGACCCCTTCGCCGAGGCCGAGGCCGAGGCGAGGGCCATGATCCTGGATCCCCGCTGGGCCGGGCTCGCGCCCGCGGACCGCGCGAGGGCGCTGGCCGCCAGGATCCTGCTCACCGACGACGGCGACCGGTGGCTGTTCGGCGCGCACGGCCGCTGGTACCTCCAGGACCCCTCCGACGGCCGCTGGCACCTGGCCGCCCCGCCGCGGGGCCGTCCCGCGGCCCGCATCCCGCACGCCTCGACCGTGGTGCCGGCGCCGCTGATCCCCTCCGGCCAGGACTGCGTGGCCGTCCCCTCCTCGACGCAGGCGTTCGTCGGCCCGGACGTCGCCGACTCGCTCACCGAGCAGGTCCGCCTGCTGCTGCGCGCCAACTGCCGCCGCCCGGTCGAGACCTACCCGCTCACCGCCTTCGCCGACGTGTTCGCCTCCGACGTGCCCGGCACCGTGGCCGCCGTCTGGGGCGCCATCGTGTGGTGCGCCTACGCGCCCGCCTTCGACGGCAACGAACGGCTGCTGACGATCTTCGGGGAGTTCCTGGGCCGGCCGCTCCCGGGCGACGACTGGGTCCGCTGGCTGCCCTCGCCGCCGCTGTCCTCGCTGGTGACGCTGTTCGCCGAGCGCGTGCGGGCCGAGCAGCACCGCGCCGCCCTCCGCCTGGTCGCGTTGATGGCCGACACCGCGCACGTCCTGGCCGCCGACCCGCGCTTCTCGCCCCGAGCGGAGGCCCTGACCGCCATGCTGGAGCCGCTGCTGCGCCGGCCCGACCTCGACGACCGCGCGGCCCTGCACGGCGACGACGCCGTACGGCACGCATGGCTGGCCCGGTGCCCGGCGCGGTACGACCGTGCCGTCATGGCCGAGCGCCTGCCGGGGGAGGCGTTCCGCCACGCCGTCTACGACCTGGTGGAGGCGCTGTCCTTCCACCCGGAGCGGCTGCGTTTCGCCGCCGCCTTCCTGTCCGAGCTGCCCGACCCCGACGACCGGATGCCCGCGTGGCTGGACCACCGCCTCCGCGTCGCCGTGGCCGCCGCGCGCCCGCACCTCCCGGCTCCCCAGGCCGGTACGGCTACCGCCACCCTCGACCTCCCCGGAGCGGCCCACACGGCGGCCCACACCGCCTCCTGGGAGCTGCCCACCGGCGCCTGGACGCTGGACGACGAGCCCCGGGCCGCGGAGCGCCCGACGGGCGAGCACCACACCGCCGCGCATGCCGTACGGCAGCCGCATCCGGCGCTGCACGACCTGCACCCGCCCGACAGGGAGACGGCGGCAGCGGTGCTGGGGGCCGCCTACGCGGCGGCGCTGGCGTGGTGCGCGCTCACCGGGTGCGACACGCCGGGTAACGGGTTCGCGGGGCCGGCGGCGATCGCTGAGAAGATCGCCCATGAGCGCGACGATCCCCGCGTCAACCACTAATCACGATATTTCTCCCTAACTCCCCCTCTATCGTTGTTGCACGCTAAACAACGGGTAATTGGCCGAATTGTGATCTCGGAAACGGGAAATGATCCATGTGGGGGTAGGGCGGCGCGGAAAGGAATGACCCCGATGGGCCATGTCGCCGCAAGGTCCCCCGCCGTAACCTCGAAGAGGGTGTGGGCTGCGGAAGGAAGGACGACGCGGTGGGGCACGACGACTTGGACTCTCGGGTCCATGACCGTGTCGCGTTGGACGAGATTAAGCTCTACGCCGAGGTGCTCTCCGCCGTCGCTGTCAGCGAGCGACGGCTGACCTTGGACGAGCTCGACGACGCGCTCGGATTGCGGACTTCGGCCAGTCATTGACCGGCCGGGCATGTCTAGTCCCGGACTCCCATGGGTCCGGGACAGCGGTTGCCCGACATGACTAGTCCTATGGCCCTAGGACCGCACGAGACGCGCGATGGCCGCCGAGGCCTCCTTCACCTTGGCCTCGGCCTCCGGGCCGCCCACGTTGACGGCGTCGGCGACGCAGTGCGAGATGTGATCCTCCAGCAGTCCGAGCGCGACCGCCTGGAGCGCCCTGGTCGCCGCCGAGATCTGGGTGAGGACGTCGATGCAGTAGGAGTCCTCCTCCACCATGCGCTGCAGGCCCCTGATCTGGCCTTCGATCCGCCTGAGCCGCGTCAGATACGCCTGCTTGTCCCCGGTGTACCCATGCATGGTTCCAAAGTACCCGTAACCCGTATCGTCAGCGCAGCGAAGAGATCAGCTTGTCCCACTGTTCGCACACGTCGGCGGCCGAGTGGCGCATGGCCGTCTCCCTCGCCCCGGCCGCGAGCGAGCGCCGCCGCCGGTCGTCGTCGATGAGCGCCAGCAGGGCCATGGCGAAGCGTTCCGGCTCGCCGTCGCCCGAGGGCACCAGCACGCCGTTGTAGCCGGTGGCGACGAACTCCGCCGGCCCGCGGGCGTCCTCGTAGGCGACCACCGGCACCCCGCAGCCCATGGCCTCCAGCACGGTCATGCCCAGGTCGTCCGAGCGCGCGGTGGTGGCCACGATGGACGCCTTGGCGAACTCCCCCGCCAGGTCGGGCGTGGTGCCCATGAAGTAGACGTGGTTGTGCAGGTCCAGCTCGGCGACCAGGGCGCGCAGGCGGTTCTCCTCGGGGCCCGAGCCGTACAGCCGCAGCCGCCAGTCGGGACGCTTGTCGGCGACGATGGCGAACGCCCTGATCAGCCGGTCGTAGGCCTTGGCGGGCACCCACCGGCCGCCCGCCGCGACGATCCGGTTGTCCATGCGGGAGCGCGGCCACGGCCCGGGCGGCAGGGCGTCGGTCACCACGTGCACGCCGGGCCCGCGCGGCAGCAGCCGCTCCCACTCGGCCCCGGCCGACTCCGTCGCCGTCACCACCGCGTCCAGCCGCGGGTAGTGCTTGCGCACCGGTCCCGGTACGGCGGGGCGCCCCCACTCCCGGGCGATCTTGAGCGTGCCGCGGGGAGCGTACCTGGCCATCTGGACAGCGATGGCCGGCCGCATGGCCAGCAAAATGTCACTCTTGGTGCCACGCAGCATGCGCCACAGCGCCATCTCGGCGCGCAGCTGTCCCCGTGGCAGGAGGTGCCGCACCCCCGGCCGGGCGTCGATGAGCGACCGCATCGCAATGTCGGGACCGACCGGAAAGAACGGCTTGTCCTTGTGCCGCCGGACGCTGACGACCTCCACCTCGTGCCGCTCGGCCAGCGCGCTGGCCAGGTTGAGCGTGGCCCGTACGTCGCCGCGCATGCCGTACGCGGAAGGAAGGAGCAAGGAGATCCTCACCCGCCCACCTCGATCCTCAGCTCGTCGTCGGCGGTGTAGCGGGGCCGGACGGGCACCCCGTCCACCTCGGTGGCCGGATAGTGCAGCCGGCGGCGCTTGCCGTCGACGTCGTCGAGGCGCGAGCTGAGCGGCAGCGGCGCGGCCACGCCCTCCACCTCCAGCGCCGGCTCCCACGTGCCGGCCTCGGTGACCATGTCGACCAGCGAGACCGCGGCGTGGAAGCGCACGCCCTGCACGGTGGCGGGCGTGCGGATCGTCGCGGCGCCGTCCTGCCTGCGGCGCAGGGCCAGCCTGGCCTCGTGGCGGCAGTCGTCGTCGGCCAGGCCGGTGTAGGCCAGCAGGCCGGTGACCTCGAACCGGCCCTCGCGGAACCACACGGCCCTGACCTCGGCGGCCGGCCTGGCGTCGGCGATCTTCAGGGCCAGGTAGCCGTTGCGCGTGCGGTAGGAGCGGTAGGCCATGGTGCGCCTGCACAGCGCGTAGGCGTCGAGGTGGTCCAGCGAGAAGCCGGGGTCGACGCTCCTGAGCCGGACGCGGCGGCCGTCGTGGTGCAGGTAGGCGTCCCACCGCCCGGCGCTGAGCTCCAGCGGCGCCAGCGACACCGCCAGCGTGCCGGTGTCGACCGGGCCCAGCGTGACCTCGCGCTCGACGCCCGTGGTGCGGTGCCTCAGCACCAGCCCCGTCCCGTGCGGGAGGGGCTGGTCCATCGAGAGTCTCAGGGAGAGCACATCGGCGAGGGTGACTTCCGCGTCCGTGACGACGACGCGCATCCCACGCTCCCTCCCCGTCGACTGAAGCTATGCGACGTTGAGGTTACCGTGATTTTCCCGTTATGTGGATGCCGGGTTTCGTCCTTGACATCCTTTTGTGTCAGGATTTGACAGACCGGATGAGAAGCTGGGCCACGTCCACCACTTCCAGCGACTGCTTGGCCTCGCCGTTGTTCTTCTTCTCGTTGATGGCGTCGCCGAGCATCACCAGGCAGAACGGGCAGGCGGTGGAGACGGTGTCGGGCTCGGTGAGCAGCGCCTCGTCCACGCGCTCGGTGTTGATGCGCTTGCCGATGCGCTCCTCCATCCACATGCGCGCGCCGCCCGCGCCGCAGCAGAAGCCGCGGTCCTTGTGGCGGTGCATCTCCTGGGCCTGCACGCCGGGCACCTTGGACATGATGTCGCGCGGCTGGCTGTAGACCTTGTTGTGGCGGCCGAGGAAGCACGGGTCGTGGTAGGTGATCTTCTCCTCGATCGGCGTGACCGGCACCAGCCTGCCCTCGTCGACCAGCTTGGCCAGCAGCTGCGTGTGGTGCACGACCTCGAAGCGGCCGCCCAGCTGGGGGTACTCGTTGGCGAGCGTGTTGAAGCAGTGCGGGCAGGTGGCCACGATCTTCTTGGCGCCGACCTCGTTGAGCGTCTCGATGTTCTGCTTGGCGAGCATGTCGAAGATGAACTCCATGCCCAGGCGCCGGGCCGGGTCGCCGGTGCAGGCCTCCATCGGGCCCAGCACGGCGAACTTCACGCCCGCGATGTGGAGCAGCTCGGCGACGGCCTTGGTGGTCTTCTTGGCGCGGTCTTCGAGAGCCCCGGCGCAGCCCACCCAGAACAGGTACTCGGTGTCCTCGGGCAGCTTGTCGTCGACCAGCGGGACCTCGAAGTCGAGCTCCTCGATCCAGTCGGCCCGCTTCATCTCCGACATGCCCCACGGGTTGGCCTTGTTCTCCAGATTCTTGATCATCACTCCCGCCTCGGACGGGAACGACGACTCGACCATGACCTGGTAGCGGCGCATGTCGATGATGTGGTCGATGTGCTCGATGTCGACCGGGCACTGCTCCACGCAGGCGCCGCAGTTGGTGCACGACCACAGCACGTCCGGGTGGATGACGCCGTCCTCGCCGACCAGGGGCTTCTCCAGCAGCGCCAGCACGTCCTGCCCGGCGTGGCCGGTGTCGCCGCCCAGCAGGTACGGCGCGACCTTGAAGGCGTGGTCGCGCTGGTCGAGGATGAGCATCTTGGGCGACAGCGGCTTGTCGGTGTTCCACGCCGGGCACTGCGACTGGCAGCGGCCGCACTCGGTGCAGGAGTAGAAGTCGAGGAAGCCCTTCCACGTGGTGTCGGCGATCTTGCCGCGGCCCAGCTTCTCGGGGTCGAGGTCCTCGTCCTCGAAGTCCACCGGCTTGCCGTCCACGCGCATCTGGGGAGCCGCGCCCAGGGCGTCGGGGCGGCGGGAGAACAGCACGTTCATCGGCGCGGTGAAGATGTGCAGGTGCTTGGAGTTCACCACGATGATGAGGAACACCAGCATGAAGCCGATGTGCAGCAGGAGCGCGATCTCCTCCAGCAGCGAGCCGGCGGGCAGCACGTCGCCGAGCGCGATGGAGACGAACGCGCCCGAGGAGTACGGCAGGTTGCCGTTGGCCGCCGCGGCGCCCCGGGCCAGGAACAGCGTCCAGATGATGTTGAAGATCATGAACAGGACGAGCCACGCGCCGCCCAGGTGGGAGCCCGAGAAGCGCGACTTGCGCCCGTGGGTCTTGGGCGAGTTCATGACGCGGATGACGGCGAAGGCGACCAGGCCCAGCACGCACGCCACCGCGATGAAGTCCTGCAGGAAGCCCAGCACCGGCCATCTGCCGATGAGCGGGATGTGGAAGTTCGGCCGGCCGGTGATCGCGCCCTGGATGATCGCGCCGTAGGCCTCGATGTAGACCGTGAGCAGGATGAAGAACGCCCACATCACGAAGAAGTGGGCCACGCCCGAGGGCGTCCACTTCAGCAGCTTGCGCTGGCCGAAGACCTCGACGAGCTGGGCCTTGAGCTCCTCGGGCAGATGGGTCTTGGCGTACTCGATCCGCTCGGGCGCGGGCGGTCCCACGGTGGCCAGCTTGTACAGGAACAGCGCGCGGCGAGCCGCGACGGCGACCGCCGTGACGGTCATCACCAGGGCGACGATCGCTACCCAGAGCACGGGGTCCTCCCACAGACTGCGTTGGCTGCCAGCCTACGACCGCTGGTCATCCACTTCGACGTCCAGGACGCTACTAGCCAGTAACATTAGCATCCCAGAACAATGCTCTACTGTTGGGGGACAAGGTAGCGCTGGATCGTCGGAGCCACCAATTCCACGAGCTCTTCGACGTCCGCCGAGGCCAGCGGCTCCATCCGGATGACGTAGCGGACCATGATCAGGCCGAACATCTGCGAGAAGGCCGCCTCCACCCGCAGCCGCGGCACGTCCAGCGCGACGGCCACGCGGTAGAGGATCGCGTTGGTGAAGAACTCCCTGAGCATCGCCATGGCCTGGTCGTTCGTCACCGCCGAGCGCAGCAGCGCGATCACCGGCTCCCTGGCCTGCGGATCGGCGACGACCGTCAGCAGCGTCCTGACCAGCCGCTGCCCGATCTCCTCCCGCGGCCCCTCCAGGACCTGCGGCAGCAGCGTGCCCGGATCGACCGGCAGCCGCATCGCCGCCGCGAAGATGCCCTCCTTGGAGGAGAAGTAATGGTGCACGAGCGCGGGGTCGACCGACGCCTCGCGCGCGATGCCGCGGACGGTCGCCTTGTCGAACCCCTTCTCCGCGAAGACCCGGCGCGCGGCGCTGAGGATCTCCGCCCGCGTGTCCGACGTGCCCGGCCTGCGCCCCCTGGCCTTGACGGGCTCGGTCATCGGCCCACCGCCAGGTACACCCGCATGGGCACGCTGAGCATCCCGTCGGGGAACTCCCGCCGCAGCAGCTCGCGCTGGCCCTCCACCAGCTCGTCGGCCGCCGCCGGATCCAGGGCCGCCATGTAGGAGTGCGAGCGCAGGCCCAGCAGGAACTCCTCGATTCCCACCAGCCGCGTCCACGGCACCCAGCGCTCGCTCACGTCCAGCACGGCGTTGATGGCCGGCACCCGCCACGCCGGATGCCCCGGCCCCCAGTACGAGGGACACTGCTCGGCCAGCCGCGCCTCGTAGGCCGCCAGCCACTCCGCCCGCCCGGTGTCGTGCGTGTTCCACCACGCCGCGATCGCCCCCGTACGGCGCAGCACCCGCCTGGCCTCGGCGACCGACGCGCGCGGGTCCAGCCAGTGCCAGGACTGGGCGTAGCAGACCAGGTCGGCAACGCCGTCGCGTAGGGGCAGCGCGTTGCCGTCGCCCCGCACGGCGGCGACGCCGCCGGGCCGCGCCGTACGCCCGGACTGGCCGGAATGCCCGGACCCGTCCGGCTCCGCCGTACCCGTGCCGGTTCTGGTCACCAGGCGCGCGAGCATCTCCGCGGCCGGGTCCACCGCCACCACGCGGGCGCCACGCGCCCGCAGGGCGCGCGTCGAGATCCCGGTGCCCGCGCCCACGTCGACCACGGTCGCCCCCGCCAGGGCGACGCCGGACATCTCCGTGACGGCGGCGAACAGGTCGTCGGGGTAGCCGGGCCGGGCGGCGTCGTAGGCGTCGGCGACCCGGTCGAAGACCCGGCCGAGCGCGCGTTCGATCATGTGGATGCCGCAAGGTGGAGCCGGGCGAAGGCCAGCGCCTCCGCAAGATCGTCGATCCGCTCGGTGCGGCTGGCCGCCTTGCGCGTGTTGATCTCCAGCACGACCGCGCCGTCGAAGCCGGTGCTCGCCAGCCGTTCGAGGACCTGCGCGCAGGGCTGGTTGCCGCGGCCCGGCACCAGGTGCTCGTCCTTGTTCGTCACCCCGACGCCGTCGGCCAGGTGCAGGTGCGCCAGCCGGTCGCCGAGCTTGGTGGCCATCTCCATGGCGTCGGAGCGCGACACGGCGGTGTGCGACAGGTCGAGGGTGACGTGGGGGAAGTCGTAGTCGACCGGGTTCCAGTCGGGGGAGTACGGCACGACGTCGTTGCCGCGGGCCCTGAGGGGGAACATGTTCTCCACCGCGAACACGACGTCGGTCTCGTCCTGCATGCGCGCCAGCCCCACCTCGAACTCGCGGGCGTAGTCGCGCTGCCAGCGGAACGGCGGATGCACCACGACGGTCCTGGCGCCCAGCCGTTCGGCCGCCTTGCGCGCCTTGACCAGCTTGGCCCAGGGGTCGCGCCCCCAGACCCGCTGCGTGACCAGCAGGCACGGCGCGTGGATGGCCAGCACCGGGACCTGGTAGTGGTCGGACAGCCGCTCGATGACGTCGATGTCCTGGCTCACCGGGTCGGCGCCGACCATGATCTCGACACCGTCGTAACCGAGGCGACCCGCCAGCTCGAACGCATCGGGAGTGCGTTCGGGATATACCGAAGCCGTGGACAATGCGATCTTCGCATTGGGCACGCGGATGACGTCTGCCACGCTTTCAGCGTACGGCGCTTACGGTTGAACGCATGCCGCACATCCGCAAGGGCGCGATCCCCAGTCCGAACATTTGGCATACGCCGGAGATCTACGAACTGGAGAACGACGCCGTCGACCCCGACGGGGTGGCGGACGAGACGATGCGCGGCATCCGGACCTGGGACGGCGCCACGATCCTCGACATCGGCTGCGGCACCGGCTACCACCTGCCCCGCTACGCCGCCGTCGCCGCCCGCGTGATCGGCGTCGAGCCGCACGACGGCCTGGTGGCGCGGGCCCGCCGCCGGTGCGCGGGCCTGCCCAACGTCGCCGTCCACACCGCGACGGCCCAGGACCTGCCGCTGCCCGACGCGAGCGTCGACGTGGCCGTCGCGCGCTGGGCCTACTTCTTCGGCCCGGGCTGCGAGCCGGGGCTGCGCGAGCTGTCCCGGGTGGTACGGCGGGGCGGCGCGGCCTTCGTGGTCGACCTCGACGCCACGCGCGGCGCCTTCGGCCGGTGGTTCCGCCAGACGGTGCCGCAGTACTCCGCGCAGGCCGTGGAGCGGTTCTGGGCGCAGCAGGGCTGGGAGCGCAAGGAGCTCGACCTGCGCATGGTCTTCCGCACCCGGGCCGACCTGGAGGCGGTGCTGCGCATCGAGTTCAGCCCCGAGGTGGCCGCGCGCGCCGTCGCCGAGACGCCCGGGCTGGAGCTGGCCTACCCCAACGTGTTGCGGTGGCGCTGGTATTGACCCTGACCCCAGGGTCCGGGCTTACGGTTGCCGCATGATCACACTGACCGCGGAGAACTTCGACGAGCAGGTGCTGGGCAGCGACAAGCCGGTGCTCGTGGACTTCTGGGCCGACTGGTGCCCGGGCTGCCGCATGATCGCCCCGGTGCTGGCCGAGATCGAGGCGGAGACCGGCCTGACGGTCGGCAAGCTCGACAGCGACGCGCACGGCTCGATCGTCGCCCGCTACGGGGTGCTGGCCCTGCCCACGCTGCTGCTGTTCGAGAACGGCGAGCCGGTCAGGCAGATCGTCGGCGCCAAGCCCAAGCGCATGCTCATGAGGGAGCTGGGCCTGGCGTGATTGTCGGTTGCGCCCGCTAGCCTGCTCGGCATGGCCAAGACTGCTGCCGGTTACCGCTGCACGGAGTGCGGGTGGCGCACGCCCAAGTGGGTCGGGCGGTGCGGGGAGTGCCAGGCGTGGGGCACCGTCGACGAGGAGGGCGCGCGCGGCGTCAACGTGGTGCAGGCGGGCGCGATCTCCTCGCCCGCCGTGCCGATCGGCCAGGTCAAGGCCGAGCTGGCGGTCGCCCGCACGACGGGGGTGAGCGAGCTCGACCGCGTGCTGGGCGGGGGCCTGGTGCCGGGCGCCGTGCTGCTGCTGGCGGGCGAGCCGGGCATCGGCAAGTCCACGCTGCTGCTGGAGGCGGCGGCCAGGATCGCCGAGCGCGAGACCGTGCTCTACGTCACCGGAGAGGAGTCGGCCGCCCAGGTCCGGCTGCGCGCCGACCGCATCGGCGCCATCCGCGACCAGCTCTACCTCGCCGCGGAGACCGAGCTGTCGGCGCTGATCGGCCACGTGGAGAGGGTCCAGCCGCGGCTGCTCGTCGTCGACTCGGTGCAGACCATCGGCTCGGCGCAGGCCACGGGCGTGCCCGGCGGCGTGACGCAGGTGCGCGAGGTGGCCGCCAACCTCGTACGGCTGGCCAAGGAGCGCGACATGGCCACGGTCATCGTCGGCCACGTCACCAAGGAGGGCTCGATCGCCGGCCCCCGCACCCTGGAGCACCTGGTCGACGTGGTGCTCAACTTCGAGGGCGACCGCCACTCCCGGCTGCGCATGGTCCGCGCGGTGAAGAACAGGTTCGGCCCGACCGACGAGGTGGGCTGCTTCGACCTGCACGAGCGCGGCATCGAGGGCATCACCGACCCCACCGGGCTGTTCGTCTCCCAGCGCAGCAAGCCGGTGCCCGGCACCTGCGTCACGGTCACGGTCGAGGGCACCAGGCCGCTGCCCGCCGAGGTGCAGGCGCTGGTCGCGCGCACCGAGGCGCAGCAGCCCCGCCGCACCACCTCGGGCCTCGACCCCTACCGCGTCCAGATGATCCTGGCCGTGCTGGAGCGGCGCCTCAACGCCCGGCTGGGCGGCTGCGACGTGTTCACCGCGACCGTGGGCGGCATCAAGCTGGCCGACCCCGCGATCGACCTGTCGGTCATGCTCGCCGTGGCGAGCGCGGCGGGCGACCGGCCGCTGCCGTCGGGCCTCATCGCGCTGGGCGAGGTCGGGCTGGCGGGCGAGCTGCGCCCGGTCCGCGACGTCCGCAGGCGGCTCACCGAGGCGGCGCGGCTGGGCTTCACCCGCGCGCTGGTGCCCAAGGGATCGCTCGACGAGGGCGCCCGGCGCGGCGGCCGGCAGCGCTCGCTCGTGCCGGTCGGGCCGACCCAGTTCGCCCCCGGATTCGAGGTCATGGAGGCGGAGAACGTCTGGGACGCCCTCACTCATGTGACGTGACGACGCTAAGCTGGTTGACAGAATCAGCGACACGGGGGCCAAGTGGCACACAACGACAGGAGTCTCGACGAGCGCCGTCGCGAAGCCCTGGCCGCACTGGCTCCGGGCACACCGCTGCGCGACGGTCTTGAGCGCATCCTGCGCGGGCAGACCGGCGGGCTGATCGTCCTGGGCTACGACAAGGTCGTGGAGCAGATCTGCAGCGGAGGCTTCGAGCTCGACGTCGCGTTCTCCCCGACGGGGCTGCGCGAGCTGGCGAAGATGGACGGCGCCATCGTGCTGCGCTCGGGCGACTACCAGATCGTCCGCGCCGCCGTCCACCTCGTGCCCGACCCCTCCATCCCCACCGACGAGGCCGGCACCCGCCACCGCACGGCCCAGCGGGTCGCGCGGCAGACCGGCTACCCCATCATCGCGATCAGCAAGTCGATGCGGATCATCGCGCTCTACCTCGACGGGATCCGCTACGTGCTGGAGGAGTCGGCCGCGATCCTGTCCAAGGCCAACCAGGCGCTGGCCACACTGGAGCGGTACAAGCACCGGCTCGACGAGGTCTCCGGCACGCTGTCGGCGCTGGAGATCGAGGACCTGGTCACCGTGCGCGACGTCGCGGCGGTGGCCCAGCGGCTGGAGATGGTCCGGCGCATCGCCGACGAGATCAAGGGCTACGTCGTGGAGCTCGGCACCGACGGGCGGCTGCTGTCGCTCCAGCTCGAGGAGCTGGTGGCGGGCGTCGACTCCGAGCGGGAGCTGGTCGTGCGCGACTACCTGCCCACCGGCGGGTCCGGCCGCCGCCAGCGCACGCTGGCGCAGGCGCTGAGCGGGCTGGACCAGCTGTCGCCCAGCGAGCTGCTGGAGCTGGGCGCGGTGGCGAGCGTGCTGGGCTACTCCGGCAACGACGCGCTGGACAGCTCGGTGAGCCCGCGCGGCTTCCGGCTGCTGGCGAAGGTGCCGCGGCTGCCCGCCACCGTCGCCGACCGGCTCGTCGACCACTTCGGCGGGCTGCAGAAGCTGCTGGCCGCCAGCATCGACGACCTGCAGGCCGTGGGCGGCGTGGGCGAGTCGCGCGCCCGCAGCGTCCGCGAGGGCCTGTCCCGCCTGGCGGAGTCCTCCATCCTGGAGCGCTACGTCTGAGTGTCGCTTTGACACGGTCAGCGCAGGTGGAAGACCGCCTTGCGGCTGCGCAGCTTCCCGCTGGTGACGACCGCGACGTAGGTGCCGGGCAGCGCCCGCGCGGGCCTGGCCCGGCAGTCGGAGCTCGACCGGTGGCGGTCCCAGTCGATCGTGCGGACGTAGGGGACGCCCCGTTCCAGCCGGACGATCTTCGTGCTCTCGCCGCTCACGCAGTCCGACGTGGACCAGATGCGGTCGCGCCCCGAGGTGATGCGGAACTCGACGGCGCGCGGCCCCACGTCGGCCGTGCACATGACCGGCCCGGTGTTCACCAGCGTGTACACGAACCCGGGACGTTCCTCGCCGGTGTAGACCTCCTGGCGGCCCTGCAGGCTCAGCACCAGATCCTTCGGATCGCACGGCATGCCGGGACGCCTGGTCGGCTTGGCGGCGGGCTTGGCCTTCGTCACTTTGGGTGACGGGGTGGGGGACAGCGTGATCGGCGGCAATCCGGCCAGCAGCGAGCCCTCCGGCGGCGAGGAGCTGGGCGCCGGCTGGGCGCTGGAAGACCGCTCCGGCCCGTCCGACCCGCCGGAACAGGCCCACGCGACGACGGCGACCACGACCAGCACACCGATCAGCAGGCTCATGCGGCGACGCCAGTAGACGTCCACGCCACCGTCACTCATCGTGTCCGGATCCATACGCATAGCATGGAGGAGGGATCGCCTCGACGCGCCGCGACCCGCCGTAGTCTTGACTGGTGGCCGAGCTGCACTCCCCCATCCTCGACTGGTACGCGGAGAACGCCCGGGATCTCCCCTGGCGCCGTCCCGACGCGACCCCCTGGGGCATCCTGGTCAGCGAGATCATGCTCCAGCAGACGCCCGTGGCCCGGGTGCTGCCGGTGTGGCACCAGTGGATGGAGCGCTGGCCCACGCCCAAGGACCTGGCCGCCGAACCGTCCGGCGAGGCCGTACGCCACTGGGGCCGGCTCGGGTACCCGCGCAGGGCGCTGCGCCTCCACGCCTGCGCGACGGCGATCACGGAGGAGCACGGCGGCGAGGTGCCGTGCGACCACGCGACGCTGCTGTCGCTGCCGGGCATCGGGGAGTACACCGCGGCCGCCGTGGCCAGCTTCGCCTTCGGCGGGCGCCACGCCGTGCTCGACACCAACGTCCGGCGGGTGTTCGCCAGGGCGATCCGCGGCGAGGAGTACCCTCCGGCCGCCACCTCGGCCGTCGAGCGTCGGCTGGCGGAGTCGCTGCTGCCCGAGGTCGGCGCGGCGCGCTGGGGCGTGGCGGTGATGGAGCTGGGAGCCCTGGTCTGTACGGCACGCGCCCCGCGATGCGCCGACTGCCCGATCACGGACCGGTGCGCGTGGCGGCTCGCGGGCAAGCCGCCGGGGACTCCGCGGAAGGGCCAGGCCTACGACGGCACCGACCGGCAGTGCCGCGGGCGCCTGCTGGCGGTGCTGCGCGCCGCCCACGGGCCGGTGCCGAAGGCGGCGCTGGACGCGGTGTGGGACGACGCCGTCCAGCGCGAGCGGGCGCTGGACGGCCTCGTCGCCGACGGCCTGGCGGAGGTGCTGGACGACGGGACCTACCGGCTGCCGGGCTGATCGGCGGCTCCCGCCACGGGGCGGCCAGACGGACGGCTGCGCCGTCAGGCCGGCTCCGGCGGGCGGGAGATCCATGCCGGGTCAGGCGAGGCATGCGGGTCAGGCGGGGCAAGCGGGTCAGGCGATCCAGGGCGGCACGCCGAAGTCCTTCCCGCCGGCCGACGCCCGCGCGCCCGCGGCCGCGGTCACGACGGCCGTGAAGCCCGCCTGGCCGGCCGTCAGGCGGCGGAGCACCCCGCCCGGCATGACCACCGTGTCGCCGGAGCCGACCGCGTAGGACTCCTCGCCCAGTTCCACGACGGCCTCCCCGTCGAGGAAGGCCCACAGCTGCTCCACGTCGACGGAGTGCAGGGGCCCGGCGGCGCCCGGCTTGCCCTCCACCCGCCAGATCGCCCGCTCCGCCCCGCCCTGAGTGGGCGAGGCCAGCGTGGTCATGACGCCGGCGGGAGTCTCGGAGCGGCGGGCCTCGGAAGCGCGGATGAGCATGCGTTCTCCCCTAAGATAGACAATGTCGTTGTCCATTTATAGTCAACCAGGTTGTCTATCGTGTCAAGCTACGAGCTCCCGCTGCGGCTGTTCCTCGCCTTCCGGGTCCTGATCGACGAGCTGCACGCCGAGCTCGCCCGCCAGGGCCATCCCGACATCCGGCCCATGCACGGCTTCGTCCTCCAGGCGATCGGCGCGCACGGCACCACGGCCGTGGAGCTGGGCCGTACCCTCGGGGTCAGCAAGCAGGCGGCGGGCAAGACGATCGAGACGCTGGAGCGGCTGGGGTACGTCGAGCGGGGCGTCGATCCGCGCGACAGCCGCCGCAAGATCGTGCGCATCAGCTCCAAGGGCTACGACGCGCTGGCCAAGTCGGCACGCATCTTCGACCGGTTGCGCCAGGGATGGGCGGAACGGCTCGGCGAGGAGCGGCTCCAGGCGCTCGAGAGCGACCTGCGCAAGGTGACGCCCCAGGACGTGTGGCGCCTGGACGTGCCCGGCTGGTTCGGCGCCTGAAGGCGGGCGATGCCTGAAGGCGGGCGATCAGGCGGCGAGCTGCAGGCCCAGGCTGGTGAGGTTGCTGCGCGCCCAGTCCAGCTCCTCGGCCAGCGCCGAGACCAGCGCCCCCGGCCCCTTGGCCTTCAGCGGCACGCTGAGGTTGTGGGTCTCCACCTCGATGTGCGCGGTGCCGTTCACCGTGCCGGACAGCATCGCGGTGAGCGTGTCGTGCAGCACCGCGCCCGTGTCGGAGGTCTCGCCCGAGTGGTTGTGCACGTGCCCGAGCTTGACGACCGGCGCTCCGGCGGCGGCCAGGCCGCGCAGCGCCGCGCCCGGCTCCTCGGTCTCGCCGCACGCCAGGTGGCAGGCGTCCAGGCACACGCCCAGGTGCTCGGAGTCGATGCCGCACACCCGCTCCAGCGCCTGCTCGGTGGTCTCCAGCACGCACCCCGGCCACGGCTCGAAGCCGACCCTGATCGTCTTGCCCGTGACGCTGTAGATGCCACGCAGCTCGCGCGCCAGCCGCTCCAGCCGCCGCGTGGCGATCGCCTGCAGGTCGGCGGGCCAGTCGCGCCGCCAGCCGATGGGGATCGTCGAGATGCTGCCGAAACGCACGTCCTCCGGCAGCAGGAACGCCAGGATGCGCGCGAGCGCCATCGTGTAGCGGTATCGCTCCGGCTTGGCCCAGTCGGGCCCCGGCATGTCCTGGTTGCGCCCGCCGGCGCCGTTGAGGCTCACGACCTCGAGCCCGCGCTCCTCCAGCGAGCGGCGCAGCCGTACGAGCTCGATCCTGTCGGCCATGAGGTGGTCGGCCACCCCGGGCGACAGCCACAGGCCGATGCCCATCCGCTCGACGCCCAGCCGCTTGCGCACCGGCACCGCGTAGCGCGTCAGGTGCGCGATCAGGTTCTCCAGGTCCTCGGCGGGATGGACGCCGGCGTTGTAGGCCAGGTGTACGAGCGTTCCGTCGTCGTGACGCAGGCGCATCGACTTCCTCCACGGCTTGCACTGATGGCGTTCCATCGCCCGCCTCGAGCATCGCGGCTCCCTGCCGGCCGGTGCGTCCGCCCTGAGTTGATTCCTCACTACTCCCGGGGGAGCAGGCCCCCGCCGGGGACATGCTCTTGGGGGACACTTGCGCGAGACTTGGCAACTTCAAGCTCTACGCAGTGTAGTACTACTTGCCGTGGTGATGTAGCCGAGGCGTATAACAATTGCCCCCGGGCCGACGTGAACCTTGTCACGCCCGCGCGGCCCGCGGCCATTCGTGGATTTCCCCAGGCGGGATGCGCCCCCGGACTCTACAGGCGCGGGGCGACTCCGTCGTACTCGATGAAAAGGTGGCGCGGCCCCCTCAGCACCGAGCTGGGGCGGTAGGGCGGCGGGTCGGCGACCAGGCGGGGATTGACCAGCCGGGTGGCGAGCTCCCGCAGGGCGATCTGGGTCTCCAGCCGGGCCAGCGGAGCGCCGAAGCAGTGGTGGATGCCGCCGCCGAAGCCGAGGTGCTGGATGTAGGGCCGGTCGGGATCGAAGCGGTCGGGATCGCGCACGTGCGCGGGGTCCCGGCTGCCCGAGGCGAGGGCCAGGACGATGGAGGACCCCTTGGGGATGGTCACGCCCCCGACGGTGATGTCGTCGAGCGCGACACGCTGGGGCAGGAAGTGCACCGGCGGCTCGAAGCGCAGCAGCTCCTCGACGACGTGGATGACCAGGTCGGGCTCCTGGCGGAGCCGCTGGAGCAGGCCGGGGTCGCGCAGCAGGGTCAGCATGCCGTTGGCGATGAGGTTGACCGTGGTCTCGTGGCCGGCGATCAGCAGCAGGGCGGAGGTGGCGATCACCTCGAGCTCCGACATGGAGCCGTCGGGACCGTCATAGGTGACCAGGCCGGACAGGATGTCGTCACCGGGGTCGCGGCGGTGGGCCCGGGCGAGCTCGCCCAGGTAGCCGGCCAGGCCCAGGAGGGCGGCCTGGCGCCGCTTGTTGCGCTCCTCCTGGTCGCCCTCGCCCGGGCCGAGGGTCTCCACGATCTCCTCCGCCCAGACGTGGAACTTGGGCTCGTCCTCCCGGGGGACGCCGAGCAGGCGGCAGATGACCGCCACCGGGAGCGGGTAGGCGATGTCGTCCACGATGTCGGCCCGCGTCCGGCCGGCGATGCCGTCGATCAGGCTCGTGACGAGCGGGAGCAGCTCGCCGCGCAGGTTCTCGACGGTGCGGGGCGCGTGGGGCGGCCCGAAGTTGCGCATCGTCATCCGCCGGAGCCGGTCGTGCTCGGGCGGGTCGAGGCCGATGAAGGAGGGCGGCAGCGGGTCGCCGGGGGGCGGGTGCGCCAGGTTGCGGCGGTCGGAGCTGACCCTGGGATCGTGCAGCAGGGCGACGATGTGCTCGTAGGTGCTGACGACGTACACGCCGTCCTCCTGCCGCGCCACGGGCGTCTTGCGCAGCTCCCTGTAGAGGGTGTACGGGTCGGCCCGGTTGGCGAACTGGAGAATCTGCTCGTAGATGCTTGCCGAAGCCACGACGGTGTCTCCCTTTGCCTGGTCGTTCGCGGTCACTGGGGTGGGCGCACGAGGGAGACGCGGCGTTCGGCCGGATCGTGGCCGGTCACGACCACGGTCGCGCCTTCGGCGGGCGCCAGCCGCTGCGGGACCCCGGCCGGCATGGGCCGCGTCTCCTCGACCTGGCCGACCATGCGGTAGCCGGGCGGGAACGGCGCCGCCTGCTCGATCTGGCCGCGGTAGAAGTCCAGCCACATGGCCTGGTCGAAGGTGACGGCCGCGGTGATCCTGCCCCGGTAGCCGTAGACGGCGACGAAGCGGCGCTCGGCGGTGGAACCCTGGGCGATCACGATCTCGTCGGCGACGGTCGGCACGCCGACGGACTTGATGTTGACGTGGAACTGGTTGGACCAGAAGACCGGCAACGACAGGTGGGGCCAGCGGTGGGCCTGGTCGCTGAGCATGTTGTGGGCGGCGATCTCGGCCTGGGCGACGGCGTTGCCCCAGTGCTCCAGCGCCAGGAACTGGTAGTGGTAGACCGGATGCGGGAAACGGGCGACGTCTCCGGCGACGAAGACGTCGTCGGTGACCAGGCCGTTGATGTCGACGGCGCGGCACCCCGCGTCGGTGGCCACGCCCCACGGACCGGCCGCCAGCCCCGAGCCCTCCAGCCACTCGACGTTGCGGACGGCGCCGAGCGCGACCACGGCCATGTCGGCCTCCACGGTGCTGCCGTCCGACAGCCTGGCTCCGGTCAGCCTGCCGTCGCGCCCTTCGAGGCCGGTGACGGTGGTCTCGCAGCGCAGGTCCACACCGGCCTCGCGCTGCATGTCGGCCGCGACCGCGCCGACGACCTTGCCGAGGGCGCCGACGAGCGGCGCGGGTCCCGCTTCGACGACGGTGACGGGCAGGCCGAGGTCGCGGCAGACCGACGCCACCTCCGACCCGGTGAACCCGGCTCCGATGACCAGGACGCGGTCGACGCCGTTCGCCAGGCGCCGCCGCATGCGCCGTGCCTCGTCGAGGGTCCGCAGGACGTAGACGCCGTCGAGCGCGGCCTCCTCCTTGTTGGGCCACGGCCGGGCGCGTGCGCCGGTGGCGATCAGCACCTTGTCGAACCCGATCCGCCGGCCGTCGGCGAGCCGTACCTGCTTGGCGGCGATGTCCAGTCCGGTGGCGGGGGTGCCGGCCAGCCATTCGACCTCGATCTCGCGCAGGTGGGGAAGCATCGTGTGCTCGGCGTCGACCGCGCCGGTCAGCACCTGCTTGGACAGGGGCGGGCGGTCGTAGGGTTCGTACGGCTCGTCGCCGACCAGCGTGATCCGGCCCTCAAACCCGTCCCTCCGCAGGACGCCGGCCGCGCGCCCGCCCGCCAGCGAGGCTCCGACGATGACGATGTGGCCGTTGCGCTTGAACTCGTCGTCGCGGGCGCTAGTGGGGTGGGCGAGCTCGGGGTCCACGGTTCTGTGCTGGGTGGCCATCCTGTCGACGTGGATGGCCTGGACGGGGCAGGCCGCGGCGGCTTGGAGGATGCGCTCGCGCTGCTTGTCGTCGGGATCGGTGTCGTACATGAGGGCTTCTTGGCCCGGCATGGAGAAGAGGTCCGGCGCCAGGAAGACGCACTGTCCATAGCCCTGGCAGCGGGTGAGGTCCACGACGACTCGCATGACAGCCCCCGGTCATATGCGACACACGGGGCGTACCCCGCCCTTCCTAGGCACTAAGTGATGAAATTTCATGGGTTGACTAGATCGTCGCGATTAGTCCGAGTGACGATCAGGAAGACGCCGACGATCAGGACCCACACGGGAAACGCCAGCTCCACCCAAGGGAGGCCGCCGACGAGCAGCAGGAGCGCGAGGCCGACGAGGTAGCCCAGCAGGGACAGCCACCGGGGAAGGATGCCCAGACGGGTGCCGATCGTCGTGGTGGTCAGCGCGAACACGCCGGCCATGCGCGGCGCGTACTCGGTGAGCAGGGCGATCGTCAGGTAGCGCCCATAGTGCCAGGTGTCGGCCGACTGGGGGAGGCTCTTGATCTTCTCGATCGTGAGCATGAAACCGGTCGCCGTCGCGCCGAAGACGAACAGCATGCCCACATACAGGAATCCGGCGCCGAGGAAGACCGTGGCGAAGAACCTGTCTTCGCGCATGCCGAAGGAATCGCGCACGGCGCCCATGAACCACAGGAAGAACACCCCTCCGAAGGGCAGCAGGAGCAACGCCACCTGCAGCGCGGTACGGCCCGCCGTGTCGGCGAGGTAGGCGGCCGCGTCCAGCGGGCTCTCGGGGACGGCCCGGCGTACCTGGATCATGGCCCCGCCCAGCAGGAGAGCGGACAGGACGCCGGCGGCTCCGGCGGCACGGGGTGTCCGCAACGCTTTCGCGGGCGGCTCTGCCTTGCGCTGCATGCGGGTCCGTCCTCCCGGTGTCACATCTTCTGCGACTCTACGTATCCGTATGATGCGCTCAGTAGCCAATGTCGGGAGTGGGCCAGGTCGTCGAGCGCGCCGACGGCCTCGTGGCCGGCTCGATCGGCCTGTTCTGGCCGCCGGTCGGCGGCACTGTCGAGATCGGGTACGGCATCGCGCCCTCGCGGTGGGGCTGCGGCTCAACCGGCCGCTGCCGCATGACGTGCGTTGCGGGACCCGATGACGGGCCGCGGAGTGATGGGCTGCGGACGGGATGCATGTGCGCCTTCGATGGTGTTCCCCGCCCGATGCGGAAGTGCCGCAGAAAGGCGAAGACCCCGCGCGACACGAGGTCGCGCGGGGTCTCAGCCGTCTACGCGCTAGTTCTGGATCGGCGCGGCGATCGCGGCGGCCGAGTCGGGAACCCGGGCCGGAGCCGTCTCGCCGGTGAAGACGAACTTGGCGTTGTCGCCCTCGCCCTCGACCGTCACCTTGATGACCTGCCCAGGCCGCACCTCGCCGTACAGGATCTTCTCCGACAGCGAGTCCTCCAGCTCCCGCTGGATCGTGCGGCGCAGCGGACGAGCACCCATGACGGGGTCGTAGCCGCGGTCGGCCAGCAGCTTCTTGGCCTCGGGCGAGACCTCCAGACCCATGTCGCGGTCCTTGAGCCGCTCGGCCACCTGAGCCAGCATCAGGTCGACGATCTCGATGATCTCCTTCGGCGTGAGCTGGTGGAAGACCACGATGTCGTCGACGCGGTTGAGGAACTCGGGCCGGAAGTGCTGCTTGAGCTCCTCCTGGACCTTCGCCTTCATCCGCTCGTAGTTGGACTCGGTGTCGTTGGACTTCGCGAACCCGACCCCGATGCCCTTGGAGATGTCGCGGGTGCCGAGGTTGGTGGTCATGATGATGACCGTGTTCTTGAAGTCGACGACGCGGCCCTGAGCGTCGGTCAGGCGGCCGTCCTCGAGGATCTGCAGCAGCGAGTTGAAGATGTCCGGGTGGGCCTTCTCGATCTCGTCGAACAGGACCACGGAGAACGGCTTGCGCCGCACCTTCTCGGTCAGCTGGCCGCCCTCCTCGTACCCGACGTAGCCGGGCGGGGAGCCGAACAGCCTGGAGACGGTGTGCTTCTCCATGAACTCGGACATGTCCAGCATGATCAGCGCGTCTTCGTCCCCGAAGAGGAACTCGGCCAGCGCCTTGGACAGCTCGGTCTTACCGACGCCGGACGGGCCGGCGAAGATGAACGAGCCGCCGGGACGACGCGGGTCCTTCAGGCCGGCGCGGGTGCGCCGGATGGACCGCGCCAGGCCCTTGATGGCGTCGTCCTGACCGATGATGCGCTTGTGGAGCTCGTCCTCCATGCGCAGCAGGCGGGCGGACTCCTCCTCGGTGAGCTTGAAGACCGGGATGCCGGTGGCGGTGGCCAGGACCTCGGCGATGAGCTCCTCGGTGACCTCGGCCACGACGTCCATGTCGCCGGCCTTCCACTCCCGCTCGCGGCGCTCGCGCTTGAGCTGGAGCTGCTTCTCCTGGTCGCGCAGCGCGGCGGCCTTCTCGAAGTCCTGCGCGTCGATCGCGGACTCCTTGTCGCGCCGCACCTTGGCGATCTGCTCGTCGTACTCGCGCAGGTCCGGCGGCGCGGTCATCCGGCGGATGCGCATCCGCGAACCGGCCTCGTCGATGAGGTCGATCGCCTTGTCGGGCAGGAAGCGGTCGCTGATGTAGCGGTCGGCCAGCTGGGCGGCGGCGACCAGCGCGCCGTCGGTGATCGACACGCGGTGGTGCGCCTCGTAGCGGTCGCGCAGGCCCTTGAGGATCTCGATCGTGTGGCTGAGCGAGGGCTCGGCCACCTGGATCGGCTGGAAGCGCCGCTCCAGCGCCGCGTCCTTCTCCAGGTACTTCCTGTACTCGTCGAGGGTCGTGGCGCCGATGGTCTGCAGCTCGCCGCGGGCCAGCATCGGCTTGAGGATGCTGGCGGCGTCGATCGCGCCCTCGGCGGCGCCCGCGCCGACGAGCGTGTGGAGCTCGTCGATGAACAGGATGATGTCGCCGCGGGTGCGGATCTCCTTGAGCACCTTCTTCAGGCGCTCCTCGAAATCGCCGCGGTAGCGCGAACCGGCGACCAGTGCGCCAAGGTCAAGCGTGTAGAGCTGCTTGTCCTTGAGCGTCTCGGGGACCTCGCCCTTGACGATCTTCTGCGACAGGCCCTCGACGACGGCGGTCTTGCCGACGCCGGGCTCGCCGATCAGAACGGGGTTGTTCTTGGTCCTTCGGGAGAGGACCTGCATGACCCGCTCGATTTCCTTCTCACGGCCGATGACCGGGTCCAGCTTGCCCTCGCGGGCCGCCTGGGTCAGGTTACGGCCGAACTGGTCGAGCACCAGGGAGGTGGAAGGCGCGGACTCCTGCGGACCGCCCGCGGCGGCCGGCTCCTTGCCCTGGTAACCGTGGAGCAGCTGGATCACCTGCTGCCGCACGCGGTTGAGATCAGCCCCAAGCTTCACCAACACCTGGGCCGCCACACCCTCACCCTCGCGGATGAGCCCGAGCAGGATGTGCTCGGTGCCGATGTAGTTGTGACCCAGCTGCAAAGCCTCACGGAGCGACAGCTCGAGGACCTTCTTGGCCCGCGGGGTGAACGGAATGTGCCCCGACGGAGCCGACTGGCCCTGGCCGATGATCTCCTCGACCTGCTGGCGCACACCCTCAAGGCTGATGCCCAGGCTTTCCAGCGCCTTGGCGGCGACGCCCTCACCCTCGTGGATCAGACCCAGAAGTATGTGCTCAGTCCCGATGTAGTTGTGGTTGAGCATCCTGGCTTCTTCCTGTGCCAGGACGACAACTCGCCTCGCTCGGTCGGTGAACCTCTCGAACATCTCGTCGCTCCTCACAGAGCGGTCAGCCAGGCCCGGCAAGCCCGGTCCCGTCATCCCGCATGCCAGCCCTGCCTCAGCGAACCGCGCCCTCTGCCGCTCTATAGCAGAGAACGTTCCCCGGTAGCAGGACGTTCACCCTCCATCCAACTACTGTCTGGGGGTGGTGTGTTCCGGATACGCCGCAAGCGAACGACGTTTTAAGGGCCGCGGGAAAGATCGGCACGCGGCGGCACGCCCCGAGGGGCCCGTCCGTCCAGGGTCGAGGCGAGGTTCGAGAGGGTACCGCACAGCCGCCCGCCGTCCCCGATCGGGTACGGCGGAGCGGGCACGTCACAGACGGCGGACGGCCGATGGCGGCGGAGGGGAAAGGGGATGACCGGCTACACGCAGTCATGCGCTTATGGCGCGCGCCCGGGGTTCGACCAAGGGGAAACGTGCCCGCGGGGCCGTCCCGCGGATGCCTCGCCCTCATGCGCGTCACGGGGACCGCAGGGCACGTCTCCAGTTGGCGGCGATCGTCATAAGCGCACGTGTCGGCGCTACTAGTGAGCCGCTTCGTACTTCTCCACCACGTTCGCGGCGATCCGGCCGCGCTCGCTCACCGGCAGGCCGTGGGCCTTGGCCCACGCCCGGATCTCGGAGCTCTTCTCGCGGCTCATCGAACGGGAGCTGCCGCGACCGCGACGACGCGGGGTAGACGTGCCGGCCTTACGAGCGCGCTGCACGAAAGGCATGAGCGCGTCCCTCAGCTTCTTGGCGTTTCCGTCGCTGAGGTCAATCTCGTAGGAAGCGCCGTCAATAGCGAAGCTGACCGTCTCATTGGCCTCGCCGCCGTCGAGGTCGTCGATGAGAATCTCCTGGATCTGCTTGGCCATCTACGCATTCCTTTCCCGGAGTATTGCTTCATTCGCTTGCCCAAACATATACCCGGAAAGGCCCGAACACAATTCAGCGGGGCCGGATTGGGCGGGAGGCGGATCAGTTGCCCTTCGGGGACCGACCCGCGGCGTTTGACCGGCGCGTCGCGGCGGCCTCCGATCTGACGAGCTTCACGACGCCATAGATGAAGGCGGCAGCCACGACGGCCGGCGGCAGCAGCGCGGTCAATACGTCTGTTACGGCTTGCATTCGTCCTCGACTCCACACGGGGGACGCTTAAACCACCGGCGACACGCGGACGAGCGGTGCGGCCCCGCACCGCCGGACACGTACCTGACACTAGCGCTACAAGGGTCCCGTCCGCCCCCAGGGGGCCGCCTGGACCCTCTGTCTCAGCTTAATACCAGTCTGGGCAGCCCTCTTACCCGATCAACTGAAATTTCCCTGAAAGGGAGCCTTCGGGGTCATCGACGGTCTTTGACCACGCACGTTCCCGCAGCTCTGTCGTGGAGCCCCCGCTGCAGCGGCTTGTCGATCAAGATGAACAAGCCCACCACGAAGGCGAAGATTCCGCCGGCCAGATTGAGCACCGGAATCCCCATCACCATCGTCGGCCCCGGATACAGCAGCGAGCGTTTCAGCAGGGCGCCCCGGCCGCCCTCCACCCGAATCTTCATGATCGCCTTACCGAAGGTGCGCCCGTGCCGGGAAAGGGCCCACCAGTCGTAGGCGGTATAGGCCGCTCCGGCCAGCAACCATGAGAACACCACGACGAGCTGGCCTTCGAACGCCTCCAACAACCCGACAGTCCGGAAGAACAGCCACAGGCCGATGGACAGAATGTAATAGAGCACCCCGAACACGAGGCTCTCAATGAGCCTTGCGGTGAACCGCTCCCACCATTCGGCCGGTACGACACGAGTCCCTGGCGGCGTCGCGGCGGTCATAAGCCCTCACCTCCCCGCCGGGGCTTTATCTCATAGTCTGGTACGGCAGGCGGACATGAAACAGGGGCCGACACGCGGCCGGCCCCCGTTTGCCGTCCGAGCGCTTACCTGACCTTCACCACCACGGTCCTGGCCACCTTGTCGGCGTAGGTCTGCTGCAGCGGCTTGTCCCACAGCTGCGACGCGGCGTTCAGGCCCACCGCGACGGCGCCGAGCAGCCATCCCAGGATCGGGACGATGTTGAGGACGTATCCGCCCCACGTGACCCCGGCACGCTTGAGGGCCGTGCCGGAGTCGAGCCCGCCCGGCGGAACCGCCCCGCCCACCGGCACGATCTTGATGCCCATGACCATCTTGCCGACGGTCTGGCCCTTCATCTTCGTGAGAAGGAATTCGTACAGGACGTAGAGGACCACCAGCAGGAGCGTGATGATGAGGCCCACCGCGAAGGCGCCCAGCCCGCCGGTCGTCTCACCCGTCCGCCAGTCGTAGGTTGCGAGGAAGACCGCGGTGATGACGCCGCCGATGATCGCGTAGAGCACACCGAAGATCACACCGTCGAGGATCCTGGCCACCAGGCGCTGCCACCACTCCGCGAGCGGGGCGGGCGCTCCGGGTGGCTGCACGCCCATGGGCTTGCCGTACGGCTGCTGACCGTAGGGCGCCTGGCCGTAGCCCTGCTGGCCGTAGGCGGGCGGCGTGCCGTACTGCGGCTGGCCGTATCCCGGCTGCTGGGCGCCGTACTGCGGGGCCGAGCCGTACTGCGGCTGGCCGTAGCCCGGCTGGGCGCCGGAAGCGCCCTGCTGGCCGTAAGCCTGCTGCTGGCCGTAGTCGGGCTGGCCGTATGCCTGCTGTTGGCCGTAGTCGGGCTGGCCGTAACCGGGCTGGGGAGCGCTCGGCTGCTGGCCGTAGCCGTACTGCTGGCCGCCGGAGGGCGGCTGCTGGCCGTACTCCTGCTGCTGGCCGTAGCCCTGCTGGCCATAGTCCTGCTGACCGTAGCCCTGCTGCTGGCCCGAGCCGTACTGCTGCTGCCCGTAGCCCGGCTGGGTGCCCGAAGCGCCCTGCTGGCCATATCCGGGCTGACCGTAACCCTGCTGCTGACCGTAGCCCTGCTGGCCATAGTCGGGCTGACCGTATCCGGGCTGCTGGCCATACCCAGGCTGCTGACCCGAGCCGTACTGCTGGCCGCCGGAACCAGGCTGCTGACCCGGCTGGACTTGCTGGCCCTGCTGACCCTGCTGGCCGTAGTCCGGCTGCCCGTACCCGGGCTGCTGGCCGTACCCCTGTTGCTGGCCCGAGCCGTACTGCTGCTGCCCATAGCCGGGCTGCTGGCCGTACCCCTGGCCGTAGGGCTGCTGCTGCCCGTAGCCGGGCTGCTGACCGTACGGCTCGCCCTCCTGGCGGTAGCCCACGATCGTCACGTCGGGGTCGGGGTCCGCGGGACCCCGCCCGGTGTTCTGCTGACCGTATTCGGGAGCCCCGGGCTTGTCGTTCTCACCGGGATCATCCTGTGGATACGGCGGCTGTCCGGTGCTCACCGTGTCACCTCACTTCGAGTGTGCATCTCGCACATGTCAGGACACATGCGTGCTGTTGCCAAACGTATCGGCATAGGTATCGACAATCACCTTTTCTCTTAGTCAACACCATCGCCTTTTGCCGGTAGATGCAGCAGCATGCGCGTGTTGCCCAGGGTGTTGGGTTTGACGTGCTCGAGGTCGAGGAACTCCGCCACACCCTCGTCGTAGGAGGCCAGGAGCTCAGCGTAGACCTCGGGCGAGACCGGTGTGCCCTGGATCGGGCGGAATCCGTGGCGGGCGAAGAAGTCGACTTCGAACGTCAGGCAGAAGACCCGGCGCAGGCCGAGTTCGACGGCGGTGTCGATGAGCGCGGATACGATCTTGTGGCCGATTCCGAGCCCTCGGTACTCGGGGTCGACCGCCACCGTGCGGATTTCGGCGAGATCTTCCCAGAGGACATGGAGCGCGCCGCATCCCACGACCTTTCCGTCGCGTTCGGCGACCCAGAATTCCTGCACGTCCTCGTACAGGGTGACCATCGCCTTCTCCAGCAGGCGCGGCCCCGCGCCCGCATAGGTGTCCACCAGGCGCTTGATCGTGCGGACGTCCGCCGTGCGGGCGCGCCGCACGACGGTCTGGACGTCACGCATGGCGGGCTCGGCGACCTGCTCCATGGGACATCAGCGTACAGACCCCATATCGGCCGGGCCGTAACCCGCATCGGCCACCTCAGCGCCCCCTTGGTTCACGACCCCACCAAAGCATCGTAAACTCCGCATAACGCCCGGCTGGTCCCGGGTGCGTGTGATCGTGTCGTGACTCATCGGTTGCGAAACCTCTACGGGCTTCGCAGTTCCGGTTGAGCACGAACTGATCGTGCACTAGTGTCCAGCGACGAAATCCCTTCGCGATCCGCGCAGGGAGGCGCCCAATCCCCCACGGGGAGCCGGGGAACCACCGCACCAAGGGGTGAATCCGAGCGCTGCTCGGTAGGGCTGCTCCGGCCCGAACCCGACAGCTAACCCGGTCGGCGCGAGGAAAGGAGAGGTGGCTGGTTGGTGAAGCGAGCGTGCGACCGTGCCGCCCGCCGGCGGCTCACCGCCCTACCGGCGGCGCTCGTCGCCCTGGTCTTCGTCTTCTTACCCGCAGCCGCGTCCGCCGATCCCAAGCCCTCGCTGAAGGAGCTCGCGGCGCAGGCGGAGCAGCTGCACACCGAGATCGAGCAGCTCACCGAGCAGTTCAACGGCCAGCGGGAGAAGCTGCGCGCCGCCGAGAAGACCGCGGCCGCCGCGCAGAAGACCCTGAGCACGCGGCGAGCCGAGCTGGAGGAGCGGCGGCTGCAGGCGATGCGGATGGCCCAGAACGCCTACATCAACGGCGGGCTGGAGCGCGCCCTGGCGCTCGCCCAGTCCGACGACCCCGACACCTTCCTCGACCGGGCGGCCACCGCCTCCGCGATCGAGGAGGAGCGCAGCCTCCAGCTCAAGGAGGTCGCCCAGGCCATGGCCGCCGCCGAGCAGGCCGAGCGGGCAGCGGACCAGCACATCCGGCAGGTCAAGCAGCTCGTCTCCGACCTGCAGGCGCGGCGCGAGAAGATCATCGGCCTCGTCGCCAAGGTCGAGAGCCGGCTCTACCGGCAGGCGCTGAACCAGACCTCCAGCGGCGGCCGCGCCGTCCGCGTCAACCTGCCGATCATCGGCAAGGGCAAGGCCGCCGAGGCCGCCAGGTGGGCCCTGACCCAGCAGCTCAAGCCGTACGTGTGGGGCGCCGAGGGGCCCAACTCCTACGACTGCTCGGGCCTGGTCATGGCGGCCTACCAGAAGGTCGGCATCAACCTTCCGCACTACACCGGCGACCTGTGGACGGCCGGCAGGCACATCTCGCGCGAGGAGCTGCGTCCCGGTGACCTGGTGTTCTTCTACAACGACCTGCACCACGTGGGCATCTACGTGGGCGGCGGCCTGATGGTCCACGCGCCGCGCACCGGCGACGTGGTCCGCGTCGCCCCCATCGCGAACCGGCCGTACGCGGGAGCCGTACGGATCGCCGACTAGAGCCGGTTAGAACCGGCTAGATCAGCTGCCGCCGGGCCGCCCAGGCGACCGCCTCGATGGCGGTCGCCACCCCGATCCGGTCGCAGATCACGCGCAGCCGCCTGCGCACGGTACGCCCGCTGACATCCAGCCTGCGCCCGACCCGGTCGACCGTGTCCCCCCTGGCCAGTCCGGCGAGCAAGGCGAGGTCTGCGCGGCTCAACTCGACGCTCTCGCTGAGCGGATCCATCAGGAGCCTCCCCCCAACAGCACGACTCTGCGGCGTCTCGGCCCGAGCGAAGCCGCTCGTCTCGGTGACGGTAAACGGCGGAGGATGGGCCGTCAAGCTCGCGGATCTCCGCACTTGACACGTTCCATTGACCTGCGCGTGGCTATGTGAAGGACTGGCGATGCGGGTGGCGCCAATGGGACGGGCGGGCCAATCTCGACAGCGCCTCTGACAGCGCCGGGCCGGCGCTCAGGACAGGTTGCCGTACCGGCTCCTGGCCTCCTCCACCCCCGCGCACCCCCGCAATGGCTCCCCCCCCCCCCCCCGCCCGGGGGGNGGCGCGGGCGCCTGGTGCCCGTGCCCTAGTGCGTGGGCTTGACCAGCGGGAAGAGGATTGTCTCGCGGATGTTCTTGCCGGTGAACGCCATGATCATCCGGTCGATGCCCGCGCCCATGCCGCCCGTGGGCGGCATGCCGTACTCCAGTGCCTGGAGGAAGTCCTCATCGAGCTGCATGGCCTCCGGGTCGCCCCCGGCGGCCAGCAGCGACTGCTCCACCAGGCGCTGGCGCTGGTCGATGGGGTCGGTCAGCTCCGAGTAGGCGGTGCCGAGCTCGGTGCCGAAGCCGATGAGGTCCCACTTCTCGGTGATCAGCGGGTTGTCGCGGTGCTTCCTGGCCAGCGGGGAGGTCTCCAGGGGGTAGTCCATGACGAAGGTCGGCTGGATGAGCGTGTGCTCGACCAGCGCCTCGAACAGCTCCTGGACCAGCTTGCCCTGCCCCCACTTGGGGTCCCACGGGACCTCGCGCTTGTCGGCGAACTTGCGCACCTGCTCCAGCGGCGTCTCGGGGGTGACCTCCTCGCCCAGGGCCTCAGAGACCGCCCCGTAGAGGGTGATCCGGGGCCACACGGGCAGGCCGAGGTCGACCTCGACGCCGTCGTGGACGACCACGGTGGTGCCCAGCGCGGCGACCACGGCCTTCTGGTACATGCGCTGGGTCAGGTCGGCCATGTCGTTGTAGTCGAGGTAGGTCCCGTAGGCCTCGACCATGGTGAACTCGGGGTTGTGGGTGGAGTCCGCGCCCTCGTTGCGGAAGT
Organism: Thermoactinospora rubra; assembly: GCF_002093975.1. Taxonomy (GTDB): domain Bacteria; phylum Actinomycetota; class Actinomycetes; order Streptosporangiales; family Streptosporangiaceae; genus Nonomuraea; species Nonomuraea rubra_A. Next base: position 132,902 of record NZ_KZ084331.1, read on the forward strand.
TGCGGTTGACCTCGAAGACCTTCTCGATGCCGCCCACGACCAGCCGCTTGAGGTAGAGCTCGATCGCGATGCGGAGGTAGAGCTCCATGTCGTAGGCGTTGATGTGGGTCTTGAAGGGCCGCGCCGCCGCCCCGCCGTGGATGGGCTGCAGCATCGGGGTCTCGACCTCGAGGTAGCCCTCCTCGTGCCAGAAGTCCCGCACGGCGCGGACCGTGGCGCTGCGCACGCGGGCCATCTTGCGCGCCTCGTCGTTGACGATGAGGTCGACGTAGCGCTGGCGGACCCGCGCCTCCGGGTCGGTCAGGCCGATGTGCTTCTCCGGCAGCGGGCGCAGGCACTTGGCCGTCATCACCCAGCGGTCGGCCAGGACCGACAGCTCGCCGCGGCGTGAGGTGATGACCTCGCCCTCGACGCCGATGTGGTCGCCGAGGTCGACGTCGCGCTTCCAGGCCGCCAGGGCCTCCTCGCCGACCTTGTCGAGCGAGATCATGACCTGCAGGTCGCCGGTGCCGTCGCGCAGGGTGGCGAAGCACAGCTTGCCGCCGATGCGGTTGAGCATCACGCGGCCCGCCACGCCGACCCTGTCGCCGGTGGCGGTGTCAGGAGCCAGGTCGGTGTATTTCTCCCGGAGCTCGGCGTTGGTCACCGTACGCGGAAAGTTGACCGGATAGGGGTCGACGCCCTCCGCGCGAAGGCGGTCGAGCTTCTCCCGCCGGACGCGCATCTGCTCTGGAAGTTCCACCTGCTCGCTCACAAGACCCAAGAGTAGGGGATTTGGCGGACTGCAAGCGCTCGTAGGCGGCCTGCAGGGTCGGTGAAAGCGGCTGCGGCTACCAATGAGCCATGGAGTTCGGGGCCGCCGGACCCAGGGAATCAGGGAGAGATCATGATCAAGAAGATCGCCGTCGGGCTCGTCGCGGCCGCCGCCGCCTCCACTCTCGCCGCCTCGCTCCCCGCGGCGGCCAGCGCCGCCACCGCCGCCTCCCCCACCTACGACTACCAGGACTGGTGGGGCCCGTACTTCTCCAAGTACCACCTGGCCAAGGCCGAGGGCAAGATCAAGGTGAACTGGCACGAGTACGGCGAGGAGAACTCCGTCCACGTCTACGGCAAGCTGTGGGACCTGGACAAGCGCACCTACGGCGAGGGCGGCAAGTGCGCGTACGTCAAGTTCCAGGTGACCTACCTCGGTGAGGACGAGTACGACTGGGACCAGGTCTACGCCAAGAAGCACTGCAACTACGGCACCTACAAGAAGTTCCACTTCGAGGAGGACGACGTCGCCAAGGTGCGGGTGAAGGTCTGCCAGTTCGACCCGTACAAGCACTACGTCACCAAGTGCGGCAAGTGGGACTACCTCTACAGCTACGAGCCCCACCACGAGGAGCACTGACCCTCCGGCCGAAGGCCCTCCCGCGCTGCTCGGGGAGGGCCTTCTCCTATGTCAGCCCGTGTTGCGGCGGTAGATGAGCCGCAGCCCGATCAGCGTCAGCCACGGCTCGTGGATGTCGATCGACTTGGCCTCGCTGACCACCAGGTGGGCGTGGCCGCCCGTGGCCACGACGGTCACGTCGTCGGGGTCGTCGGCCAGCTCGGCGGCCATCCGCTCGACGATGCCGTCGACCAGGCCGGCGAAGCCGTAGATGATGCCGGCCTGCAGCGCCTCGACGGTGTTCTTGGCGACCACCGAGCGGGGGCGGATCAGCTCGACCTTGTGCAGCTGGGCGCCCGCCGCGGCCAGCGCGTCGATCGAGATCTCGATGCCGGGGGCGGTCACCGCGCCGACGTACTCGCCCTTGGCCGACACCGCGTCGAAGGACGTGGCGGTGCCGAAGTCGACGATGATGCACGGCCCGCCGTACTGGTCGATGGCCGCCAGCGCGTTGACGATCCGGTCGCTGCCGACCTCCTTGGGGTTGTCCATCCGGACCGGGACGCCCGTGCGCACGCCCGGTTCGACGACGACCGCGGTGACGTCGCCGTAGTAGCGGCGGCACATGTCGCGCATCTCGTTGAGGACCGAGGGGACCGTCGAGCAGATGGCAATGCCGGATATATCGGCGTTTTTCAGGAGCGGGGACTGGCCGAGCAGCCCCTGGAGCAGGACGGCGATCTCGTCAGCGGTACGGCGGGCGTCGGTCGCCAGCCGCCAGTGCTCGATCACCTCGTCGCCCTCGAAGAGGCCGAGCACCGTGTGGGTGTTGCTGACGTCGATCGTGAGCAGCATCAAGCCCCCCGAAGGTCCAGTGCGATGTCGAGCGCCGGCGCCGAATGCGTCAGAGCCCCGACCGCGAGGTAGTCCACGCCAGTTTCGGCCACGGCCCGGGCGGTTTCCAAGGTCAGCCCGCCACTCGCTTCGAGGCGTGCCCGCCCGTTCACGATCCGTACGGCTCGCGCCGTCTCCTCGACCGTGAAGTTGTCCAGCAGGATCTCCTCGGCGCCTGCGGCGAGCAGCGGCTCGATCTGGTCGATGCGGTCCACCTCCACCTCGATGGGCAGCCCGGGATACCGCTCGCGCACCGCCCGGAACGCCTCGGCCACGCCGCCCGCGGCCACCACGTGATTGTCCTTGATCAAGGCGGCGTCCGACAACGACATCCGGTGGTTCACCCCGCCGCCCGCCCGCACCGCGTACTTCTGCAGCGCCCGCAGCCCCGGCAGGGTCTTGCGGCTGTCGCGCACCCGCGCACCGGTCCCCTCCAGCGCCTCAGCCCACCGGGCCGTCTGGGTGGCGACGCCCGACAGGTGGGTGAGCAGGTTCAGCGCGGTCCGCTCGGCGGTCAGCAGGCTCCTGGTCGGCCCCTCGACGGTCATCAGCACCTCTCCCGCGCCGACCCGCTCGCCGTCCTTGACCTTTCTCTCGGTACGGCTCACGCCCAGCACGGCGAAGACCGCCTCGGCCACGGCCAGGCCGGCCACCACGCCGCCGGCGCGGGCGACCACGTCGCCGGTGGAGCGGTGCCCCTCGGGGATGGTGGCCAGGCTGGTGACGTCCCCGGCCTCCTGCAGGTCCTCCTCCAGCGCGCGGTCGATCACCCGCCGCACGTCGGCGGGATCCAGCCCGAGGCCGCGCAGCTCGGCGGCGAGCGCGGCGGGGATCCCCGCGCCGGTCATGCCGGTGTCGGTCATGCCGGTGTCGGTCATGCCAGTGTCGGTCATGGGGGCCTCCTCGTTCGCGGCATGCGGGACGAGGCTCAGCGCGAGCCCGTCCTCGGTCAGCGTGATGTCCAGATGCCCGAGCCAGCGCTCGTCATCACGCTCGGGCCAGTCCTCGCGCCAGTGCGAGCCCCTGGTCTCCTGGCGCACCCGGGCGGCGGCCACCAGCGCGGCGGCGACGGTCAGCAGGTTGGTCGCCTCCCACGACTCCACGCCGGGCTCGACGGGGATCGGGGTCCAGCGGGCGTCGGCCAGCGCCCGGGCGGCCGCGGTGAGCGACTCGGCGCTGCGCAGCACGCCCGCCCCCCGGCTCATGTGGGCCTGGATCCTGGGCCGGACGCGCGGGTCGATCAGGCCCGCCCCCGCCCGGTCCGGCACCGGCTCGCCGGGCGCCGGCCGTACCCGGGCGATGTCCTCGGCGATGCGCTCGCCGAAGACCAGGCCCTCCAGCAGCGAGTTGGAGGCCAGGCGGTTGGCGCCGTGCACGCCGGTGCAGGCGACCTCGCCGCAGGCGTACAGGCCGGGCACCGACGTGCGGCCCCGCAGGTCGGTGCGGACGCCGCCGCTGGCGTAGTGGGCGGCGGGCATGACCGGGACGGGCTGGGTGACCGGGTCGATGCCGTGCTCGCGGCAGACGGCGTAGATCGTGGGGAAGCGCGTGCGCCACTTGTCCTCGCCGAAGTGGCGGCCGTCCAGGTAGACCTGGCCGGGCCGGCGCATGATGGCCTTGGCGACCACGTCGCGCGGCGCCAGCTCGTCGGTGAAGCGGTCGCCGTTCTCGTCGATCAGGAAGGCGCCCTCGCCGCGGACGGCCTCGGAGATCAGCGGCAGCTGGCCGGTGGCCTCCGTGCCCAGCCACAGCACGGTCGGGTGGAACTGCACGAACTCCAGGTCCCTGACCACCGCCCCGGCCCGCAGCGCCAGCGCCACCCCGTCGCCCGTGGACACCGCGGGATTGGTGGTGGCGGCGTAGACCTGGCCCATGCCGCCGGTGGCCAGCACGACCGCCCGCGCGCGCACCGCTCCCACCCCGTCGCGCGTGCCCTCGCCCATGACGTGCAGGGTCACCCCGGCCGCCCGGCCCTCGGCGTCCTTGAGCAGGTCCAGCACGAGCGCGTGCTCGATCACCTCGACGCGGTCGTGCCGGCGCGCCTCCTCGATGAGCGCCCGCTGCACCTCGGCGCCCGTGGCGTCGCCTCCGGCGTGGACGATCCGGTTGCGCCGGTGCCCGCCCTCGCGGGTCAGCTGCAGGCTGCCGTCCGGGTCGCGGTCGAACCTGGCGCCGCGCTCGATGAGCCGCCGCAGCGCGCCGGGCCCCTCCGTCACCAGGGCCCGTACGGCTCGCGCGTCGCACAGCCCGACCCCGGCGGCCAGGGTGTCCTCGAGGTGCTCCTCGGGCGAGTCCGCCGGGTCGAGCACCGCCGCGATGCCGCCCTGGGCCCACCGGGTGGAGCCGGCGGACAGCACGTCCTTGGTCACGACCAGGACGCGGGCGGCGGGGTCGAGGTCGGCGTGGCGCAGGGCCACCGTGAGGCCCGCGATGCCGGAACCGACGACGACCACGTCGGCCGCGACGGTCCAGCCGGGATCGGGCGCCGTGAGCTTCAGGGGAATCATGGAGGTCCTTTCGTCACCATGACGATAACGCCCTCCGCGCCGCGCCCCTTCCCGGGGTCAGTGGATGAGCAGGCTGCCCCTGGCCACCCGGGCGGTGATCGTGCTGGGCGCGACGTCCCCCACGGGCACCCTGACGCGCTTCCTGCCGCTCGTGACGTCGGCGTTGACGCGGTAGACGCCCTCGTCGGGCAGGTCGAGGGCGATGGAGCCGTCCAGGATCACGGCGGAGACGTTCGACGGCACGCGCACGAAGGCCAGCGTGAGATCTCCCGCCCGCCCCTGGACGTCCACCTCGGAGCAGCGCAGCCCGGCGGCGAGCACCTGACCCACCTCGGTCCGCACCGTCAGGTCGCCGGAGGCGTCGCTCACCGTCACGTTGCCCTGGTTCGCGAACAGCCGCAGGTCGCCCTGGACCCCGGAGACGTCCACGTCGCCGTCGTCGGACACCACCTCCAGGTCGACGTCGGAGGGGACGCGGATGCGGTAGTCGGCCCTGCACAGCACCCAGCCCGGGCCGGGGGGCTCGGGCGGGCAGCCCAACGTGATCGTGAGGGCGCCGTCGCGCCAGGACTCCTTCGCGGTGGGGCGGAAGCGATCCCAGCTCACGGCCCGCTCGACCGTCACCTCCCCGTCTCGGCCGGCCATCACCTCGATCTCACCGTGGCCCTCCCTGGCGTCCACGATCAGCTTCCGCGCGGTCAGCGAGTAGCGCTGGCGGTTGTACTCCTGCTTCTCCGGCGGGCTTTCCAGCACCGTCCAGCCGATGAAGCAGCCGATCCCGATCGTCAGCACCGTGGCCACGGCGCCCCAGGCGCGCCAGGTCGAGCGGGAGCTCACCGGCCGGACTCCAGGAAGCGCAGGACCGCCAGGACCCGGCGGTGGTCCTGGCTGTCGGAGCTCAGGTCGAGCTTGGTGAAGATGTTGTTGATGTGCTTGGCGACCGCGCTCTCGGTGATGACCAGGGCGGCCGCGATGCCGGCGTTGGCGCGGCCCTCGGCCATCAGCCGCAGCACCTCCAGCTCGCGCGGGGTGAGCCGGTCGAGCGGCCCGGAGTTGCCCCGCACCAGCAGCTGGGCGACCACCTCCGGGTCGAGCGCGGTGCCGCCGGCCGCCACGCGGTTGACGGCCTCCAGGAACTCGGTCACGTCGGCCACCCGGTCCTTCAGCAGGTAGCCGACGCTGCTGGTCGCGGTGGCCAGCAGCTGGGTGGCATAGCGTTCCTCGACGTACTGCGAGAGCACCAGCACCGCCAGGCCGGGCCGCTGGCGCCGCAGCACGAGCGCGGCGCGCAGCCCCTCGTCGGTGTGCGTGGGCGGCATGCGCACGTCGGTGATGACCAGGTCGGGCTCGTGCTCCTCCACCGCGCGCAGCAACGCCTCGGCGTCCGTCACCGCCGCGACGACCTCGATGCCGGCCGAGGCCAGCAGCTTGACCAGGCCCTCGCGCAGCAGGACGGAGTCTTCTGCGAGGACTACGCGCATGGCAGCTCCACGGTGATGGTTGTCGGTCCCCCAGGGGGGCTGTCGATGTCGAGGGTCCCGTCGACGGAGCCCACCCGCTGGGCCAGGCCGCGCAGCCCGCTGCCCGCGCCCGGCTTCGCGCCGCCCCTGCCGTCGTCGGTGATCCGCAGGCGCAGCCGGTCGCCCTCGCGGACCACCTCGATCTCGGCACGGGCGGCCCGCGCGTGCTTGGTGATGTTGGTCAGCGCCTCCGACACCACGAAGAAGGCGACGGCCTCGATCGCGGGGGCCGGGCGGTCCTTGACGCGGACGCTCAGCCGTACCGGGAGGGGGACCCGGGCCGCCAGGCCCGACAGCGCCGCGTCCAGGCCCTGCTCGGTGAGGATCGCCGGGTGCAGGCCGCGCACCAGGTCGCGCAGCTCCTTGACCGCCTGCTTGGCCTCCTCGTGCGCCTCGGCGATGGCCTGTCTGACGGGCTCGGGCGCGTCGGTGAACTGGGCGCGGGCCATGCCGAGGTTCATGGCCAGGGAGACCAGGCGCTGCTGGGCGCCGTCGTGCAGGTCGCGCTCGATGCGCCTGCGCTCGGCGTCGGCGGCGGCGACGACCTCGGCCCGGCTGGCCGCCAGGTTCTCCACCTTGTGGGAGAGCTCCTCGCTGCGCGTGGGACCCATCAGCACGCGCGCCGCCGCCAGGTCCAGCCGCGTCGTCAGGTGCGCGATCCAGGGCGCGGCCACCAGGAGGAGGATCCCGAAGAGGGTCAGGACCGCCAGGACGCGGTCCGGCTGGGGGCTCCACAGCGCGCAGGTGGCCATGACGAGCCCGCCCGACCAGGCGCCCGCCACGAGCGCGAAGCCGAGGACGCCGACCACGGGGGCCACCAGCAGGTGGTAGCAGAGCAGGCGCCAGGTGTCGGCCCGCCGCCACGCGAACACCCCGGTCGGCGCGGCGGGCGGGGGCAGCTCCGCGCCGAGGAAGGCGTCGAACCGGGAACGCTGCCATCCGGCGTAGACGTGCGCCCGGCGCATCAGCCTGCGCAGGAGGGCGCGCGCGGGCAGGAACGTCCAGCTCAGCAGCAGGGCCAGCGCCAGATGCACGAACACGGCGACGGCCGGCAGCAGCGACGTGGGCAGGCCGACCACCGCGTGCGCGGTCTCCAGCCAGGTACGCGCCGACCAGGGCGGACGCCATCGGTTCGCCATCACAAGGCCCCACCGTATTACCTGCTCATGACCTGTTCGATACAGGCTGATCCCGTGTCGGAGGTGGAGCAGGCTGCACCCCGGGACGGGCACGCGCGGGAGTGACCGCGAACCCTCGCGCCCGGAAGGCTCGAGCCCATGACGATCGCCTCCCCGCTCTCCCTCGCCCGCCTGGCCTGCCTTGGGCTCGTCCTCACGGCCGCGCCGACCATGCTCGGCCACGTGGACGCCGACAGCCGGCTGACCGCCTTCGGCCACACGATCAGCGACTACGCCGTCGCGGACCTCCATGGGCCGGTGACCGCGGGCATGTACCTGGCCGCGGTCGCGTCGCTGGCCCTGCTGGCCGGGTTGCGCCGCATGCGCGCGCCGGTCACGCGAGCGGCCGCCTGGCTGCTGGCCTCCTGGAGCGGGTTCCTCCTGGTGGCGGCGATCGTGCCGACCGACCCGCTGGGCGTGGAGCTGACCGCCACGGGTTACGTCCACCGGTACGCCTCGGCCGCCGCTTTCGTGTCGTTGCTGGCGGCATGCCGGCTCATGAGCCGCTCGCTGAGGGCCGACGCGCGGTGGCGGGACCTGAGCGCGCCCGTCCAGGGGCTGACGCTGGCCGCCGCGGTGAGCGGCCTCGCCATGGTGGCGACCGCCTACTTCGGCGACCGCGTGCTCATCGGGCTGGCCGAGCGGGCCATGGCCGCCTTCGCCGTCGCCTCGCTGGTCCTGCTGGCGCTGCGAGCGCTCAAGCTCGCCGCACGGCCCGCTCCGCGCTTCGCCCTGGCCGTCTAATGCACTGTGTCTAATGCACCGTGTCGTGTCTAATGCACCGTGTCGCCGCGCAGGGTGCCCTCCACGGGCGCGGCCGGGTCCGCGCCGAGCTCCACGATGCGGTTGTCGCGGTCCACGTGGACGATCCGCGGCTTGAACTCGCGGGCCTCGGCGTCGTCGAGCATGCCGTACGTGATGATGATCACGAGGTCGCCCGGCGAGACGAGCCTGGCCGCCGCGCCGTTGGCGCCGATGACGCCGGAGCCGCGCGGCCCCGCGATGGCGTAGGTGACCAGGCGGTTGCCGTTGTCGATGTCGACCACGTGGACCTGCTCGCCGGGCAGGATGCCGGCGGCGTCCATGAGGTCCTCGTCGATGGTCAGCGATCCCACGTAGTGCAGGTCGGCCTGGGTCACGGTGGCCCGGTGGATCTTGCCCGTGAGCATGGTCCTGAGCATGTGCGGTTCACCTTTCGCCGGTCGCGCCGCCCCCTCGGGCGTGCACGCCATCTACAGCTCCAGAAGAACGTTATCGATGAGCCGGGTGGTTCCCACACGGGCCGCCACCGCGAGGACGGCGGGGCCGTAGTAGGAGTCATCGACCTCGGCGAACGTCGCCGGGTCGACGAGCACACAGTAGTCGACCTGGAGCGGGGCCCGCTCCAGCACGGCACGCGCGGCGGCGAGCACCGCCGACGGCGCGCGCTCGGCCTCCCCCGCCCGCAGCGCGCGGGACAGCGCCAGCGCGATCTCCCGCTCCTGCGGTGACAGGTAGCGGTTGCGGCTGGACAGGGCGAGCCCGTCGGGCTCGCGGACCGTGGGAGCCCCGACGATCTCCACCGGGACGTCGAGGTCGGCGACCATGCGCCGGATGAGCGCGAGCTGCTGGGCGTCCTTCTGGCCGAACACCGCCACGTCCGGCTGGACCAGGTTGAAGAGCTTGAGCACCACGGTCAGCACGCCGTCGAAGTGGCCGGGGCGGAAGGCGCCCTCGACGATCGTGCCCATGTGGCCGGCCGAGACGCTCACCTGCCGGTCCGGCGGGTACATCTCCTCGGCCGAGGGGGCGAAGACGACTCCGACGCCCTCGGCCGCGCAGACCTCGAGGTCCGCGTCGAACGTCCGGGGATAGCGGGAGAAGTCCTCGTTCGGCCCGAACTGCAGGGGGTTGACGAAGATGCTCACCACGACCTGGTCGGCGTGCTCCTTGGCCAGGCGTATCAGCGAGCGGTGCCCCTCGTGCAGCGCGCCCATCGTGGGCACCAGCGCGACCCGCCCCTCGCCCCGCGCCTTGCGCAGCTCCTCGCGTGTGCGGGCGACGATCACGTCCATATGTTCCCTCCGAGCGCGTCCAGGAGGCGCTCGGCGGCTTCGGGCTTGAGCAGCCCGGCGGCGAGCGCCCGGTCCGCGGTGAGCCTAGCGAGCGCCACGTAGGCGTCGGCGGCCTCGGGCGCCGCCACGATGAGCGCGTCGATGTGCTTGCGCACCGTGCCCGCGTCGCCGCGCACGACCGGGCCGGTCAGCGCGGAGATGCCCATCCGCAGGACGTTGTCGAGCGCCGCGCCCAGCAGCGGCCCCAGCATGCGGCCCGGGTGCTCCACGCCGATCTTCGCCAGCAGCTCGGAGGACTCCGCGATCAGCGTGACCATGTGGTTGGCGGCCCCGGCCAGGGCGGCGTGGTAGAGGGCGCGGTCGCTCTCGTCGATCCACACCGGATCGCCGCCCATCTCGATGACCAGCGCCTCGGCGATGGGCCTGACCGGCTCGGGGGACGTCACGCCGAAGGAGCAGCCGGTGATCCTCGTCAGGTCGTCGTCCCGGCCGGTGAAGGTCATCACCGGGTGCAGGGCCAGGGGGACGGCGCCCACGCGGGTCGCGGGTTCGAGTACGGCCAGGCCGTACGCGCCGCTGGTGTGGGCCAGGAGCTTGCCGTGCAGGTCGGCGCCGGTGGCCGCGAGGCCGGCGACCAGGTCGGGCAGCGCGTCGTCGGGCACGGTCAGCAGGACCAGGTCGGCGCTGCGGACCACCTCATCGGGCGGCACCGGCGTGACGCCCAGCCGTTCGGCCGCCCAGTGCCGGGACCGGTCGGACACGCCGCTGGCGGCCACCACCCGGTGTCCCGCCGTGGCCAGCGCCGCGCCCAGCGCGGAGCCGACCTTCCCCGCGCCCAGCACGCCGACGGCCAGCCTCCCCGGCCTGTCCCCTGCGTCCATGCCGACCAGGGTAACGGTCGCGCACGCCGTGACCTACGGCGCCCAGCCACCACACGAGTGACCTACGGCGCCCAGCCACCACGCGAGGGGCGCGGCCCGGCCTGGCCGCGAGGGGCGCGACCCGCTCTGGACTGAGGAGCGGTGAGGGCGCCTCAGCGCCCTCACCGCGACGAGGGAAGAGCGGGTCCATGGGCGCCCCGAGCCGTCGCGCCTTGGCGCGACCATTCGACACAGCGGAGCGGTGAGGGCGCCTCAGCGCCCTCACCGCGACGAGGGAAGGCCGGGCCTTTCTGGCGCCCCTCGCACGGAGCGCCGAAGGCGCGACCAATAAACACAGCACACCTTTGCCGCGCGTTGAGGTAGTGCAAATCCGGCAAGGGCATACAAACAGTGCACCCCCTGTCGGATTTCGAGTACGAAAGAAGGGGAACCGCACGGCAGCGGGCGCCGCGCTCCACGTTACAGCGACGCCCGCACCGACGATGTGCTACCCGTGGGGTGCCCCGGCCGACACAGCCGCCGACTGATCGGCCGGAAGTCCCAGCCGCCTACCGGCGACCGCCGCCGTCTCCTTGAGCCCGTAAGGCTCCTCTCCGTGACTCCTCCGCTCCCGAAGGGAGCGGCTTCTCGCTTCCCTCTGCTGAGGTAGGCGACGGACAAGCCCTGCCCGATTCGAACAAGAAAACTATAACAGGGAAGCGATTCCCCTGCCGGGCGAACCCGGCAGTCCCCTCACTAGGTCTTATGGGGTGCTGGACAGTTCGCGCCGGTACGGCCGGCCCATGGGGGTGGGCCGGTAGCCGTCCGATCGCAGCGCGTAACGTTAGCGCAAGACAACTACAAAGAGTAGCCATACAAACGCAAGACGTGTCATGAGATAGTGATCTCATGTGGCTCGGCTGGCGCGCGGCCATGGAACGCGCCCTCTACGGCGAAGAAGGCTTCTACCTGCGCGAACGTCCTTCGAGCCACTTCCGCACCTCCGTCAGCGCCTCGCCGGTGTTCGCCGAGGCCGTCCTCGCCCTGCTGCGCCGCGTCGACGAGGAGCTGGGCCGGCCGGCGAGCCTCGACCTGGTCGACGTGGGCGCCGGGGAGGGCACGCTGCTGCGGCGGGTACTGGAGGAGGCGGACCCGGGCCTGCGGGCGCGCCTGCGCGTCACCGCCGTGGAGCTGTCGAAGCCGCCCCCCGGCCTGCCCGAGGAGATCGCCTGGCGCCAGGCCGTCCCCGATGGCGTCACCGGGCTGGTCGTCGCCAACGAATGGCTCGACAACGTCCCCCTCGACGTGGCCGAGCTCGCCCCCGACGGGCCGCGCCTGGTGCTGGTCGATCCCGCGACGGGTGACGAGAAGCTGGGCGACCCGGTGAGCGGCGCCGACCTCGAGTGGCTGGAGCGCTGGTGGCCGCTGTCGCGCGTGGGCGCGCGGGCGGAGATCGGCCGGACGCGGGACGAGGCCTGGGCCGGTGTGGTGGGCCGTCTGACGAGGGGTACGGCTGTGGCCGTCGATTATGCACATGCTGTGGATAACCGCCCGCCGTGCGGCACGCTCACCGGCTACCGCGACGGCCAGGTCGTAGCGGCCATACCCGACGGGACCTGCGATATCACCGCGCATGTGGCACTCGACGCATGTGCCGCGGCGGGCGAGAGCGCGGGTGCGATATCCACAGAGTTGTCCACACAGCGCGACGTCCTGCGGTCCTTGGGGATCACCGGGACCCGGCCGCCGGTGGAGGCGGCGCTGGACGATCCGCGCGGCTACCTGAGGGCGCTGGCCCGCGCGAGCGAGGAGGCCGAGCTCGTCGATCCGGCGGGGCTGGGCGGCTTCGGCTGGCTGACGCAGAAGGTGGCGCGTGCCGTACGTGGTTCTCCCAGCTAGCAGCCGGTCCCGGGGCGTTTCACGATGGCACCATGTCGTACGCAGCAGAGCCCAGCGGCCTCGCCAGGCCGGGCGAGCCGGCCTACGCGGGCCTGTGCTCGGCCTGGAACGCCTCGATAGTCCACCAGCCCGCCTGCGCGCTGGCGGCGCGTTCCGCCGAGCACGTCGCCGAGGCGGTCGCGTTCGCGGCCGACCGCGGGCTGCGCGTCCGGGTGCAGGCCACCGGGCATGGCGCCCTGCGCGCCGCGTCCGAGGAGGAACTGCTCATCGACACCTCCGGCCTGGCCGGCGTGGCCGTCGAAGGCGACACCGCCCTGATCGGTCCCGGCGCGAAGTGGCGGCACGTCATCGACGCCGCGCACCCGCAGGGGCTGACGGGCCTGGTCGGCACGGCCAGCGACGTGGGCGTGGTCGGCTTCAGCCTGGGCGGCGGGCTGAGCTGGTTCAGCCGGCGTTACGGCCTGGCCTGCGACGCCATCGTGGAGGCGCAGGTCGTCACCGCCGACGGCCGCCTGCGCTGGATCGACGAGCACCGCGAACCCGAGCTGTTCGAGGCGCTGCGCGGCGGCGGCCCCAACTTCGCCGTGGTCACCGCGTTGCGTACCAGGCTGTTCCCGATTCCCGAGATCTACGGCGGGACGCTGTTCTGGCCGGTGGCGGCCATGCGGGAGGTGCTGGAGGGCTACCGCGACTGGGCGCGCGACGTGCCGCGCGAGGTCGGCTCGGCGGTGGGCGCCCTGCACGTGCCCGACGCCCCGTTCGTGCCCGAGCACATCCGCGGCCACTCGTTCGCGCGGATCTGCGTGTGCCACTCGGGGCCGGACTTCGGCGAGGTGGACAGGCTGCTCGCCCCGCTCAGGGCCGTTCCCGGGCTGCTGGCCGACACGGTCAGGCCCATGCCGGTCACCCAGATCGACGACGTGGCCCAGGACCCGGTGGACCCCGTGCCCTTCATGCTCCGCGCGGAGATGCTGACCGAGATCGACGACCGGCTGATCGGCCACCTGGTGGACGTCGCTCCCCGGGACGCCGCGCCGTACCTGCTGATCTTCATCAGGCACCTCGCGGGCATGCCGCGCCCGTCCGGCCCGCGCGGCGGCCTGGCGTGGTGGCAGGGCGACTTCGTCATCGAGGCGGTCAGCCTGCTGCCCAGCGTGAGCATGGCGGCGCCGATCAAGGCGTTCGGCGACCGGCTGTCCAACGCCGCGTCGGCGGTGGCGACCGGCTACGCGCCGCTGAACTTCATCGGCAATCCCGAGGAGGTCGGGCTGGCCTTCACCCCCGAGTGCGCCCGGAGTCTGGTGGAGCTGAAGAAGCGCTACGACCCGACGGACATGTTCGGCGGCGACCGCCTGCTTCAGACCTCGACCTCCAGGGAGCGCAGGCCCCTGATGATGTAGCCGGGCTTCCACTGCGGCTCGCGCACCAGCTCCAGCTTCGGCGCCTCGCGCAGCAGCGTGCCGAAGGACTCCGCCAGCTCGATCCTGGCCAGCGGCGCGCCCAGGCAGAAGTGGATGCCCGCGCCGAAGGAGATGTGCGGGTTGTCCTTCCTGCCCACGTCGAGGCGGTCGGGGTCGTCGAACACCTCGGGGTCGCGGTTGGCCGACCCGAACAGCAGCGCCACCTCCACGCCCCTGGGGATGCGCACTCCGCCGACCTCGATGTCCTCCAGCACCCACCGCTCGAACATCTGCAGCGGCGTGTCCCACCGCATCAGCTCCTCGATCGCGGTGGGCAGCAGGCCCGGGTCCTCGCGCAGCCGTTCCAGCTCGCCGGGGTTGCGCAGCAGCGCCCACCAGCCGTTGCCGGTCACGTTGACCGTGGCCTCGTGTCCGGCGTTGAGCAGCAGCACGCAGGTGCCGATCAGCTCGTCCTCGGTCAGCTCCTCGACCTGGGTGAGCGCGCTGATCAGGTCCTCGCCGGGGTCGCTCCGCCGTTCGCGCGACAGCGTCCTGAGATAGCCGGCGAACTCCTGCGCCGCCCGCACCGCCGTGTGCTGCGCCTCCAGCGTGGGGTTGAGCTCGTACATCCCGCAGATGTCGGCCGACCACGGGCGCAGCAGGTGGCGGTCGGCCTCCGGCACGCCCAGCATCTCGGCGATGACCGTCACCGGCAGCGGCTCGGCCACGTCGGCGATCAGGTCGCCGCCGCCCTTGGCCACGAAATCGGCCACCAGCCGCTCGGCGATCGCCCTCACCCGGGGCCGCAGCGACTCCACCATCCTGGGCGTGAACGCCTTGGACACCAGCCGCCGCAGCCGCGTGTGCACGGGCGGCTCGACGTCGAGCATGCCCGCCCGGATCACGCGCCAGAACGGCTCCTGGAACTCCGGCTCCGGCTCGCGCCCGAACTCCTCGTGCGTGGCCACGTGAAGGTAGGACCGGCCCAGGCGGCGGTCCCTGAGCAGGGCGTTGACGTCCTCGTAGCGGGCGATGAGCCACTGGCCGGTCGGCTCGAAGAAGCTGACCGGCCGCTCCCGCCTCAGCTCGGCGTAGACGCCGTACGGATGGGCGACGAAATTCGGATCCCAGGGGTCAAAGCGCACGATCGCATCTTATTCCGCCTGCTGGCGGGCGGCCTGCCTGGCCCGCACCCGGATGTTGAGCAGCTCCACGACGAGGGAGAACGCCATCGCGAAGTAGATGTAGCCCTTGGAGATGTGCTGGCCCAGCCCGTCGGCGATGAGCACCACGCCGATCAGCACGAGGAACGCCAGCGCCAGCATCTTGATGCTCGGGTGCCGCTCCACGAACCGGCTGATCGGCCCGGACGCGACGAGCATCACGATGACGGCGACGACCACGGCCGCGACCATCACGCCGATCTCCTCGACCATCCCGACGGCGGTGATCACGGAGTCGAGCGAGAAGACGATGTCCAGCAGCATGATCTGGACGATCACGGAGGCGAACGAGGCCGCCCTGGCCCGGGGGCCGTTCTCGTCGGCCTTCAGCTCCATGCTGTGCCCGATCTCGATCACGCTCTTGCCCAGCAGGAACAGCCCGCCCAGCAGCAGGATGAGGTCACGTCCCGAGATCTCCTGGCCGAAGACCGAGAACAGCGGCTCGGTCAGCCGTACCACCCACGCCAGGCCCAGCAGCAACGCCAGGCGGCTGATCAGCGCGGCCGCCAGGCCCAGCACCCGGGCCCGGTCGCGCTGGTGCTCGGGCAGCTTCCCGGCCAGGATCGAGATGAAGATGATGTTGTCGATGCCGAGGACGATCTCCAACGCCACCAGGGTGAAGAACCCGATCCAGATCTCCGGGTCGGCTACCCAGTCCCACATGGTCTACCTCCTTGCTCATCAGGCACACAACGATCCTCGGTGGCGAGAAGTTCGCGATTTGCGTCCGACGGGTGCCGGTGGGTTATAGTCGCTCGCAAGGTCATGAGTGCCAGCGCACAGCCCCGGCTTGCTGGCCGGCAACCCTCGCGTCCGCGGCGGGGTGCCCCGGGTGAGGACCTGGTCCGTCACGAGGTGTGGCGGGCAAGCGCGGGCTCCGGACGCACTCCTGGGGTCCGATGACGACCTCCGGAGGTGTGCCGTGTCCACGTTGACGATCTTCAACTCCACTCCCGCCCCCGCTCCCGCCGCCGCGCCGGCCGTCGCGCCCGGCGAGCGCCCGCTGCCCGCGGTGCTGGGGGCCGACCTGGAAGTGCCGGTGCGCGGCGGCAGGCTGGTGCCCTACGCCAACCTCGACTACGCCGCCAGCGCCCCCTGTCTGGAGCCGGTCAGCGCGGCCGTCGCCGCCGCCCTGCCGGCCTACTCCAGCGTGCACCGCGGCGCCGGGTACGCCTCCCAGCTCACCACCGCCCGCTACGAGCAGGCACGCCACACCGTCCGCGCCTTCGTCGGCGCCCGCCCCGGCGACGCGGTGATCTTCACCCGCAACACCACCGACGCCACCAACCTGCTGGCCCGCTGCCTGCCCGACGGCACCACCGTGGTCGTCTTCGACAGCGAGCACCACGCCTCGCTGCTCCCCTGGCCCCACGCGGTACGGCTGGCGCCGCCCGCCTTCCCCGGCGAGGCCGTCCGCGCCGCCGACGAGACGCTCGCCGAGATCGAGGGCCCCAAGCTCCTCGTCGTCACCGCCGCCTCCAACGTCACCGGCGAGCTGTGGCCCATCGCCGCCCTGGCGCACATCGCCCACCGGCACGGCGCGCGCATCCTCGTCGACGCCGCCCAGCTCGTCCCCCACCGCAGGCTCAACCTCACCGCGCTCGACCTCGACTACGTCGCCTTCTCCGGGCACAAGCTCTACGCCCCCTTCGGCGCGGGCGTCCTCGTCGGCCGCCGCGACTGGCTGTCGGCCGGCGAGCCGTACCTCAAGGGCGGCGGCGCGGTCCGCTCGGTCGGCTCCAGCGAGAACGGCGAGAGCGTCGAGTGGCACGAGGACGCCGAGGCCCGCCACGAGGCCGGCACCCCCAACGTGCTGGGCGCCGTCGCCGTCGCCGCCGCCTGCGACGCCCTGTCGGCCACCGGCTGGACCCCTCTCGTGCGGGCCGAGGAGCGGCTGCTGGCGCGGCTGCGCGCCGGGCTGGCGACCATCCCCGGCGTCCGCGAGCTGTCGCTGTGGGGGCCCGACCATCCCCGCGTGGGCATCGTGTCCTTCGTCGTGGACGGCTACACCGCGCGGGAGGTCGCCGAGGCGCTGTCGGCCGAGTACGGCATCGGCGTGCGCGACGGCAAGTTCTGCGCCCACCCGTTCGTCCGGCACCTGCTCGGCGCCTCCGACGGCGGCTGCGAGGACGGTACGGCCTCCGCCGTACGGGCCTCCATCGGGCTGGGCACCACCGAGGAACACGTCGATCGCCTCCTCGCCGCGCTGCGTGACCTGACCTCCCGCCGGTCCTGCTAGTCCCGCTTGTCGCGCCCGTTCTCCTCCTCCAGCAGCCGGTCGATCTCGGCGCTCTCCTCGTCGGCGGGGCGGCGGTGCCTGCCGCCGCTCCGCCGCAGGGCCACGAAGGCCCCGTCGGCGCCGAGGCGCCCGCCGCCCGTGGCCACCAGCAGCAGGCAGCCCGCGCCCAGCGCGCCGGCCAGCTCCCACCCGTTGTCCTGGACGAAGATCCCGTGCCCGGCGTGGACGAACACGATCGCGCCGATCGCCACCACGACCAGCACGAACGCGGCCAGCCGTACCAGAAGGCCCACGACCAGCAGGGAGCCGCCGACCAGTTCGGCGACCATCGTGAACATGGCTGCCGACCGCGGCCAGGGCACGCCGGCCTGGATGAACATCGCCTCCGTCGGGCCCAGCCCGCCGCGCCACCGCTGCCAGCCGTGCGCGGCGAAGACCACCCCGATGGTCACCCGGGCCACGAGGAGCGCGAGATCCCGTGGAAGCTTCCTCATGGCCCACTCCTCCCCACGTCATCAGGCGGGATGCGGTCCTTGTCGTTCCTTGACCCGAGGGCCCGGCTGGATCACCGCCACCTCGGGTGGCAGCATGGGCCGTATGACAGAACGGGTGGTCGGCATCGGAGCGGGTGCCGACGCGGTCGGCTCCGGCAAGGAGCTGGCCACCGAGGACATGATCCTCAACATCGGCCCCCAGCACCCCTCCACGCACGGCGTGCTCAGGCTCAGGCTCACCCTCGACGGCGAGCGCATCGCCACCGCCGAGCCGATCGTCGGCTACATGCACCGCGGCGCGGAGAAGCTGTTCGAGGTGCGCGACTACCGGCAGATCATCATGCTGGCCAACCGCCACGACTGGCTGTCGGGCTTCGCCAACGAGCTCGGCGTCGTCCTGGCCGCCGAGCGCATGCTGGGCATGGAGGTGCCCGTGCGGGCGGTGTGGGCGCGCACGCTGCTGGCCGAGCTCAACCGCGTCCTCAACCACCTGATGTTCCTCGGCTCCTACCCGCTGGAGCTCGGCGCGATCACCCCGATCTTCTACGCCTTCAACGAGCGCGAGCGGATCCAGGCCGTCATGGAGGAGATCTCCGGCGGCCGCATGCACTACATGTTCAACCGCGTCGGCGGGCTGAAGGAGGACCTGCCCGCCGGCTGGCTCGGCCGCGTCTCGGCCGCCGTGGCCGAGGTACGGCGGCGCGTCCCCGACATCGAGAACCTCATCCTCGGCAACGAGATCTTCCTGGCCCGCACGCGGGGCGTCGGCGTGCTGACCCGCGAGCAGATCATGCAGTACGGCGTGAGCGGCCCCGTCGCCCGCGCCTCCGGCGTCGACTTCGACCTGCGCCGCGACCAGCCGTACCTGGCCTACCACGAGCTGCCCGTCAAGGTCGTCACCAGGACCGCCGGCGACTGCCACGCCCGCTTCGAGGTGCTCTTCGAGCAGCTGAAGGTCTCGCTCGACCTCGCCGAGCGGTGCGTGGAACGGCTGCGCGAGCTGCCCCCCGGCCCCATCAACCAGCGCCTGCCCAAGGTGCTGAAGGTGCCGGAGGGCCACACCTACGCCTGGACCGAGAACCCGCTGGGCATCAACGGCTACTACCTGGTCTCCAAGGGAGACAAGACGCCGTGGCGGCTGAAGCTGCGCTCGGCCTCCTACAACAACATCCAAGTGCTGCGGGAGCTGCTGCCCGGCCACCTCGTCGCCGACATGATCGCCATCCTGGGGTCGATGTTCTTCGTCGTGGGTGACATCGACAAGTGAGGGACCGCTACGTCGACTGGCTGCGCGCCCTCAGCCTGATCGTGGTCGTCGTGTGGCACTGGGCCTTCACGATCCTGCAGTGGGAGCCCGACGGGCCCATGCCGACCAGCCCGCTCGGCTTCACCTCCGGGCTGTGGATCCTCACCTGGCTGCTGCAGGTGCTGCCGCTGTTCTTCTACGTCGGCGGCCACGTCCACCTGCTGTCGTGGGAGCGCGCCCGCGCCCGGGGGACCGGCCTCGGCGGCTTCGTCTGGCGGCGCATCCGCTCCCTCGCCGTGCCGGCGCTGGCGCTCAGCGCGGTCTGGATCCTCATCGGCGTCGCGGTCACCCTGGCCTTCGACGTGTCGTGGATGCCGCGCGTCGTGCTGCTCGTGCTCAGCCCGCTGTGGTTCCTGGCCGTCTACCTCATCCTCATCGCGCTGCTGCCCGTCGCGCTGTGGTTGCACCGCCGCTACGACGTGCTGGCGCTGATCTGGCTCGGCGGGACGGCGCTGGTCGTCGACATCGTACGGCTGCGCTACGGCGTCGAGTGGGCAGGCTGGCTCAACATGATCGTAGTCTGGGGGCTGGCGCACCAGGCCGGCTTCTTCTACGAGCGGGTCGTCCTGCTGCCCCGGCGCTACGACTTCGCGATCCTGTGGACGGGGCTTTTCGGGCTGTTCGGGCTGGTGTACTCCGGCATCTACCCGGGCTCGATGGTCGGCGTGCCCGGCGACAAGTGGTCCAACATGGCCCCGCCGACCTTCGTCATCGTCGCGCTGCTGGTCTTCCAGATCGGGCTGGTGGAGGTGCTGCGGCCGACCATGGAGCGCGTGCTCGACCGGCCACGCTGGAAGAAGGTCAACGAGACCATCAACCGGTACGCGCTGCCGCTGTTCCTGTTCCACACCACCGGCATGGCCATCGCGCTGGGCATCTCGTGGTGGCTGTTCGGCACGATCGGCACGAACGTCCCGCCGAACCTGTATTGGTGGCTGGAGCGGCCCATCGCGATCCTGGGACCGCTGCTGTGCACCGTGCCGGTCATCGCGCTGTTCAACCGGCGCCGCGGTGAACGCCCACGCGTCCACTCGTGATCATGCATTTTCTGCATACTGATGCGATGGCTGTCATCCGTGCCACAGATCGTGCGCATGCCGGGCTGCGCCGGCTGGCCAAGCAACGGCATGTCTCCATGGCCGCACTCCTTGAAGAGCTGGTCGAGCGTGCCGAAGCCGAAGAGTTCTGGGGCAGCTTCGGCGCCTATGTCGAAGCGGAGCCGGGCATGCTCGACGACCCGGAGACCCACGGTTGGATGATCACGCCGGCTCCGCTGGATGAGGACGCCCGGTGAATTTCAAGATCATCTCACGGGGGACATCTGGTGGGCCGAGCAGGGCTCCCCCGATGGAAACGTTCAGGGATATCCGCGTCCGGTCCTGGTGGTCTCGGCCGACGAGCTCCATCGGATCAGCCGTGGAGCGCTCGCCTGGGTGCTGCCGATCACATCACGTAAGAGAGGCTGGGCGGGCCATGTCCGCATCGAAGCCTGCGCCTCGACCGGGCTCGACGTCGCGAGCTACGCAATGTGCGAGCAGCTCCGCGTCTTCAACGCCCGCGACTGGCTTCTCCGGAGGATGGGCGCAGCGCCCGAGGAGGTGATGCAGGCCGTGGAACGGGCCATCATCCGGATCGGAGGCCTGAGGACCGTCTAGGCCCTCAGTCGCGCTCGCCCTGCGGCGACTTGGGCACCTTGCAGCAGTTCTCCAGATACAGCGCCGCGCACACCAGGATCACGCAGGCCAGGAACGAGCCCGTCGTGACGAAGAACTCCCGCCGCGGCGTGTCCTGCGACAGCAGTTGCGCCGTGTGCAGCGCGAAGCCCCCGAAGACGCCCGCGAAGGCGGCTCCGCCGTACGCGGAGGCCTTGGCCAGCGCGGCCGAGCGGGCCACCGACAGCGGCTCCACCGGCTTGGTGCCCGGCTTGCGCGCGATCCTCGCCTTGGTCGTCCAGCCCGTGTAGGCCTCCCCCAGCGCCAGCAGCAGCACGGTGGGGATCGCGGTCCACGGCACGAGCGGCAGCTCCGAGTAGAACTGCCGCACCAGCAGGTAGCTCAGGAGCGCCGTGACGACCAGGAGACCGACCAGGACGGCCGGCCGCGTGGGCCTCAAGCCGGCCCCTGCAGCTTCATGTCGGGGCGCAGCCGTACCCCCTGCTGGTCCAGCCCCTTCAGCAGCTCGCAGACGGGCCCGTGGCCGGGCAGCACGCCGTCGGGGTCGATCTGGCACCACGGCACCAGCACGAACGCCCGCTCGTGGGCGCGCGGATGCGGCAACGTCAGCTCCGGGTCGTCCATGACCAGATCGCCCACCGCGACGAGGTCGACGTCGAGCGTGCGCGGCCCCCAGCGCTCCTCCCCCCGCACCCGGCCGAAGGCGGTCTCGATGCTCTGCGCCCGCTCCAGCAGCGTGTAGGGGTCGACGGTGGTGTCGGCCAGCACGATCGCGTTCAGATACGGGCGCTGGCCCGCCGGGCCGCCCACGGGATCGGTCTCATACACCGGCGAGACGGCGATGTACTCCAGCCCCGGCGCGTCGAACAGGGCGTCGACCGCGCCCTGGAGCGTCTGGAACCGGCGGCCGAGGTTGCTGCCGAGAGAAAGGACGGCCTTCATGAGCGGCTCCGCCTGATGGTCACGATCACATCGTCGAACGGCAACGGTATCGGAGCGGCGGGCTTGTGGACGCTCACCTCGACCTCGCGCACCAGGTCGTTGTCGAGGCACACGTCGGCCAGCCGCTGCGCGAGCGTCTCGATCAGCTCGACCGGACCGCCCTCCACGACCTTGACCAGCGCCTCGGCCAGCTCGCCGTAGTGGACCGTCCTGGTCAGGTCGTCGTGGGCGGCGGCGGGACGGGTGTCGAGGAAGAGGGACACGTCCAGCACGAACTCCTGGCCCAGCTCACGCTCGGCGGGCAGCACGCCGTGCCGCCCACGCGCGCGCAACCCCCGGAGCGTGATCCGATCAAGTGTCAAAGCTCGCCTTCCTCCTCCTCCTCGTCCCCCTGCAGCACCGGCGAGCCGTGGTGCATCCACATCCGCCACCCGTCCGGGGTGCGGATGTAGACGTTGCTGGCCACCACCTTGCCCGCGGCGAAGCTGGCCTCCCCCTCGTCCCCCGCGGTCAGGATGTTCTCCACGCAGGTCAGCACCGCCACGTCACCCAGGATGCTGGTCTTGACGTCGGTCAGCACGAACTGGATGTAGGTCGTGTTCGCCATGATCAACGCCCACGACCGCAGCACCTCCGCGCGGCCCGCGAGCAGGGACCAGCCGGGGTGGACGCACGTGACCTGGCCCTGGAGCGTGTCCTCCGCCCAGATCTCGGTCATCTTGTCCAGGTCGCCGGTCTCGATGGCGGTGTAGAAGGCCTGGTTGACCGTCTCGACGGCCGCGGTGTCGACGCTCATGGCGCCACCTGCGCCCGCTTCCAGGCCGCGGCCACGCGCACGGCGTCGGCGTTGGCGGGCACCTCGTGGACCCGCACGCACCACGCCCCGGCGTGCGCCGCGAGAGCCGTGACGGCCGCGGTGGCGGCGTCGCTCTGGGAGAAGGGCCGCGGCTGCCCGTCCGGCCCGGCCAGCAGCCTGCCCAGGAAGCGTTTGCGCGAGGCGCCGATCAGCAGCGGGAAGCCCAGCTCGCGCAGCTTGTCCAGGCCGGCCAGCAGCGCCCAGTTGTGCTCGGCCGTCTTGGCGAAGCCCAGCCCGGGATCGAGGACGACCTGCCGCTCCGAAACGCCCTCCGCCAGCACCATCGCCACCCGCTTGGCCAGCTCCTCGCGCACCTCGGCCACCACGTCGGAGTAGACGGCCCGCTTGTCCATGTCGTGGCTGTGGCCCCGCCAGTGCATCACGACGTACGGCACGCCGGACGCGGCCACCACGCGCGGCATGTCGGGATCGGCCAGCCCCCCGCTCACGTCGTTGACCAGGCTCGCACCCGCCTCGACCGCCGCCTGCGCCACCTCGGCCCGCATCGTGTCGACGCTGACCACCACGCCCGCGGCGCTCAGCCTCCTGATGACCGGGACGACCCTGGCCAGCTCCTCCTCCAGCGACACCCGGGCCGCGCCGGGCCGGGTGGACTCCCCGCCCACGTCGACCAGGTCGGCGCCCTGCTCGGCCAGCTCCAGGCCGTGGCGGACGGCCGCCTCCTCGTCGAACCACAGGCCGCCGTCGGAGAAGGAGTCGGGAGTGACGTTGACCACGCCCATGACGAGGCACCGCTCCTCGGCTGGCAATCCCGGCACGCTCATCATGTGCCCAAGCCTAGGCGCTGTCGCGGGGCGGACACCGGGCGGGTCCTGACTTGGGGATAACGAATCACGAACACCCACAGGACCCCGGCCGGGCGGGCTTCAGCGGCCCAGGATCAGGGCCATCGCCTCGGCGCGCGTCTTGTCGCTGGTGCGGAAGTCGCCCCGCACGGCCGAGGTGATGGTCTTGGCCCCGGGCTTGCGCACCCCGCGCATGGTCATGCACAGGTGCTCGGCCTCGATCACCACGATCGCGCCGCGCGGCTCCAGCACCCGCATCAGCGCGTCGGCGATCTGCGAGGTCATCCGCTCCTGCACCTGCGGGCGCCGGGCGAAGACGTCCACCAGCCTGGCCAGCTTGGACAGGCCGGTCACCTGGCCCTTGTCGTTGGGGATGTAGCCGATGTGCGCCACGCCATGAAATGGGACCAAATGGTGCTCACACGTCGAATACACCTCGATGTCGCGGACCAGCACCATCTCGTCGTGGTCCACGTCGAACACCTTGGTGAGCACGTCCTCCGGCTTCTGGCCGAGCCCCGAGAACTGCTCGGCCATCGCGCGGGCCACACGGGCGGGGGTGTCGAGAAGGCCGTCGCGGTCGGGATCCTCGCCGATGGCGTAAAGGATCTCGCGAACGGCCTTCTCGATCCTGTCGAGATCGACGGTCACGCACTGTCCCCGGACGGAAGGGCGCCCTGCTGGGAGGAGCCCGACACCAGCGAGCCGTTGCCGTTGCCGGACAGCTGCTCCTTCGGCGTCAGCACGGGCGGGCGGTCGGAGGGCAGGCGCTTGCCGTACCCGGCGTAGGACGGACGGTGCTCCTTCACCCGGACGGGGGCGAAGATCTCCAGCACCTGCTCACGGGAGAGGGTCTCCTTCTCCATGAGCTCCAGCACCAGGTTGTCGAGCACGTCGCGGTACTCGACCAGGATGTCCCAGGCCTGGTCGTGCGCCTGCTCGATGAGCCTGCGCACCTCCTCGTCGATCGTGGAGGCGATCTTCTCGGAGTAGTCGCGCTCGTGGCCCATCTCGCGGCCGAGGAACACCTCGCCGTTGCCGCTGCCGAACTTGCGGGCGCCGAGCTGCTCGCTCATGCCGTACTCGGTGACCATGCGGCGGGCGATCGCGGTGGCCTTCTCGATGTCGTTGGAGGCGCCGGTGGTCGGCTCGTGGAAGATGAGCTCCTCGGCCGCGCGGCCGCCCAGCAGCATCGCCAGCTGGTCCATCATCTCCG
This sequence comes from Thermoactinospora rubra, assembly GCF_002093975.1. Lineage (GTDB taxonomy): Bacteria > Actinomycetota > Actinomycetes > Streptosporangiales > Streptosporangiaceae > Nonomuraea > Nonomuraea rubra_A. Next base: position 157,341 of record NZ_KZ084331.1, read on the forward strand.
AGCGCGTGGCCAGGAACTTGTCCTCCATCGGCAGCGTCATCGTGTAGCCGAGCGCGCGGCCCCGGGACAGGATCGTGATCTTGTGCACCGGGTCGGCGTTCGGCAGCGCGTGCGCCACCAGCGCGTGACCGCCCTCGTGGTAGGCGATCATCTTCTTTTCCTTGTCCGACATGACCCGGGACTTGCGCTCGGGCCCCGCCATGACGCGGTCGATCGACTCCTCGAGGATGTCCATCGTGATCAGCTTCTTGTCCGCGCGGGCGGTGAGCAGCGCGGCCTCGTTGATCACGTTGGCCAGGTCGGCGCCGGTGAAGCCGGGGGTACGGCGGGCGATGACGTCGAGGTCGACGTCGGGCGCGAACGGCTTGCCGCGGCCGTGGACCTTGAGGATGCCCTTGCGGCCCTCCAGGTCGGGCCGGTCGACGGTCACCTGACGGTCGAAGCGGCCGGGACGCAGCAGCGCCGGGTCGAGGATGTCGGGCCGGTTGGTCGCGGCGATGAGGATCACGCCGCCCTTGACGTCGAAGCCGTCCATCTCGACGAGCAGCTGGTTGAGCGTCTGCTCGCGCTCGTCGTGCCCGCCGCCGAGGCCGGCGCCGCGGTGGCGGCCCACGGCGTCGATCTCGTCGATGAAGATGATCGCCGGGGCGTTGGCCTTGGCCTGCTCGAACAGGTCACGCACGCGCGAGGCGCCGACGCCGACGAACATCTCGACGAAGTCGGAGCCGGAGATCGAGTAGAACGGCACGCCGGCCTCACCCGCGACCGCGCGGGCGAGCAGGGTCTTGCCGGTGCCGGGCGGGCCGTACAGCAGCACGCCCTTGGGGATCTTGGCGCCGATCGCCTGGAACTTGGCCGGGGCCTGCAGGAACTCCTTGATCTCCTGGAGCTCCTCGATGGCCTCGTCGGCCCCCGCGACGTCGGCGAAGGTGGTCTTGGGCGTGTCCTTGGTGATCAGCTTCGCCTTGGACTTGCCGAAGTTCATCACCCGCGAGCCGCCGCCCTGCATCTGGTTCATGACGAACAGGAACAGCAGCACGATGACGACGATCGGCAGGAAGCTGAGCAGGAGGCTGACGAGGAAGTTCTCCTTCGGCACCTCGACGGTGAAGCTCTTGGTCTTGCCGGCCGCCTTCTGCTGCCTCAGCGCGTCGATGAGCGCCGGGCCCTGACCGGTCACCCAGGAGGCCTGGATGCGGTTGGTCGGCGTGTCGCCTGGCTTGACGGCTATCGGGTTCGTCAAGGTCAGCTCCATGCGCTGATCCTTGTCGACGATCTTGGCTACGCTGACGTTGCCGTCCTGAATCTGCTGCAGCGCCGTGGAGGTGTCAGCCTGCTTGAAGTTACCGTCGCCGCTCCAGAGCGAGGTGACGAGCAGGAGCAGCACGACGATGCCCAGGATCCACAGCAGTGGCCCACGTGTAAATCGCTTGAGATCCATCCGATGCGGAACCCCTCTGGGCCCGTCCCTTCCTGACCATGGCCTGGAACCCCGGCGCTAACCGGGGCCGCGGCGTCCGTACCGCTACTTCCGACTACCCGGGGGGCGACCGGGGTCACCCCTCGCAAGTCAGAAGGTACACCGGCGAGGCGCGCAGGGGCACTGCCCGCGTCACCGGCCTTGCCCTACCAACGTACGTCAGGCCGGCTTGTGTTCCCGCGCTATTCACCGTTATAGACGTGAGGCGCGAGGGTGCCGATGAAGGGGAGGTTGCGGTAGCGCTCCGCGTAGTCCAGCCCGTAGCCGATGACGAACTCGTTGGGGATGTCGAATCCGACGTACTTGACGTCGATGGGCACCTTGACGGCGTCGGGCTTGCGCAGCGCGGTGCAGATCTCCAGCGAGGCCGGGTTGCGCGACTTGAGGTTCTCCAGCAGCCAGTGCAGTGTCAGGCCGGAGTCGATGATGTCCTCGACGATCAGCACGTGGCGGCCCATGATGTCGGTGTCGAGGTCCTTCAGCACCCGCACGACGCCCGAGGACTTGGTGCCCGCGCCGTAGGAGGACACGGCCATCCAGTCCATCTGGACGGGGTTGCGCAGCGCGCGGGCCAGGTCGGCCATCACCATGACCGCGCCCTTCAGCACGCCGACGAGCAGCAGGTCCTTGCCCGCGTAGTCCTCGTCGATGCGGGCGGCGAGTTCCTTGATCTTTGCCTGGAGCTCGTCCTCGGTGATGAGAACCTTCTCCAGGTCCTTGCCCATGTCGGCTGCTTCCACCTGGCGTTCCTTAAGCGACGGGTTGGCTGGCGAACACCAGGGTGCCATACCGCCGCGCCGCGCAGACCCCCCCGGGCAGGTCGACGGCCTTCTGCCCACGCCAGGCCGTGATCAGGCGGTCGACCGCCTGGACGTGCCCGGCCGAGAGCGCCCCGGCCGGGGATCCCGCCGTGATGGCCGCCCGCCGCAGCACCCTGGTCCGCACCGCGTCGGGCAGCTCTCGCAGAGGCGGTACGGCGAGCGTCACGGGACGGCCGATATCGCTTAGAGCGCAATCCCGGTAGGCGGAGTCCGCCCATGCGTCGAGGGCGTCGGCGTCGGCGCGGGCGAGGTCGGCGGTGCGGGCCAGCGCCTCGGCGACGCCGGGACCGAGCTCGGCCTCCAGGGCGGGGAGCACCCTGGTGCGCACCCTGACGCGGGTGTAGCGGGGGTCGGCGTTGTGGGGGTCGTCCCAGGGGTCCAGGCCGAGCGCCCGGCACGCGGCGACCGTCGTGGCCCTGCCCAGGCGGAGCAGGGGCCTGCGGTAGCGGCCGCTGGTGGCCGGCATGCCGGCGATCGAGCGCAGCCCGCTGCCCCGCACCAGGCCGAGCAGCACCGTCTCGGCCTGGTCGTCCCTGGTGTGGCCGAGGAGCACGGCGGCGGCGCCCAGGCGCCGGGCCGCGGCGTCGAGCGCGGCGTAGCGGGCCTCGCGCGCCGCCGCTTCCGGCCCGCCCGCCGTGCCGACCTCGACGGTGAGGATCTCGGCCGGGTCCAGCCCCAGCATGGGGGCCAGGTCGCGGACCCGGCGGGCCCGCTCCGCCGACCCCTCCTGGAGCTGGTGGTCGACGGTGAGCAGCCCGCCGCGCAGGCCCAGGCGCGGGGCGACGAAGCCCAGCGCGGCGGCCAGGGCCAGGGAGTCCGCTCCCCCGCTGCAGGCGGCCAGGACCAGGTCGTGCGGGTCGAGGCCGGCCAGCGCCTCGCGCACGGCTCGGCGCACGTCTGCCACGGCGGGGTGCGGACCCATGGCCGCATTGTCTCAGTGGGTCTCACTGGGTCTCACTGGGTCTCACTGGGTCTCACTGGGTCTCAGTGGGTCTCAGTGGCAGGAGGTCGCGGGGATCGTGTCCCTGACCCGGTTGTCGTCCTGGACGAGCTGCCCGGAGAAGCCGGTGTCGGTCAGCGTGAGCTTCAGCACACCGTGCAGGTCGGTCAAGCGCACCAGGCTGTTGGGGTGCACCTCGTGCTCGAAGGTGTAGTTGTCGGCGCCGCCCACGCCCGCCGTGATGGCCAGCGGGCCGGCCGGCGTGGCCTTGCCGTCCGGGTCCTGCGGGCGGAACCGCTCGTAGACGTGGTCGTGGCCGTTGAGGACGAGGTCGGCGCCCGCCGCGTACAGCGCGCGCCACACCGGCAGGCTCACCGGGTTGTAGCCCTTGCTGCCGGAGTTGAACAGCGGGTGGTGCCAGTAGGCCAGGATGCAGCGTTTGGTGTTCTGGGCCAGGTCGTTCTTGAGCCAGGCGACCTGGGCGGAGCTCGCCGACATGGACTGCTCGGAGTCCAGCGCGACGAAGTGCCAGTTGCCGTGGTCGAAGCTGTAGTAGGTCTTGCCGTTGGGCGTGGCGATGGAGCCGAAGTAGGCCTTGTAGCCGGAGGCGGGGCCGGCGGGGTCGTAGTACTCGTGGTTGCCGGGGGTGGGCCTGGTCTTGTTCTTGAACCGGCCCCAGGTGGTGGCGTAGTAGGACCGGTACTCCGACAGCCGGCCGTCGTCGTACTGGTTGTCGCCCATGGTCAGCACGTAGACGGGGTTGATCGACTCGACCAGGCGGGCGGTGCGCTCGTGCTCGCAGGAGGTGCCGTCGCCGGCGTCGCAGGTGCCCGCGATGTCGCCGGCCGCCGCCACGATGAACGAGCCGCCGCCCCCGTTGCCGCCGCCGGTGCCGAAGACCTCCAGCTCCCACAGCGAGTAGCCGTAGGAGGTGCCGCGGGCCGTGCCGTACACCCGCACATAGCGCCCGCTGCCGCTGACGGTCAGGTCGTCGACCCCGCCGTCACCCGACGAGGTCGAGTAGAGGTCCGTCCACGCCGACCCGTTGGCCGACACCTGCACCCGGTAGGACCTGGCGAAGGCGACCTCCCAGCTCAGCCGCACCCGCGAGACGATCGCCGCGCCGCCCAGATCCACCTGGATCCACTGCGGATCGACGCCCTCCGCCGACGCCCACCGCGTCGACGTGCTCCCGTCGACCGCCTTGTCCGGCGTCAGCGCCGAATCCTCTGCCGAGGAGGCCGTCGCGGGCTTGCCCTGCGAGATGAGCAGGTCGGCGGCGTGGCTGGGCCCCGCCTGGGCGATCGGGAGCAGCATGCTCGCCGCGAGCAGCATCAGCGCCGCCTTGACACGGCGGGATAACCGGCTGATTGACCGTGATGACACTGGTTCTCTCCTTCAGGTGATGGCGGGTGAGGAGGCGTTGGCGGCAAGCAGCCGGGGCGTGCCCGTGCCGTCGGCCGGCACGGCCCAGACGTCCTTGCCCTTGGCGTACATGACGGTGTTGCGGTCCAGCCACGCCGCCTGGTCGTCGACGTCGGCGGTCTCGGCGAGCGGGGTCTCGCGCTGGGCGGCCAGGTCCAGCGCGTGCAGGCGCCAGGCGCCCGAGGGCGTCCGCTTCTTGTAGACGAGCGTGCGGCCGTCGGGCGACAGCGAGGGGCACTCGGCGTTCTCGCGCACGACGCGCGCCCGCCAGGCGGCGTAGTCGCCCTCGACCAGGTAGGTCCTGCCCTTGGTCGAGACGGTGGCGTAGAAGCGGTTGTCGTCGGGCGCGAACGTCACGCCCCAGTAGTTGACGTCGGGCGCGTAGTAGCGCCTGCCGTCCTTGACCAGCGGGATGTCCTCGATGGTGACGGTCACGCGGCCGGTGCGGGCGTCGAGCAGGCCGGTGCGGGTGGAGAAGCCGCCGCTGTCGTAGGAGTCGCCGGTGACGAAGACGGTCCAGGAGATCATCCGGCCGCTGGCCGACACCCTGGCCCTGCTGGGGATCCCGGCCAGCCTGATCCGCCTGGTCTCCCTCATCGCGCGGTCGAGCAGCACGGCGTAGGTCGTGGGCACGGCCCCCAGCTCGGTGACCAGGCAGACGCCGGTGCCCGCCGCCGCGTGGAACCGCTCGCATCTGGTACGGCTGCCGCGCACCAGGCCGGTGACGGTGTCGCGCACCAGGAGCCGGCCGGGCACGCCCAGGTCGAGCCCGGCCTGCCCGGTCTGCCCGGCGGTGGCCGGTTCCCGCCCCGGCCGGAGCGTGTAGCCGGTGGCGCCGCCGCCCAGCAGGAGCGCCGCCGCGAGGAGGATCACACCGCGTTTCATCGAACCGCCTTCCAGCAGGCCAGGCAGGCCACGAGGCCCACGCCGAGCGCCGCCAGGGCGGGCACGTGCCCGAACGCGGACCAGGCGGCGCCGAACAGGACGGAGCAGAGCATGCGCGCGGTGGCCTGGCCGGTCTGCAGGAGAGCCAGGCCGCTCGCGCGCAGCGGCTCGGGGAGCAGCGGCCCGGCGGCGGCCATGAGCACGCCGTCCGTCGCCGCGTAGAACGCCCCGAGCAGCGGCAGCACCAGCCAGAACGGCCCCGCGACCGCGAGCAGGCCGTAGACGAGCACGAGCGTGAGGTGGCCCAGGACGAACACCGGCCCCCTGCCCACGCGGTCGGCCAGCCTGCCGAGCGGTACGGCCAGCAGCAGGTAGGCCGCCGCCGTGCCCAGCGGCAGCAGCGGAAGGAACTCCGCCGAGATGCCCGCGTTCCGCTGCAGCAGCAGGTAGACGAAGGAGTCGCTGACGGTCACCAGCCCCAGGCCGCACGCCGCCAGGCACAGCCGGCGAAACCGCCCGGGACCCAGGAGGGCCAGCGCGGGCCGGATCGACGCGCTCCCGGCGGCGGGCCCGCGGTGGTCGCGCACGTACAGCACGAGCACCAGCAGGCCGAGCAGCGCGATGGCGAAGCTCACCACGAACACCGCGTCGTAGGCGCCCGACAGGCCGAGCACCGCGAAGGCGACCAGCGGGCCGAGGAAGGCGCCGACGGTGTCGAGCGCGCGGTGCACGCCGAACGCCTGGCCCAGCCGCCCGGGCTCGGCGCTCAGCGAGATCAGCGCGTCGCGCGGCGCGGTGCGCAGGCCCTTGCCCGCCCGGTCGGCCGCCACCACCGCGCCGATCGCGGCCACCGAGGAACCGGCCGCGACCAGCCCGAGCCGGCAGGCCGCCGACAGCGCGTAGCCCGCCCCGGCGACCAGCTTGCGCCGCCTCAGCCGGTCGGCGGTGTGGGCCGCGGCCAGCCGCACCAGCGCCGTCACCCCGAAGTAGAGCCCGTCCACCAGGCCGAAGGCGAGCGGGCTGAGCCCCAGCGACAGCACCAGGTAGAACGGCAGGACGGCGGTGACCATCTCGCTGGAGACGTCCGTCACGAGGCTGACCACGCCGAGCGCCACCACGTTGGCGGGTACGGCCAGACTCAGTCTGGACAGCTTGACACCGGAGATGTACACGGGCGTGCTCCATGGGCGGTCAGCATGGAATGCACGGCCGGGTCAGGTGTCTGAGCGCGTCACGCACGAGGGCGCCGCGCCAAGCCGCTTGCCGGGATCCTGGCAAGCGGCACGGGCGGCGTCAAGACCGTTAGGAAGATTTCCTAATCAGATGTGAGGCTCAGGCGGGAAGGGCGTCGGTGCCGAGCACGCGGCGGCACCAGGAGTCGGGGTCGGAGATCTCCTGGATCGTGGGCAGCGTCTCCGGCGACGTCCAGATCCTGTTGAACCCGTCCATCCCCGCCTTGGCGACCACCTGGCGCACGAACGCCGACCCCTCGGCGTACTGCTTCATCTTCAGCTCGATCCCCAGCAGCCGCTTGATCGTCTTGTCCAGGCGGCTTCCGCCCTCGCGGCGGGCCTGGAACTTCGCCCGGATGTCGACGACCGAGGGCACCACCGCCGGTCCCACGGCGTCCATGACGTAGTCGCCGTGCCCCTCGACCAGCGTCATCACCGCGGTGAGCCGGTCGAGGATCGCCTTCTGCTCCGGCGTCTGGATGGCCTCGATGAGGTTCCCCTCGCCCTCGCGCAGCACCACGTCGGCCACCGTGTCGGCCGCGTTGCGCAGCCGCTCCAGCAGCGTGGGCAGGTCCAGGTCGGACGCGAGCAGGAACTCGGTCATCTGCGAGCGGACGTACTCGCGCAGCCACGGCACGCCCGTGAACTGCACCCGGTGCGTCTCCTCGTGCAGGCACACCCACAGGCGGAAGTCGCGCGGGTGCACGTTGAGCTCGCGCTCGGCGTGCACGATGTTGGGCGCGACGAGCGTCAGCCGGCCGACCGGCTCGACGCCCGAGGGGTCGGGCGGCAGGAACAGCTCGTACTGGCCGAGGACGCGCGAGGCCAGGAAGGCCAGCACCGCGCCGACCTCGACGCCGGTGATGCGGGACCCGACGGCCGTGACGATGGCGGGAGGAGGGTTCTGCCGGTTGGCCATGCGCTGGGTGAGCGGCTCCAGCACGACGCGGAAGCCCTCGACGTTGGCCTTGATCCAGCCCGGCCGGTCCACGATGGTGGCGGGCTGGGGCGGGGTCTCGGCGTGGATGCGCGTGAACTCCCTGACGTGACCTTCGGCCTCGCGCGAGAGGGCGCGCAGTTCGTTGACGGCGTGCCTGGCCTCTTCGCGGCTCACCTGCGGGCCTGGCCGCACCAGGCGCGTTCCGGTCGCGACGGCCAGTTCCCAGTCGATCACCTGCATACCGTCCACCGTACGTGCTCCACGGCGAACCCGCGAAGGCGCGCACTCAAGCACGCGCGACGATGGCCGCCAGCCGGTCGAGGACGGGCTCGGCCGTGTACGGCACGCGATCGGCCATGAAGGCGAAGGTGACCAGGCGTCCGTCGCTCGTGGTGGCCAGGCCGGCGAGGGTGTTGACGTGGTTCAGCGTGCCGGTCTTGGCGCGCACCAGCCCGACCCCGCTCTTGCTGTCGCTCCCGGTGAAGCGCCGGCCGTTGCCGAGCGTGCCGGTGAACCCGGCGATCGGCATGCCGGACACGACGCCGTGGAGCTCGGGACGGCCCGGGGCGGCGGCCAGCGAGACCAGCCGGGCCAGGGCGTCGGCGCTGATGCGGTTCATGGTCGACAGCCCGCTGCCGTCGTACACCTGGACGCCCTGGGCGACGCCCAGCCGCTTCATCACCTTCTGGACGGCCCGGGCCGCCCCCTCGAAGGAGCCCGGCTCGCCCTCGTGCAGAGCGACGTGCCGGGCCAGCGCCTCGGACAGGTCGTTGTCGCTGAGCGTCAGCGCCCGCTCGACGAGCGCGTAGACGGGCGCGGACTCCACCCTGGCCAGCTCGGCGGCGCCGGGGGAGGCGGTGGCGCGCCTGACCGTCTTGCCGGCGGCCACGCCGTACCGGGACAGGAGCCTGGCGAAGACCGTGGCGGCGTGCCGGGACGGGTCGGAGACTCTCGGGATGGACTGGGCGGGGTTCAGCCGGCCCGAGTCGATCATCAGCGCGGTCACGGGGGCCACGTTGCCGTCGGGGATGTAGCTGGGCTTCCAGCCGGGCCCCTTGGACGGGCCGGTGAACAGCGAGTCGTCGTAGGAGAGGGTGACCTTGGTGACGCCGCGGGCCTTCAGCGCCGCCGCGGTGCGCTGGGCGAGCTGGGCGAGCGACGCCTGGCGGGGGTAGGGGCCGTCCTTCTTGGCCGCCGGTCCCGCCAGCGTGGGGTCGCCGCCGCCGACCAGCACGACCGCGTCGGGCGTGCCGCCCTGCAGGACGCGGGTGGCCAGGCGCGCGTCGGGGCCGAGCGAGGCGAGGGCGGCCGCGCCGGTGACGATCTTGGTGGTGGAGGCGGGGGTGATGCCGACGTCGGGGTTCTTGGCGAAGAGCCGCTGGCCGGTGGCGGCGTCGAGCACGACCGCGCCGACCCGGCCGCCGAGCGCCCGGTCACCCAGCGCATCGGTGAGTTCCCTGGCCAAAGTAGTCTTAGGGGGAAGAGGTCCGTCACCGCCCCTGGCCAGCACAGGTCCCGAGGTGAAGACGGGCGCGGAGGGGGATTCGGCCGGCACAACCGGCGGCGGCGTCTGCCTGGTCATCGCGCTCAGCGTGAAGTCCTCGTGAGTCAGCGCGTAGCTGCCCGCGACGATCGTCACGATCTGGAGCATGGCGAGTGTGGACAACGCCACCCACCGCTCGCGCATCCGACCTCTCCACCCGCAGTAAGAATCGCTTACGAACATTACGCCCTGCCGGGGGTGCCGGGGGCGACTAGGAAGGGACAGACGTGGAGTTCGACGTTGTCGTTGAGATTCCCAAGGGACAACGGAACAAGTACGAAGTGGACCACAGGACCGGCAAGATCAGGCTCGACCGGCTGTTGTTCACCTCCACGCAGTATCCCGCCGACTACGGCTTCATCGAGAACACGCTCGGCGAGGACGGCGACCCGCTGGACGCCCTGGTGTTGCTGCAGGAGCCGACGTTCCCTGGTTGTTACATCACCTGCCGCGCCGTCGGCATGTTCCGCATGACGGACGAGAAGGGCGGCGACGACAAGGTGCTGTGCGTGCCGGCCACCGACCCGCGCATGGAGCACATCAGGGACATCCACCACGTTCCCGAGTTCGACCGGCTGGAGATCCAGCACTTCTTCGAGGTCTACAAGGACCTGGAGCCCGGCAAGTCCGTCGAGGGCGCCAACTGGGTGGGCCGCGTGGAGGCCGAGGCCGAGATCCGCCGCTCCTTCGAGCGCGCCCGCCGCCAGGAGAGCCACTAGCCGGCCGGGCGGGTCGCCCCGACGAGGTCGCTTCGCCACATCGAGGCGACGCGCACCACGTCCCCGGTCTGCGGGGCGTGCACCATCAGCCCCATGCCGATGTAGATGCCCACGTGGTGGATCGTGCCGGGGTCGCGGCTGAGGTAGCCGAAGAACAGCAGGTCGCCGGGGCGCAGCTGGTTCAGCGGCACGTGCGGGCCGGAGGTCCACTGCGTCCCCGTCCAGTGGTCCAGCCGGATGCCCACCCGCTCCCAGGCCCGCATCGTCAGCCCCGAGCAGTCGTAGCTGGAGGGTCCGGCGGCGGCCCACACGTACGGCTTGCCGAGCTGGCTGAGCGCCCACCGGGCGACGATCTCGCCCCTGCTGGACCCGTAGGACAGCGGCAGGTTGCGGACGGAGGCGCCCGACAGTGCGGCGGCGCGGGCCCTGGCCAGCCGGTCGGCCTTGCCGCGTGCGGCGTCGAGCCGGCGTTGGAGGCGTTCCTCGGTCGCCTTGAGGGTCTCGGTCTCGCGGATCTGCTCGGCGACCGCCCGCTCGGCCGCCTCCTTGGCCGCCTCCGCGCGTTCTGCGGCGGCCCGCTGGGCGTCGTAGGCGTGCTGGGCCTGGGTCCGCACCACGGAGGCGACGATCTGGGCGTCGCGCATGCGCTGCAGCACCAGGGCGCGCTCGCCGCCGAGCTCCCGCAGCACGCTCACGCGGTGCAGGAAGTCCTCCCTGGACAGCAGGCCGAAGGCCGGGCGGGTGATGTCGTAGCCGCCGTAGCTCTGCGCCGCGATGACGGCCACCTCGGCGCGCACCTCCTCCACCCGCTGGTCGGCCGAGGCCACCCGGGCTCGGGCCTCCTGGTAGGCCTGGGCGGCGTGGGCCAGCCGTACCCTCTCGCCGTTGTAGGCCTCGACCAGCCGCTCGGCCGTGGCGGCGAGGGCGTCGAGCCGGGCCTGCGCGGCGGCCAGGCGCGCGGCGACGGCGTCCAGCGCTCTGGAGCGTTCCCCGACCTCCTGGCGTGCCCGAGCCACGTCGTCGGAGGAGGGCGCGGGATCGGCGACGGCGGGCAGGCAGGCGCCCAGGATCAGGCAGGAGGCCAGGAGTCCGGCTCTGATCAGGCTCATGTGTACTCGTTTCCCATCCGTCACTCTGAGCACACATGAAACTCACTTAATGTAATCGTCGCAGGCGAAACAGGCGCTCGATCCACGGGCGCACGCCCAGCGGCGGCGGGTCGGCCGCACGGGGATAGGTGAAGACGGGCGCCGGCCTGGCGTAGGCGGCGCGCAACTCGGCGGCCTTGCACCAGTCCGCGCCGACCTTGGCGGCGGCCCACGCGGCGGCCATGGCGGGCCGCGCCTCCGGGTGCCGGTCGTGGATCTGCAGCAGCGTCATGGCGGCGTGGGCGGCCTGGTGGCCGTCGGGCGGGTCGGCGCCGGCCAGCCAGGACAGGACGGCCAGGCAGCGTGCGGTCTGCAGGCGGGCGAGGTCCAGCACCTCGCGCAGCAGGCGCGGCCCGGGATCGAGCCAGGTGGGCCACGGGACCCGCCGGCTCCCGGGCACCAGGTCGGCGAGCGCCCGGCGCAGCGGATGCGGGCAGACGCGGTCGCCGAGGTGCGGGTCGTGGCGGAGCTCGAAGGCCGGCACGGGCTCAGGAGCTCTGGGAGGGCGCGGACGAGGGCGCCGACGTGGGCGTTCCCGTGGGCGCCGGGGTGGGGGCCGAGGTGGGCGTGGGGGTGGGGCTCGGCGCAGGCGTCGGCTTGCCGGACGGGCGCGGCTTCCCGGTCGGGCCCGGCTTGCCGCTCGGGCAGGGCGTCCTGGTCGGGCGGCCGTGGTGGTCCCGCCGCGGCGGGTCCTGCGGCGTGAGGACGGGGCCGGAGCCGGGCTCGTCCTGCCCCTCGGGCTCCTGCTGGGCGGGCGTCCTCGGGGCGTTCGTGGCCGGGGCGCGGGAGGGACCGGTCGTGCCGTGGGCGTCCCGCGCCTCGGCGGCGATCTCCCACGGGCGCGCGGAGGAGGTCACCGGCGGCGCCTGCGGGCGGTCGGCGATGGGCTCCACCTGGAAGGCGTGCTCCTCCGGGGCGGGCTGCCACGGCAGCCTGATCCCGGGCGGATCGCCCTGCGCCGGCAACGCCCCCGAGGCGATGCCGGGCAGGGCGCCGGGCTCGGGCCGGAAGAAGTGGAAGGCGCCCACGATGGCGATCACGGCCGCGACGGCCGCCACCGCACCCGCCAGCGCCCGCGGCCGGCGACGAGCCGGCCGATCCCCCGCGACGGGAAATCCGGCGGCGTCCAGCGCGGCCGAGCGGCGGGCGACGTAGCGGCGGTAGGGCGTCAGCTCCGGGTCGATGAAGCAGCTCAGCACCCGCACGCGCAGCGACTCCGGCAGCCCGACGGCCGGGAGCAGCTCGAAGACCTTGGCCGCGGACACCTGGCGGCTGCGGTGCGGCGCACAGATCTCGCAGCGGGCCACGTGGCGCACCAGGTGGGCGCGCATGTCGTCGGTGAGCTCGCCGGAGAACCCGCTGAGGATCAGCGCCCGGCGGGGGCAGTCGTAGGGGCCCTTCCTGGCCAGGACCTCCGCGGTGATCGCGTCCCTGAGCCGCTCGCGCGCCTCCTCCAGCGCCGGCTCCACCCGCCGCGGGCTCGTGCCCAGCACCGCGGCGATCTCGGCGGCGGGCAGCCGGTGGACCGTGGCCAGCTCCAGCAGCTCGCGGTCCTCCTCGGCCAGGCCGCGGACCGCGTTCCAGGCCATGACGCGCAGGTCCGCGTCCTCGGGGTCGCCGACGGCCGGGAGCTCGGCCGTGGCGTCCTCCGGCGCCACGGCCTGCCGCCTGCGCAGGCATTCCGTGCGCGCGAGCGCGAAAAGCCACGTCCGCAGCCGGCCGGGATCGGCCAGCCGCCTGATGTGCGCCTCGGCGGCGATCAGCGTCTCGCGCAGCGCCACCTGGGCGCTGTCGGAGCTGAGGAGAAGGGACCAGCAGTATCTATAGATGCTCTCGGCGTGCGAGTCGTACAGCGCGGCGAGGGCACCCGGGTCATGCGCGCGCAGCGCCTCGACCAGGACGCGGTCATTCATGTGACCGAAGGTAATGGATTGGTAACTTGTAGTTCTACCGATTCGACGTGAATGACAAAGCCTTCAGCGAATTCGCAGGCTTGCCGCGCCGCACTTCTCCCAATGCCCCGATTTTTCGCGCTATTTGCTCGTGATTACTGGTCCGTGGGCATCTGGTGCCCCCCGCGGTCCTTGGCGAACGGCTCCGTGGTCGGCTTGACCGTGTGGACGGGCACGATGCCGCCCAGCGCCAGCTCCTCGTACGGCCGGGCCGTCGCCCCCCACGTGCGCGCCGTGACGTCGGTCCTGCCGACGCGCGCCGAGCTCGGGACTCCCTCGACGGTGATGACGAAGCGGGGCGTCTTGCCGGCCTTGACGTCGTCGACGAAGGCGGTGCCGCCGCCGAGCAGCTTGCCGGAGGCGTCGCGCAGCAAGGCGCTGACGACGAGGCTGGCCGCGGGCGTCCGGTAGGGGTTGCTCACGAATCCCGTGATGACGTAGCGGCCGTCCTTCTGCCGGATCGTCTGCACCCGGGAGACCGGGAACGGCTTGAACGCCGACACGATGCGCGCGGCCTGCCGCCACCGCGCCGGACGGTACTCGATGGTGACCTTCGCCGGCTTGGCCGCCGCCGTGGCCTGCCCGGTGAAGGCCAGCCTGCCGCCCGGCGGCACGGCGTCCAGCGGCTGGTCCATGCGCACCACCTCGGCGCCCTTGGCGTCCCGCCCCACGACCGTGGCCACGACGTGCTCGCCGAAGTGCCAGGGGTTGGCGTTGCTGAGCACTCCGGCCCAGTTCACGACGTAGCCGTCGCGCGACTTGACGATCGTCGAGGTCTGCTCGGCGAGGGCGAGCGGCTTGAGCTGTTTCGCAGGCGCCTTCTCGCTGGTGCAGCCCGCGAGCAGCACAGCGGCCAGGACGGTTCCGGTAAGTGTGACGGTTCGCACGTAACGGTCCTAGCCGGTCCGCCGGTACGGCAGGCGCGGGACACGCGCCTGCCGTACCAACTCTTTATCGTGCCCGCTCGTCCCAGACCGGTTCGGGCGATTCGTACACCCTGCCGTCGGCGCCGAACACCAGATAGCGGTCGAAGTCGGCGGCGAACCACCGGTCGTGCGTGACGGCCACGACCGTGCCCTCGAAGCCGTCCAGCCCCTCCTGCAGGGCCTCGGCGCTGGCCAGGTCGAGGTTGTCGGTCGGCTCGTCGAGCAGCAGCAGCGTCGCGCCGGACAGCTCCAGCAGCAGGATCTGCAGCCTGGCCTGCTGGCCGCCGGACAGCGTCTCGAACCGCTGCTCGGCCACCCGCCCGGCCAGCTCGTAGCGGGCCAGCGCCCGCATGGCCTCGTTCTTCAGCTTGGCGTGCTCGGTCATGACGATCTCACAGGGCGTGCGCCCGGCGAGGTCGGGACGCGCGTGGGTCTGGGCGAAGTGCCCGGGCACGACCCGGGCGCCCAGCCGCGCCGTCCCGGTGTGCGGGATCCCCTCCCCGGCCAGCAGGCGCAGGAAGTGGGACTTGCCCGAGCCGTTCGAGCCGAGCACCGCGACGCGCTCGCCGTACCAGACCTCCAGGTCGAAGGGCTTGAGCAGGCCGGTGATCTCCAGGCGCTCGCAGATCACGGCCCGCTTGCCGGTGCGGCCGCCCTTCAGGCGCATGCTGATGCTCTGGTCGCGGGGCGGCAGCTCGGGCGGCCCGGCCTCCTCGAACTTGCGCAGCCGCGTCTGGGCGGCATGGTAGGCCGGGGCCATGCCGTCGTTGTAGGAGGCCTTCTGCTTGAGCATGGCGACCAGGGCCTTGAGCTTGGCGTGCTCCTCGTCCCAGCGGCGTCTCAGCTCCTCCAGCCGCTCGTTGCGCGCCTTGCGGGCCTCGGCGTAGGTGGCGAAGCCGCCGCCGTGGATCCAGACGTTGCCGGACTCGACGGTGATGATGCGGTCGGCGACGTCGGCCAGCAGCTGCCGGTCGTGGCTGACCAGCAGCACCGTCTTGGGCGTCTCCCTGAGCTGCTGCTCCAGCCAGATCTTGCCGGGGACGTCCAGGTAGTTGTCCGGCTCGTCGAGCAGCAGGGTCTGGTCGGGGCCGCGCAGCAGCGCCTCCAGGACCAGCCGCTTCTGCTCCCCGCCCGACAGGGTGGACACCTCGCGGTATTTCACCATGTCGTACGGCAGGCCGAGCGCGGCCACCGTGCAGGTGTCCCACAGCACCTCGATGTCGTAGCCGCCCGCGTCGGTGTAGTCGCCGATCGCCTGGGCGTAGCGCACCTGGGTCTTCTCGTCGTCGCGCTCCATCATCGCCAGCTCGGCCTGCTCCAGGCGTTCGGCGGCCTGCCGTACCGCCGGAGGGGCCACGCCGAGCAGCAGGTCGCGGACCGTCGAGCGGTCGCGGACGTTGCCGATGAACTGGCGCATCACGCCGAGCCCGCCCGAGCTGGCGACGCCGCCGTCCACCGGGTCCAGGTCGCCCGCGATCAGCCGCAGCAGCGTGGTCTTGCCCGCGCCGTTGGGCCCGACCAGCGCGGCCTTGGCCCCGTCGCCCACGCGGAAGGAGACGTCGGTGAGCAGGGGCCGCCCGTCCGGCAGCACGTACGTCAACCGGCTGACTTCGACATGTCCCACGACGCCCTCCCCGGATCCTGGCGCAGGCTACCCACGACCCGGTCGCGCGGTCATCCGATTTTCGCCGCGCAGGTGCTCTAGACAGCAAGTGATCTGATGACTAGAACTGTAATCCAAGCTCCCAGCCGCGAAGGACGCTCCATGAAGCGACTCATCCTCTTAGTCCTCACCCTCGTCAGCCTGGTCGCGCCGCCCGTCCCGGCGCAGGCCGCCACCGCCACCCCGCCCACCGGCGCGAACTGCGCGCTGGCGCCCTCCGCCGCGACCACGAACGCCAGGCTCACCGCCCTGTTCACCGCCCAGGGCAACGACAACAGCCGCCTGGACGACTGGACCGGCGCGGACGGCACCTACTCCGTCAGGCTGCCGGGCGGGCGCGAGCTGTGGATCTTCTCCGACACGTTCCTCGGCCAGGTCAACCCCGACGGCTCGCGCCCGCCGGTCGTCGAGGAGGGCGGCACGACGGTCTTCCTCAACAACACCTTCGCGGTCGAGCGCGACGGCAGGCTGCGGACCATCTACGGCGGCACCCCGGACAAGCCGCAGGCGATCATGCCGCCCCGCGACCGCAACCACTGGTACTGGGCCGGCGACGCCACCGTGGCGGGCGGCCTGCTGGAGGTGACCTACCAGGAGTACGAGCGGTTCGGCACCGGGCCGTGGGACTGGCGCTGGCACCGCAACGTCGTCGCCCGGTTCGCGCCCGGGCGGCTGGACCGGCCGCTCAGCGTGCACGACCTGCCCAGCGGGCACGGGGTGTCCTGGGCGTCCGGCATCCACCGCGACCGCACCCACACCTACGTCTACGGGGTCGAGGACCACGGCTCGGTCAAGTACATGCACATCGCGCGGGTGGCCGGGCGCAGCCTGCTCGGCACGTGGGAGTACCTGACCGCCGACGGCACCTGGTCCCCCGACGAGGCGCGCTCCGCCCGCGTCATGAACGGCGTGGCCAACGAGTACTCGGTCAGCAGGATCGGCGGCTCCTACGTCCTGGTCACCCACGACACGACCGAGGTCCTGAGCGCGCGGATCGTCGCCTACTTCTCCTGCACGCCGTACGGGCCCTTCGGGAACAAGACGCTCCTCTACACCACCCCGGAGACGGGCGGGAACATCTTCACCTACAACGCCCACGCCCACCCGGAGATCTCCGCCCCGGGCACGCTGACGATCTCCTACAACGTCAACAGCTTCGTCAACACCGACCACTACCGCGACGTGACCATCTACCGGCCCCGGTTCCTCGACGTGAGCTTCGGGTGAGCATGAGGCGCAACTGGGCGGCCCGCGTCCGGGAGATCACGATCTCCGGGATGCGGGCCGTGGTGCTGGAGAACGAGCGGCTGCGCGTGACCGTGCTGGCCGGCAAGGGCGGCGACGTGGTGGAGTTCCTGCACAAGCCGACCGACACCGACTTCGTGTGGCTCTCGCCCCAGGGCCTGCGCGACCCGCGCGAGCACCTGAGCCCGGCCGCCGACGACGTGGGGGCCTTCGTGGACCACTACGAGGGCGGCTGGCAGGAGGTCTTCCCCAACGGCGGGGCGCCCAGCGTCTACCGGGGCGCCCGGCTGGCCCAGCACGGGGAGGTCGCCTCGCTGCCGTGGCAGGCCACCGTGGCGGAGGACTCCCCCGGGCAGGTCGCGGTACGGCTGGCCGTCCGCACCAGGCGCCTGCCGTACCTGGTGGAGAAGACCTTCCGGCTCCGGTCGGGGGAGGCGGCGCTGGAGGTGGAGGGCCGGGTCACCAACGAGTCGGGGCTCGCGCTGCACGCCATGTGGGGGCAGCACATCGTGTACGGCGCGCCGTTCCTGGAGCCGGGCTGCCGGATCCGGATGCCCGGCGGGGTGCGGGTGATCCCGCACGAGACGCCGCTCAACCCCGGCGGGCGGCGGGTGCGCGGGGCCGGGACGTGGCCGGTGGTCCCGGCGCATCCGGCGGGCGACGTCGACCTCGGCGTCGTGCCCCCGGCGGGGACGCCGAGCGACATCGTGTACCTGACGGGCTTCGGCGACCTGGGCCGGTACGAGATCGTCGACGCCCGGGACTTCGGGATGAGGGTGGAGTGGGAGGCCGCCGTGCTGCCCTACCTGTGGATGTGGCAGGAGTTCGGCGCCTCCGCCGGCTACCCGTGGTGGGGGCGGGCCTACGTGCTGGGGCTCGAACCCTTCTCCAGCATGCCGACCGACGGGCTCGCGGCGGCCGTCGGGAACGGCACGGCCATGGCGCTGGCGCCGCGGGAGACCAGGGTGATGAGGTTGCGTGCGGAGGTGATCGGACCTTGAGCGAGTTCTCGGGCAAGGTGGCGCTGGTCACGGGCGGATCGGCGGGCATCGGCGAGGCCGTGGTGGAACGGCTCGCCGCAGCCGGGGCGCGGGTGGTGTCGTGCGACGTGTCGGCACGGCCGTCCGGGCGTCCGGGCGTCACGCCGTTCGAGGCGGACGTCCGCGACGGGCCCCGCATGCGGGAGGCGGTGGAGCTGGCCGTCTCCGCGTACGGCGGGCTCGACATCGTCGTGACCTGCGCGGGCGTGCAGCGCTACGGCACGGTCGAGGACACCCCGGAGGACGTCTGGGACGAGGTGCTCGACATCAACCTCAAGGGCGTCTACCTCACCTGCCGGCCGGCGATCCCCGCGCTGCGCGAACGCGGCGGCGGCTCCATCGTGATCGTCTCGTCCGTGCAGGCGTTCGCCTCCCAGACCAGGGTCGCCGCCTACACCGCCAGCAAGGCCGCGCTGAACGGCCTGACGCGGGCGATGGCGCTGGACCACGCGGCCGACGGGATCCGGGTGAACGTGGTCTGCCCCGGCTCGGTCGACACGCCCATGCTGCGGTGGGCGGCCGACCTGTGGCGGGGGCCGCTCTCGCAGGAGGAGCAGGTCGCCGCCTGGGGACGGGCGCACCCGCTGGGCCGGGTCGCGCGGGCTTCGGAGGTCGCCGAGCTGGTGGCGTTCCTGGCCTCGGACCGGTCGTCGTTCATCACCGGCGCCGAGCACCGCGTCGACGGCGGGCTGCTCGCGCGCAACCCGGCCGCGCTGCCCGAGTGATCCGCCTCCGAGCCGGGCCCGCGTGAGGCTTACGGCAGACTTGCGTGGTATGCGCATCGGGATCCTGGGGCCGCTCCAGGTGGCGGGCGGCGGTCTCGACGGCCCGCGCCTGCGGGCCCTGCTGGTCAGGCTGGCCCTGGATCCCGGGCGCGTGGTGACGGCCGAGCGGCTCGCCGAGGACCTGTGGCCGGGCGAGCCGCCCGAGCATCCCCTCGCCGCCTTGCAGTCGCTGGTGTCGCGCGCCCGGCGGAAGGCCCCCGGCCTGATCGCCTCGCACCCCGTCGGCTACGTGCTCGACGTGCCGCGTTCTGAGGTGGACGCCTGGGAGTTCGAGCGGCTGGTCCGCGCCGGCGAGCATCGCGCGGCCCTGGCCCTGTGGCGGGGACCCGCCCTCGCCGACGCCTCCGGCTGGCCCTTCGCCCACGCCCCCTCAGCCCGGCTGGCCGAGCTGCGCCTGCAGGCGCTGGCCGCCTCCATCGAGCCCGGCCCGCAGGCCGTCGCACAGCTGGAGGAGCTGGTCGCCGAGCACCCGCTGCGCGAGCCGTTCCACGCGCTGCTGGTGCGGGCGCTGGCGGCCGGCGGGCGGCGGGGCGAGGCCCTGGACGCCTACGACAGGATCCGGCGCACGCTCGCCGAGGAGCTGGGCGCCGATCCCGGCCCCGAGCTGCGCGAGGCTCACCTGTTCGCCCTGCGGGAGGAGGCCGCGGGCAACCTGCCGGCGCCGCTGACGAGCTTCGTGGGCCGCGAGGCGGAGGTGGCCACGCTGCGCGGGCTGCTGGAGCGGGCGCGGCTGGTGACACTGACCGGGCCCGGCGGGGCCGGCAAGACCCGCCTGGCGATCGAGACCGCCGCGACGCTTCCGGCTCCCGACGGCGCGTGGCTGGTGGAGCTGGCCTCCGCCACCGACGTCAGGGCCGCGCTCCAGGCCACGCTCAAGGTGGGCGACCTGGAAGGCACGCTGCGCGGCGCGTCGACGCTGATCGTGCTGGACAACTGCGAGCACGTGATCGACCAGGCCGCCCGCATGGCCGAGCGGCTGCTCTCCCAGGCGCCCCGGCTGCGGATCATCGCCACCAGCCGCGAGCCCCTCGACGTGCCAGGCGAGCACCTGCATCCCGTCGGCCCGCTGGCGCAGGAGCACGCGGTGCGGCTGTTCCGCGAGCGGGCCGCCGCGGCCAGGCCCGGCCTGGCGCTGGAGGAGGACCGGGTGGCCGCGCTGTGCCGGCGCCTCGACGGCCTCCCCCTGGCCGTCGAGCTGGCCGCCGCCCGGCTGCGCACCCTGTCGCCGGACCAACTGGCCGCGCAGATCGAGGATCGGCTGTCCTGGCGCGGCAGCCGTACCTCCCAGCCACGCCACCGCACGCTCCGCGCGGTGATCGGCTGGAGCTGGGACCTGCTCGCCAGCGCCGAGCGGGACCTGCTGGCCAGGATGTCGGTCTTCGCGGGCGGGGCACGGGCCGAGGCGGTCCTCGAGGTGTGCGGGCACGACCTGGAGACGCTGTCCTCGCTGGTGGACAAGTCGCTGGTGGCCGTCTCCGGCGAGCGGTACACGATGCTCGAGACGGTCCGCGAGTACGCCGCCGGGCACCGGCCGCCGGGCGTCGAGGCCGCGCACGCCCGCTACTACACCCGGCTGGCCGAGCGCGCCGACCCCGGGCTGCGCACGGCCGGGCAGCGGCGGTGGCTGGCCGTCTTCGACGCCGAGCAGGCGAACCTGGACGCGGCCATGGCCGCCGCCGAGGAGCCCGAGCGGCTGTTCCTGGCCCGGCTGTGGCCTTGGGTGATGCGCGGCATGCGCGCCGAGGCCGGCACGTGGGCGCGGTTCGTGCTCGGCCGCGGTCCCGCCGGCGCCCTCTGCCGCCTGATCGCCGGGGACGGCTCCGCCGTACCGGAGGGAGACGGGCCCGCGGAGATGGCCGCCTGGATGCTCGCGCCGGGTGGACTGGGCTCGCCCGATCAGGCGCTGGCCCGGGGACGGGCCGCCGCGGCCGTGGAGCGTCCGGGCCCGTGGACGCGGGCCGCCGCGCGGCTGATGGGCGGCATCGTCGAGTTCGAGTACGGCACGGCCGCGCCCGCCGAGCCGATGCTGCGCGCCGCCCTGGCCGGCTTCCGCGAGATCGGCGACCGCTGGGGCACGGCGGTCGCGCTGTACTGGCTGTCGCTGGCCGCGGAGAACCGCGGGGACGCGGTGGAGGCGCTGGCCTTGGCGGAGGAGTCCAGGCGACCGGCGGCGGAGATCAACGGCGTGGACGCGCTGCCCGGGCCCGTCATGCTGCGCATCCGGCTGGGCCAGCTGCGGGCCCGGGTCGGCGACTTCGACGGCGCGCGGTTCGAGCTGGAGCGCGCCCAGGAGGCGGCCGAGCGGACCCGCGACCCGCTCGCCCTCGCCCGGGTCCTGCACGGGCGGGCCGAGCTGGCCAGGAGGGCCGGCGAGCCGGACCCCGAGCTGCTGCGCCGGGCGCTGTCCCTGGCGGGGGAGGCTGCCGGGGACGCTCCGGCGCAGTTCCTCGCCCTGGTCCACGCCGAGCTGGCCGCGGCCCTGGGGGAGCCGGGGCCGATCCGCCACGCGCTGGAGCTGATGGAGGGCAACCCGGACAAGACCGTGCGGGCGGCGATCCTGGAGGCGGCGGCCGGGTGGTGCCGCGAGGAGGACGCGCGCGTCCTGCTGGCGGCGGCCCGGGCGCTGCGCGGCCTCGGCCAGTCCGTCGAGGTGCCGAGCCCCGAGGGGCATGCGGGTCAGCCCGTGGAGATGCCGAGCCCCGAGAGGTACGCGCTCAGGTCGCTGCCGTCGCCGTCGTAGCCGATGTAGCCGTCCGGCCGGACCAGCAGGACGCCGTCGGTGATGGCGGGAAGGGTCCTGACCCGCGGATCGTCCACCCGCACGCCGTCGGCGTACAGCGTGAAGTGGGTGCCCCGCAGCTCCTCCAGCCGCCCCGGCAGCCGCTCGCCGCCCCGCTCGCCCACCGACAGCGGGCTGTCCCGGTAGCCGAGGTTCAGCTGCTGGGTCTCCTCGTCGCGTTCCAGGTCCTTCTCGCGCAGCAGCCGGGTGCTGAGCCCCAGGACGTGCTCGGCGATCGGCACGCGCTCGGCCTCGTAGGTGTCCAGCAGCCACTCGGCGCCGTGCGCCAGCTTCCAGCCCAGGTTGTAGGCGTCCTGGACGCCGGTGTTCAGCCCCTGGCCGCCCGCGGGCGAGTGGACGTGCGCCGCGTCGCCGGCCAGGAAGACCCGCCCGTCACGGAAGCGCTCGGCCATGCGGATGTTCACCCGGTACTCCGACCGCCACGTCACCTCCTTGATCCTGACGCCGGCGTCCTGCCGGTCGAGGATCTTCTGGAAATCCTCCTCGCCGGTGTGGGTCGCGTAGAACTGGAAGAGGTCGGTGCCGGGCAGCGGGCACAGGCCCGCGTGCAGCGTCCTGGTCGCCATGTCGCCCCAGACGTGCCAGTGGTCGTGGTCCAGGTCGTCGGTCCTCACGTCGCCCAGCAGCATCCGCTCGCTGTCGAAGGTGTCGCCGTGGAAGCCGATGCCGCAGAGCCTGCGCACCGTGCTGCGGCCGCCGTCCGCGCCCACCAGGTAGGCGCACCTGACCGTCTCACCGCCGTCCAGCGTGACGGTCACGCCGTCCTGGTCCTGGGCCAGGCCGGTCACCTCGACGCCGAATTCGACCTCCTTGCCCAGGCGTGCGAGGCGGTCCCGCAGGATCCGCTCCGTGCGCCACTGCGGCTGCATGATCACCATCGGGTACGGCACCGCGTCATCGGGCTCCTTGGGCGCGTGCATCCGGCCCTCCCAGACGACCTCGCCGCCCTTGTAGGCGCGCATCGGCGGATAGACCGTCCCCGTGGCGAGGATCTCGTCGATCACGCCGAGGTCGTGGAAGACCTCGAGCGTCCTGGGTTGCAGGCCCTTGCCGCGCGAGCCCTTCGGAGGCTCGGGGGACCTGTCGACGATGCGGAAGTCGACGTCGCGGCGGGCGAGTTCGATGGCGAGGGTCAGCCCGGTCGGGCCGCCGCCCGCGATGAGCACGTGTGTCATGGCGGTGAGAATGCGGGGCGCCGCTGCCGAACTGCTGTCAGCCGCTGTCATGGTCGTGGTCGCACTCGTGGCCGTCGGCCCGTCCGTCCCGCTCCCGCCCCGCAGTACCCCCCCGGCCCCGGTCTCCGGGGACGGCGGGACGGGGAGCGGATCGCGGTCAGTCAGTAGGCGACGGTGATGCGCCTGCGGATGGCGTTGCCCTGCTCCAGCTCGTCCACCAGGGCCACGGCGTAGTCCTCGGCGCTGATGAGGCTGTTGCCCTCGGCGTCGGTGAGCAACCGGTCGCCGCCCAGCCGGAAGCGCCCGGTGCGCTCGCCCGGCTCGATGACGGCGGCCGGGGAGATGTAGGTCCAGTCCAGGTCGCCGGCCTCGGCCCGGATCACGCCGAGCAGTTCGGCGGCCGCCAGGGCCTCCGCCTTGTAGAGCTCCGGGAAGTACGGCTGGTCCACCAGCCGCTGCCCCGGAGCGACCTCCAGGCTGCCCGCGCCGCCGACGACGACCAGGCGCGACACCCCCGCCTTGCGTGCCCCGTCGAGCACGCCGCGCCCGGCGGCGAGCGTCGGACCGCTCGGGTCCGACCCGTCCCTGGGCGGCGAGACCGCCAGCACGACGGCGTCGTGCCCCTTGGCCGCCTCCGCCACCGCCTCGGCGTCGCTCGCCTGGAGCGCCACGGTCCCCTGCGCCCCGCTCCGGGTGGCCCCGGTGACCTCGTGCCCCCGGCCGCGCGCCTCGGCGGCGATCCGGCTTCCGATCATGCCTGTTGCACCGATGAGGAGAATCTTCATGCGGGGACAGTATCCATTGGATACTGGTTACTTCAACGTACCCTTGATACCCTATGGAAACTATGCGGAACGGCGACGCCTTCGACCCCAACTGCCCCACCCGCCTGGTCCTCGACCGGATCGGCGACAAGTGGACCGTCCTCGTCGTCCTCATCCTCAAGGACGGTCCCCTGCGCTTCACCCAGCTTCGCGACCGCATCGGCGGCATCACGCCGAAGGTCCTCACCCAGACCCTGCGGGCGATGGCCCGCGACGGCCTGGTGACCAGGCAGATCTACCCCGAGGTGCCGCCACGGGTCGAGTACTCCCTCACGCCCCTCGGCCACTCCCTCCAGGGCCCGATCCGGGCGATCACGGACTGGGCCGAGGAGAACGTGACCGAGGTCATGGCCGCCCGCGAGGCCGCCCTGGCCGAGTGAGGCCCCTCAGTTCCGGCGCGCGTTGACCAGCGAGATGGCGTGCAGCGCCAGCATGGCCGGGACGAGGAACGCCGGGATCAGCACCATCGGCAGCCGGGCCATCGCCGCGGTGTCCGGGGTCGTGGCGAGGATCCCGAGGATGGAGGGCGAGTGCAGCACGCCCAGCGTGACCGCGAGGAGCAGGTCGAGGACGCCGAACGCGGTCCAGCCGTAGAAGATCCTCCTGGCCGAGGCGGTCGGGGCCGTCCAGCGGGCGGCGACCAGCGGCGCCGTCAGGCCGACCAGGACGTCGCCCAGCCCGGCGGGCAGCGCGAACCCGGCCGGCAGCCCGCCGACGGCCCACGCGGCGATGAACCCGAAGCCGAGCACCCGCCACATCTGCAGGGCGGTCAGCACGCGCAGGTCGAGCGCGCGAGCCCACGCGCGGAACGGCGCCGACCAGGCCAGCAGCCCGACCACCAGCAGCGGCGGCGCGGCGACCGCGAGGCCGAGGGCGAACGGCGGCACGCCGGGGGCCGAGAAGACCTCCGCGGCCCCGGCCAGGGCGATCGCCGCACCCCAGCCCGCCGCGACCCACCACATCATTGACGTCAGCCGGCCGGTCGCCGGCGCTGGAACGGACATGGGCGCCACCTCTCCAAGTGACTTGTCTTTTGCAAGTGACGATAACGCTGGATGCTTGCAAAACACAAGTGACTGGGCGAGAATCGTCCCGTGACCGCGGAACGAAATCCCCGCCGCTCGGACTGCGCCGTCGCCGGCACCCTGGACATCGTGGGCGACAGGTGGTCGCTGCTGCTCGTGCGCGACCTGCTGATGGCCGGCGAACTGCGCTACGCGGACTTCGCCCGGGCCGCCGAGGCCATCCCCACCAACACGCTCGCCGACCGGCTGCGCCGGCTGGAGGACGCGGGCATCGTGGAGCGCGTGCCGTACAGCGAGCATCCCCCGCGGTTCAGCTACCGGCTGACCGAGCGCGGCCGGCGGCTCGGGCCGGTGGTCGACGCGATGGCGGAATGGGGGGTACGGCACCTGCCCGGCACCCGCCGCCTCGGCGCCTCCTGACCTGCTCCGCCCCTGCTCAAAGGCCCTTGACGGCGGCAGGCCACCCTGGTCGGCTGAAGGTGAAGGGGTCGGAAGCCATCGAGGAAGGGGGCCTGAGATGGCGGACAACGTGGTCGTGCGAAAGCCAGGCGAAGCGGGCGACGCGTACTGGGTGCTCGGCGGCCTCTACGAGGTCCTGGCGTCCGGCGACGAGACGGGCGGCGCCATGACGGTCATGCAGATGACCATCCCCGAAGGGATGGGCCCGCCACCGCACACGCACGACGGGGGCGAGACGGTCTACGTGCTCGAAGGGACCGTGCGCTACCACATCGGCGACGAGACCGTCGAAGCCGGGCCCGGGTCGTTCTTCCACATCCCCAAGGGGACGTGGGAGAACTTCGAGCCGGCCGGCACCATACGGGTGCTCGTCGTCTACACGCCGGGGGGACTGGACAAGTTCTTCGCCGAAGTGGGCGAGCGAGCCCCGGCCCGGGAGCTCCCGCCGCCGCTCGAGACGCCGCCCGACCTGGAGACGATGAGGGAGGTGGGAACCCGCTACGGCCTGGAGATGAGGCTGCCGGGCTGACTTCGGCCGTCCCGCACAACAGCGCTCCTGGCCTGCGGTTCACAGGTCAGGAGCCGTCGTCCCGCCGATGCCAGCGGCGCAGCACGATCCGCTTGCGGTCGGTGTCCACCACCCCCTGCCTGCGCAGCTTGGCCATCACCCGCTGCACGGTCTTGCGCGAGGCCTGGGCGAACTTGGCCAGGTCGTCCTGCGTGATGTGGATGATCACCCCGTCGCTCGTCCTGGCGCCCGACCTGGCGTGCTGCTGCAGAGCCCTCATCACGCGCCCCTCGGTGCGGGTGGCCGCGCGCATCTCGTTGGCCCGGCGGAGCCGCTGGGCCATGCTGCGCAGCAGTTCGAGCGCCACGTCGGGATGCGACAAGACGATCTCGTGGAAGCGCTCGGCCGGGATCTGCAGCACGCGGGCACGCCTGCTCACGACGGCCACGCTGGCCAGCCGGTGGTTGGGGTCGATCACCTCCAGCTCCCCGGCCACCTCGCCCTGGTGGAGGACGTCCAGCGTGGTCTCCTCGCCGTCCGGGGTGGTGGTGTAGGCGCGGGCCCGGCCCTCCAGGATCACGTAGACGTGCTCGATGTGGACGCGGTCCTGGCTGGTCAGGTGGTATCCCCGGGGCCAGACCCGCTGCACGCCCGAGGTGAGCAGGATGGTGCGGGAGGACTCGCTGAGGGAGTCCCAGAACGTTCCCGGCATGTCGGCCTCGCGGGTGATCGCCCGGCTTGTGGTGCGAACGGCGGCAAACGCCACGCCCGCCCCTCCCAGTGCAACCGCTGCCGCCCTCAGGGACAAGGGCCCCCGCGCGTTCACAAGACCGACAGGGCGCCGGCGGCCAGCACGAAGCACACCATGGTGCCACCGGCCCACCGCAACGCCCGGCGGGACAGCTCCTGCCGTACGTAGGCGGCCGAGATGAAGGCTCGCACGAGCGCCATCCTGCGGTCGGGCGGCGGGGGCACGAAGGCCGCCACCGGGGTCCAGGTCGGGTTGCCGGTGGCGGCGAACGCCTGGCGGATCCGGCCGATCGAGGCCAGCAGCGGCCGGTGGGCGAGCACGATGAGAGCCAGGCTGCGCACCAGGCCGCCCATGACGAGCACCCCCACCATGGCCCCGGCCGGGTCGCGCCGGGCCAGCAGGAGCCAGGCCGCGAGCCCGGCGGCGGTCAGCG
Organism: Thermoactinospora rubra; assembly: GCF_002093975.1. Taxonomy (GTDB): domain Bacteria; phylum Actinomycetota; class Actinomycetes; order Streptosporangiales; family Streptosporangiaceae; genus Nonomuraea; species Nonomuraea rubra_A. The sequence continues at coordinate 184,060 of NZ_KZ084331.1, forward strand.
CGGTGACGCCGCCGGCGACGGTCACCTCGTGCCCGCTGTGCCGCAGCAGCGTCGCGACCTGCGTGACGGCCTGCAGCGTGCAGTCGTCGTGACAGGACGGTCTCGGGTCAACGGTGTTCATGCATGTCTTTGTAACCGGGCGGGGGCATGCGGCTCAGCGCGCCGCGACACCGTGCCCGCGCATAGCGGGGCCGTCTGTGAGGGCGTCAGATGACCGCTATTCAGCGGGTCGGCCGGGCCTTCGTTGCCGGTCGCGGGACGGGTTCAACTGAGAGCCGACTGAGAAGTGTAGTTTTTCGACCACTTCTCAGTTGGCCTCAGAACCATGGCCTTGAGGCTGGGCCTGGCTCTGCGACAACCGTCCACAGGTCCTGCCGACGCCCGCCTGTCTGAGGGTTTCAGCCCAGGCCACGCCTCTGCCTGGGCCAAGCGTCCGACCGGGATTCGACAAGGGGCGTGGAGGGGGCGGTGGGGAGAGGGGTGAAGCGCCTGCTGAAGCGCCTCACCCGGGAATCACCCCCGGACGAAGGCGGCCAGGTCGGCGCTCTGCCGTACCCGGCTCTCCTCGTGCACGTACATCATGTGCCCGGCCTCGTAGTACTTGAACTCGATGTTGCCTGCCAGCTCCGCCGGGATCTGCAGGCGCGCGAAGGTGTGCTCGGCGGCGAAGTACGGCGTGGCGCCGTCGTGGTAGCCGCACGCCACGTGGACGCGCAGGTGGGGGTTGGTCCGCATGGCGGCGCTGAGCTTGCCGACGACGCTGACGTGCGCACCCTCGAACTCCTTGTACGACCAGGGCTGCACCCGCCGCGTGAGGATCTCGTACGGCAGGTCGTTGGCGTACCCCAGCTCGGTCCGCAGGTAGTGGTTCAACGCCGCGCTGTAGGGCCCGACGATCGCGCTCATGCTCGGGTCGTAGGTGAACTGCTCGCGCCCGGCCTCGGGGTCCCAGCCGGTGAACCGGCCGTCCAGACGCCCGACGATCTTCCGCTGCGGGCGCAGCAGCTCGGTGAAGAACCGGATGTGCTCGATGCGCAGGTCGACCCGGTCGACGTAGTCCTCCGACAACCCCGTCAACGAGGCGATCTTCGCCACGGCGGCGGAGCGCTCCTCGGCGGAGAGCCGGTTGCCGCGCGACAACGCCCAGGGATAGTCGCGGGCCGCGTACTCCTCCGCCTCCCGCAGCACGTCGGCAAGCGGCCGATCCCCATGAAGCCCGTGATAGTGCGCGATAGCGGCGTAGGTCGGCAGGAACAGCGCGTAGGGCACGTCGTTCCCTTCGGTGAACCGGATCGTGCCCATGTCCAGCACACTCGAGATCAGCATGAGCCCGTTGAGGTACATGCCGTACCTCTCCTGCAGGTGCTCGGCCAGCGCCGAAGCCCGCAGCGTGCCGTACGACTCCCCGGCCAGGAACTTGGGCGACATCCACCGCCCGTTCCGCGTCGCCCACAGCCGGATGATCTCCCCCACCGACTCCAGGTCGCCCTTGAAGCCGTGGTAGGCCTCCGGCTTCTCGCCCTCGGCCGCGCGCGAGTAGCCGGTGGAGACCGGGTCGATGAACACCAGGTCGCTGTCGTGCAGCAGCGTCTCGGCGTTGTCGGCCAGGCCGTACGGCGGAGGCAGCAGCGACCCCGCGTCGCCCATGACGATGCGGCGCGGGCCGAGCAGGCCGAGGTGCAGCCAGACGCTGGAGGAGCCGGGGCCGCCGTTGAAGGCGAAGGTCACCGGGCGGCTGCCCGGGTCGGCGTCGTCGAGCGTGTAGGAGGTGACGAACACCTCGGCCTTGGGCTTGTGGCCGTCGAACTTGCCGTCGGTGAACGACTCCTCGCGCAGCACCACGGTGCCGGTGGTCGCCGTGTAGGCCTGCCCCGAAGGCAGGGTGTGCCGGGTGGTGACGAGGTTGTCGGTGGGCTTTGCGGGCTTGGACTGCTCTTCGGGGGCGTCTGTCATAACCAGAGAGTATTAGAGGGAGATAGTGGGATCTGCGAAGCGTTCGTTGGGGACCTGGGCGTACCAGCCGGGCCGCCCGGGATCGCGGTCGTAGGGGTAGCCGCCCTGCTCGCGGTACAGCTCGGCGTAGCGCGCCACCCGCTCGGGATCCAGCCGCACCCCGAGCCCGGGCCCCTGCGGCACGGCGATGCGCCCGCCCGAGTACGGCAGCTTGCCGCCCATGATGACGTCGTCGCGCAGCTGGTGGTAGTGGGCGTCGGCGGCGTACCCCAGGTTGGGCAGCACCGCGCCCAGGTGCAGCATGGTCGCCAGCTGCACGCCGAGCTCGCCCGAGGAGTGGACGGCCACGCCCAGCTGGAACGTCTCGCACACCCCCGCGGCCTTGACGCACGGCCGGATCCCGCCCCAGAACGTCGTGTCCAGCAGCACCACGTCGGCGCCGCGCCGCAGCACGTTGGCGGCCAGCTGCTCGAAGTTGACCACGACCGTGTTGGTGGCCAGCGGCACCCGGACCTGGTCCCTGACGTACCGCAGGCCCTCCAGGCCGAACACCGGGTCCTCGAGGTAGTCGTTGTCCAGGTGCTCGATCGCGCGCCCGAACCGCACGCCCTCGGCCAGCGACAGCACCGCGTTCGGGTCGTAGCGCAGCCGGTCGCCGGGCAGGGCGTCGGCCAGCGCCCGGTAGCACTCCAGCTCGTAGTCCGGCGGGAACACCCCGCCCTTGAGCTTGTGGACGGTGAACCCGTGCTCGGCCTTCAGCGCCCGCGCGTGCCGTACCAGCTGCTCCGGCGTGCGGATCTCCTCCACCCCCTCGCCCGGGTAGCGGAAGAACAGGTAGGAGGCGAACGGCACGGCGTCGCGCACCCGCCCGCCGAGCAGGTCGTGGACGGGCACGCCGAGGTGCTGGCCGATCAGGTCCAGGCAGGCGAACTCGACGGCCGCCAGCAGCTGGGTGCGGTTGTTGTACAGCGACGCCGTCGGGTTGGCGATCTTGAAGCGGAGCGCCTCCAGCTGGAAGGGGTCGTGGCCCTTCAGGTACGGCACGAGCCCGCGGAAGGCCGCCTCCGCGCTCTCGCCCCCGCCGCCCATCTCGCCCAGCCCCACCAGCCCGTTGTCGGCCTCGACCTCCACGAGCGTGCGGACGAACCGCCCCCAGTGGGCGCCGTTGCTGTGCCGCAGCGGCGCCTCCAGCGGCACGGCGACGGTCGTGGCCCGGATGTCAACGATCTTCACGAGTTCCCCGCATCACAAGTCCCCCAGACGGCGGCCACCCCGCACGCCGGAATGCGCACCTTCACCGTCTCGTCCGCCACCGGAGCCGTGGCTCGCCCGCCGGTCAGCCCGGCGCTGACCTGCGCCGACCGCAGGCCGGGCAGCCGCACCGCCACCTCGACGGGCTCTGCCGCGAGCGACCGCAGCCGGACGACGGTCCCGCCGTCGAAGCGTCCGAGCGAGGTCACCCGCACGTCCGGATGGTCGACGGACACGAACGACTCGCTTGCCGGACATCGGGTGAGGATCCCGATGAACGGGTCGGTGAGCCCGGCCGCGGCGGCGGCGCCCAGGCGGCGGGCGCCGATCCCGGCGGCCCCGGGGGCCGACGTGACCGCGTAGCGGAAGGTCGTCTCGCCCTGCTGCTGGGCGGGGAAGTTCGTGTCCCAGATGTTGTTCAGCGCCCAGGAGTACACCGTGCCGTGCTCCTCCTCCAGCGTCGGCGGGAACGGCGCGTACGGCATGTGGATGGTCCCGAGCTGGACCAGCGGCGCCTCCAGCGTGGCCCACGCGATCGTGAGCTCCGGGTCCTCGAACGCCAGCCAGTGGCGGATGGGCAGCATGTAGGAGGCCGAGCCGGGCACGCGCGGGACGTGCGTACCGCCCACGCCGCCGGTCAGCTCCCACGCCGCCGGCGGGCCGGCGGTCGCGAACGGGAAGGCCAGGAAGACCGCCTCCTTGGCGGGGGTGCCCTGCTTGGCGATCTGATAGCGCAGGTCCAGCCGCGGCACCCCGGCGTGCAGCTCGATCGTGGTCCGCACCCAGTCGGCGCCCTTGGCCTGCAGCTCGACCACCAGCTTCTCGCCGACCGCGGTCCGCGTCGCCTTGACGACCGCCGCGCGCCTGGCGATGGCGCGGTCGCCGAGGAGCGTCCGGTCGTGCGCCCCGACATGTCCGGACATGTGGTTGAAATGCGGGGCGGTGGCGTAGCGGTCGTAGACGTACTGCCCGAACCCCGCTGCGGCGTCGGCGTTGACCAGCTCCCGTCCGGCCCGCTTGTCGAAGACCGAGCTGATGTAGCCCTCGCGGAGGTCGTACGTCACGCGGTAGAACTCGTTCTCGATCACCGGCTCCAGGCCCAGGTCGACCGGCTCGGCGGCCGCCGCGTCGCCCGGGACGACGTCGAGCCGCGCGTAGCCGAGGCCCGGCACGTCGGCGACGACCGCCTCCAGGTGCCGCCCGATCGGCCGGGTCGGCCAGTCCTCGGGCCGGACGATCTCCTCGTGGTGCGGCACCCGCCTACCGGTCCGCGCGTCCACCAGCGCGACCGGGGCGTCCAGCGGGACGACGTCGCGCGGCAGGAAGGCGCGCACGACGTCGGTGCGGGCCCAGGTGCCCGGGTTGAACACCGCGAAGGACGCGAGCGAGTCCTCCGGGCCCTCCAGCCGGGCCGCGAAGTGCCGCACCGCCGCGTGCAGCAGGTCGGCCGCGTCGTCCTGGGCCTGGTAGGCGCCCGCCGACTTGCGCGTCCACTGCAGCCCGCCCGAGTCGCCCGCCTCCTCGGCGTCCTCCCACGGGTTGGCCGCGCCCCAGGTGTGCTCGTTGAACAGCGCGACCTTGTCATACGCCTCGTCCACCAGCGCGGTGGCGTCCTGCCCGGCCAGCGTGTGGAGCGTCTCGGCCGCCCGCAGCGCGCTCTGCGCCCGCCGTACGTAACCCAGAGGCCGCGCGCCCGACCCCAGCCCGTCGGCCCACCAGTCGGTCCAGTCTCCCTCGTGTACGGCGAGGCGGTCGTGGTAGCGCTCCACCACGTGGTCGAAGAAGTCGCTGTTGACCGCCGAGCGCAGCCGGGGATAGGCCCACGTCTCGTTCCAGCGCCGCACCACCGAGGCCGGCACGATCGACGGCCCGGCGTTGTCGGCGTGCGCGCCCTGCACGCGCAGGTGCAGCACGTCCAGCTCGTAGGGGTCCTTGGGCGCGTCCGGCCCCAGCCAGCCGAAGGTGCCGGGCCCGTACGGGTAGGGCCGGGACGCCAGCGCGAACAGGTAGCGCGGCAGCAGGTCCTCGGCCAGCTCGTAGGAGTCGGTCAGGCCGACCGTGTTGCCCTCCATGTAGGCCATGCCGTGCGGCGTGTCGGTGAACCACACGACCAGCTCGTTGCCCGAGGGCGCCCGCCAGCGGAACGGCCTGGTGAGCGTGTCGCCGCCGTGCAGGTACGGCACGCTGCGCCCGGCCCAGTTGTGCGCGGCGGCCAGGTAGCGCACTCCGGCGGCGTTGAGCGCGTCGACCAGGCCGACGACCGCGCCCGGCACGTCGGTGTGCATCGCGCTGCGCACGGGGAACGGGAAGCGCTCGGCGAAGCGCAGCTGCCGGTAGAGCTCCTCGGTCGAGCACGCCTCGGTGTGCAGCTGGAACGGCAGCGCCGTCACCTCGATCAGGCCCTGCCGTACCCGCTCGGCGAAGGCGTCCGCCTGCTCGCGGGGACGGGCGGCCAGCCACCTGAGCACCGGCATGGACGACTCGACGGTCCAGCGGAACCTCGCGTCGTCGGGCCAGGCGCCGGTCTCCTCCGTCAGCCGCAGCGCCGCGTCGAGGTAGTCCAGGTGGTGGCGCAGCACGGTGCCCTGGGGGTCGGTGTAGCCGATGTCGAGGTGGGAGTGGTGCACGACGAACACGGTCCACTTGCGCTGCGGCGTCACCGTGATCTCGGCGGTGGCGATCACGCCGTGGGAGTCGCGCGCCTCCAGGGTCATCGGCCGCGGCTCGGACACCTCCGGCACCAGGAAGTCTCCGGTGCCCTCCTGGTCGCCCAGCCGGAAGACCAGGCCGTCGGGCACCATGCCGGTGGCCGTCACCCGGACCGCCTGCCGGCCGTCGTGGGTGAACAGCGGCAGCACCGACACCCGCACCTCCAGGCCCCTGACGGAGATCACGGGCGTGGAGGTGTCGTGGCGCAGCGCCTGCCGGATGCCGTCGTAGTCGGGCGAACCAAGGCTCGGCTGCAGCAGCCGGCTCGTCATCACACACTCCCTAGGGACAGGCCTCGGGCGAAGAGGCGCTGGGTGGCGAGGAACAGGGCGACCGTGGGCAGGGAGACGACCAGCCCGGCGGCCAGGCCCACGGGCACGGGCGTGCCCGCGTAGACGTCGGTCATCAGCCCGGCGAGCTGGGTCATGACCGGGCGCACTCCGGAGGTCTGGGTGAGGGCCAGCCCGAAGAGCAGGTCGTTCCAGATGAAGGTGAACTCCAGGATGAACACCGCGGCCAGCGCGCTGCCGGCGAGCGGCAGGTAGATGCGGACGAAGATGCGCAGCGTGGACGCGCCGTCCATCCGGGCCGCCTCGAAGATCGAGAAGGCCACGCCGGTGAAGAAGTTGCGCAGCACGAAGGCGGCGAGCGGCACGCTGACGGCGGTGTAGACGAGGATCATGCCGGGTCTGCTGTCGTACAGCCCGGCGTCGCTGTAGGTCACGAACAGCGGCACGAGCAGCATCTGGGTGGGGAAGATCGTGCCGCCGAAGATGAGCATGAACCACCAGAAGCCGCCGCGCAGGCGCAGGACGACGATCGTGTACCCGGCCAGCGCGCCGATCAGCACCGCCAGGGCCGGGGAGACCACGCTGTAGAGCAGGGTGCTGGCCAGGCTGCCGCCGAGGTCGGCGCGCTCGATCGCGAGGGCGAAGTTCTGGAAGATCGCGATGTCTCCGGAGGGCGCCCACGCCCGCGAGGCGTCGTAGGAGTTGGCGGGCCGGAAGGCGTTGACCACCAGCAGGTAGGTCGGCCCCAGCCACACCAGCCCGAGGACCAGGAGCACGGCGCGGCGGATCATGCGGTCCTCACCTGCCCGCGCAGGTAGAGGTAGGACGCCAGCCCGGCGACCACCGTCAGCAGCACCGCCACGGCCGAGCCGTACCCGTACTGGCTGGCCACGAAAGTCTCGCGGTACATGGTCACGGCCAGCGTCTCGGAGTTGCGCCCCGGGCCGCCCTGCGTCATCACCCACACGATGTCGAACGTCTTCAGGCTGGCGACCAGCGCGAGTCCCACGACGACCGCGGTCAGCGGCGCCATGAGCGGCCAGATCACGTGGCGGAACAGCGACCAGCCCGACGCCCCGTCCAGCCGGGCCGCCTCGATCGGCTCCTTGGGGATGGATTGCAGGCCCACCACGAACAGCAGCGTGTTGACGCCGAGCTGCTGCCAGGTCCACACCAGCAGCATGGCCAGCGTGTTGTGCGGCTCCTCCTGGAGGAAGGCCGTGTCCACGCCGAGGAGCCGGTTGGCGATGCCGTCGTGGGACAGGATCGGGCTCCACACCATGGCCAGCCCGGCCCCGCTGAGCGCGTAGGGCAGCATGAACGGCAGGCGGTACCACGCGCCGCGCGGCAGGTCGTAGGACAGCACCGCGACCAGCAGCCCGAGCCCGACCGGCAGAACCATCGTGCCCGCGACCCAGATCAGCGTGTTGCGGATCGAGGTCAGCAGGGCCGGGTCCTCCAGGAGCTCGCCGAAGTTGCGCAGCCCTGCGAAGGCCGGGGGCGCCAGGCCGTCGTAGCTGGTGAAGCTGAGGTAGACGGTCCACAGGAACGGCGCGTAGAGCAGCGCGGCGACCAGCAGGACCGCGGGCGCCACGTACCCCGGGCGCAGCCGGCCGTGCAGTGGCGCCCGGCGGGGCCGTCTGGCACCGCCGGCCCTGCCGGGCGCCCGCTCGAGCTGGAGCGTCACTGGTGCGTGCTCCAGTAGTCGTCGGCCGCCTTCTGGATGTCCTCCAGCACCTTGCGGTACTCGCCCGGCTTGGTGACGAACAGCCCGAAGCCGTCGAGCGCGGCGGTGAGGATCGGCGGCGGCGTGGCCTCGAAGTACCGGTTGACCAGCCGGTACTTGCCGCTGCCCGCGTCCTTGGTGATCTGGCCGATGGCCTGGTCGGCGATGGTCACCTTGGGGTTGGCGCTGACGTCGCCGCGGCTGGCCGACCACTTCTCCTGGGCCTCGGTGGTGGTCCACCACTTGAGGAACTTCATGCCGGCCTCGGGGTCGGGCGCCTTGACCAGCGAGCAGAGCGGGCCGCTCTCGAAGACCACCGAGGTCTTCGGGAGCGAGGGGTTGACGTTGGGGATGACGAAGAAGCCGTAGTCCGTCCCGGCCTGCATCGAGCGCTGGGTCATGCTCGTGTTGAACCAGGTGCCGAAGGACACCATGGCGGCCTTGCCGTTCTTGAGCACGTCGCCGGGGTCGGTCTTGTCGCCGGGGTTGATGAAGTAGCCGGCGTCGATCAGCGACTTCCAGCGCTCCATCACCTGGACCACGCCCGGGTCGGTGTACTTGGCCTTGCCCGTGGACAGCCGGTCGTACAGGTCCGGGTCGCTGCCGGCGAGCAGCTGCTCGAACCACACGAACGAGAACAGGACGGAGGTGTGGTAGAACGCCTTGACGTTGTTCTGCTTGAGCGTGTCGGCGATCTTGACGAGCTCGTCCCAGGTGGTGGGGGGCTGCAGGCCGTACTTGTCGAAGATTTTCTTGTTGTAGAACATGCCCCAGTAGGCGACGTTGAGCGGGACGCAGTACTGCTTGCCGCCGAAGGTGTAGTAGGAGGCGAGGTCCTGCGACAGGTCGCCGTTCTTGATCGCCTCCTGCCAGATGGCGGTCGTGTCGGCCACCTGCTTCTGCTTGACGATCTCCTCCAGCATGCCGCCGGTCTGCCAGGTGAACAGGTCGGGCTTGACCCCGGCGCGGAAGGAGGCCTTGATGAGCGCCTGGTACTGGGCCGAGTCCGTGTGGCCCACGGGCTTGACCGACAGGCCGATCCGCTGCTTGCTCAGGGCGCCCATGTCCTCGAAGTACTTGCTCCAGGCGCCCTTGTCGTTGTAGAGGGACAGCTCGGTCTTGCTCTGCCTGGGCGCCTCGGCGCCGCCTCCGCCGCAGGCCGCGGCCAGCAGGACCGCCGCGGTCAGCGCGGCTGTTAACGACCGACTCATGGATCGGCCTCCTTGCTTTGTCACGAGAGGCTGTGTTACGAGAGGTTCCGCTCGACGACCGTCTTCACGTCGATCAGGTGGGCCTTCATCAGCTCGCCGGCGGCGTCGGCGTCGCGGTCCTGGATCGCCTCGAGGATGGCCAGGTGCTCCTCGTAGTCGCGGCGGCGATCGTCGAAGATGCGCAGGATCTCGCGCTGCTCGGAGGCGTGGACCGTCAGCAGCGAGTCGACCACCTCGGCCAGCACCCCGTTGCCGGCCGCCCTGGCCGCCGACCGGTGGAAGTCCATGTTGACCTCGGCCAGCCTGGCGTCGTGGCCGCGCAGGTAGCGGGCGGCCTCCTCCAGCAGGCGCCGCAGCCGCGAGAGGTCCTGCTCGCCGGCGGCGGTGGCCGCCCGGGCCGCGAGCGGCGGCTCGATGAGGATCCTGGCGTCCAGCAGGTCCAGCAGCTGGGTTCCGTGGATCTCGCGGACGTTGGGGTTGGGCAGGACGACCCGCTCGATCGCCGCGCCCACGTAGATCCCCGAGCCGTGGCGCATCTCGATCGCGCCCGTCGCCTCCAGCCGCCGCAGGGCCTCGCGCAGCGTCGGGGTGGTGACGGCAAACCGCTGGGACAGCTCCCTGGTCGAGGGCAGCCTGTCCCCTGGCCGGTGGCCGCCCTCGCGGATGAGCTCCAGCATGCGCTCGGTCAGCGCATCGGACAGGGTCGGCCGCGCCACTTCACTGTGCGACATATCAAGTCATCTAATCACCTGATGAACGCTACGTCTATGCTTCAGCCATGAAACGGGTCCTGGGATGGTTAGCCGTGATCCTCGCCGTTGTCTCCCTGCTCGCCGTGGGAGGCGCCGGCTGGTACTACTCCGGCCTGGTCATCGACCCCTCCCGCGGCGGCTCCTATCCGCTGGAGGTGACCGCCGTGTCCGGCGGCACGGTCACCCTGCGCGGCGGCGACGACACCGCGGCTCCCGGGACCTACGGGCTGACCTGGGCGGGCGGCAACGCCGTGCTCGGCCCGGTGGTGTCCGCCGGCCCGGGCACGGTCACCCGTGCCGTGGTGCGGGTACGGCGGGGCGAGCTGCGCGTAGGGGTGCGCGCGTACTTCGACCGCTGGATGTGGGGGCACGAGGATCCGCTGTCCGCGGTCGGCGTGCCGTACAAGAAGGTCGACATCTCCGGCTATCCCGCCTGGCTCACCGACGGCGACTCGCGGACCTGGGTCGTCGCCGTCCACGGCCGCAACGCCAACGCCGCCGAGGCGCTCCGCGTCGTGCCGGTCTTCCACAGGCTGGGGATGCCGGTGCTGGCCATCAGCTACCGCAACGACGAGGGCGCGCCGCCCAGCGAGGACGGCAAGTTCCACCTGGGCGACACCGAGTGGCGGGACGTCGAGCGGGCCATCGCCTGGGCCCGCTCGCAGGGCGCCTCCGACGTCTACCTCTACGGCTGGTCGATGGGCGGCGGCATCGCCGCCATGACCGCGCGGCGCCTGCCCGGCGCGCCCGTCAAGGGGCTCATCCTGGACAGCCCGGTCCTGGACTGGCGCTCCCCCATCCGCCTCGGCGCCACCCAGCGCGGCGTGCCGCAGTGGCTGGCCTCGGTGGGCATGCTCGTGATCGAGCTGCGCACCGGCCTGGACTTCGACGAGCTGGACCACGTACGGCACGCGCGCTCGTTCAAGACGCCGGTGCTGCTGTTCGCCGACTCCACCGACAACTCGGTGCCGGTCGCGCCCGCCCTGGCGTTCGCCAAGGCCAGGCCGGATCTGGTGACGCTCGTCCAGACCAGCGGCGGCGGCCACACGGGATCGTGGAACGTCGACCCGGCCCGCTACGAGAAGGCGCTGACCGGCTTCGTCAGGCGACCTTAGCCTCCGGCGCCTTCCAGGTGTTGCACGCCCCCGGATCGCCCGTCTTGTAGCCGCGGGTGAACCAGTACAGCTCGTTGGCCGTCGGCTTGGTGGGGAACCACTTGCGGTAGTACTCGTCGACGGGCTGCGGCGTCTCGGCCCGCAGCAAGGGCTTCCAGTTCTTCGCGGTGCGGCCCAACGCCTTCACGCCCACCCCGGCCAGGCAGTCCTGCTGCATGGAGAACCGGCGGGACTGCTCCTCCAGCTGCTTCTCGTCGGCGTCGTTCGGCATCCCCCAGTAGGCCTCCCCGATGCCGGTCTGGCCCTGGACGACCCCGGCGAAGGCGTCCGCGACCTGGATGACGATCGGCAGGTCGTTCTTGGCCTTGATCCAGTCGGCGCCGAGCTGGATCTCGATCTGCGTCCCGCAGATGGCGGCGAACGAGCCGGAGATCTTGACGCCTGTGTGGCAGTGGGACTCGTACCTGTCCTTGATCTCCACCTCGACCGGCTGGTAGTCGGGGACGGCGGGCTTCCACGCCTTGTTGAAGCAGTCCACCAGCTTGGTGAGGTACCTGACCGTCGAGGCCTTCGTGGTGCCCTTCTCGAGCTTGCACGCGACCTTGGGCAGCTTGCCCACCTTGTAGAGGTCGTTGTGGGTGAGCTCGGGCACGCCCTTGACCGGGTAGGCGGCGGCGGGGGCGGCGAGCAGGACGGTCGCCGCGGCGGCGCCGGCTAACGCGCGAGTGATCATAGGACGCGATGCTAGGGAAGTTCCTCCAGCAGGTCGAGCATGAGCGCGATCTGGCCCCTGCGGGACTGCTCGACCTGCCTGGCCCACTCCCTCACCTTGGGGCTCGCGCCGTTGACCTGCTCCGCCGCCGCCAGCTGGACCGCCTCGTCCTGGTGCGCGATGAGGACGTTGAGCAGGTCCCGGTCGAACCTCTTGGAGGTCAGCAACGCCGCGATCTGCCGTTTGTCCGTCTCCGGCACCTCGTGACCCGCGTGCGCGTCCGAGGCGGCCGTGAGCGGCTGGTCCCACTCGTACAGCCAGCGGCTCATCCTCGCGACCTCGTCGTCCTGCGTCGTCTCGATGGCCGCCGCGAGCGTCCTCACCTCGGGGTGGGTCGCCCGCTCGCGCGCCAGCCGGGCGATCTGGATGCCCTGCCGGTGATGGGGGATCATCATCTGCAGGAACATCACGTCGTCGGCGTCGACCGCCTCGGTGGGCGCGGGGGCGGCGGCCCCGCCGCAGCCGGTGAGCAGCAGGGCCGCCAGCAGCGCTGTCAGAGCCTTCGCCATAGCGCCGGGACGTTCGGCGGCTCCCAGCCCTGGATCGCGGTGTGGGACTGGATGCACTCATACGTCGCGCCGTTGTAGGTGACGCGGTCGCCGGCCTTGTAGGCGGTGCCGGCCTGCCAGGTGCCGCTCGGCTGGGACGAGGTCGGCGTGGGGGTCGGTGTCGGGGTGGGGGTGGGCGTGGGGCTCGACGTCGGGGTCGGCGTCGGGCTCGGGCTGGGCGTGCCGCCGCCGCCGAAGTCGATGTCGGAGCAGGTGTAGAAGGCCTCGTTGCTGCCGACCACGCGCTGCCAGATCGAGTACAGGATGTGGCGGCCGGTCCGCTGCGGCAGGTTGATCGTCCAGTTGGTGAACGTCGTGGGGTTCTGGTTGGTGAAGGTCCTGATGTGGACCAGGTCCGACCACCTCAGCGGCATGGTCGGGTTCCAGCCCTCGCGGGTGATGTAGAACTCGAAGTTGCTGTTGGAGTGCGGGGCGCTGGCGTGGTAGGTCAGCGTGAACGACCCGGGCCGCACCGAGGTGGCCGGCCAGTCGGCGCGCTGGAGGTCGAGCCCGCGGTACTTCTCCCGCCCCGCGCTGCACAGCTTGCCGTCGGGGATGATCTCGCGGTGCCTGCCGCCCGCCTCCAGCAGCGACACCTCGTTCCAGTCGTAGAAGGCCTGGGTGCCGCTGGCGGCGACGGCGGCCTTGCAGGCGGCCGAGCCGGGCGTCTCGGGGCCTTCCTTCCAGCAGGTGTAGACGCGGCTGGGCGGGTTGGACATGCTGCCGTGGGCGTTGGCGGCGCCGGCGGGGAGCAGGACTAACGCTCCCGTGGCCGCGGCGGTGGCGGCGATGAATCTCTTCCGCACGTTGGCTCCTGGGGGTGAACGTGAAATTAAAAGTAAACCTTCTTAAGAATTAACTATCCTGCCGCTGGCACGCAAGGTCGCCACGGGTGATTGGGCCCCTTTCGGGGCAGAGGGGTGCTCCCGGGGCCGCCACGCCTCCGGGAGGAGGAGGCGGGATGCGGAACGCGATCGCCAAGGCCCGCTCGGCGCGGGCCGCGCGCAGGGCGCTGGGACTGAAGAGGCTGCGGCCCGGCCAGCTGGAGGCCATGGCCGCACTTGCCCAGGGCCGCGACACGCTCGTGGTGATGCCCACAGGCAGCGGCAAGTCGGCTGTGTACCAGGTCTCCGCCCTGCTGCTCCCCGGCCCGACGCTGGTGGTCTCCCCGCTCATCGCTCTCCAGCGGGACCAGGTGCGGGCGCTTCGCGAGCTCGACGAGGACGCGGTGAGCGTCGACGGCTCCACCGCGGCCCGGGATCGGTCGGCGGCCTTCGAGTCCCTGCGCGCCGGCGAGACCGAGTTCCTGTTCTGCTCGCCGGAACAGCTCGCCCGGCCGGACGTCGTCCGCGAGCTGGCCGAGGCCCGGCCGTCCCTCATGGTCGTCGACGAGGCGCACTGCGTCTCCGCCTGGGGCCACGACTTCCGTCCCGACTACCTGCGGCTCGGCGAGGTGGCCGAAGCCCTCGGCCGCCCGGTGATCGCCGCGCTGACCGCGACCGCCGCCCCGCCCGTGCGCGAGGAGATCGTCGAACGGTTGCGCATGCGCGACCCGCTCCAGGTCGTGCGCGGCTTCGACCGGCCCAACATCGCCCTGTCGGTCCGCAGGCCCACCGGCGGCCCCGGCCAGGCGGCCCTCGACATCGTGCGGGAGCAGCGGCTTCCCGGCATCGTCTACACCTCCACGCGCAGGCGGGCCGAGGAGCTGGCGCGGGTGCTGGCCGAGGCGGGCCTGCGGGCCGCCGCCTACCACGCGGGCGTACGGCGAAGCGAACGGGACCGCACCCAGGCGCGCTTCATGGCGGGCGAGATCGACGTGGTGGTCTCGACGAGCGCGTTCGGCATGGGCATCGACAAACCGGACGTGCGGTTCGTGGCACACGCGGCCGTGCCGGGCTCGCTTGACGCCTATTACCAGGAGATCGGCCGTGCCGGCCGGGACGGCGAGCCCGCCGAGGCGGTGCTGCTCTACCGGCCCGAGGACCTGTCGCTGCAGCGGTTCTTCAGCGGCGGGTTGCCCGACGTGGAGGCGCTGGAGCGGGTCGCCGCGGCCGTGACCGGCGAGGTCGACCGCAAGACCCTCCGGGAGCGCACGGGCCTGCCGCCCCGCCGCCTCACGGCGCTGCTGGACCTGCTCGAGCGGGTGGGAGCCGTACGGCTGGGCCACCGGAAGGTGTCGCCCGTGGCGGGGACCGACCCCCGGGCCGCCGCCGAGGAGGCGCGGACGCTGAGCGAGCGGCGGCAGGCCGTCGAGCGGACGCGGCTGGAGATGATGCGCCGTTACGCCGAGATCGACGACTGTCGCAGGCGCTTCCTGCTGGCGTACTTCGGTGAGGAATTGAAAGAGCCGTGCGGGAACTGCGACGCGTGCCGTACCGGCAGCGCCAGGGAACGGGTCACGGGTGGGGGGCCTTTCGCGGTGCACGCGCGAGTGGAGCACCGGCTGTGGGGGCCGGGTGAGGTGATCAGCCGGGAGCAGGACCGGGTGACCGTGCTGTTCGAGGCGGCCGGATATCGCGAGCTGCTGCTGGACGCGGTGGTGGAGCAGGGTCTGCTGCGGGAGGCATCTTCCTAGCCCGCCTGGGTAGGCGAACGGGCGTTCGGATGGGATAGGGGGAGCGAACGGCTCAACCCGGACCGTTAGCTCGCCGTACCCACGGGTACGCGGGGTGCATGCCACAGGAACCGAACACGACACCACCGGCGCAGACCCAGCCGTACCCGGGCAGCACCGGCGAGATGGCGCCGGAGCCGCGCGACGAGATGCGCGACTACGAGGGCCGCGGCCTGCTGGCCGGCAAGCGGGCCCTCATCACGGGCGGCGACTCCGGCATCGGCCGCGCCGTCGCCATCGCCTTCGCCAAGGAGGGCGCCGACGTCGCGATCGCCTACCTGACCGAGCACGAGGACGCCAACCACACCCGCGAGCTGGTCGAGAAGGCCGGGCGCCGGTGCGTGCTGCTGCCCGGCGACCTGTCCGACCGGGACCACTGCGTGCGCGTGGTCGAGCAGACCGTCGGCGAGCTGGGCGGGCTGGACGTCGTGGTCAACAACGTCGCCACCCAGGCCCCGGTCCAGTCGCTGGAGGAGCTCAGCGACGAGCAGTGGGAGAACACGTTCGCGACCAACATCCACAGCTACTTCTGGATCACCAAGGCCGCCCTGCCGCACCTGACGCGCGGCTCGGCGATCATCAACACCTCCTCGATCAACGGGTTGCGCGGCAACAAGACGCTCATCGACTACTCGGCCACCAAGGGCGCCATCAACGCTTTCACCTACTCGCTGGCCCAGGCGCTGGTCGACCGGGGCATCAGGGTGAACGCGGTCGCGCCGGGACCGGTGTGGACGCCACTCATCCCCTCGACGTTCCCGGCGGAGAAGGTCGAGAAGTTCGGCGAGCAGGTGCCGATGAAGCGGGCGGCCGACCCGGACGAGATCGCGCCGTCGTACGTCTTCTTCGCGGCCGAGCGGCTGTCGTCGTACTACACCGGGGAGATCCTCGCGCCCGTCGGCGGGGAGACGCTGCCCGGCTGACGTGGTCGATACCCGCGCACGTAGTCGACCGTGAACCGCTTGGGGTAGTCGCCTCCCGGCTCGAACTCGTAGATGCCGAGCATCAGCTGCATCGGATAGCCCGGCGACTGGCGCACGGTCCTGACGCGCCGGCCGTCGACGAAGAAGGCGACCTGATCGGGCGTCCATTCGGCCGCGTAGACGTGGAACCCGGTGGCGTCGACGGGCACGGTCTCGGCCGTGAAGTCGTCGGCGATCTCCGGGTCGCCGAACGGGTGGACCCCCATCCCGATCTTCGCGCTGTGCTTTCCGACGTCCCTGCCGAAGATCTCGCACACGCAGATCTCGGCCGACCGCTCCGGCCGGTCCTCATACCCGATCATCCACAGCGCGACCATGCACCGGGGATCGGCGACCGCCTTGGCGCGTATCTCGATCAGGCCGTAGTGCGGGGTGTAGAGGCGCACGTTGCGCTGCTCCTCGCGCACGACGGCCCGCGATCCCCGCCCGTGCTGCCCGATCGTGCTGCCCACCGGCCCGGCGAAGACCCCGGTCTGGAGCGAGGACACCCGCAGCGGCCCCTCCAACTCGGGAGACCAGGGCGGCTGGTCCTCCTCGATCAGCAGGTGCAGGCACCCGCCGGACAGCTCGTAGCGGGCCGCCGCGGCCTCGCGGGTGGTCCATTGGGGCAGGTAGAAGGGGACCCAGCGGCTCTCGTCGAGCTGGTCGCCCGCGAAGGAGTCCTCGAACTCCAGCTCGTAGACCTCCAGGTCGTACCCGGCGCTCGCCTCGGCCATGGCGGTCCCCCTTCCTTTCGCCGGGAGGCTACGCGACGGGACCGACAGTTCGCCGGGGCGTGACGGATCATGGGGGTGTGCCGGAACTGATCGCCCCCACCGCCCGGCTTCGGGAGTCCTTCCTGTCGGCGATCGCCGAGTTCCACGCGGACCGCGACCACCCGGTCCCCTGGTTCGTCACCGACGTCGACCCCGAGGCGCCGGCCGACCCTTCGGCCTTCGACGCCTACTGCTGGAACGCGACGAGACGGCGCCGCCCCGCCGGCCGGGCTTCGTGCCGATGACGACGCCGTGGTGGGCGGACGGCGACCGGACGCCGGGCCGCCCGGCCATCCGGCACCGCCTCACCCCGGCTCTGGAGCGCGCGGGCGGTCACGTCGGCCACGACGTACGGCCGGCAGAGTCCCAGACGGCTTTCGTCGGTGCCGTCTGGCAGAGTCCCGGCCATGCCGGAAGCCGATCTCACCCCCATCGCCGCCCATTGGGACGCCTGCGCCGCCTCCTTCGACGACGAGCCCGACCACGGTCTGCGCGACCCCGGCGTGCGCGCCTCCTGGACCCGGCGACTCGCCGAGTGGCTCCCCGGGGAGCCGTCCGACATCCTGGACCTGGGCTGCGGCACGGGATCGCTCACCCTGCTCCTGGCCCGGCTCGGACACCGCCCGATCGGCCTCGACCTCTCGCCGCGCATGATCGGGCTCGCCCGGCGCAAGCTCTCCGCCGCCGGCCATGCCGTACCCTTCCTCGTCGGCGACGCGGCCGACCCGCCCTTCACCCCCGGCGCGTCCTTCGACGTGCTCCTCGTCCGCCACCTCCTGTGGACCCTCCCGGCCCCGCACGAGGCCCTTCGCCGATGGCTGCGCCTGCTCCGCCCGGACGGCCGCCTGGTGCTCGTCGAAGGCCGGTGGGGGACATCCGGCGGCGACGCCTACGCTCCCGGCTCCCCGGCGCTGCCGTGGTACGGCGGGGCGACGGCCGCCCAGGTGATCGACGCCCTGCGGCCGCTGGCCCGCGTGACGCACCACGCGGAGCTCACCGACCCGAGCCTGTGGGGCCGGCCCGTCCACGACGAACGCTACGTCGTCATCGCCACCCCCAAGCCCGATGCCGCGTGAGGATGATCGGAGGCCGTCCGGCGACATTTCCGGGCATATTTCTGGACAGGTAATGTTCACCCCCGTGTCCCGCCGATCATGGGTTCTCTGGGGGACGGCGCTCGCCTGGGCGGCGGGTCCCGGCCTGTACGACTGGCTCTGGTCCGAGACCGGCGACGAGCTGTACTTCTCCGCGGTCTCCGGCGGTTCCTGCCCGGGCCACTCCATTTACCTTTTCATCGAGCAGCCGGTGTGGGCCGTCCTCGACTTCCCCCTCTTCTGGTACGGCGGCGCGCCCCTGATCCTCCTGGCCTTCGCCGCCTGGCACATCGGCATCCGCATCCGACGCGCCCGCGCCGGCCGGATCGCCGCCCGCTCCGCCGCCGCGACGCTGCTCTCGTTCTGCCTTCCCCAGCTGGTCTTGCTCACGGTCGACGCGGCGCTCGACCCGGGCTGCCTGGATCCCTGGGGCCCGCCGGACATGCTGACCTGGACGGTCGGCATGGGCCTGTACTCCCTCGTTCCCCCGCTCCTGATCCTGCACGCCGTCCGGGATCCCCGGCGGCTGCCCGTACGGCGGAGCCGCCCCGCCCGCGCGCTGGCCGCCGTCGTGGCCGCGACCGCCGTGCTGCTCCTCCCGTCACAGGCCACCCCTCCCGGCAAGGTGAGCACGGAGCGCGAACTCGACTGCGGCAGGTTCGGCGACGGGACCGTCACGGGACTCGGCGAGGCGGAGAAGTCCTTCCTGTGCCAGGTACGCCGCCACGCCTCCGACGACCCCGCCGTCGAGAGGTGGAAGGGCGTGCCCGACCGGATCGTGCTGGCCCAGGGCCGCCACCTGTGCGACCTGGCCACGCGCCACGGCGGCGACGTGAACGCGCCAGCCGTACGGGATGCCCCGCATGCGTCGCTGACCTCGGCACTGCCGAGGCTGTGCCCTCCGGTGGCCCGCGCCCAGGAGGCGGAGGCGCAGCGCCAACGGGAGGAAGAGGAGCGGTACGTGGCCGAGATGGAACGGGCCTGCGCCGCGCGCCCGAGGCACCGGCCCAGGATCAAGCCGGTACGGCAGGCGTCCGCCACCATGTGGACGGAGTTCTGGACGATCGACGCGCGGGAGGATGGCTACGGGGCCACCGCGCCCACTCTCATCGAGGAGCTGGTCGGCACCGCGCCGGGCGTGCTGTCCGTCTGGGCCGCCGACGAGGTGGGATTCGCCTGCGTGACGGGCGAGTCTTACGCCAGGCGGCCGCCGCTGCAGACGAAGGGCTGGCACGAGGTCGTCGACGTCGCCTACGAGAGCCCGACGGGTTCGCTCGTCATCACCGACATGTCAGGAAAGAGCCTGCCGGATCTCACCTCGGGCGGTCCCGGGGCGTACCGGGTGCGTGTCCACTTACGCGGCCGCGAGCTCGTCTACCAGCAGCCCGATCCTCCGGACGGCGCCGTCGAGCTGCTGATCATGGTGTATCCCGGCAAGGGGAAAGACACCGTCGTCTACCGGTGACCTCCGTCTCTCTGACGGAAAAGCCCGGAGGACCGGCCCCCGACCGGCCCTCCGAGGTCCAGGAACCGCGGCGGCCCTAGCCGGCGAGGACCTGGCGCAGCGTCACGGCGAAGGCGTCCGGGTCGCCCGCCCAGCCGAACTCACCGCCGAGGAAGCCGCCGTGGTGGCTGGGGAAGACGACCGGCTTCATGCCGAGCCGTTCGGCGACCGCCACTCCCGCGCGGTGCGCCAGCTCTCCCTCCGACTCGGCGCCGACGCCGACGACGACGCGCGTCGAGGCCGCGCGGAGCGCCTCGAAGTCGAGCTGGTAGCGCGTGCCCGCGGTGATGTTCTGGCCAAACAGCGGATCGTCGCGGGAGCCGTCGTCCTCCGTCGGCAGGCCCAGCTCGGCCGGGCTCTGCACGGGCCGATCGGCGAAGTCGGCCGGGATCTCGCCCCGCCAGCTGGTGAGCGCGATGAACTTCGCCATCGCCGGCCCGAAGCCGTCCCGCTGGTATGTCCGGTGGATGTCCACGGTCGCCGCCAGCGCGTTCTCCCGATCCGGCAGGACCTCGATGGCCGGCGGCTCGTGCGCCACGAGCGTCCGCACCTGCTCCGGGTGCCGGGCCACCAGCGCCAGCGCGTTGACGGCGCCTCCGCTGCTGGCGAAGATGTCCACCGGCCCGCCGCCGAGCGCGCCGATCAGCCGGTGCAGGTCGTCGGCGTGCTGTTCGGGGGTCGACTCGATGGAACCGTCGGTCCGCCTGCTCCGGCTGACCCCGCGCGGGTCGTAGGTCACCACCGTACGGTCCTGGAAATGCCCGGCCAGGCTGGCGAACCCGCCGGCGTCCATCGGCGATCCGATCATCAGCAGGACCGGCTCGGTGGTCGCCTCGGCCTCGCGGACGTCGTAGGTGAGGACGGCCCCGGGCACTTCGAGGGTGTAGGTCTTGGGCTCGGTCATATGATCGCTCCTTGCTCACCGGGCACCTGCAGGCTGGAGGCCCCGTCCTTCAGGGCGGGGAGGAAAGCCGGAACGGCCGGACATGCTGATCTCCTGGTTTTGTCGGTGCCGGTCGGTAGATTGATCGGCATGTCCCGCTACCGTCTCCAGCCGACGCCTGCCCAGGAGCAGGCGTTGCTGGAGCACTGCGGGCATGCCCGGTTCGTGTGGAACCTCGCCGTCGAGCAGCACCAGCATTGGAAGCCGGGACGAAAAAGCGCGCCGGGGTTCGCCGAGCAGTGCCGCCAGCTGACCGAAGCCCGTGCCGAGTTCGACTGGCTGCGCGCCGGGTCGATCATCGTGCAGCAGCAGGCGCTCAAGGACTTCGCCCAGGCCATGGCCAACTTCTTCAACGGCACCCACCGCCGCCCCACGTGGCGCAAGGCCGGGCGGGGTGAGGGCTTCCGCATCGTCGCCGTCAAGCCGGCCGATGTGCGCCGCCTGTCCCGCAACGTCGGCGAGGTGAAGGTCCCCAAGGTGGGGTGGGTGCGGTTCCGCTGGTCGCGTGCCGTACCCGAGGGGGTGAAGTCCTACCGGATCACCCGCGACCGGGCGGGCCGCTGGCATGTCGCCTTCGCCGCCGCACCGGCGCCGATCGGCGCACCCGGGACCGGCGAGAGCGTGGGCGTGGACCGGGGCGTCGCTGTCTCGGCCGCGCTGTCCACCGGCGAGTTGCTGTCCGTGCCCGGCCTGCGCGAGACCGAGGCGGTACGGCTGGCCCGCCTGCAGCGGAAACTGGCCCGTGCCCAGCGCGGCAGCAACCGGCGGGCGAAGGTCAAGGCCGCCATCGCGAAGCTGAAGGCCCGCGAGGCCGACCGGCGCAAGGACTGGATCGAGAAGACCAGCACCCGCCTGGCGTCGCAGTTCGACGTGATCGCCGTCGAAGACCTCAACATCCCGGCCATGACCCGCTCGGCCAAGGGCACGATGGATGCGCCCGGCCGGAGCGTCCGCGCCAAGGCGGGCCTGAACCGGGGCATCCTCGCGGCCGGGTGGGGACGGCTGGTGGAGCGGCTGGAGCACAAGGCTCCCGGCCGCATCGTGAAGATCAACCCGCGTTTCACGAGCCAGCGGTGCTCGGCGTGCGGGACCGTGGACCGGCAGGCGCGTGAGAGCCAAATGCGCTTCCGGTGCCGGTCCTGCGGCTACGCCGGCAACGCCGATGTGAACGCGGCCCGCAACATCCGGATGGCCGCCGCAGGGCATGCGGTGGATGCGCGGGGAGGCGACCGGGTTGCCGGGCCTGTGAACCGCGAACCTCAACCTGTCCTCCTGCCCGCGTAGGGGGATGGGTTGGAATCCCCCGCCCTTCAAGCGGGGGAGGATGTCAATGCCTGCCCTATAGACCGGCGGGAGCGGCGAAACTCATCGGCGCACGCAGCACTACCTTGCCCCGGCGCGAAGTACAGACGGCCGCGGGGTCAGATCCAGCCGTAACGGCGGGCGATGCGCACGGCTTCATGCCGGTTCGCGGCCCCGAGCTTGCCGGCCGCCGAGTGGAGGTAGTTGCGCACCGTGCCGGGTGACAGCGACGCCCGCCGGGCCACCTCCTCCACCGGCATGCCCTCGGCGGCCAGCTCCAGCACGTCGGCCTCGCGCGGGGTCAGCGGGCTGTCGCCCGCGCTGATCGCCTCGGCGGCGAGCCGCGGGTCGACGTAGCGGCCCCCGCCGTGGATCGTCCGTACGGCCTCGGCCAGAACGTCGGCGGTGACGGTCTTGGACAGGAACCCGCGAACCCCCGAGGACAGCGCCCGCTTCAGGTGCCCGGGACGGCCGTGGCTGGTGACGATCATCGTGCGGCACTCGGGTAGCCCTTCGTGGAGCATGCGGGCGACGGTCACGCCGTCCATGTCGGGCAACTGCAGATCGAGCACGGCGACGTCGGGGCGGGCGGCGCGGGCCATCGCGAGCGTCTCCGCGCCCGTCGCCGCCTGGGCCACCACGTGCAGATCCTCCTGGAGGGCCAGCAGCGCCGCGAGGGCGCCGCGGATGAGGTGCTCGTCCTCGGCGAGCAGGACGCGGATCGCCTCGGCGGTCATCGAAGGTCCTCCTGCTCGACGGCGGGCAGCGGCAGCTCGGCGGTGAGCCGGAACCGGTCGGGCGGCTCGTGCCCGGCGACGATCCTGCCGCCGCCGGCCGCCAACCGCTCGGCGAGCCCGGGCAGGCCGTTGCCGGTCCACTCGCGCCGCTCCCCGCGCGGACCGGCCACCCCGTCATTCTCCATGGTCAGCATCAGCCGCCCGGCGTCGCCGTCCGGCACGCGGCGCAGGGACACCGTGCACACCCGTGCCTCGCTGTGCCGCAGCACGTTCGTCGTGCCCTCCCGCACCACCCAGCCGAGCGTGCGCTGCACGTCGGCGGGCAGGCCGTACCCGTCGCCGCGCACCTCGCACCGGATCCCCGCCGAGGCGAGCACCGAACGCGCGCCCGCGAGCTCCGTGTCCAGGTCGGCGGTGCGGTACCCGCGCACGACCGCACGCACCTCGGCGAGCGAGTCCTGCGCGATCCGGCGCACCTCGAGCATCTCCTCGGCCGCCCCGGGCCGCTCCCGCTTGACCAGCTGGGCGGCGAGCTCGCTCTTGAGCGCCACGATGGACAGGTTCCGCCCCATCACATCGTGCAGGTCCCGGGCGAAGCGCAGGCGCTCCTCCGCGACCGCGAGGCGCGCCTGGGTCCTGCGGGCCCGCTCCAGCTCCCAGACCAGCCGCAGCGTCTTGACCGAGCTGCGGAAGGCGAGCACCACGGCGAGCATGAGGCCGCACAGCGCGGTCGCTGCGGGGATCGCCGCGTCCGCCGGCGCGCCCTCCAAGCCGGACACGGCGAGCTTGGCCGCGCCTCCCGCCACGATGGCGCCCATGGTCACCGGGAGCGGCACCGCCGCCGACAGTGCGGTCACGAACGCGACGACCAGGACGATCAGCAGGGCCGAGGCCGGGCCGTCCGGCTGGCCGGGCGTCGGGCCGGGATACGCCAGCGCGCCGATCGCGGCCCCCGCCACCGTGAGCGCGGCGGCGAGGGCGATCAGCCCGACCGGCGGGGGTCCGGCCCCGTCGCGGTCTTGCGCCAGGCAGCGGTCCAGCCCGGCGCGCACCAGCAGCAGGCACGCGCCGGCGTGTACGGCGGTGCCGGCCGCCACCGCCCACAGCGCCGGCGTACCGACCTCGGGCCCGACCATGGCGGCGGCGAGCACCGGCTCCGCGGCGAACATCCCGAACGAGGACACGCGGATCCACAGGTCGAAGCGCTCCGCCTGACCTCGCCGCCGCCACTCCCGCAACCGACTCCTCATCCGCACTCACCGGGACGTTACGCCGGGAACCGCATCTCGGGCCAGCGCGGGGACGGCCCGTCGAGCAGCGGGCTCGGCCGGTGCGACAGGTGCCGGTCGAAGAACGCCCGCAGGTAGGTGCGCTGGACCAGGACAGAACGGGGCCCGCCGATGCCGCCGATCATCTCGTCGACCTGCTCGGGCGGCAGCCCCATCGGGTGCTGCCGCAGCAGCACCTGCAGGTCGGTGAACGAGGAGTGTCCCGCCCCCTGCAGGCGCAGCTCCAGCCGCCAGCCGCGCAGCCGCGGCCACAGGGCCGCCCAGCCGGGGTCGTTGTGGCGCCCGTGCTCCGAGGAGCCGACCAGCAGGAACGGGCGGTCGAGCCCTGCCCGCAGGACCGGTCCGAACATCCCGCCGTCCAGGTTGGCGCCGGCTTTGATCCGCGCGTCGGCGTGCATCGCGGCCGCGCTCGTGGCGCCGCCCAGCGAGTGCCCGAACATGCCGACCCGGGACAGGTCGAACGCGCCCTTCATCCCTTTGGGCAGGGACCGCTCGCCGACGCCGGCGTCGTGCCCGCGGTCGAGCGCGGTCAGCCGGTCCAGGACGAACCGGACGTCGGCCTGGCGGGCGGCCACCGCCTTGGTGGCGACCGGGTCCGAGGGATCGTCGAAGTTCGGCGGCGGCGGGCTCGCGGCATGGGTCTCCAGCCGCCCGCCGGGGAACTCCACCGCGCCCGCGTCGTAGGTGTGGTCGACGGCCGCCACCACGTAGCCGTGGCTGGCCAGGTCCTCCACCAGCGCGGTGCTGGAGGCGCGGTCGGCGCCGAACCCGTGCGAGAAGAGCACCACCGGCCGTCCGCCGCGCCGCCGCTCCACCGGTGCCCCGACATGTCCGTGCGTGTCCGGCAGGCGTACGGCACCGGCGGGAAGGCCGCGCAGGACGAGCGCCGCCACACCCGGCGAGAGCCATGGCGCCCGGGGATACCCGGCGACCGCCTTGGCCGGGTACCACAGCTGGACCATGAGCTCCCGGACGGGCTTGCCGGGCTTCCACGGGTCGCGGCGCGAACGGTCGACCAGGTGGAGGGCGACCGTGCCGATCCGGTGCGGGCCGGTCGGCGCCGGAAGCGTGAGCCGGACCGGCTGGGCCTGGCCGGTTGCGGACTCGGCCCGGACAGGCGCCACAGTCGCCCCGGCCGCGGAACCCGCGGCGAGGACCAGCCCGAGCGCCGACGCCAGCGCGACGCCGTACAGCAGAGGGAATCTCGTCATGTGTCCAGCGTCCGGTCCCGTACGGCTCCGCAGCAGTGCGGGCGGTCACCAGTTCGCATGCGCTTCCGCACGGTCCGCCCATGACGAATCTCATATCGGGTCTCGTATCGGGACGGCTCGCAGGGGCTAGCGTGACGTCGTGGACGACGGCATGGACTTCGGCGCCATCGCCCGGCTGGTGCGGCGCGGCGATCTGGCGGCCCTCGCCGAGCTCGCCGACTCCGGATGGGACGTGGACCAGGACGGCGGCCGCACCGGGACGACCGCGCTCCTGGTGGCCTGCGAGTCCGGGCAGGCCGAGGTGGCCCGTTTCCTCCTCTCCCGCGGCGCCGATCCCAACCGGGTCCATCACGACGGCTGGAACTGCTACGACTCCAGCGCCCTGCCCGAGATCCGCGAACTCCTCGTCGCCCACGGCTTCGACCTCCACGTCCGCCAGGCGACACAGGGCCGCGGCCTGGAGGCCCTGCGCGTCCTGTCCCCTCGGCGGCCGGCGAGCGAGACGTGGCGGGCGACCGTCACCGGCACCGAGCCCACCGTCGAATACCTGACGCTCCCGTTTCCGCCGATGTCCGGACATATCGTCATAGAAACCACGACCGTGGGAGACCGGCGGTCGTTCGCCGTCGACGGCCCCGTCCACCGCAGCCATCGCCTGCCCGCCACCGGGGAGCCCGCGCAGACCACGATCGCCGTCACCATGGAACGCTTCCGCGGCGAGTTCAGGATCCGGCTCTTCTGCGAGGCCCTCATCCGCGGCAGCGACGGCCCACGCGACTTCTGGCTGCCCGACTGGACCGCCTGATCAGGCACGGACGTCAAAGGTCCGCGCCACGGCGGTCATCGCCGGAGTCTTCTCCAGGAATGTGGTCTTCCCGGGGAGTACGGCCGCGCGTGCGGTCCGGCCGTGGGGGCGCGGCGCGCCGGGAGGCCTGGCTCCGGCGGCGGATGTCGTCCAGGATGTGCTGGAACAGCGCGCTGTCCTCGGCGGCCCTGGCGGCGGCGCGGTCGGGGAACATCAGCTCCCAGGCCCGGGTGGCGTCCGCGCTCAGCCGCTTGTAGTCGGCGGCCAGCGCCGTGGCGCTGCCGGCCAGTTTCGCCCAGGTGTCCGGCGAGGAGTCCCGTATCCGCTGGACCAGCCGGGTGCGGCGCTCGTCGAGCTCTTCCAGCCGGGCGCCGAGGCGGGCGACGGCGGCCGGGCCCGGAGGGTTGCCGCCGCCTCGGCCGCCACACCGGCCGCCGCTCGATCTGGCCGCCTTTCCCGGCTTCGCGGCCCTTCCCGGCGGCTGCGGCCGCCTCGTCGATGCGGGATCGGCCGGGGGTACGGCGAGCAGATCGTCGATGTCCGGGCGCGGCTTGGACGCGGCGGTCTCGCACTCCGACAGCGCTCTGGCCAGGGCGCCGAAGCTCTCGTAGGCGCGGCCCAGACGGCTCGCGGCCTCGCCCAGGGCCGGGTCGCCGGGCCGCAGCGCGACGATCTCGGACCTGCGCCGGTCGAGCTCCTCCAGCTTGGCCGCCATCGCCGCGCCGGGTTCCGGACTCCAGCTCTCTCGCTCGCGATCGAACCAGTAGCGCGCCGTACCTGACCAGGACTGGAGCGCCGAGCGATGCCGCCGCGCCTCGGCCAGCAGCCGAGCCCTCGCCAGCCCGCGCCACGCCACGACCGCCGCCGCGACGCCGACCGCCAACCCGGCAAGCACCATCTCGGTCGCAGCCATAACGCCATCCATCGCCAAGCCGGAACACACCGGCCTCCGCCAGGCCCGACCTCATCGTGCCGTACGGCGGAGGCCCGGGAAAGGAGGCCGGGGAAAGCAGCCCGGGACGGACACATCGGTCGTCACTATGCTCAAGTTGTGGAGATCCCGCCATCGGTCGTGCGCATCCGCACGCTGGGAGCCTCCGCCGAGGTGCTGGCCCTGAACGGCGACATCGACGGCGCCGCCGAGGCGATGGACCGCGCCTTACGGATCGCCCACGGCACGACCGGCCCGCGGGAGCGGATCCGCTCCCTGATCGCGGTGGCCGAGGGCATGGCCGTGGTCTGCCCGGTCGATCAGGCGCTGCGGGCGGCGAACGCCATCGGGCGGACAGAGGACCGCATCGGCGCGCTCGGATCGGTGGCCGGCGCGCTGGCCCGAGCGGGGCGGCCGGGCCGAGCCGTACTGGCCTCCGTCGACGACGGCGATCTGTCCCCGACGGGCCTGAGGGCACTGGCCGGGGCGCTGGTCATGGCCGGCGACGTCGACCGCGCGGTGACGGTGGCCGGCCGGGATCCCGATCCCAGCTGGGGATGGGACGCCTTCGTGCGGAGCCTCATCCGGGCCGGCCGGCTCGACCAGGCCCGCGCCACGGCCCGCTTCCTCGTCACCGACCGGCTGCGGCGCGGCATCGCCCTGCTGCTCGTCGCCGAGGCGCTGGCGGAGTCCCGGCGCGGGGCCGAGGCCCTGGAGGTCGCCGAGCACATCGCCGAGCCCTCCGACCGCAGCCGGGCGTTGCGGGCGGCGGCCCTGGCGATGGACGATCCCGACCGTGCGGCGGAGCTGCTCCACCGCGCCCAGACGGTGGCCCGGGCCATCACCTACCCCAACGCCCCCCAGGGCGAGCTGCGGGCCCTCGCCCTCGCCTGGGCCGAACGCGGAG
Organism: Thermoactinospora rubra; assembly: GCF_002093975.1. Taxonomy (GTDB): domain Bacteria; phylum Actinomycetota; class Actinomycetes; order Streptosporangiales; family Streptosporangiaceae; genus Nonomuraea; species Nonomuraea rubra_A. The sequence goes on from NZ_KZ084331.1 coordinate 211,462, forward strand.
AGCTCGACCGGGCCCTGGCCGCCGTCGACGCCATCGAGGGGAACGGCTGGCGTGGCGCCGCCCGCGTGGCCCTGGCCCGGCTGCTGGTCCAGCTGGGCAGATCCGACCAGGCGGCGGAGGTGCTCGACGGCGTCCCCGCCCCGGCGGACCCGGACAGCGACCTGCCGGCCGATGTCGCGGCCACGCTGGCGCAGGCCGGCAGGCTTGACCGCGCCGTGGCCCTTGCCCGCGCGATCACCGACCGCTTCCGGCGCGAGCAGGCCCTGGCGCGGGTGGCGCGATCGATGGCCGAGGCCGGGCATGCCGTACGCGCCGGTGAGGTTCTGGACGAGGCCGCCGCCGCTGCTCTGGCCGTCCACGGCGCCGACGACATGCGGCACATCTACGGCCTGGTGGAGCTCGCCGACGCCATGGTCCACGCGGGCCGCCGGGAGCGGGCGGGCGAGCTGCTGCACCGCGCCGAGCAGCTGGTCCACACCCTCTACGCGGAACAGGAGCGCCACGAGGCCTGGCGGCTCCTGGCCGGCGCGCTGGGGCGGGCGGGCCTGCTCGACCGCGCCGACGCGATCGCCGCGGGCCGCTGGCCGTCGCCGTGGCCGGACCTGGTGCGGGCGCTGTGCGACGTCGGCGCCTTCGACCAGGCGCAGGAGAGGGCCCCGATGATTCCGGACCCGGACCGGCGGGCATGGGCGCTGCAGCGGGTGGCCGCCGGGCACGCCCAGGCCGGGCGGCTCGACGAGGCCGAATCCGTCGCGCGCTCCATCGAGGAGGCGGCGCCGCGGGCGAAGGCGCTGCTGGCGGTGGCCGAGGCGCGAACGCGGGCGGGAGACCTCAACCGGGCCCTCGCGCTCCTGCGGCAGGCCGAGACCGCCGCCCGCGCTGTCGCCGACTCCCGTGACCACGACCGGCTGCTGCGGGACCTGGTGGAGTCGCTGCTCGCGGTCGGGCGGCTCGACCAGGCGGCCGAGGTGCTCGGCCAGGCCGAGGCCGCGGCCTCGGGCACCCCCGGCGCGCTGGCCGAGGTCCTGGTCGCGTCCGGGCGGCTCGACCGCGCCTTTCAGGTGGCGCTGGAGGTCGCCGATCCGCTGGAGCAGTGCGGCACGGTGGCGTCGGTGGGGGAGGCCTACGCCGCCGCGGGCGCCCGGCCGGAGACCGTCTCGCAGGTGCTCCTCCACGCCAACGCGATCTCAGCCTCGGTGACCGGCCCCGAGCCGCGGATCCGGCTCCTGGCGCGGTTGGCGCGGGCGTGGGCCGTGACCGGTGACGTCCGCCAGGCCGACCGGACGATCAAGCGGCTGGCCGCCGAAGGCGTCCCCCTACCCGGGCAGGCAGCGGTGGACGTGGCCGAAGCGCTGTCCGCGATGGGACGGCACGACCACGCCCTCGGCCTCGCCGCCGACTGCGCCGACTCACAGGTGGCGGCCACGGCCGCCGTCGCCGTCTCCCTGGCCCGGGCCGGCGATCTCACCCGGGCGCTCGGCCTGGCCCGCTCCCTGCCCGATCCGGAGCTGAGGGAGTGGGCGCTGGCCGAGGTGTCCCGCGCCGTGGCCCGCTCCGGAGACCCGGACCGGGCGCTGCGCCTCATCCGTCCCGGCCACGCCGACGACGGCGGCCGATGACGGCGCGGGCCGGCGCCCGCACGTCAGACCTCGTCGACGCTGCTCGGCTCACGCCGGGACAGGTCGATGCCGAGCTCCTCCGCGGCGCGGAAGACGTCCTCGTCGGTGTCGCGCATCTCGATGGACATGCCGTCGCTGGAGAGCACCTCGACGTTGAGGCACAGCGACTGCATCTCCTTGATGAGCACCTTGAAGGACTCGGGAATGCCGGGCTCTGGGATGTTCTCGCCCTTGACGATGGCCTCGTAGACCTTCACGCGGCCGATGACGTCGTCGGACTTGGTGGTCAGCAGCTCCTGCAGGGCGTGCGCGGCGCCGTAGGCCTCCAGCGCCCACACCTCCATCTCGCCGAAGCGCTGCCCGCCGAACTGCGCCTTACCGCCCAGCGGCTGCTGGGTGATCATCGAGTACGGGCCGGTCGACCGGGCGTGGAGCTTGTCCTCCACGAGATGGTTGAGCTTGAGCATGTAGATGTAGCCGACCGCGATCGGATAGGGGAACGGATCGCCGGTGCGGCCGTCGAACAGCATGGCCTTGCCGCTGGGCAGCACCAGCCGGTCGCCGTCGCGGTTGGGCAGGGTGTTGCCCAGAAGGCCGATGATCTCCTGTTCGCCGGCGCCGTCGAAGACCGGGGTGGCGACGTTGGTGCGCGAGTCGACCTGGGCGAAGCCCTTCTCGCGCAGCCGGCCGGCCCAGGCTTCCTCCACTTCGCTGATGTCCCAGCCCTGGGCGGCGATCCAGCCCAGATGCGTCTCCAGCACCTGCCCGACGTTCATCCGGCCGGGCACCCCCAGCGGGTTGAGGATGATGTCGACGGGGGTGCCGTCCTCCAGGAACGGCATGTCCTCCACCGGCAGGATCTTGGAGATCACGCCCTTGTTGCCGTGCCGGCCGGCCAGCTTGTCCCCATCGGTGATCTTCCGCTTCTGCGCCACATACACCCGCACCAGCTCATTGACACCGGGGGGCAGCTCATCGCCCTCCTCCCGGGAGAACACCCGCACCCCGATGACCTTGCCGGACTCCCCATGCGGCACCTTCAGCGAGGTGTCGCGCACCTCCCGGGCCTTCTCCCCGAAGATGGCCCGCAGCAGCCGCTCCTCCGGCGTCAGCTCGGTCTCCCCCTTGGGGGTGACCTTGCCCACCAGGATGTCGCCCGGCACCACCTCGGCGCCGATCCGGATGATGCCGCGCTCGTCCAGGTCGGCCAGCACCTCCTCGGACACGTTCGGGATGTCCCGGGTGATCTCCTCCGGGCCCAGCTTGGTGTCGCGGGCGTCCACCTCGTGCTCCTCGATGTGGATGGAGGACAGCACGTCGTCTTGGACCAGCCGCTGGGACAGGATGATGGCGTCTTCGTAGTTGTGGCCCTCCCAGGGCATGAACGCCACCAGCAGGTTCTTGCCCAGCGCCATCTCGCCCTGGTCGGTGCACGGGCCGTCGGCGATGACCTGGCCGGTCTCCACCCGGTCGCCCTCGGCCACGATGGGCTTTTGGTTGAAGCAGGTGCCCTGGTTGGAGCGCTTGAACTTGGCCACCCGGTAGGTGATGCGGGTGCCGTCGTCGTTGAGCACGGTGATGTAGTCGGCCGAGACCTCCTCCACCACGCCGGGCTTCTCGGCGATGATCACATCGCCGGCGTCGGTGGCGGC